>PABH01000054.1 GCA_002702705.1 Anaerolineaceae bacterium
GAGTTGGTGAATGCGGTTGATTCCGTTTCCGCCGTGATTGAAGAGAACACCGCTGCTACCGAAGAGATGACGGCTTCCTCGTTTGAGGTTTCTCAGGCTATCGAGAATATCGCTTCCATCTCGGAAGAAAATTCTGCCGCTGTGGAAGAGGTTTCTGCTTCCGCTGAGGAAATGTCTGCTCAGGTGCAGGAGGTCTCTGCTTCCGCTCAGTCCCTTGCCAGTCTTGCCGATGAGCTGCGTAATATCGTCAGGCAGTTTAAATTGTAATACAAATAAAATTTTAGACAAAAATACACGCATCAAAAAATGCGTGTATTTTTTTATGGAAAAACAAATTCTCCCTTTTTTAGGCTTAATTCTCCTAATGCAGCAAAAATCCCAAATATCACGGGTAAACTGGTCCACAAATTTCCCAACATCCAGACATTTGCCGCAGCAGTTGCATAGTGAAAATAAAAATAAATATAACCCATTAAGAGTACACCCCAACCCGCACTTAAAATCCATTCATAATTAATCAACCGTTTCGAAACAATGGACTGTGTATTTAAGAAAGGAGAAAAATTAAGACTATTTCTTAACATAATGCCATATAGCCAAACTGTTAATACCAGCATTAAAAAGGGAGCCAGAGTTAACTGAAAGGTGGGAGATAAGAGCAAATAATCAAATAAACCATGCACCACACCTGCCATTATCCAACCAATGAAAAAAGCAATTTTCAAATTACCACCGCGTACAAACCGTGTCATTGCCCACACATATGCCAAAACCGAGCTAGATGCAAGGTGCATTAACGTAGCAATTAATAATCTGGCAATCATGATCCGTTCCCCTACCTGGCTGATTACAAGTATATTCTCAACAGTGGCAAAACCTAAAGCTGATAAACTGGCATAAATTAAAACATCGACGGGTTCGTTAATTTGATTTGTAAAAACAATGATCATTAAAACCGGAACAAATTTCATCAATTCTTCCAACAAACCAATATAGCCCACACTGACAATTAAATCATTTACCAACATTCCATTTATTCGCATTGGATGAAGCCATTGTAAAGCATCCCCCGCAGGGATCGTTAAAATCGCCATCAATCCCCCAATAGCCATCACCAATAGACTAATCCATACCGGTTCTTGTTCAAAAATATCAATGCGCCAAAAATAAAAAAACCAAATCAACGCAATGAACAAACTACTGCCAATCGCAAAAAAATGAATGGAATGAAGTGGTTGAAATAATAATTGGTCAAAATAAAGCTGCCAATCACCCAAAGAAAAAGCCATCTTTCGTAAATCATCCTGATTTACAATAGAAAAGGCAGCAGGTTTTGAATTTAATAAGTCTTGCGCTTGGATCATTTGACCCTGGCTTACGTAGAGTGAAAACAAATAAGAGATGGCGTGTTCCCAATCCCCGCCGGTTTTAATCTCCTGCAAAAAAGCTTCTTTTGCCAAATCAAGATGATTTAATTGCAGCTGTGCCTGACCAATGCCCAAATTGACATACTTTAATCCAAATTTTTCAATTTGTTCAAAATTGTGTAAGGCTGCTTTGGGATTATTTTGATAAATCTGCATCCAGGCTTTTCCCCACAAACCAGTTGCATGAGAAACCGAAGATACCATCAAAGTGGAATAACGCGCATCCAAAGCCGCTATCGGAATATTTTGTTCTTGTAAGGAAAAAACTGATTTCAAATAAAGGAATTGGACATCCAAGTTATTTGGGTTTTGATCTGCCAGAAGACGCAAACTCTTTTCCGCCTGTGGATATTGGTGCAGTTCCAACCAAATGTCGGCCTGCTCCATGGTATCAGAAGGCATAGCAGCATAGAAGGTAGTATTAATAAACACCAACACCAACAAAAAAGCGATTATCGTAATTGTTATAGGCCGAAAAAACCAATGGCGGATCACATAACCCTCAGACTTTATCGATAGAAACAGCAGAAGTGATTGTACCTAACTGTAACCAAAGTTAGCAAAAAAATCTACCGCCATTTGACCTGTTCTTCATAGATAAGTTCTCACAATTATTTAATACAAAAGGGATACTTCAATTCAGACAAATTGGTCCAAAATTACAGACCTATTTAGGGTTGTTTTCTGAATCCAGATTATGTATAATTAGTAATCATGGGAATAATCCGTCGAATCTTCTTTGTTTTGCTCAGTTTAACTCTGTTGCCCGTTTTAGCAGGCACAACCAGTCGGGGATATGCACAAACAACAACCGAATGGGTCTGCGAAGAAACCGGCTTTACGGTGCGCGGTGAATTTTTAGAATTTTATCGCAGCACGAACAATGAGTTAGAACTTTTTGGTTATCCAATAACCGGGCAATTTGTGGATGGCATGGGTCACCGTGTGCAATATTTTCAAAAAGCACGGTTTGATTTTGATGAAGCAACAGGGCTCGTACACGCTGCTCCCATTGGTACCTATCTCTACACAGCTGGTGAATATGAAGTTGCAGATATCGGTGGTGATAGCAGTCTTTGCCGGTTGTTTTCAAACGGTTATACCGTGTGTTACGCCTTTCTGCAGTTTTATGATGCAAAAAATGGTGCAACTTATTTAGGTATGCCCATTTCCGATACGGAAATTAACGCCGCTGGTTACCTCACCCAATTTTTTGAAAATGGTGTTTTAGAATGGCATCCCGAGCGAGGTACAGGACAACGTGTTGTTGTGGCTGATATGGGCCGCATTTATTATGAACGGACTGTAGGCTTTTTACCTCAACCAACAGGTGATAATATCCTCAACACACCTCGCATTCCTCAGGTGGATGTTTTTACTTCTAAGGCAATTGTTTCAGCAAACAGCAGTGAAGAAATTTTTGTAATCGTCAAAGATCAATACCAACAACCCCTATCCAATGCAAAAATTTCAATCGTGATGACATTACCTGACGGTACAGAAGAACAAACCTCTCCCATTTACACCAATGCAGATGGGATTGCAAAAATAAATATATCGATCGGTAATTTTGAACCCCGAGATGTGGTTAATATCAAAGCAACCGCAACCATCGATCAAGAATCTGCTTCCGCAAAAACATGGTTCCGTGTTTGGTGGTAATCCACACCTAAAAGATCAGGGATAAACAAGTAAATTTTATAGATTTACCATTTCAGCGCTTACATTCCACAAATGCGCTGCTGTTTCCATATTTTGAGCCTGAGGAGATGGCGTAACGGCTTTTTTTTGTTCAAAATAAAGTCCGCTTTTGCCCTCTACTTCCGGTGAAGATGCCAAATAAATAGAAGTTTCCGCTCCTTCTTCTGGGGAAATGGCTGCCAGCGTAAATAAAGGCATAATCAATTTATAAAACCAACCGTTATTACCTTTACCAAAATTGGTTGCCACAAAACCGGGGTGTAAAGCATTTACAGTTACCGAAGTACCGTTTAAACGCCTGGCTAATTCTTTTGTAAACAAGATGTTTGCAAGTTTAGATCGTCCGTAGGCTTTAAATCCACTGTAACCTTTCTTAAGCTGAAGGTCCTCAAAATCCAACGAAGCGCCAAAATGCGCTTTGGATGCCACATTTACAATTCGAGCGGATGGGCTGTTTTTAAGAGAATCTAACAAGAGATTGGTCAAGTAAAAATAATTTAAGTGATTTAGGGCAAACGTTAATTCAATCCCATCCGGGCTTTCTTGCCGCTGCATAAACATTCCACCCGCATTATTCACCAAAACATCCAGGTGGTCATAACGTTCGTGAAAAGTATCCGCTAAGGCTTTGATTTGTGAAAGAGAGGATAAATCCGCCAGCATGGAGTCAACACGTTGATTGGTTTCATGTTTTTGTTTTAATTCGGCTACTAGACCTGTCAATTTTTGCGAGTTCCGCCCCACCAGGATAACCGTTGCCCCCATACCCATCAAAACATCAGCTGTTACCTTGCCAATACCAGAGGTTGCTCCCGTTACCATAATGATCTTGTTTATTAAAGACGTATTTTCCACAGAATACTCCATCCATTTTTTAATTAAACCCTTACCTATCGAAAAATTATAGGCCAAGGAGTATCGATTCAAAAGAAACCGTATCAACTTGAAATTTCTATTGGATGTTTAAATCAAAGATTTTTTAATATCAATGTCATTTTCGGAAATGTTTTCACACGGTTTATCGAGCGAAACCAGGATGACAAGTAATTAGAATAACTTCCCATATCCGAATTGTGTAAAAAAAGCGTGCTTAAGCCAAAGCTTAACCCCGGTTATCATTTTTACGTGCTGTCTACCCGCTCAAACTATTATACAAAACTTCGGAAGGCGAAAAGGATCTTTTTTCCTTTTTTTTAGCCTTCCGAAGTTATTTTATTCTTGCTTATTCTTTTTTAATTTTATTTTTTCTTTTTAGTTGATTCGTTCAAATCGTTCCTTAGCAACACCACATACCGGACATTTTTCCGGTGCTTCTCGTGGATGCGTATGCCCACACACCGGACAAACGTAATAATCAAAGTCTTCCTCTTCCGTTTTACCTTCTTTTAATAAGCCTAGTGCCTGCTGGTATAAATCAGCATGGACTTTTTCCACTTCATAAGCCTTGCGGAAACTGGAAAACGCGCGTTTATCCCCTTCGTCTTCCGCTTCTTTCATAAATTGCGGATACATACTTTCAACTTCATAATTTTCACCGGCAATCGCGGCTTCGAGGTTTTCTAGGGTTGTTTTCACGGCGCCCATCGTTTTGAAATGGGTTAAAGCATGCACAGTTTCAGCATGAGCAGCCGCTCTGAACAATTTTGCAACCTGAGCATAACCTTCTTTATCCGCTGCTTCCGCAAAAGCAAGATATTTTCGATTTGCCTGCGATTCCCCGGCAAATGCCGCTTTTAAGTTTTCTTTTGATGTTGACATCATTTCCTCCAAGTAAGATTTTTATTCTTTAAAAAATAGAGCACCACGAAACGGTGGTAATTCTACTAATAAAACCCCATTTGTTACTTTGGTTAGATTTCTGCGGAAGGATTCGTTTAATACTGTGCCATCCTGAAAATCATCATCCACTTTTAATTCAACCCTACGGGTAGAATCCGAACGATTGATCGCTGTAATCACAGTTTCCTCATCTGATTTCGAGCGATAAATTAAAACATCATCCTTTGCCCATAAGACCGTAAATTCCCCCGTCCTTAAAGCAGGATGTTGTTTTCGGATAGAAATACATTGCTGGTAAAAAGCCAGGATTTCCAAATCCCAGGCCGATGAATCCCACGGAAAAGCCTTTCGACAATCAGGATCGTTTTCCCCATCCAGTCCAATCTCATCGCCATAATATACACTGGGAGCACCCGGGTATGTCATTAGGAACAACACGGATAACAAAAATAAATCTTTTCGTCCCTGCAAAATACTCAAATAACGAGCTGTATCATGGCTGTCTAATAAATTCATCTGGGCCAGCACAGCCTGCCGGGGATAAAGGGTAAGTAATTTTTGAATATAATGGGAAAAGTCTTCCACGCTTTTAATCTGCAAATCAGGCGCATGAGACAACCAATGACCGAACAAAGATTGATTAACCGCATCCCCACCAAAATATAACCAAACGCCATACGTCAGCAGATAATTCATCACACCATCAAACTGATCACCACTTAACCATCGGGAAGCGTCCATCGGGATTTCACCTGTGATGTAGGCATTTGGATTTGCAGATTTAACAATCTCTCGAAACTGCTGCCAAAAAGCATCATCCTCGATGCAGAAGGGCACATCCAATCGCCATCCATCAATGCCCATATCTACCCAATATCGTGCCACAGAGAATATATAATCCCGCACCTGAGGGTTATCGGTGTTAAATTCAGGTAAGGCGGCCAAATTCCACCAACAGCGATAATTTGGTTCACCATGATATGGGTTTAATGGATAGCCGCGGATATCAAACCAATCCACATACGGGGAAGCAGCGCCATTTTCCAAAATATCGTTAAATTGAAAAAATCCGCGGCTGGCATGGTTAAACACACCATCTAAAATGACACGAATATCTCGCTGATGAGCAGCTGCTAACAATTCTTTTAAGGCAGCATCACCACCTAAAAGTGGATCAACTTTGAAATAATCATGAGTATGATACCGGTGATTCGACGCGGATTGAAAAATCGGGTTTAGATAAATGGCATTAATACCCAAATCTTGCAAATAATCCAATTTTTCAACAATCCCCAGCAAATCGCCACCTTTGTAACCCAATGGGGTAGGTTTGCTGTCCCAGGGCTCTAAGTTGTTGGGTTTACGAACCCTGCCAGACATCGCAAAACGGTCTGGAAAAATCTGGTAAAAAACAGCATCATGTACCCATTCCGGGGTAATAAAAGGCTCGTTCATTTTATCAACTCCTTACATACGGTCAAAAACAATTTCAAAGGCGGCGCCCTCGTCTTTAATTGTTTTCTGTTGTAATTGTCTCCCATCATGAAAGATAACCGACACATCACGTGGGGGAATTTTGTAGCTGCCTTCCCGTTCATTTACTGAAAGTTTGATTTGCTTTGATGTCGTTTCCACTTTCATCTTGGTTTGGGCGTAGACACCTTTTTCAAATTCAAAACTGAGTCCATCATCTTCATATAACGTAAAGAAGCCTTCCCCAGGGAAAATATGGATCGTCAAAGGGCTATCCGAATTTTGTTCCGCTGTGTTTTGGAAAACAGGCCCCATAGGAATAATCGCCCCGGAACGAACAAATAATGGTAGACGATCCAATGGTGCCTCAGCCAAAATATATTGATCTCCTTCATAACAAGTTCCTTCCCACCAATCAAACCATTCTCCTTGTGGCAAATAAACCTGACGAGCACGTAACCCAGGAGATAGGACTGGTGCAGCCATCAAATAACGTCCAATCAGGACCTGATCATCAATATGATAAGTCTGTAGATCTTCGGGATAATGCAAAAACAAAGCACGCCACACAGGGTACCCTCGTTCAGCAGCTTTCCAAAACACGGAGTATAAATAAGGCATTAATTGGTAGCGCAGATTTAAAGCTTCCCGGCTAATATTTTCCACTTCTTCGCCAAACACCCAGGGTTCATGCGGCAAAGTACCAGCGCAGGAATGTCCCCGGCTGAATGGATACAAGGCACCGATTTGCATCCAACGGGCGAATAATTCCGGCGTGGCATTCCCGGCAAAACCGCCAATATCCGCGCCAACAAACGGCACCGCGGAAAGGCCCATATTCATTATTTGCCCAATTGACATCCGTAAATGCTGCCAACAAGCGGCATTATCACCCATCCAAGAAGCAGTCCAACGTTGAATCCCTGCAAAACCCGACCGGCACAAATGGAAGGCTCGTTGATTTGCATTGTCCTTTCGCATCCCTTCATAAGAAGCTTGTGCCATACCGGAACCATACAAATTATGTAATTCGGCGTGCGTGGTGCGTTCATCCGCCAAACCTTGTAAGGCATCGAGGGGTAACGTACCCACCTGACCACCACCTTCACTAAATGGTTTTTCAAAAACAGCCGGCTCATTCATATCGTTCCAGAAACCGCTGATACCATCTTCTACCAATTTTTTCTGCCAACTGCCCCACCACTTCCGCACATCCGGACGGCTAAAATCGGGAAATACGGATTCATCCGGCCAAACATATCCCCGGGCCAAATCCCCTTCCGCATTTCGAATAAACACATCTTTTTTATGCCCATCCTGAAAAACAGCATAGTTAGGATCTACTTTTACTCCCGGATCTAAGATGGTCACCAGTCGGAATCCATTTTCCTTCATATCAAACGCCAGCTTTTTCGGATTGGGAAAACGGTCATTATTCCAGGTAAACACACGGTAACCATTCATATAATCAATATCCAAATGAATGACATCACATGGAATTTCTTTTTTCCGGAAGGTTTCCGCCAAAACCCGCACGTCATTTTCACTGCCATAACTCCAGCGGCATTGGTGATACCCTAACGCCCATTTCGGGGGCATTGGCATTTTTCCTAATAAATCAGAGAGGTGTTCTATCACCTGCAAAGGTTGTAATCCAAAAGCCACATATACATCCAATTCCTCCCCATCCGATTCAAAACGTAATTCACCGGGGGTTGATAAATCAAACTTGCTGTGGCGGGTGCTGTTTACAAATACCCCATAACATAATTCTGGCCTTAGTGCTAAATAAACGGGTACTGCCATATACATCGGGTCAACCATTGCACCATGTGGTTGGGCTGGATCGGTCGTCCAATTTTCCATCACCTGACCACTTTTTTCCATTTGGCCGCCGCGCTCCCCAAAGCCGTAATAATGTTCATTGTTTTCAACCCGCTTTGTAAACCAAAAACGGTCTTCTTCCCATACCGGTGAAATTAGATCTGCAAAAAAAGGTTTTCCTTCCGGTGTTAACATCTCAACCTGTGCCGTATCCTTATCCACCCGCACCGTAAAAGCTGTGCTGTGTAAAAACAAGGCATGTTGTGTTTGTTGTAATTCCACACTAACCGGTTTAAAGTTTTCATCTGGCTGGGCCACATCCCAAGACCGCTGCTGCTTAAATTCACCACCGGGTACAATCCGAACCCGTACCAAATGCGGCTCCAAAAAAGTAATGCGCATGTGGGGATCACCACAATCTACCCACAATTCATCTCCTTGAAAACGATATTCACGAACAGCACCTAAAATCGCTCTGGCTTTAATCATAATACGCTTCTTCCACTTTTAATATTGCCTGTGCCGGGGAACTGCTTCCATAAACCACCTCAAACAACCCAGGCAAATACCGATCCATTGTCCAAACATTCGGATAAACCATATTTGATACCAGCGAAATAGAAAGCATATCATTCTCCACATCCACGCTGGTACGATAGCGGACTTCTCCATCTTCAAAATCCATCTCAAAATTTCCCAATCGCAAACCATAATTTGCGCGGGTAATAAATTCAGCCATTGCTAACCGTTTTTCCTTAGGAATCGTTACCGGAAAAAAACTGTAAAAATAAAATATTTGCTGTTTTTCATTAATTTCAGCCTCACATGGAAAACGCCCGTTCTCTCCATAATGGTTCATTTTTAATACCGGCCGGTTTTCCATCTCCGTAAAATACCATTCATCATTAAAGAAAAAGGTTTTAATTGTCTCAAACATTTCGCTCATTGTTTGCTCCATTTGATTCATCGGAATGACTTGGCTTCTGATAGCATTTTAACATAGCGCAGGGTAAAAAATGAACATTCATCCCTTAAAAAAACGTCTGAATCTCAAATTGATCACTTTTGATAAATTTCATTAATGTATACCATTGTACTATTTACACCACGCAAGGTATCCCTTTAAAATAATTGGTCGATTTGATTTTTATAGTATTTTTATCTAAGTTTATGATTTTTTGACCTATACTAAATTTATAACATGAGTGAAATGGTAACGAATTCAAAATTCTTAAGAATTAGGAAACAACTAATAAAATATCTACAACCACCTGTTTTTGAAAAAGACTTAGAAAAATCAAAAACCGCGCGGTTAAGTTATCCGATATTGTTGGTTTTTTTAGCAGCATCCGTCGTTTATATTGCCTTTATTCCCTTAGATCCAACCAATTTATCTACCCGCTTTACGGTGATTGGAACACTTTTTGTAACCTCCCTCTTTTGCCTGATTTTATCGCGCAAGGGGATTGTTCATGAAGCCAATCAGGTTTTTTTGATTAGTCTCTGGGTTACCAGTACAGCGGCTGTATTTGCTTCCGGTGGTGTCAGTTCTCAAACTCAGGGCATTTTTGTGGTGGTAGTTGTTTTGGCTGGATTTATCAGAGGGAAAAAGGCGATCCTGGTTTGGACGATGGTCAGTTTCATAACGAGCATTTTTCTTTATCTCTTTGAAATTAATGGCTTAATCACTCCGTCCACCCAAGTTTCTATCGCTTATCTTACCTCGCATTTATTTTTTCTGTTGGTTATTGCACTCATATTTTATTTGGCATTAAGACAAATCGATCAGGCTTCTGCTTTGTTAAAAATCCAATTAATTCAAAAAGAGTTAGCAGAGAAAGAATATGTCCGTTCTGAAACACGGTTCCGCCAGATGTTGGAATTATCACCACTGCCTATCATGATCGTTAATGCGGATGAAAAAGTGGAATTTATGAACAATCGTCTCACTGAAGTTCTGGGATATACCATTGAAGATGTTCCAAACGAAACGACTTGGTTCCAAACGGTTTACCCTGACCCAAAGTTTCGAGAATCGGTAAATAAGCAGTGGAATCAAGAGATCAAAAAAATCAGGCAAACGGGCGGTATCATTCAAGAAGAATTTGAAGTCTATGATAAATGGTCTTTACCTCACCAGGTTGACTTTTTTGCCAATGTCATTGAAGATAAATCCATCATTATTTTAAACGATATAACCGAACAGCACCGCATGGAAGCGGAAATCCGCGCCAATGAACTTTTATACCGGGCCTTATTTGATAACGTCCAGGATGGCATTTTCTTAATGGACGGAGAGCGTTTCGTTGAATGCAACCAGCAGATTTTAAACTTGTTTGGCTGCCAACGGGACCAGATTATCGGGAAAACACCTCTCAACTTCTCTCCGGATCTCCAACCGAACGGAACTGATTCCAAATCATCCATGCACTTACATCTTAAGAAAACCTTTGAAAAATCGCCGCAAACCTTTGAATGGTTACACACTCAGTTTAATGGGACACCTTTTATGGCACAAGTAACTCTTTCCAAAACCACCCTGCCACAAGGAGATTTTTTTCTGGCCCAAGTGCGTGATATTTCCAAACAAAAACAAGATCAAGCCACCATTCAACGAAGCACGCGCCGGATGGATGCCTTATATAATTTAGAAACGGTTATCAGTACCAGCTTTAATCTACAAACCATTCTTACCGTTTTTCTGAGTTTAATTATCGACCAGTCAGAAGCAGATGCTGCTTCCTTTTTATTATATGACTCCGATCTCCAAATTTTGAAGTTTTCCGGTGGATTGGGATTTCATACCAATTTACGTCCAACTGGCGCCAGGTTTCAGATTGGTGATTCCCTGGCAGGGAAAGCAGCGCTCACCCGACAACCGGTTTATGTGGATGATTTTTCCAAATTAGCAATGAATGAATCCTTAAGGAATTTGGTGGAGGCGGAAGAATTTTATTCTTATTGTGGCATCCCAATGGTGGTAAAAGGGGAGTTAAAAGGTGTTTTGGAAATTTTCCAACGCCATAAGAGTGTGGCGCCCGGTGAATGGTTCACTTATATTGAAACCCTGGCAAATCGAGCGGCAATTGCAATTGATAATGCCCATTTATTCACCAATTTGCAGCAGGCAAATATGCAAATGCAAAACACATACGACACCACCCTGGAAGGTTGGGTTTATCTGCTTAGTCAACGCGATGACGAAACTGAAGAACACACCCGCCGAGTCGTTGTTTTAACCGAATTGTTGGCAAAAAGAATTGGTGTAAAAAACCATGAACTGGTCCATATTCTGCGAGGCGCTTTACTACATGATATTGGAAAAATTGTTGTCCCGGATCGAATTTTATTTAAACCCGGTCCATTGGATGAAACAGAATGGAAAATCATGCGCCAACACCCGGAAGCAGCCTTTCAATCATTAGTCCGGATTGATTACCTAAAACAGGCAATCGACATCCCTTACTGTCACCACGAACGTTGGGATGGTACAGGATACCCACGCGGTTTGAAAGGTAAACAAATTCCGTTGGCAGCGCGTATTTTTGCCATCATTGATGTTTGGGATGCACTTTCGCACGACCGTCCATATCGCAAGGCCTGGGAAAAAGAAAAAATCCTCGCTTATATGCAAACGCAATCTGGCCTGCATTTTGATCCGGAAATCTTACTTGTTTTTATGGATATGATTCAGAATGATTCTGGTTTATCCCTAAATAATGGCAACCAACAATTTGATCCTATGCCATAAAAATATAATTGGTTTGGTTTTAGTGCAAATTACATGAAATTAAGTAGTTTATAGTGGTTTTTAGATCCATTTTTTTTATAATTTAAATAAATAAACCATATTAATACCGTAGTAATACGGATATAAAAAACAAACCAAAACGGTTATAATATACTCAGTATTAATATATTAACAAAGGTTACCATATGAAAAACATAATGAAATTTTTTATAATGACTATTATCGCAGTCATCATAATGGTCAACAGCGCAGGGATCGTCCATGCTGACGATTCTGATCCTGTTGATAATGATACCCAAAATCCTGTGGTAGCTTTTTTAGCAGGGTTAACGGGTCTAGAAACACAAGCGATCTTAGATCTTCAAGAAACAGGATATGGCTTAGGGCAAATTGCAAAAGCATATCATTTTGTTGACCTTAATAGTGGCGGAGAATTAGAAACTGTATTATCCGACGCAAAAGAAATGGGTTGGGGAAATCTATACAAGAATTTTGGATATCATCCTAGTGAAATAAAGGGTTTGGGATGGCTTTTTAAGCATAATGATAACGCAGATAAACCAGGTCCACCGGACCATGCGAACAATGATAAAATTAAAGAGGATAAAGACAAAGATACAAGCCCGCCAGACCATGCGAACAATGATAAAATTAAGGATGATAAAGACGATAAAGATAAAGACAAAGATAAATAAGGACAAGATATCAAAAACCGTTGTTGGAGACCAGCAACGGTTTTTTTTTGTAAACTAAGGTACTTTGAGAGATTCGCGGCTGGAAAGAAACGCTGGGGTCAAAGAGTCGGTAAGCGATTGATCACTAAATTGGTAAAAAGAAATAAACTCCTCAGCATTCCATGTTAAATACACACTCACATCAACTTGTTCTACAACGCCATCCACATCAAACAATATATCGCCTTCAAGATGAATTGTTTCCAAACCGCCCCATTGAACAATCTCTGCATCCACTAACAACACCGGCTCATCCAATAGTTCAATAATCCCTGTTTGTTGGGCAGGCAGCAAGGCAGCCTGGAGTTCGTCATCCCCATAGGCATCAATATTCTCAAACATTTGTGCGCGCATTTGTTCTGCATTCACCCCAGATGGGAGTGGTGTAACCAACCACAAAATAGCTGACCAATCTTTTAATCCTTGATCCGCCATCAACTGTGGATCAGTGGGTGTAAAAACCCAGCCCAACATTCTTTCCTCATTAACCACGGTAAAAAACCAATCTTTTGGGGCATTTAAATAATAATTCTTTATCCGAAACCTTTCCCCCAAAGGGTCCCGCGTTGCAGTAGGCTGCGCAGTTAAACTTGACGATTCGCCTGTTGTTGGTTCAGTTTTTGATAAAGCTGCGTTTTCATCATTTTGAGCACGTGGAAATGATAATCCCTGACAGCTAGATAATAAAAATATAAAAATTAAGTTAACCAATATCCATTTTTTCATATTAAAGTAAGATAATTGTATCCTAAAATACAATTATCATCAGTTTGTTTTTCTCTTTTACTATTGCCTAAAAAGCAATATATCATGAAAGTCTTTTTATTTAATAAGATCTAAGTAAGCAGGGACTTGTGAAACCAGCGATGTATCGAAGTCAATTTCCACACCTGCATTCCCATGTACTTTAACATATTGTCCGATTAACTGTGTAGAATACGTTTGTTTAATACTTGAATTACCACCTACATCAATATTGCCACTTGGGGTTAGAATGGTTCCACCAAAATAAGATAAACCGCCACCTTCCAAACTGACATCACCATCATAAGCTGGATTACGGTATATCAACAAACCCGGGAACGGATCAGGACTAACTGGTGATGAAATATCCACCACCGCATTGGCCGTCACGGTAAAATTGTCGCTGGTATTCATATAAAAAGTTACGCCGTTACCTGTAACTTCTCCATCGGAAAACCGCACTTCGCCTGTGAGACAATAGGTTCCTGGATGCAAAGTTAATTGATTACCAGAAAAACGAATTTGCGAATAATTTCCCGGCCATAATTCACCATCACTATGACCTGTAATTTGTATATCCTGCGCTGCGCCAGCACCACAATCCGGTGGGGGTTCAATCAAATCAATGGCCATCGGAGTAAAATTCGGCGTTATCCCATATTCAGCGCTAATCGTTGCGCCACCATTTAAAGATACCCCTGGACCAACCAATGCGATACCTGCCCCATTAACTGTAATGCTTGCGTCACCAGACCCTTCTATACATGAGTTGGAAAAAATGCCGCCACCATTAACAATAATGGGCTCATCGTTACCCACAATATTAACGCCGCCATCATTTTCATGACAGGCACTGCCTAACGAAGCAATTGCATTCCCAAAAGCTACGGTTCGCCGTGGTTTGATACGAGTAATCGCCACGGAGGTAGAAACCAAGTTGTCGGGGAAAAATAAATGTGCTAAGGAGGTTGAGGTCTCTGAGGTTATGGTAACTTTTACGTCGATATGTTTATCAAAACTGGAAGGATTATTGACACATTCAGTGACCACACCATGATCGGTAGTAGGATTATTTTTTTCAATAATGTAATTATTACTGGATGCCCTTAATAGTGCTTCATCTTCAGCCCCATTGATTGAATTAATGACGGCAGCACTGGTGCAAGAAAAACTTTCATAGGTAATATGCTGATCTTCCAGATAATTCGCAGCGTAACCCGCCCCGCCCATACTGGATGCATCCGCACCATTTTGGGCAAAACGACGTTCCGAATAAAACATACCGCCATCAATTGCCAAGGCTGCCACCATTAACAACGCTAATAATGCAATTGCCAGCAGAATTACAATTTGGCCGCTCTCTTCTTCTTTTCTCATATTATCCTCCACAATTAATCACACCCAGGTCGCAGGATGGTATCTTCGATGGTTGTCTCTAAAGAAATGGTTTGACTGCCTAAGAAACTTCCCAACAAAGGCATCGTAATCGGGAAATCCGGGTCGGAAACCGTTACCGCAATCACCTTACCTTCACAAGCATCGGTAGATACCGCGGACAAACAATTTTCACCATTCACGCTTATGCTTACATTTACGGTTGAATTATCCACAACACCAGCCCTGACCCGATCTTCAATCGCAAAGCAGTGATTTGGATAAACGGTTCCATAGGTTGCCCCTTCTTGGGCGGCATCACGCATGGCGATATAATAAAATGAAACACGACCAAGATCGACAATCCCAGCCAGAAGGATCAACAAAATCACCAGACTGATTGCCAATTCGATCAGACTTTGGCCTTTTTCACCTTTTTGAGGATTTATTTTTTTAAGTTTTTGATGTTTTTGTTTAATCATCACCTATCTCCTATCGTGTTAATAAGGGTAAATTGATAGTCCACTGTAAATCGCCGATAATCGGTGCGTTTCCCTGACCGGTATAACTACTAAATAAAGTTGGATTGGAAGGATCTAGACCTTTACGAAAACGCATGGGAGGCGTGATTATATTGCCAGAGCCATCTAACAACGCATAATACAAATAATCACTCCAATCTTCATCACCCCAGGTCAAGATGCCATGACCAAATTCGTCATAGGTTACTGAAACCACACCCATTTCGCGGTTATCCGGGGAATCCAAATCCACTGGGCCAGCACTTAATAAATCACCCTCAGCATTCAACATCACATAGGCGATTCGGTTGCTGTTGGTATTGGTCCACGCTATCAGGATATTACTACCAGGAAGCTGCACCACATCCTGCCCACGTCCATAACTATTATTAATTGTTCTTTCAGTCTTATAAACTGAACCGTCTTGATTAAAAATCTGGTATCGAATACTGAATTCTTTTGATATATTATCAAAAACATAATAAGTTAATAAAAATTTATTCGAAGACAAAGCCGTGACCATTGGGTTTAAGTAATTCAAATTATCACTTTGGCTGTCTGTAATTTGTTCCTTGGTATGGATTACGTCACCATCCTGATCATATACCGCTATTACCATATCCGTGTTTTGATTTACGGTATTGCGTTTATCCCAAACCAAAAAAGCATAACTATTTGAATTTACCGCAATGCTGGGTGCCTCCATTGCGTACTGAGGATTACTATTCTGTGAAATATTTATTGGAGATACAATGTGATTTCCTTGCTGGTCCAACCATACAAAGTATGAATTTGAATCAATCAACTGTATCTCTAGCCCCAACGTATACCTATTACGAATATACGCGATTGCAATTTGATTTCCATTTTTTGCAGCAATAGCTGGTGAAGAATCCTTAACACTGACGGGTTTATCAGTATTATCCTCTAATTCAATTATCTTGGGGAGTGTAGAAGAAGTTGTATTAAATAATGCAAATTGAATATTTTTATAAAAACCTTTTAACTCTTCCCACGCGAATAAATAACGTTGGTCATTTACAGCAGCCAAGGACAAGGATGCACCGGTAAAATAATTACCTACATCTTGATCAAACTGTCTTTCCAGGGTAGTAACCTGTGCGATTACTCCAGCCGCGTTATCATTCAGGCCTAGTAAAAAAGGAGCTGCATTGGCCGCTTGAAGGACTACTTCAAATTTTCTGGAAGGATCTACCATTGAAGTAGCCCGAATTATATCTTTACAAAATTCACCAATGACCGAATTTTCCGGACTTGATATTTTAACCTTTATTAACTTGCTGTTTCGAGCTCCTAATATTCCTGTATCAACGATTCCATCTCCGGTGCTATCCGTAAGGGGATTAAGGTTTTCATCAAAAAATTGAACTGTCCAATCTTGACCACCATCAAGACTTTTTTCAAGATTAAACGGGCTATCTACAGTCCCCGTGTTAAAAAGTGTTAAATCAAAGATGGTTTCTTGATTTTCTATAAAAGCACTTTGGTACAACGGTTTTATTTTTAAGTGAACACCCGGTCCTGGGTAGGTAAATTTAATTACGGAGTTTGATGTTAACCCATCTTGATGATACAAATATTCCACCCCATCAATTCCATCCGGTCCTTCAATCCCGACTGTCGCCTCGTTTAAAATACTGCTTAACAAATTTTCATACACAAAATAAATATCACCGCTATTGGTCAGAATAACTTGAAAACTATTGTAATTGGAAGATTCTTCTTCCCCTCTCTTAAGCACTTTATTCCATTGAATACGCGTTTGATTTCCTTCTGCTTTATAATAAACTTCCCATGCCCAATGATTTTCCACGCCTGAGGTATTAACAAAAAAATCATCCCAAAAAGGAGCGATGATATTATTCGGTGCAAAATCCCCCGGAATAACGGAACTGGAAGAGTATATTTCACTGAAATAATATTCAAAAGTTAAATACCCATTCGTGCTGGCATAAACCTGGCTATAAGTATTTTCAAAAAAAGGAAAATTGAATCCCAGTGGAATAACACCACTAAACTCATCATCCAACTGTATTTGATTGGTGCCTGTGTATTCTGCAACTGGGATGCCAGTTATACTGATATCCTCCCAATAATCACCAAACGTGAGGGTATCATCGACTGTATACCCAAAAGCATTCTCTGCGGAGAAAAGCTGTGAGGGCTGCGCCTGGACCGGTACGGGAAATACAGGCAGTAAAAAACCGAGTAGGATAAGGATAATAAAACATCTTTTTGTCATCTTATTATCCTTTATCTGGCAGCCGGTGGTGACACCTGGCACACGTTGTAAGGGTTATCACCTAATTGAATCGTTAATATAGTGGCTTCGATTTGATAAAATTTATCACTAAACACCAGGGTTAATTGTTTGGTTTGTCCTGGAGCTAAGGAAAGATCTGCATTGTCATTCCAGGTGTTCGTCGCACCAGAAGATTGGTAAATGGAAACCGGGGACGAAAGATTGCCTTCCCAAATTGCCGGTACACCCCACAGGACTTGTTGTAAGGTGGCATTCTGTGTTTGATTAAACCCAACCCACAAAACCTGCAGGCTTTTGATGTAAAAGGTTACATCATTTTGCGTGCCTTGATTGGTTAGTGTGAACCAATATTTTTCTTTTGCATCGGTCGCCGCTGTAGTCCAACGTAATTGATCACAAGGAATTAAGGTTGGTGTTGGGGTTGGCGGAATCGGCGTGGGGGTCGGTGTCATGGTTGGGGTTGGTGTCATGGTCGGGGTCGGTGTCAAGGTGGGTGTTGCGGTTGGGCCAGGATTAACAGTGATTCTGACGGTATCCGACCCGGACAAAGGTTCTCCATCCGTAGCGGTCAAACGTAAAACATATTCACCGGGTGCGGAGAAGCTGGCATTTGTATCCTCAAAATCGGGATTGTTAAAACTAACGGAGCCCGGCCCACTCACGACGGTCCAAAGATAGGTTAATTCTGTCGGAATCGGGTATCCATCATCGGTAACGGTAGCGTTGATTCCTGCTTCAGCCGGCAATGTCACTTCCAGTTCAGGCCCAGCATCAACAACCGGAGCCTGATTATCAGGATAAACGGTAATGGTAACGGTATCGCTGTCTGTAAAGGAGCCATTCACTGCTGTTATCATTAAAATATAATCTCCGGGGGAGGAAAATGTAACAACAGGATCTTCGATTGTATTGTCATTAAAACTGACAGTGCCGGGGCCGCTGCTTAAAACCCACGTGATGGCAGGCATGGGACCACTTGGCACGGTAACGGTGCCATTCAGGGTATAAGTATCCGTAGGCAGTTCAATTGTGTCATCCGGACCGGCATCCACCACTGGTGGGAGCGGAACTGGCGTGCGAGGCAGCGGGGTTGGCGGAGGTGTACCCAAAATATCGATGTCTTTCATAATGGTGCGGCCGTTCGAAGCAACGATCGGTACGGGTGGTATGATTCCAAATATCGGTTGGTAAACGGAAGATACCTGCACCACAACACGATCACCGAGTTGTGTTGGGTTGGGGCAGGAGCCAATTACTGTACCGGGTTCGGATTCATAAGAAATGGCAATATCGGAAGCCGTGATGCCACCGATAAAACCGGTGTCTACTGCTGTTTGGATAATGCCAGCACAATCTTGTTCGTGCGGTATCCCCGATGGGGTTAACCCAACCGAGGAACCATATCTTGCTGCCTCTCGACTTGCCGTATAAACCGAACTATATACAATAAAAAAACGAGACATTTCAATTACACCAAAAACGGCCAGAAGAAAAATCGGTAAAGCCAGGGCAAATTCGACCATGCCTTGTGCTTTTTCCTGTCGTTTGAAATATTTTCGGGGTTTTTGCATTTTATACCACCTTATCAATGAACCAATAAAAAAGACTATCCTACTGTAAATAGGATAGTTTTTTTATTGGTTTTTTTGTATTCGTATCTCCCCTAAATTTGTTGCAAAAAACCCACTAAATCTACTAAGGGAATTACTTAGGAGTATTAATCGCTTATTCAGAATCTTCTGGAATGATCCCCCGTTTTATCGCAAATCGAATCAAATCTATCTGTGATTTAAAATTAAGTTTTCGCATTAAATTGGCACGATGCACCTCAACGGTACGGGGGCTTATCGATAAGGTAGTCCCAATATCATTATTACTATGTCCTTCAGCCACCAATTGAAAAATTTCTCTTTCCCGGTTTGTTAACGTGTTATATGGATCACTCTCTTCCGATTGCGCCATCTGGGAATAAACTTCAATCGCTTTTTCAGCAAATGGTGAACTTAAGTAACGCTGTCCTAACGCGGCTTTTCGTACCGCCGTAATTAATTCCGTTTTTGTACTATCTTTTAATACGTAACCAAAAGCGCCGTTTCGTAAAGCTTCAATGACGTAGGCCTCGTTATTGTGCATGGATAAAATAACGACATGGGTAATATCCCTTACCTGGCGCGTTACTTCCAGGCCATTTAACATGGGCATCATCAAATCGAGAACCAAAACATCTGGTTTTAATTGTTCTGTTAACTGTTTTGCTTCTAAACCATTACTGGCTTCTCCAATTACCTGAAAGTCCTGTTGGGATTCTAAAACCAATTTAAACCCTTCCCGAACAATATGATGATCATCCGCCAACACCAATTTAATTGTCATCTGCTTTTTTCTCCTCAACCGGCAAAGTCACTTTAATTTGGGTTCCCATTCCCTCTGACGATTTTATACTCAATTCACCTTGTAATAACCGAACACGTTCACGCATTCCCATAATACCGCTCCCTTGTTCATTTACCAAGTGTTCCTGATTAAACCCTTTTCCTTCATCAGTTAATTCAATCAATAGTTGATTTTTCACAAATTCAATTTTAACCATAACAAATTCAACTTCAGCGTAACGAGCTACATTGGTTAAACTTTCCTGAATGATTCGAAACGCCGTAATCTCTACATTTGATGAAAAACGCTGCCGCTCAATATTTTGTGTAAAAATGACCTGTATTTCCGTTTGCTGCGTATAGCGCTCAAAAAACCAAATCAGGGTTGATAATAATCCCAGATCATCCAACATACTAGGCCGCAAATCCAATGAAATTTGTCTTACTTTATTAATTAATTCATTAACCAATTCCTGGGCATGTAATATTCGCTGCTGGTCTTCTTTGGTAGGAAAATCTTCAATGGACAACCTTAATTTTAGGGCAGTCAGATACTGGCCAATTTCATCATGCAGTTCACGAGCTAACCACCGGCGCTCATCTTCATGGGCTTGTACCAAACGTTCAGATAAATCCTGTAATTGTTCCTGGTTGTTTTGAATTTCAGCTAACAAAATCACATTGGATAAGGCCATTTCTGCCAGATTGCTAAACGACCGGAAGAACTGTTTCCGCTGATCGGAAAGCTGCGGTTTTTCTTTGACACCCAAACATAACATCATGATGGGGCTTTTTTCCCAAAATAATGGTAAAACCATTAAATAAGGACTTTCCATGACTTTTATATGGTGACTGGTTATTGGTGTTTTCTCGAAAACAACAATTTCTTTGTTCTTAATCTTATCGATATCCGGTTTATTTTCGGCTGAGATTAATAAAGGATCCATAAATTTAATCGGTAAATTTGCCGAAGCCAAAGGCTCGATCCAATTTTTTTCCTCATTTAGATAACCTAACCAGGCAAATTCCACCACAAATTGTTCTACCGCTAACCGGCATAATTCTTCTTGGGTGGTCTGCAAGGATTGTGTTGCTAAAAACAAACGGGAGACATCGTATAAAACCTTTAACTCGTCAAAATGTTGTCTGAGCTGAATCTCCAGTCCCTTAAACACAGTCGTATCCCTTGCAACCCCCACAATTCCTTCCGTTTCATCAGCTTTGTTTTTTAATGGTGCTAAAGAAATCTGGAAATGCCGAATTTGATCATTAATTTTTGTACTCCATTCGTATATCAGGTGTTCGCCAGCCATTGCTCGTCGGATCGGTTCTTCATGTGAATTGATCATATCCTCTGAAAAGTATTTATTCATTTCATCCAGGGTAAGATGTGAAAATTCAATTCCATACGATTGGTAGGCATTTCCGAAAAATTGAATTTGCGACAAGTCTGAATTAACCGAAAAAACGATATCATCAATTGATTCAACCACACCCCTTAATCGTTCTTCCAAAAGTAATGTTTCATTTCGGGCTGACGCCAATGAATCTAACATTTGATTGACCTTTATACCCAAGGTTGTTAATTCATCTTTACGATCCACAGAAACATATCTGGTTTGATCCGGTGTTTTTGCAATTTGTTGAACCTCTTCACTCATCCGGAGAACTCTGGTAAGAATTACCCGTTCAATCAAACTATAAATGATTGCAGCAAAAAATATGGATGATGTCATCAGACCAATCACCATATACAACAATAATATTTCTGTACTGCGTGATGAGGTGCGTGGTTGTTCAATTCTTATGATTAAAGCAGGATCTTGATTTACGTCTTTGACTAATAAATAACCACCCATAATTGAACTGGTTAATGGAATAGAATACATATCTGCAGTATTTTCTTCAAAAAATCGCTTCGCAAGCAAAAAATCATTTTCCAGATTAACAGATTGATCAAATTGGACCACTCTAACCGGGAATTGTACTTGTTTGGCAACGACCTGTTTACTTTCTTCAGTAAAATAGCGGCCAATAATAAACGAGCCTTTGATTGGTCCTTCGCCAAGGGTGGTTAAGATTGGACTGACCGATATCAATAAAGGTTGGTCATCGATAAAGATCAAGCCATGCCGAATATCCGTGTTTTCTGAAAAATCTAATAAACCTTCCCCCGTAACCAGCGTTTCTGTGATCTGCTGAGGAAAGGGAAGAAAAACATGGTTAAGAAGATCATACGAGCCACCGTATAAGATATTCCCTTCCAAATCCAAAATCAGAATAATATTGACCCCCAGATCAGAATAGGTAGATTCGACAAGATTATCATTTATATACTCAAAGTTGCCATCATCCACATATTCATAGGTGGCGTTCCATTTTCCCCAATCACCTGAAAAATAATCCAAAATCGTGTAGTTATTTTCAAATGCAATCCGGGTACGCTGTAAGTTTAAACTACTTTGTTGTGTTTCTTCCGACCGAAAATGTGCACTTAATATTGAACGCAGACTGATGGATAAAACCACAGCCAACAGTAAAAATATCGAAAAAATAACAAATAAAGTGGTTTTTCGAAGACTCACAGACCTACCTTTGATTTATTTTAGCGGTTATTCTAATCATATACCGAAGGTCCTTTGATCCGCAACTTTTTGGATGGATGATATTAATTGTTTTACGAATCAGTACATCCTATTAGGGTTCGAATCAGATACGGAGCGTGCTAATTTTTGTTTTTCGCGTGGACTTAAAAATGCACTTTCCAGGGCGTTGAGCTGCAGTTGTCGAATTTGCTTTTCTGAACAACCGGTTTGAGGAGCGGCCACATTATATTCATAAGGTAAGGTGATTCCACTGATCGCTGGATCATCACTATGGATGCTAACCAGCAGGCCTTGTTCTAAAAACAATTTTACAGGGTGGCTGGCATAATCTTTAACGGAACTGGTTTGGACGTTACTGGTTAAGTTGGCTTCAATCCCAATCTGGTGCCGGAAAAGCAAATCCATTAAGGAGGGGTCAGATGCAGCTGCTAATCCATGACCGATCCGGCTGGCGCCTAAAATCTGCACTGCCTGGCGAATACTCTCAGGCCCTGCTGATTCTCCGGCGTGCACGGTGATCTTTAAACCAGCATCACGTGCTTTATCAAATAAATCTTCAAATAATGCGGCTGGAAAATTGGCTTCATCACCTGCCAAATCCAAGCCTGTAATTTGGTCGGCGTAGGGTAAAATCGCATCCAATTCCTTTGCTGCGGTTTCTATCCCATAGGTGCGGCTGAGAATGCCCAACAAATTAACCGGCAGTCCGCTTTCCTGGCTGCCTGCCTGTACCCCATCCAAAACGGCTTCCACCACACCTTTCGGCGATAACTGGTTGGCTTCTGCCATAAACCAGGGGCTAAAACGTAATTCGAGATAGTCAATCCCCTCTTGATGCGCATCCAAAACAGCCTCATAACTTACCCTGCGGCAGGTTTCATCATTCACCAACACCTTCATCGGGAGTGTGAATTTTTCAATAAAAGCCATTACACCCGGCTGACGCTGTGTGATTTGTACATAAGGTTTTAAACCTTCAATTGAATTAGCTGGTAAAGGAATATTAAATTGATGAGCCAGGTCCAGAATGGTTTCCAGACGAATTGTGCCTTCAATATGGCGGTGAAGATCAATCAGGGGTAAATCTTGTGCGATCATAAAATTTCCTTTGAATTTATTTTTTCAGGAAAACTTATTATACCCAAAGTCTAAGAACCGAAGCCTGCACGGGGTGTTTGCAAAGTAGCTCTAAAGAAAGCACTTGACTCTTCTAATAATTCTTGTTATTATTTATACAGATAACTTTGCGATACAAAGTGAATTGCATAACAAAGGAGAGCAACATGAATTCGTCTAATTTAAAATCGATTCAAAAGAATATTTACCAAACCTATTTTTCCGATGGCGTTTGGGACCTGGTGATTGGATTAATTTATCTGATGGCTGGTTTAGGCATCTGGATTAATCAGAACTTCTGGTATTTGTTTCCCATCATTCTACTTGTATTACCCCTCATTTTAAAACGGGCAATTACCTTTCCCCGCATGGGCCAAATGCAAATTAAGCAGACAAAAAAGCTCTGGATCAGCCTTCTCTTTTTCCTGATCGAAGCCATTTTGTTTATATTTTTATATTTTATCAGCGCTAACAACTCCACAAAGAATCCTTTTCTCCTATGGTTAACGCAAAATCTTTTTGTCATCATCGGGTTAATGATTGCTCTGTTTTTTGTACTCACCGGAAAAACACTATATTTTAAGCGTTTGTACCTTTACGCTGTAATCACCTTAATTGGTTTTTCACTCATGTACCGGGTTATTCCAGCCGGGATTGTCCTTACCTTCCTCGGTGTACTCATTATTGTTATCAGTCTGATCGTCATTCGTAATTTTATCCGCTACCACCCCATTCAAAACAATGAGGAAATTACCCAGGAGGTACACTCATGAATAAAATTGACTTAAAAGAAATTCAACGCAAAATCACTACGTCTTATTTTGAAGATGGAATTTGGGATCTTGCCATCGGTCTCATTTTCCTCAGCTTTGGTTTACTGCTTCAATATGATCTACCCGTTTTTGTCGGTGTCGCAGCTGCCTTGATCGTAACGTTAGCCCCACTCTTAAAAAGAGCGATCACTTTACCGCGCTATGGACAATTCCAATTATTACAACGGGAAAAACGCCGCTTCTCCATGCTGTTTTTATTAACATCCCTGTTAGGCTTAGCTTTCTTCTTTTTCATTTTCTCATCTTTAAACGAAAGTTCATTGGGGAAGATGATACAAGAAAATTCATTGATATTTTTAGGAATCGTGTGGGGAGCAGTGATGATTTTTGTAGGGTATTGGTTGTCGTTCCAACGACTTTATATATACGCCTTTCTGATCGCAATTCCTTTCATCACTGCGGAATGGATTATGCCCTTTCCCATCAAAATGATCATAGCGGGTGGTATCATTACCCTCATTGGATTTGCCGTATTGGTACGTTTTATCCAACATTATCCCAAAGTTAACTTACCGGAGGTTTAAGATGACAGATCCAACGCCAGAGCAACCCGTTGATATCATCAACCTGGCAGATGTTGATCGTGTCATTCATGAACCGGCTCGACTAATCATCATGGCCTACCTATCTATGGTTGAAAGTGCAGACTTTTTATTTTTGATGCAGCAGACCGGATTAACATTTGGTAATCTATCGTCGCATATGAAAAAATTGGAAGAAGCAAAATACATCGAAGTCCATAAAGAATTCGTCGACCGTCGTCCACACACGATGTTAAAACTAACCAAATCCGGACGCACTGCATTCAAAGAATATAAAAAACAAATGCGCCACCTATTTGAAGATGAATAAAACTAGCCCCAAAACCCGTCATTGGTTCGGATAAAACCGAGTTCGTTTCTCGACTGTTTCTCAAACAACCTTCTTTTCAAATTTATCGCTCAATTTGACCTGATTGGAGTAAACAAACTCGGTTTTTGGGTAAATTTGCTATTATAAGTCTAATTAATCATAGATTATAAGTTTCTATCATCAAAACTCTAATTATTTTTTAACGTTAACCTTATATTTATTCATATTTTCTTAATCTATTGGGTTTATAGTTAATTCAATCAAGTCTGTTTTACAAATTGGGTGAAAAACAGGCAAACAGATTCAGATCTAACTTTTAGAACTCTCCTCTCTCTGATATCTGCGAAGGAACCGGCGAAGTCCTTCGCAGATTTCTATTTAATATTAAATAAACTTTGTGCAAATCTGTCTTTATTTTCCTCATCCGAATTTCTTCACGGTATAATGGTTCTATGGAATTTAAATATCACTCACAATTTGATGTTTCGCTGAAAGATGCGTGGAATCGTTTATTATCCGAAAGTATCGATCATTTACCATTTTTGCGGTTTGAGTATTTACATAACTGGTGGTTAACCCGAGGCGGAGGAGAATGGAATCAAAACAGTCAATTGGTTTTAATTACCGCTCATCGGGGTGATACGTTGATTGGAGTTGCTCCGTTATTTGTGGCAGAACATGATGGCAAAACCTGTTTATTAAACCTTGGTGCCATTGAAATCTCGGATTTCTTAAACTTTTTGGTACGACCGGAAGACCTGGATGAGTTTACCAGGGGGCTGTTAGATTTTCTTGGCCACCATGCCGAAATACCAACCTGGGAAAAAATTGAACTATACAATATTCTTGAATCTTCTGCGGTCATAAACACCTTAAAAAAAGAATCAGCTGCCTTAAAATGGAATTTTAAATCTGAGCGTCTACAACCAGCCCCTTACGTTACCTTATCAGGGGATTGGGAAACCTACCTGGCAAATATTGACAAAAAGCAGCGTCACGAGATTCGACGGAAAATACGCCGCCTTGAAAACGCGGATGAAAAATCTCGCTGGTATATCGTAAAAGACCAATCCACCCTGGATGAAGAAATTCAAGCTTTTTTTGCATTAATGATGCAAGACCCTCAGAAAGAAAAATTTCTCACCGATGACATGAAAACCGCTATGCGAAATTTAATTCATGCTGCATTTGATGAAGGTTATTTACAATTTGTCTTTTTGGAAATTGAAGGGCAAAAGGCTGCGGCTTATTTGAATTTTGATTATAACAACCGTATCTGGGTCTATAATTCCGGCTTTGATGATCAGTTTTTATCATGGTCACCCGGTTGGGTCCTACTATCATACCTTTTACAATGGGCTAACGAAAACAAACGCGGTGAATTTGACTTTTTACGCGGTGATGAAAAATACAAATACCGATTCGGTGCGGTTGACCGTTTTATTCGGAAGATCACGATAACCCGATCATAATTTTCCTCTATTTCAATCCTCCGCCCCGGAGAAATAAATGGTAACAAAAGATACTGTAACAAACATCTTATCCCACGTGATGGATCCTGAACTGGGCAGGGACCTGGTTAGTTTAGGTATGATTCGTGATATTGTGATTGAGCCTGATGTGGTGCGGTTCAAATTGGTTTTAACCATTGCCTCTTGCCCAATGCGTCACCACATGGCAGAAGATGCAAAAAATCAACTTCTTAACCATCCGGAAATTAATCAGGTGGACGTAACCTTTGATTCTATGACTCCGGAAGAGCGTCAGGCTGTATTAAAAGCAAATAAACCCCAATTGCCGAAGTTAAACGCCATGAACCGTGTTGGACAAGTGCTATCTGTAATGAGCGGAAAAGGCGGCGTCGGGAAGTCCTCCGTCACGGCGATGTTGGCAGTTGAATTAACCCGCCAGGGTCAAAAAGTTGGTATTCTGGATGCCGATATTACCGGGCCCAGCATCCCCAAATTGTTTGGTTTGCCACCTGGCGGTTTGCGGGGAGGACCACAAGGACTGCTGCCCGCTGTTACCCCACTTGGCATCCGTATTGTTTCCAGCAACCTGATGTTAAAAGAAGAAGATACAGCCATTGCCTGGCGCGGTCCAATGGTAGCAGGGATGATAAAAAAATTCTGGGAAGATGTATTATGGGGAAAACTGGACACCCTGTTAGTCGATTTACCACCCGGCACAACGGACGCCACGCTGACCGTGATGAACACCTTACCCATTAGAGGTGTGATGCTGGTCAGCACACCCCAGCAGCTTTCCAGCCTGGTTGTGCGTAAAGCCGCTAATTTATTAAAACGATTGGATATTCCTGTGCTGGGTGTGATTGAAAATATGAGCTTTTTTCGCTGCCCGGACTGCGGGGGAAAACACGATCTATTCGGTCCCAGTCATGCAGCAGAAGTCGCTGAACACAGCCAGGTCAATATTTGTGCCCGCCTGCCTTTAGAACCAACCATAGCAGAATTATGTGATGCCGGCCGCATAGAAGACACACATTTGGAAGAGATCGAATATCTCGCCAAACTGTTAATGTCTGCCTGATCTCGAGATTCTGGGTATTGAGCGTAATCATTTGCGATTTTTCTCTGTATAGAAGAATCTTTGTTTGCAAATTACACATCTGCCCGTTAGGGTATCTCGAGATATTCTCTTGAAGGTTTATTTCTTAGGTTAACGCTGCCACCAACACCATTGCTAAGGTGACCCCGCCAAACATAAAACCTGCCAATAACAGCCATTGATTATTTAATGCAGAATACAAAATGAATGGAAAAATGATCGCCAAAAACAATGCGATGATCTGGATTTTCATTTTATTTCTTTTTTTCCAGCTTAAGAAGTTTCCATTGTCCATGCGGTGATTATAATCCCCGAATCATTTCCCCGGTAGGGGCATTCTACCGAACGCCCCTACCGGTCATAACATATTATGATTTTAAACGCACGGGGATATAAATATACATTTTGGAATCAGGGTCGCCAAATTTAAAATCCTGGTCATACAATTCAAAATCATGGGCAGCCGGAACAAATTCATATCCGGAGTTCGGCAGCCAGCCCTGATAGATGCTGTCATAGGTTTTACCCAACGTGTCCAACGCCCCAGCGTGGATAAACACGGCATATTCTTGTTCTGACACCATTCGGGCCACCATTCCCTCCGGCAGTTCATCGATCTTGTTCACCGGTGCTGCAGCTACATACTCAAATGCACCCGTCTCATCCATCGAAGAACAGATCCCGTAACAAACGGTGGGGTCAGTTATCTCTTTAATTTCACCATACCGGCTGTTAAATACATTCCACATTTGAGGAATTTCACCATGTTCATTCTTACCAAAATAAGGGGTTCCGACCACTAAAAAAGCAGGTTTTTTTACAAAAGTTGGTTCCATTTTTTTAATCCTTTTTAATCTTATTTTTTATGAACTGTCCGCGAACGCTCGAGTATGTTTAGTTTACATCCTACCCTAAGGGGAGAGTCAAGAGAGAAAAAAATACCCCGAGAGACCCAATTCTCGGGGTATTTAGGGAGAAAAACTCGTTTTCTGTTTTGAAGATTAGGCGGCGTTTCGTTTTCTTTTGATCACTTTCACGCCGTCGATCGCCAGCAAAACGAGAAGACTCGCACCAATTGTGATCAGTAATTCCATTCCTGTTAAGGAAACCGTTTTGAATACGGTTTGCATAAATGGCAGATAAACCACACCCATTTGCAGGGCAAAGGTTAATAAAACTGCACCCAGTAAGGTCTTATTGGTAAAAATACCGGCTTCCCACAAGGTTTGACTTTCGGAACGGCTCGCAAGGGCATTTCCCATTTGTGCCAGTGTCAACGTGGTAAAAACCATCGTCTGCCAGGCGGCGGTGTGCGTTGTGGTATATGCCCACAAACCAACAGCCAACGAAACCAAACCCATCAAAGAGCCGATCCAGAGAATATCCATACCCATACCCCGACCGAAGATTTTTTCTTTCGGATCACGCGGCGGGCGGTTCATAGTATTGGGTTCAGCCGGTTCCTGGGTTAAGGCCAAACCAGGCAGTCCATCGGTGACCAGATTCACCCATAAAATTTGCAGCGGAAGCAGCGGCAAACCCAAACCAACAAATGGCCCCAACAACATAACCAAAATTTCACCTGCGTTTGAGGTCATGGTGTACTTAATAAACTTACGGATGTTTTCGTAAATTCGGCGTCCTTCACGCACAGCAGAGACAATCGTTGCAAAATTATCATCCACCAACACCATATCAGCCGCTTCTTTTGATACATCCGTTCCGGTGATACCCATCGCAACACCAATATCTGCTTTTTTGAGGGCAGGTGCATCATTCACACCATCACCGGTCATGGCAACAATTTCACCTAAGTCTTGCAGCGCACCAACAATTCTCAATTTATGTTCAGGAGAAACCCGGGCAAACACGGATACATCTTTCACCCGTTCTTTTAATTCGGCTTCATCCATCTTGGTCAACTGCACACCAGTGATGGTCTGGTCATTGTCCGCGATTCCCAATTCTTGGGCGATATACAGCGCCGTTAAGGGATGATCTCCGGTAATCATGATCGGACGTACACCAGCTTGTTTAGCTGTTCGAACGGCTTCTTTTACTTCCGGTCGGGCGGGATCAATCATAGCAAACATACCCACAAAAACCAGATTGTTTTCAATCTCTTCACTGATTTGTTTGTCATTCATCTCAGCACATTGGCGGAAAGCAACCCCTAAAACACGCATTCCCTTCAGGGCCAGGTCATTATTCGCATCCAAAATACGTTGTTTCCATACGGAATCGAGAGAAACAACTTCTCCTTCTTTCCACACCCGGTCAGAAATCTCTAGCAACCCATCCACCGAACCTTTGGTGATGGAAATATAATCTTCCCCGATATTAAAAGCGGGTGATTCAAACAAGTTGATTAATTTTTTGGGCAGTTGATCCCGTTTTTCGAGGTGATGAACGGTTGTCATCCGTTTGCGATCCGAATCAAAGGGTAGTTCAGCCACGCGGGGTAAAGCTTTTTCCAACTTGTCTTTCCAAAGACCAGCCCGCACTGCTGCCACTACCAAAGCGCCTTCGGTTGGATCTCCAACGGAAGAAAATCCATCCTCTTTTTCTTCCAAAACGGCATCATTACACAATGCTCCACCGGCCAGCATAATGGCAACCGCACTGTTCTGGTCAATAATTGTGGCTGTAGATTCTGCTGTACTCAACGTTGGACTGAAATCGGATAAACTTTCTTGTAAATCAACCCGGTTACCTGCCACGTCCAATAAGGTCACGGTCATTCGGTTTTCTGTTAATGTACCGGTTTTATCAGAGCAAATGGTCGTTACAGAACCCAGGGTTTCAACAGCGGGCAGTTTTCGAATAAGGGCATTTCGTTTTAACATGCGCTGAGCACCCAAGGCCAAAGCGATTGTTACAACAGCTGGCAGACCTTCCGGTACAGCAGCCACCGCCATGCTGATGCCTGTCAGGAACATGGTACGAACATCTTCACCGCGTAAAACACCCAGAACAAACACAACGGCCACAATAATGAGCGCCACAACAGCCAGTGTTTTCCCCAATTGGTCTAAGCGGCGCTGCAGTGGGGTTTGTTCCTGTCCCACCGATTGAATCATCTCGGCTATTTTTCCAAGCTCCGTTTGCATCCCCGTTTCGGTAATCACCGCGGTACCGCGCCCATAAGTTACCACCGTACCCATAAAAAGCCGGTTATGTTGATCACCCAAAGCGGGATGGTCTTTGTGAATTGGGTCCAAGGATTTTTCAACCGGTTCGGATTCACCAGTTAAAATCGATTCTTGCACCCGCAGATTGGCGCTCTCTACCAGGCTGCCATCTGCCGGAACGGCATTCCCTGCCTCCAGGTAAATAATGTCACCGGGTACCAATTCTTGAGCGGGAATCTCGGATATTTTGCCATCACGCCGGACGCGTACTTTTGGCACAGACATCTTTTTTAATGCTGCCATCGCCTGTTCAGCGCGATACTCCTGGGTGAAACCAAGGATAGCATTTAAGACGACAATAACAAAAATTGCAATGGCGTCTTTATATTCACCCAAAAACACGGTTATGACAGCCGAAATGATTAGAATCACAACCATGGTCTCGGTTAATTGTTCCCATAAAATTTTCCAGGGACTTTTGGTACCACGGTCTTCTAATTCATTTTTGCCGTATTTTTCACGACGCCTGGTTACTTCTGCTGAAGTAAGGCCAGACTCAAGACTGCTTTCCAGTTCTTGCACCACCAGGGGTGCTTCTTTTGAAAACCAACTACTCATGTTAACCTTCCGATTTTTTTTATTTGTGATGATTAAGGTCTTCTTCGTACCAAATTAAAAAAAGACCCGCACACCTGAGTGTGTTGGTCTCGCAAACGTTTCAAAACGTATGGGCTGCCGGGAGGGTAACTCCGTGATGACGACAGGCCATTCCCAGGTGGGAAAGCTACTCCCCAATGTATTTTGAGTATATGAGCGCTAACAAGCCTTGTCAAGGTTTTGTGTATATAAATTGTATAAGAAATGATTAATCCCCAAAAAAAGAATATGGATTTGAAAAACAGGATCAATTTAATGTCTATCTTGGCAAGATTTTTTGAAATTAACTCGTATAATAAAACTATGTTCAATCATCCTGTTATCCTCAGCCTGGAACGACAACGGCTAAAATTATGCGCTTTACAATTCGCCTTAAATGATGCTTTTAATCTTTTAGATCAAGGCGACTCCACATCGGAACAAAAAACGGAAACCCAACAAACCATTCAGGAACTACAAACCGAGGCGCAGCAAGCTGAAACCATCTTCGAGAATACCATTCAGCACATCATCAAAACCCGCCCAAAACTGATTGTTAATTGGGCTAACCAACATATTCGGTTTTACCTGGAAATTATTAACGAACTAAAACAAGAGACCCCACCCAACACCACCTTCATTAACATTGCTGAAGAAACGATTGAACAATGGCAGGATGTCATCCAGGATAAAAAATACTACGTCATGGATAATCCCTACCTCATCAAAAATTACGAATCCCGCCAACAAACTTATTTTGGACTCGTGGATGAAGAATAATATAACCCGAATTTTTGATAATGATACAAAGTAGCGGAGTGTCATTGCGAGCGAAGCGAAGCAATCTTGTATCCTGTGGGTACAGCGTAACTCTGTGGTAACTTGTGCCCTCAGGGTATCTAAAAAAAAGCTTATCAAATCGCTTCGCACCCTTCGGGGCTACTAAGAAACTAGAAAATTTCTCCCTTGTTTCTTTCCTTATATAGGTTAGGGTATCCCTAACGTACATTTACTCGCAA
>PABH01000055.1 GCA_002702705.1 Anaerolineaceae bacterium
GCCAATGGGTATAAGGATAAAACCGTAAAAACACGAATTGGAGATATTCAGTTCTCAATACCACAAGTACGCGATGGTGGATTTTATCCAGAGGCATTGGAAAAAGGATTACGAAGTGAACGGGCATTAACCTTAACAATGGCCGAAATGTACGTGCAAGGCGTATCAACCCGAAAAGTATCAGCAATCCTGGAGAAATTATGTGGCAGCCAGGTTTCATCAAGCTCGGTAAGCCAAGCCAGCAAGACGTTGGATGAAACGCTGGAAAAATGGCGAAACAGTCCGTTAGGAGAAATCGTATATCTCTATCTGGATGCACGCTATGAAAAAGTGAGACAAGATGGTCATATCCGTGATTGTGCAGTGTTAATCGCGGTGGGAGTAGACCTAAGTGGTCATAGAAAGGTATTAGGGGTATCTATCTCCCTTGGAGAACAGGAAGTACATTGGCGGGCATTCATGGAAAGTCTGGTAAATCGTGGTTTGCGCGGTGTGAAACTGATTATTTCCGATGACCATGCCGGATTAAAAGCAGCCCGAAAAGCAGTATTTGGTGGCATTCCCTGGCAGCGCTGCCAGTTCCATCTCCAACAGAATGCACAAGCCTATGTGCCGCGAAAAGATATGCAAGAAGAAGTTGCCAATGACATCCGGACCATATTTAATGCTCCGGATCGGTATAAAGCGGAGAGTTACTTAAAAGATACCATTGAGAAGTACCAATCCAGTGCGTCAAAACTTGCTTTATGGATGGAGGAAAATATTCCCGAAGGCCTAACCGTTTTTTCTTTTCCTACTGCACACCGACGCCAAATCCGTACTGATAACAATTTAGAACGATTGAACAAGGAAATTAAAAGAAGGACCCGCGTAGTGGGTGTATTTCCTAACGAAACTTCTTGTTTACGGTTGATCAGTGCCATTTTGATGGAAACCAGTGATACCTGGGAAACGGGAAGGATTTATTTGAATTTTGAGCCATAGCAGTAGTAGTAGCTGTGGATATGTGGAGCTTGCGACATCCACATATCCACAGCTTACCTTTTGCACCTTAAAAAAACTTTTATGATACCTGATTGAATTTACAGAAAATAACTTGCGTGATCGGAAAAATAATTTTAATATACCATGTCTTCTTTTAAAATTATTTTGCTATGCTAAAATTTGTTTGTGAACAATACCATTTCCATTGATTTACAGTTTTTAAATAAACCATATCCAACAGTTTTTCGAAAGAATATACTGGATGAGCTTATCTCAAGTTTTAATATGGGCAAAAGAATTTGTTTCTTAACTGCCCCGGCTGGATATGGCAAATCCTCGGTGTTGGTTCAAATAATGGAATACATTCGAACAGGTGATTCTGAACGAAAAAGTAAAAGCAATATTGTTTTTATTAATCTTAAGAATGAAGATATAGATCTTAAATCCTTTGTTCGAAAAATACATATGAAATTTCAAAAAGAGAATGAGGAATTTTGTTCCTCAATTTCTCAATTTCTGAACTCCCCGTTATTGATGGATATAGATCATGTTGCATTTAATATCTTAAATGAAATTAGTCTAATTGAAGAAAAAACATATCTTATCTTTGATAATTATCATATTATCAATTCAGAACAAATCCATCAATTTATTCATGTTTTGCTTGAATTTTCTCCTGAAAATTTGTTTATCCTGATCGCCTCTAGGTCCGATCCCCAATTACCAATTAATTCATATAGACTAAAAAATAAACTAATTGATTTTCGATTAGAAGATTTTGCTTTTACTCCTCTAGAAATTCAAATTTACTTTAGTGAAATAATAAATCAACCGATTAATCAATTTGATGCGGAAATTCTTTATAAAAAAACTGAAGGTTGGATAATAAGCCTTCAATTATTTGGATCTGCCTTAAAAAAACAAACTGATATTAGTAAAGCTATTAAAGAATTTTCTGGAACAAACCGATTCATTATTGATTATTTAATGGATCAGGTTCAAGAAAGTTTGTCTCCTAAAATGATAACTTTATTAATGGTTAGTTCTGTTTTACCGAGGTTCAATTCTTTTTTAATTGACTTCTTAATTCAAAAACTTAATATTGAAGATGTTTCTGGCGAACAATTTATAGATTTTCTTACAACCAATAATCTGTTTATAATCTCTTTGGATGATTCAGGAGAATGGTTTCGATACCAGAATGTATTTAAAAAATTATTATTCAAAAAGTGCATTCTTCAAGGTTACATTCTTAATGAGATCTATTTAATGGTGTTTCATTGGATGCAAAATTATGTCAATCAGGTGGGAATAGAAGTTCTCTCCTGGGGTTATATAAATGATTTAATTAACATTGGTTGCCAGATTCCTATGTTCGATGAGGTTAAATTAATCATCAAACAATATGGGGATGATATGATATGGCAGGGTAATTATCGTTTGTTATGGCAATGGATCCAAGAATTACCTTTAGAACTTGTACAATCCGATTCTCGCATATTTTTATACCAGACATTTCTTCTTTGTTTTAAAGGCGAAGTAAAAACCGCAGCGCACAATTTAAAAATTGTAAAAATTAACGAATCTGATATTGACCAAGATCTGGGGGTTTATTTCACAATTAAAGCATTATTAGCTATTTATTTTGGGGATATCGAGAGTATGAGGGTTTGTTCTTTGCGTGCACTTGATTTGTTACCGCAAGATGATTTGCGTTGGCGTTGTGTCGCTTTATCCACGTATGGTGATGCTTTAAGCTGGATGGGAGATTTATCTCAAAGTGAAATGATTTATTTACAAACTTTATTGATCAGCAATCAAACAGGAAATATATTTTTTGCAGTCCATACAGGAATTAAAGTTATTACAAATTTATTGCAGCGTGGACAGCTTCGACAAGTTAATAAAATCTGTATTGAACAAATAGAAATAATAAAAAAACATCATCTGGAACATTCTGCTTATGCTGGAGCAATATATGCCCTCCAATCAATTGTCTACAATGATTGGTATCAATTATCAGAGGCTGATAATTTAAGTAAGTTAGCTGTAGAGATATGTACCTATGATGGCAATAAAATTATGTTAGGGATCAGTTTATTAGCGAGGCTTGAAGTATTAAAGTCATGCCAAAATAAAAATGAATTTGAAACTATTTTTCTTCAACTGATAAGATTACAAAATCAACCAGGTATACCAGTTTGGTTGAAGAACTGGATATCTGGTTGGGAAATAAAAGTTGATACTTTTTTAGGAAGGTTTCATCATTTTGATGTTGATAAAAAAATCAATCAATTTTTAGGCGAGAATATATCTTATTTAAATCTAAATGAATATATTGCAGTTATTGATTTTAAAATTAAGAAAAACCTATCAAGGATAAGTGAGACTGTAGATTTAATACAGGAAATAACAACAGATCAAATAATCGGTTTTTTGCAAAAATTATATGACCAATGTGTAGTGGATGGTTTAATCCGTCAAGCGATTAACATATTGGTTTTGATGTCGATCTTATTGGATTCAGAAAACAATTCACAATCGCTTCAATACTTGGAAAAAGCGCTTGTTCTGGCAGAGCGTGAAAAGTATAGTGCAATTATTATTAATGAAGGAAATTTAATTATAAATCAACTTAAGGTAATTTCAGAAAAAATTCCGGAAAATGAATTCATACAATCATGTATTAACCAACTGGAAAAAATAGTTTCATCAAACTATTTAATGGATGTTCACAGCAAAGATCTTTTGACAACAAGGGAGATTGAAGTACTTTTATTAATCGCCGAAGGCTATTCTAATGCAGAAATCGCAGGTAATTTATTTCTTTCTATTGATACAGTGAAAGGGCATACTCGCCGGATTTATCAAAAATTATTTGTTAACAGAAGAACCCAAGCGGTAAATAAAGCAAAAGCATTGGGGTATATTTAGTAAAACAACACTTTCGTGTCTATAAATATCATTTAGATCCGCATATCCTGTAAGTACAAATATATTGTATTTTGGAGGATATTATGGCAAAAAAAATGATTAACGCAGCTCGATCTGAGGCTTTCGGGTTATTTAAGGATCATGAATCGGATTGGTTTTTCAGGCGGATATTGGAACCAATGGTTGTTGGCGGAGCAGAAATTGGTGAGTGTTTATCGGCTGCTAGAAAAATAAAAGAAAATGACGGACAAAGTTGGGTAAATGCATGGTCAGTTCTAGCAACCAGTTTACATCGAACAGCAGATAAAGCTTTAGCAGCAGGCCATAAAATAAGTGCACGAGAAGCGTACTTAAGAGCCAGCAATTATTATGGTGCAGCAGAATATTGTGCTGGACCGGAGCATGAAGATTTCAATAAATATTGGAAAAATGGAACTTTTTGTTTTGAAAAGGCAGGAGAATTGTTCGATATCCCAATCCAAAAAGTAATGGTGCCTTATAGGGATAAACAATTACCCGGTTATTATTGGAGAGGATCTTTAGATCAGAATTGCCCCACGTTAATTGCAGCTGGTGGAAATGATAGTACGATGGCAGAAGTGTTTTTTTCAGTTGCCTTTGCAGCAATTAACCGAGGATATAATTTTTTTGCATTTGAGCATCCTGGTCATCGTGGTGCTGTGCATTTGTATCCGGACTGTGTAAAGATCCCCGATTATGAAATTCCATATAAAAACGCCCTTGATGTTTTGGAAACTTTACCGGGTGTCGATAATCGAATTGCATTAACTGGTTTTAGCTTTGGTGGTTATGTAGTTTCAAGGGTTGCTATTTACGATCAAAGAATTAAAGCATTAATACCCAACAGTCCGTTGGTAAATATGATGCAAATGGGTGGACAATTTTGGTCAGGCTTAATGAAAATAATCAATAATATGCCGGTGACAAAAATTAAGAATAAAACGGACAAAAAATTAAAAAACAAACCTCTGGTAAAAGCACTAAAAGAATACACCACATGGACAAATGGGCACGATCATATAGCAAAAATGGATATCAGCTATGGTGAAGCTTGGAAAATCGTTACAGACTTTTGGAATCAGTTTAATATCGAAGACCAAATACAAGCAATTGATTGTCCAACATTAGCTTTGGTAGGAGCAGGTGAAGGCCCTGAATCACTACGCCAGGCTGAATTATTTTTGAACGGAATTTCCTCAGAAAAAAAGGAGCTTTATATATTTACCCTGGAAAAAGATGGGTCTGATGATCACTGCCAATTAGATAATCGATCTAGAGGAAATCAAATTATGTTTGATTGGTTAGACAATATATTTGTTTAATCGAGAACATAATAGGTTGGCCTATGATTAATAAAAATAATATGCTTTATTATGAGATTGAAATTAAAAACAATTTAGGAGCGGATTGGGAGATTTGGTTTAATGATATGCAAATTTCACCCTTGAGAAATGGACACACATTAATTAAAGGCAATGTGAAAGATCAGCCTGCTTTGCGGGGAATTATGGAAAAGTTATGGAATTTAAATTGTAAAATAATTAAGGTGGAACTAAAACTTGGTTAGGCAAAATCCTTAATAAGCGTGGGTAAAATTTCATAAAGATCACCGATGATCCCATAATTAGCAACTTTAAATATGGGCGCATCGGGATCTTTATTGATGGCAATAATCAATCGGCTGTTGTTCATTCCGATGGTATGTTGGATGGCACCGGAAACGCCGCAGGTAATATATAGTTCAGGGGATACAAATTTTCCGGTTTGCCCAATCTGCCATTCGTAAGGGGCAAAACCGGCATCAACCAGGGCACGGGTTGCCCCGACTGTGCCATTTAATTGTTTAGCAAGGGTTTTTAATAATTCAAAACCGTGGTTCACTTTCCATTTGTCCAGTTCTTCACCAGTTAAGTCAGCAGGGGCAGAAGTTGGGTTGTTTAACAAACCTCGCCCGCCGGTAACGATCACACGGGCTTGTTCCAGCGGCAGGTGGGAGGTTTGTTGGAATTTTTGAATGATTTCAACCAAGTTTTCTGGTTGGTTGGCGGCTTGATGTTTGATAAGTGGAATTTCTGATGAATCTGAAAATTGGTTCGAGTTTTCCGTTTTATAATTAGCGGAAAGCATAAATGGAGAATGAACTTGAAGAATCTGTTTACACTTTTTTCCAAAGGTTAACCTGGATAGTTGATAACCTTCTGCTTGCTGGTGTATGGTTTGAATGGCGGGGTAAAAAGGCAGATCAAGTGCTGCGGACACAGAAGCCCCCAGCAGTCTGCCATAATCTGAATTCGGAAAAATAAACAGATCGGGTTGAATAGGTTTAACCCATTCGGTGATTAATTGCGCATAGACATTGATTTCTATTTCAGGAATATCCGAAGATAAAATTTGAATGATTTTTTCAAAACCGAAAGAAGCCGCTTGTTTTTGGTATTCAGCGGATATGTTTCCAATTACTACCGCCGATACGGATGGGGTTTGGATATTCGAGGTTAATCCAATTAACTGAAGAGATTGAGTAAATGTTGTCTGATTTGTTGTGTCTAACCATATGAGGATACGGGGGATCATATTAATCCTTCCTTGTGTAAAATTGTTTTAATCTCTGCTGCGGCGGTTTCCGGATTGGTTCCATCAATCCAGGTTAAGGTTTTTTGAGGTTCCGCTTTTAATTCCAGACCGCTGGGTATCAGATCTGTTGACTCCAGCCCAAGATCGGAGAGATTCCACTGCGGGATTTCTGCCTTCTTTGCCTTGCGGCTTCCCATAAAAGAAGGGAAACGAGGCTCTCCAAAGTCTTTGTTAATGCTTAATACCAGGGGAAGTTTAGCGGAAACCTGTTGTTTTTCAGAATGGCCCTGGTGGGTAAGGGTTAACATTTGATTGGACGCATCCCATCCATCAATGGCGCTGACAAAGGGGATAAACAGTGTAGAATGAACCTGAGCAAATAATGCCGGTAAAATTCCATATTCAAAATCTGCCGATTGTTTACCAAATAAAATCAGATCAGCACCTTCCAATTTGTAGACTGCAGCGGAGAGTGTTTTTGCAAGATCCAGACCTGCTAATTGATCAGGATTCTCTTCGACAACATGAATCGCTTGCTGGCATCCCATTGCTAAGGCATGCCGGAGTCCGGTTTGAGAATCCATCGTTCCAACAGTAATAACGGTAACCTCTCCACCATATGATTCAGCGATTTGCAGCGCAGCTTCAATAGCAAATTCATCCCAAGGGTTTAAGATGGTGGATGATTGATCCGGATCAATTTCACCATTGGAAATTCGAAAATGATTGGTTATATCGACTACTTGTTTAATACAGACGATGATTTTCATAAAGGCTCCTTTTCGATTTGAGAAACAATCAGTTCAGCGATGTCAAGCACCGGGATTTGTTGTTTATGGGAAGCAGCTGCATCCGAAAACATGGTTTTACAAAATGGACAGGCGGTAGCCAAACAAGCTGCTTGTGTATTGAGCGCTTGCTGGTACCGGATGTGATTAACCTGGCTTTGCGAAGGTTCATTTTCTTTCCACATCTGTCCACCACCTGCACCACAGCAAAATGTATTGGCTTTGTTTTGACTTAGTTCCGTCAGCGATATTCCGGAATCTTGGAGGGTTTCTCGGGGTGGATCAAAGACCTGATTCACACGTCCTAGATAACATGGATCATGGTAAGTAACCGGACTGCTTGAAGGGGTATTCAGGGTTAGTTTATTCTCTTGAACGAATTGTTGGATCAGCTCGGTATGGTGCATAACGTCCAGGTTGGCACCAAACTCAACATATTCATTTTTTAAGGTGTGATAACAATGTGGACAAGTTGTGATTATTTTTGCTGATGGAAATTGGTTGAGGACTTCAAGATTATTCAATGCCATTTCATAAAAAATATCTTCACGACCTGTTCGACGTGCTGAATCACCGGTGCAGCTTTCCAATTCCCCTAATACAGCATAAGATACCTGGCTGTGGTTGAGAATTTTCGCCATGGCAACCGATGTTTTTTGCGCACGATTATCGAATGCGCCGGCACATCCGACCCACCAAAGGTAATCCGGCGTAGGATTTTCTTCTACGGTTGGTACAGATAACCCATCAGCCCAGCGTAACCGATCTTTTTGGGGCAAACCCCAGGGATTGGTTTGGCGTTCCAGGTTTTTATATAAAATTTCAAAGGGTTTTGGAAACTCATTTTGGGTTAAGGTCAAATGGCGTCGAATCTCCAAAATATCACGTAAAGGCTCATTATTCACCGGGCATATATCCGTGCAGGCTCCACAAGCCGTACAAGCCCACACTGCTTCTTCCGGAATGACTTGAACTGTCAAGGTATCCTGATTCAAACCAAGAGTCTCTGGTTTGGTGAAAAATTCTTGTAGAGCATAACGTTTATTAATTTCCAGAGCAGCCGGGGATAATAAACTGCCGGCCTGATAAGGTGGACAAACTTCCTGGCAGCGCATACACATAATACAAGCATAAGCATCCAGGAAGGCAGTTTTCGGTAGTTGATCAAATTGATTAGCCCCAAAAATTTCGAGGGTTTCATCTTCAAGATCCAAATGCTCTAGTTCAGTAATTGTTTTTCGTTCAGGCTTAAAGATGAAATTTAATGGTGTAAAAATTAAGTGAATGTGTTTTGAAAATGGAAAATAAGGGATAAATACCAGGATGGTAAGGATGGTTAACCAGGTGAAAAGATGCCATAAACCAGCCGGAAACACAGAAAAACCCCAGATAATGGATAAAGATGAAGCCAATGGCTGCCAGGGATCGGTATGTTGAACCAACCTCAGGGATTCACCAATCAAACGGGAACCTACATGCAGGAAAATCAGGGAAGCGACCAGGATTGAATCGCGCTTTATGCCAGTTTTCGCAGAAGGTAGGAGGGGAATTTCCGGCCTGATTTTTAAAGCTGGGGATTTCCACAACCAGCGTCGAAGAACAAAGTAACTGATGGAAAGTAAGATAAAACCACTGAAGACATCAGCAAATAACCGGAACAGATTTCCGATCAATCCTTGTAAGACAAGGTTAGGAAAAAATAAGGTTAAGATGTCGAAAAAATTTACAAATAGATAAAAAAGAAATCCCCATACAATGAATAAGTGACTAAGGTTGGTAATAAACCGTTTGCGCCATGTTGGTTTTAGTAAAACCAAATCCAAAAAAATCGTTTTTGCAATCAAAGGAATGATAGGTTTATGTAATGAGCCTTTTCCGTGTTGAATTAAAATCTTAAAATGTCTGATCCATTTCAGAGTTAAAATAAAACTTAATGATATTAAAATAAACAAGATCAATTTTTCAATGAGACTAAACATGCGTTGTTACCCTTTTGGTTATGTCTTTAATCCGATTTCATTGGCGATGATCATTTTTTGCATCTCGGTTGTGCCGGAATATAATTTTGAACCGATTGCATCCCGTAAATGGCGCTCAATTTCAAATTCCGTGGTGTAACCATATCCACCCAATACTTGCAAGGCATCCATAAATGTGTGGACCGCGCTGTCACTGGTCCATAGTTTTGTGATGGAAGAAGAAAGGCGGGCATCTCCATGATCGAGATCCCAGGCTGCTTTATACAGGAGAAGTTTAGCCGCTTCGATACGGACCTTCATATCGACTATTTTGCCACTTATGGCCTGATTCTGTGCCAATCGTTTGCCAAACTGTTCTCTTTGATTGGCATATTCTACACAGCGTTCCATTTCTCTTTGCATCGCTCCGATAAATGGTGCCAGAATTAAACCCCGTTCCCACTGCATGATGCGAGTGAAAATCTTAAACCCGAGGTTCTTTTTCCCCAATAGATTCTTAATTGGCACCCTGCAATTATCAAATACGACATCGGCCATAGGAGAGGTTCGGGTCCCCATTTTTGACGCTTTTGATTCAACACTTAGTCCGGGTGTTCCTTTTTCGATCACAAAACCACTAATGGCAGCAAACCCATGTTTTTTATTGGAAGTGGCAAAAACCAAAAATAGATCGGCAACAGTGGCGTTGGTTACAAAGGTTTTCCTTCCATTTAAAATAACATAATCTTCTTTAAATTCGACATGAGTACTCATTGCCATGGCATCCGAACCAGCCTGTGGTTCGCTGATCGCATGGGCGCCAACCCAATCGCCACTTGTTAGTTTTGGGAGGTAAGTTTGTTTAAGTTCTTCTGAGCCATATAATAAAATTGGAGTGGCAACAGCCCAAAGATGTGCTCCCATGGATAAAAATAAACCGTTTTCCTTGCAGCCATATCCAAATCCTTCCAGCATAAAGGCACTGGTAAGAGTATCCAATTCCAGCCCACCATATTTTTCCGGAATGGTTAGACCAAATAATCCCATTTCACCACAAGCCTTCCACCGTGATTGGGAAAACTGTTGGTTCTCATCATCTTCGATGATGGATTGATTTAATTTTGTTCTGGCAAACTGAGCTGCCTGTTGGTATAGATCAATTTGGTCTTCGTTCCAAGAGAATATCATAGATGCACCTTTCTTTTATGATGTTATTGTATTGGGGTTTACAAGTTGATAAAACAGAGAATGTAAAAATTAAGATAAAGTGGAAAGAATTTTTTTTGCTGCCGAACGTAAATTAGTTTCAATCAGATAATTTAAACCAGGTGGGCTTTTTAATAATTGTTTTTTGCCACGGCCCGTTTGTAAAAGAATATTATTGGGAATCCCTGCATTGATGCCTGCCTGTATATCTGAGATAGCGTCACCGATTAACCAGGAACTCAAAAGATCAACCTTGTAATCCGCTGCGGCTTGTTGTATCATACCAGGTTTGGGCTTTCGGCAGCTGCAGTTATCTTGTGGAGCATGAGGGCAATAATAGATTTGATCAACCCTACCCCCAGCTTCTATGATCAGGTTTTTTAATTTTGTATTGATCTGGATAATTTCCTGCTCTTCAAGTAATCCTCTTCCTATTGGAGATTGGTTAGTAATTATAAAAATAGAAAAATGAGGGGATAATTGTCGGATTGCAGGTAAACTATACGGATAAATTTTCACATCTTCCCAAGAACGCACATAATTGGCACGGTTATGAATGATAACTCCATCACGGTCAAGAAAAAGGGCGGGTTTTACCAATCGTTTTGAGTAAGGTTTGTCCATAACGTTATGGGGTTGCAAAAAGGATACTGAGTGCAGGGCGTGCAGCAATATTCCAATCAGGAACTTCTGAGGTACTAAAATATTTTCCGCTGTGGTAAGCGCCGTCTGCTGAATACAAAGCCAGGCTGATTGTATCTTGTCCAGCTAATTTAGCTCGTTGGACTGCATAGGTTAGATCCCAATCATGCCGTACTCCGGGCCAATTGGGAAATTCTACCAAAGGATCAACTTGTTTCGAAGCAACATTTTCCAAAACCTGTGGTGCATTATTCCAGGTGATGCTATTTTCTTCCCAATTTGAATCGGTGAGAAATACTTGAATAATTGAACGATAGGGCTGGAATACGGCATCACCCTGGGTACCTGAATTTCCAAATTGATGTAAGGTCAGGGTAGCGTTATTAATTATGGCATTGTCCGGAATAGAATCAATTGGAAACTGGACAAAGTATTTTGAATAACACGGCCAATCGGCTATATCCCGTTGGTTTTGAACCACCATGGTCATATTTTCGGGCGGGTCGGGGTAAGTTTTTGCCCCCCATTCCGTCCAAAAATTAATTCCTTCTGCGCAGGTTGAGTTTCCACCTACCGAGGCATCCGGTACGATAACACCGTTTATTCCTTCACGAAGAAGGAGACTGGTGTCTTCAGCAGTTCCCGTATCACTCATCTGCATTGAAGGGAGGGCACCAAACGACAGGTTTCCCCACTGGCTCGGGTTGGTTTCTAAAAAGTTCTGCGGCCATTGCTGATCTGGAATGTTTCGAGGTTCAAAATAATCGCGGTCATGGACTATGATCCCCATTTTCCAGATGGTGTCTTCGCTGGGTTTGGTTTGATATCCTAAACTCGAAAACGGAATGATAAATTTTAATGTCCAGCCACGGTTATCGTTTGGTGTGTTTAAACCACCTTCTCCACGCCAGCCGCTAACTGACTGAAAATCTAGATTTTGCTGCTCCAACCAACTGGAACCAGACCAACGAAAGGCAGCCTGGTATTGGCTTCGATTTTTATCTTGTGCAGCTAATTGAGCAATAAAACGATAGGTATTATTGGTAACGAGTTGTTCCTTGTTGTCCGGTAGGATAAATAGGGATACGCTATCCCAATCTAAAAATTGGGAAACGGCGGGTGACGTGTCATACCATAAAAGACGATCAAATATTGCTGTATAAACAAACAGATTTTCGTCGTTATAACCAATACGTACGTCTGCATAATTTTCATTTACCGTTACTTCACCCAGCCAAAATATAGCCATTTCTATAATCGAATCATCAACGTAATCGGATACATTTTTATAAGGTACATGAATGAGAGGGTTTTCACTGGGGTAAGGGGTGGTTTCTCCGCTGCCATTCAAAATAGTTGGTAAATAAACTTCATGTTCTCCAACTTGTAAAGATGTTATCGGAATGATTTCTACCGGTTGTTTCGGAAAACAAGCAGCCAGAACAATTAAACTTAATACCAGGTAAATGATTGTAATGAGTATTTTTTTTGATCGTTTTGTAAATAACAATATTTTTTCCAATTCCTGCATACCATTATTTGGTTCTGTTTGTGATTCGCCTTAAAAATCCTTTATTCGAAGTTTCTTTCTTTTGTAATTTGGATTCTTTTTGATAATAATTATAATAAGCGCTCGATTTGGTAATTCCGTTCATTACATAACCGATAATTTTGGCTTTAGCAAATTTGAGTTGTTCAACCGCATTGGTTAAAGGTTGGATTTTTGATTGTCCTTGATTTACGACAATTAACACTCCATCTACCTTGGATGCTAACACAACGGCATCAGAAGTAATAAATGGGGGACCATCGATTATGACGATATCCGTACTTTCACGGACCTGGTTGATGATATGCCTGCAATCAGCGGAGTTTAAGGATTCCGATGGGTTTACCGGACGAGTGCCGGTGGGCATTAAGAGTACTTTTCCATTATAGAGAGGTACAAGGACGGATAAAAAGTCTAGTTTGGGGTTTTGCAAGAGATCACCCAACCCTAGATGGGATTTAATTTCCAATTCTTTTGCAATAACCGATTGATAAAAATCCGCATCAATTAATGTAACGCGTTTATTGTCTTTGGCAAATGATAAAGCTAAATTTAAAGCTACCGTGGTTTTTCCATCAGAAACACCACCGCTGGTAACCAAAAATGATTTTGCTCCTTGATTAACTTCCAAAAATTCCAGGTTATTCCTTAAGGAACGAAAAGAATCGGTTATTGGAGAAAAAGGCTCTTCCTCAACAAAAGTGAGTGCTTTAATCCCTTTTGGAATCTGAGGTATTTGTCCTAATAATGGGGCTTGGATAATTTTTCCGGCTTCTTGTTCTGAATTAATAGACTGGTCAAGCCATTCATAGATAAAAACTCCTACGGCTGCGAGCATAAACCCAACTAATGCGGCAATTAAGGAAGTCATAATTCGATCCGGGCCAATTGGCCGGTTAGGGACCTGTGCAGGCTCCACAATTCTTAAAGTATTTAATGCACCTTGGGAAGTACTACTTAATAAATTGGCATAGGTATCTTGTAAGGTATTTAATTTATTTTCAAGTGAAAAAATTTCTTGTTCAACACTGGCAATTTGAGAAGCAGATGTTAAGTTGCCTAACTCTAAATTTTTTTGATCGATGCTATCCTGAGTGAGCGTAATATCATCTTGTAATTCGGCAAGTTGTTCGTTGATAAAACTTTGGCGGTCTTGTTCATCATTGGAAATACTGGTTGGAGCACTATTAATGATCTGGTTTGCCAATTCGGCAGCGACAGCTTGTGCTCGAACAGGGTCGGTATCGGTTACGGTGATTTCAATTAATTGTGTGTCCGGTAAGGCACGTACATTGTAAGATGGAAGCCAGGTCAACCCAAGTGCATCCATCGTGCCTTGTCGTACCGGTTCTCTGGCACCCATATCGGCGTAAATTCCTGCTAACTGTTGTTCCAGAAAAAACTGACTTGAGGAAGGATTGGGACTGTTAATCGACTGACCCAAAATCAATGTGGTTCTTGATAGGTATTGGGGGCTTTGACTCATGGATACCAAAAAACTAACCAATCCTGCCAAAATTGCTGCAGAAATAATTACCCAACGCCATTTCCAAAGCGGAGTGAACAATGTTTTAAATTCCATAAAGATCCTTCCTAAAAAACCGAATTATTCCTAACTGAATTATAACGATTTTATTGGTATATAAAATCAAAAATATAAACTGAGACTTATTTTACCTATAATTACCCAATTTTATATGAGTGCTTCGTAAAGATATCCAAGTTGGGTGGCAACAGCATCCCAAGAATGATTTGATTCAACATATAACCTCCCATTTTTTCCAATGCGTGTTCTTTTCTCTTTATCAACAATCAAATCTAAAATTAAATTTGCAAATTCATCGTTATCATCGCTCGCTAATAAATCCTGCCCCGGAATAACATCCAATGCTTGAATTGCGGAATGGCTGGTAATTACTGGGGTACCGCAGGCTTGCGCTTCAAGAATCTTGTTCTGAATACCTGCACCATAAGCCAATGGGGCAACCGCCAGTGTTGCTTTTTGCAAATATGGGCGAATATCGGCAACCCAACCAGTAACTTCAATGCGTTGGTCTTCTGCCAGGGATCGTATCTTTTCTCCGGGGTCCTTCCCTACGATCCAAAGTTTTACTTCTGGGTCAATTGCCCAGACTTTGGGTAAAATGTCTTCCACAAAACGCAAAACCATTTTTTGATTTGCGTGATAACTCATTTTTCCGCTGATAACGATGGTTTTTTCTTCCCGATGGATGGATTCATCTTCCATAAAATATTCCAAATCCACACCGTTGGGAAGTACAGTGATTTGCGCTTGTTTTTTATTTTGATTTAATAAATCTAAAAATATTTGATGATCTGTGGGTGAGGTAACCAAAACCTGATTAAAAAGTGAAGCTGTTTCTGGCTCAAATTTTGCGGTTCGTTTCACTTCCAGTTTTAGAACGAAACGTGCTAATCTATTGGGGTGTTGTTTACTGGCCTGGCTAAATAAATGGGTGATTGAATCCACACTATCCCAACAGATGGGAGGATATAAACTATTATTTTTTATAATAGAGAGCCCATATTTTACTGCTCGGATATGCTCAATATGAATTACATCAAAGTGGAAGTTACCATTCTGAATAAGCTGGTTGATTGTTTTATCCATGGTGGGCACCCAACCATAATTTGCCTGGAGTGGTGTTTTGCCTGGCAGTGAAGAAATAACATTGATTAATGATAATATGTTGGATGATTCAAATCCAATTACCTGATGGCATATCTTTTCCAACTGTAACTGTACTTCGGGATCAATTTTTGAATCATAGAATATCAATGTGATTTGATGACCTTGTTTTGATAAATGCCTTATTAATTGGTAAGGCCTGACTCGGATCAAATTTGGTTGGTAGGGAGCAATAAACAGAATCTTCATGTTTGTTCCTCTTTTAATAAACCCCATCGAACAAGTAGTTTAAATAAGGCTGTGGCAGCAAAAATCAAAAACAAAATATCGATTGGTAAACGGTAACGAATCAAACTCCATGAGAGGATATGAATACCGGTGTAAACCAATCCAAACAGAAGGAGTAAGAACACTTCTGACTGAAAAAAAGTTTTTCGATTGAGTTCCTTTAATGAGAAAAAAATGCCTACCAACATAAAAGGGAGGGCAAGAGCAAAGCTGCTCAGTCGGGTTAAGTTACTGATCAACGAACTTTCGGCCGACGGCCAGAATTCAAATAATACCGGAATCCGGCTTAATGATAAAAGAACATACCGGCCAGGATCATCAAGGATAAATTGAAACCCACGTCTGAGAAGGGCCTGGTCCAATGATACTTCATCCAGATCGATTATGTCTTTCGGTAAGAGTTCAAGATAATTGCCCGTTTCAGGAGATAAGATTCCTTCAAAGTTGGTTCCGTAGATGGGGTGATTTGCTAAATAAAAAGCAAAACCCGCGTTGGTGTTTAATAAGGAGAATTTCTGAAAACGCTGGTAATTATATAAGGTGAAGGGAAGTATACCGGACAGGATGAGCAAACCGGAAATTAACAATCCTAAAACTGTGCGGCGAAACATTAATCTTCCATTTGCCCAAAGAACCCAAAGAAACAAAAATGGCAAAAATAATAAAAATACCTGTCTTAATAAAACAGTCATCGCACTAAACAATCCTAAAAAAATATAATTTTTCCATTGGGTAGGTTGTTTTTTAACTTCCGAAGCAAAATAAAATAAGGCAATTAAGAATGTCAGGAAGAGCGATTCTGTCATTAATGCAGCAGTGTAATAAATGACATAGGCATACACTGCAACCCAGGCGGCAGCGATCAGCGCAATCGATTTATTGGTGAAATTTTTTGCTAGAAGGTATAAAAACAAAGGTTGTAATATCCCAGCCAAAATGACCTGGAATATTCGAGCGGCTAATACGTCGCGGTTAAAAATCAAATATAAAAAACTTAAGAAATAGGTATATAAATAACTCCAATGCGCTGTGGGCTCATTGGCTTGAGTGGCAGGCCACCAAGGACGGTCAAATGAAAATGGAAAACCATCCAGCATACGGTTTGCCAGGGTGTGGTAGGTGAGTTGATCCGATATGCCCGGTAGTTGGATTACATCCGAACCCATATATACAGCAACGCCAACTCGCAGGATAACAGAAATGATGATAATGATCCATAGAATTTTTTTTGAATGTTTTGACACAAAATTTTGCATGAATAACCTTCGATTATTTTTTTAGTCAAATCCATAGATTTGATTCAGAGCAGAAAAAACGGTTTTCCAGTCATATTTTTTTTGTACTAATTTCCTGCCGTTTTCAGCAATTTCCTGTTGAAGCGATTCAGAGTTTAAAAGATTTAAAGTGGCTTTAGCAAAGGAGTCTACTGAATCAGCAACCAGAACATCTCTTCCGTTCTTAGCATCAATCCCTTCCAATCCGATGGTGGTCGTGACCACTGGAATTTGTCGAGCAAATGCTTCCAGAATTCGAACGCGCATACCACCACCAGCTAAAACAGGAATGACCATCACGGATGCTTGTTCTAAATAGGGTTCTAATTTCTCAACATAACCTGTGATTTGGATAAAATCAGGGTACATACTTTGCAGTTGGTAAAAATCTTTGGGAGGGTTTTTACCGATCACGGTTAATTTTGCATTTGGATCATTATGATGAATGATTGGAAAAATTTCTCTCATGAACCAACGAATCCCATCGGCGTTGGGTGGGTAATGTAGTGTGCCTAATGTTACGATGTTGTGGTTGTTTTGTTCTCGTTGAATGGGAATGATTTTTTGTGTGTCGACTGCGATGGGAATAACATGGAGATGATTTTCCTCCGGCAAGTTTTTTTCCATGGTTTCCAGGAGCGCTTTTTTGTCAATATCCGTGACAGCTAATGTGTGGTCAAAAGAAGTTAACAAAAGGCCTTCATATTTTTTTACCTGGTTTTTTTCCCATTTAACCAAGGGGCGAAGAAAAAATGGAACCTGAGTTTGCATTCGTTCCAGAATAGTCCAAGTGGCATTATGTGCATCAAAGATTAATTTCGGTGGGTTCACATGTGGGTGATATTGCTGATGGTATTTTTTAGCCGTTAATGCAAACTGGGCCATTGTTAATTGATCTGCATGAATAAAATCATAGCTTGAATTTTTTATTAAATTTTCTATATTGGCATTAAGTTGACTTGATCCATCGCGGGTTACCAGGAATGATTGATTTGTTAAGATGCTTTTAATTAGGTAACCAAAATCCTTTATTCGATTTCGTTGGATGGGAATGGAAATTACCTGGTCACAGATTTCTTTCACCTTTGGAAGGTAATGAAGTTCTTCATCTCGGATAAACGTTACAAGATGAACATTCGCACCTTGTAGGACCAAATGTTTAATGACATGCCAGGTTTTTACCCGAGGGCCAGCATTCGGAGGGAAGGGGAGAATTTGTGTCAGAAATAAAACATTCATATTAATACTCTGGTAAAAAATGGATGAGTTGGTTGTAGTTGTGTACCAGATTTTTATTATCCGGATTGGAACGAAGCAGGTTTTTAAACGATAAGGGTAAAATTCTAAACAAAGAAGCCAGATAAATTATCTTTTTATAAGTGTCCGTTTTTTCTTTTCCGTAATGTTTTCTGAAAAATTGAATTTTTGTTTGATACAACTGTAAAAACATGGCTGTTTTATTTTGCCGGGTAGATTGACCGCCATAATGGATTACAGTGGATGTTGGAATCCAGGCGTTTTTCCAATTTGCTTGAATTAAGCGATAACATAAATCCACCTCTTCGGTGTACATAAAAAATTGTTCATCAAGCAGCCCTATTTGATCGATTGTTTCTCGCCGCAGCATAAGACTTGCCCCCTGGTTGATGTCCACATTGTGGGGTATTGAGGAATCCCAGGTTTGCATCTGGTAAAACTGCTTTGGAAATACCTTTTCAAGATGAAATAGGCGAATTGTTTCATTTTTAACGGTAGGAAATGGAAATGTTGATGGCTGTAAACTGCCGTCCGGGTTTAATAATTTTGATCCACAGGCACCATATTCCGGATTTGAATCCAAAAATTGAACCAATGGATCTAAAGCTGTATTAGCAACGATGGTATCCGGATTTAATAACCAGACATAGTTCCCTTTACTTTGAAGAATCCCGATGTTATTCGCTGCTGCAAATCCGCTGTTTTTATTGTTTTTAATTAAATTAACAAAAGAGTATTTTTTTTCCAGGATACTTACAGTTGAGTCGCTGGAATTATTATCTACAACCCAGATATCAAATGGGATCTCCGTATCCAAATTTTGCAAGCTGTCCAGGCAGTGAGTTAAATAATCACATACATTGTAGGATACGATGATGACAGAAACGGTTGGTTTACTGGGCATGAGATTAATCTTCGACCGATGAATATTTTTTTCTTATGAACAACAGCCCACCAAAAAAGAGCCAGCCCAACACAGCAGATCGGAAACCTTCCATCCCAATATTGTAAATAAATGGAATAATCCAATCCCCTAACATGGCAGCTACCAAACTGGCGCTTAATCCACCCAACACGGCAATTGTAAAACTGTGTTCAAAGGCTGTTAATTTCTCTTTCAGTAGAGAAAATCCCATTTTTCCAATTTCTAAAAACCACCATAAAAACAAAACCAGTCCAATTAATCCCGTCTGAGCGATAATATCCAGATAATTATTATGTGAGTTAAACTGGACATGGTAACCAAGGATATTATAAAAGGGTGTGTAATAATAATAATTTGCAGGTCCAACGCCAAAAACCGGATTCTTTTTTATGATTTCAAAAATTATTTTCCAGGCTTCCCACCGGCTTAACATACTATATTCATTATCGCCTACTAATATATAACTCTGCAGCAATTGGAAACGGATTACAAACAAACTGGCAAACAATAATGCGGCGATGGCTGCCAATCTGGGATTATATAATAAAAGAACAACAAAAATGCCAACCACAGCTGGGAACCAACCTGATACCCAAGACTGACGGGTGATAAAGACATTAAATAAAGCTGATGCAGAAATCACCATAAATATTATTCGAGTGGATGGTGATAATTTTTTGTTTAATAACGATTGTGAAAACGATAAAATAATAAGCCACGACCAAAACATGCTGTCAATGACGGCTCTTTGAAAGATCCGATTTATGTAGGGACGAAGGGGAGGAATTAAAAATCCCAAAGAGTAAAGTCCACCGACGATGATAAAAATGTTTACTGTCCATTGAATCCATTTGGATTCTTTAAATTTGTATCCTCCTACCAAAAAAACAATTGCGCTTAAGACGAACAACATACTTTGTCCCGTTTGGGCAAAAAAGGAAGCGGCTTTCGTTGGATACCAGTTAAATTGTCCAAACCCAAAAGCCAGAATTGTGTTAGCAGCAAAAGCGATTGCCAGCATTTCCACTTTGGAACTGAATTTTGGGGCAGGCTGTTTAAATACTACGATATCCAATATCCAAGCACCCATTAGCATAAAAGAAATCATAATGCTTGTATTAATGCTGGTCTGGGTACCGGTGGAAATTGAAAAAGGAATTAATAAACTGCTGATAATAATAAGTGGAAATCCCAGATAAAGTTTATCGCGGAAAAAAACCAGTGCAACAATCCCTAACACACCCGCAACCATTAAGATGGCTATCATGTTTTCGCGGGCGATCATTGGTGAAAGAATAATGATCGATAAATATAAAATCGCCAGAAAAATGATCTTTGAGTTAAGTTGAGGGATAATCTTTTTATTTTTAAGCATGATTTTTAATATTGGATAAGTTCGAAATTTGTTGAGCAAAATTCGCACCGATTTGATCCCAATTGTAGATGTTTTGAACAAGACTTAATGCGTTTTGTACAATTTTTTGGTTCAATTCTTCGTCTTCCATAAGTTGGATCACCGCTTTTGCAAATTTTTCAGGTGTATCCGCGATTAATAAGTGAATCCCATTTTCAACCGATAATCCTTCAGCGCCTTTTGTTGTAGAAACTACAGCTGTACCTAACGCCATTGCCTCCAGTATTTTTAGACGAGTGCCTGCGCCCTGTCGTAAAGGAACAATACAAACAGAACTACTGGAGACGATGGGGCGGATATCGGGTAAATAGCCGGTTAACCTCACATTTTTTGTCATTGGTAAATTTTCAATAGGCACCCCTTGAGTTTTTCCGGTGATATTAAGCTGTGTTCCTGGTAATTGATGAAGAATGCGTGGAAATATATCTTTTAAGAAAAAGAACATGGCGTCATAATTTGGATAATATGTCATGGCGCCGTTGTATATGATTTGTTTTTTTTGTTTGGCAATTGTTCCTGGTTTGTGCGTTTGAGTATTCACCCCATTGGGGACATTCAAGACTTGTTGATCTGTGAAAGGGATATAGGTTTTTATTCGGTCCACATCTTTTTCTGATACAACGAGGCATCGATCAAAATGCCTGTAAATATTGCTTTCATAATTTTTAAACTTGATGTAGGCCATGTATCTTCTTAATTTTTGCAATAAACCTTGGGCTAATTGATAATTTTCATAAAGCATGAAAGCTAACAGATTATCAGCATCAACCACTTTTAATGGGATATCAGTTTTAAGCGCGTAGGGGGCAGTGACAAAGGTGAAAGCAAAAATTAGGTCGGGATTACGTTGTTTGGCTGTTTGTAATACCAATGCCTCAAAATCTTTGGAATAGCCTGCAAAAACCGTGCTTGGTTTTGTTGAAAAAAAGCCTAACAGGAGTTTTGTTTTCTGATAGGCGAAGGGTTGTTTCGGAAAGATTATGATTTCTTTGCAATATTTATGGATTTCCTCTTTCCATTCAGGTTGAATAGGGGCATCCTCAAAAGAAATTAGGGTTATTTCATGGTTTTCTGCAAGCGCTTTAATCAAAAAAAAGGCTCGAATTTTGCTGCCCTGATTTAGGGGGTAGGGAAACCAGGTTGAAAGAATCAAAATTTTCATGTTAATTATCCCCAAAAAATTCTGCCCAGGGGGTATCCTTGAATTTTGTTTTCAGTTCGTCATAGTTGGTTATCATTTCGGATAAATGTTTTGAGGATTGTTTATACGTTTGGGGTTTGACAGGATGAGGAGATACATTCAAAAAGGTTTGGATATCCTGGATAATCGGTTCGTAATTGTTAGCAAGATCTTCATAATGCACCTGTTTAATGAGATGACCTGCAAAGAATTGGTCATAATAATTTTCCCATTGACGGGTCTGTTCAAAATCTTTTAAACATTCGGCAGGATCCAAAAAAAATGGGACCATGGTCTTCTTTTTTACCGGAGGTATTTACCCAACTACCACTGCGATTTGCCTGAGCCCGGGATAAATGTGTTTTCAGGATATTTTCTCTTTTTATGTGGATGATCCGAATTTCCGTGCTCTTTTTGAGAAAATCCCAGATTTGGTTATACGGTTCTGTTTGGGCATGATAGTAAAATAATTTAAACCCAACTGCCTTGATCTGTGGTGGAAATTTTCGAAAAACAATTTTTTTCATGAACTCAATAGGTTTTTGCTGATAAATATTTAAAACCTGTTCATTAACATAATATTGATCTGAATCCCAATCAATTTGATCCGGGTTCCTTAAGATTTCACCTGTGGTAAGAATTTCCGGATGGCTGCTTAATAAACCTCTTAAGAAATTAGAACCGGTGCGAGAGCGGCCTAAAATGATGAATTTTGTGTATTGGTGTGAACCCGGAAGTAAACCGGTGTTTTGTAAGAATATTTTCATTTGAAGTTTCTTTGTGTTAAACATGATGTGCTTTCAACTATAATGTTTGAGGGCGTTTTCCCCACCGTCTGAATATAAAATCTTTTAAGCCTTGCCATAGTGCGTTGCGATGGTCTTTTTTAAATCTCCATTTGGGTTTAATCGACCAGGCCAACAGTGTTCGCAAATAAAAGAAAATGGTTCTGATCCACACTTTTAATGGAGCATGATGTTTTTGCAGCAGCAGTAGACGGTTGCGAACAGCATAATAGGTAACATTGGGACTGGGTTTGTACTCTCTCTGGACGCCTTTATGCCAGATTTTTGCCTGAGGAACAAATAAAACGTGCCAGCCCTGGTTTTTAATTCGGGTACACCATTCGGTTTCTTCCCAGTAATAAAAAAAACGTTGATCGATCAGTCCCGCCTGTAAAATGGCATCTCGTTTAACCATAATGGCACAACCGGATATCCAGTCGACATATACCCGGTTTGCATACTGTCCTTCATCTTTTTCGTTAAATCCACGATGAACTGCATCCCACCGATTTTTGCTTAAAAAACCACCTGCTGATTGAATGACATCTGGTTCATCGGCATGGTAGACCATCGGTCCAATGATTCCAGTATCTGGTTGATTCTGAACAGCTGCGATTAAATTGACCAAAGTATCAGGAGCAAGGAGAATATCCTCATTCATTACAAAGACCCAATCTGCATGTTGATCGAGGGCAGCCTGTATGCCCACATTATTATTTCCGGCATACCCCAGATTCTCCGTCAAGTTTATGATCTGAACCATTGGAAATTGTTCACTGATCGCTTCGTTAGATCCGTCCGTGGAGGCGTTATCCAAGACAATAACTCCCAAATTGGGATAGTGATTGTCAACCAAGGATTTCAAACAAGCCAGTGTATCTTCACGGCGGTTTGTATTTAAGATAACGGAGATAATTTTCGGAAATTCTTTCATAACGGGGTTATAACCAAGCCTTTGGAAAGTTCTTCATAACTTCTATATTTTCAAACTTTGAACTGGACCGAGCACCATGTTGTTTCACCCAATTGGCCATAATCGATAAACCTTGTTCTAAACTATGAAGTGTGCGATTTCCAAACACATCTCGTAGTTTTTGGTGCGATGAGTAAGCATCTTTTACTTCATTTCTGGCAGGCAAATATTTTATATCTGGGGAAACTTCCATCGCTTGGGCAACTGTGCTTGCTAATTTTTTTACTGAATATGGTATATCCGCGCCAATATTAAAAATTTGATTATATGCTTGTGGGTTTTGAATTGATTCTGCAATGATAGGAGAAATATCTCGAATATAACTGAAGGCACGTGTTTGTTCGCCATCTCCAAAAATTGTCATCGGTAAACCTTGGATGATCTGGTTCATAAAAATTCCCACTACATTCCGGTATTTATCGCCAATATTTTGGCGTTCACCATATACATTATGTGGCCGGAAGATTACGTAATTAAGGTCGAACATTTCCTTGCACACTTTTAATTCTTGTTCTACCGCGAATTTGGCGATACCATACGGGTCCTCCGGGTGGGGAACAGTTTCTTCCGTCATGGGTAAAACAGGACTGCTGCCATAAACTGCGATGGATGAGGTGAAAACAAAACATTTCACATTGAAGTTGATAGAAGCATTAATTAAATTAATACTGCCAATTAAATTATTATTGTAATTAAAACGTTTGATAAAATGGCTCAAGCCTTCAGCAGCGTATGCAGCCAGATGAAAAACATAATCAAATTTATTTTCTTCAAATAGGGAATTGATAAATGGTACATCATTGATACTGCCTTGAATGAAGGTTGCTTCTTCCGGAACGTTTTCCGAAAATCCACCACTCAAATCATCAATGACAGTAACGTCATAACCAAGTTTTATCAGATCATCTGCAACGTGAGAGCCGATAAATCCGGCACCACCTGTGACCAAAGCTTTCTGCATAAAAACACCTCGTTATCAGGATTTATTACCCAAATAGATACCCAACCCATTGTTTTAAGGGGGATCGTTTTGTGATCATTATTAATATAATAGGTATAAAAAGTCCGCAAACAATCAACAGTGGAAGGTATAAGAGTGGAAGCCCAAGAAGTTTGGGGACAAAACGATAAATTAATTTTGCTATTACGATCATTACCGCCGAATGCGCCAGATATATTCCAAAAGATAATGTGCCAAGTGATTGAATGGCTTTGATTTTTGTTAATTTTTTTAACTTAAAGGTTAAAAAGCTAATCAAAACACTAAACCCATACACTGTATCCAGGATGGTTTCACGCGGTGGGAACCAATCTCTACCGGAATGTGATAATAAATATTCCCATTCCAGCATTCCCAATGGAATCAGAAGGATAGCAAGAATTAAGAAAAAATAACGCCATGGGTGAAAACGTTCTTTAAATGCGGAAAAATTAAAAGCGATTACGATGCCCAAGGCGAACCAGAAAATATTGCCAGGGAAAAACCAGGAAGGTAAAAAGAAGCGGATCAGGTCTCTTCCAGGGATTGTCCAGTCCAAGATGAGGACGTATTGCCCAAAACGAACGAGCAGAAGGAAAAAACCAGTAATCAAAAGTAAAAAGAACGGTGATTTTTTAGCAGCTCGGGTAATGAGTGGAGATAAAAGATAAAATTGAATCAAAAGGGGAATAAAATAGAATGCCTCGGTTGTTTTCCCCAGTACGACCATTTCAATTCCTTGTGCAATCGATATTTTTTCTCCTTCAATCAATTTGATAACCAACATAATTAATGACCAAATCAAAAATGGAATTAATAAGGATTTGATTCTGGAAAAAATAATTAACCAGCTAGGCGCTGGTTGGTCTTTTGGGGTTGAAAAGGCAATAAAATATCCGGAAACAAATAAAAATGCCGGAATGGCAAAAATGACGAGCTGTTCAATAAACCGTAAAAGGTAATATTCAGGGCTACCCATTAAATCAAAATTAGGGACCGCCACATTTCTGAAACGATCTGTCCACCAGAACATTGCGATAAAGACCCATCCGGCTGCGTGATATAAAATGACCGAGGAGATGGATATACCATTTAGGGAGAGCAATTTTTTTGTTATCAAGATTTCCTCTTCCTTTATTTAACCAAAAATATAAACATAGAATCGTTTCAATGGAGAACGTTTCACAACTGCCATCATAAATAATGGGATCAATAATCCTGTCAACGCAATGATTAGTGTAAAAGCGAGCTGGTAACTTAGCAAAGCCGGCAATACATGATAAATACCACGACCCACTATTTCCATTACCGGAATGTGAGAAAGGTAAATGCCAAAGGATAAAGCCCCAATTTGTTCCACCTTTTTTTGTTGAATTAATTTCTTTTTATCAAAGCTGAGCATTGTCATGATAAACGTGAAAGCATACAGGGCATCTACCAAAGTTTCTCTATGTTCAATAAATCGGAGACCGCTTAATCGGGTTAACCATTCCCACTCAAAAAAACCAACCAACCATAACAGGATGGTAAAACCCAGCCACATCTTGGTTTTTCCTTCAAAAAGTACAGAAAATTGTTTGCGGTATAAGCTAAAAACAATGCCCAAACTAAACCAAAATAATCGTGTTACAAAAAGCCATTTTGGTAAAAAAGTAATGAATATCTGTCCGGCTGCGCTTTCTGGTCTTAGGATATTAATATATTGGACACTGTGAAATAATATTTGTAAGAGGGCGGTTCCCAAAAGCAAAACAGCCGGTTTCGATTTAGCCAAACGGATTAACCATGGTGCTAATAAATACATTTGGATCAGTAAGATGACAAAGTAATACGCTGGGGTAATTGATCCGGTCAGTATTAGTTTCGTTGTTTCCCACACGCCAGGAAATTTTCCTTCTACAACCAACATGGCTACCTTGATGAAACTCCATAAGAGGTAAGGAATTAGCAAGTATTTTAAACGCGTAAAAACAGTATGCCATTGAATTGTTCTTTCGTAGGCAGGAACTGTAAACGCAATAAAAAATCCCGAAACAAATAAAAAGGAGGGGATTGAAAACACAGCGATTTGTTCAATCATTCGTAAACCAAAATAACCAATTTGGTTGGTATACATGGCTGCCCCTGGTGAGGCACCATACCGGTGTGCCCAAGAGAACATAGCCATTAATCCCCAGCCACCCGAATGGAATAAAATAACGGTTAAAATGGCAATCCCGTTTAAATAAAGTAATTTACGCGTCATTTATTTCCCTTCAGATCAATCTTGTGCCAGGATCGTCTCCGGAATTTCGTCAATGGGGATATTACTCAACTGGTTATGGAAGATGTGATTTTCCATTTTTTCTACTTTTTGAATGTAGTTTCGCATGGCTTCCAATACTTCCACTTCACCACGGTTAAATACTTCACCTTGTAACAATCTAAGAATTTGCACTCGATATTTTTTCGACTGGATAAAGTGAGTAAACAAGGGCAGGAGTTTGTAATATAAGCGAATAAACTCATACCAAATATCCGCTCCGGATTTTAACGTTTCTTGATAGGGCATCAGGATTTCTTTTGAAAAATCATTTTTCTCAAATGCAGTTTTGATTACTTCAGAAGCGTATTTTGCGCTGTAAAGGGCAATGCTGACTCCGGAGGAAAAGATTGGATCCACAAATCGGGCAGCGTCCCCAATCATGACATATCCATCACCTACAAAGGATTTTTGGCTGTAACTGTAATCACCTTCGGTTTTAAATTCGTTCACACGGACAGCATCTTTTAATGCATCACTTAATCCAAGATTACTTTTAACGTAATGATTAAAATATTCTTCAAAATTGCCCTTAAACGTGCGGAAAACTTCCCTTTCAACAACAATCCCAACAGAGGTGATTTCATCGGTAATCGGTATTTGCCACGCCCAACCACGTTTAACTGGTAAAAAATAAATATGAATAAAGTCTTTTGTATGGTCATTTTGGCTGCGTTGAACATTCTTAAACCAGGCATGGACTGCATATTGATTAAAGATAGGATCACTTTGTTTGATATTAAGTTGTCTACCGAGCACGGTACCACGCCCACTGGCATCTACAACCATTTTTGCAGGGATATCAATTAACTGCCCCGCAAATTTCACTTGAACACCAACCGCTTGTTGTGCATCATTAAATAACACCTTTTGGACATTGACCCCTTGTACAACTTCGGACCCAAGTTCCTGGGCGTGTTTTAATAAATGTAAATCCAATTTGCTGCGATCAACATGATAGGTGTATGGCTGGTTTATACCCGGTTGCTGAAATTCATCAAAATTAATATAAAACTCTTTTCCGCCTGGTTCATGCCAGGATGCACCATATTTTTTTGGAAAACCAGCTTTTTCCATAAATGGCAAAAAGCCAATTTCTTCAAAGATTCTGGTGGTAGAGGTTACCATCGATTCGCCCACGTGCGCTCTGGGGTGCATTTCTTTTTCTAAGATTAAATTTTTAATACCCATTTTGGATAAATAACATCCCATTGCCGATCCAGCTGGGCCGCCGCCAATAATAATTACATCCGTCATAGGAGTACCTTCTTAACAGTTTATTTTTTTGATTGGATAAAATCATTGATGGCAGATATTGTCATGAAATTTTCAAGGACAACATCTTCATCATCCACTTCGATATCAAATGTTTCTTCCAGGAAGCTTACCAATTGCAAAATTCCTAGAGAATCAAGAATACCTTCGCTGAGCAGATCATCGTCCGGTTTAATTTCGGATTTTCGACCTTTGGCTAATTCTGTTTGCACATAATTGATTAATACTTGATTTGTGTCCATTTTTTATACTCCTTTAGCAATTAAATAAGATTTTTTGTAAGATCTTGAAGTGCTCTTCGGTCGATCTTCCCAGTTGAAGTTCGGGGAAAATCATCCAGCAAATAAATTTTGCTTGGAATGGCGTAATTTGGTAGATTTTCGTTCAACAAAGAATAGAGATGGTCTGTGGTCAGCCCACTATCTGCCCGCGGAATGACAGCAGCTTCGATTAAATGACTGCCATCTCCATCAGAAACTGGAAAAACGGCAGCTTCTTGTATATCAGCGTGGGATAAAATGGTGGTTTCAATTTCGTCCAATTCCACTCGATATCCCCGTGTTTTGATCTGGCGGTCTTTTCTGCCTAAAAATCGAAAATTTCCATCCGGTCGTAGTTGAACCAGATCACCAGTGCGGTAGAAAATATCTAGGAACTGATCAAAAGAATTTCGTTTATAAAATCCTTTTTCAGTCAAATCGGGTCTACCCCAATAACCGAGCATGACCACACCACCTCGAATATAAAGTTCACCCACCTCTCCATCCGCCACAACCTGTCCTTCTTCATCAACAACGAGAGCTTCTATATTGTGGCAGGCTTTTCCGATTGGAATTAAATCATTTTGGTCCTCAGGAATCGGTTCAACATTGTAAAAAGTGCATACATTTGTTTCTGTTGGCCCATATAAATTGCTGAATGAAGCGTGGCTAATGATCTTCATAAGTTCTCTCAAATGTTTGGTGGGAAAAGGTTCCCCAGCAAATAAAACCCAACGTAGGGATGAGAGATTCTTTTCGCTTAATTTACCGCGCTGCATTAATTGAATTAGAGCAAAGGGGACAGAATACCATACCGTTATTTTTTCGTCTTGAATCCATTTTGATAAGTTGGCAGGAAATTTCGTTAAGGCTTCTGGTATCAGAACTGTTGTCGCTCCAACCAAAGAACCGGCATAAAAATCAAAGGTGGATAAATCAAAATGAAGTGGTGCATGGCTAGAGAGCACATCATTTGGCGTTAATTGATACGTTTCGGCTGCCCATTTTGCAAAACTAAGCCCACTGCGATGGGTATGGACGATGCCTTTTGGAACCCCAGTCGAACCGGATGTATATAAGATATAAGCAATATCCTGTTCTGTCCCATGAAACGGATTCGCTAATTCAGAGGGACTATTAAAAACAGTATCCCATGAGATAACTGGTGTTTTGTTGGACTCAATCGAATCAATACCAATGACGGCGGATAAAGAAAGATTTGGTTCAATTTCTTCTAAAACCGCTTTTTTGCGATCATGACAAACCACAATATTGATTTCGCAATTTTTGATGATATATTCAATCCGGTTTGGCGGGGCATAAGGATCCAGTGGAACATAAGCAGCACCGGCTGCCATGATACCGTAAAGGGCTACTGCAGAGTAGATGTTTTTATACATAAAAATACCTACACGGTCGCCTCTTTTTACTCCATGGGTTTGTAAAACAAAGGCCAGTTGTTGGGATTTTTCAAAAAGTTCAGCATAGGATAAGGACTCTTTATTAAAACGTACTGCTTCCTTGTCTGGCGTGGTTTCTGCAAAAAGCTCGACACTCTGGTGTAACATGTAAATATTTTTCATGATCACTCCTTATAAGCCCAACATCCGAGTGATAATATTTCGTTGAATGTCTGAAGTGCCGGAGTAAATTAAACCACCAACGGAATCCCGAAGGGCATACTCAATTCCAAAATCACTAATATATCCATTAGCACCGTGAATACGAACGGCGTCCAAACTGGATTGGACATAACATTCGCTGATATACAACTTGGCAATGGCGGCTTCCATCACAGCAGATTTCCCCGTCGATTTCAACCAGGCTACTTTGTATAACATCATTCGGGCTGTTTCAATACGTACTTTCATATCAGCAATACGGTTTGAAACTGACTGGAAATTTCCAATCGGCTGATTAAACTGTTTTCGCTCTTTGGCGTAAGAAATACTTTGTTCCAATTGATATTCCATCGCTCCTAGACTGGAAGCCAGAATACAGCTTCTTTCCCACTCCATCGAGCCGTTAAACATCTGTGCACCAGATCCTTCAGGCCCAAGTCGATTTTCTTCTGGGATGCGGCAATTCGTTAGTTTAATGGAACCCATCGGAATGGTTTTTAACCCCATTTTTTCAATGACCGGACTTATCTCAAGGCCTGGTGTCCCTTTTTCAACAATAAAACCTGTAACCCCCCACATGCCTCGTTTGGGATTAACAGTTGCAAAAACGAGAAACACATCCGCAATTGGAGCATTTGTGATGTAGGTTTTTTCGCCATTTAAGATATACGATGCCCCATCTTTTTCAGCAGTCGTTCTTAAACTATATGCATCAGAACCAGATTCCGGTTCAGACATACAGTGAGCAGCGATTATTTCACCACGCATCATTGGTTGGAGATAGGTTTTTTTTTGTTTTTCTGTGCCGTGAGAAAGCATTGGCATTTGCACACTCCACATTTGAGCATTCATCCCAAAAATGAGAGCACTGTCACGGTAGGCGTAACCCAAAGTCTCCATCACCAACATGGTTTCCAATATGTCTGCACCACCACCACCAAGTTCCTTTGGCATGGGTAGGCCTAACAAACCATAATCAGCACATTTTTTCCAGTCCGAACGGGAAAATTCGCCTGTTTTATCTCTTTTGATAAAATCGTGACTTAATTCGTTTTCTGCAAAATTAAGCACTTCTTGTTTTTTGTTAAGTTGTTCAGAAGTCCAGGAAAAGTCCATAATTTACTCCAAATAAAGGTTGTTACACATTTGATAATATTTTTTCTAATTTTTGGGTTGAGTGTTCCCATGTCCATTTTTCTAACACATACTGTCTTGCAGTCTGGCTAAATTTTTCTCTTGTGATTTTTTGTTGGATTAGTACTAAAATCTTTTCGGAAATTTCTATTGGGTCGCGGTTAACCAAAAATCCGGTTTCTCCGTGTAAGATCGTTTCCATCAAACCACCTTCATTAACCCCAATGACCGGTGTTCCACATGCCATTGACTCAATCGGTACCAACCCAAATGGTTCTCTGATAGGGGTATAAATTGTAAATAATGCGCGGTTATATAAAGAAACCAATGCTTCATCACTAATACCAGAATGAAATTCCGTGGTTACATGATGCTTTTCGGCAAGAGATTGAATATATTGATATTCCGGTTGATTTGAAAAATTGCTTGCAATTTTAAATATTGGCCTGATATTTTCCGGTATTAATCCCAGAGATTGAATGATTAAATCAAATCCTTTTAACGGTGTTAATGATCCAACGGAAAGAACAAAATTTTCTTCAACTTCCAGTGAGGGTTTAAAAAAGTTTATATCTACACCTGGGTAACAAACACTAGGATCAACGGAATATATCTTCTTAACGGCACCACGATTAAAAATAGAATTGACTAGAACTGATTTTGCAGCGGACACATTTTTTCGATCATTATTTTTAAGAGTCATATAAAATATGGCTTTCATTGGATCGATTTTATCAACCAGTCTGCGCAATCCGCCCTCATCTTGATCGTATGGTCGGGGTGGCATTGTTTCATATAAAATCCGTAAAGGTTCATGACAGTAAAATACTGTCGGCATATCGTGTAGATGCTGTAACAAAGAAGGTGCATTTTGAAATTGACATGGTTGTACCAGCACCGAGTCAAATTTTTCCAGACGGATGTCATTTGCAATCTGTTTTTCTAACCGGTTTAATTTATACAAATCAAAGGTTCGGATGATCTGGTTCAATCTGCCAAATGGTGACTTAAACAAAACACCGGGCGTAAAAGGATATATGTGATACGCCGCAGCAAAAGGACGAAGATCACAAAAATCATGATTTGCGCTGGAGGTCGTATATATATGGATTTCGTGATGGTCGTGAAGTCGTTTTGTAAATTCATACAGTAAACGTTTTGCGCCACCGGAAGGTAAATTGTGATATATCGCGATTTTCATTCCTTCGTCCCTGGATGCTACATTGTTATTTTAAAAAAGGTTTTTGTTAATTAGGAAATCTGAGCTTGGAAATATTTTTTCGCTGGCTCAACATATTCAGGTAAACTCCATTCACTTTCCAGGTCATCTTGAATATGGTGTTCGTTAACCAATTTCCCTTGATTAAAGCGGCGGATGATGGGGTGGAGATATGCGGCTTGATCTCCTTTTTCAGGATCAGGATCACGCTCTACATTAAATGGGTCACCTTCAAAGTGGCCATATTCCAAACTCACGGTGTAATAATGAGGATATTGTGTGATGAAACTATGGGGAACATGGTCTTTTCGGATATCTTTATAATTTTTGGCAAGTTTGTTTTCATCATCAATGACGATAACGTCACACAAGAAACCAGGTTGTAGAAAAATTCCTGGTCGATTATTTACACTGTCCAAAACAGCCTGTAAGACATTTTCACTTTTTACTGGAAATGTGTCATGTTCCCATTCCAGATTATGGTATTTTTCATCAAGGATTAGAGATAATGAACGAATATTATGACGGAACCCATGAATGAAGCCGGACATGGTTTTTTTATAATCACAGGCTTGCATAATGGTTCCGATAAAATAAAGATCTTTAATATTAACAGATTCCCATTCCGTGGTTTGTTTTGGAAAACGATTATTTATAGCCAGTTCTGGTTTACAGTTTTCGGCGAATAGACTGTCATCAAACATAAAACCAGTACAGGAAATGACATGGTCATAAAATACCCGACGGGTTTGGCCTTTTGCATGACTGTATGCGATATCGACAACATATTTTCCATCGACCATATCTATATTGGTAATACTGCCATCAATAACAGTGTTTTGTGACTTAAGTTGGTAGGTATCTAAAAAATTATTATTGACAGCGCGCAAATTTCCCACAAAATGGGTTTGCCATGCAAATTTAACCGAATTTGGGCTGATGACATGAATGGCGGCGGCATGTTCAGTGATGTGATCTGCCGTCTCAAACGCAGAATTTCCTTTTCCGATGATTAATACACGTTTATTCGCGTAGTCTTCTTTGTTCAATGAATGGGTGTAGTACGTTTTGACTAAATCAAAACCGGGAATATCGGGTTTGTATTCTTTGGTAACACCTGTGCCAACAATTAATATCTGGCTGGTATAAGAGTTGTGATTCTGATCGGTTAACTCAAAACCATCTTCTGTACGTCTAATTTGGTTTATTTCGGTATCAAATTGGATCTTTAAATGATAATGATTCGCGTAATCCTGAAGATAATTAACTAAAAATTTCGGATGGGGAAAATAAGATTTGGTATAGTTTTTGAATGAAAAATCTGGATCATCATTAATTAAAGAATTCCAATCCCAACGAAAATTTGCATCGGGATTATTTTTACCGGTATAAACCTTGTTGATGGATATTAATTTTCGGTGTCGTGGGTTGTTTTGGAAAAAATTACCAGGAACTTCACCACGGTCCAATACCAGGTAGTCCCGGCCTTTTTTTTCTAAAAAATATGCCAGTTGTAAACCCGCTGGACCTGCACCGATAATAATATATTGTGCATGTTTTTTCATAAGATATTCCTCGTTTCGCCTTTTTGGATCATAATAGTGAATAATTTATCTTAAAAAGATTATGGTTAAATGAGAAGGTTTTGTTTAGGGTTTTAACTGAAATGGGCTGTTTTGGGGCAAGTATTTTTGTTTTTTCTGTCTTTTTGACAAAACAAACTTCAATAATTTTTTATTCATAAAAAATAATAGTGAAATAAACAGGGTTTTGGGATCCCATTTATTGAATCGTAACGATAAAATCAGCCAATGTTTTAAAAAGGGGTTTTTGATATTTTCTACAACAGCTTGGGTAACCATCAAACGATACAATTTTGCCTGTTGGTTTCGCGTTAAGTTTTGGAAAGAATTGGATTGTGTTATCTGATTTTGGAACGATGGGTTGTCGAAAATCAAATTTACCAATAGATCATAAAAAACATAAAATTGTGTATCCAGCGAACATTCTGTAAAACGAGGATTTTTAATATGATTTTCTCTACATACGGCCAGTGATCTGCGTCTTTTTTCCGAACTGGTACTAACTGTAATATTTGTTTGATGAACCCTATATCGCACACCATAAAAATCCAAATAACCGAACTTACCAATTTCAGCAAAGCGGGTTAAAAAATCCCAATCTGGTCCAATGACGATGCGGCTATCAAAAATCAATCGATGGTTTTGGATTTTCTCCAAATTCAATAAAGTACAGGTTGGGGGTCCAAATACATCCGAAGCTCGTACGACTTGTTCAAAAATATCCCCTGTGAATGGACCACGACGGTGTTTTGAAAGTGGTTCGAGCAGATTACCATTGGAATCAATATAACGTCCATCCGTATAAACTGCATCGAAAGTTTCATTTTGTTCCAAAAAAGAGAGGGTTAGATGCAAAAATTCCGGCTCAAATAAATCATCAGAATCTAAAAATGCGACCCATTTCCCATTCATTTTTGACAAAGCATGGTTTCTTGCGACAGCTTCTCCTTGATTTTTTTGGGTGAATTTTTTTATACGGGGGTCAATGTATTCTGAAATGATTTTTTCTGTTTGATCGGTAGAGCCATCATTCACAATGATCAGTTCCCAATTTTGATATGTTTGGGCAAGAATGCTATCAATTGATTCCTGTATGTAGTTTTCAGCGTTGTATGCAGGCATCATGATGGAGATGAGTGGGGTATTTTTTAGTGTTCTCATATTTTTAATTGTTTTCTTAATACTTGATCGATATGTTGTCCAGTCATTTTCCAGGTATGCTTTTGTTCTGCTTCATGGCGGGCATTTTGACCAAGTTTTTGCCTTTTTTGAGGATCATTCAGTAAATGAGATAATGCTTGGATTAAAACTTCCTCATCACAAGGTGGAATAATTAATCCGGTTTGATCATGAGTGAGGGTTTTTGGATTGTCATTTTCACCCGATGCGATGATTGCCAATCCTGCTGCTTTATAATCAAACAGCTTTAATCCGGAATATTCAATCCAATTACAATATGGGGAAACCCCAATATCCGCATTTGCTAAAATGGGAGCATATTCTTGGGCCGGAATTTGACCTGTAAAGGTGACAAACTGCTCCAAACCCAGTTGGCTAACTAAAGATTTGGCTTCATTAAACCCAGTCCCAGCACCAATCAAAATCAATTCGCTGTTTGGAAAATTTGGTTTGCAGCGTGCAAATGCAGTGATAAGGGTTTTTGTGCCATGCCAAGGGTAAAAACCGCCTAAATAGACTATTTTTACCGTATTTATGGAATCTGGATCTGTTTGTGAAAAATTTTTGATATCTTTTTGTTCCAACAAACTGATTAAGTCCGTTCCGTTTTCGATTACTTCAATTTTTTGAGAGGGGATATTCCATTTAGTAATTAAATTTGTTCTCCACCCATTTCCGGATGCAATTAAAAAATCGGCTTTATTTAAAGTATACCGAAGCAAAAAGGTGGAAAGGATTCTCTGTAAACCTTTTGGGTCCATTTGTTTTGCTTCCAGATCGTGTAGGGGGTCGCCGTTGTATTCAATAACCAACGGGATTCTTAATTGTTGGGCGGCAAAAACACTGCCATATCCCATCCATGAGAGTCTCTCAAACAGCAGGTCAGCACCATCAGCATGGTTTATACATGCCTGTGCAAAACGACGGCTTTCAAAATATCCAGCGTATGGGAGGTGCAATATGGTTTGGATTTTTCGTAAAACTCGTTCTACAAATCGAGGAAACCCTGTTTCCAATTGAGGTGTTTTGATCTCTTTATATTCTATTAAATCTGAGGAGAGGTATATTCTATGGTTGATTCCGATGATAAATTTTACGGAGTGTCCGAGTGCTTCAAGTTCTTTAATCACATGATGGACATGGATTGCGGGGCCATCGAAAGGCGGCTTTCGCATATCCGAGCCATTTTGAAGCAAGTAGACAATTTTCACAGGTAATTTGCTCCCACGTTTTCCACAAGGGAAACAATTTCCTTGCTGATATTTTTTATATCAAATTGTAATGAGACCCGGTTTTTTAAGTCAGTAATTTTTTGTAGTTGTTGTTCAGGTGATAAAGCAGCATAGTCTTTGATCTTTTGGTTCATTTCCTGCCCGGTGATAAAAAGATTGTCCAATGGTAAAAGTTCATCAGCCCCATCCCAATAGTGACTGAGGCAGTAACAGCCGCTGGCAATTGCTTCCATTGGAGAAACCTGTAAACCTTCGGAATAACTATTGGAAATAAAAATATCAATCTTTTCATACCAGGCTTTTGCATTCTCCACATGCTCGTAAAACTGAATCGCCTCTCCAAGTCCCAATCGATTTACTAATTGATGAATGGCTTTATAATAGTCACCAAATTTTGGATGTCTTCCACCGCCGATATGCAGAGTATATCCTTGCTGATATAACTTTGACTCTTCAAAAGCCAGAATTAATTCATAAACCCGTTTGCGGGGAGAGAGATGACAGAGGGTCCCGATTTGTTTACTGAATGGTTTTGGCTTGAAGTTGAAATGTTCTAGATTAACCGCTTCGGTAATTACGGATACTTTGTTTTTTAATTGAGGAAAATCTTGAATAATTTCATTCTTTTTTGCCTGGCTGACAACGATTAATTGATCTATGTTTTGCCAGTTGATCTTATCTGCCCACTGGTAAAGTTCATATCGATGTAACCTTGCCACAATACCACTTTGTTTTGGACGAAAACTGAAATGAGCCAAAGATTCGCTGGCCCATTCAAAGAATAATACTTGATTGGAACGAGCAAATTGATCCATATCGCGCTGATATTGGTAACGCTGGAATCGTTGTTTTAAAATGGGGGCTTTTACCGGACTTGGTTTAAAAAGTTCTGCCTGATGATTTTGTAAAAAAAGATCAAATATTTCCTGAAAAAACGCCCAGGTTTCATTTATAACGATGCCGACTTTCATAAACCCTCTTTAATCGATATTTTGTTGATGCCAAATTTCTACTGATAACATAGCCCCTAATTTGGAGGTATGGTTCGCACCAGCCATATGTTCACTGACCAAATTCTTGATTACTTGTGGTTTGAGATAACCACGATTTAGATGACGTTCGTTTAATAGGATGTTTTCTACCCAGGTGCGAAGATTGGTTCTAAACCAGTTGGTATAGTCTTTGTAAGGCCGATTTTTGGGACCAGCTAAGCGGTGCAAGCCCTTATTTCGTAAATGCCATTGGATGAATTGCCAGTTTCTTAACATCAATTCCCGGGCACAAGAAATCATTGGCAGCCCTGTTTGGGCAATCGGGATTTTTGCATATTCGGGATAATAGCGGATAAAAGCCTGGTTCATTAACGTGCGGGATAACCTTAACCACGGAGGGAGGGTTAGAGAAAAATCTAAAAGGTCATTATCCGCGAAAGGCAATCGTATTTGTGCTCTATGGCGTGAGACTTCGACCCCGTTGATTGTCATCCGTGGAACACGTTGGGTCAGGTCAAAATAAATACGTTGATCTGTCATTTGTTTTGCTTTTGAAGCCAGCATCCCCGTTTTAAAATCATTAAGTAAGGATTCCCTGGTATTCTCATAAAAAGAATCGGTAAAAACACTGGCATGGTCTGGCGTGTCAAACGTTAATACCCGATAATCTCGATATGCCTCCAGGTGAACTTCCATTAAGGTATGTTCATCATAGTCTGCCCAAAATCGTGGACGAACCCCGAATCCCATCATGGCGTCCCCTAAAAAACCCTTAAAAATTGTGTTTGTTATCTGGCTTTCTTGTTCAATATTCGCAAAAGCATGAAGATTTATAATATTTGCATTTCCATCGGTCAGGCGAATTGCTTTTTCACCTTTCTCAAGTATCCAATCCGATGGCAGCTCAAAAAAATGATGGATTGTGCCAGCCTTTTTTGCGGCTTCTTTTGCAAAACGAGCGTCATCAGAGCCTGGAATACTCCAGGAAAAAGTATGTAGTGGCTGTTTACTGATGTCTGCCATGAGAGCCAGGATAAATCGTGAATCAAGACCACCGCTTAACATTAACCCAATTCCACTTTCACCATGATATTGTCGCTGAATGGCTTTTTTCATATGCATCATATATTCTTCGATATAGGAATCAACGCTTCGCAAAGGATGCTGTTGGGTTAGCTGGAAAAAATGATAAGGTTTAATTGTGAGTTCACCGTTAGAAAATGTTAAAATACTTCCTTGCGGCATTAACTTGATATTGCTTAACATGGTCCGCTGACCCAAAATGTGGTCAAAGGTGAAGATTTCTGATATTGCAGTTAAATCGACACTGCGCGAGATATTATGATCTACCAATAGCGCACGGATCCCGGAAGAAAACAAAAATTGTTTTCCAATTTGGGCATAATAAAGCGGGTGTAAGCCCATCCGGTCATTAATAATTTTTATTGTTTTTGTGTCCACATGCCATATTAAAATCAAACAAGCCGCATTTAATAAACTGGCAAATTGTTCACCGTACACCAGGTATAAATTCAACAATATATTTTCATCAGTTACTTTTTCTAAAAAAATGTTTTTATCTTCTAATTTTTTTACCAAATCTAAACGGTTATAGATTTCCCCATAAAAAATAAATCCGATGTTGTTTTTATCATTCCAAACAATAGAATGATGATCATTTAGTTCCACTAATTCAATCGCACCATAACCAAATCCATCTTCTACGTAGGTTTTGGTATAAAAATGGGATTCGTTCTCTAACGCATTCGCCATGGCATCGATAAAATGAAGCCCCTCGTCCCTTTTTAATGGTTTTAAATATCCGATGACGCCAGGCATTTAATCCATCCCTGCTTTCGATGACTGAATGACTTCTTCAAACATAGTTTCATAGACTGTGTTTTTATAATGGTCTTTTAGTTCATCAAAATTTAAAACGACGTCTCTCAGGTCATCACTGGTGTGTTTTAACGTTTTGGATTCTACAAATTTGTATTCCACATTCAGGAATTTAAAAAGCGATTTTAAGACGGCTTCCCGATCCGATAAAAGCTCTTCGTAATTAATGACCATTTTATTTAATGGTAATTCGGCGGTAAATTGGTTTAATTCCGCTTCCAAATTTTCCCGTTCAGTTAATAGACTTTGAAAATCATCCACTTTTATTTCCATTGGAGGCATTCGGTCTGTTTCTTTATATAAATTCCAATAACCTGACTGATCATGAAGCCTTTTAGCGTTAATTTTTGATACGACCGCTTTTACCGTATTTTGCCGCTGCATCTGAATGATATGAACATTTTTTTCAATTAATAAGTTCCTAAATAATTTTTGGTCCAAAACATTTATCAATTTGGTTTTAAAACCGCGTGCGGCGGCTTTGTTAATTAAAGATTTGGTCCAATATTGCTTGGCCCATTGGATTTGTTCCATAGCGGTTGCGCCTTTGTTCTCCATGACCGCAAACCGTTCATATACCGCGTCAATGTGCGGGTGAGATACCAACAGACTCGATAAATAGGTACTGCCATCTCGTTCGATAAATAAGATTACATAGGGGGTCATTTTGAAAGAAAAAAATAAATTATTCATAGGAGATCCTTACCGTAAGTTAAAATTTAACGCTGTGGCGCTAGTATTGATTTCCGTAAAATGGATAATACCCCTCTGTTAAAAATCCATTTTGGATTATAAGCTAAACCTATCTTGAGATACCGGTTGGCCTCTTTAAGGTTGTTATTTTGAAATTCTTTAAACCCCAGGTTTACTGCAGCTTGGGAAAGAAATTTCTTTTTATGTTTGGAGACAATCGAATGGATTTCCGGTGGAAAATGCTGATAGATGGTTTCCAGGAAAGATAAAGGATCTTGAATTTTTGGCAGTTCCGTCCAACCAACCAATTGATTTAAGAATAACTTGCCATCATTTTGTAATAATTCCGGGTTTTTCTGAAAAGCTTTGGATAAATTTTCTCTGGCTTCGTTAAACTCATTGCTGACAAAGTCATTCGCGGCTGCACGTAAAAAAGCCTGGCTGTAAGCCTTTTCTTTTAAGTTGGCCCAATTGGATGGAAGATTGTTTGTTAAGAAAGTTTTGTCTAAAACAGCAAAACTGGCATGAGTCATCTGGCTTCGGTTGCGTGTCATTTGAGCGGTGTGGAAACGGTAATAAGAAACAGTATGGTTTACCGAAACCATTTTCCCCCCAGCCAAAGCCAAACGAATCCAAAAATCCCAGTCTTCATATGATCTTAGGTTTGTATCAAATAACCCAACCTTTTCCTGCCAATCTCTTCGAATAACGACACTGCCAACATGGAGCGGATTTCCTAACAATAATTTACTACTATCCTCCGGTAAGGTACTGCTGAACTGACGTTTTATTGGTTCGTCATTATGGTTTATTAAATACGCCGATCCAGCCGCCATCGCTATCTCAGGGTTCTTTTCCATTACATCAATCAATTTGGTTAATTTATCTGGCGTAAATAAATCATCGGAATCTAAAAAGGAAATATACTCCCCGCTTGATATGGTCAAACCAGTATTCCGAGCTGCGGATAAACCCTGATTTAGTTGTCGGATGTATAAAATTCGACGATCATTAAATTCGTTAACAATTTTATATGTATGGTCTTTGGAACCATCATCTACGACAACACACTCAAGGTTTTGATAGGATTGATCCAGAACACTTTGAATTGCTTTACCTACATATACTGCCTGATTGTACGCAGGGATTATTACACTTACGAGTTTCATGCTTCACCTGTTTATTTTGGATTGTAATAATAAATATTTGCCTGATCAGTTTGCACAATCAATTCCAAGGGTAATGTGGTTCTTAATTCGGTTTCCGTAGGAAAGGCTGTGCTGTTAAGTTTCGTGAAATACACCAATAAATCACCCGTTTTTAAAGTACCGTTTTTTAAGTTATTTATTTGCTCAGCGTATAAGGTGTTATTTGATTGGGAAATACTTAAGTACTTGCGAGGCAGGGTGACCGCCGCTACATTCGTATAATAATAGATGGGTTCCGGGGCATTGGATACCAGCGTTTGATCGGTTAGGATGGGATTAAGTTCACCCCAAACTTGCGCTGTTCGCCAATATTCATGATTAAACCCAATACCAGCAAGATGGTCATTTTGAACTTTTGGGGTAACGTAGAGTATTTGGCCAATAATAAAAACAACCAGAAATGAAATAATCATCCGGAATAAGATCTTATTTTCTTCGGCTTTTTTAATGAGAATGGCCGCGGCAAAAACGATAGCAAAATATAATGGGGACAAAATTCTAGTATCAAGTGGAATATTTGCATCCAGGAAGATAATTGAAAAAAGAATAAAAGCGGGATAAACCAATGAAAATAATAAAATAAGATTATTAATTGGCATATCTTTTTGAAGTGATTTATTAAAAACTTTGGGGAACCCCAATGTTTTTAAGGCAAGTAAACTAAGCAAGAAAAATAAAAACAAAACCAAAATTTTAATAATGAAAGGTGCATTTTCGGGAATAAAAAACCATTCTAAGAAGGTGCCTATTCCGGTTTTAATTTTATCAAGGGTTAGGACGTTGAATCCAAACTCACGATTGGTTGATGAACCGTTTTGTAAATAACTTATTATTAACCATAAGCCCAAAAAAATTACAGTGGGCATGGTAATTAAAAACGATTGGCGAATTTTATTCATCCAAGTTTGGGATGACCAAAATAATATAAACAATACCGCGCTTCCTAAAAAGACGATACCAGCATACCTGGTTAACACAGTACTGGCAAAACCAAACCCGATAAAAAAAAGAAACCAAGATGACTGCTCTGATTTTGAGAGCGTTTCTGCCAATAAATATAAACTTAGGAATCCGAGCCCTAAAAAAAGACCTTCAGACCAAGCTCTTGAAAAGATAATCAGGGTTGGAAAACTGGTGCCGATAATGGTGAGTAATAAAATTCGTGTGAATTTATGATGGGGTAATAATCTTATTAAGATTAAGCAAGATGTTATTAAAAAGAAACCTAAGAGGATTAACTGAACACCCCGGATAAAAACCATATCAGGTAACCCAAAAACATCTGCTAAAGACCAAATAGCTGGATATAAAGGCGGGTAGTGGCTGATCCATTCAGATTGCCCTGCACCGGTAGAAACCCGAAAGCCATTGCCAGAAGCCAAATTGTTGGATGTATTTAAATAGACAACTGAATCCGGTGTTAACCCGATTCCAAATGTCGTCATATAAAAAACCATTAATATGGATAACAAAATAATAATAATGGCTGGAAGATGTTGTGTTTTGTTTAAAACCATTATTCTGTAGGGTTTGGAAGAATATTAAATACAGCCTGTAAATCGGTAATGCCCCGGCTGCCTGTGTTGGACGTCATAACAAAGTCCAAAGCGCGATCAATACGATCGTAATATTTGGATAAATCATGGTATGCCATATTTACACCAAGTTGGTATGTTCCGGGAGCTAGATTTAACTTAAGCTTAAACTCAATCAGTCGAGAAGAGTTTGCTTCAAAATTGGGGGTTGAGATTTGAGCCCATTCTGTTGTGTAGTCATAAACCTTTTGCCCATCCGGAGTACGGATCATGCAAGCAAAAATGGGGTGGGGTGCTTCCTCATGAAAATCAACTCGAAAACGGACAGAAACGGATTCACCTGATTCAAAGGTATAGGCGGTTTGCTGATTTTCGCGAAGGAGTTCGACATTGTTAATCACAGCAGCGTGTGTCATAATCCGCTGCCCAATGCCATCGGATATATTTTCCCCAATGTCATTATAGGTTGTAGCTGCTTCACGTAAGATATTAGAATATTCAGCTGTCGCATCCGCTGTCGGACCTTGAAAAGCAGGGTTACCGCGGTACATGACAATACATTCACTGCATACTTTTTGAATGGCTCGCATATTATGAGATACAAAAATGAGGGTTGTACCTTTTTTAATTAAATCAACCATGCGATCATAGCATTTTTTTTGAAAAGCCATATCTCCCACAGCCAAAACTTCATCAACTAACAAAATATCAGGGTCAATATGGGCGGCAACCGAAAAACCCAATCGAGCATACATTCCGGAAGAATATCGTTTAACAGGAGTATCAAGGAATTTTCCAATACCCGCAAAATCAACGATCTCATCAAAGCGGGTTTGAATTTCTTGTTTCCGCATACCCAGGATTGTCCCGTTAAGAAAAATATTTTCCCGTCCGGTTAATTCCGGGTGAAAACCTGCTCCAAGTTCAATCAGGGCTGAAAAACGACCATTCATATTAATTTTGCCGGATGAGGGAAAAGTCACTTTGGAAAGCAGCTTTAAAATCGTTGTTTTCCCGGCACCGTTTGGACCAATAATACCCAAAGCTTGCCCGGGATAGAGGGAAAAATCGACCTCTTTAACGGCCCAATGGTATTGGTTTTTTTGATTACGAAAATTTACCAACGACCTTAAACTAAGTGGGGCTTTCCCGATGCGGTATTTTTTTGAAACATTTTGTACTTCGATAGTTGGCAACATAGAATAACCTTTTAAATAATATCTGCGAATTGAACTTCAACTTTTTTAAAGAATAAGTAACCAATAATTAAAACAATTACCGCGATCAGTGCACTGACTAGAAAACTTGTGCCTGGAAGAGAGCTATGCAGCATAACGGATCGGTATGCCTCAATAATGCCGACCATGGGGTTTAACTGATATAAAAACTGCCACTTTTCCGGAACAAAGGAAACTGGATAAATAATTGGTGTTGCGTATAACCAGAGTTGTAACAATAAGACGAATAAATGCCGAATATCTCGATAAAATGCGTTTAGAGCCGAGGCGATTAAACCAATGCCCAATGCAAATGCCAATTCAACCAGGATGATCACCGGTAAAAATAACCAGACAACAAGTTGAATCTGGATTTTGAAGATAATCATAAGAATGATCAAAATAATATAAGCGATAAAAAAATCAACTACCCGGGCTAAGAGAGCGGATACAACCAAAATTTCACGCGGAAAATAGATTTTTGAAACAAGATTCATGTTTTGAACAATGGATTCAACCATATCGTTAATTGAGGAGGAGAACAAAATCCATGGGACCATTGCCGTATACGAAAAAACAATATATGGAATATCACCGGTATCCACTTTCAGGAAAAATGAAAATACGGTTGTGAAAATTAATACGGTTGCCAGCGGTTGTAAGATAGCCCAAAAACCTCCTAAAACGGATTGTTGATAGCGGGCTTTTAAGATCCGGGAAGTCCAAGCAAACAGTAAATCTTTATAAAATAAGGAAGTTTGGTTTTGGTGTAATTTTGTCTCTGTCATATAATTCCTATTGTCTTTTTTTATTGCGAATGAAGAAAAAGAGGAGTAATAAAATAGCAGTGGGGATCATGGCATAAAAAACAGGTGCAGCAGGTGAATAGACACCAGCAGTTTTTGAAAATTGAGGTTGGGCGGCAGAATCTGATTGATTTAATTCTGGTGTACTGGTAGCTGTCACCTCAAGATTAATGGCTGATATTTCAGCATCATTTGATTTATCGTATTGCACAACTTCCGCTTGTGATGAATCCAAAAGTTTATATGAGTACCACGCTCCCGTTAGATTTTCCCTGCGAACATTATTCCACCAAGTGGCAAAAATAAGATTTCCTTGTGCGATAACCGCTTGCGGGGCGGAGGGATCAAAACTACTGGTAACCGGTCCCGAAACGATCGGTTCGAGTGCTGTCCACCGATTACCGACCCAGCGGCTGTACCACATACCATGAATCTCAGGTTCAACGGTGCGGTTACCAAGAATCATGTGGATGTGATTATCGTTATCTTTATTTAAAATAGCATATTCATATTCACCGACTTCGGGAAAAGGGCGGATTGGAATCGACCACGTATCACCATAATCGTCAGAAGTACGCATCCAGCGAGTAGCAGGAAAATCATCCATATAAATGAGAATTAATTGATCACCCGAATCGATCATAGTCGGCCAATTGGCAGAATAGTCATCGCCTTCTCTTCTGGCAATAATCGTATCCACTTCAAAAGCAGTCTGTTTTTCGTTTAATCGGCCGTAAAATATGGTTTCCCCTACTCCTGCCAGACTCACTTGAGACCAGGCGACGTGCACCTGGTCAAAATGGTCTACAGTGGCTTGAATTGCTGCTGGCCACTCGTCTTCTATTGAAACAAGTGATAAAGCTAATGGTTTACTCCAGGTATTACCAAAATCATCCGAAGTAATAAGATACAATCCATTACCAATTTCTTGACCACCGTAAAAGACAAGTATTCTTCCGTTTTGCTGTTGGACAGATGTAATAAAAGGAAGTGGGTCTGCTTTATTTGCGATAACAACGGGAGAAGTCCATAAGGAAGCGTTATCTACATCCGTGATATATGCTTTGGTATGGTATACAGAACCCGATTTGTCTGTACCTACGTAATACAGTAAGTGCATATCATTATTTTGATCAAGAAAAGCGGATTGTAGAGTTTGTGCTCCACCACCCAAACCGGTCAAGATAATATCAATCGGTGGCGTCCAACCCTCATCTTGATTCCATTTTCGGTAAAAAATTGCATTTTGTGATGCGTTAATTGCTTCATAGTTAAAGACATGAATATTTTTCGCCTGATCCGGTACCAACAGTGGTGCTCGAGCGGTATCTTCAAAATTGGGTATTCTTTGAATAGGCTGCCACTCGGTACTGATTTGGTTAAAACCAACCAACTGTGCAGTTATCAACACGGATAGTAAGATTTTTGAAAGGAAGTTGTTAATTAGGTTCAAGGTCATAATGTAGACAAATATGATATAGTAGCTAAAAGTTATAAAATTTTTGATACGTGTGCTTACATTCTAATAAAAAAATCTGTAAGCTTAATAAATACATTATATGGTTATCAGATAATAAAAGTAGGAAATGTACATCTGAATTAACAACACAATACAAGACAAAATCATTTCAACCAACAGTGGTGTAGAGCCTATTACAAAACCATATAAAATTTTCATGGTTTATTACTGATTTGGAGAAGTTTATGTTGTTTAAAAATAAAAACAAAAATAGAGGGAAATCATTTACGATAATAAACGTTGTAATGATTGCAGGATTCCTATTAACTTCCTGCCGACAAACCTTAATTCCAGCAACGGGTTTAGAAAGTAGTACTACACCTGACCTTATTATGATTCAGGCTGAAACACCAGAACCTGAAGAATTGCCGGAAGCGACACCAACAATCGTACCTACAGTTCTGCAAGATTTGTTGAATGGTTTTTCCACCTTCTTACCATTGGTAAACCGATCCGCTGAACCAACTCCAGCGCCAACAATTCCGCCTGTAATCCCAACCCTACCGCCTCCCGGTGATGGTGATTGGGCGATGGTTGCTTCCAATCCACAGCGGACTTCGTGGTCACGGGAAGAAGTATCCGGTAATTTAGGGGTTGAATGGTATCGCCCGATTGAAGCGTATATTCCTCAAAATGTGCAGTTAATTGCTTCTGGTGGCTTAATCTATGTAGCTACTGCCAATGGATTGTATGCCTTGAATGCGTTTAATGGTGAAACCGTTTGGCGGTTCGATACAAAAATGCCTTTGGGTAATTCGCCAACAGTGGCGAATGGCGTGGTATATGTTGGCGGGTATGATCGTAATTTATATGCCTTACGAGCTGCAGATGGTGCTTTTCTGTGGTCATTTAATGGTGCTGGTGCTGGATATTCCACGAATCCGCTGGTCATTGATGGAAAGGTGTTATTAGGTAACCGCGATGGATATTTTTATGCGATTGGGGAACATGGTACTACTCAGCAAGGTCAATTGGTATGGAAATTCAAAACGGATGGCTTTATTGATATAAGTGCAGCTTATGCCGATGGGGTAGTGTACTTTGCATCGAACGACAATCATGGTTATGCCTTGCGGGTGAGTAATGGTAGTTTGGTTTGGAAGTCCGAATTACTTCCAGGCGATGGATATCAATCCTATTGGCCTGTAATATATGGTGACGCGGTCATCTTTTCTGCCGCATCCGGATACCGGACTGGTTTTGACCCTGGAACCACTACCTTGGATGATCTTGCCGGTAATGATTACGGTAAGGTCTTTGATATGGACCGCGATGCAGTGTTTGGTAATTCACCATTGGGTTCATTCATTGGGCCGACCGTTCCTAATCAAAATTGGGCAAATGGTAATCAGGTTTTAGATTATTCTGCTGTAACGGATTATTTAGAGGAAAAACCATGGCGGCGGACGTACATTATGCTAAATCGGGGCGATGGTAGAGAGTATACTTTTGATTCTGATGGTGATGGCCGGCGGGAATATTTGCCTGCTCTAATGTACGGAACTCATTCCGGCAACCGATATCCTCCGATTATTGGTTCCGATGGTATCTTATATTTTAATAACTTACACCAAAACTTTTACATTCCGCAAGGTAAAGTAGTGGGATGGTTAATAGGTACTCCTTATATGAGTTTGGCTGGTGGCCAGGGAGCTGTTGATGAACCACAGGCTTTATCTGCGGGAGGAGATGTTGTTTATCGAAATCGTTGTTGTGACCGGCAAGGTGATTACTTTGGGATCGGCTCCCGTACTGTTGGAAATTTATGGAGCTACGGTGATCCATTATCTCTTATGATTAGTGGATATGACGAGATGTGGTATGGAATGACGGATGGAGAGACAGAACGTTTGCGTGGTAATTATGGTACACAAAATGGTATATATCATAATCATGGTGATCAGAACCCGATTATTCCTTATCAGGGAAAGTTATATGTCCACCGAAGTAATGCCGTTATTGCCTTTGGAAACAATGCGGTAAAAAGAGAATTACCCTTATTAACAATACAATCCCCAAATCAAAATGTTTCCGTAAAATCGGATAATGAATTAAGGGCTATCTTAGCGAATGAAATTCAAAAAATGATCGATGCAGGCTTATTGCGACCGGGTTATTATAATTCGGGCCAATATAGTTTGTATTCCCAGTTTGCTAACTATTTTGAGAATCCTGGTGAAACATTATATGCGCTGGCGTTAGCCTATCCCCATCTTTCATCTGATCTTCAGAATCAGACCAGGCAGTATTTGATCAACACCTTTGACACTTATTTTGATCCGACCATGATTGCCAGGACAGGTTGGAAAGACGGGGCTGCCAGGGAATGGATGCCGCTGCCTCCTGAAGCTGAGGCTTCTGCCCAAAATTTTGGACCGCTTGTAAATAGTAATTCTAAATTTTCTTGGACTTACCCGCCGTTTAATTTTTATGCACTATGGAAATACACCAATATCGTCCCGGAGGATACGGCACGAGCATATCAGTTAAGTAAATCCAGGATACAAACCCAGGTACCTGGATTAGCGACGAACGATTATTTGTTAGACCGACCCTATGAAATTAACGCTTATATCGCAGGTTATATTGGTTTTCTTGAATTGCAAGACAAAGCTGGCATGAGTTCTCAGGATATCAATATAAGGAATCAAGTAAGCAGTGAATTAAATCGGTTGATCAATTTACGGGTTCAAAGTTTTAACAAAGATACGCCCTGGTCAGCAGATAATTATTATCACCGTCGACCAATGAATATTTCTCAGAATTTTTTGTTTTTGGTGCCGGAATTAGCAGCTGAATTGCGTCAGGGTGCGAATAGCAAGGTTGTGGAAGCTTTAAACGAATATACCTACACGGCACCCTATTGGTTTGTGAGCCGTTACAATGCTGTGGTGAATGAAGGTGTAAGGCAAAACCTTTATGATCCCATTGCGCTGTTCCAGGCAAAGGCGTTGATCCTTAATCAAAGTGCTTCAGAATTGGTTCCTTATCTAGATGTACCTGCCTTTTATCGTGGTGACCTGTTTTATATAATGAACTTGGTTCGAGCGATTGAAGCAGAGTAGAAAAAGTAATTGTGTGACCTTTATCATATTAACGGATCTAGCCGAAAATACTGCGGTAAACATTTCTTCCGGTGCGTTTTTCGGTGGTGTCCATAATCCAGGTGCTTATGCCCAAAGTAAATAAGCTGATGATGATAATATGAAGACTAAGGATATGATAAAGCCAAGGTAGATACGTTGCGGTCAGATACACAAATGTTGTAATAAAAATAATATTTAACAAATAAATACCATAGGATCTTTTCCCCATTTTTTCCAAAAAAGAAACAATGGGGATTTTTTTTCGCTCCACAATGGTATATAAGGGAATCACAAATACTGGCAGCAGCCATTCAGCTGCTTTAAATTCTAAATAGCCAACTTCTTGAAGTGAAGCAACCAGATATAGACAGAATGCTGATAAAGCGAAAATCCACCAATATTTTTTTAACCATGGTTGGATTTTGTTACTATGTAACGAAAACACGATACCAAAGGGATAAAAAACTGCCCATAATGCCAGGGGTATTCTCAATACTGGTGGGGCGAGCAATTTCATAACCTCGGGAAACTTAAAGCCAATAATTCCCGGTACACTGATATTGGCTAAAACAACCTGAATTCCCCCAAAAATTAACATAGTTAAGAAAGGGTATTTTTCAGCTAATTTTAGGATGAGAGGAGATAAAAGAATATAAAAAACAAGGATAGGAATAAAGTTATATGGATAACCAACTAATATATTTTTTAGATAGCCAAAAATATCATAAATCTCTCCTCGAACAAAAAAAACGGTCAGATAAAAGACAAGAGACCAGATAACATAAGGCACAATTGCATTTTGTAAAGCGGGTAATAACATTTTATATGCTTTAAGAATTGGTTTATTCCGAAGAGAATAAACCATAAAACTACCAGCCAAAAATAAAAATGTGGGGACGGCAATAACACCAATTTCTTTTATAAATAATAAAATATTCGTTTCAATTACACCTGGTTTCGGTAAATCATACTGCGATGTATTTAACAAACTGAGTACGATGGAATGATTAATGATCACTAAGAGAATGGCAATGCCCCGGAAAGCCGGAAATTGACGGTTCATAAGCAGCCTCTACTGATTAAGAGATAATGGTTTTAATCGCAAGTACTCAGTTGATCGTTGCTTTTGGATTATATCGGCGATAATCCGATCTGTCTGTTCAACAGAAATGCCAGCTTCTTTGGCTATTAAACTGCTGGGAATATTATTTTCATGAGCAAACCATACCAAATCTAATATTTCAAAGGGAAGCCGGAAGAAAAATTCCTCCTGGGTACTGCCGGCACTGTATGTATCCGATGTTGGTGTGCGGTTTTGAATATCTTCGGGAATATCCAAAACTTTGGCTAACTGATAAACCTGGCTTTTAAATAGGTGTTGGATCGGTTGAATATCAACGCCGCCATCTCCATGCTTAACAAAAAAGCCCATTGCATGTTCATTTTTGTTGGCTGTACCAATTACGGCATAATTCAACCGTTCCGCGTGGTAATACAAAAATGCCATCCGCGTTCGCTGCTTAAAATTGGAAGCGGCGACAATTTGACGAAATGCTTGGGGCGGAATACGTTTCCGAATTTCTTCTCCATCTGGCGAAATGGCTGTTAGATAAAAAACATTTAAGGTTTTATCATCCAGAAGGCTGCCCGGGAGCGTGATTTTTGATTTCCACCCGTGTCCAAAATCGGGAATGACCTGGCGGATAGCTTCATCCCGTCTTTGATAACAACCAGCGCCAGATAAAGCAGGACTGATGTCTTCGGTGATTGTCTCAAAACCATATTGTTTCGCGATTTCTACAGCCAAGGATTCACTTTCCGGACTGGATTCTTTTTCCGGCATCATTAAACCCAACATGTTTTCTCCGCCAAATGCTCTCGCGCATAAAGCTGCCACCACTGAGGAATCGATACCCCCACTGATACCTAACACAACACCTCGTTTATGGAAATTGTGCTGCACCTCGGTTTGTAAAAATTGGACGATCCGGTTTACTTCTTGTTCCGGATTGATTTTTAATGAATTTTTATTAAATGATTTGGAAGTTATCGAGGGGTTCATTATGAGTCCTTTTTATTGGGGAATACGATCAATAATTAATAGTTTTTCCCGTGAGATTGGGTTTGGTTTGGAAAATTTCTTTTGAATAAAAAATTGATCTACCAATTGGGTTGAAATCATTCCTGTAAGAGCCATTTCTTCAATTTCAGATAATTTTCCAGCGTTTTTTGCCTTAGATAATAATTTGCCTACCCCGAATGGATTAAAAATTTGATTCTTGTTGAGACCATCCGTAGATAGAAGGTCCATCACATAGGTACTATCCGGATCATTATTGATAAAACTATCGATAATAGGAGCACGGTATGGTTTCTTGCGCCGCAACCAGATCTCTTTTGGTAACATTTTTTTTGCAAAATGCCGTAATATCCATTTTTCTTGTAATCCCCTTAATTTCAAATGGTCCGGAAGGTGGTTTGCAAATTCAACCAAATTTACATCCAGAAAAGGGTATCTGCCTTCAACGGAGTTAGCCATCGCCATCCGATCGCCTTGGGATGATAATAAATAAGGTGACATAAACGTTTGGATTTCAAGATATTGGGTTTGTGCTAACGAAGACCACTGTTTAAATTGAGGTGGAAGAATAATCGGATAATCATAAGGAGTATATGACAAACTATTTGGTTGATTCAAAAAACGATTTGTCCGGCTAGTGTTAAACCAGCGAATATGATGCGTGTAAAAATCTGCTTGGGTGTCTGTAATATTTTTTCCAAAAAAACTTTGAACAAATTTTGCTTGGTTCAGGTTGGCGATTTCAGGGTAAAGGACACCAAATAAAGCTTCTCTTCGTTGGGATTCAGGCTGACGGGCAACAAAACGCCTGATTTTATCTTCTTTGAAGATATCATACCCACCCAAAACCTCATCTGCTCCTTCTCCGGTTAGAACAACCTTGTAATTGTTCTCACGAACTAATTTTGAGAGCAAATACATTGGAGCAGGGGAAGTGCGTAAGATGGGTGTTTCTGTATGCCATATTACTTCCGGAAAAATTCGTCCAATATCCTTTGCATCACATGTGATTTCATGGTGATTTACACCAAGTTCTTTTGTAAATTCATTTTGAAATTCTCTCTCATCATAGGCTGGATGAGAGAATTGAATGGAAAAGGTTTCAACAGGGGTATCTGAATGGTTCTGGATAATTGCAGTAGTGGTAGAAGAATCTAGGCCACCGCTTAAATAAGCACCTACTTCAACGTCGGCTCTAAGCCGGATCTGGGTTGCTTGGATCAATAACGATTCAAACTGTTCAAGATATTCCTGGTCGCTTAATGGATGCTCCGGTTTTGTAAAATCCATTTGCCAATAAGGATGAGTTGAAATTGAGCCATTTTTGAAGATCATGTAATGTGCTGGTGGAAGTTCTTGGATTCCTTTAAACACAGAAGAAGGGGATAGGGTTGCCCAATAGGTAAAAACTTGTTGAATCGCAGTGAGATCGAATTCCGGCTGCCAATCTTCCAAAGCTAAAAAAGCCTTAATCTCCGAAGCAAATAGTAATTTTTTATTATCCCATTGATAAAACAATGGTCTGATACCAAAACGATCTCGTGCTATAAACAAAGATTGTTTTATTTCATCCCAAATCGCAAAAGCGAATTGCCCATTTAATTTTTGAAGAGCTGCTTCACCGTATTCTTCGTAAAGATGAAGGATAACCTCTGTATCGGTGTTTGTCAGGAAATGGTGTCCTTTTTTTACTAAATCTTGTTTTAGTTCAATATAGTTAAATATTTCTCCGTTAAACACAATCCACAAAGTTTGATCTTCATTATGAATGGGTTGTTGGCCACCCGCCAAATCAACAATGCTTAAGCGGGTGCTGACCAAGCCACAGGATTGGCTGCGATAAATCCCATATTCATCGGGACCACGATGTTGTAAAAAGGAGGCCATCCCGATCAAACTATCGATCTCAATCGTTTGGTTAGCGTTTACTGTGGTGATTCCGGCGATACCGCACATAAGTTTACTTCAATCCTGTCTTTTTAATTTTTCCGGAGGATGTTTTTGGGAGTTCGTCTAAAATTTCAATATATTTTGGGATCATAAAATCTTCCAGATTTTTTTTGCAATGTCGCATGATATCTTTTTGATCCAAACTGGGATCACGCAAGACGACAAAAGCCTTTATCGCCTCTCCATACAAGTCATCCGGTACCCCAATTACAGCAGCATCCTGAATCCCATCCAATTTGTATAGAACATTTTCAACTTCTTTTGGGGATACCTTTTCACCGCGGCTTTTGATGATGTCATCTCTTCTGGAAATAAAATAAAAATACCCATCAGAATCCATCTTAAAAAGATCACCTGTGTAACAAAGTGTTTCTCCGGGAATAGGACCTGGAGGAAACCGGATTGCGGTGGTTTTTGGATCATTCCAATATCCCCGCATTACGTGGCGGCCGCGTACTACCAATTCGCCTGGAGTACCTGGAGGCAGACGGTGCCCTTCTTCATCTTCGATCCAAGCTTCTGTACCGGGGATGGGGATGCCGACTGATTCGGATTTTGTCGTCATATCTTCAGGTGGTAAATATAAAGTACGTTTTGTTTCGGTTAATCCATACATGGAATAAAAATCCACATTTGGAAAGAGTGATTGAATCTTTTCAATATGCCATGAGGATAAAGCGGCTGCTGTATTGGTCATATATCGTAAACTGGATAAATCGTAAACAGATAATTCCATATTAAATAAAACAGAAAATAAAGTTGGTACACCGGGAAATCCGGTTACCTTTTCTTCCTGGATTCTTTTTAATATTAATGATGGAAATAAAAAGCCTTTTTCTAATATTAACGTACCACTAAAAGCAAACGTCATGATTAGTTGATAAAGGCCATAATCAAAAGAAAGTGGTAATGCGTTAAGAATGATATCTTGTGGTGTGTTTTTTAGGTAAGAAATAATTGATTGGGCAGCAAAAACCATATTTGCGTGGGATGTCATGACGCCCTTTGGATCACCGGTACTACCGGAAGTGTAAATCAAACATGCTAGATCCTGATCAATATTAAACGATCTGGGTTCTTCCTCACCATAACCTGAAATAAAATCAGATAAAGCAACGATCGATTTATCTGTTGATTGGTATTCTCCTGAAATGAAAACAAAAGATAAATCTGGTAAAGATTTGCGCTCTTCACTTAATAAATTTGAATGTAGAGGAGTGGTGATAATCGCCTTAGCATTACAATTATTGAGAATATAAATTAATTTATCAGCTTTTGTACTTTGGTTTATCACCACAAAAACTGCATCAATTTTTAAAATAGCGAAAATCGCAATTACCTGGTCAGAACAATTTGGTAAAAATAAGGCGACTCTATCACCTCGTTGAACGCCGTTATCTCGCAGAGCGTTGGCCAATGTGTTAACCTGTTGGTTTATCTCATGATAAGTTAATCTTAAACCATCACTGACCAAGGCTATTTTATTGGGATATCGCTTTAGGCTGTTGGTTAAGAATTGTTGAACTAACAATGTTTGCATATGGTTATATTAAAAATCTAGTTGGTTTTTCGTTGGATAAAATTGGCAATACTTTCAATTGAGTCGAAATTTGCCGGCTCGATTTCTGAATCCTCGATGGAAATGTTAAATGTTTCTTCCACATAAGCGACAATTTCCATTACATTCATTGAATCAACGATTCCATTTTCCAAAAAAGAGGCATTATCTGGGTAGGGGTATCCTTTATCAGTGAATAAAATATTTTCTGCGATGTAGTTTTTGATTATTTCTTTAATGGCTGCCATTTTTTGCTCCTTGATTTAATAAATTAGTTTTTTCGTTTTATAAATAAAAAAATTAAAACCATTAAACCAAATGCGGCGACTGATCCAAAAACGATACCTAGCCATGCATTTGTGTTTTCTGCTTGTTGGTTATTAAGAACGGGTACAGGTGTCGGCTCAACAAGTGGAGTGGTTTGTGAATCCGTTGAATTAGAATCTTGATTAATTTCAGTGGTGTTGTTTTCCACTGGGGTTGGGAGAGTTGTTACGGTCGGTTCTTCAGGTGGTTCAATTCCTAGTGCATAACGCGCTGTAACTAATTGATTGGTGTCTGTTTCTATTGAAGAACTTGAAATGATGATGCCAATAGTTAAATTTTGGTTTTTATCGATTGTACTGGTTAAAAGGAGATTTTGTTGGTTCTGGTATGTGAATAATTCCAAGTTTTCCCCATTGATCCATGATGAACCATTCCAAACGTGATATTGAATAATCGTATTATTGTTTTCCAAAGGAACTGCATGTAGGACGTGAAGCCGACCAGTGTAATCCACTGAGACATCTATGACAGGGAATTTTCCTTCAATGAGAGAAAAATTGGTACGCGAGAGCCAGGTTAGGCCATTATCAATAGAATAGTTGTGAAAGAGAGCAGTTTCACCGTTGTAAACCATCCAAAGCTGATGTAGCGTTCCATCTTGTGAGCGGATTAACTTTGACCATAAAATTTCACCCTCAGCAATCACTTGAGGTGTTGACCATGATTGGCCAGCATCATTGGATATTATGAAATTTAATGATAAGGGACCAACACCACCAGTATCTGTATAACAGGTATACAGGAGCGAATACGTATCGTTCTGAATATCTAGTTCGGGATTTTTAATAGTGGGGCAATCTCCGATGTTTACGCCAGAATATAACAACTTGGATTCCGTCCAAGTTTCACCAGCATCCGTTGATAAGCGAGTATATATGCCACGATCTTCTTGATACTGAGTTGAAAAAACAGCGTAAATATCAGAACCGTTGGTGTTTATTAACATCGGACTTTGAATGGCAGGAAAAGTGGTGTCCGTATTGATCTCCGACCACCCAACCGGATTATTTAGTTCATTAAGGTCAGCCCAGGTATTAATCAACTGTCCATAAATTCCACCCTGCCAGATCAGGGCTAACCGTTCTTTTGCTAAGTTTGTTATTAGTGAAAGACTATTAATCCTTCCAGATAAATTGTTTCGCACTGAAATATAACCTGGCACAAAACCGTCTGGTTGGATTTTCGCAATTTGGATTTTAGAAAAAACTTTCCCATCATCCTTAAAATCTTCAACTGACCAAATAAAGGTGGGATATCCATCCAAGCCATTAAAGGATTTCAAGTTGGTTATGTTTTTTTCGGTGATTACCGCATTACTTATCGTAGACCATTCACTGATGGTGTTATACCAAGCTTCCAGATTTCCAAATGTTTTATGCGAATACCAAACATCTTCGCTGATTTCATCAATTGCAATGTTATAAATTTCGGGGAAATTTATAACTGTAGCATATTGGGTGAATTCCAGAGATCGAAATGTATTGGGGTTGGTGAACTGATTTAATTCAGATTGACTTTGTGCCAAACTCCATCGTTCACCGTTCCAGGCAATAATCGTGAATTTGTTCGCTCCTGAAAAAACAAAAAGCGTATCTGATTGTCCTGTTGGGAACCAAGAGATGTTTTCAGGGCATTCATTAATGAGATTGGCTAAGGATTGTTGTGGTGACCAGTCATTTGGATCATCCAAAGAAACTCGATACTGTAGACTACAATTACCACCTGGTTCGCTTAATTGCCAAATTTGCATGGTGTGGTTTGGTAAATTGGCAGTCAGTAAGTTTTGAGGTGTCAAATAAGTATTATCTGGAGAAGGGGATGAAATATTTTCCGGTTCAGTCCAACTATTTCCATTGGTAGAGGAATAACTGTAATAAAGTCGTTTTAAAGCAGGGTTTTCCCAGCTGACATAAAATTGATCCGCTTCTCCTGTTTCGATGTCTACATGAGACCAATTGGCTTCAATGGCAGTTTGTGCTGTCGTAGAATTTGCGGGAGGAAGTTGATTTCTAAAATATTTCGACTGATATAGACTATTCGATGTGCCCCATCTTTGAAAATTACCCTGTGTTTTTTGGTAATATATGCCGGATGGTAAATCCTCGGTATCCAACGCTCTGAGATACACCAGATTAACTTGATTGCTACTGTCAATACTGATATCAAAAGCAGTTACACCCGATGAGATGCGAATAGGAGAAAACCATCGACTAGGAATTGAGACATTTAACTCTTGAACCCCACTATAATAAAGATTATTGCTACCAGGATCAATCCAAAATGCCAAAATCCAACCGGTTTGATCGGCAACAAGTTTGTAATCTGTCTGATAAAAAGGAAGACTGAGATTAAAATTATCGCTCCAAACATCATTTTCCAGATATTTATAAGCAACTTGAGAATACTGATCCTCCCAAAAGGCATGTAGCCTGCCTGAGGCACTTGTAATTAACCTGGGGTTGGTGGTTGCTCCTGCATTTGAAAGATTTTCAGGTTGAGTCCAATTATTACTTTGGGTTTGAGCTTCAACGGATAAGAAGCTGGTACTGCTGAAAAGCAGCAGTACCAGGCTGATCACGATTAACCTCATCATTTTTTTCTTGTTTTTTCGATTGAAACTTTTAATTTTATTCATAAATTTGATTGATTAAGATTCACTTTTTCCCGATTGCCAACTTAAGTGTTGTAAGCCAACACTGATTGCTGATTTCATGGTTGCAAAATCTGAAAACAGCATTTTGATATAGGTAAAAATTGGACCGGGTCGGAACGCCCATTCACGGAAGGCTCGTTTTTGCCAATACATTAATCGTTCGGCAGGTAAACCCGGATAATCCAAAACAGTTCCTTTATCCATATCGACTTGCTCCCATCGTGTTCCTGGGCGGAACCAACCTTCTTTAACTACCTCAAAAAAGAAAGGTGTGCCTGGATATGGCGCGGCAACATGGAATAATGCAATGTCTAATGGGAGAGTTTTTGCAAATTTAATCGTCTGTTGGATGGTTTCTTCTGTTTCTGTTGGTAAACCAATGATAAAGTAACCCCAATTCTTAATTCCAGCCTGTCTTGCCCAGGTAAGGGCTCTCTTGGCTTTGTCTGGATATGCACCTTTGCGAGCATGTTTTAATACCTGCTCAGATCCTGATTCAATACCCCAACTAATTAACCAGCACCCAGCTTTTGCCATCAGGTTTAGCATTTCTTCATCAACATAATCAACACGGCTGTTACAAGTCCACTTCATGTTGATGCCTGATTCAATCATTAAGTTACATAATCCTACTACCTGATCGCGGCTGGCTGTGAATAAGTCTGCGTACATGTGGACAGCGTTTAAACCAAGGTTTTTTAAGATCCAAAGTTCTTCCAGGATCTTCTCGGGTGAACGCAAACGGACAGAGTATTGGTAACTAACATGTTTAATACAGTAGATACAACCAGCGGTACAACCGCGGCTGGAGACGATAAAGGTGAAAGCACCTTTAATCATAGGCATGCGGTAGGACTCAAATGGTAAAAGTTCATGAAGAGGGATCGGCAGATCATCCAGGTCCTTGATGAATGGTCGGGTTTTATTAACGACAATTTCTTTTCCATCTCGCCAGGCAACCCCTTTTATGCCATGCATATTGACTGAGCCATCTTCATTCAGACTTGGTTGGTAATTTTCATCATGTCCATCAATAAGTTTTTGTACCACTTCGGGGCGATTTTCCAAATTACCTTCCAGGTGGTCAATTAAATCCCGCAAAGTTAGGTCGGGTTCCCCAATGAGGCCAAAGTCCAATGCAGGGAATGGGCGCAACGTCTCTTTTGGAATTGGGGTGATGTGTGTACCAAAAGCGATTGTTTTTGCACCACGCGCCTTTGCCAAGAAACAGCCGTACATATCATTTTCCAGTGTTGGTGCAGTAAGCTGGGTGACATAATACTTTGGTTGGTAATAGCTGATTTTTTTTGCAAAAGTCGGCCAATCCATGCGTTCCGCGTTGGCATCAATGATTTTAATTTTATAGGTTGGTACAAGGATCGCTGCCATTTGGGCCAATGAGACCTGTGGCCAGACCATATTCTCTCGTGTTCTGCGTCCTACACGGTGCTGTGTTCGAATCCATAACCCGCCGTCAGGTGTTGGTGGATTAACCAATAATACATCCACCGCTTCTTTATTCCGAGGGGCTTTTAAAATTCCTTCTTTAACGATTGGATCGGCATTAGGAAAATTGGCGTCCTTGACATCTGCAATCCTCCTTGTTCCGAGATTTATTTTTTTTAGTTCATTGTCTTCCATAAGATTACTCCTTACCTTTAAACGATTTCAAGATCTTTCTTGATAACGGTATGTCTTTGACTAATTTCTTCCAGTACACGCATCAGTGACCAATATAAAACCAATTGAATTCCAACAACCGATAATAGGGCGCTGCCAAGGAGGTAAAGCCATACCCTGGCAATTTCCCAACCTTGTAGACTTAGGATAAGACTTATTAACCCAATAACAAAACCGATGAATAATGTCAAAATTCCAAGTACACCAAATTTTAATTCGAGTGGTTGTTTAAAAATGGGTTTTCCAAACAATCCTTGCCGGATTTTTTTCTTATAAAAAATGGAAATCAAGTAATTAAAGGTTGCACCTAAGGAAAAAACAGAAATTCCACTAACCGCAGTAATTAAGGCTGTGAATAAAAATGCTACACCAATCGCACCAATTTGTGTGACGCCTGATAGACGGGCAATAAAAAGCCCAATAAAAATAAACAATGAAATCGCAAATAAAACTACCCCAATTGCACCAAGGATGCGTACCGGGTTATACGTTAAGACAGTCCACACCATGGAACTTAAAAATATCCAACCATCTTTTACAACACTTAATTTTGATGCACCAACTCGTTCACTATAGGGGATTGGAATTTCTACCATGTTTATATCTTCATACACAGCGCGAGTACTCATAACCGGTGTCAGATTTAATCCATCGGGCAGCGGGTAAATACGTTGGATTACATCCTTTTTGAACACTCGCATTCCACTTGCACTGTCGGTAATTTTTTCCCAACCCAATAGACTTAATAAATTTGCAAAAAAGAAGTTTCCAATTCGCCTTGTTACCGGCATTTGGCTGTCGCTGCCTGCCATCCGTGATCCAATAACCAATTCTGCACCATTTAATGCCTCCTTGCAGAGTGCTGGAAAATATTCTGGAGGATAAGTTCCATCTGCATCCAGGAAGCCAATTAACTCCCCGGCAGCCTGTGAAAAGCCGGTTTTTAATGCGCCACCGTACCCCTTATTTTTTTGGGTAATGACCTTGACATCTGAATCGTTTGCTGCAATTTGATTAGCGATTACTGCTGTTTTATCTTTTGACCCATCATCCACAACAATTAATTCAAGCTGATTGACGCCCACCGTTTTTAAATCGCTGCGGACAGCCAATACCCTGTTCATAATTTCGGCAATGCCGTTTTCTTCATTATAGGCTGGAATGACTACTGTGAGTATTGTCACAATTCTTTCTCCTTATCATTAGTAGTAGATCGTTTTTGATATTGGCTTCTCAAGTAAATCTGATTTTTCTATCTTTCTAATCACTTTTGCCGGAACTCCCGCCACGACAGTATGTTCCGGCACGTCTTTCGTAACCACAGCACCTGCTGCGATAACGGAACCTTTTCCAATGTGTACACCATCCGTAATGATCGCGCCTGATCCTATCCACACATCATCATCGATCGTGATGCCATCAGCGGTGATGCCTTGATGAATAATGGGCTGCTCAGGATCGGCAATGACGTGATTCACCGCGATAATTTGACTGAATGGTGATGTATATACGCGATCTCCAAGCGTTACGCCGCCCTGCCCCCGAATAATGCTGTATTCCCCAATTAAGCAATCTTTCCCGATTTTAATACCAGAATGAGGGATATTACGGAAGTTGTATACATGTAAGATTGCTCCATACATAACAATCGTATTTTCGCCCACGTTGATGCCATTAGGGCAGGCATGTAAATAACTATTTTGATCCAGATATACGCCATTTTTAAGGGTGATATATTTTGCAAATCGAAGGCGAACATTGTTTTCAATTGCAGCCCAACCCTGCATATTAAGGATCAATCGGTAAAATAACCCGCGAATTCCAATCCCGACAATTGTTGGAACCCAGCCAAAAAATAGAAAGAGAAATTGCTCAAGGACATAATGGATAAGATTATGAGATTGGCGTTGTTGATATAACCTTAACCCGGAAAGGATATTATTTTTTGTTTGTTTTCCGGTTTTTTCCATATTCATTCCCTGTGTATTCTCTGGTTTTAGGCAAGCTCCGCCCTTACGACAATATGTCATAAGGATGGAGCAAGCTGTATCACTTGAAAAGATTTTTCATTTTTTTTACCAATAATTTTGTAATGATTTATTCGGATTGACTATTATTTGACGCAATAATGGCTGGTGCAAGTGAAGAAGCCATGTTAGAAACAATTTCCAAATCTTTAATCGAAAATTGGTTTTCTTGTGGTCTTACTAAGGTAATACAACCAATTACTTTTCCAGACTTAATAGGCACACTGATTGCTGATCTTGATGAGGTTGGTTTTCCATCCCAGGGGCGCTGAAGCCAGCGTTGATCATTGTTTGTGTTTTCAATTAATGCTGCTTGTTGGTTTTTTACCACCCATCCGGCCAAGCCATGTTGGCTAATTTCAGTCAATTGATTTTGGGTAGGTTCAAGTGCTTTGCCGCCATACATTTGTGCACCATCAATAACATTCCCATCCTCATCCAATAAGATGAGCGTACCGCTGTTTGTTTTGGTCAGATCGAGTAAGATATTTAATAATTGAAACAATAAAGATGTTTTATGTTTACCTTTTGAATTGACGGCATCGGAAAGCACTTTTTGTAATGTGTCCAGGTTTGGAAGTTCACCTGTTACTGGAAGTCTGGATCGTTGTTTTGAGGAACGGGTTATGGATTGGTTTGTTTTGACCTGTAAAGCGATTGCTTCCCTACTCATTTCAATTAATGCAAAGGTAATTAGATGGGCAATAACCATATGTAGATCTTCGATGTGTTGAATATTATTTGAAGGAATGCGAACTTCAACATCGATCATTTTTGCTAAGGCACCACCTTCATAGCCAGTAAAACCAATTGTTATGGCGCCAGCATTATTCGCATATTCGATGGCTTTTAACACATTGGGTGAGTTGCCACTCGTAGAAATAGCCAATACCACGTCATTTGGTTGAACCAGATTTCTTAATTGATGAGAAAAGACATTTTCATATCCATCATCATTTGCCAGCGCGGTAAAAATCGCATTGGAACTATTTAAGTCAATGGCGCGGAAGGGCGGCAGTTCTTCAAAATAGTTATTTTTTGCTAAATCACACACAAAATGGCTGGAAGTGGATGCACTTCCTCCATTTCCCATAATGAAAACCTGTTTGCCAGACAAGCGGGCATGATGAAGTATTTGAATTACACGTTTAACCTTATCTAAAGGTATTTGTTTTAAGCTTTCCCCTAAACTGCTCAAGTAATCATCGATTTGAACCATTTTACTCTCCTATAACCAATAATTTTCAACGACGATAATCAAAAATGACCTTAGAACCTGCTGGTTCTAGTTTGATGGGGATTTCTCGTAGACCTGATAACGCTTTGCGAACTTTATCACGTTTATCATAACGGCAGTACAAAAGCAGGAATCCTCCGCCACCTGCTCCGGTCAATTTGCCACCTAATGCTCCAGCATCTCGAGCGGTTTCATAAATCTGATCAATCGCACCATTCGATATCTTACTGGCTAATTGTTTTTTTAATTTCCAACTGTCATGTAATGTCTTTCCAATAAAATCAATATTTCCTGCTTTTAATTCATCTGCGGCTGCGTATGCCATTGATTTCAATTCGGATAAAATTGGCAGCCGGCTTTTTATATTATCTTGCTGTTCACCTAAAATATCGGAAGCCTGTCGTTTCATACCGGTATAAAATAATAATAAATTTTCATTTAAGCCTTGTTTTACCAAAGGATCAAGATCAACCCGTTTGGTTGTGACCGTATTGTTCTGGTTAAATTCTATTAGTCTTAAACCTCCATAAGCCGCTATGTATTGATCCTGAACTCCTATTGGTTTGTTTAAGATGTCAATTTCAATTTTGCAAGCTTCTTCGGCTAACTGACGTGGACTTGCGGTGTGATTGATGAATGAATACATGGCATGTAAAGCTCCAATGGTTACGGTGCTAGATGAGCCAAGTCCTGTTCCTGCTGGGATATCACCCATGGTGGTGATCTCAATTCCTTTTTTAATACCGGTCGTTTTTAAAGCTTCTCGAATTAATTCATGTTGGATTTCGTCAACAGTTTCAACAATTTCCGTTTTTGTCCAACCCACACGCAAATAATCATCAAATCGTTGTTTAATGGTGACAAAAATATATTTGTCTATTGTGGTACTGAGAACGCAGCCGCCTTGATCTAAGTAATAATCCGAAAAATCGGTACCACCACCAAAAAAGCTGATTCGCAATGGTGTTTGAACAATAATCACAGGGTGGGTTCCTTTTCTCTAAAATAATCCACTGTTGCACTTAACCCTTCATATAATGAAACCTGCGGTTCCCATTTTAATTTTTCTTTGATTTTTTCGGCACTTAAGAAAATCCTTCTGGTTTCACCAAGTTTGGGTGGAGCATAAATTGCGGGATTTGCATACCCAGTGATTTCTTTTAAACCATCAAATATCTGATTAACCGATGTGGGGATTTCTGAACCAAGATTAAAGATGTTGCTCCCGATTTCGTTTTCAGTCGCCATTAGATTGGCACGGGCGACGTCACCTACAAATACAAAATCACGTTCATTTTGGCCGTCACCATAAATGGTTACTGGTTGATCTTTTAACATTTGACCAGTGAATATCGCAACTACCCCAGCCTCTCCATGTGGATCTTGCCGCGGCCCAAACACATTTGGATATCGAAACACGGTGTAGCGCATCCCGTACATGATTTCATACATGGTTAAATACATTTCGAATGCATATTTTGTTGCTCCATAGGGGCAAATTGGTTTAATTGGATGATTTTCATCACAAGGTAGATATACTGGTTCGCCGTATACCGTTCCACCGGATGAGCTGTATAGGGTGTGTTTCACATCGTATTTACGAGCAAGTTCAAGTAAATTCAAAGAACCAACCACGTTTACATCTGCATCAAATTTTGGATCTGCTACAGAACGGCGCACATCCATTTGCGCGGCATGATGATTAATTACTTGGGGACGTTCTTTTTCAAAGACCCTTTCTAATTCTGGGTCTCGAATATCCATCTGATAAAAATTTGCTTTTGGGTTTATATTGGATTCTCTACCGGTGACCATGTTATCAACAATAACAACTTCATGACCATGATTGATATAAGTATCTGTGATGTGGGATGCAATAAAACCTGCGCCACCTGTGACCAAAATTTTCATAAAATTAACCTTTCTGAATTAATAAGCTCCGCGTTTTGTGAGAACAGCAGGGATCGTTTGAAGTAATAATTGAATGTCTAACCATATATTCCAATTTCTTACGTAATACATATCCATTTGTACACGTTGTTTGTAAGTAATGTCGGATCTTCCTGAAACCTGCCACTTTCCGGTAATTCCTGGTTTTACTGTTAATAAATTAAGCCCATTTTTTTTATACTCCTGCATTTCTGGAGGAGAGATCATTCTTGGTCCAACCAATGACATTTCATAACGAATGATGTTAAATAATTGTGGTAATTCATCCAAACTCGTTTTTCTGATGAACCTTCCAACTCTTGTAATTCGGGGATCATCTTTGATCTTAAACGTTTTGTGAAGCTCTTCCAATTTTTCTGGATAACGTTGCAAAATTTCATCGCCATTTACATACATTGTTCTAAATTTGAACGCATCAAATTCTTTTCCGTTAACACCCATTACACGGCGGCGGTGAATAATTGGGCCTGGAGAGTCTACTCGGATTGCAATTGCTATCAGTAATAAGATTGGTGAGGCTAGGATCAATCCCGGAATGGTGAGGCTGTAATCCATAACCGTTTTGATGAAAAGATCAAAGCCGGTCAAACGGACTTTATTTACTTCTACTAAAGGAACCCAGGCAAACTCTTTTACTTTTAATCCTGTGGTGATAATTTCATAAACTCCAGATGATAGGTGAAGATTAACATTGGAAGAAACCCCATAGTTTTGAAAAATCTCTAGTATTTGAGAGCGATCTAAAGCGCTGGAAGTGATTATTACTTCCTGTATTTTGTTCTCTTCAATTAAAGTTTCCAGTTCATCAAGTGGTCCTAAGCAGATCAGATTCTTAAAAATCTTTTGACCTTTTGGTACTTCACAATCCACGAATCCGATCAGGTTTAATCCGGAGTTTCGGGTAAATTGTAATTGTTCTGCCATTGATGCAGATTCATCGTTAAAACCGATAATCAGGGTGCGGGATAAAAGATATCCTTTCGCTCGCAAGAAATAAATCCAACGGCGAAAGACAAAACGCCCTAATACAGAAAATAAAAGTGCCACAAACCAAGAAATTAAAATCCAACCACGGGCCAAGACAATCGTTTCACCAAAAAATCCCAATGCGACAATAAATAATATTGCAATGGTGTTGGCATAAAATAAGCGGTCGTATTCTTTGATTCCACCAAATAACCGATTTTTATCATAGAGACCATATAATAGAAAAAAGAAAATCCAAACCGGTAAGATTAATAAAACAATGCTTTGATAATAAATGGGTGAGGCAAAACTATCTTGATTGAATAATGGCAAAGATAATTCAAACCTTATCCAAAAGGCTGTTCTTAAAGCCAAACCAATAACGAGAAGATCAAAAATAACGAGTGAAAAAATGATAACGACCCAATTTAATGTTTGATACCGGATGTTGATTTTTGATAAAAATTTGCTTTTTGTGGTTTTATTAGGTTGGATGGATTGCATTCGTTGGCCTTTTTATTTCTTTTCCTTAAACAAAAAAATTGATTAGTTTGTTATTAATAACAACCAATAAAATCATACGTTCCGAAAACGGATATATATAATGAATTTGTTGACTTCAATCTATAAAAATTGTTAAAAATTCAAAATTAAAAAATGGAACTGGTAAACATAACAATAAGGATATCGATAATTACGAATATAAATAATTCTTATTCCTATAATAAATGCCTAATTACTCAATGTCAACAAAATGTCTACATAGATTACGAATTGGATAATATATATCCAATTAATAAATTTAGTGTTTTTACAACCGGAATTAAATATAGGACCAAAATGCCTAAGGCTATAGATTTCTTTTAAAACCTAATTTATAATAAAAAACCGTGAAAAAACATTTAATTTTCCCCCTTTTATTATGTGTGTTTTGTTTGATATTGGCTTCCTGCCAAAGCACTGATGTTAACAACCAAAGCCAGAATGATTCCGATGCGGTAGATCTTTATTTAGAAAATAAAGGTTCTGATACGATGGTAAACCTGGCGTTATATTGGGCAGAACGTTATCAGGAGATTCATAACAATGTGCGAATCTCTGTAACCGGGGGGGGGAGTGGGACTGGTATTTCTTCTTTAATAAGTAATACAGTTGATATTGCAAATGCCTCTCGCGCAATTAAAGATAATGAGATTGAATTAGCGGAGGAAAATGGTGTAACGCCGGTTGAGTTTATTGTTGCAAGAGACGCAATTGGGGTAATTGTTAATCCTGAAAATCCGATCAACAACCTAACACTAGAGCAAATTTCAGCAATTTATTCCGGGGAAATTAACAATTGGAAAGAATTGGGTGGTGACGATCGTCCGATTGTACGCTTGTCACGTGAGACCAATTCGGGTACCCATGTTTATTTTTTGGAGGCAGTGATTCGATTGGGGGACAGCGACGACAAAACCATATTTTCTGCTGACACTTTATTACTTCCTTCATCAGAAGGGATTATTTCAGAAGTACGGGATAACCCGAATGCGATTGGTTATGATGGATTGGGCTATATTACAGATGATGTAAAAGTCGTGGGGGTTTCTAATCTTGGAGATAAAATTTTTGTATTACCAACAATCGAGACTGTAAATACAAACCAATATCCAATTGCGCGGGATTTATATATGTATACCAATGGAGAGCCCGAAGGTCTAATTTTAAATTACCTCGATTGGATTTTCTCTGAAGAGGGTCAGGATATTGTTCGAGATCTAGGTTTTGTACCGGTCGTAAAGGAATAAGCGTGTGAGTAAAAAGTTAAAAAGTTCTGAGGTCATCATAACGAGGGGAATCCAACTTTCTGGTTTTTCTTCGATTTTGTTTGTTTTGATGATATTGTTTTTTCTTTTATATGAAGGGATTCCTGCTTTATTTACCGTTCCGTTAGATGATTTGTTTAGCAGCCGTTGGTATCCAATTGAAGAATATTACGGTATTATTCCTTTATTATTGGGATCATTGGTAGTAACTTTGGGGGCTTCAATGGTGGCCGTACCGTTTGGTATCTTAACGGCAGTTTATATTTCAGAAATTGCACCAGCTTGGTTAAAAGAAATTTTAAAACCTTTGGTTGAACTATTGGCTGGTTTTCCAAGTGTGGTGCTTGGTTTTTTAGGTATCTTGGTGGTCTCTCCATTTTTAAGAGATGTTCTGCACTTACCTACTGGTTTAACCGCTTTAACCGGTTCTTTGTTATTAGGTGGAATTGCAATTCCAACCATTGTATCAATATCTGAAGATGCATTGAATAATGTGCCGGAAACTTACCGGCAGGGCTCATTGGCTTTGGGTTTAACACGGTGGCAAACCATTTGGGGTGTAACCGTACCTGCGGCCCGATCCGGGATCTTAACTGCCATTATGTTAGGTTTGGGTAGAACCATTGGGGAAACCATGACCGTGATGATGGTAACTGGCAATGCACCCATTTTACCCAACTCACTGAAGGTATTGTTTATGCCGATCCGTACGATGACCGCAACCATTGCTTCGGAAATGGGAGAGGTGGCAACGGGTAGTCCACATTATCATGTGTTGTTTTTTATTGCGATGGTCTTGTTTTTGTTTACATTGGCTGTAAATATTATTGCATCAAAAATTAGTTTTAGTCGTATGAAACGTTCAGAGAGAATATTATCGTGAGCAGGTATCAAGAAAAGTCCGTCCACCGTCAGTTATTGTTTGAAAAAGCAGGTTTTTCGATCTTAACGGTTTTAACCATCTTAACGGTTTTGCCTATTATAGCCGTTGTCATTTATGTAATTGTTCTCGGCAGTTCAGCGATCAGTTGGGATTTTATTTTTGAAATGCCAATGGACGGTATGCGGGCTGGCGGGATATGGCCGGCCATTGTGGGAACCTTTTATTTAACACTGGGTACGGCAATATTTTCGGTTCCGTTGGGGGTTGCGGCCGCGATTTATCTTTCGGAGTATGCAGCGGATAACCAGGTAACCCGAACCATTCGGTTGGCAATCATCAATTTGGCTGGTATTCCATCCGTTGTTTATGGATTATTTGGTCTCGGATTGTTTGTAATCTTCTTAAATTTTGGAACAAGTATTTTATCGGCTTCCTTAACATTATCGATTATGACTCTGCCGGTTATTATCAGCACTACGGAAGAAGCTTTGAGTGCAGTGCCACAGTCTTTTCGAGTTGTGAGTGTATCTCTTGGAGCAACTAAGTGGCAAACGATCCGGAGAATGGTTTTACCACAGGCACTGCCGGGAATATTAACGGGTATTGTGTTGGGACTGGAACGAGCGGCTGGCGAGACTGCTCCAATTTTATTTACTGGAGCCGCATTCTTTTTGCCCCGACTGCCCAATTCACCGTTGGATGCAACCATGGCCTTGCCTTACCACTTGTTTGTCATTTCCACTCAGGTACCGGGCATGCCGATCCAAATTCAATATGGTACGGTGATGGTATTATTGTTTTTTGTTTTGATTATGAATTTAATCGTGACCGTCATTCGGTCGCGAGCACGGGCTCGCAGGCAGTGGTGATATGGATAAAATCGTTGTAGAAAATTTAAGTCTAAAATATTCAGACGGGACTGAGTCTTTGTTCAATATTAATATGAATATCAAAGCCAATTTAATCACCGCCTTAATTGGTCCTGCTGGCGGGGGAAAATCTACTTTCTTACGGATGATGAACCGTTTAAATGATTTGGCTGATGTAAAAGAAGTAACAGGTAAGGTGTTAATTGACGGCGAGAACGTGTTGGACCCTGATATCGATGTGATTGCCTTACGCCGTAAAGTGGGCATCGTTTTTTCCAGACCCTTACCACTGCCATTAACCATTTATCAAAATTTAACCTATGGGTTAGAACTCGCTGGTGAAAAACGACGATCCGTTTTGGATGAAGCAGTCGAGCGCTCCTTAAAACTGGCGGAATTATGGGACGAAGTTTCCGATCGGTTAAAAGATCCGGCGAGCGCGCTATCTGGTGGGCAAAAGCAGCGGTTATGTTTGGCGAGGAGTTTGGTTTTGGAGCCTGAAATTATTTTATTGGACGAACCTACCTCCGCTCTTGATCCAGTTGCCACAGCAAAGATAGAAAATTCATTGGTGGAACTAAAGAAACAATATACCATCCTGATTGCGCCGCATAATACGCAGCAAGCTGGACGAATTGCGGATGATGTTGCATTCTTTTTACAGGGAAAATTAATTGAATTTGGTCCAACGGAAATCATTTATACCCGTCCTACAGATCAACGTACACAAGATTACATCACCGGTAAATTTGGTTAATTTTTTCTATTTGTGCGACAATCAATAAAATATTCTAATTAGGAGTGTCTATTATGCGTCCATCATGGGATCAATATTTTATGAAAATCGCCGAAGATGTGGCAGTTCGTTCCACCTGTGACCGGGCTGCGGTGGGTGCTGTTTTTGTCAAAGAAAAACATATTATTTCAACTGGATATAATGGTTCGCCTGCCGGGTTGGAACATTGTGATGATATAGGACATTTAATGGTGGATGGGCATTGTGTACGCACTGTACATGCCGAGGTCAATGCCATTATACAGGCTGCGGTCTTTGGTTTGGCAACCAAAGACGCAATTTGTTATGTTACTCATTTTCCATGCTTAAACTGCACCAAAACATTAATCAATGCCCGTATAAAAAAATTGATTTACAAAAATGCCTACCGGGTTGACCCGATAGCCCTGGAATTTTTTGAAACTGCTGGAGTAGAATTGGTTCAATTGGAAACTGAGTGAGGTTTTTGCCTTATGTTTCTATGTAATTCTTCAACTGGTCAATCAAAAAAAATAGCTAAACCATTTTAATTTCCTCATAAATCATCTTTACATAAATATCCTATATTAATCGTTAATCCGATGAAATAGGATTAACGATTGGCTCGCTGAAATCAAAGTCCGGAAGGTCGCTCTCAATATTACGAACAGCTGATGAGGCGAATCCGACAATGGCAGTTAAAAAACCAAACAGACAAGTAATTAAAAACATAAATCCCATTCCAGCACCAGGTCCGCTGCCAACAATTGGAGAAAACCAATTAAAAAATGGACTCGGTTGTTTAAATAAAGGTTCAAATACATTATCAGCCAGCCAACCTCCAAGAAGAAAACCGATGGGCATAACAGCGGTTTGCCCCATGCTGCGGAGGGCAAATACTCTGCCTTGCATATCCGGAGGAACTTTTAGCTGCCAAATCGCTAAACTGTTACTATTAATGAGGGGTATAAAAATTGTTGAAACAAATGCACCAATACTCCATATGATAATGTTTTGTCCGGTTGCAAATAAAAAATCGCCAAATAAAAAGGATGCTCCAGTGGCAAATAAAAAACCGTAAACTTTCTTTTTCGGGCCTCCCCAAATGGCAAGAATGATTCCGCCAATCAGACCACCAATCCCTAAAAACCCTTGAACGGTACCTAGGGCAAATTGATCTCCACCAGTACGTGCTAAGATCAAAGCAGGGAGAATACAAAAATAGGTTAAAGCAGCAAAAAAATTGATATTTAAATATACCAATAAGATAGCCAGCAAACCTTTTCGATCTTTTATAAAACGAGCGGCTTCCGAATTTTCATTCCACCAACCTGAGATTGATAAGTGACTCAATTGTCTTGATTTCAATTGTGGGATGCGAATGAATAAGAGGGTTAACATTGCAATTAAGAAAGTAACAATATCAACAGCAAAAATCGTTGATAAATTCGACATTGAGAGTAATAATCCCCCAAAGATAGGGGCAAAAATTTTGGCGGCATCATTCGCTATTGAGAATAAACTATTTGCTCTCGTGTAATCTTTTTTATTAACCAACAAGGTAATGCTGGCATTAAATGCAGGGATTTGGAATGCCTCCAAAACCGAAGTTAACCCTTCTGCCAGGAAAAGATGCCAAATCGCTAAATTTCCAGTTAAAAATTGAATCAACATGAATATGGTGATAAAACCTGCTAAACCATCTGTAATAATCAGAATTTTACGGCGATCCCAACGGTCAATTAATACTCCGGCAATAGGACTTGTAAGGATATAGGGCACATATCCAAAAAATCCCAACCACCCTAAAGTCATCACCGTATTTGTTTGTTGATAAGCCCAAACGATCACTGCAAAGCGAGTCATTGCGGTTCCAAATAATGAAACCAACTGTCCGATCCAAATGGTATAAAAAACTGATAATTTTTTTGTTGTCGAATTATTCATTGTTCCTCAAATATTTAATAAAATAAAACAACCGCAGAACGCCTGCGGTTGTTAATTAATCTTTGTTTGTGTTAAGTGAGTTAACACAAAAGCAGGCGTTGTTTAACATCACCTGCTTTAACATTTGTGAATGAATCGGTAATTAGGATAAAATCAAAAAGGTTAATCATTATGGAAAAATTATACCAAAACAAATGCAAAGGTGCATAGAATGAAATGATAATTGAGAGGTGAAATGTTTATAACGCATATTGCTATTTGGACGAATGAACTTGAAAAAATGAAAGAATTTTATGAGCGATATTTTGGCATGGTATGTGGGGAAAAATATCATAATCCACAGAAAAACTTCTCTTCCTATTTTTTATCCTTTTCTGATGGTGCTCAAATTGAATTAATGACAATTTATGGGTTGAAATCTCAAGATGTATCGCGGAATCCGGTTTGTGGGATTGCCCATTTCGCAATTCAAATGGAAAACCGGCAAGCAGTTGGCCAGCTCACTGAACGATTTCGATCAGATGGAATTATTATTTTTAGTGAGCCACGCTTAACAGGAGATGGTTATTACGAAAGCTGCATTTTAGATCCTGATGGAAATCAAATTGAGTTGGTCAGTGTATAAATTTATATCATTTTTACCTTAATTTACTTTCCTATTGTATTTTGAAAACGTACAATTTAATAAATTTAAAACTTGGAAACGATCATTGAGCTCAAGTCAAAACCTCTCTCTACGTAAAAAGCTGGAACGTACCCATTTATTAACGAGTATTTTATCTGTAGGTATCTTTGCGTTGATCATCATAATGGGATATTTTATTTACCTGCAAACTGATTTTGTAGCACGGCTAGCTGGTTTGGATGCGGCTTTTGCTGCAGATGAATTTGCTGAAATAATGTATGGTGATCCGATTACACCTGATTTAGCGAAAGATTATATTTTATCTTCAGGTATGGCACCGATCATCGATGAGCAACAAGAAATTTATATAGACCCTGAAGATGCGGACTGGCTGGTAATTTTTGACGATAATTGGGTGGTGATGGGCAGTAACGTGGAAAAATATTTTCCAGTGGGAAAAAGATTTAACCCTAATGAACTTATCGGTTTTAATGAGGGGCATTCTATCCATGGTACTTATGTAAGTTATGCCGCACCTGGAAAAAAAGTGCCATACCAATATGCAGCCAGCGGTGACAGCCATTATGGTTTAGCAAAAATGGTGGATTGGACTGGCAGTGATTATGGGCATATTTATCTCAGAGCTGCATTCGGATATGAATTAGTAACATCCCAAAGTGCATTGTTTTTTGTCGCTTTTTTTGTTTTTGGATCAGGTCTATCGGCTATGATTCTATCCGGGTTATTTGGTAAACATCAAGCAAAACAAATCGGTTACCGTCTGGATGAATTATCCCAGGTCAGTGCTGCGTTGGCTGCTGGTGATTTTTCAACCAGAGCACCAGAAGACGTAGAAGATGAAATTGGCACATTGGCAAAACAAGTAAATCAGATGGCTGATCAAATCAGTGCACAGATGCAGCAATTGCAGGCTGAGATTAGTGAGCGAGAATATTTACAAAGTGAACTGGAACGGCTGGCAAGAACGGATGGATTAACAGAATTATATAACCGGCGGCACTTTTTACATCTGGCAGAATTAATTATTTCAGAAACTGCAAAAACAAGGCTGCCAGTGAATATCATGATGATGGATCTGGACCATTTTAAACAAATTAATGATTGTTATGGACATACAGTGGGCGATAAGGTCTTAAAGGTGTTTGGAGAATATATTCAGTCAATGATGCGAAAAACCGATGTTTGTGGACGATATGGTGGAGAGGAATTTGTTTGTATTTTGCCTGGTATTAACTGCGAGCAAGGGTTTGAAATCGCCGAACGTGTTAGAGAAAATACAATCCACTTGAAAAAAGAGTTTCCGGAAATTCCACTATCGATCTCTGTTAGTATTGGGATAAGTTGTATGGATTGGAATCGGATTGATACGGTTTATGATTTAATTGATCAGGCTGACCAGGCTTTATATTTTGCCAAACAAAACGGCAGGAACCGTACTGAAATGTATAATATCGATAACAAGAATTCTAAATCTTGATTTTGTTTCATTATTCATATTATTAAACCATAACCTGTTTTTATTATGGCAATTTTCAAAGCAGATTAATGAGAATTATTACCCATAGCTCAATGAGATGATTAAGGGTGTCAAAAATCTGTTTTATTGATTTTTAACACCCATCTACTTCCAGAGTACAACTTTTCTGATTCTTCTACAGTTTTTATTAGAACAGATTATGAATCGTAAAAGAAATTGGATTAAATAAATTGAACATGGTATTTTGGATCAGACGTTGAAAATTTTAAAATCTGCTTCTTCAACTACCTTTTTTTTATCAACCATCAAACCATGAATATGAAGTATTTCATGTGCTTTTTGGCTGCCGGCCTCACCAAGAAAACTTTGATAAAGTTCCTGAATCGCAGGATTATTGTGTGATTTTCGGACCTGTTTCGTACGATCAATTTCATATAAACCTTGAATGCGCATCTTTATGATTTCTTCACGTTCTTCGGCGTATGGCTGACCGCCACCATTAACACATCCACCGGGGCAAGCCATAATTTCTATAATATCGTAATACGCCTCACCGCTTTCAATTTTTTCGAGTACTTTTCGTGTGTTTCCTAAACCCGATATTACAGCTACTTTTATTTCACGTTCACCAATTTTAATTTCAGCTTCCCGAATCCCATTCATGCCACGAATGGCGGTGAAATTGACATCCTTCAATTCATTTCCGGTCATTTTTTCGTAAACTGTTCGTAATGCGGCTTCTAAAACACCGCCGCTGCCACCAAAAATTACACCTGCTCCTGATGATTTACCTAATGGGTTGTCGAAATCTTCATCTTGAATGTGTCGTAAATCAACCGAACCCTCTTTGAACATTTTTGCGAGTTCTCTTGTGGTAATTACATAATCAACATCACGAATTCCGTATGTTTCTTCACCTGGCAGTGCTGCTTCATATTTTTTAGCTATACATGGCATTACTGATACAACGATAATATCTTCCGGGTTAATGCCCATTTTTTCAGCATAATAGGTCTTTGTTATTGCTCCTGTCATTTGTTGAGGTGATTTGCAACTTGAAACCATGTAATTTAAATTTGGGAAGTGGTAATTTAAGAAATTAATCCATCCAGGGCAGCAGGAGGTTAATATTGGTAATTTCTGGTTGCTTTCTAATCGTTCTATAATTTCTTTACCTTCTTCAATAATGGTTAGGTCAGCTCCAAAGGTTGTATCAAAAATGGCATTAAAACCAAGGTGTCGTAAACCAGCTACCAATCGACCCGTTACGTCTTGTCCTACCGGCAGTCCGAATTCTTCCCCAATTGCTACCCTCACAGCTGGGGCAACTTGGACAACAACGGTTTTTTTCGGGTCAAACAACGCTCGCCATGTTTCATGGATATAACCTACACCAGTGAGCGCTGCGGTGGGACAAACACTGATACATTGTCCGCAATACACGCAATTTGAATTAGCTACCGGCATAGATTCTGCAGGTGATACCACGGTGCTGAACCCTCGACCAAAAGCAGTTAATGCACCTACAGTCTGAACCTCATTACACATTGTTTCGCAGCGGCGGCACATGATACATTTATTCGGATCACGCTTGAGTGCGCCGCTTGATTTATCGATTTCGTGGTGAGAACGCTCGCCATCAAAGCGTTGTGTATTGATTCCAAATTCCCAAACCATTCTCTGTAATTCGCAGTCGGTAGATTTTGCACACAATAAGCATTCAAATGGATGGTTGGAAATAATTAATTCCAAGTTCTTTCGGCGAGAAGAAAGTACTCGCCGGGAGTTTGTTATTATTTTCATACCTTCGTGGACTGGAGTGGCACAAGCAGGTGCCAAGTTCCTACGGCCTTCTACTTCTACAACACATACCCGGCATGATGCTACCTGGTTTAGATAATTCATCTTTTCAAGTTTTAAATAACATAATGTTGGTATATCAATATGAATTTGTTTTGCCGCATCTAAAATTGTGGTGCCTTCTTGTACGCTAACTGGTTTTCCATCAATCGAAATATTAATCATTTTGTCCTCCACTAATGCCTAATTACTGCACCAAATTTACAGCGCGTTTGACATGCACCGCACTTAATACATTTGCTCTGGTCAATGGTGTGAACCTGCTTAACTGAGCCTGAAATACAATTAACGGGGCAATTACGGGCACATGCAGTACAACCAATACATTTTTCAGGCACGATATCATAATGTAATAGCTTCGTACATGACCCTGCAGGGCAGGATTTATCAAATATATGTGCTTCATATTCATCCATAAAATATTTCAAGGTGCTTAACACTGGATTGGGAGAGCTTTGTCCAAGCCCACATAAAGAAGTATCCATGATGATCTCAGCTAGTGATTGAAGTTCTTTTAAATCTTCTGCACAACCAAGCCCATCCGTAATCCTCGTTAAAATTTCCAGCATACGTTTGTTCCCTAATCGACAGGGTGCGCATCGCCCACAGGATTCTTCTACAATAAATTCAAGATAAAAACGAGCCAGGTTTACCATGCAGTCATGCTCATCCATGATGATCATTCCGCCTGAACCCATCATTGATCCAATGGATGCCAAAGATTCGTAGTCAATGGGTGTATCCAAATATTGGGCAGGAATACAACCACCGGATGGTCCCCCTGTTTGAGCCGCTTTGAATTGAGCACCGTTTTTAATTCCTCCACCAATATCAAAAATGATTTCACGTAAAGTTGTGCCCATGGGAACTTCGACGAGACCCACATTATTAATCTTTCCTGCCAGAGCAAACACCTTCGTCCCTTTAGATGTATCTGTGCCTATTTGGTTAAACCATTCTGAGCCATGTTGGAAAATTGCTGGAATGTTTGCTAAAGTTTCCACATTGTTTACAATCGTAGGTTTATTCCATAAACCACTTTCCGCAGGGAAGGGTGGTTTCGTTCGTGGTTCACCACGTTTGCCTTCCAATGAGTTAATGAGAGCAGTCTCTTCTCCGCAAACAAATGCACCTGCACCGAGACGAACCGCTATATCAAAATCAAAACCGGATTGAAGAATGTTTTTCCCCAAAAAACCATAAGCTCTAGCTTGTTGGATGGCGGTTTCTAAACGCTGAACAGCCAATGGGTATTCAGCGCGAATATAAACATAACCTTGATGAGCACCAATAGCATATCCAGCAATAATCATTCCCTCGATCACGCTGTGAGAATCACCTTCCATGATTGAGCGATCCATGAAAGCGCCTGGATCACCCTCATCTGCATTACAGATAACAAATTTTTCTTCGTTATGGTAACCCCGAGCGTATGCCCATTTTTTACTGGTTAAAAATCCAGCTCCACCACGCCCCCGCAGACCCGAAGCTTCCATTTCCGCAATAACTTCTTCGGGCTTGGTTTCAGATAATATTTTTGCTAATGCTTGATAACCTTTTGTAGCAATATATTCTTCAATTACTTCTGGGTTGATTAGACCGCAATTTCTTAGGGCTACCCGTTGTTGGCGTTTGTAAAACGGAATTTCTTCTGATGTTTCAATTTTTAATTTTGTAGCGGGATCAACATACAACAAGCGCTGAACAATTTCGCCTTTCAGGATGTGCTTCTCAAATATTTCTTCCACATCACTCTTTTTTACCTGGACATAAAACACATTTTCAGGAAAAACTTTTACAATTGGTCCTTTTTCACAAAAGCCAAAACAACCAGAAATCGTAGCTTCCACTATTTTTTCTTTTTTATGTAATGCTGCTAAGCGTTGAAATTCAGCAACGATTGCCTCTCCTTCAGAGGCATGACATCCCGTCCCACCACAAACCAAAATGCTGCAATTATTGGAATTTTCGATACCCAAACGCGAGCCAATAACTGCCTGGTGTTGCAAAAATGCAGAGCGCAAAGCTTCTTGGGTTTTAATTTCAGGCATTGATCACCTCAGCTTCTATTTTTGTTTCTTCTATCAAGAATTTTTCAATAATATCGGGCACCTGTTCAGGCTTTACTTTCCCAAATACTTTTCCATTGATTGTTACAACAGGTGCTAATCCACAAGCACCGACACAACGTAGGCTTTCAATTGAAAATTTTTGGTCAGAAGTTACTTCACCAGTTTGAATTCCCAGTACTCGCTCAAATTCTCGTAAAACTTTATCTGCTCCATTTACATAACAAGCTGTTCCCATACAAACATTAACCTGGATCTTACCTTTTGGGGTAACGGTGAAAAAATTGTAGAAACTGATTACGCCGGAAACATCAGCATGTGAAATGCCAAAGCGCTGTGCAATATAGATCTGTATTATTTCCGGCAGATATCCAAATAAACTTTGAGCATAGTGGAGGGTCATGATCAGTTTGTCTTTTCTACGTGGATCTTTCTGATCGATTGCCAATGTATCCAGATATGCATTTAATTTCTGGAATTGAGGATTTGTGGTTTCCCCGCAACAGGGGGATTGTGTAACAATAGTATTCACAGTATTCACCTTTTTAAGAAAATGTTTTTAAATAATTGTTTTTCAACTGCGGGTGAGAAAGGTTATCCTTCTCAAACACAAGTACCGTGTCAGCCATCTGATTGATCTCTTCCATGTTATGGGAAACTAACAACAGTGTGGCATTTGCATTGAATGAACTCATGAACTGGACTATGTTTTGAACCGACTGTCTATCAATCGAGTGAAATGGTTCGTCCATAAAAATCAATTCAGGTTTTCCCAATAATGCACGGATTAATGCAGTTTTTTTCTTCATTCCACCAGAAAGCTGGTATGGATAATAGCGCGTAAAGGGAAGTAATCCGCCAACCTTAAGCCATGTTTGAAGGGCTTTTTGATCTTCCACTTGGAATGATCGTTTTTGTGCTTTATATGGGAGTAAAATATTTTCTTCTACTGTTAAGAATGGGAAAAGACGAGCTTCTTGAAACAAAAAAGCCGTGGAATTGGTGGCTATTTTAGCCGAGCCATGATCGGGTTGCTCTAAACCAGCAAAAATGCGAAGCAGTGTGGTTTTGCCAGCACCAGAACGTGCAATAATTGCAAGCCGTTCAGTTTGTTTTAGTGAGAAAGACAATTTATCAATTACAGTGCGGCTGCCAAAGGATTTGGTGAGGTTTTCAGCGATCAACATTTTCTCGGTCATTATTTACTCCGCGTAAAAATATTTCTTAAAAGCAATTGAAAAACACAACGATTGCACAGCCTGAAAGAATAATGTAACCAACAGCAATATAACCAGGTAGAAAAATACCATCCGCATATCAAAAGTAATCCTGGCGTTGTTGAGTAAATAACCCAGGCCATCTTGGGCACCGACAAATTCTCCCATTACAACAATTTTGGCAGCCAAACCGATTCCCAAACTGAAATTACTACCTAATACTGGTACAAGGGTTGGAAAAATGATGTGACTGAACCAAACTGATTGGCGGCTTTTAATTGTCGATAAATATTCTTCTAAAGCTGTACTTCGTTTTGCCAGGCCATTCATTGTATTGATGACCAGGGTAGGTAAGGTGAGTGTGGCGATTAAAATAATCGGTGTCAGGTTGCCCAATCCAAAAAGAAGTAAAAAAATTACAGCTAAGATCATCCCGGGCAGTACTTGGATAACCATCATCATTGAATTGAGAGTTGCGGTTTTCTTTTTTATTGTTGCCCAAACACCAATCGCCGTACCAACTACCATCGAAATCGTAAAACCTGTTCCTATCCGAAAAAATGTGATTTGTAAGTGGCCTATAAAGTTTTGCAGCATAAGACCGTTTAAATTGTTAACCACCTCCCATGGGGAAGGGATAATATATACCGGGTAAAAAAAGGAAGCGAATACCCAAACCAAAAGGATGAGGGCAAACCCAGCCATTTCATTAATTAATGGTGTAATAAAAAGCTGCATTGTTTTCATTAAGCCGTTTGCCTATTGTTGAATAATAGTTTTTGATCGCTGTTCTCATCGCCTCACCGTTTAAGAAGTTGTAATGAGTACGCTCTAGCGAGTTTAACAACACTTTTGCTGGAAAAGGATAATGGTCTTCCACTGCTTCGATACTAATTGATGGATATTGCGTTACTTCCGTAATCGCCTCTTCTAGTGCAAGATTAAAAGCCTCAACTTCTTGAGGATTGTTTTTAGCCCATTCCGGATTTACAAAAGTACCAACTTGCGGGTAGCCAACATCTGAAAAGTTAGCTTGATTCCAAAGATCTGATAAGCTAAGTGAAACAAAGATGTCAGGTTGTCCTTCTACCAAAGACACAAATGGTTCTGGTAATACAACAGCATTTATTTTGCCCTCTTTAAGCAAGGTTATGGATGCGTCAAATGGAGAATAAACCGGAAAAATATCTTGTTTCCAAACAAGGCCTTCTTGTTCTGCTAGATAAGCAATCACTTCTTCAATAGGAGACCCTTCGAATGGAATATAAATTTCCTGATTCTGTAATTCATTCAAACTTTGGACAGGGGTACCATAGGTTACCAAATAGGATAGACCGCTGACATAGGTGTTTACGATCGAAATGGGAACCTGATTATTGTTCAAATCCAAACCAACGGAGAGGCCGGTTACTAAAACCGGGATTTCCCCTCGGATAAACAGTGTGTTAGCCTGAGACTGATCGCTGTAAAGAACGAGTTCCACATTTTCTAACTTGTTTGCTGCAAGGATGACCGGTATAGAGGAGGTTGAAGCTGGTGCGTATAGCTGCCATGTTGTTTCGGAAATTCCATTTTTGCCAATCGATGTAAGTGATGCCGAACTACATGCAGTTAAAAGGGATGCGCTTATTAAGCAGATAACGGAAATTACTAATAAAAATTTTTTCATTCTACATACCATTTCTGTTCACAAACAAATTAGAAAAATTTCTGAACGATCATTAAGAACAAATCACTTTCGGTAATAAGACCAGTCAGTTTCTTTTTATTGTCCATCACTAAAAGCACATGAATTTTGTTTTCTAACATTAAACGAGCTGCTTCAGTTAGGGGGGCATTTGCCCGAACACTGATCAGTGATTTCGTCATTACCTTTTTAACTGGCTGCATCAATATTTGTAACGATAACTGTTGGTTATTTTGAGATTCCAGCCGAGAAGGATCACTGCTCATTAAATCTGTACGGGTAACCAAACCGACAACATCTTCTCCATCCATAACTGGTAATGAGCGAATGCGTTTGGTACCCATCAAGCGGTGCGCTTCCAGCAGGCTTGTTTCCGGATCAATTGTAATTACCTCATCTGTCATGTAATTACTGACAGGGATTTCTTTTTTTAAGCTGGCATATTCGGTGATAATGAAACGTAATAAATCTGAATTTGTTAAAATCCCCTTCATTTCCCCCTTTTCTAACACGGGTAATACAGTGATTTTGTTTTCCAACATTGCCCGTGCGGCTCGTGGCATTACCCATTTCGGTGAGGCGGTGATCAAATTGGTGGTCATCATCTCATTCAATGTTTTATCCTGATAGGTAACGTGGTTTTGCCCAATGTTTTCTACCAGTGATGAGAGATCAAGGCGCAGCAGACTGCGTTTTGTGATCAAACCGATTAATTTTTCGTTTTCTACAATGGGTAATGCGCGGATTTTGTGTTGGTCAACTAATATTCGCGCTTCCGAAAGACGTGTTTTTGGTGTTGCGGTTATTACTGGAGTAGTCATCCAATTGAGAACTAGATTATTCATTTCTTTTCACACTTTCTTAACATTGTTTTATTTTCAAAACTTGGATGATTTCATTCTATTTCCCTCTTTAGCGTTTGCCATCGTCTTAAGCATCGAATACGAGATGGCTGAAATTGTGAAATTTTTCTCAATTAAAGCTGTAACGGACTCTATTTAAATCAATGATGCCTTTATCATCATTTTTGATGATAAAGGCATCATTGAGATTAATTGAAATACTTATTTTTATCCGTTAGAAAAGTTTTTTATTCGATGTTGGGTAAAATACCAGCCCGCATGGCAATAATAACTGCCTGTGTTCTACTCGAGACTTCAAGTTTTGTAAGAATGTGGCTGACATGGGAATGAACTGTGGCGTTACTGACGACCATCATTTTGGCAATCTCTTGATTTGAATACCCCTCACTCATCAATTTTAAAACTTGTAATTCACGAACTGTTAATCGCTTAATATTGTCAGTTTCTTCATCTCCACCCTGGATTTGTTTCAGTACCTGTCCAATAATAGATGGATGCAGCCAGGCTTCACCTTTTGCAACCTGCCGGATCGCTTCTAAAAGTTGTGGTTCCGCACTATCTTTTGGAATATAACCAATTGCTCCTGCATTTAAGGCAGGTGTGATTTGTTGGCTGCCACTCAGTCCAGAAAAAATCAGGATATTTACTTCAGGTGCCTGTTGTTTAATAGCTTGTGTTGCCTGAATGCCGTCCATCTCAGGCATCAAAATGTTCATCAAAACAACATCTGGACGCAAAGAAACCGATAAATCTACTGCTTTTTTACCGCTCGTTGCAGCTCCAACCACTTCAACATCTTCATGGTTTTTAACCATAGCTACCAAACCGCTTAACACAACGGGGTAATCATCAATTATTAGTAACCGAATTTTGCTTTTAAAAGGCTTTGTCATATTGGGAAAATTATACACTAAGCCAATAAAATTTTGATTATTTGTGAAGAGATACAATAACTTTGTACTAATCTTAAAAATGGGATGGTGACAAATCACTTAATCGCTTGACATATCTTGTCGTGTCCGGTAAACTGTTTTTCATCATGAATTTTATCAAGCAAACCTTACGTCGTCGTGTTCGTCTTTTTACCTCCCAGAACGGGAAGGTCGGCTGTTTGGTTTGTTAGTTTGATGAATTAATTCGTTATTCCATAACAAAATGAAGCACTCTCCTTCTCAGGAGGGTGCTTTTTTTTATTTTTATTCGCCAAAGTGAGGTTCCTGTGAAAAAAGAACAAGAGATTAATAAAGTTGTACTTGCCTATTCCGGAGGGTTAGATACTTCGGTAATCGTGCCGTGGTTAAAAGAAAACTATGGCTGTGAGGTTGTCTGTTTTTGTGCTGATGTTGGGCAAATTGAGGAACTGGATGGCCTGGAGGAGAAGGCGATTGCCAGCGGAGCCAGCCAGTTTGTGATACACGATATGAAGGAAGAGTTTGTTGAGGATTATATTTTTCCGACGTTAAAAGCCGGTGCGGTTTATGAACGAAAGTATTTATTAGGAACATCAATGGCAAGGCCTTTAATTTCCAAACATCAGGTCGAAGTTGCCCATCAAGTAGGGGCAGATGCAGTGGCACATGGCGCAACTGGAAAAGGGAATGACCAGGTACGGTTTGAATTAACCTACGCCGCGCTTGATCCAAGATTAAAAGTTATCGCACCATGGCGGGAATGGGATATCCGCTCACGAGAAGATGCGATAAATTATGCCAAAAAACATAATGTACCGGTGACGGTTACAGAGAAATCCATTTACAGTCGGGATCGAAATTTGTGGCATTTATCTCATGAAGGTGGTCTGTTGGAAGATCCGTGGAAAGAACCCGATGAGAGTATGTATCTTTTGTCAACCTCACCTGAAAATGCACCGGACGAACCCGAAATTGTGGAGATTAGTTTTGACTCCGGTAATCCGGTGGCGATTAACGGTGTGCAGTATTCCCCCGCAAATTTATTAATGAAACTAAACGCGATCGGGGGCACCCATGCCATTGGACGGGTTGATATTGTTGAAGGGCGTCTGGTTGGGATGAAATCACATGGGGTTTACGAAACACCAGGTGGAACGATTTTATTGGCAGCCCATAGGGAATTGGAATCCTTGGTGCTCGACAGGCAAACCATTCAATATAAAGATATTGTGGCTTTAAAATATGCGGAATTGGTTTATGATGGGATGTGGTTTTCTCCTTTACGAGAAGCCTTGGCTTCGTTTGTTGATACGACTCAGGGTCCGGTTACAGGAGAAGTGCGGTTAAAACTGTATAAGGGGAATATCATTCCAGTTGGTCGGAAAAGCAAATTTAGTCTCTATCGGGAAGATTTTGCTACCTTTGGGCAGGAAGATGTATATGATCAATCGGATGCCGAGGGTTTTATTCACTTGTTTGGTTTGCCATTACAGGTGCGGGCTCTTAACGGATTACCCGTCAGTGGGTTGGAGATGCAAAAACCAAATTATTCCCGATTTAAACGGGATTAGGAAGGAAACCAATGGCTTTGTGGAGTGGAAGATTTTCCGGCAAAATGGACCCGGCTGCCTGGTACTTTAATGCCTCGATTGGGATTGATCAACGGATGGCATTGGAAGATGTATTGGGAAGTTTGGCATGGGCATCTCAATTGGCGGCTATCGGGGTGATTTCTCAGAATGAATTCAAACAAATGGAGATGGGATTAACAACCATTCAATCTGAGTTTGAAAACGATCTATTTGATATTCAACCTGGTGATGAAGACATTCACAGCGCAGTAGAACGGCGTTTATATGAATTGATTGGTGAAACCGCTGGCAAACTGCATACGGGCCGCAGCAGGAATGATCAGGTAGCTACGGATTTCCGATTATGGGTGCTTAACCATATTCCAGCGATTTGTAATGTCATTACGCAGATGCAGCAGAGTTTGTTAAAACGGGCTGAAGCAGATTTTGGGTTGGTTTTCCCAGCTTACACTCATTTACAGCGGGCACAACCGGTTTTGGTCAGCCATTGGTGGCTGTCTACATTTTGGGCTTTGGAAAGAGACCAACAGCGCTGGCAGGCAGTATATAAAAATACATCCTTTTTACCTTTAGGGTCAGCGGCAGTAGCCGGCAGCGGATTTGCGGTTGATCGATTTTCTCTGGCTGAACAGCTCGGTTTTGAATCGATCAGTCAGAACAGCATCGATGCCGTCTCAGATCGGGATTTTGCTGCTGAGTTTTTGTTCGCTGCTTCCATGACCGCAGTTCATTTGAGTAAGTTAGCAGAGGGTGTCATCTTGTTTTCCACAAGAGAATTTGATTATCTAGCCCTTGATGACGCCTTTGCAACAGGTTCCAGTTTGATGCCTCAGAAAAAGAACCCGGATGTGTTTGAACTGGCACGTGGAAAAACCGGATCAATGATTGGACTGTTAACCGGTTTATTAACCACATTAAAAGGTTTGCCTTCTACTTATGACAAAGATCTACAAGAGGATAAAGCACCTGTATTTGCAGCGTATGACTATCTGACAGTGGTTATCCCAGTTTTGGCTGGCGCTTTGGACAGCGTGACCCTCAAGCCGGAAAATATGGAAAAAGCAATCGACTCCACCATGTTTGCCACAGATTTAGCGGATGCACTAGTTCGAGAGGGCATTCCTTTTCGAGAGGCACATGGCCTGGTAGCAAAAGCTGTTCGTACCGCTTTAGCGGATGGTATTGGTTTGGATCAATTGTCACGAGAAAAATTAGTTGAACTTGGAATTCCTGCTAAGTTAATGGATAAAGATTTATTTTCTGCCGAAGTTAGTATTAACCATAAGAACTTACCCGGTGGCACTGGTATCCAGGCGGTGAGAAAGCAGATGGACCAGGCTGCGTGGTGTATCAATCAAAATAAAAAATTTTTTGGAGGAAAAAATGAGTAATGTAATTTGTTTAGAATGTGATGCTGAATTTAAATTGGAAAACGGGATCGAAGTTAATGAGATTATTGTTTGTCCTGATTGTGGTGTTGATTTAGAAGTTGTTTCCTTAGATCCGCCTGCGGTTGAACTTGCACCAATGGAAGAAGAGGATTGGGGAGAATAATTATGGCTGAACGCCTGCGGCTTGGTGTTTTGTTTTCCCGGGTACGGGTAGAAGAAAAGTGGATTTTCGCGGCATTGGAACAGCGGGGCGTGGATTATGAACGTCTGGATGACCGGAAGGTGTTTTTTGATCTGGAATACCCAGGCGAATGGCAGCAGTTTGATGCCATTCTGGAGCGTTCGATCCGCTATTCCAGCGGCTTGAATATCTTAAGGATTTTAAATGCATGGGGAATTCCCACCATAAATAGCGCCAAGGTCGCAGAAATCTGTGGTGATAAATTGGCAACCAGCGCTGCTTTAAAGCAGGCTGGTTTGCCGCAGCCGCGTACATTCCTGGCGTTTGCACCGGAAGCGGCTTTGGAAGCGATTGAAACCATGGGTTATCCGGTGGTGTTAAAACCCGTGGTTGGTTCTTGGGGCAGGCTGCTGGCAAAAGTAAATGATCGAGATGCGGCTGAAGCCATATTGGAACACAAATCGATATTAGGATCAGTTCAGCATTCGGTTTTTTATATTCAGGAATACATTAAAAAACCAGGTAGAGATATTCGGATATTTGTGGTTGGTGATCAGGCAGTGACGGCCATTTACCGAAAAAGCCCGCATTGGATAACCAATACGGCCCGCGGAGGCGAAGGGGAAGTTTGCCAGATTACACCTGAATTAGCTGAAATTAGCGTAAAAGCTGCCCAGGCGGTGGGGGGTGGTGTATTGGCAATTGATATATTGGAACATCCAGATCATGGTTATTTGATCAATGAAATTAACCACACCATGGAATTTCATACACTGGCACCGATTACTGGAGTTGATGTGGCAGGAATTATGGTTGACTATTTAATCAAAGTGGCAAAAAGAGAAGTTGAGGTGTCAATATGAAAAAAGTATCCATTGTCGGTGGTTCCGGATATACAGGCGGAGAACTGGTACGGTTGTTATTACACCATTCGGAAGTTTTCATTCATCAGGTTAGCTCTCGTGGTCATTTGGGAGAATACCTGTATCAAGTACATCCTAACCTGAGAAAACAAACCGACCTTAAATTTTGTGATCCGGATCAGATCGAAGCGGTGGATATATTATTTTTGGCGATGCCGCATGGAAAAGCACAAACCGAAATTAAAAAATATGCTGGGTTGGCAAGCAAAATAATTGATCTTTCCGCTGATTTCCGATTAAAAAACCCAGTGCTCTATGAGAAATGGTATGGCAGTCCACACGCTGCGCCGGAATGGTTAGATAAATTCGCCTATGGCCTCCCTGAAATCAACCGTGAGCAGATTCAACAAGCAAATTATGTCAGTGGCGTGGGATGTAACGCAACAGCAGCGATTATGTCATTAAAACCATTGGTCGATGCGGATTTGTTGGTCAAAGATCAGGAACCAATCATTGAAATTAAAACTGGTTCCTCCGAAGGTGGTGTCAGTGTGAACCCAGGTTCGCATCATCCGGAACGATCCGGAGTGATTCGTACATTTTCCGCATTTGGTCATCGTCATACGGCAGAAGTAATTCAAGCTTATGGTTTTGAATCTGTGCGATTAACGATGACAGCAGTGGATTTGGTACGCGGCGCATTGGCGACAGCCCATGTTAAGTTGAAACCTGGGACGGCGAAAAAAGATGTCTGGAAAGCATATCGGAATGCAGTCAATGAAAATGTTTTTGTCCGGTTGGTAAATGAACGGCGTGGCATTTACCGTGTGCCTGAACCTAAAATATTGGCTGGATCCAACTATGTTGATATTGGTTTTGCGATGGATGAAGACACTGGTCATTTGGTATCAATCTGTGCGATTGATAATTTAATGAAAGGCGCGTCCGGTTCTGCTGTTCAATCGATGAATTTAATGATGGGTTGGGATGAAATGACCGGATTATCTTTTCCGGGATTGCATCCAGTATAAGAATACGCCAAAGGAGGAAAGATGTCCGAAATTTATGTTGTAAAAATTGGTGGTACCAGTGGAGTGGATGTGCAGCTAATTTGTGAGGAATTGGTCACCTTCATTAACCAGGGACAACAAATTATCATCGTTCACGGCGGTTCAAATGATGCCAACCAACTGGGCGACTTATTAAATACCCCTGCTCAATTCATTACATCACCCAGCGGCTTTACTTCCCGGTATACTGATAAAAAAACATTGGAGATTTTTGCAATGGCGGTCAATGGGAAAGTTAATGTACAGATTGTCTCATCACTCCAAAAACTGGGTGTAAATGCGGTTGGCTTGAGCGGCATGGATGGACGTTTGATTGAGGCTGATCGAAAAAAATCTATCCAGTCGATTGTTAATGGAAAACGAAAGATCATTCGTGATGATTACAGCGGCAAAATAACAAAAATCAACCCAGAAATGTTGATGTGGTTATTGTCCAATGGTATGGTGCCTGTGATTGCCCCTTTGGCGATCAGTGAAGAAGGTGATCCATTAAATGTGGATGCGGATCGGGTGGCGGCCGAACTGGCAGTTGCAGTACATGCCAAATATTTGTTTTTATTCACGGCAGTTAAAGGTTTGATGAAAAAGTTTCCGGATGAAAACACATGGATTCCTTCATTAAAAACGAACGAAGTTGAGATGGGTATTTCGTATGCGGAAGGAAGGATGAAGAAAAAAGTGTTGGGGGCAAAGGAAGCACTGGATGGCGGCGTGGGCATGGTGTTTATTGGTGATGGCAGGATAACGAATCCCATTCAAAATGCACTGGATGGAAATGTTACCAGGATTGGAGGCTGAGATGGATTGGTATGCGGTAGAAGAAAAAACTAGCAGTGGTGTATATGCAAAACGGGAAATCAGTATCGCATCGGGTAAAGGAGCAACATTATTTGATGAAGCCGGTTTCGAATATATTGATTGTGTCGGCGGGCAGGGAGCAGCGAACCTGGGACATGCTCACCCTCTGATTCAACAGGCACTACAAAAACAAGCCGGTATCTTAACCAATTGTCCGGAAATGTTCCATTCTCCATTAAGAGCGGAATACCAACAGCGCCTAATAAAAAAAGTTGGTTTTGAGATGGACCGAGTGTTTTTGTGTAATTCCGGGACAGAAGCCATTGAAGCTGCGCTTAAATTTGCCAAAATATTAACAGGAAAAAAAGAAATAATTGCTGCCAAACGATGTTTTCATGGTCGAACGATGGGCGCATTATCTGCCACGTGGAATAAAAAATATCGAGAACCATTTGAACCACTTGTACCCGGAACAAACCATATGAGTTTTAATAATATTGATGATCTCCAATCAACAATTAATGAAAACACAGCTGCGGTTTTATTGGAGATTGTTCAGGGAGAAGGTGGTGTTTATCTTATTGAACCTGAATTTTTGATGGCGGTTCGACAATTATGTGACCAGTATGGGGCGTTGTTGATCGTTGATGAAGTCCAGACCGGATTTGGACGGACAGGTGCGTTTTTAGCAATCGATCATTTTAAAATCACACCGGATTTAATTTGCCTGGCAAAATCGATTGGGGGTGGAGTGCCAATGGGCGCGGTATTACTGAATGAACGTTTGGATCAACTTCCCAAAGGAATTCATGGTTCGACCTTTGGGGGAAATCCACTGGCTTGTGCTGCTGGTTTGGCGGCTTTGGATATTCTGGAAGCGGAAAATCTGGTTCAAAAATCAAAAGAATTAGGTGAATATTTCATAAACGAAATATTAAAAATCGAGTCTCCTTTGATTCGGGAAGTGCGCGGAAAAGGATTAATGGTCGGCCTTGAACTGAAAACAAAGGTTATGCCTATCATTCGAAAATTCCAGGAAAAAGGTGTGTTGGTTTTACCAACCGGGATGAGTGTCATTCGATTTTTGCCACCTCTGGTGATAACAAAAGAAGCATTAACCAGGGTGGTTGAGGTTGTGTCGGAAGTGTTAAATGATGAAGTTTAATCAGGCAGGTGTGCCTGAAACATTGTTTGGTTTGGTAAAACATTACAGCCCAACAGGTGAAGAAGCAGATGTTGTTAACTGGTTGGTAAATCAATTCCGGGAAAATGGATACGATCAGGCTTACCAGGATACTATCGGAAACGCTATTGGGATTAAAGGAAACGGACCTAAAAAAATGGTGTTTTTAGGTCATATTGATACGGTGCCTGGAAATTTGCGTTTGGTCGTTAAGGATGGTGAGTTTTGGGGACGGGGAACTGTTGATGCGAAAGGTCCATTGGCTGCGTTTGTGGATGCTGTTAATGACGTTCAAGTTCATCCGGATTGGCAGATTTGGGTGGTTGGTGCTGTTGGAGAGGAAGGCGATTCACGGGGAGCATGGCATTTAAGAAATCAAATTCAGCCTGATTTGGCGGTAATTGGCGAACCGAGCCGGTACGACCGGGTTACATTGGGTTACAAAGGTGTGATTCAATTTCAAATAAATTGTGAACAGCCTGTATCTCATAGCGCTGGTGAAAATTCCAGCGCTGGGGATAAGGTATTTGAGTCCTGGCAAAAAATTCTCTTAAGAGTTGAAAATTACAACCATCAATTTGAAAAAATGTTTGAACAAATCCAGCCAACCATTTTATCAATGTCTTCAAGTCAAGATGGATTTACCCAAAAAGCCGAAATGAAAATTAATGTACGTCTGCCAGTTCAAGTTTCACCATTGGATTGGAAAACAAATTGGCTTTTAGATTCTGTTGGGGTAACATACGAAATAATGGGTGAGGGCATAAACGCGTATGAGTGTGACCGAAATTCAGAATTGGTACGGGCATTTGTTAAGAGCATTCGGGGTTTTGATATCCGTCCGGGATTTGTTAAGAAAACTGGTACAGCGGATATCAATATTGTTGGTCCGGTGTGGAATTGTCCCTCATTGGTATATGGACCTGGTGATTCAAATTTGGATCATACGGAAGAAGAACGGATATCAATTCAGGAATATATTGATAGTGTTACGGTGATAAAAAACGCACTCAATCTTTTGAGTATCGCGATAATGTAAATGAATATGGAAAGGATTCCTACAAAAAAAAGGATGCTGATTGATCAGCATCCTTTTTTGAACCTTACATTTCTTTTTGGTATTTATTAAAGTAATAAATCTGGACGGCATAAATCAGAATGTAGGCTGAGACCAACAACAATACGATTGTGAACTCCACGTTGAGTAAAATACAAATGAACATTACAACGGGATAGACGTAGCCCATCGTATCAAAGGCTTTTGTCTTAGACTTGGAGAGGATGGTTAAGTTTCTTTCATCGGTTTGTGCAATTTCAATTTTCTTTTTCGTTTCCGGATGGTTGGAAATCGTTTTTTGCTTAATAATTTCGCCCAATCCAAATCCTAAACTTCCTGCCCCAATTCCAATTAAGATGCCAGGAACGGCTTTAATGCTTTCAAACCAGTTCAATTTCAAGCCAGCTCCGCCAATGGCGAACAAAACAATACCAATCATGGTTAATCCATAGTAGATCCATAAATTACTTTTACTTTTTTTCATTTTAAATCTCCTCATAAATAAAAATATCTTCAATGGTTTTGTTAAAAAAACGAGCAATCTTAAAAGCCAATGTGATGGAAGGGTTATAACGTCCATTTTCCAATGAACCGATGGTTTGCCTGGTTACCTGTAAAATATCCGCTAATTCTTCCTGGGTGATACCCTTTTCTTTTCTAATTTCTTCTAATCTGTTTTTCAAATACGCACCTCTTAATGGAAAGCTAGCTTTCCATATATGATACTGCTGAAGTATAAAAATGTCAAGTAAACTTTCCATTAATGGAGATAATTAATTTCTTTTTGAAGAAAAGTTTACAAGAATGCGGTGTTTATCAACTTATGTTTCATCCGTAATAAAAATCCCCAGGTTCAGTTTTATGGTAACAAGTTGTAAGGAAATGGTTTGATACCATAACATTTTTGTAATTAATCGGGCAGTTTGGTTTGTTTTTGCTAATATACGAAAGTTCATCTTATTGGTTAATATTGGAAGGAGTTCGTTTTGTTTCGCAAAAGAAATATCCTTAGCGCGTTGACGTTGTTAATTCTCATGTTTGCTGTCGTTTCGCTTAGTGCACAGGCAGCCGGTGTTAAAAAAATCTCAGCTTCAAAACAAATGGCTGATGCTTCCATTAACTCTTTGGTTCCCGGAGAACCTCTAATTATCGATCACCGGTCTATCGAATTGTTTGATCAAATTCCCGATTCTTATTTATTGGCTGCACAATCAATGCGGTTTGTTTTTATGGATCGCTCGGTGGGCAGTAATATTAATGATGGCTTAACATGCCTTTCTTACCCTGATTGGGCATCCAGTCCATCTCATTGTCGCCGGACATATGTGGATAATTCCCATACCCAGTGGAAGACATTCACAACACGTGATACCAATATCCCTTCGGAAATCAATTTTCCAGGTGGTTATAACCGGGATAATATTGAGTTTTTAATGGGTACTGGTACTTGGGAGCAAGACTTAGAATCATTTATTCAAATGTTTCCCAATTATGCAGATCGGGATGTATTCACTTTTCAGCATAATTATTTGCATGTGGCAGCTGGTTCAACCATTGATGATGTTTATTTTGATCCGAATTATCAAGGCAGTAATATCTTTGATTTATTAGATCTGGAAACGCAATACCCCAACAAACAATTTGTTTATTGGACAACCTCCCTGGCAAAAACGGTTGGTACAGCTGATGCGCAATCATTTAATGATCAAATGCGTTCCTGGGCAACCGCTAATGGAAAGATTTTATTGGATGTAGCGGATATTGAAAGCCATGCACTTGATGGAAGTGTATGCCGGAACAATCAGGGGTATGATGTAATTTGTGATGATTACACAACGGAAACTGAAGGGGGACATTTAGGGTCTGTATCGGCTGGAAAAATTCAGATTGCAAAAGCCATTTGGGTATTACTGGCGCAAATGTCCGGTTGGAACCCAGATGGTGAAAATCTTCAACCCACGCAATTACCTATTACACTTCCTACTGTTCAACCAACCACAAATCCAACATCTGGCCCAACCGTAACACCAACGAGTATGCCCACCGTTCTTCCAACGGCTTTGCCGACCTCGATGCCAACAAGTGTGCCCACAACTTTACCCACAGTTAACCCCACACCAACTTCAATAATACCGCCAAGTCAGTCATCGATGATTATTGACCATCGTTCTGTGGCCTTATATGATCAAATTCCACCGCAATACTTAAGGGCTGCGGAACAGCTTCGATTCACATTTATGGATCGTTCTGTTGGAAGTAACATTAATGATGGCTTAACCTGTCTTTCTTATTCGAATTGGGATTCTAGCCCTTCTCACTGCCGGAGATCTTATCTGGACGATTCAAGAACCAATTGGAAAACATATACCACTCGGGATTCAAATATACCGGCGGTTATCCAGTTCCCTGGTGGGAATAACCGCAGTAATATTGAATTTTTGATCGGGATGGGTACCTGGGAAGAGGATTTAGAAAATTTTATTAATTTGTATCCAAACTATGCAAATCGGGACATATTTACCTTCCAACATAATTATTTACATGTGGCAGCTGGTTCAACGATTGACGATGTTTATTTTGATCCAAACTACAATGGAACGAATATCTATGATGTGTTGGCGTTGGAAACTGCGTATCCACAAAATACTTTTGTTTATTGGACGACTTCACTGGCGAGAACAGTGGGCACATCAGATGCACAATCATTTAATGATCAAATGCGTTCCTGGGCGTTATCCAACGAAAAGATTTTATTGGATGTGGCTGATATTGAAAGTCACCGGCCGGATGGGTCTGCCTGTGTAAACTCGCAAGGGTTTGAAGTTATTTGTTCGGATTATACGACCGAAAGTGAAGGTGGGCACTTAGGTTCTGTATCCGGCGGAAAAATCCAAATTGCAAAAGCGATTTGGGTTATGCTGGCACAAATTGCCGGATGGGTTCCGTAAACAAAAACAAATTACACCTTATAAAAAAGAACAGCCCGGTAAACCCGGGCTGTTCTTTTTTATTTATAGAGAATTTAAGAGGATGGCATTCATTATGCCGCCTTTTTCATAGTAGGTGATTTCAATGCGGGTATCAATGCGTAAAATGGTCTCAAACTGAACTTGGGAGCCATCTGTTTTTGTGGCAGTGATATTTACCAATGATCCGGGTGAAAAACTTCCTTTAACGTTAATGTCAAAGGTTTCTGTACCGTCCAGGTTTAATGTTTGTGCGTTTTCTCCCGGTTTATATTGTAGGGGCAAGATCCCCATCCCAACCAAATTAGAACGATGAATGCGTTCAAAGGACTCGGCGATGACGGCTTTCACACCCAATAACGCTGGCCCTTTCGCAGCCCAGTCACGGGAAGAACCGGTGCCATATTCTTTGCCAGCCAAAACAATGAGGGGAACATCCAAATCTTGATATTTTTGGGATGCGTCATAAATTGTGGTTACTTCACCCGTTGGGAAAAATTTTGTTACCCCGCCTTCACTACCGGGTACCAATAAATTTTTGATGCGGATATTAGCGAATGTGCCCCTGGACATGATTAAATCATTTCCTCTGCGTGATCCAAAAGAATTAAACGCAGTCATCGGTACATCATGTGCCAACAGGAATTTTCCAGCAGGGCCACTGGCTGGAATTGCTCCTGCCGGGGAAATATGATCCGTCGTTACGGAATCTCCTAATTTTAATAAAACCCGAGCATTTTGAATGGTGTGGGCATGTTTTCCGTTTTCTAATAACAGGTCTTCAAAAAATGGTGGCTTTTGAAGATAGGTAGAGTCCGGATTCCAGGTGTAAATTGGGTGGGTTTCTGCTTGAATTTGATTCCAGGTTTGGTTTCCTTCATATACATCAGCGTAACTGCTGTTAAATAATTGTGGAGAGACGGTACTTCTTAAAATAGCATTGATCTCTTGGGATGAGGGCCAGATATCTGCAAGGTAGACTGGATTGCCTGATGGATCCGTGCCAATGGGATCTTCAGTCAAGTTAATATCAACTGTGCCTGCCAAGGCATAGGCAACAACCAAAGGCGGAGAAGCTAAATAATTGGCGACTGTATGTGGGCTAACCCTGCCTTCAAAATTACGATTTCCAGATAGAACGGCACTGGCCACTAATTTATGGGTTTCAATCGTTTCCACAATTTCCGGAGCTAACGGACCGCTGTTGCCAATACAAGTTGTACAACCATATCCCACGATATTAAAACCAAGCTGATCCAATTTTGACATCAAGCCGCTGTTCTTTAGATATTCTGTTACTACCCGTGATCCTGGGGCAAAACTTGTTTTTACATATTCCGGCACAGAAAGCCCTTTTTCAACTGCCTTTTTGGCTAATAAACCGGCGGCTACCATTACGGTTGGATTGGATGTATTGGTACAGGATGTGATGGCAGCGATAGTTAAGAATCCGTGGCCAACCTGAAATTGTTTACCGTGATAATTCAGTTGAACAGATTTGTTTTGTTCATTTTTAGGAATGCCGAAGCCTTTTTCCACCTTGGATTTTTGTTTGCTTTCAGAAAAACTAGATTGCATATCACTTAGTTTAATGCGATCCTGTGGCCTTTTTGGCCCCGCCAGGCTGGGTTCAATATCAGCCAGATTTACTTGAATAGTTTCTGTATAGTCGGCTTTGGTAGAATTTTTGTGGTGGAAAATGTGCTGAGCCTTACAATAGGTTTCCACTAATTCCAGATGAGAATCCGGCTTATTGGTTAATTTGAGGTAATTGAGGGTTTGTTGATCGACCGGGAAGAAGATCATGGTTGCACCGCTTTCCGGGGTCATATTGGCAATCATGGCGCGATCTGCAAGTGTGAGTGATTCCAGAGCTGGTCCGAAAAATTCCACAAATTTTCCAACAACACCTTTTTGACGCAGCATCTGAATAATGGTTAAGGTCAGGTCAGTAGGGGTGGTACCTTCTGGTAAACTACCGGATAACTCAATACCAATAACATCCGGTGCCAAGATTTCTAAAGGCTGCCCCATCATGGCAGCTACTGCTTCAATCCCACCAACACCCCAACCAACAATCCCCAATCCATTAATCATCGTGGTGTGGGAATCGGTGCCAATTAATGTGTCAGGATAAGCAATGGTCTGATCACCTTCCTTTTTTGTCAGTACAACTTGTGATAAATATTCTAAATTTACCTGGTGGACAATCCCTGTTGCTGGGGGAACTATTCGAAAATTCTTAAATGCTTTTTCACTCCAACGTAAAAACTCATACCGTTCACGATTGCGCTCAAATTCAATTTGGGCGTTTTTTTCTAAGGCATCGCTTTGGCCTGCATAATCGACCTGTACTGAATGGTCGATCACAAGATCCACCGGAATAACCGGATTAATAGACAATGGATCGCCGCCCAATTTTATGATCGCATCTCGCATGGCTGCCAGATCATTCATTACAGGGACACCAGTAAAATCTTGCAGCACTGTTCGGCCAGGAAAAAATGGAATCGATTTTCTTTCTGCTTCAACTGGTTTCCAATTAGCCAAATAATTGGCATGTTCAATCGTGAAATTTTCACCATCCATATTGCGAAGAACACCTTCTAATAAAACGCAGATTGAAAAGGGGAGGCGTTCATAATATGATTTATTCGTGTGGGGCAACTGATCGAGCGCATAATATGTGAATTTTCCCTCACGGGTTTCAAAAGTGTTTAGTGTAGTTTTAAGGCCTTTCATAAAAACCTCCATTAGTCCATGTTTTTTATAATTTTTTCAGTAAATGCTTTGGTACCCATTAATTCCGCATTGGGCACATATAAAGCGAGATCAGCGGTAAGGAATTTTTGTTTAATAGTTTTTTTCAACGCGGATAATATCATTTCGGCAGCTTCTGTCCAGCCGATATAAATCAGCATCATTTCTGCTGAGAGAAGTAATGATGAAGGATTAGCGATGTCTTTTCCGGCAATTGCTGGGGCTGTGCCGTGAGTCGCCTCAAAAATGGCAACCTGGGTATCCATGTTTATATTTGCCCCTGGCGCTATGCCAATGCCACCTACTTGAGCTGCAATTGCGTCAGAAAGATAATCTCCATTCAGGTTTGTACTAGCAATTACATCAAAATCTGCCGGGTATAAAAGCACCTGTTGGAAGGCGGCATCGGTGATGACATCATTGATCCATATTTTATTATTTCGTAACGCTTCTTTTTTATATTCATCGGCAACTGCTTCACCCTCTTCTTTTTTAATGGTTTCCCATTGGCGTTTGGTAAAAACCATTGATGAAAACTCCGATTCGGCGAGATCATAACCCCAGTTTCGAAACGCCCCCTCCGTAAATTTCATAATATTCCCCTTATGAACCAGGGTAACTGTTTTCCGATGATTTTTAATGGCGTAATTAATTGCTGCACGTACCAAACGTTCACTGCCTTGTTTGGAGATAGGTTTTACTCCTAAACCAACATTTTCCGGAAAACGAATTTTTGCAAAATCCTTTGGGAATTTTTCCTTAAAAAAGTCTAACATGATTTGGTTTTCCGGTGTCCCTGCCGCATATTCAATACCAGCATATAAATCTTCTGTATTTTCCCGGAAGATGATGAGATCGATTAATTGAGGTTCACGCACCGGAGCAGCAACTCCTTCAAACCAACGAATGGGACGCAAACAAACAAATAAATCCAAAGTTTTTCGGAGTGTGACATTTAAGGACCGAATACCACCACCAACCGGCGTGGTTAAAGGGCCTTTGATTGCTACGATGTATTCACGAATTGTATCTAAGGTTGCTTGAGGCAACCATTCACCTGAATTTTGAGCGGATTTTTCACCAGCAGCAATTTCCATCCATGTAATTGCTTTCTGACCATGATAGGCTTTTTGAACAGCTGCATCCACAATGGCTTGAGTTGCCTCCCAAACTTCCGGGCCAATTCCATCACCAGGAATAAACGGGATCGTGGGTTGATCCGGAACGAATAATTGATTATTTTCACATTTTATTTTTTGCATGGACACCTCATTACATCATTTTATTAACATAATTTAACATAAAAACAGCTTGACAGGAACAGCTTGTATCCCTATAATGATTATATTGTTCTGTGGGACAGCGTCCCGCTAAAAGGGACAATTTCAAGAGGAAAAATGCAAACGCTAAATCGTGCCATTCAAATATTAGACTGTTATACATTGGATCGATATGAATTGGGTGTTCGGGAGATCGCTCGGTTAACCGGTTTATCCACCAGTGTTTGTGGTCGATTAATGGCAGCTTTAAAAGATGAAGGCATTCTTAATCAAAACGAAGTTTCTAAAACCTATTCCATTGGTCCAAAACCATTACGGTGGGCTGAAATATACTCCACCAATCTGGATATACGGAATGTGGCCCTTCCAATCATCAATGAATTATTGGTAAAGACTCAGGAAACTGTAAGTTTGTATATTTTAGATGGATCAGAACGGTTATGTATTGAGCGCATGGAAAGTGCTCAGAATGTGCGGATTGTTGCCCGGATTGGCAGAAGGTTACCATTGTATGCAGGTTCTGCCGGAAAGGTGTTATTGGCTTTTTTACCCTTTCACCGCCAGGAAGAAATTATTAAAGCGACAAATTTTACACCGTTTACCGACAGCACCATTACGAATCCCGATCAATTACGCCAGGAATTAAGAAAAATTCGGCAGCAAGGTTTTGCATTTAGTGACGGGGAGTGGGTGGCCGATGCCGCCGGTATTGCAGCTCCCATTTTTGATCACAAAAACGATGTGATTGCCGCGCTTACCGTTTCCGGTCCGTCTTCTCGATTTTCTCCAACGTCCATTCAAACGTATAAGGAGGCCATCCTGCGGGGGGCTGAAAAAATATCTTTTGAACTGGGTTACGTCGGCAATATTTATTTCCAGCAAAAGCATTAGTTTCATAAAGTCATCGGGTTGATTTTTAACCCTTTTGGGTACAGGTGAGGTACCTGAATCTTTCGTTCTTTTTGTTATCCCTACGAGGTGTTTTATTTAGAAAGTGCATTGATCCAATCGCTAAAGGAGGAAGTAAACATGTTAGTTTCTGATCGAATTGAAGCTCAATTGCCAGGATGGCGGGAACGGGTGAACCGTTTACGAGGCAGTTGTGGTGACTTTAAGGTTTGTGATGTTACTATTTCACAAATTTATAGTGGTATTCGGGGTGTTCAAATCCAGGTTAGCGATATTTCACATGTTGATCCTTATGAGGGATTACGATTACGTGGTTATACCGTGTCAGAATTATTAAAACTCTTACCAAAAGCACCCAATTCAGATATGCCTTTGGCAGGGGGATTGTATTATTTATTGTTGTGTGATGAATTACCTACTCAGGCAGAAGCAGACTGGGTGGAAAATGAATGGAAAAAACGATGTTTAATTCCCACCTATGTATTTAATGTGCTGCGGCGATTACCCAAAGAAACCCATCCCATGACCTTATTTTCTATCGGAATAACCGCTTTACAGCGTGAATCCGTTTTTGCTAAAGCGTATGAAAGCGGTTTGATAAAGAGTGATTACTGGCGTTATTATTTGGAAGATGCCTTGAATTTAACAGCTAAGTTACCCGGATTAGCAGCATTTATTTATAATCTCAAATATCAGGATGGGATCACGTTACCAGCTTCACCGACATTGGATTGGAGCGCTAATTTTGCCCATATGATTGATCGAACCGGTGATCCGGCTTACCATGATTTATGTCGCTTATTTTTCTTTTTACATTCAGACCATGAAGGTGGTAATGTCAGTGCACATACTGCCCATTTGGTAAGTTCTGCTTTGTCAGACGTTTACTTATCTTCAGCTGCTGGCATTAATGGGTTAGCTGGTCCTCTGCATGGGTTAGCGAATCAGGAATGTCTCAAATGGCTGCTCACTGTGCGTGATCATTTTGGCGGATTACCTGAACAAGAAGACTTAAGAGCTTATTTATGGGAAACTCTGAATAATGGTGGTTTAATTCCAGGTTATGGTCACGGTGTTTTAAGGACAACAGATCCACGGTTTACAGCACAAATGGAATTTGCACGTAAGAATTTTCCTGAGGATGAACTAATTCAATTAGTCGAGTTGATTTATAATACCCTGCCGCCAATATTAAAAGAACAGGGAAAAGTGTCCAATCCCTGGCCAAATGTTGATGCGATTAATGGTGCATTGCAGTATCACTTTGGCGTTAAAGAATTTGATTTTTATACCGTTTTGTTTGGTGTCAGTAGAATCATGGGTTTAACAGCCCATGCCGTTTGGGCAAGAGCGCTAAATAAACCGATTGAACGTCCAAAATCCTTAACAACAGAAATGTTAGAATCGATGGTGGTAACATGCGAAAGTTAGTTTTTAGTGGAGCAAAAATAATGGAAAACGGTTCCTATCAAATTTATGAAAAAAAAGTTGTTATTCGAATTCGGAATCGGATTTGCGATAATGTTGAAGAATTGTTATCCAGCACGATGTTTATGGACCTTTTAAATCGATATGTTCGTTTTCTTTTCAGAGAGCAATCCAGATTATTAAGGGTATTTACAAATGAAGAGAAAGTTACTCCCCAAGAATTAAAAACCATGCAGGAAACACTAATCCTTTTATCCAAACTTCCAGCCGATCAAGTTAAGCAGCTGGTAAAAGATAGTGAAACTTTTTTTGAAGATATAAATTTATTCCGTGATTTTATTGAAAAATTTTATGATTACTGGCGTAGTTTACACCGCTTGGTTGTTTGTGACTCAATTCATGACCGTCTTGATCGTCGTCCGTACCGCACATTTAATGAAACGGTTGAGAAGTTGACCCATGTGGTTCGCAGTGCCCAACGTGATGTACTTGAGAATCTGACTGGAAAACATCCTCGGGTTTATCGTCAGGTAAGCGCAGGTGCTGAAGTGGCTGCTATTGCGCTGTCTCATAAAATTCCGTACCCAACGGAAACCTTTGAAAAATTGAATGAGATATTGGTGACCCGCCAGGTATTAATTTATCCACCTATGATTTTTAATTCCAGTATGAATAAACGGAGTGGTGTGTTCGAACGAGTAGATTATAATCCTCTGGAAGGGGTAGAGATAAAACCTCGGGAATGGTTGTGTTACCCGGCGAAGGTTGGCCCGTTGGTCATTATGATTTATTTTTCAATGCAGTATTTTGAACTGGGTTTTTCGTTAAGTAACTTGTTTGAGTTAGCAGATGATGAAGATCTCAAAAGAAAACCGGATGCGGTTTACATGTTTGGCGTACCTGCAAATGGTGATAAAGACCCAAATATTAATGAAACCATTTTTTATGATGATGAAGAAAATGATATTTTGGTTGCAACGGTTCCTTTCCGTAAAGAGTATGGTTATTTTGGCTATTTGAAAAAGATGGTCTTAACCCTGCATAATATTAAAATGATGAAAATGGGACGTTTACCCTTCCATGGGGCTATGTTCCATATCGTTTTACGAGGAAAACCAGCCACAACCGTGCTAGTGATGGGTGACAGCGGCGCTGGAAAATCCGAGACTCTGGAAGCATTACGCGGCATCATTGAAGAAAAAGTTGAGGACCTGATTATCATTGCAGATGATATGGGATCTATTGAAATTCTCCCTGATGGAAGGATTGTCGGTTTTGGCACCGAGATTGGCGCATTTGTTCGCCTTGATGATTTGCAGGAAGGTTACGCCCTTGGTCAGATTGACCGTACCATTATTATGAATGCGGATCAGGTAAATGCCCGAGTGGTTATACCGATTACAAAATTCCAAGAGCTTATCCAAGGTTATGAAATTGATATCGTTTTATACGCCAATAATTATGATACGGTTGATGAAGATCATCCGGTACTTAATCGAATAAAAAGTTCAGATCAGGCATTGGATATTTTTAGATCCGGTGCGGTGATGAGTAAGGGAACCACCAGCAAGACTGGATTGGTGCATTCTTACTTTGCGAATATCTTTGGTCCCCCGCAGTACCGTGATTTACATGAAATCATTGCGAAAAAATATTTTGATGCCTTTTATGAAAAAGGATTATTTGTCGGCGAAATGCGTACCCAATTGGGTATATTTGGAAAAGAACAGGATGGACCGATTGAGTCAGCCAGGGCTTTACTGGATATGTTGATGGCCCAATCTGAATGAGCACCTAAAAAACGCCGCGTAAAAGCGGCGTTTTTTTATTGGTATGTAACTTCTCCCAAAGTGATTTCCGTTGTAATGGTTTGATTATTTCGGATGAGTTCCAATTGGATGGTTTGATTGGCTTCATAGTTAAATAAGGCGTTTACAAAAGAATGCGTTTCATCAATCGGAAAATCACCGATTTTTGTAATTATGTCGCCTTGACGTAATCCAGCCTGTTTTGCGGGTGTGTTACTGCCAACATCGGTAATATAAATCCCCCAATTAACGGGTAGATCGTAAAATGAAGCCATTCTGGGTGTGATACTTTGATAGGCTGCGCCAAAATAGGGGCGGGCAAAATACCCGTTGTTTATAATTTCTTGGCTGATCTTTTGGGCAGTGTTGGATGGTACGGAAAAACCAAGGGCTTCCGCATTGGTAGCAGAACCTGATCCACGGATAACGAGTGTATTGATCCCGATTACTTCTCCAGCCAGGTTGACTAATGGACCGCCAGAGTTACCTTGGTTAATGGCAGCATCGGTTTGAATAAGATCATCCATAGAATACCCTTTACCTGAATCAATCGAACGTCCGGTTGCACTGATCACACCGACCGTGACTGAATTGCGAAATGTTCCCAAAGGTGATCCGATTGCAATAACGGATTCTCCCGGTTTTAAATTATCAGAATTGCCAAATTTTGCAACAGCTGGAATTGGTCCATCGATTTTTAAGACTGCCAAATCAGAAAAGATATCCCGGCTGATTAAATCCGCTGAACGATTGCTGCCGTCATTAAAAATAACGTTTAAATCATCGGTTCCTTCAACCACGTGGTTATTGGTGAGTATATATCCGCTCTCGGAAATAATGACTCCACTCCCGCTCACTTCCTGGTCCGGTGAGACGCCAAAAAAGGATACTCTGCCGCTGACCGTTCCGACCACAGTTACCACGGCGGGTTCAACCTGATTAACAACTCTTGTGATCGTCGTTTCAATATTTGAATTATCTACAAACAGCTGATTCGGTTCTGATGTGGCGGCCTGCGGCAAGGTGGATAATTCGGAAGATGGCTGTTGATTATTGACAAAATTCATGGTGAGTATAGTGCCAGTGACCGCACCAAAAAAAGCGCAACCCGCGCCTATGATGAGAAGGGCTAATAAGATGACAATTCGTTTTGTGTTCATAATTGTTTCCTAATATTTTATGTTTAATCGAAGTATACCTATTGAATATAAACAATTTATTAAAATCATATCAATTTGTTGATATATGGGATATAGATTGTTCAATACTGGTTATGTACGAAAATGGTTTCACCGATTAAAATTCAAAGATGGAAAAGCGGATCGTTTTTGTTTTTTTGATATTATTATTGGTTTCCTGCACAGGGAATTCAACCTTGAAAGAAACAAATCCAGTAGAAACTGAGTTGATTGAAATACCGACAATTGTTGCCAGTCCGATCGTAGAGCAGACTGAGACAGTTTCAACATCAACAGCTACGGCAGAACCAGAACCTACGGTTACAGAAGAGGTTATTCAATCCCAAGTTTGTGGATTATTTGCGGGTGAAGGATTGGAAGCGCTGATGCAGCGTTTAACTAATCCATTTTACCGCCCTGAACCTGGTTCAGATAATCCGCACCAAGGTGTGGATTTTAGTGATTTGGATCCGGTTAACCGCATTGCGCTCAGTGGAAAAGCGGTTCATGCGATTTTACCCGGAAAAGTGGCTATGGTCATTAACGATCGTTTTCCCTATGGGAATGCGGTATTAATTGAAACGACTTTGGAAAATTTACCACAATCCTGGTTGAATAAAATTGCAGTAAATCAACCTGTAGATAGAGAAATCTTTCATACTAATTTGACCTGCCCCGGTGATTGGGAAAATCCGGGCGGGGATATAAATCAGGTATCTTTTTATATTTTATATGCCCATTTTGAAGAAGTAAGTTCCTATCAGGTTGGCGAAACAATTGAATGTGGTCAGGAGATTGGCAAAATTGGTATGTCCGGAAATGCCCTGGCACCGCATGTTCATGTAGAGATGCGCTTGGGTCCAAGTGGTGCAGTTTTTGATGATATGTCTCATTATGATAGCGGTGCATCACTTCAAGCGATGGAAAATTACTGTCGCTGGCGGGTGAGTGGATGGTATGAACTTTTAGATCCGATGGATTTCTTTTTGATTCAATAATCGTTTATCTACGGTTGCCTTAAATCACCATAACCCAAATCAATCATCCATTGGCAAATGATCGGACCACCAAATTCATCTGGGATTGGATCTCTGCCATCGTTTATGGGCAGCCCATTGAATCCGCGGAAATAACCTTCCTCTCCGGTTAATTGGGATTCCGCAGCAGGGGAGAGATCGCGGTCACCAATGGCGATGGCGTGGATATGAATGGGAGAGCCAGGATAAAGCTCATCAAAATCACGCAACCAGGCAGCAAAACCAGCAGTACGAAGAGCTAGGATAAGAGGTTCAATGTCATCATATAAAACCTTATATGTGCCGTATTGGATCACAGAAAGATCAACAGCTCCTCCTCCGTTGTGGGTACCAAAGCTTGCTGAAACCAGATTGGTGTAACTACCTTGCGTAAGGTGATACGCGGTTAATTGGAGTTCACCTCCATACAACTCCTGAGCGTGCAGCAACATTTGATAGGTTCGCTGGTTTATGGTGTAGCCATTAATTTCAACCAGATCGTAATTGTCTGGTGGTCTTAGACAGCCGACGGGACCAATGGGTGTTGATGTAGGCTGAATGGTTGGGGGTAAGCTTGGTGTTGGGGTAGGAGTCGTTGTGGGTGTAGCAGTTGGAATATCGGTTTGGGTTGCAGTTATTGTGTTTTTAATAGGCTGTTGAGTTGCTTTAGAGTCTGATTGGCAGCCAGCCACAAATTGCCCGAATGCTAAGATGAGAATCAGGATAGAAATGAGACTTTTTTTCATTTCATTTTCGTGAACATAGGTTTTTTATTTTAATTGAACGTATCAATTTTAAAGAATTTCTGTTCATCCCGTAATGATTTTTTCTGCCGTTATGAGATCATCTTCCATACCGAAAATTTCAACTTCATCTTCGGTTTGTAAAATGGTATCACCATGTGGGATGATGATATCATTACCACGATGGATGCTAACCAAAATGGAATCATATGGAAAATTTAAATCCTTTATCATTTTTCCAACTGAAACAGCACCTGCAGGAATGGTGATAATTTGGTGACGGGCATTGGGTTGGCCTGTATATTGCTGCAAATCGGAAGGTTCTACCAAGCTTTTTTCAACATTTTCCACACAGGCTTCTTCCGCAAAAATGGTTAAACGATCTCCTTTTTTCAAAATTGTGTATCCATCAACCACTTGTAATCTACGACCACGCCGTAAGGAAACGATGACGCAATGTCCCGGTAATTTAATTTCACTGACCCTTTTCCCAATAACACGTGAATTGGCAGGAATATTAAGATTGATAAATCCGGCATCATCCAGTTTGCCTAATTTCAACGTTTCTACGCGGTGCTGCATCCGTGCTTTTTTGGTGATAGCGTGATCATAAGCTTTAATAATATCGTGGCGGCGAACAACGCCAATGATTTTACGTGAACCTTCTTTTTCCAACACTGGCAGCCGACCAATATTATGAGCGCCCATCCGATATAGTGCTTTCCACATTGGTTCATCAGGATATGTGACCATTAATCCTTGGGTGGTAGCAATATCCGCGACGATTTTTCCTTTTAAAGCTCCGGTTTGTCTGGCCTGATCCAAATCAGTTACCGTAACAACACCAACCAAATTTTGTTCAGCGCTAACAACCGGATAACCATGTTTGTGATTTTTTACGAACAAATCATCCAAGTCTTTAAGTGACATATCCAAGGTAACAAAATCAAAATCTCTGGTCATTACTTCTTCCACATTCACACCTTGCATGACGTCGATATCTACTGTATCTGATAATTGGATTCCCCTGCGGGTAAGTTTTAATGTGTAAATTGAGTCTTTGCTAAGGATACGAGATATGAATGTACTTAGGACAGTTGTTAACATCAGTGGCAATATTAATTGATAGTTGTTGGTCATTTCAAAAAGAATCAAAATTGCTGTCATTGGAGCATGAGTTGCACCACTGAAAAATGCAGCCATCCCTACCAGCGCATAGGCACCTGAGCCTGCCGCAATATTGGGAAATACGGCGCTTGTCCATTTTCCAAAACTTGCGCCTAACATACTGCCCATGAATAGGGATGGAGCGAAGATACCACCAGAATTTCCAGAGCCGAGGGTAAACAGCGTGGCTAATAATTTTAATAAAAATAACAATAAGGTAACGTGGGCAGCCATTTCACCAAATAAAGCGGGGGTTATCGTTTCATAGCCCACTCCAAAAACACGTGGTATGCCCATCGTTGTTTTATAACTCACCAAACCCAATAGACCGAGCAATAATCCACCTAAGGCTGGCTTGAGCCATTCCGACATATTGATTTTTTCAAACAAGTCTTCGGACCAATATAAAATTCGGCTAAAACCAACCGATGTAAAGGCGGCAATAATTGCCAATAAAGCATATAAAAGTAATTCCCATGGACTTTCCATTTTATATTGGGGGATTAAAAAGGCTCGGTTATTTCCGATAAACATATGTGCTACTGCATCTGCTGCAACAGCTGAAATAACCACTGCACCAAAATAAACGGTATTAATCCTGTTCAGGATAACTTCCATGGCGAAAATGGCACCTGCAATTGGTGCATTAAAGATGGCTGCTATACCACCTGCAGCACCACATGCCACCAGGGTTTTGGTGCGTTCTTCTGATAGTTTAAACACCTGCCCAATACTTGAACCGAGCGCGGAACCAATTTGGGCAATCGGACCTTCACTTCCTACAGATCCGCCGGTACCGATACAAATGGCTGAAGCAACAGCTTTAACTAAACCGACCTGAGGCCGAATTTTTCCGCCGCGCAAGGCGACAGCTTCCATTACTTCCGGTACACCATGTCCTTTTGCCTCTCTTGCAAAACGATAAATAATTGGACCAGTAATCAAACCACCGATCATAGGAATGATTACAAGGTGCCAGGGAGCAATCATATTTAACCAAGATCCCACATCTTCAAAGGTGAATTTCTGTGCGCTATCGACTAAGGTTTTAAAAACCACAGCACCTAATCCGGCACCGATACCAACAATTAAAGATGTACCAATGATGAGTGCAGATTCGGGAAATGAGCGACTTTTTAAATCAATAACAAGTTTTTCATAGTTCGATTTCAAGTTTTTTTGTATATTTTGAAACATTTTATTCATATTCTGAGTGCTTACTCCAAATTGTGGGAATCTTTTTTACTTACTCCGCACCAAGTATACACCCATTTTTTTTGAGCCAAAACTGAAATTCAAATTTAGGAGCATTAAGAAACAAACAAAACGATAGATTGTTTACGGTTGATTTCCGAAAATAACAAAAAAAATCTTTTTAATTCGGTTTGGTTTTAATTTTATAAAGCGCAAACAAAGACAAAATAAACAAAATGCCGTAAATGATCATAAGCGGTGTATAACCTATTTGATCCGCTATTGGGCCGCCAATGTAAGCACCTACAGCCCCTGCTCCGGCACCTGCCAGGTTGGAAATTCCGAGAAAACGTCCAGCTTCTTTAGCAGGCACAAGCTCAGTGCCCAATGCCCAGTTGGCAGAATAAAAGAAGCCGATCCCGGCACCAATTAAAGAACCACCAATATACATGGTGAAAAGTGTTGGTGATAAGATGACAACTGCTGTGCCTCCAGCCGCTAATAACGCGCTGGTAAGAATGATGGTCTTTTTTCCAAACCGGTCACTTAGCCATCCGCTGGGTAAGGCTGAAATTAAAATAAAAACGCCTACAAACATGGTTATGGTTGCCGCAGGACCAGCTGCTTTTTCTCCCTGCATGGAAGGGAACCGTTCTTGTAAAAAGAAAACCATAAATCCGGCCAGGTTTGTCGATCCGGATAAAAAGGCAAGACGATTAACAACCCACCAGGTAAAAGGACGTTGTTCTGTAAACCTTTTCCCAATGCTGATGCGAATACTACTCCACACTCCGATTCCAATCGCTGTAGTCATTCCTAACAATCCAATTAACATAACCCAAATCGTGCTTTTGTCACCCAGCGATGCGATTACAGCATACATCACCCGATTAACAAGGGCTCCCATGATCAAAATGACACCAGTAAAGACAGCCGTCATTGCAACCAAACGAAGGATCGGATTCCAATCCATCTTTTCCGGTTTTTCTTCCAGGGCGGTCTCCGGAATGAACATTGAAATCGCAGCCGCAGTTATTAATATGGCCAGTAGACTGAAGATGGCGGCCCATAAATTACCAGCAGAAACCATTTTTCCGATCACAAAGGAAACGAAAATTAATGGTACGGGAAGTTCGAGTAATGCCTTTACACCGGAAAATTGACCTCGTTTTTCCTCAGGAACCAAATCAGGAATTAAGCCTTGTGTTGCGGCATGGGCTGTGTTGGATGCGATCATGGAAAGGGAGTATAAAAGGAAAAGAAACCAGTAACCAGTCATACCATCCAAACCTGCCGTAAAACCAATGAGCGAAATAATAATCACTTCCCCAATGGTGCCTGCAAGAATAAAAGGACGTCTTCTTCCAAATTTTGAAGTAGACCGGTCAGATAACATGCCCATCAATGCCTGAAATAAAACTGCGACCATCAACGCCCACAGCCGTATATTTCCTACATAAGCGCCTTTAGCCGCTTCACCGACAAAGCGCTGTACCAATAAGGGTACGATTAATGGAGATAAAACTTGAGAACGGGTAGTTAACGCAAACCAATAGATATTAATTGTGATGTAATCAAACCAGCGGACTGCTCTTTTCATGATACTCCTTAATAAAAAGTAGGGGATATAAGAACTTGATGTTTAATATTTTTTGGTCTATTAGGAATAATTAATTATAGTGGAGAAAAAAATTAATTTATGGATTGAATAAAAAAATTGTGATTTTCTGATATAAATAATCTGAGTGACCAATTTATATCAAATGAATTATCCTGTAAACTAACATTGGGATTATTTTAATTATTATTTTGTCCCATCATAAGAGCACTCTGACTTTCTGAAAGGAAAAGTATGGCAAAGCGGTTTTTGTCGATATTTTTATTTGTTTTGATCTTTTTAACAAGCTGTTTGGATTCCAGTCCTCAACCGCCAGTTAACGAAACGGAGGTTGTTTTATTTACTAAAACAGCAACAAGTACAGCTACCGCAGTATTACCAGAATCAACGCCGATTTCCTCCGCTGAAAAACATTATGGTGTGGTTCGAACTACAACCCGTGTTGATGAAATGGTGGCAGATCTTCAAGGTTTATCATTAGAGGAATTTTTTGATCGTTCTTTTTTGTATTGGATTTCTCGTGATCCCGAAACAATGACGAAATATGGTTTGTCCGAAAAATTGGGATTACGAAACAATCAGTTGACCAACATCAGTCAAGAATATATCGCGGATACCCAAGAACTAGAACGTGAGATATATGAAATATTAAAGACCTATAATCGTGATGAAATGACCCTTGATCAGATGTTGAATTATGATATTTATTCCTGGTTTTGGAAAGATAAAATCGAAGGGCAGCAGTATCAATTATTAACCTATCCACTTCATAGTTATCCCTATACTAGTTTTGAACAGCAATTTGTGAATTTATTGGTTGTATATCATCCTTTAGAAAACAGAGAGGATGTAGAAGATTATTTATCTCGTTTAGAACAAATTGACTTACAGGTTGATGACTTGCTGGTTGGTTTAAAAATTCGGGAAAATATGGGGGTTATTCCACCTAGAATGGTACTTGTTGATGTCATAAATCAGGTTCGATCTTATTTGGAGTTAAGCAAACCGGGTATATCGATACCGGAGGATGTGATTTTATATCAATCCTTTAAATCACGTCTATCAAAAATTGATACGCTTTCTGAAACCGAAAAGGTTGATTACTTAAAACAAGTTCTATCTTTAATTGAAACTGATTTTATACCTTCGTATATTAAATTAGCAGATTATCTTTCCCAATTGATGGAAATTGCGAATGATGATGCAGGCGTCTGGAAACTCCCCGAAGGCGAAAATTATTACAATTATTTAATTCGGCATTACACATCACAAGACCTGACAGCAGAACAAATTTATTCTTTCGGTGAAATTTATTCCGAATCAGACCGTTCATATTTGATGGATTATGCTCGAAGAAACAATTTGATAAGTCCGGATTCCTCCATACAAAAGATTGGAAGTGAAATTTTTAATACGGATCGTGTTATCAAATTTTCCACATCTGATCAGGAAAATCCAATTTTTGCCCAGTTTGATGATATTTATTCTGATTCACAATCTGCTTTTTTTGCTAATTTTGGGACTACACCGGATAACATGCAGCTCGAAGCATTATATAAAGATTATCAAACCAATTTTTCTATCATCCATTATGAACCTGACCCGTGGTTAAATGTTTCCGCACAGCCGCTATATTCTCAGAAATCGATTCCGGAAGCAAATTTACGAACCATGTTTTATGCAGAAGTTATTCCTGGTACGTTGTATCAACAAAGTTATCTAGAGAGTAATACTTCAATTCCTTTATTTAGGAAATATTTGCGTTTTGGTGGATACTTAGAGGGTTGGTCTTGTTATGCTCCCCAAATCATGATGGAAAAGGATGCCTATTTTGATCACCCTGATGAGGTAATGGTTACCCTGCAGCGAGAGTTGTTTTTATCGGCTAGTTTGGTTGTAGACAGTGGAATTCACCAGCAAGGCTGGAGCCTCGCAGAAGGCAGCATTTATCTGGAAAACCAGACCGGTATTCCAAGAGTGAAAGTTCGGTATGTTGTCAATCGATACGCTGTTAATCCTGCGCAAGTCTTAGCTTATAAAATGGGGTATGAAAAATTTATGGAACTACGTGATTATGCAAAACAATCGTTGGGTGCCCGGTTTTCTTTGATTGACTATCATGAATGGTTATTGGGGCAAGGGAATATGCCATTGTCTATTTTGGAAGAACAAGTAAAAGCGTATGTTCTTCAAAAAAATAAAACAAATGATCCGAATATTATTCCATAAAAAAACTTAATAATCGGGTTCCCGACCAATCAATGTGGTCACTAAAAGAATGGTTTGACCACTTTTTTCCAGTTTATTAAGATCAATAATCTCACTGGTGTCGTTGATGGTGTGTGCGTATTGGTCAGATCCATCCCAACTTAAATAAGCAGTCAGCGCGGTTCTTTCACCAAACCCTTGCCTTATGGATAAACCAGCATGCGGCCCTCGACCACGAGTGGAAATCTTGGTTTGGGTACGCTGGGCAGCCTGTTTAAAAAGGGTGACCAAACGGAAACTACTTCCTTCATCAACGATTAACGCATCACCAGAACCCCCTCCAACACCGCTAATTTCAAATACCGCCTCAAATAAGCTGTTATTAAAAATTGAAGTGGCTTCTGTTACTCGGGATAGACTGAAACCTTCTTGCCGTTCACCGGGTGCCCATGCAACAAATAAGATTGTTTTTTCGGGAGGGTATGGACCGTTTTTAATAGCCCTGGCAATTTCCAGCATCGTTGCTACGCCGCTGGCGTTGTCATTTGCGCCGGGATAAACTTTTCCATCTGGGCCAACACCTAATCCATCATAATATGCTGATACAACAATTACCTGTTGATCGGCACTAAAACCAGCACTACCTCCTGGTTGACTTGCACCACTGCCAGCGATATAACCCATTACAGTTTGCTGGGTTGCTTGTTCGTCATCCTCTCCGGGCACACTCATAAAAACGCGGGCGCCTTGGGCTGTCGAGCTTAATGTATCCGCCAGGGTCTGCCTTTCAAGGGTTTTTAATTGATCCAGACTACTTCCGCATGTGTTTAATAATTTTTCACCGATTGTTGGAGATACTAAAAGAATGGGAATATTTGTGGTTCGAGATGAAAAAGGATTAAAGCGGAAGTTAAAATCGGGATGCAGGTATTTTTTTGACAGATTCTCTTCATTTTCAGAGATGATGATCAACCCACCAATTTCTCTAAAAAAGATACGGGAACTATCTTTTTCCTGTATGATCACTATTTTATCTTCCAGACCTTCATCTACTTCGAGATAACTTTTTTGCTGATACGGTTCTGAGCCATCTCCCAAAACTACACCAATCACATTTCCTACGAAACTACCAAAACCGGGTGGAACCTTTCCTAAATCTGCATAATCAACCTGGTATTGTAGATTTTCAAAACCTTCCTGATATTCTGGGGACATCATCAGTAGATCTGGCTGTCCTGTAAGGATGGGAAAAGTTTGTTTATATTCTTGGATGTAGTCTGTGGTTGTGGCTGCCGGGAATAAACCGATTTCTTCCATTTGAGCTGCAATATACTCAGCAGCCATGTGACCACCAGCGTGACTGCTGTATCGCCCGGCATATTTTGGAGAGGATAATTCCTGGATATGCTGCGCGGCACGTGGTGTATCAAACAATAGTGCTTGTTCTTTGTAAGTATCCAGCGGAGAGGTACTTCTTAGAATCCAGAACACTGCAGCTGCGATTACCAATAGGGCGGATACGGTATATCGATTAAATAAACGGTTGAGATTGATGCGGGTTTCCTGGATCAGACGGCGCAGACCCTCACCCCATAGATTAAAGGCAAAAATAGAGAAAAAGAAGAAAATACCCGGATACCAGGCCAACCAGGGGTAACTGCGCCACCAATCACGGATATTCGATAAGAGCGCACCCCATTCAGGAATATCGGAAAAATAAAACACAATCGGGGTCATGCCAGCCCCTTCGCCGACAATTGCTTTAAATCCTCCCCCTAAAAAGATATTCAGAAAGCCCAATTCTGCCAGTAGCATGAGGATACCGCCCATTTGTAAAATAAACAAAACCAGAATGGAGGGTATCAGATGGGGAAAGATGTGACGGGTTAAAATTTGTCCGGATCGTGAGCCAATGGAACGGGCAGCTTCGATGTGTAATTTTGGTTTTTGGCTGATGACTTGTGATCGGATGTATTGTGTGATTTCACTCCAACCCACAAAACATAGGGCAATAATAAATACTGATCTTCCTTTTTGAATGCCCAACGCAAGAATGATGAGCATAGTAAAAATGGTTTCTGGGAAAGCTGCCCATACTGAACTTACCGCTTGCACCAAACGGTCAATCCAGCTGCGTGCCCACCATCCACTAATGATACCCAAAAAGGTGCCCCAAACGATTCGGGCAATGGTAGCGATTAATGCCAGGGTGAGTGTTTGGCTAGCCCCATATAACACCAGAGATTGAATATCTCGACCAACGAGATCGGATCCCCAAGGGAAAGTACTGGAAGGTTTAAAAGGCGGGGTTTGAATAACCCCATCCAAAATTAACATGGAATTGGTTTCGTAGGGATTATTGACTGGGATCAGATTCCCAAACAAGACCAAACCGATTAAGCCAAGAACAAATAAACTGCCAAAAATCAAAGGGACATTTGAAAAGATTATTTTAAAGAGACTGATCCTATTTTTATTATGGCTCGCAGGTTCTTCAACTTGTTTTTCCACGTTGATTGTTTGCAATATACGTTGGTTTTTGTTGTTCTTTTTACTTTTAAGCTGTAACCAGGCTTTTAGGTCGTAAAAAATTGATTTTGTCGATTCTATCAGCGCGCCAAAGCCAAGGGCATTAAAAGATTCTTTTTCATCTTCATTTTGACGGGCTGATCGAATACGAGGATCGATTATAGGATAAATAAAATCGAGAGAAAGATTAATCAATAGGAAGAACAAACCCAGCATGACGATTAGGTCCGTCACCAAAAAAGGCATATCTAAATTTAATGCTGTTAAAATACTTAATCCCAAACCAGGCCAGTTAAAAAAGCTTTCGACGACTGGTAAACTTGCTAAAGAGAAACGGAGCGATGTGCCTAAGGTGGTTAATACTGAAATAAGGATATTTCGGTATACGTGTTTGGAAAGAATCAAGCGGCGGCTTACCCCTTTGGACGTTGCGGTGCGGATGAAATCTTCTTTTAAAATATCCGTCGTAGCTACATAGGTAATTTGCATGACCTGTGCTAGGGGGCGAGCAGCCAAAACCAACGCAGGCAACACCAGGTGAAGATCCCATCCAAAGCCCTGTGGCGGGAAGGGTGCATGGCTTAATCCAAACCAGCGATATAAACGGAAATTCAAAATCCATAAGAGCATGGCAAATAAAAAGCTGGGTAAGGATACGCCAAGAATGGATATAAAGATCATCAACGGGGCCAGGTTACGCCGCTTAAGTCGGGCAGCTGTAATGCCCAGTACTCCACCAACCAAAGCTGCAAATGCCAAAGAAATGAATAGAAGCCCGGCACTATTTAAAAACAAACGCCCGGTTAATTCAAGAAATGGGGTGTTGACTTTATTCCAAACGTAAGACTGGGGATGATGGAAAAGATAATTTATAAATTGCTGCCAAATATCCAAAAAGCTGTCAGGAAAAATAAACGGAATACGATCTCGACCCAATGCGGAAACTTGGAGCATAAAGATGGTTACAAAGGCAATGCTGATCAGGATTAATATCGTGCTGGTAAGGCGTCGTAGGAGTAGACTTAACCAGGAAAACCCAGTTTGCGTTTCCTTTTGGGATGGGGTTTGGCTGGATGGTTGTTTGGGTCGTGGCGGCGGTGGTTCCTGGCGGGTTTGTTGTAAAGCCCACTTCATACCGCGCCGCGCCTGATCGTTGTTTGGGTTAAGGGATAATGCTCGATTTAAGAATTGGATTGCCCGTTCAGGAGGAGAAAGGGCAGCTAAAATAACCCAACCCGTATCTGTGGAAGGCTGCTGCAGAATGCTTTTAATGGACCATTTCCTGGCTTCGGTGTAATCTCCCTGTTGGTAGGCTTGAATTGCTTTCTTCAGCAGTTCTTTTTCAGGAGATATGTTTTTCGCTGGCATAGCTTTTCCTCATTAATAAATTATAGACGAATTTTGAAATCTTGCCTTTCAAGATATGGTATATTATCCCTTAATTGGCTTGAAAAGAAGTAAAAGATTGGACGATAAAGAAAATGAAATGGTTTAAAACATCAGTCAATATCCGAACCGAAGGGCCAGGGTTGTATCCGATAACCCAAGATATTTCATCCTTGATTCGAGATTGGGGTCTTCAAGAAGGAATGCTGCATTTGTTCATCCAACATACCAGTGCATCTCTGGTGATTAATGAGAGTTATGATCCAAGTGCCCGGGTTGATATGGAGGAATTCATGCGAAGATTGGCTCCCGAAAACCAGGGTTGGTACCGGCATGTTATGGAAGGTGCGGATGATTCGCCGTCGCATTTAAAATCCATGATTACCCCGGTTAACCTTTCCATTCCGGTCGATGGAGGGAAACTCAGTTTGGGTACCTGGCAGGGTATTTACCTGTTCGAACACCGTCGCCACAGACAAAATCGAACGGTCTTGGTGCGGGGGTTGGATGTGAAAGAGTAAAATATATCTGGTTTCAAAATATTAATTGATTTATAAAAAGTGAGATAACCATAATTTCCAACAATAATGGTCCATGGAAGAGGATTGCGCAGACAAAAATAGGAATTAAACCGTCCTGGTAATTTGGTTTTAAAGATTGATGAAAAAATTGGATGTTGATAATGCGGGAATGTTTAAGATTGGTGTATCAAAAAAAACTCTTCCAGATTGTGAATAGTAAAAAAGAATGGAATTAAGAAGAATAATATCTTTTCAGATACTGAAAGAAAACTTTTTTGAATGTCATGTACTCGAATTAAAAACCCCTTATTTTTTAAGTTTTGTTATATAAAAAATTTTTACAGGATTACGCAGATCAAAAACCAAACCATTTCGTAATTATAAAATATGATTAGACAAATTTTTCTCAGACTTACGATAACCATTTAGAATGATTTGTACCTTGATTGTTTTAAAGGTTTGATAAAATTAGAGCGTTCTTCATCCAAATTAACTTAAGGAGATAAAAATGCCTCAGGAGCGAACACGAAAGTTGGTGATAACGGGGGTTTTGGGGGCAATTGCTGTTTTATTGGGTTTAACCCATTGGGGATTTATTCCCTGGTTTGGGGGTATATCGTTAACGATTATGCACGTACCGGTAATTATCGGTGCGATCTTGGAAGGTCCGATTGTTGGTTTGGGGATCGGATTGATCTTTGGTTTATTCAGTATGTTACAAGCTGCGATTGCACCAAGTTCGCCTTCTGATGTGTGGTTTACCAATCCGATATTGGCTGTTTTGCCCCGTTTGGTGATTGGGCCGGTGGCATATTATGTGTGGTTTTTGTTAAAACGAATTCCAGTGGTTGGCTTGATTGTGGCTGGAATTGCAGGCAGTTTGACTAATACCATTCTGGTTTTAGGCGTGATTGGATTATTAGGTTATTTACCCTGGGCGTTGATTGGCGGCATTATTATTTCAAATGGATTATTGGAAGCCGGATTAAGCGCAGTGATCACACTGGTTGTTGTAGCAGCCTGGCGTGGATTTAAAATCGGAAAAAAACAGGGCGCTGATTTATAACAAAATCAAAAGTATCGAGACGGATAAGACGGCCAGGGTCATCAGGCCGTCTTGTATTTTAAATTGAAATGTTTTATATGATCCACGTTTAATATGACTTCCATAACCACGGGCATCCATCGCCAGGGCCATATTTTCTGCTCGTTGTAAACTGGTTAGAAACATGGGCACCAGTACTGGAATAAAGACGCGGATACGTTGAATTAATGAAGCTTTTTTCACACCCCATTGCGCTCCACGAGCCGCCTGGGCTTTGGCGATTTGTTCCACGGCTTGGCCCAACATAGGTAAAAAACGGATCGTAATTTGGAAGATCATGATCAAATCTTCGCTCGGAATTCCTAGCCAATTGAGCGGCTTTAATAAGGACTGCATTCCATAAATCATATCGCTGGTCGAAATCGTGAAACTACTCAAGCTGATGACCAGGATTAGTGCCGTAAAACGAATGATTAATACCAGAGCTGAAAATAGCCCTTGCAAAGTGATGTGCCAATTCCAGAGGGTTAATAACAAGGGATTTGTTTCAGAGGGCGAAAACCGAAAGAGTTGTAAAATGGCAATGATCACCAAAAATGGTAACGGGGTGAGTAATCCGCGAAAGGCATATTTTAAGGGGATTTTTGCCAGTCCATATAATCCGATAATGAAAACCAACCCAAGCATAACCAAAGTTGGTTTTTTGATAATGGTTAATGCCAGAATTAAAATGAGGTAACTTAGAATTTTTGCCCGAGCATCTCGATGGTGAAGCCATGAATTGATTGGTAGATATTGACCAAAGGAAAGGTTCTGCGTGTATTCAAAATTAGCCATGATTTACTCCCGAAGAAAGAGCAAATTGTTCGATTAATTGATCCGTCGTGATAATACCTTCCGGTAAATTCCATCCGAGGGACCGTAAAATTTGGGCGAGTTTCGCAGCAATAGGGCGTTTCATTTGGTATTGGTTTAAAAGGTGTTGATCTGATAATAAAGAGGATGTGGATTGTTGGGTAATTTTTTTGCCTTTATTCAGCAACAAGATGTTTTGACTAAGTTTTGCCATATCTTCCATTTGATGGGAAGAAAGCACAATTGTTTTCCCACTCTGGTAAAGTTTTTGAATCTGCCCTCGTACCTCAATTCTGGAATAAGGATCCAAACCAGCGGTTGGTTCATCCAGTAACAAGACCTGTGGATCCAGCGCGATGGTGGATGCCAAAGCAACTTTTCTTCGTTCACCACCACTTAATGTGAAGGTTAAGCGGTCTTTAAAGGTTTCAAAATCCAATCCGACATTGTTCATGGCGATCTGCACTCTTTGGCGAAGGTCCGACCCAAACAAACCGCGCAGTTTTAAGCCATAAGCGATTTCATCACCGACGTATTGTTCAAATAATTGGTAATTGGGGTTTTGGAAAACGATACCTACATATTGTCGCAGCAACTGCACATCCAGTTCTTCGTTCACCTCATATGGCCCAACCCGCAGTGTTCCTGATTGAGCCTGATACAATCCATTCAGATGCTGGAGCAGGGTGGATTTCCCCGATCCGGTTGAACCAATCAGCCCAAACAGACTGTGATCCGGGATTGAAAAACTGATATCTTTTAAGGCTTGATGTGAAAGCGGGGTATTTGCCAAGTAAGTAAAAGAGAGGTCGGATGCTTCAATTAATGCTGGTTCGGCAGCCTGTTTGGTTTGTATTGGAAGGGGAAAAGAACGTGATGGTTTGTAATTTTGGATTTGTTGTTCAAATTCCGCTTCGGTTAAAGGGTGGTTTAAGATAGGAATCCATGGTTTTAGCCGGTTGGCAATCGTAAGAACGGGTGGCGTCGTGAGATGAATTTCACTTAATAATTGTGAATTGGCGAATAATTCGACTGGGGTACCTTCAAAAACGAGCTTCCCTGAATGTAAGGCGATCACTTTTTCCGCATGTACAACTTCACTCATAAAGTGGGTGATGGTGATGACCGTAATTCCCTGGTTTTTTAAATATTGGATATTTTTATAAATATCTTGCCTGCCAATAGGATCTAACATGGCGGTTGCTTCATCAAAGATGACACAGTCCGGGCGCATCGCGAGGATGCCAGCAAGAGCGACGCGCTGCATTTGACCGGCGGATAAGTGCTGTGGGGATCGCTCACGGATATCCCACAAACCAACGATATCTAACGCTTGTTTGACCCGGTCATGAATTTCTACCGTGGGCAAACCCAAATTTTCCGGACCAAAGGCTACATCTTCTTCAATCGTGGTAGCGACCATCTGCTCTTGCGGGTGTTGGAAAACCATACCGACTTGTTGATGAATCAAAAGATGATTCGATTTGTCTTTTGTATTTAATCCTTGAACCAGAACGGTTCCTGAGTCTGGAATATGTAAGGCGTTTAAATGCCGCGCAAGTGTGGTCTTACCGGACCCATTCGAGCCAACAATGGCTGTATACTGCCCGGTTGGAATAGAAAAACTGACATTGGATAAAGCGGGTTGTGCTTCACCACCGGGGACGTGGTGCGCATAGCTTAGGTTGTTGACTTCAAAAAATTGCGCCATTTGGAATCCTGGGTAAAAGTGAGTTTCAAACGGCGCAATTTTATCATATCCATTTTATTTCTGGCGTTTTTTTAGTTCTTCTTGAATCTGATCCAGGGTAATACCCTTTGATACCAATAACACCAAAAGATGATAGGTTAAATCAGCCGTTTCCTCAATTATACGCAATTCACCCTGGCTTTTGGCTGCCAGTATAACTTCAATGGCTTCTTCACCTATTTTTTTGATGATTTCATCTTCACCCATCTGAAATAAACGGGCGGTATAACTTGAACCAGGGTCAGCGGTTTTTCGGTTTTCCAGTGTTTGGTAAAGTTGTTTGAGTTGTTCCATAGTAACTTTCCTTTTTGTTTGTTAGGTATGTATTTAGTGGAGATATTCCTTCCGATAGTGTTTTTCGTTTAACCTTCAAGAGGATTAGGTTGTTTCTTATTGGTTTGTTAATCAACTTTTCAAAGGGGTGAGTTCACAGGGTAAATCTTTTCAAAAAAACATGACACAGCACCAGTATGGCAGGTAGGACCGTCTGGTAACGCGAACAATAATAACGTATCCTGATCGCAGTCCGCATAAATTTCTACCAGATTAAGGAAGTTTCCGCTGGTTTCACCTTTTAACCATAGTTTTTGACGGCTGCGTGACCAGAAATGTATTTTTTTGGTTTTAATGGTTAGATTAAATGCTTCCTGATTCATCCAACCAACCATCAAGACTTGTTTGGTTTGATCATGCTGTACTACAGCGGGAATCAATCCCTGTTGGTCAAATTTGAGATTTATCATGGCACAATCCGAATGGGTAAATTTTGAGTAACGAGATAATTTTTCAAATCAGCGATTTCCATAACGCCATCATGGAATAATGAAGCTGCCAAGGCAGCGTCAGCTCCATTGGTTAAGACATCGGTAAAATCCTGCATTTTTCCGGCGCCACCAGAGGCAATCAATGGGACATTGACCAGTTGAGATACTTTTTGGTAAAGCTCCAGGTCATACCCTGCCAGGGTGCCGTCTTGATCCATACTCGTTAATAAGAGTTCCCCAGCGCCCAAAGACACAGCTTCTTCAATCCACTCCAATCCATCGATTCCTGTAGACTGGCGTCCCCCTTTGACATAAACTTCCCAACCCCCCGTTGGTTTTCTGCGTACATCAGCTGCCAGGACAATACATTGACTGCCAAATAAAGCTGCACCTTGTTTTAATAATTGGGGATTGGCGACCGCAGCAGAATTGATACTGATTTTGTCTGCACCGGCTAATAGTAATTGGCGCATATCCTGGATGGTGCGGATCCCTCCTCCCACAGTTAATGGCATGTGAATTTGGGCAGCAACCTGTTCCACAACATTTACTACGGTTTCATGTCCTTCCGCCGTTGCGGATATATCCAGAAAAACCAGTTCGTCCGCACCAGCGGCATCATATAAAGCAGCTTGTTCCACTGGATCGCCAGCATCGCGCAGGTTAACGAAGTTAACACCCTTTACCACACGCCCATCTTTAATATCTAAACAGGGAATAATTCTTTTGGCTAACATGAGCTTTCTCCTGACTGAAGGTTAAACACAACCTGGGGATTTATTTTTTGTTCATATAATGCTTTACCAATCACCACCCCCGGCAATCCGGCTTGTTTGACAGCAGTGACATCATCGTGGTTATTCACACCGCCAGAAGCTATTACAGTTAATCCACTCTGTTCTGCTAACGCTGTTGTGCTTTCCAAATTAATACCCGTTCCAGCACCATCTCTAGCAATATCAGTATAAATAACTGTTTGGATTCCAATTGTTTTTAGTTGGTTTGCCAGTTCCAGCGGAGAAATGTTTTCAGTTTCCACCCAGCCTTGGGTTTTTACCAATCCATCCCTGGCATCAATTCCAATCACAATTTTTTCAGAACCAAATTCTTCCACAGCGTGTTTTACCAGTTTTGGGTTTTGTACCGCAGCAGTGCCTAAGATAACCCTTTTAACGCCAAGATTAATTAAGGCTCGAACTTTTTCAATCGAACGAATACCACCACCGGTTTGAATTTGAATCAAGTCACCGTAGGTTTTAACAATCTGATGAATTGCGAATAGGTTGGCTGCATCATCGTCACCAAAAGCGGCATCCAGATTAATGAGATGTAACCATTTTGCTCCCAGATTTAACCAGTTCCTGGCAAAGTTTGATGGGTTATCTCCATAAGTGGTTTGCAATTCAGGATCACCGTATAACAATCGTACGACATTCCCATTTCGCAGGTCAATAGCAGGGTAGATTGTAAAGGAATTCATTTGGTCTCCTTTTGATAAATGGGCATCGTTAAAAAGTTGTTTAGAATTTGTTTGCCAATCTTTTGACTTTTTTCCGGATGAAACTGAACCCCATAAATATTATTGGATTGGACAGCACTACAAAAATCAAAACCATATTGGGTGGTCGCGGTTATATTTTCGGCTTTGTCCGGTAAACAATAATACGTGTGGTTAAAATAGACATACGAACCGGGAGCGATACCATAAAAAAGTGATTGGTTTTGGTCAAAAAACAACTGGTTCCAGCCAGTGTGGGGAATTTTTAACTGAATTGAATCCGGAAAGCGGGTTACTTTTCCAGGTAAAAGATTTATACCAGGATATTGACCCATCTCCTCAGATAACTCAAACAAGGCTTGCATGCCCACGCATATTCCTAAAAGTGGTTTTCCGCTGTTTAAAAAAGTTTTTAAAGCAGGGATAAGGTTGTTATTTTCTAATCCAGCCATAAATTCCCCGAAGGCACCTACACCAGGCAATATGATGCGGTCAGCTTTAAGGACATCTTTCGGCGATGATGAAATTCGAGGGTCAAAACCTAATTTGGTAATGGTATTCGCTACCGATTTTAAATTCCCGGTTCCAGCATTCACAATCAAAATATTTTCCATAAAATAACCCCTTCTAAAACAATACTTCTTTGGTTGATGGAATGCTATCTTTGCGGCGTTCATCAATGATTAAGGCAGAATCTAACGCGCGCGCCAGGGCTTTAAAAATGGCTTCGCTCATGTGATGATTATCTTTTCCAGCCAGGACACGTACAAACAGGTTGATCCTGGCGGCTGAAGCAAAAGATTCAAGAAAATGTTCAAACAGTGAGGTCGGAATTTCAGCCAGGGTTTCATCTGTCCATTGGGTATGCAAGACCGAATAGGGGCGGCCTGAGAAATCAAGGGTAACTTCTGCCAGGCTTTCGTCCATGGGAATGGTTGCTGAAGCCATGCGTTGAATACCTTTGCGGTCGCCCGCAGCCAAACGGAAGGCTTCACCAATCGCCAGGGCGCAGTCTTCCATGGTGTGGTGGGGATCAATCTCCAGGTCGCCTTTTGCGTCCAGTGTGATATCAAACAGACCATGTTTTGCGATTTGGTTAACCATGTGATCCAAAAAAGGAATCCCGGTTTTAATATTTGCTTTTCCGCTGCCATCCAGGACCAAACCTACCGAAATTTGAGTTTCCGCACTTTTACGTTCTATATTCGCTGTGCGTGGCAATTGAGGGTCAAGGATGAGATTATTCAGCTTTAATTCAGATTTAATGGCTTGCGCTGTGTTGTTATCGGTGATTTGTTCAATGAGGTTTAAAGCAGCTCGATAACTTTCTAACTGATTTGTTTTTGTTGTTGGTTTAAACGTGGCATTGCAGGTTGATTTTTGTAAAAATTGGGAACCAGCATTTAGGGCAATAATGGATGGAATTTCAAACCCTGTTTTTAACCATTCCAGCCATTCTCGTTCTCCAGGAAAATCATCTGATAATTTCGGGTCTGGCAGGAACAGCAGATCATAACCTTGCAGCGGTAAACCTACCGCTGAAGTTGTTAATGAAAACCCCGGTTTTCCATTGGGTATCGGTAAGTAACTGCAAAATTCCCAGTCCAATGGTAAATCAGGCTGCCGAGTTTTAAGTAGTTCGAGTGGTTCCAAAAAAGTTAAAATATCTGTAAAGGACATACCGGGGTAACAAATGATGGTTATTTTCATAAGATTTTCTCCAAAACCTGGATCAGTATTTCAGTTTGGTCTGGTGTGCCCACACTGAACCGGACCATGTTTTCCAAACGAGTGGTTTGATAATAACGAATAAAAATACCAGATTTCATCAGTTCATTTTTGAGGTCCAATGCATTTATTCCAAGTACTTCACATAAGATAAAATTGGAAAAAGATGGAAAAGGATTTAAGTAAGGAATCTGACTTAATTTTTCAAACAGGCGTTCCCTCTCCTGGCGGATATTCTGGATATTTTTTTCAAGAAAAGCGATTGATCCAAGCGAAGCCAACGCAGCAGCGTTACCAGCAACATTGACATTATATGGTTGTTTGGCAGCCCACAGGGTGGGCATCATCCAAAGGGGAAAAGCGCCATAACCAACGCGTAATCCTGCCAGTCCAGCCCATTTGCTGAATGTTCTTAAGACGATTAAGTTATCCAATTCAGCAACCCTCCGTAAACGACTGGCTGTTTGCCATTCAGCGACAGTATCACCTGTAAACTCGATATAAGCTTCATCCAAAACAATCAGTGTTGGTAATTGGATCAGCTCATTAAAATCTTCGTCAGAAAGTATGCTTCCATCCGGGTTATTAGGGCTGGTGATAAAAATGATTTTCGCTTGATTTTGGATAACTTGCTTTTTAATTGCAGGAATATCCAATGAAAAATCGGTCTTTCGTTCCACTTCAATTACCCTTCCAAAATTTAAGCGGGTATCGAAGCTGTACATGCCAAAAGTAGGTGGACAGTTGATCACCGTTTCACCGGGTTCCAAAATAACACGCAGTAACAGGTCAATCAGTTCATCAGCCCCAGCGCCAGCCAGAAGATATTCCATATCCAATCCACAAAAATCTGCCAGGGCGGACCGTAATTCACGGCTTTCAGGATCGGGATAAATATGTGGATAAGGCAGGTCTGCCAGAACTTTTTTAACCGCAGGGGCAGGGCCGTAAGGATTTTCATTGGCATCCAGTTTGATTATCTCTTCCGGTTTTAAGTCCAACCGTTTAGAAAGTACTTCAAACGGTTCAATCGGGGTGTATGGTGGAAAATTGTTGAAACGAGTTGCTGTTTTCATAAACGAATCTCGGCTGCATTAGCGTGTGCATCCAGCCCTTCTGCGTGTGCCAGCACAGCGGCGCTTGGTGCAATTTGGGAAACAGTATTTTTATCCAGACCGATCAGGCTGATGATCTTGATAAAATCCCAAACATTGATGGGTGAGGCAAATCGGGCAGAGCCACTGGTGGGCATTACATGGCTAGGTCCAGCGACATAATCTCCTAATACTTCAAATGAATGTTCACCAATAAAAATGCCACCTGCACAAGTGATTTTTTCTACCCAATTCCAGGGTTCCTGAACGGCCAAACAGAGATGTTCTGCGCCGTATTGATTGGCTATCGTCACTGCCTGGTCCAAATCCTCAGTGATAACTGCACCGCCGCGGTTAAAAAGAGAGGTCCTAATCACTTCGTTTCTTGATCGCTGAGATGCTTGTTGGTTCACCTCATTCTGAACGGCTTCTGCCAGGGCTCTTGAAGGGGTTAATAAAATGGCGGATGCCAATACATCATGTTCGGCTTGCGCCAATAAATCAGCTGCCACCCAAGAAGGTTTCGCGTTTTCATCTGCAATCACCATGGTTTCGGTTGGTCCGGCTAAATTATCAATCCCAACTGTACCGAAGACCTGTTTTTTCGCAAGGGTAACAAAGAGATTCCCTGGACCAAAGATCTTATCAACAGCCGGAATGGTTTCTGTTCCATAAGCCAGGGCGGCGATTGATTGTGCACCACCGATAGCGTACACTTCTGTAAGATCCAAGAGTTTCGCTGCTGCTAAAATAAGGGGAGATATTTTTCCAGTGTCACGTTGGGGTGGGGCTACAAGAACGATCTGGGGGACCCTTGCTACCTGGGCTGGAACAGCTGACATGATCACACTGGAGGGTAAGGGGGCGGTTCCCGCTGGAATATATAAACCAACGCGATTGATGGGGCGGATCATCTGGCCGAGCAAACCACCCAGATCATTGCTGATCCAAGAGGTTAATGGTTGCCGTTCATAAAAAGACCGTACTCTATTAATACTTAATTCAAGGGCTTGTTTTTGTTCAGCTGTAATCTGAGAAAGGGACGCATCAATTTCAGTTAACGGCACTCGAAAGTTATTTGATTGCTGGCCATCAAGGGTATTTGCCCATTTAAACAGCGCTTGATCACCATCTAAACGAATTTCTTTTAAAATTCGTGCGACAGCTTGATCCGGGTTGAGGGGTTCTCCAAAAAATTTTTCAATACCGTCCAAAATGTTTTGTGGGACTGTATAAGCATCAATGGGTTCCCTTTTTAAGATTGTTTTTTGGGCTTCATCAGCGGTATAAATGGAAAACATAATTACTCCTCCTATTATCTGGTTTGATTCGCTTTTTGGATTGCGTCTAATAAACGCCGGTAACGCGGTGGTTCTTCGTCAAATACATAAGAAACTGGTAAAACGATGACCCCGCTGCCGCCAATTTCTCGTAATTCTGAAACAGCCTGATAAAGCTGGTCTTTTATCACAATGATATTTACTGCGAACCAGTTTTGGGAATCGTCTTTTACGATCACAGGGGAGATGGTTGGTCCCTGTAATCCTTGAATGGATGTACTGCTAAAAATTCGCTCCGCAATTGCTTGTGCTGAATCACCTCGCATGTTGGCGAATAAAGCTAATTTTTGTTTACCAACCAGGTAGGCTTCAAAATATTCGATTAAAATTCGAGCGGTGGTAAGAGCGTTGGGATTTTGTTTTAGGGTATTAAAGTTTGCGATTAAAACGGATTGTGATTCGAGTATCTTTCCGTCTTGCAGTGGTTTTAATCGATTATCCCGCAAGGTTAACCCGGATGAAACAACATCACAAATCATGTCGGCGTATCCGATCGCCGGCGCAATTTCCAATGTGCCTTCTGATGAAACCAGACTAAATGGAATTTCTTGTTTTGTGAAGAATTCACCAACCAGGTTTTTATATTTGGTGCCAATCCGAAGGGGTCGGTTTAAATTTTGGCTAAACACTTTTAATTCTTCTACCGTGTTCACATCTTTCCAAGTTTCAGGCACTGCCAGCTTTAATGAACAGCCGCCGAATCCCAGGGCTTCATGCAAGATGATAATATCCTCTTCATTTCCCTGATATTCAGCGACCACATCATAACCGGTGATGCCAAAATCGACGCTTCCATCGCGGACACTTGTAATGATGTCTGTCGGTCTTTGTAACAAGACATTCAACTGGGGTAAGGCTGGAATGCTGGCTTCATACTGGCGCGGATTGGGTTTATATATCTTTAATCCTGATGCAGCCATAAAATCAAAACAGTCTTCGGAAAGCCTGCCTTTTGAGGGGATGGAGATACGGAATGAATCTTTTTGTTTTTGGTCTGATAACATATTTTGTCCTTTGGATGAAATAAAAAAACCTCCCGCGACCGGGAGGTTTAAGTGTTTTGTCGAAATCTTTGGGTTTAAGCCACCACAAATGAAACCGACCTCCGGTCAGAATAGGGGAGGTTGGAATGATGATGATGGATTGTGTTTAAATTTATTTGTTTCATGTCTTTGAGTTTACCAAGAAACTTCAATTTGTCAATGAAATTAAAAAGAAGAATAGTTATTTTCCAATAAAAAAATGATAAAAACTGGTAATTCAGGTATAACTATCTACCCATTTGGATAGGATTAAAATGGATTTATCATTTTATGATATCTTCATCTAAAAATAATCAGGTGATCGTATGAAAAAAGTTTTGTGGTGGGTTTGGATCGTGTTAAATTTTATTTTTGGCCTCTCGTTAGGTGCGTTGCTGATTGGCGGGTACTTTGGAGTAAATGTCTTGTTACCAGTGATTTTGGCTGCAATATTTTTCGGTGGGGTTCATTTTTTGATTTGGTTTTTGATGTATAAAAACAGGAAACAAAAAAGCTGGCAGTTATACCGAAAGTTTCTTTTGGGTACTCAACTAGTTGTTTTGCTTTTTATTGGCAGCGTGTGTTTGGTTCAGCGTTATGAATTTACCAATCAACCTCAACTTACCCAAAATCGTATCCAAACTTTTCATCAAATGTGGAAGGCAATTGATCAGGCTTACCCTTATTTTAACGAAAAACATATCAATTGGGACAGTGTTTATCAGGAATTTGAGCCCAAGGTAATATCCGCTGAAACAGATGAAGAATTTTATATCGTCATTGCGGAAATGATGACAAACCTAAAGGATGCTCATTCACAGCTTCAATCCCCACAATATGAGCAACCAGTATTTGCCACAGTAAAAAGTATGGGTGGAATTCCTGTTTTGGATATGGTTGGTAGATCAGCTCAAGCAGCTGGTTTATCTCAGGGTTTGGTATTATTGGCTGTGGAAGGGGTTCTGGTAGAAGACGCAATTAATTTGATCCATCTGGATGTTGATAATGCCGCAACGGAACACGCACAGCGAATTCGTAAAATGGAAAATTTGTTATCACTTCCACAAGATGAAAAACCACTGACAATTACTGTGTTAAATCAAGACGGAAATCCACAAGAGATTGTGATCAAGAAGCTACCGCCAGTTGAAGGCAACACAACTTCTGACTTTCCTATAGAACCTCCAGTTGTAACTTGGAAAAAAATGGAAAATAATATTGGGCTGATTCATGTTTCCAGATTATGGAATCGGCAAGGGGAGGACTTGATCAATCAATTTGATACAGCCTTAGCGGCTTTGATGGATACGCAGGGCTTGGTGCTTGATTTGCGCGGAAATGGCGGTGGAAATTCGATTTTTGCCGATCAGATCGCTGGACGTTTTATAAGTGAACCTTTCGTTTATGGTTATGAAGAGTATCCGGTGCGATTGTATACCCGTGGATTTCGAAAAACAACTTCCTATCAAGTTCAGCCACGAGGTGAAACTTATCGAGGAGAATTGGTAGTTTTAACTGATGAATATGTGATGAGCAGTGCGGAATGGTTAGTAGGTGCCCTTAAGGACAGCGGTCGGGCGATTACAATCGGACGAACGACCTCAGGATCAACAGGAAATCCAATTCGTTTTTATTTACCGGGTGGAGGCTGGGTTCGATATTCAACTGCTGCGTTTTACAGGCCTAATGGAACCATGGTAGAAGGAATTGGCTATATGCCTGACATCTCTCTTAATTGGACGGTAGAAGAATATCTCTCAGGAAATGACCCGGATTTACAAGCCGCTTTACAATCTCTGAAATAGTTCAGCGTGATATTTACTGGGTAACCCTGAGATAACTTCTTTTTAGGCAAACAAAGAAATAAGGTGAGGAGAGATGCTTTACAGCTTCCCCAGTCGATAATTATTATTTAACCTTCAAGTTGCAAAATTAATTTGATCTCACTAAGATTATTGTATATGCAGAAATTCAGTGAATTGATCGGCCAATTAAAACTCGTGTTTGGTAATTTTACTTCGATTATCGAAGTGATCTTACCGGTTTTGATCTTCACGATTCTTCAAGGACAAACAACGTTGGAATGGGCTCTGTTTTTTGCTGGGATACCCGTTTTAATCTTGCTTATCTACCGTTTGGTAAACAAACAATCTCTGTTATATCTGGTGATGGGAAGCAGCGGCCTGTTGATTTCCTTTGTTGTGGCGTGGGTTTCCGGTACAACAGAAGGATTTTTCTTGCCATCGATTTTAACTGATTTGATCATCGTGGTTATATGTCTGATTAGTTTGATTATAAAAAAACCTTTTGTAGCCCTCTCAAGCCATCTGACGCGCAAATGGCCGCTGGATTGGTATTGGCATGATACGGTGCGGCCCGCCTATGCAAGAATAACGATGATCTGGCTGGTTTATTTTATCTTACGGATTTTTCCACAGTGGATTCTTTTTTCTCAAGGTGATACAAAAAGATTAGGTTGGTTAAATATTTTGACTGGATTTCCCGGTTTGGTGGTTTTATTAATTGGCAGTTACCTTTATGGACAGTTCTTGCTGAAACGATTAAATGGTCCAAGTGTGGAGGAATTTAAACAAAAAACCCCTCCACCATGGGAGGGGCAAAAAAGCGGTTTTTAACCTAACCAAACTTCAACTTGATGGACTAGACCATCTGAAAAGTAAGGGATTTTTGTTTCTATTGGGTGTGATTTGCCGTCTATGGTAATTTGGGTTACACCCTTTTGTTTTTGCTGGGGGTTATGGACTTGAATTTCATAAACGCAATTTCTAATCTTGCGCGTGACATTAAATTCTGGCCAGTCGGCTGGAATGCAGGGGTCAATTACCAGTCCATCGTAATCCGGACGAATACCTAAAATATATTGGGTGATAGCAACGTAATTCCAGGCAGCGGTCCCGGTTAACCAAGAGTTTTTCGCTTCACCCTGGGTGGGTGCATCTTTTCCAGCAATGGTCTGCGCGTAGACATACGGTTCACAGCGGTGTACATCACTTATTTTCTCTCTTGCACTGGGGTTGATTTTTTTGTAATAGTCCATCGCAAGGTCTCCCCGACCCAATCGAGTTTCGGCGATCATTACCCAGGGGTTGGTATGGCAAAAAACACTCGCATTTTCTTTGTATCCAGGTGGGTAAGAAGTGATTTCACCATATTTTGGATCGTATTGTGTAAATGCTGGTTGCAAAAGAACGACGCCGTGATCACTATTAAGGAATTGATGAACGGAATCCATTGCCTTTTTGGCATTTCCATTTTCTAATCCTATATCAGCCATAACACAGATACCTTGTGGTTCGATAAAGATTTTCCCTTCCTTGTTGACTTGTGAACCAAGCACTTCACCAAAATAATCATAGGCTCTGCGGAACCACGATCCATCCCAACCATGTTCAATAATTGCTTTTTCCATTTCACTCATGTGCTGGCGAACTTGTTGGGCAAAATTAGGGTTTCCATTCAGCAAGGCGATTTTTTCCAATTCTGAACCAGCCAAAATGAACAATCCGGCAATAAAAACAGATTCAGCTACGCCACCCACTTTATTTTCAGTTGTTTGGAATGATTCACCCGGTGTGAGAGAAAAGCAATTAAGGTTGAGACAATCATTCCAATCTGCACGCCCAATAAGCGGCAGACCGTGAGGGCCTAATCGCTCGAGGGTGTAGTTATAAGCTCGCTGCAGATGTTCGAACATTGGGGTTTCTGTACCCGGTTGATTATCGTATGGGATTTGAGCCTGTAAAATGCTTTTATCACCGGTTTCTTTCAGGTAAGCAGCAACAGCTAATATTAACCACAGCGGGTCATCGTTAAAATCACCACCAACGGCATCATTTCCTCGTTTTGTAAGTGGTTGGTACTGGTGGTAGGCTCCACCATTAGGTAATTGCGTGGAAGCGAGATCAATTAATCTTTCACGAGCTTTTTCCGGCGCCATTTGAACAAACCCGAGCAGATCCTGGTTTGAGTCGCGGAATCCCATACCCCGCCCGATGCCAGACTCAAAATAGGAGGCAGAGCGTGATAAATTGAAGGTTGTCATGCATTGATAAGCATTCCAGATATTTACCATGCGGTTGGTATCCTGGTCAGGGGAGTTGACCTGATATTGGTTTAATATTTTCTCCCAGGATGATTTCAGATCGGCTAGCATGGTATCCAATTGGGTAGGGTCGAGAAATTGTTCGATTACAGTTTTTACAAATGTTTTGTTAACTTGTAATGGAGAATCCTTATCAAATTTTTGATCTACTGGATTTTCATAATAACCCAAACTAAAGATGATTTCTTTTTCTTCGTTGGGACATAATTCAAATTTAAGGTGATGAGATCCAATCGGTGCCCAGCCGTGAGCAATCGATTGGTTGGATTTACCTGACTTAACTACTTGAGGGGATTCAAACCCATTGTAATCCCCTAAAAAGGCATTTCTATCCGTATCAAAACCTTCCATTGATTCTGAACAGGCAAAGTACGAAAAATGATTGCGTCGTTCGCGGTATTCAGTTTTGTGATAAATGACATTATTATCTACTTCAACCTCACCGATATTAAAATTACGTTGATAATTGGTGCTATCATCCAGGGCATCCCACAAACAAAATTCAACCAGAGAAAACAAAGACAAATTTACAGTCTGATTGGTCGTGTTTTTGATTTTTGTTCGCCAAATTTCATTATTTGCTTGCAGGGGCACAAAATATGTTGTTTGACAATGGATTCCTTTATACTCGGATGAAATCACAGAGTATCCTAATCCGTGCCGACAAGTATATTGATCCAGATCAGTTTTGGTGGGCTGCCAGCTAGGGGACCAAAATTCTCCATTCTCATTATTACGCAGATATAAATAACGGCCACCTTGATCGTAAGGCACATTGTTATATCGATAACGGGTGATGCGGCGCAAACGAGCATCTCGATAAAAAGTGTATCCGCCAGCTGTGTTTGAAATTAAAGAAAAATATTCATCACTACCCAGATAATTAATCCACGGCAGTGGGGTTTTTGGTGTAGTAATCACATATTCTTTGTTTTTATCATCAAAATGGCCGTAATGCATGCATAAACCTCTGTTAGATAAATTATTTAATTAACTATAAATAAATATTACATTCTTGAAAGCAGTGTGGCAACCTTTACTCTTTGAGAAAACGGCTTACCTACTCTTTCACGGCACCCATAGCGATACCGGAGACAATATATTTCGAAAAAATAGCATAAATGATGATGATGGGAACCACCGTAATCGCCAGACCCAGGTAAATACTGCCATATTCAGTTCGGTAGACATCTCCCTGCAGGGTTTTCACCAACATGGGCAGGGTATATTTACTGCGGGAGGTGATCAGGATAAAGGCATTAAAGAAGTTATTCCACGAAGCCACAAAGGCAAAAATA
>PABH01000056.1 GCA_002702705.1 Anaerolineaceae bacterium
ATTCTTACTTTGGCTGTGTTCCTATTGCCAATTTTTTTGGCCTCGCCCTTTGTTTTTTCTGTTTATCCATTCCCTATTGCCTTTCCATTACATCTGTAGGTGTAGGTAAAGGTCGATATGGTCTGATCGGTTCGGGTAAGGGAGAGGTTGGACAAGTAGCCAAGATCATCATAAAAACTTGGGGATTCTCTTCTTAATTTCCAGGAATTCCCTCGCTATAAATCCTCCCATCAATTACATCAATTTCTATTTCGTAATGATCACCAAAATTAATACTCCAACCTGAATGGCTCGTATAAGGACCAAATGTTATATAGACTAAATGACTATTTTCTAACATCAAATTATCACAATTAATACTATTTTCTCTTGAAATTTGGATTGCTTGATCTACCGTGATTTTCATATCTGAAATTTTTTTTCCTTTCCACGGATGAAGAAAACCTGAATATTTGGTTTCTGACCATTGAATTTCTCCGATTTGGGAGTTTATAAAAACCTGCCGTACTATCCTTTTTTTGAAAGGATCCTTTTTTGTTTCGAAAGTCGTGATGAGACTCGAAGAGTATCCTATTCCAAAGTCCTCACAAGTAGTTCTAAAACTAAGGTAATTAATATTTTGATCTAGTATGTCCTCTCCAAATTGCACAAAAAATAAAGATTTCTGTAAATAAAAATACTCGTTTTGATTTAAGAGCACTCTATCTACCGGGGCATTTTCTATCATTTTTTTCGTTGAAAACGGGTTTTCATTATCTTTATTCATATTGATCATTACCATTTCGGGATTAAAGTAAAGTACTCCCTCTTTTCTTTCTTCAATGCTCTCAGAACTTGTTGAAAAATCAATGTAAACAAGCAAACAAAAACACAATAATGAAAATAAAATAATCAGCATTATGCTTATAAGAATCGTTTTTAACAACTTTCTATTTTTCATTACGTATGGGTTCTCCAATAGAATATTCTTCAAAAATTGTTAAATCTGAACTTTCAATTCCAAAAGGTAATAACCAACCAGATTTAATCAATTCCCTTATATCATTTGTAAACAAAGCTAACATAAATCTTGTATCGTAATTATTATGACCCTTTTCTCTGATACCATATAAGCCTACTTTTGGATTCCTTGAATTAAAAATTTCTCTCCACGCATAGTTAAAAAGATTAGAATATTCTTTTTCTTCAAAGTTCAAATAGAGATTAAGATCTTTTTCGTAATTAATTTCTTGACTATTTTGAGCTATTGCAGCAATGATAAACTTATCACCAGGTTTACAGTTATGGCAAAAATTAATTTGCCCGTAAATTCGTTTTTCCATTGCTTTAATTGCTATCCGAGGTGTAATTTGGTCATATCCAAAAATCTTATATAGTCTTCTTTGTATAGGATTAAAGAGTTCATTATATTCATTATCATCCATTTGTGCTGGACTTACGCCCCTAGTCCATTCACGCCTTTTTCCGTTAATCGTAATTATCACACACCTCAAATAAGCATCAATAGTATTTTTTAATACGGTATCAACCAGGTGTTGATCCCAGATAGACATCCATTGACTTTGTATTGCCATACCTGCTGCAACATAAATGTCTCGTGTCTGAGGTGTTGGCCCAAAATATTCTTTATTTTCTTCAACCCATTTCAGTCCTCTGTAATCAGGATTCTCACCCATAAAAGTCCCCATGTTTTACATAATTCACTTTCTGGATAACGATCACAATAACCATTTGATGAAAAATTACCTGTTGGATCCGTAAAAACAACGGAGTTATCAAAGGCATAAATCCATTAATTTTTTGTTATAAGGAACAATATCATCACCCTCCCACACATCCCGGCTTAGGAACCTTCCATCGCCAACACCATAATACCGAGCCCGGAGGTACACCAACCCCGTTGTTGGATCAAACATCTGACCCGTTAATCCGTAGTCTGTGGTGCTTTCGCTGCTGGTATTTAACACCTCCCCAAACGGTGAGCAGCTCTGAGTTAAGGTGATATTTCCATCGGTCAAGATTGTCCTACCCTGATTATTTGTACCATACCTTATGTTAGTCAAATTCGGAAAATTGGACAAGTTTAATGATCAACGTTTCGTGTACAGGTAGACTCTACCCCAAGCCAAATTGTTCCATAATCCGATGATAATTCTGAACAAACAATACTGTATTTACTAGAAGTCATCCCTGCATCAGGGATAAGCGGTTGGACCAGAGGTGGGGACTCTCGTAGGCGGTGCCGGGTAAGCGGTTGGCGGAACCGGGGTACGGGTTGGCGGGACCGGGGTACGGGTTGGCGGAACTGGTGTATCGGTTCGCGGTACGGGAGTATTGGTCCGCGTTACCGGTGTATTGGTTCGTGAGACCGGCGTGTTTGTCCGCACTATGGTCGTATTGGTTGGTCTTTGGGTTATAACCGGAATCGTTCTGGTCGCCGTAAAGGTGGGGGTTTCTGTTGCGGTGGGTGTCATTGTCCAGGTGATTGTTGGGGTAGCACTGATAACCGTTGTAGTAAACTGAATGGTTGGTGTCATGGAAACAAAAAGGGTCGGCAAAACAGGCGGATTATTTGGATTCGACCCAGGCAGTGGTGTGATGGTTGGAACCGGCGAACTCAATTCGATAATGATCTGTTCCACATTCGCTGCTGCCTGCCGATCACGAATAGTGTCTTCAATAATACCCAACTGCAAGGGCTTAATCCTGGCAAACCGCGGATCAACGCTGTAATCCGCGTTAAGGGGAGAACGCAGCGAAATGGGCAAAACCTGAAAACCAGCTAACACACGCGAGGGATTAATCCACCATAAAAGTGCCGCGGCCAAAAAAATGACGGCGGATAGGGTTGGAATAAATGGTAATTTAAATTTACGTTTCATTCCACCAATCCAATTTTACAACATAACATCTAATTTTGGTACAGAGGCTGCTGTAGTTAAGCGATATACCATGATTCGCTCTTCTTTACCTTTCACAGTATGTAAGCCAATTGATTCCAGATTAAAAGTATCGGCCATTTCACCCAAAGCTGAATAGGTAGCCTGGCTGACCAGAATGCCGCTTTCTTTAAATACCTGTCGGGTCAGATTTTCAATCCGCTGGGTGGTGTTTACGGTATCTCCAATCACGGTATAGTGCATCCGGTCACTGGTGCCTAATCCCCCCGCCATGACGACACCGGTATGTACCCCAATTCCGGTTAAGAAAGGCGGATCACCGCGCCGTTTGCGTTTGCGATTTAATGCTTCGACGGCATTATACATCTCCATCGCAGCCTGACAGCCAGCCAAAGCACTCTTTTTGGGGCTGACCATCTTCGGCAGAATACCAAAAAATGCCAATACGGCATCCCCATCCATCTTATTAACCACACCGCCATGTTCCACAATAATCGGCAGTAATTCTCCAAAATATTCATTTAACCATTCAAAAATGGTAGAAGGGTCAGACTTTTCCGCCATGGTTGTAAAGCCGCGAATATCGGCCATCAAGACGGTCGCCACAGCTTCCTGTCCCTCCAGACGCAAATTGCCGGAAGAGAAGGTCTGACGAAGCTGCTCTCGCACTTCGGGGGAAACCGTTCGCCCTAATAAATCACGATAAATGGAACCCTCTTGTAAACCAGCAACCATAGAGTTAAAGGAATGTGCCAAAATAGCCACTTCGTCATTGCCGGTAGAATTCACTTTAACATCCAGATTGCCGCGTGCCACTTGAGTTGATGCCCCAACCAGCCTTAATAAAGGCCTGGTGATTAAATTTGCCAGCCAGATACCGATCAGCACCACCAACAAAACACCAGCCAGGGATAGTGCAAAAACTTGAATGCGGGTAACCTGACTGGTGCGGATTAAAAATGCCTGCGGTAAACTGGTTCCTAACAAACCAATATCCATCTGCCCGCTGCGAGCTTCCCAAATTCCCAATAATTCACTATATTCGACACTGTTAACTTTAATATCACGGGTAATACTGGAATTATCCTGCCCACCCAAAATCTGCAGCACACGGTCTTGGGCAACAGTATACGTGGTGTCATTCGCTTGAAAAATCGTTGATTGAAGCACATTGCCGTCAAAATCATAAAAACTGATCGCACCCAATGTGTCAGCCTGCATTTCCGCAGCCAACCGGTTTAAAGACTTACCCACCAAAACCATACCGACCTGGTTGTTTTCGGCATCAAACACAGGGCCTGCCACATAAAAATAGGTTCCCCAAGGGGCAACCACAACCCCAGGGTATTTGTCCCCCAATTCGTCCACTACTTGGGCAGCAACCAGGCGCACAAATCCTTCATCTTTAAAGAACGTCTCACCTCGATCAACCTGGTAATCCCCCGCAGAAACGCCAACCGGCAAACGTAATGATAACTGGCTGACCATATCCATATTCAATAATTCGATTGCTTCTTCGTCATTGTTAACGGCAATCGGCAAAACAAAATTCCGTAAACCTTCCGCATCGCCAGCCGCCAATGCCTCTCCAACACCTTCCGTGTTGGCAATGGAACGCAGGGTAATTAATAAACGATCTTCTTCCTGCACCATCCAGTCTGCACTTTGTTTACCGGTCGCCAATAATTGATTTAAAAAGCGGTCTTGAACCGTATCAAATACCATCTGGCTGACGATATAAGCCGTTGCCAGGGCAAACAGCACCGCCAGAATCAAATAAGGTAAGGTGATTTTTATCCGGACCGGAATCCGCACCCGCGGCATGGTGCCCGGTTCATTCGCTGCAGATATTTCCTCTTCCGCTTTTTCATCAATATCCAGCCGTTCAATGGCTTTCATCACCCAACGTTTGGTAAAGGGCTGGCGCAAAAAGATATTTACACCCAATTGTTTGGCCAACATTTCCCGTTTTAAATCGGGATGTTTGTTGGTCATAATCAAACGAACTTCTGGATAAAGCTGTCTGACCTGTTTAATAAAGGTTTGCCATTCATCACCCGGAAAATGCAAATCAAGGAAAATTACATCCGGACGCACTTGTTTAATTAAAGCCAAAGCCTGACCCAACTGCCAGGCTTCCCAGACTTCGTTCTCTTTATCTTTAACCAGGCGAGATAGGGCGCGGGCGGTTTGAATTTCTGTTTGGACAATTAGAACACGCAGCGCCATTTAACCTCACTCGTGAATGTGTATATTAAGACAAATACTCTCTCAATTGACGGCTGCGGGTGGGGTGCCGTAATTTCCGTAATGCTTTGGCTTCAATTTGGCGAATCCGCTCACGCGTCACATTAAAATACCGGCTGACTTCTTCCAGGGTGTGATCCTTCCCGTCAATCAGTCCAAACCGAAGTTCCAATACCTGACGTTCTCTTTCAGATAACGCACCCAAAGCGCTTTGCACTTGTTCCCGCAGCATTTCCCGGGCAGCCGCATCCATTGGTTCCAGGGCATCGTCATCTTCAATAAAATCACCCAATTGGCTGCTGTCTTCATCCCCAACAGGTCGTTCCAGTGAAACCGGTTCTTCTGCAGATTGGAGAATGCGCTGCACTTTTGCCGTTGCAGTAGCCCAACGAGATTGTAATTCCAGATTGATTTCGGTTTCATTCTCACGGCAGCGTTTAATTTCTTCCACATCAGCTTCCGCCATAAAACCACCTTCTAGAGCCAGTTCTTCATGGGTTGGTTCACGACCGAGCTGCTGCACCAATTGGCGCTGTACTCGTAACAAGCGGGTAATCGCTTCAAACAGGTGAACAGGAATACGAATGGTTCTGGCTTGTTCGGCAATATAACGGCTAATCGATTGGCGAATCCACCAGGTGGCATACGTGCTGAATTTGAACCCACGCGTCGGGTCAAACTTTGCTACAGCCCGCAGCAAACCAAGGTTACCCTCCTGAATCAGATCAAGGAAAGATATACCCCGGCCGAGATATCGTTTTGCGATACTGACCACCAGGCGCAAATTAGCCCGGATTAAACTCTGATTGGCTTCTTCTGAACGCCAATGCAAAAGATCAAGCTCCTGAGCCAATAAATCTTCACCCGGATAAGCTTCTTCAAAAAACTTTAGGGCTGGTAATTTTTGATTGTCCTGCAAATAGGGCAGTAATTTCGTAACCGTTGATTCCGGCATCAGGTAAAAACACAAATAAACCTGGAAAGCATACCGCACCAACACATCCCATTTTTCGTCTTTACCCCACATGCCATTATCAAGATAAGAACGTAAGTAGGAAGGTTCATCTGCCTGCCATTGACGGCGTAACATTTGGGCTTCCAGTAAGATCAAATCCAAATCAGGATTAGCATCCTGCTCTAACTTTTTTACCTCTTCTTTAAGCGACTGCCAGGAAGAATGTAAATTTTCAGTCATTAACTCAAAAATTTCAGCATAATAACCTTCATCCTGCTTCGTTCTTGAAGATTTAATAATAATTTCTTCAATCAGCCGCTCTGCTTCGATCCGTGCGGCTAAGCGGAATTCACTATCCGCATCCAATAAATCAATCCGTCCAATCTCTTTCAGGTAAAGCCGAACCGGATCTTCATTAATATCTCCGGCAGCAGCAGCCTCTAAAATCTCAATCGGATCGTCCGGTGTTTCGTCATCCGTATTTTCCTCTTCAGCATCATTCCAGTCTTGTTGAGGTTTTTTGGGTTTACGACGTGAAACAGGGCCGCCTTTTTTTATGATTTTTGCAGACGGAATTGATTCGCTTTCCTGGTTTTTTTTATCTTCCATCGGTTCCTCTAAATGGGGATTTTCAGGATTTTGATTTTTTTTATTTGTTTGAGATTTCTCAGTTTTCTTTTTGGGCATAGTCTAAATATACCATAATTTAAATTTAATCAAGTTGAATCGGCGTGCCTAAAGCTTTGTCTAAAAGACGGCGTAATTGGGTATAACGGGTAATCATTTCCTGATATGGGTTTAAGCTGCGTTCACCTTCTTCCATCAAAACTTGAAGCATAAAATGCATCTGCTGCATTCCCTCATTTACCCGCAAAAGGCGTAATTTCATTAAGGATAACATCAGGTCTTCCTTCATACGCTCTTCCAGTTGATTTCCTTTCTGATTTTCTTTATCGAGTTCGTCTACCAGAAACTTCACATCATCCGTTACCTGTTCCCGTACATATAAATCCGGTTCAACCTGGTCTTGTTCCAATGATTGGATAATCAGACGGGATAACAACTGATGATCGGCATGTTCAAAATCTTGCACATCCAAACGGTTAAGGTCATTCTTTTGTAAAAAACGATCCAGATCGTTTAACCACTGCGGTTCTCGAATCAGCAAACGTAAAACATGGCGCTCTAAAGCAATTGCCAACTGCCCGCTGGAATGTGTTTTTAAGGCTTTTTTTTCAATTGGGGTTACAGCCTGTTCAATCTTTGGTTTGCGCCGAGTAGGTCTTTGTTTGATTGGACTTTGGGGAACCAAAGTGCGCTCATCCACCCGCAACAACCTTGCCAACCGCTGACGGTAAGTATCTCTTTCGATGGGATCGGCAATATCTCCAATCAAAGGCAAAATTTGATCCGCAATCTCTCGTTTCACCTTGGGATCGGTTAAATCTTTTTGAGCAGCGAGGGTATCCATCACGTGTGCTACAACAGGTTTGGCAGCGGCTAAAATCGCTCGCCACTCATCCGGATCACGCAGCACCACCTCGTCCGGATCCATCCCATCCGGAATGGTGGTTATCCGCACATCCGCCTGCAAGCGTCCTTCATGGCGAATCAGGCCGCGCGCATCAAAAACAATTTCATCACTGCGGTTGAGCGTCTGGCGTGCAATCTCCAATCCGCGCATGGTAGCCTTTTCACCTGCCGCATCCGCATCCAGTGCCAAAATAAACCGCCGGGCATAACGTTTTAACATCCGCAGATGATCTTCTGTTAATGCCGTTCCCATCGGAGAAACCGCGTTTGTAAACCCAGCCTGGTAGGGCACAATCACATCCATATACCCTTCCACAATCACCACTTCATTCTCCTGGCGAATGGTCTTGCGTGCCAGGTCCAGTCCGTATAACAAACGTCCTTTATCAAACAAAGCGGTCTGGGGTGAGTTTAAATATTTGGGAAAGTCTTCGGAATCCAATACACGCGCGCCAAAACCCGCCATACGGCCTCGTCCATCCCGGATGGCAAACATAAGACGGTTACGAAATCGATCATAAAAGCCGCCACTTTCCCGCTCTGAAACCAATCCGGCATCCACCAATTCCTGCTCTTGGTAACCCTTACCCAAAAAATAATTCATGGTAGCTTCCCAAGAAGCCGGTGCATATCCCAGCCCAAAGGTTTCAATGGTCTCGTGGGTCACACCGCGATTTTCAAAATAGGCCAGGGCCGGTTTACCCTGCGGGCTTTGCAGCAGTTGATGACGGTAAAATACCACGGCGTCTTCCAATAAGGTACCCAGGCGGTCATACTGCTCTTCCTGCTCCTGCTGTTCCGGGGATTGTGGTTTTAATTCCACCCCCACCCGGTCCGCCAGGTATTTTAAAGCCTCGGCAAAGTCCCAGCCTTCCTTTTTCATCACAAACTTAAAAACATCCCCGCCTTCATTACACTGCCCAAAACAACGCCAGGTGCCGGATTCAGGAAATACGGCAAAAGCAGGGGTGCGTTTGTTATCATGAAATGGACAAAAACCGGAATAACTTTTTCCGGCCCGGCGCAGTTTCACCGTTTCTGATACCAAATCTACAATATCAATGCGATCTTTTACTTCATCAATTACTGACATTAAGTCCTCACATTGATTCTATACCATTAAAGTTTTTTGTGGGTTGTTTGCACATTTTTGAATGCCAGCGATCCTATTCCATCACCAGCAGATTCTATCTCGCAAACCAACCCACCCTACCAACTTTTCGTTCTTCACTGCCTGTGCCCCGAAGGGGTATTAATTTTTCACGAATTATTTAAAACCCTTCCAACTGGGTAAAATCTACCACGCCATTTGCCAGCGCTGCGATCCGCTGCAGCATACCCAGACGGTTGGCCTTAACAGCCGGGTCTTCCGCCATCACCAGTACCTCATCAAAAAACTGATTGATAACCGGCATCAACGGCATAAATACCTGGAAAAAATCGGTCACAGAACCAGCACGGCGCTCAACGGTCATGACTGATGTAACCCCGGCATACAATTCGCGTTCCGCATCTTCTTCCAGCAAGGAAGGATCAATCGCAAATTCTTGGGTTAAATCGCGGGTTATCCGTACACAACGAGAGTATGTTGGCAAAATCAAATCCCAATCACTGCGTTCCACCCATTTGGTTAATGTTTCTACCGCCGAGGAAGCCGAAGCCGGGTTATAACCCTGTTCATTAATCACTGCGGCTACCACATCATGTTTGTAACCCTGCTCCAAGAGCCAGTTTTGTAAACGACCACTGATAAACTCAATACAGGCATCTTGTTTTTCCTGTGACATTTCAATCGGCAAAAAGCTGGCTGCCAGCTTTAATCCTTCTCGTAAGTCAAATTCCAAATTCCAGGCCACCAGGATTTGCACCAAGCCCAATGCAGCGCGGCGCTGTGCGAAGGGATCTTTGGTTCCGGTGGGAGCCAAACCAGCCGCAAACAAACCGCTCAGGGTATCCAACCGGTCTGCCAGACCAACCAACAAACCCGCTTTGGTAGAAGGCATTTGATCACCGGAAAAACGCGGCAAATAATGTTCATATATAGCTTTCCCAACAGCTTCCGGCTCTCCGGAATGGTTGGCATAAAAACGTCCCATCACACCCTGCAGTGAGGTCATCTCAACTACCATGTGGGTCATCAAGTCCGCTTTACACAAACTGGCTGCCCGGCGAGAGAAGCGGGCTTCAGCTTCATCAAGTCCTGACCCTTCCAATAAGGCATTCACAATCTTCTCAATCCGTTCGGTCTTATCCAACATGGATCCCAGTTTTACCTGGAAAGTTAAGGTGGATAAGGAAGGCCGGATCTCCGCCAGACTGGTCTTTAAGTCTTCTCGAATAAAGAAAGCCGCATCCGCAAACCGCGCACGCACAACCTGCTCATTTCCATCCGCCACATTCTCCAGATAACGATCATCACCATTCCGTACGCCCACAAAATACGGCATTAACTTGCCATTCAAATCGAAGACAGGGAAATAACGCTGGTGTTTTTTCATTACCGAAATCAGTACTTCTGACGGCAAATTGAGATATTCACTTTCAAAAGTGCCTGTAAAAGCGGTTGGCGCTTCTACCAGAAGAGTTACTTCATCTAATAAGTCCTCATCGAAACGACTGACATCAGCGCCCACCTTCTGCATGACGGCCTTTACCTGATCTCGAATGGTGTCCTTCCGTTCATCAACATCCAAAATGATGCCCTGCCGCTGCATAAAGGAAAAATAATCTGCTGCCGATTTAATTTCAGCTTGCTCCGGTTCGACAAAACGCAATCCGCGGGTAATTTTTTGGGAATGAATGCCCGCATATTCAAAAGGTACCAATTCATTACCAAACAAAGCCAACAGCCAGCGAATCGGGCGAGAAAAACTAACGCCGCTTTCGTTCCAGCGCATAGATTTGTCAAAACGTAAGGCGGCTATTTCTTGCGCCAGTGCATTTGCCAAAACATTAATAGTCGGCTGACCTTCTTCATGCACTTCAACGGTGACGTAAGAACCGCCATCTACTTCCTTCACTTGTAAATCTTCAACATCGACACCTTTCCCACGGGCAAAACCAATGGCAGCTTTGGTGGGGTTTCCATCCGCATCAAAAGCGCGGTTGGCTGGAGGGCCTTTCACTACTTGCAGTAAATCTTTCTGCCGCTCCGCTAAATCCGCAACAGAAACTAAAAGGCGTCGTGGAGTGCCATACACTTTTAAGTCACCATGATCCAACCGCAATTCTTCAAACAAGTTGGTGAATCGTTCTTCCAATTGTTTTAATACCGAATTGAGATCATTTACCGGTAGTTCTTCAACCCCGATTTCAAACAAAAAATCAGAGGGGGATTGGATCACTGGCAGGGTATCTTCCGACACAGAGACAATTGTTTCCGAACTGGCTTCTTTTAACCAGGGATATTCCATCGTTTTACGCTGTTCATAATAGGCTTCCGCTACTCGGCGTGAAAGTTCGCGCATCCGGGAGAACAAAGCCTGGCGCTCGGTGACACCCACCGCCCCTCTCGTATCCAAAATATTAAAGGTATGTGAACATTTTAAAACGTAATCATGGGCTGGTAATACCAATCCCAGGTTTAAAGCTGCTTCCGCTTCCGCCTCATACAAATCATACATCTCACGCAGGCGGTCCACATTGGCAACTTCAAAATAATATTGGCTGTGTTCCTGTTCGGCTATCAGGTTAACATCGCCGTAGGTACGCGAAGAACTCCAACGGATATCCCGAAAATCGCGCACTTTCTGTAAAGCCATGGCAATCCGTTCCAAACCATAGGTAATTTCAACGGAAACCGGATCAGCTGGCATTCCGCCCGCCTGTTGAAAATAGGTGAATTGGGTAATTTCCTGGCCATCAAGCCAAACTTCCCAACCCAAACCCCAGGCACCCAACGCCGGCGATTCCCAGTTGTCTTCCACAAAACGGATATCATGTTCCGCTGGGTTGATGCCAATCGCTTCCAAGGATTTTAAATAAATCTCCTGCGGATTCCCCGGATCGGGTTTTAAGATGACTTGAAATTGATAATGCTGTTGTAAACGATTGGGATTTTCTCCATAACGGCCATCATCGGGGCGTACGGACGGTTCCACATAGGCGACATTCCAGGGTTCGGGGCCCAACACCCGTAAAGAAGTGGCTGGGTTCATGGTACCCGCCCCAACCTGGGTGTAATAAGGCTGCCAAATCAAACAACCTTGTTCATTCCAATACTGCTGTAATTTAAGAATAATTGATTGAAAGTCTAACGGTTGGCTCATTTTTCCTCCAAAACCTGAATGTTCCTATACCGGAATAAAATAATTTATTAAATGAAATAATTACAATAAAATGCGGCGTTTTGTAAAAGCAATTATACCAATCATTTTTCAATCGTTGAAAAAAACAACAGCCTTAGAAGTATTTCTTACAAAAAGAGGCTCGCCCCTCCCGTTGGTGAATTTTACGTTAACGATGTGAATAGTCAGCCCAACGGGAGGCGGATTTAACAGGAAGCTGAGCAGGAATAAATATGAGCATTGGAAGTGCAACTAAGCCTCCGGGAGGGCGGATTTTTACCGAGGTGTTTTGAAATTTACCTCCCGGAGGGGTTACTTTCTTCCAAAAAGGGGCTCGCCCCCTCCCGTTGGTGAAATTTGCGTTAACGATGTGAAATACAGACCCAACGGGAGGCGGATTTAACAAGAGTCTGAGTAGGAATAAAAAATGAGTATGGGAAGTACAACTAAGCCTCCGGGAGGGCGGTTTTTTACCGAGGTGTTCTGAAGTTCACCTCCCAGAGGGGTCAATAGAGACATCCCACTTGCGGGCGTTCCTCAACCTCGGGATTTAATCAAAGGATCAGCCTCATTTTCAGCACTTCCCTGCTTGAAGAGATCAATCTTTGCAAGGATTATTGCCCAAGGTTTGCTCTTAAGTAGACATAGTCGATCTTTTGGCAAGACAACTCTTTGACGAGATGAACCCAATTGGAAAACACCCTGAAACGTCAATTAACAAACCAAAAGCCGACTTTTAACTATACTGCTGAGATTGACATCTACAAAAGGACATTGATTTTAAACCGTTTTTGTTGGGCACGCGGCAAGCCATCTTTCGTGAAAGTTTCGCTCATATGTAATAAAAGGTTACGACTAACAAATGCTTGCCCAACCTACTTAAATATACCCCTGTGATTGGCATCTATCTAAGGATATTGATTTTAAACCGTTTTTGTTGGGCACGCGGCAAGCCATCTTTTGTGAAAGTTTCGCTAATATGTAATAAAAGATTACGACTAACAAATGCTTGCCCAACCTACTTAAATATACCCCTGTGATTGACATCTTCAAAAGAACATTGATTTTAAACCTTTTTTGTTGGGCACGTGGTTATCATATCGCTGTGGAATTGATCTTCAGCTTGCAAATAATCGATCTGACATACCGGCCTTGCCCAACCTACGTCTGCTACGTCTGCTCGTACTCCGAAGAGTATCCACTTTTCACTTTTCGTTATAAACTTTTCACTTCCCCGAATATCCCTGATTAACATCCTTAATAAAATGCTGGGTTTTTATATCCCGTTCTAACAAAAAAGTGAGATACCAATTCATGATGGATTCAACTTCTTCCTTAACATAGTCATCCGGTTCGGCGGCCAGTGCCTGCTGGTACGTACTGCGCTGAAAATGGCGTAAATACTTCAAGGCCTGTAACCCGATCCGGCGGGCATCTTCTCCCTTATGGCCGCATTTTGGACAAATCACGCCACCTTGCATGGCCGAAAAGTATTGGTTTTGGGCTTGAATTTCATCACCGCAAAACACACAGTTAAACAACTGGGGGCGGTAGCCCATTAAATCCAATAGACGAATTTCATAATAATGAATCACCACAAATAAATTTTCACCTGCATCCAACCGTTCCAGGGTTTCCACCAACAAACGATAGGCCGGGAAATTTGGACCATCCTCATAGGTAAAACGATCCAACAACTCCACAATATATGCCGCATAGGCTGTTTTTTGCAAATCTTCGCGAATGGACATAAAAGCCTGAAGGGTATCCGCCTGCGTTACAATCCACCAATCACGCCCCTGGGCTAATAATAAAGCCGAGCGCATAAAGGGTTCCAAATGTCCGGCCTTACGCGAGCGGGTTTTCCGCACCCCTTTTGCCACCACCCGAATTTTACCCAGTTCCTTGGAAAAAACCGTTAATAAACGATCCGCCTCCCCCCACCGGTTATGCCTTAAAATGACCCCATCCACGTGCCTGCTGCGTTCCCGGGAAGGCATCTGCTATTCCTCTATTAACTCTTTGGCAAATCTTTGGGCGTAAATGCACCCGGCAGCAGCTCAGCCACTGTTTTTTCCTGGTGAATGGTGCCATGATGGTCTGCGATAATTACCAGGGTATCCAATCCATATTCTGCCAACACCTGGCGGCAAGAACCACAAGGGGTACCCGCATTTTCAGTTACTACTGCAACCGCTTCAAAATCTAATTCACCCTGCGATACTGCATTAAACACAGCCACCCGTTCGGCACACATGGTTAAAGGAAAAACTGCGTTTTCAACATTGGCACCGTCATATACCTTACCCGAACTTGTTAAAATTGCTGCACCCACCGCATATTTTGAGTAAGGGGAATAGGACCAATTCCGCACATGAATGGCTGCTTCCACCAATTGTTTTTTTATTTCTGAATCAATGATCATTTTATTCCTCTTCTTCCGCCTCATACAGCACCCGATTCGCAGTTATTTTTCGGATTCTGCGTCCGCTGACAATTTGAACCGTTAACACCCAGCCATCAACCTTAATTTGTTCCCCCCCCACGGGTACCCGCCCAATTTGTCCATAAATATAACCACCCAAAGTGTCCGAGACATCATCGGTCAAATCAACCCCCAAGATATCATAAACATCATCCAGGTCAATACGCCCGGAAAAGAGGTATTCATCGTCAGAAATCTTCTGAAATTCCAACTCTTCACCCTGGTCGTACTCATCACGAATTTCACCGACAATTTCTTCGACAATATCTTCCAGTGTCACCAAACCCGCTGTACCGCCATATTCATCCACAACAATCACCAAATGCACACCACGGGCCTGCATTTCGCGTAATAATTCATCCACATTTTTTGATTCCGGAATAAAAAATGCTTTTCTTAATAAGGGACGAATGCCCTGGATATTATCGCGTTCCGGATCAACCGATAACAAATCTTTGGCATATAACAAACCAATGATGTCATCAATTGTTTCTTCATAAACCGGAATACGGGAATGGCCGGATTTGTTAAATACACCAATCGCTTCTTCAATACTGCTGGTTACTTCTAGAGCAGTCAAATCAATACGCGGCACCATAATTTCACGGCTGAGGGTTTCTCCAAATTGAAATATGGAGTAAATCATTTCGCGTTCGCCTTTTTCCAGGCTGCCCTGCGCCTGACCGGAAGTAACCCAGCTTTTTAATTCTTCCTCAGTGACCGGACCCAAACGCTGCTGCAAAACCTCCGGCGAGCCTAATAATCCCATCAAAATAGCCGCTAAGGGAGCCACAATAACCGAAAGTACATTCCCCACCGGGGTAAGGCGCACAGCCCAACGTTCCGGGGCTTTCAGTACAATACCTTCCAGCCCAAACTCCAGCAGCATGATCAGCAGTGCCGAAATTACGATGATCAAAAAAACAAAACCGAGATTAAGTTGGGGAATGGAAACCAAAACCACCCAACCGATAATCGCACTCAGGATGAAATGAATCAGAATCATGGTGATTCTTAATACCACCCGCAGTCGCTTTTTTTCCAACAAAAGCAGGGTTTTTTCCACACCCCTTGCATTAGAGACACCCAAACCAACCAACTGCATTGGGCGCGTATTTAATAAACTAGCTCGTAATACGGAAAACAATAAATCGAATACAATTGTTAATGCTAAGATCAGCCAATGAAGATCGTTCACCTTGGTTTTACTTTCTCAATTCTTTGGCGGGAACGCCAATCACAATTTTTCCTTCAGGTACATCTTTGGTTACTACAGCACCAGCCCCGGTTTTCGCCCCTGCCCCAATGGTCACAGGTGCAACCAGCATGGTATCGCTGCCAATAAAAACATCATCACCAATCACGGTAGGATGTTTTTTCTCACCATCATAATTACAGGTGATTGTCCCTGCACCAATATTAACATCTTTTCCAATGGTTGCATTACCAATGTATGAGAAATGCCCCATTTTTGTCCCTTCTCCCAAATAGGAATCCTTTACTTCGCCAAAATTGCCCATGTGCACATGGTTTGCAAGATGAGCACCTTTGCGTAAACGCGCAAAGGGACCCATGTCTACATCATCTTCAAGGTGTGCTTTTTCCAATACGGAAGCCAATACCCGGCACCGATCTCCAATTTTTGTATCCGTGATGATTGTATTGGGGCCGATGGTACAGTTTTCACCAATAATTGTCGAACCATATAAAAATGTATTGGGTTGAATGACCGTATCCATACCAATCGAAACCCCAGCTTCAATATAGGTGCTGGCGGGATCAATCATTGTGACGCCGGATAACATCAATCGATCCAAGATTCGGCGGCGCATGACTGTTTCCGCTTCCGCCAAATGAATGCGGGTATTGATCCCCATCGTTTCCATCTCATCATCAGCCGTCACAACTGCCACATTTCGTCCTTCAGAAACAGCAATTTCCACCACATCCGTTAGATAATATTCTCCTTTTGGAGATAAGGGGACATTTTCCAAAGCATTCCACAGCCAATCCGCTTCAAAACAATACACACTGGCGTTTACTTCCTTAATCAAACGCTGCTCCGGCGTAGCCTGTGCTTCTTCCACAATCGCTGTTACCTTACCCGCTTCATTTCGAATAATCCGTCCAAAACCACGTGCATCCTGTGCCACCACAGTTAACATGGTCAGCGGGCCATCATTGGATCGTTGGGTATCCACAATCTTCTGGATTGTTTCCTGGCGGAATAAGGGCATATCACCAAACATTACCAAAATGAGGCCTGTTTCGTTTTTAAGATTTGGTTTGGCGGCCTGCACCGCATGACCTGTACCAAGCTGCTCGGATTGTAAAGCGTACTCCACTCGATCTCCGAGGTAATTCTGCACTTCTTCCGCAGAGTGACCTACAACCACAACGGTTTTTTTGGCTCCCACATCAAACGCATTTTCCACAGCATAAGTTACCAAAGGTTTGCCGCAAATTGGATGCATCACTTTTGACAAAACCGAATTCATGCGAGTCCCTTTACCGGCCGCTAAAATGATGGATGATAATTGCATTTTCTCTCCTAAATTCCATAATGAAACAGAATAGTATGATTATACCGCTGAATTTTTCGCCCTCCAAATAGGTTGGGCACACGGTATAGGATCTTTTTTCGATCCAGCGCGGTTAACTTCCTGAACTTTACCTTGACCATGCCAAACCCACTTAAACGAATAAGCTTTGCGCCATTCGGGAAATTACGGCACAAAGCTTACTGTTGTTTGGTATGTGTTTTATTCCAAATCCTTCAAATAAAAAACGCATACGCTTCTTTCAAGAGATGGCAGGGGCACACGGATTCGAACCATGATCAACAGTTCCAAAGACTGGTGTGCTGCCATTGCACCATGCCCCTGTATACTAACCCCGGTATTTTAACACAATACTTCCAATTCCGCCAATATAACAGACATATTCGGAAAGGGCTATTTGCAAAGCAGCCTTAAAAAATGATTTGGGGGTTCGCAAACTAACACTGAATAGAGCCGTTTTATTCTTCAGCCGTTGCCTCGCCTGGGGTAAAGCCGAGTTTTTCTGCCTGTTCATAACTAATCATATCGGGATTGCCCAAATCAAAACCAACCTCTTCATTTGCTTTTTCCCAAAACTGATCTACATCCTGGTTTTGTTTTACTTCTTCCGATTCTAAAATCGATAACAATGTATCGAGATTCTCTTCATCCACTTCATCTAACGCTTCAATATCTGAATTATCTTCCGATTCATCAAATAAATTTTGCTCAGCGTCAAATTCCTGGTCTTTTGTAGGGATTGCGCCCATATTGCCCAAAATAGCCATTAAATCGTCCTGATAAGAAACCAGGCTGTCAATCACCAACGGCAGTCTTAACGCGCCTCGTTTATTGGCTGTGACGGCAAGCAGTGTGTAATCTTTTAACAACAGCAGTAAAATCTCCTGACCATCAAAACGAAAAACCATCACGGATTGAGCTTTGTTTTTTGATGCAAAATTGGCAAATTTTTCTCCGGCAGATAATAAGGGTAATAAGGCAGGCAGCCATTTATCTTCAAAATTTTTGAGTGGAAACACGCCGGTCTGTGCCGCAATTTGACCATTTTCATCTAACAAATAAACCGCCTGGGCTGCAATTTCACCACGAATTTGAACCAGCGTGTCAGTTAAACTCCCTAACTCTGTTTCTTCTTCCTTACGGGCAACAATTGGCAGTTCCGGCACCATCTCAGTAGACGCCATTTGTATATCATCCGGTAAATCAATCCCCAGATAAGAGCCAACAGCATCCATAAATAGTGGAATTTCAATCGGTTTGCGTAAAAAGAAATTTGCACCCGCTTCCCTTGCTTTTGTTTCTAAATCCAGATCGGTTAATCCGGTGATCATAATGATATTAAGGTTTTTTTCTTTTTTTCGAACTTTTCGTAAAAATTCAAGGCCAGAAATACCGGGTAATCGAATATCAGAAATCAAAAGATCCCAAGGTTCACGTGCGAACTCTAACATGGCTTCTTCTGCCGAAGGAACCACCTTCACCTTAATCGATTTATCCAACGTATGAATAGCCGTCTTTAATATTCGGGTCAAATCGAATGAGTCGTCAACGATTAATATACGTTTTTCGGTCATAACACACTCCGGATTTTAGTCTACTTTGACTTTTATTATACGTTAAATTTTCAATCCAACCCGGATAATTTACAAAACAAAATTGTAAGAATAAACCACCCGATAAGAAACCTAAAATATTGATGCAATCTTAAATTTACCTTTGGTGGAGAAGGCACCCTCCGGGATGTTTCGTTTCACGTACTGATTTAACAAGCAGTCCTGCCGGAGGTTGTTTCTTAAAGTGGTATTTTTTTATATCAAAACCAACTATAAAAGCCGTTTAACCGCACACGGAAGAACAGAGATACAGATTTTATAATTGCCATTGCAATGGTTAAGTTATGGATTGCCCTGACCATCATTGAAGCAATGAAGAAAAACCTTGGGGTGGGGTGACTCTTTAAATTTACTTTACTTAAAACATAACCACCCGAAAGGATGGCTGTCTTTCGGGTGGTTCGCAAATAAAAATTAGGTTAGACCAAATAACAAGCTACGTAATGACCATCACCTTTATCTTCCAATGGTGGATGCAAACTTTCCTCACATACCTTTACCGCCAATGGACAGCGGTCATAAAAACGGCAGCGCGGTTTCGGGTTAATCGGTTTACTGATACTGCCCAAAATAGCCGGATCAGGGCGTTTGTACATTGGGTCCGGAATCGGTACTGCGGAGATCAATGCTCTGGTATAAGGATGCAGCGGATTGGCTAATACTTCTTCCGTGTTGCCACGTTCCACCACTTTGCCCATATACATAACGGCAATATCATCACTGGAGTAACGAGCGACTGCCAAATCATGGGTAATATAGAGATAACTGACATTTAATTTTTGTGCCAGTTCCGACATCAGGTTCATCACACCAGTCCGGATGGAAACATCCAACATCGAAGTTGGTTCATCTGCTACGATAAAATCGGGATTGATGACCAAAGCTCGGGCAATAGCCACCCGCTGGCGCTGCCCACCGGAAAGTTCATGTGGATAACGGAACATAAAAGAACTTGCTGGTGTTAACCCAACCTGCTCCAATAATTGAGCCACCTTAAATTCTCGTTCCGGTGTGGTTCCAATACCCTGTACGGTTAAGGGCTCTGCTACTGCATCATAAATTGTCAGCCGTGGATTCAAAGATTCATAGGGGTCTTGGAAAATCATCTGTACCCGCTGCCGGTAATGTTTGAGCTCTTTTCCCTTTAAGGAGGCCATATCAACCAGACCGCCACCATCCTGATTATCAGCCAGGAAAATATGTCCATCGGTCGGATCATATAAGCGGGTTAATAACTTACCCGTTGTGGTTTTTCCACAGCCGGATTCACCGACCAACGCCAGAGACTTCCCATGTTGAATCTCAAAGCTCACATCATCTACGGCATGGATGTAAACCTGATTTCGGCCAAAAAAATCACCACCCACAGGAAAGTATTTTTTTAGATGTTCAACTTTAACCAGCGGCATGTTGCCATTTTTATTTTCTACCATTAGGCCACCTCCGATGGGTTCCAGCATGCAATCATATGACCGCCGCCAATATCTTCAAATGGGGGTTGTTCTTTCTTACACTTATCCAAAGCCCGTGGGCAGCGTGGATGAAAACGGCAACCTGATGGTGGATACAAAAGATCAGGTGGTTCTCCTGCCAGGGCAACCAGTTTTTTCTTTTCTCCCTTAATGCTGGGGAATGCAGACATCAGCGCAACCGTATAGGGGTGGCGTGGACGTTTGAATACATCATCCGCCTGGCTTAACTCACATAATCGACCTGCATACATAACACCAATGCGGTCACTTACTTCTGCAATCACAGCAATATCATGGGAAATATAGATCATGCTCATACCCAATTTTTGCTGCACCTGGCGCAGCTCACGCAGAACCTGGTCCTGAACAATCACATCCAAAGCCGTTGTCGGTTCATCCGCAATAATTAAATCGGGGTTACAGGCCAATGCCATTGCAATCACCGCACGCTGGCGCATACCACCAGAAAATTCATGCGGATACCGTTCGGCCATTTGTTCATCGATGCCCACCAGGTTAAACAATTGTTTAACTCTTTCCTTGGCATCTTCCGGCTCAACATTCCGTTCGTGCTGGTCGATGGCTTCAATAATTTGATCTCCAACCTTATAAACCGGATTCAACGAGTTCATTGCTGCCTGAAAAACCATCGAAATTCGATCCCAACGGATCTTCTGCATCTCGTTGTCACTAAGCGGCACCATATCCAAATCTTCAAGGTAAATATGGCCTCCTGTAATCCGGGCATTATCCGCCATGATTTTTAATAATGTCATTGCTACCGAGGTCTTACCGCAGCCTGATTCACCAACCAGACCAAGTGATTCCCCGCGCTTCAAATCAAAAGTGACGTTATCAATGGCGGAGACATCACCTTTGGTTGTTTTGTAAATCATCGTCAGGTTTTGCACTGACAATAACGGTTTTTCTGCCATTTTGTTTCCTCTCAATTCTTTCTTTAGCGGCGGCGAAGTCTGGGATTGACCACTTCATCCAATGCACGACCCACCAAATAAAAAGCCATACATAACAAAGTGATTGCCAAACCGGCAGGCACAATCAGATACCAATACTTCCATCCGCCCAATAAATAACCAGCAGCCTGGGTCGTATTGATCATCATGCCCCAACTGATTCGCAGATTGAGCAGGCCAAAAAAGGACAAAGCGGCTTCAGAGAAGATTGCACCGGTAACCGTAAACATCATGTTCAAAAATGCCAGAGGCATTAAATTGGGCACAATATGACGGAAGATAATGTGCATATCACTGCCGCCAGCAATTCTGGCTGCTTCAATATATGGTTTTACCTTGATGGTTAAGGCCTGGGCTTTGAAGATAATTGTTGTTCCACCAAAGCCGCCCAAAATACCAATCAATAAAGCCAGTTCGATCATGCCAAAATCAAAAAAGGCTGATAAAACCACCAACAGCGCCAGGAACGGCAAAATATTAATCAGATCTGCCAGGCGCATAAAGAAAGAATCAATTGCTCCTCCATAATAAGCCGAGATGGCACCGACCGAGGTAGCTAAAATCACCGTGGTTAATGCCGCCAGCATACCCAAGATAAATTCAGATCGGGTACTGTACATAAGCTGGCTAAGTACATCACGGCCAGCGGGGTCGGTTCCAAGCAAATGCTTGAGTGATGGCTGGGCAGGGTTAAAGAAAATTTCAGGATCATTACCGATAAATGGGTCGTAAATCGCCGGATCCCAAACCGTGTTCATTAAAATCGGATGTAAAATCGCCATGACGGCAAATAAAACAATAATGCCAAGGCCAAACAATCCAATTTTATTTTGAGAAAAAATTGCCCAATTTTTCTTAAACCCCTTCCAAGAAGTTCGTAAACGGATACGCCATATTGGCTCGGCGTGAATTTGATCGGTTGTAGTTGCCATTTTATACTCCTAAGAATACCGAATACGGGGGTCTAAGAAGGCGTAAGCAATATCTGCAAATAAGTGGGCAAATAAAGCCAGTGAGCCAATAAACAAAAATGCACCCATTACCATGGGAATATCTCCCGTTGTGGAGGCCGTCAGTAGGGTCAAACCCATACCTTCCCAGGAAAAAATGGTTTCGGTGATAATGCCACCAGCTAAAATAAATGGCAGGCCAATAACAAAGTTGGTAAACACCGGCAGCAGCGCATTGCGGGCTGCATGTTTATCCCGGACAACTTTCTCCGGTAAACCTTTTGCCCGGGCAGCCATAATATAATCTTCCCGCAGTGTATCCAACATGGTGGTACGGGTTAACAACATTGTGCCAGAAAAACTAACCAACAATAGCACAAAGATTGGAAGCACCATATGCCATAAGATATCAAAAGCCAGAACGCCATTTTCTCCAACGACCCAAACTCCAACACAGATGGCCAATGCAGCTAAGATTCCCACCAGGCGAATCCAACGCGATTTGTGCGGGTTTAACTTGCGGGTGAAGAAGTAAATCAAAGCGGCTACCACTGCAAAAATAAATGCCGTTAATAACAAACGATTAAAAATAAAGTTTGCATTCACCGGAGCACGCAGCCACAACTTTGCTGTCAGGAACTTACCAATCGGCACCCATTTCAGGGTAAAACCAAACAAATAAATCATCATGAGTGCCAGCCAAGGGGTAAAGACGGTATATAAAGCCGCCCCCACCACCGTGACTGAATACTCCAGGCCGGTGCCACGCTCCCATGCCAGCACCCTTCCTAACCAATACCCTACCACAAATTGAATAATTGCAGCTGTCAGAAACAAGAATATGGTTCGTGGTGCTCGTTCCAGAATAACATCCATCACAGGGCGTTTTAATTGATATGATTCACCTAAGTCTCCTTTGAGCGTGTTCCCCATCCATTTAAAGAAACGCTCGTAAACGGGGCGATCCAACCCTAAACGCTTTTGCAGCGATTCACGCATTTCAGGGGTGAATTTAGGATTCATCACATATTGCAGGGTGATATCTCCGGGTTGTGCGTCAAGCAAAAAATATGTCAACGCAAAAAAGACAAATAGAGTAATCACAATTTGCAATAGGCGGTTAACAAGATATTTCCACATACTCTCTCCTTGCATATTAGGTTCATTGTCCTAATAAAAAAAAATTAACAATGCCAACAAAAGAAAAACGGACAAAACCCAACAAAAACGTTCTCAATTCCTTGGGGGGCAAAGCCCCCCAAGGAAAACTTTACTATTTAGAAACAAATTACTCTAAGGCTCTCGCCAGGGTTGGGCGGCCGTAATAGCCAGGGCCAATCCCATCAAGTACTTCCGTGTAAGGGAATTCGATATTGCGGAATGCATCAACCATCGGTGTAGTGAAGAGGGTGATGTATGGCAATTCTTCAGATAACAGAACCTGGATATCCATAGCGATTTGCTGGGCAGCGTCCATATCGGTTTCTGAGTACAGGGCAACACATTTTTCAGCTAATGCCGGGCTTTCGTAGTTATACGGATTGCCGCCAACTTGATCAAAGAAATCACACAGATAGTCCGGGAAGGCGGTCAGACCCCAACCCAAGATGAACATATCGTAATCGCCTGTTTCGTAAACAGCGGAGATGATATTGTTGAAGTTGGTTAATTCAGCATTCACCGGCATACCTAATTGGCTCATCCATTGTTCAATGTACACACCAGCGGTAGCGCGTAGTGGATCGTAACCAGCGGAAGGAGCTAACAGGGTATATTCGGGCATGGGTTGGCCATTTGGTAAAATGAGGCCTTCACCGTAGTTCACGGAACCACCACGATCTTCATTCCATGACGGTTCAACTTCCCAGGTGTAACCAGCGTCTTTTAACATACTGACGGCAGTTTCCATGCGGCCTTTTGCATCCTGACCTTCACACCAACGGGTAACATTTTTGTTATGCCAGAAGGTAAGACCTTCGGGAACAAGGGTGTAAACCGGCAGTGCCTGACCTTGCAAAACACGTTCTGCTAAGAAATCAAGATCAATCATACAAGCAATTGCCTGGTGTAAGATCGGATCGGCTAATTCTTCACGTGCATAATTGAATGCAAGGAAGCGGAAGCCATTGGCTTTGTTGGTGGTGATAGTAATTGCATCGTCGGTTTTTAATTGATCAACAAAACCTTGTGAAATACCATTTGGGGTCAAAATGAAATCTACATCATCATTGCGCAGGGCCAGAACTGCGGCATCGGCATTGTAGACTGTGTAAAGGGCACTATCAAAGAAGGGGCCGGTCACGTATTCAAGGGTTTTATCGCCGGTAGGTTCACCGTAAGCAGTAAATTCATAACTGCCATCAGGAGAAACTTCACGGAAAGCACCGTTTTCATACATTTCAACTTTGTTGCCAATGGCGCTGTTGTTTTCATTTACAACTGATTCAGAGAAAGCGCCAACTTCCCATTTATTCAGCATCCATTCACCAAAGACCGGTTCACCTTCGTTATCCATATTCTGGACAATTTCAATTGCTTCGGCAACAGTGGCAATACCGTCTTCGCTTTCATAATCCACACCTTCAACCATGGCTAAAGCATCGGCAAGTTTGGGTGCCCAGTATGCGCTGCTGACGATATTCCCTTGCAGGGTACCGTATTGCCAAAGGGAGAGACCTGGCTCGATGTTGAAATAGAATTTTACATTCAGGTCATCGACGGCTTCCACTTTGTTCAAGTATTCAGCATTGTATTGACCAAGCCAGTTACCACCCATGCGGAGGGCTAACTGGGTATTGGCTGTAAACGCAACATCTTCAGCGGTTAACGGAGATCCGTCATTCCACACTAAACCATCTTGCAGTTTGATGGTGCTAACAAACAAACCATCTTCTTCAACAAAGGGTTCCGGTAAACCTTCTGCAACCATGGGGATAAAATCCCAACGTTTGTCAGAAAGGGTGTACAGGGACGGCCAATGTACATCGGTGACGAGATAATTCCAGAAACTGGAATCTGTATCATCATATAACGCCCACACATTGGTGGTGGTCATATCTTCCAAGACTGCGTACCGCACAACCGGATCACGTTCGCTCATAACGGGTTCTTCGGCAGTCGGTTCTTCGGCAACGGGTTCTTGGGCTGTTGGTTCTTCAGCCGCTGGGGTATCAGCAGCCGGTTCTTCAACCGCGGGCGGTTCTGCAGGAGTTTCTGCAGGGGCAGGTTGGCAGGCAGCCAAAATCATGCTGGCTGTGATAACCAAACCTACGATCAACATAAGGGTATTTCTTTTCATTTCCTTCTCCTCCGAAATGGATATAGTGGTAATGAATTTTTGATTTTTGGGAAAATTGCCGTGGAAGACAATTTTCCAACGACATAAGGAAGACCCTCTGGCCGGGTCGTATTCGCAATATAGCATTAAGAAAAATGACAGTAAATACGACAACTGTCCAACTAAGAGCGTTTAATCGAACATTTTGGGAAAAATCGGCCTTTTATATTACAAGGGCATTGGGCAGCTGTACAATTAAAAAACCCCCTGTTTTGCTGTTTAAGGAATCAAAAATCTCGAGATTGGATAACATACCAAAACCGAGATTTTTGGGATAAAAATTCTATTTAAGCACATTGTATCTGGATTTATGGAAAAATATTGTGCAAGGATAAATCTCGGTTTTTGCTCTTCCACACCATAAGGTATACGCACACCCATTCTGGAAAGAGCAGACCTCAAGATGATACCTACAAACAGATAATCTCTTTACTTTTCCTGATTTTCCAGCGATTTTATACAATGCCGAAAATCTCGAAGTCGGATATTACATAAAATCATACCAAAACCCTTGGTCCGAAGGTAGATCAAAAGGATTTGGGATAAACCGTTAGTACATCAGCTCTGTTTTATTTCTCCGTATCTAAGGAACTGATGAATTTGCTCACCATAGTCATGATCGCTTTTTCATGTTTCCATGATTGATCATTATGCTCCAGCCAAAACGGGTAGGATGTTGTCACGACAACCATATCAAGATCTTCCACCAGTACAATTAGCTGGCCACCATGACCCCATGCAAAATTAACATGATGGTTTCCCGCATTAGCGGACCACCATTGATATCCATATCCAATATCACGAAAATCACCCACCTTTTTAACAAAAGCTTCATTCACTGAATAAGTTTGAAGTGAATCCTCCACCCAGTCTGATGGAATGATCTGCTGATCATCAAATACGCCATCGTTGAGATATAACAGCCCAAACTTAGCAGCATCCCGGGCTGAAAGATGAAGATCACCACATCCATTATTATGTCCTTCTGCATCTTGCCCCCATTCACCGGGCTCCACGTTTAGGTAAGAAAAGAGGTTTTCTTCCGCATACGCTTTCATATTCATTCCACAGGACCTATCAACAATGATCCCCAACCAATTTGAAGACAAATTACTGTAATGAAAGCGGGTTCCCGGATCGTCAACGAGGGGAAAATCTTCAATCAGATGGGGATACCGTCCTGATAAGAGACCATCCCAAAGGGCTTGACCATCTTCTTCATTGGGATATCCACCCCGCATCTCTAATAAATTTCGGACTGTTATTTGTTCTTTTCGGGGATCAGTTATCTCATCTGCTACATCCGGATAAAAATCTAGCAGTTTTTGATTAACACTCGATATACAACCCTGATCAAGGGCAATTCCTACCAGAGCCGAAGTAAAACTTTTCGTTACTGATTGAAGCCGGTCCTTTTGGTCAACCGAACCGTCATTGAAATAATCTTCTGCAACCAAATAGCCATTTTTAATGACGAGTAAGCTGTAAAGGGTCTCCAAATCGGCTGCATTGAGATACATCTCTGCCACAGGATAAGAATCCAGACCCTGCTCCTCCGGCGTGGATACAGGCCAATCCTCTCTGACCAGTGGTGTGTAATCAACAGAATTTAATGCCTCTTTTGATGGACCACATGCCACTAAAAGTGACAGGATCAAAATTGGAAAGACAACTTTTCTAAAATAGTGTTTCGTTCGTTTTGACTTCTTCATTTGGGTTCCTCCGTTGAGGTTCTTATCCAAGATACCATAAAAGCACCTTGTTTCCAAATTAGCCACCCAACGGAGGATTCAGCGAACTTATCGCTCTATTTAACTCAACTTAAGGCGTACATCCCGTTCCGTAATCGTAATTTTCCAGATTCCACAACACACTGCGGGCGCTGACATCTAAGGATTCGAATCCACAAAAATCAACCCGCCCCGCTGTTGTTTTGAGATGATAATATAAAGGCAAAACGGGCAAATCATCATAAAATATTTTCTGCAAATTTTGCTGCGCGGAGAAATATTCTTCCCCATCGGACGGGGACAGATTTAAGACACTTTCACAGGCTGCATCAAATGCAGGATTTTGATAACCACTGATATTGGCACCAATCCATAAATTATCTTGCGTTGGGATTTGGGCAGTGGTATATAACGTGCATGGTGAATTCCGGCTTGTCGTCCAGGCAAATTGGGCCAGATCAAAATTACGCCCAAACATGACACCTTCCGGACCCTGCGCGTATAAATCGGTAGGTAACATTTGTTGTAAATTAACTTGAATACCACAACCGGCTAAGGAGACAGCATAGTCATAAGAAGCCGCTACCCGCAGCGCGGATTGGGTGGTGGCATAATTTAAACTTAAAACCGTCCCATCCAAAACATTTGTCACCCCAAAAGAAACCCGCGGTGTGGTAGGATCCTGGTCATCATCTCGCCAACCAATTTCTTCCAATAAAGCCTGTCCCTTAGCAGGGTCATAAGGCAGGGCCGTTAAACTCTGATCATACGCCGGATGGGAAGGGGGATAAAAACTTACCGGCACCCTGGAGCGGTTTACGAAATATCGATTTGCAATGGTTTCGCGATCCGTGCAGTAAGCCACTGCCTGCCGCATGCGTACATCACCAAACCAATCCGGACGATCAACACTTGGTTGATTTCCATCGTCATAATCAGAAGAGACAATCCCAAAATCTAAATGTTCCCATTCGGGACCCTGACCAAACCACGCTTGTAGTTTTCCTAGGTTATGTCCTTCCACCACATCGACCAATTGTTCATCTAACTGCACACTGGCATCAATAAAATCACATTCTCCAATTTCCAGTGCTTTTAAATTACTATCCGCATGGGGTCCTAAAAAACGAAACACCAATTTATCAAATTTAGGCAGATTTTGATCCGCTTTAAAATAAAACGGGTTTTTACTTAAAGCCAAATGATCGCCAAACACCCAATCATCAATTTGATATGGACCCCACCCCAATGGATAACGGGTGGCTTCCGGGGATTCTAATAAGTCTGCGGCGGAAATTGAGGCCAATTGATGATTTGGAAGAGGAAGCCAAAATGTATCCGCCACCGAATTTGGTAAAAATCCGGGAATCCCCTGCCAAACAACCGTTGTTTCATCTGCTGCAAGATAACTGGCGGTGCGATCCAAAAAATAACGATTCACCGGAGTTGCAGGATCATTCGCGATTTGATAAGAAAATACGGAATCATGTGCGGTTAATACTTCCCCATCGGACCAGGTCAAATTTGGTAATAACGGATAAGTAATAACAGCCTGATCCATTAATACCTCAGCACTTCCATCCCAGGTGATGAGACAGTTTTGATCTTCACATCCTGCCGGAAAAACCGTAGTTCCTTCGATCAGCGGAACCACTTCTCCATCCGAATTGATCACCAAATCACCTCTGACTCTGGAAACGGTTTCCAATCGCAGACCACCATTTTCTTTTGTTGGCTGCTCTTCAAAAATAACGGGTTGGGGTTCAAAATTTATCGTATCAAATGGACCATCATAAATCGCTTCCAGGATGGACCACATCGTTCTGCTGTTAAATCCATACGGATATAAAGAGATCGGTTCTTCGCCCAGGCAGATCACCAGGCTTTTTTCGGGGACTTCGGTTGGCACGGGCGTGGGAGGAAGGGAAGTTTCCGTAACCTCCGGAACAACGGTGTTATTAATTGGCTGTACTGGTTGATTTGCCGTACAGGAAACAGTTAACATTAATAAAGTGAGTAAAAATAAAACAAACCAATGACGCAGATTCAATCTGGCCTCCTTGAAATCGTTCAAACGTGTTTATGTTTCAATTAGAACAAATCCCATTATAACCAGCGATCCATAGTCAGGCAAATAAAGTTTTAGGTTGATGCTCATCAAGACACTACGCAGCCGAGTATGATTCACTTTATCTCCTCATACAAATCCTCTCCCTGACGGAAGAGAATACTTTAACACACCGTGGGAATTTAATAAACTTTGTAAACTTGCATGCTGATAAATGATGATTTTGAAGTTTTACAAATCCCCTTCTCCCGATTTTTGGGAGAAGGGTTAGGGATGAGGGTTTATCCGGCTATCAGTGCTTCTATTTGAACAGATGCAATTTTTCTTAAAATAATTCGTCTTTTAAATCAACCTCTTCCGATGGGTTAAGCTTCATCAGCCTACAACGAATTTAACCATCAGAAGGCTCATTTTTTATCAATTTTCACTCTTCATTTCCATATTCACATCCCACTTCTCAAAGTATTCCTGTCCACCCGTGGAAAAAGTACGGGTAACATATGGTTTTGTGAGTGTGGTACGCGTATACCAGTAAATTGGAGCAATCACCGCATCTTCCATCACCAGAATATTTTCAGCTTCGGCATACATTTCTACTCGTTTGACCGGGTCTGATTCGCTGGCTGCCTCCAACAATAGTTGATTAAAATATTCGTTTTGATAGTGAACACCGCCGGAAGGTTCTCCATCTGTAAAAGGGTTTGAAGAACCATTTTTAGCGAACACTTCTCGAATGAAATTATTAGCATCTGGATAATCCAAACACCAACTCATGCGGTAAATCTGGGGCGTATCCGCACTGCGAACAGTGTTCAGGTAAACTTTCCATTCTTGATTAACCAATTTTACATTTACACCCAACGTATCAGACCACATTTGTTGAACGGCTTCCGCTACGATCCGTTGACCATCCGATGTATTAAACATTAACGTCAAATCCAAATCAGCAGCTGTTAAACCGGTCTCATCCAAATAGGACTGTAATTCTGTTTTTGCTGCTTCCGCATCTGATTTCACACCAAGATCCGGGTGGGTTTGAATGGTAGGAGCGCCTGCCAATCCAGGTCTTGAAAACCACTGTGCTGCTTCTTGCCCGCCTTTTAAGACATTCTCAATCAACGCCTGTCGATCAATCGCCATAGAAAGGGCACGCCGTACACGAACATCATTTACATAATCTGCTGCTGTGTTAAATCCATAATAATAGGTGCAAAAATGGGGTGCAATCACAAATTCTGCAGAAAGAACGGGGTCCGTTTTAACGCGGTCAATATCCCCCAATGGCACACTGACCATATCCACATTCCCGGTTTCGTATTCTGCCATAGCAGGGGATTGATCTAACATCAAACCCGTAATTTCTTCAATTTTTGGTACTGGAATATTGTCGGTTCCAGGCCAAAAAGGGTTTTTAATCATTGTCAAACTGGCATCATGTACCCATTCTTTTAAAACATACGGACCGTATCCTTGAAAAAAGCCTGCTTCCGTCCATTTATCACCACGTTCTTCGATAATCCACTGCGGTTCGGCGAACGTTATCCACATTCCTGCTATCGCCGGGTTATAAGCAACCGGCTCCAAAAAGCTTAACGCGATTGTGAAATCATCCAACACTTCTACCCCCACGGTGGTTGGATCATCGGTCTCACCGTTATTATAAGCACTTGCACCAACCAATGTCATTCCCAATACATAGGCATAGTCGGATGCTGTCTCGGGGTTTAATGTACGCAGGATACCATAATAAAAATCATGGGCTGTTACCAGGCGTACATTTCCTTCTTCATCCAACACCTGTTCCACTGTTTTGCCATTAAAACGGACCCAAGGCACATCATCCCTTAGTGTAAAAGTAATCGTTTCAGTGCCATCTTCATTAACGACGGATCTCCATGCGGTTGCCATTCCGGGTTCAACCGCATTCGTGACTTCATTTAGCCGCGTAAGCCCAACAAAAGTCTCTACAGCTACCTGAATCGATGAAGTATCCGTACCCAAGGAGGGATCGATGGTGGGCACATCCCCTACACCGAAGTTAAAGGTCAGCGATTTTTTCTCTTCCGCTGGAACAACCGCTTCAGGGACAGTGGTGATGACCACGGTTTGAGGGGCGCTTTCGACGATGACAGTTTCCACAATGGTTTCTGCTTCGGCTGCCGGAGATGGGGTAACCTGACAGGCACTTAAAATCAAACTGGCAACAATAAATAAACCCGCTACAACAAAGATTTTTGAACGCATTTTTCTCCTCCAATATCTTGCGTTTTTGGTAACCCAAACTGCTACCATTTTCGATTTTAGCAAGAAAAATGGGTTACTACTCCTAATTGTAGTGCATAAAATTATTTTTATATTCAGTTTTTTCTTTGATTTTTTTTGAACTCGTATTGGCGAAGTAAGAAAAAACCCCTTTAAAATACTATGACGGAGGGAAATCCTCCGCCATAGTAGGTTCTAAGCCGCGATGAAATTACAATGACTATTGTGTTCCACGTAACCGTGGATCCAGCGCATCACGTAAACCATCTCCAAGGAAGTTGAAGGCAAACATGGTTATGGCCAGGGCCAACGCTGGGAAGACTGCTTGATTCGGATAGGTACGGATCACCTGAGCACCATCAGAGATCATAGAACCCCAAGATGGTGTGGGTGGATTTACACCGATACCAATGAAGGATAAAAATGCCTCTGTGGAGATATAACCTGGAATAGCGAGTGTTTCCGCAACCACCAAGGGGCCTACCACATTGGGCAAAATATGTTTAAACATAATCCGTGTATCACGGGCGCCTAACGTTCGGGCCGCTTCGATATATTCTTTCTCTCGAACCGATAAAACCTGTCCACGAGTTAGGCGGGCCATTGTTTCCCAGGCAGTTAACCCGATACCGATGAAGATAAATAATAAACCACCGGTGGCTGCATCGAGTTGACTAATACCATAAGTAAAAGACCCAGGGTCCGGCCTTGCAAACGTGGAGCGGAAGAATGCTAACAAAAGAATGATGAATAATAAACTTGGGAAGGCATATAACACATCCACAATACGCATCATCAAGTTATCTAACTTACCGCCAAAATAACCGGAAATACTGCCGTAGGTCACGCCAATGATCAAACTGATAATTGGACCAATAAAAGCAACGGTTAAGGAAACCCTGGCACCAAATAAAATTCGGCTAAAAAGATCGCGACCAACATAATCTGCGCCGAGTAAATAATCCGACGAAAGTTGGGCATAGGGTTTCATGGTTGGGAACATATTTAAAATCCATTGTGGGACTTTATTTTGATCAACCAAGGTTTGTTCAGCAAAAGGATAAGGAGCGATAGAATTGGCAAAAAGTGCACCAATTAATAGGATCAAAATGATACTACCGCCGATCACTGCTGCGCGATTGCGTACCAAGCGCCGAAGAGAATCTTGCCAGAGGCTTTCCCCTTTTTGGCTGATCGGTTCACCACCGGCACCAAAATCTTTATCATCTAAAGTTACAGGTTTGGTCATATTTTTTTACCTCTCACAAAATTAATCGTACCGAATACGCGGATCAAGGAAGGCATACATGATGTCTACCAATAAATTCGCAACAACCAGGAAAACGGCATACAACAAAATGGTACCCATAATAACCGGGTAATCACGATTGGTAATACTGGTTACAAAGTACTTTCCCATACCGGGAATACCAAATGTTAATTCGGTCACAAAGGTACCAGTAACCAAAGCAGCAATCATGGGGCCTAAAATTGTGACCACTGGGATCATGGAATTCTTTAATGCGTGGCGTACGATCACCATGGATTCTTTAACACCCTTTGCCCGGGCGGTACGGATATAATCTTCACGAATAACCTGTAGTAAACTGGCACGGGTTAAGCGTGCGATGATAGCGGAACTGCCTAACCCCAACGCAATACTTGGCATTAAGGCTTTTTCCCAATACTTCCAGCCTAAATCACTGGGAAAAACACCTAATACATAGGGTGGTTGTGCACCCCACCCTGTAGCAGGTACCCATTTTAACGTAACCGCAAAAATCCATATCATTAATGGGCCGAGAACAATGACAGGAACGGATACACCGAAGATGGCAATACTCATACTCAGGTAGTCAAAAATCGTATTTTGTTTCAGGGCTGAGATAATCCCCAACGGAATACCAAGAATTAAAGCTACAAAAAGTGCGTTTAATCCTAACTGCACCGAGATGGGCAGCTGTTGGCGGAAAATATCATTAACCGTGCGGCTGCGAGAAGAAAAGGTCGGTCCAAAATTCATCCACTTGATCCAAAAAGTGTCAGTAATTTTGATATTGACCAGACTATCATCTTCCACATCACCCGTTAAGCCCTCACTAGAAAATTGAGGAATAAAAACAGCATTTAAATAACGGAGGTACTGCATAACCAATGGCTCATCCAGGTGATACCGTTTTTCCAGATTCTTGATAATGTCTGGGGGTAATGCCTTTTCAGCATCAAAAGGACCACCAGGGACAGCGTGCATTAAACCAAAGGTGATAAAAGAAACAACCAAAATAACTACTACCATATAGAGTAATCTTCGGATAATAAATCGGCCCATTGAACCTCCAATAAAAGAAAGCAGTATGTAGAGAAATTATGGGGGAGGGGTAAACCCCTCCCCCGGTCTATCTAATCTGGTTTACCGTTTAGGGTTTAGCAGACATATCAACATCCCACTTTTCAATATATTCTTGACCACCGGTCGAGAATGTACGAGTGAGATATGGTTTGGTAAGGGTGTTGCGGGTGTACCAGTAGATTGGTGCAATGACCGCATCTTCTACAACCAGGATTTCTTCGGCCTGGGCATAGAGTTCAACACGTTGTACAGGATCCTGCTCGCGGGCAGCTTCCAGTAATAATTCATTGAAGGCATCGTTTTCATAGAACACGCCACCAGATGGTTTGCCATCGGTGAATGGGTTGGCAGAGCCATTGGGAGCAAAGTTTTCGCGGATGAAGTTGTTGGCATCCGGGTAATCCAAACACCAGCCTAAGCGGTAGATCTGCGGGGTGTCGGCACCTTTAATGGTATCGAGATAAACTTTCCATTCCTGGTTCACAAGTTTAACATCCACACCAAGGGTGTCTTTCCACATCTGCTGGATAGCTTCAGCAATCTTGCGGTGACCTTCGGATGTGTTGAACATCAGGGTCAGATCAAGTTCTGCTGCAGTTGTACCCATTTCATCCAGGTAGCTTTGTAATTCAGCTACTGCGGCTGCGGGATCAGATTTGATACCTAAGTCAGGATGGGTTTCCATGGTCGGGGCACCAGCTAAACCTGGGCGTGAGAACCATTGTGCCGGTTCCTGGCCGCCTTTGAGGACGTTGTCGATCAAGGATTGGCGATCGATGGCCATGGAGAGGGCGCGGCGGACGCGGACATCATTCACAACCGGGGCGGATGTGTTGAAGCCATAGTAGTAGGTACAGAAGTCAGGAGCAACAACCAATTGAGCGGAGAGTTCCGGATCAGCTTTGACACGATCCATATCAGCTAACGGCACAGCAACGGATTCGGTGTTACCAGATTCGTATTCAGCCATGGCTGGGGAAGCATCGAGCATGAGCCAGGTCACTTCCTGGATTTTTGGTGTTGGGGCAGATTCGATTCCAGGCCAGAAGGGGTTGGCAACCAAGGTGATGTATGAATCATGGATCCATTCCTTGAGGGTGTAAGGACCATAACTCTGGAAGAAACCAGTCTCTGTCCATTTGTCGCCACGTTCTTCAATGATCCATGACGGTTCAGCATAAGCAATCCACATACCAGCGATGGCCGGGTTGTAGGCAGCCGGTTCAATGAAGGTTAAAGCGATGGTGTAGTCATCAATCACTTCAACGCCAACGGTCGCCGGATCATCGGTATCGCCGTTATTGTAGTCATTGGCACCTTTCATGGTCATTCCTAAAACATAGGCATAACCAGAGGCGGTTTCAGGTTCTAAGGTACGCAGGATGCCATAATAGAAATCATTGGCTGTAACCATGCGAGGATTACCTTCTTCGTCCAATACCTGTTCAACTTCATTACCGTTGTAGCGCACCCAGGAGATGCCTTCGCGGAGTTTGAAGGTGATGGTTTCGGTTCCGTCTTCATTCACAACGGATGACCATTCAGTTGCCATGCCGGGTTCAACAGCATTGGTGACTTCATGCAGACGGGTGAGACCAACAAAGGTTTCAACTGCGATCTGGATGGAGGTGGTGTCAGTACCCAATGAAGGATCAAGGGTAGGAATGTCGCCAGGCCCAAAGTTGAGGGTAATGGCTTTCATTTCTTCCACTTCTTCTACTGGTTCTGGAGTGGCTGTGACGATAACTGTCTGGGGGGTACCTTCAACAATCACAGTTTGGACAATGGTTTCCGGTTCGGGTGCCGGCGCAGGCTGGCACGCACCGAGGATCATACTAAGAACGATCAGTAGACCCGCAATAAGAAAAAATTTTGAACGCATATTCTTCTTCCTCCTTAAGGAATTTGTGGAAATTGGTTTAACACGTACAGCATCGGCTGTACTTTTTAGAGAAATCTTTTTAAACAATCCCTGCAGAGCCTCACCTCCTTCCGGGGATTTTTTGGTTGATTCCGCAATTAATTTACGACGTGGCAAGCCACAAAGTGATCAGGTTTTACCTCTCGAAATTCCGGTTTTTCAACCGAACAAATATCAATGGCCAGGGGACAGCGTGTGCGGAATCGGCAGCCTGAAGGTGGGTTCACTGGTGAAGGAACATCACCTTCCAGAACAATCCGTTGCCGTTTTTCTTCTACAACGGGGTCCGGAATCGGAACAGCAGACAACAATGCCTGAGTATATGGATGTAAAGGATTTTCATATAATTCATCACGTGTTGTTAATTCAACAATGATGCCCAGATACATCACAGCAATACGGTCACTGATGTGACGAACCATAGAAAGATCATGGGCGATGAAAAGATACGTTAATCCAAATTCTTTTTGTAAATCTTCCAAGAGATTAACAACTTGGGCTTGAATGGATACATCCAAAGCGGAGATTGGTTCATCACAAACGATTAATTCCGGTTGTAAGGCCAAAGCACGGGCTACGCCAATCCTTTGTCGCTGTCCACCGGAAAATTCATGCGGGAAACGGTTTGCAAATCTTGAATTTAATCCAACGAGATCTAATAAGTGCTCTACCCGTTCCTGTGTTTGTTTTTTATCGGCTAATTTGTGGATCACCAAAGGCTCTCCAATAATTTCGCCCACCGTCATTCTTGGGTTCAAACTGGCGTAGGGATCCTGGAAGATCATCTGCATCTGGCGCCGCATGGCACGTAATTCTTCGCTTTTTAACTTTGCCAGGTCTTTGCCCTGATACCAAACGCTGCCAGCAGTAGGACGGTAGAGTTGTAAAATGGTACGTCCGGTTGTTGATTTTCCACAACCCGACTCACCCACCAAGCCTAAGGTCTCACCACGATGAATATCGAAGGAAACGCCATCTACTGCGTGAACAGCACCGATTGTTTTTGAAATAATGATCCCTTGGGTAATGGGGAAATGTTTTTTTAAGTCCCTTACACTCAGGAGAATTTCTCTGTTGTCCGTTTTCATGCGCGTTCTCTCCCGGTTTTGGTATCTACCCAACAGGCAGCGTAATGATCAGGCCCTGTTTCCAATAAGGGCGGATTTTCCTGAAGGCAGTGTTCTCTGACAAAGGTACAGCGAGGTGCAAAGGGGCAAGAGGTTGGTTTGTCCATGAGAATAGGGGGCAAACCATCAATTGATTCAAGTCTGCGATACTGATCCGTATCCAGACGAGGTAAACTGTTTAATAAACCTAACGTATAGGGGTGGGTAGGATTAGCATATAAACTCTTAACTGGCGCTGTTTCGATAATATAACCGCCATACATAACGGCCATTCGATCCGCCAAACCGGCGATTACACCAAGGTCATGGGTAATCCAAATAATCGCCATACCCAATTTATCACGCAGTTCTTTCACCAGTTCCACAATTTGAGCCTGAATGGTTACATCCAAAGCAGTTGTCGGTTCATCCGCGATTAAGACGGAAGGATTACAAACCAGTGACATTGCGATCATAACGCGTTGGCGCATTCCACCGGAAAATTGGTGCGGGTAATCATTTAAGCGTGCTTTGGCTTTGGGAATCCCCACTAACTCCAACATATCAGCCACGCGCTCATATGCCTGTTTTCGTGACATACCCTGGTGAATTTCCAGTGGTTCCGCCACTTGACGACCAATCGTCAAAACAGGATTAAATGATGTCATTGGATCTTGGAATACCATGCTGATTTGGGAACCTCGAACATGGCGGATTTCCTCATCCGACATCTTTAACAAATCTTTACCTTGATAAAAGGCTTGACCTGCGACTACTTTTCCGGGTGGTGATGGAATTAAACGTAACATAGACATTACTGTCACGCTTTTACCACAGCCACTTTCTCCAACAATACCTAGGGTTTCGCCTTCTTTTAAGCTGAAGGATACCCCGTTTACTGCGTGTACAATGCCCTCACGCACACGAAACTGCGTCTCGAGGTCCTGCACTTTCAATAATTCGGCCATGCAATTACTGCCCTCACGTATTTAGTTTTTTACGGGAAATTTTCTGCAGTGCTTTGACTGCCTACAACGACTTAGAACCAACTTCAGTATAACGCTTTTTAAAAAGCATGTCAAATCGTCATGATCAACATCATATCTTTATTTGATTAAAATTACCTTAAAGCGTGTGAAAATATACCTGTTTACATATGACAGGCTAATCTATACATAATTGATTCATACGTTCTGTTTTGTATTTTAGGCAGCACAAAGTTCAAACGGTTCGTTTTATCTCTTTCGTAAATGGTAATATTTTTCTAAAAAACCATCACCATTTAAGAAATCCCGTCTTCGCCAAACCGTTCATCCAGCCAGTCTTCGGCTTCTCCGTATCGCATACGCAAATAGGATTCATAACGCTGCGCCGAAACCGATCCTTCTTCCACAGCCTCTTTCACTGCGCATCCTGGTTCATCCACATGGGTGCAATCACTGAATTGACAATCCGCAACCAATTCACTTAACTCCGGAAAATAACCATCCAGTTCTTCCGGTTCAATATCCCATAAAGATAACATCCGTATGCCCGGTAAATCAGCTACAAAACCACCCTGATCCAACGGGAAAAGGCGCCGTACTACCGTGGTATGTCGCCCTTTTGATGTGGATTCACTAACATGGCTGACGGCTAAGCCCAATTCTGGCTGCACCGCATTTAATAAACTCGATTTGCCCACCCCGGATGGGCCAACCATACCTGAAAGTTTTCCTGTCAGCACATTCCGTAAGGCATCAATACTGTTATTTTCTTTAGCCGATGTATATAACACCGGGTAACCTAAGGTTTCGTATACGGAAAATAACTGTTTGGCTTTATCTTCACCAATTAAATCAACTTTATTTGCAGCAATGACAACCGGAATCTGCTGCTGTTCACAGATCACCAAAAACCGATCCAACATACGTAGGCGAGGTTCTGGTTGGCTGACCGAAAAGACCAATATAATTTGATCCGGATTGGCTAAAAATACTTGTTTGTACTCACCTCTTGCCGTTGGAGCAGAGCGAATTAAAGCCCGCTTTCTATCCTCAACAGCTTCAATAGAACCAGTGCCATCCTGCTGGAGAGATACTTTCACTAAATCCCCCATCGCGATAATATCTTCCCGAATTGTATCCTGGCGGCGTCTTTTTAATCGTCCACGTGGGTGACAAATCACCTCACGGCCATCTTTTAAACGAACTTCATAAAATCCAGAACTTAAGCTCATTACGCGACCAGTTAACAAATCGGGCATAGTATCTCCTTACGGTTCCGGTGTTTCAGCCGGTGGTTGATCGGTAGGCGTTTCATCGAATGGGCTGGTTGGGGTCTGAGTTACATAAAAAGTGGTTTCCCAAGGATACAAACGCAGGGCTTTTCCAAAGAAATACTCTTCCACAATTCGCCGGAACATGGGGGCTGCTACCTCTGAACCTTCCCCTGCATTTTCCGCCAGCACCACAATCGCAATATCCGGGCGGGTGGAATCACCTAAATTCGTATACCCCGCAAACCAGGCATGTGAATCAAGCGGTTCGTTTTGGGCAGTTCCCGTTTTTCCATAAACCGGAACCTGCAAACCTAACATAGCATAATGGGCTGTACCGCGGTTTTCAGCCACCACATCGCGCATTGCTCCCTGAATAAGAGAGAGGGTTTCATCCGATATAGGCAAATCACCTTTTTTAATCGGTTCAAATTCCTCAATCGCTTCCCCATTCGGATTAACAATTTTTTCCACAAGTTGGGGCTGGTACAAGGTACCACCGTTTCCAATCGCGGCAATAAATGTGGCTACCTGGAGCGGAGTAACCAACATGGAACCCTGTCCAATCGAAAGCTGGACCACATCACCAGCTGTAGTTGCATTTGGAATATTTCCGCTCACTTCGGCCACCTGCCCAATGCCCGTCGGAGACCCAAGCCCAAAAGCCCGTGCCATGTCGGATAATGCATTTGGCAAATTACGTTCAAACAAAGTTAACCCGATATGATAAAACCAGGGGTTACAGGAGCGCATCAAGGCACCGGAAATATTCAAATCACCACTAGGCGGCAATTCTTTTTCATAGGTCCAATCATAAAAGGTCTGGCCTGGTAATTCCGTAAAGGTATTACCGCAGAAATAAATTTCTTCCGGAGTAAAAGTTTCCGTTTCCAGTGCAGTAGCCATGGTAATAATCTTAAATACCGAACCCAGGGGGTAAGCAGACTGTGCTGCCCGGTTGAGTAAACGGTTATCTTCCGCATTTAACATATCGTTGATCATCCAACTGTAGTTGTAATTGTTCGGATCAAATAAATTTGGATCAAAAGTCGGGGTAGAAGCCATCGCCAAAACCCGTCCGGTATCGCGTTCCAAAACAACGGCAGCCCCTTTAAAACCCTCAATTGCACGTTCAACGGCATATTGGAAGTCTTTATCCACGGTGGTATAAATTGAATCGGATGGCAGGGTATCGGACCGGGTAATGGAAGTAACCGGAACCCCCGTCGGGTCTACCACGCGTAAATTTGCACCGCGCTGCCCCACCAGGTAATCCTCTCCCCATTTTTCCAGGCCAGTCCGGCCAACTTTTTCATCCTGGCGGTATCCCAGCCGACCATATTCTTCCACCTCTTCCAAAAATATATCTTGAATATAACCCGTCACATGGGCCGCACCACCGCCGTTAAAATAATAACGTGCGGTGTAAAAATTCATTTCCAAACCGCCCAATCCGGCCAGAGTGTCCCAATATCTATCAACATTGGCACGGGCTGTTTCCCCAACGGGAATATACCAATCATCGCCGGCGTTCTCATATAAGGAAGCGATATAATCCGGGTTTAATCCGGTTAATCGAGAAAGATAGGTTAACAACGTGCCTTCCCGGCCCTCTTCAATTTTACCGGGTGTGATTCCCAATGCAACCACTTCCGATTCGGCTACCAGTGCATCCCCATTCCGATCATAAATATTTCCGCGGGCCGGAACGGTAATCTCCATACTCAATTGGTTTCCATCCTGTAATTCGGGCAGGATCATTGTGCTTTCCCACTGCACCTTCCAGCTGCCGTCCTCAAAAACAAGATTCATTAACGTTTCTCGGGAAAACGTACCCACCAAAACCGTGCTAAACGATACACGATACCCCACCTGGGCTGTACGGGGGTTGGTTAAGGCTGATGTAATTTCATAATCCAATTCATTTAAGGACATTTTCACCGCAACCTGGCGGTAATAATCTATGAACTCTTCCTTTGGAAAAGCGTCCTTACTTAAGGTGCTTAACATGGCGTACATTGATTCATAATCTTCCGTTGCCCACAAGTCTAAAAAAGCCACCGCCGTTTCTTTCACATCAGGTGCCGGGGTTATATTCACCTGTGGTTCAGGTAAGGTAGCCACACCTGCTGATGTGGGCATGGTCGCTGTGGGCGTGCTTGTATTTGTGCAGGCAGTGATTAATAAAACCATCAATAAAATCAAACTGCGAAAACGTTTCATACATCCTCCAGAGCCCGGTAAAACCCGGACACCAGTTTCTTTTCTTTTAAAAAAATGCAATTAACCAATATTTTCTCCTGCTAAAACAGCAGCATGAATAGGACAATCATAATTCAAGTGTTTTTGGCAGGCAATAGGCACATTTATTTTTATTTCTTCCCCCAATTTCCATAAGGCTCGGGTTAAATGACATAATGGCAGTCCCATTACACTGGCAAAACAGCCTCGAAAATCCTCCACGGGGTGAAACGCCTTGTTTTGGATAGCGTATCCACCCGCCTTATCCATAGGATCACCACTGCGGATATAAAGCGTAATTTCCTCATCTGAATAGGAGCGCATGGGTACATCCGACACACATAACTCCGTAACCATTTTTCCTTGTTTTGGTTCATACAGGCATATCGCGGTATAGACCTGGTGAACCCGGTCTCTCAATTGTGTTAACATTTCAAAAGCTTCAGCCTCATCGGCTGGTTTTCCTAAGATTTGATTTCCATCTGCTACGGTAGTATCGGAAGCCAAAATTAAAACTGACTGTTCAGCGTGTTCTGCCACTGCAGCTGCTTTTTTTTCTGCCAGACGGGAAACATACACACCAGGGGATTCATTCGGCAAGAGTGATTCATCCACATCTGCCGGACATACCGCAAAATCCCGACCGAACAGGTTTAATAATTCGCGCCGGCGGGGGGAATTTGATGCCAAAATCCAAGATTGTTCACTCATGTGCCGATTCTAACACAAACAGTAACCACGTGGTTATCGTGCTTAAAATATTATGCATGCTTTCAGATTACCGAATGGGTTCATAAAATTCAGGAAAGGCTACAAATCCAAACAATGTTTCGGGAAATTCATCGGTAACGATTAAAAAGCCAAGATCGTCCAGGGTGACCAAACCCTCCCAATTTCGTGCTTCATCATCCGGTAGGAGTTCCAATTGGATCGGTGCTTTTTGGACAGGAACAATGCCATCTTCTGTAAATTGCAATGGGATTAACCGTTCAACCGTCGTATTTTGATTGTGGGTATATCCTTTTCCATATGTTTGGCTGAAAAAATCTTCGGCTGGTTTTAGTTTTTTATCACCCGGATAAAAATAGTTAATCACCCAAAAAAGTCCATTCGTATCAACATTACTGGCATCGGTGACCCGGTATTCAATGGTAGGAAAGGATAACCGGTCCATCGGATGAAGATCAAGGTCAAGAGAATAAGCGCTGGGGTCGGCATTTACATTGAATCCATTGGCTTCATAAAAAGTGATGACCCGCCGCCCAAACACCACAATACTTTCATCACTCATATTATCAAGTTTAGCCTGTGGTTCCAATTCAGTTAAGGAATCCGCATCTAAGGCAATTTGGTCCATGGTTTCATTAAGGATTCCGGACACAATATAACCCATCATCTCACCCTGTTTGGCTTCAATCGTTAAATAAACGGTGTTATTTTCTACGGCAATCGCCTCAAACCCTTCAAAACCAGGGATCGATTTTTCAAGCCCGGCTGAATCCAGCGTGATTGGCAGCATGGGCAAGGGTTCCGAACTGTTGGTTTGGATGGCTTGAAGCAGGGTATCTTTTGAGATGCGGAATAACTGGTTGTTAAAACGGCCGGGATATTGGGGCAGGAAAATCAACCAGTCACCAGCCCAGCTCAGCCCGCTGATTTCAGCTTTGGGGGTGTTGAGGGGAGCAGCCAGGGTTAATAATGTGACTGGCATTTCGTAAGCGGTAGGTTCCGGTGCTTCAACACGGGCTGGCAGATTCGGCTGGCATGCGCTGAAGACAATCAGCAGACTTAATAGGACAAAAAAAAGGTTTAGATAGGTTTTTCTCATATATGTAGTTCCCTGGATTGATTAATAAAATTATAGCATGCGGCGTTTTGGTATGATCACGGCAATTTGCAAACTAGATTGACAAGAATTGCTATACATGGCGTATATAGAGAAATTTTGGGGTCAAAAATCTTTTTTCAGTGCTAGTTTGCGAACAGCCCTGTAGGTATGATTGTTTTAGCTTGTCCATTTAATTAGGCCAATGTACAATAAATCAAATCAAATAAGCATCATCGTGTTTAACCATTTCCAAGAGCATTTCATGTCATTAAAAACGAATACTAAAAATAACAAAACAATCGCTTCCTATGGGAAAATAATTTTTCAACGTATCCTCAGTACGATCACTACCCTGGTCGTGATTGCCTATTTGACGATTTTTGTATTGATCCTGGCTGAAAGAGGTCGAGATCATTTACCTGCCCAACCATTACAATCTGCCGGAAATGCAATTTCCCGTCTTATTACCTATTTTTTTGATCATCCTCTAACCTATTTATGGCACCGGCAGGATATTGGTGCATTTCAATTTGTTCTAGATACTTTTCTGAATAGTGCCGGATTATTACTCGTTTCGATTATTTTTGCAGCTGTGATAGGTGTGTTATTAGGTTTGGCAGCTGCCCTTTCAAAAGGACGGGTAGGTTCGTCACTTGTGTTGATTTTTTCAGTGTTTGGCATGTCCACGCCAAGTTTTTTATTTGCGATGTTATTGTGGATTTTTAATGTTCAGATCATCCAATACAAATTGGGTTTAAAAGCATTACCTCCTACCGGAATTGGTTGGGATTTACATTTAATTATGCCCGCCTTGGTTTTGGCTGCTCGCCCGCTGGCGCAAATAGCCCAGGTGACCTATATTTCATTACGTGATGTTTTGGGGGAAGATTATATTCGAACCGCACGATCCAAAGGACTTTCTAATCGTCTGATATATTTTCGGCACGCTTTTCGTAATATTCAAATCCCGGTATTAACCACGATCGGGACTTCCATTCGATATGCCATCGCCAGTTTGCCTGTCGTTGAGTTCTTTTTTCTCTGGCCAGGCATCGGCTTAACTTTACTTCAGGCAATCGAACTGGGTTATACCAATCTTGTGATGGATTTAATCCTGGCACTTGGTTTGTTTTTTATTGTGTTTAACCTGATTCTGGATTTTATTTATCCCCTGCTGGATGCCCGCTTAAGGAAAGACGGTACATCAAGCGAGATCAGTGATGCAGTGCGTTTAAGGGATCTATGGAATGGGTTGTGGGAAACCGTAACGGGTTTTGTTACGGATATTTTGGTGTTTTTAAAAATAACAAAACGGAAGAAAAATCATTTACCCCCGCTGAGCAGTCACTTCTCGCAAAAGGAAGGGGAAGCCCCTGCGATTGGCTCGGTGAAATGGAAACAATGGTTCAGTTGGATCATCAATAATCCGGCCTTAATAATTAGTTTTGTGTTGGTGCTTGGTTTAGCCGGCGTGATGCTGTTTGGCCAGCAATTAACTTCTGCTAATCCGTATGAAATGAATGGTGTTATGAAAGTTGATGGTGTAATCGGTGCACCACCGTTCGCGCCATCAAACACATTTCCCTGGGGTACGGATCACTTAGGGCGCGATATGATGGCATTGGTTTTAACAGGCGGTCAGCGTACCTTAACCCTGGCATTGTTGGTAATGGCAGCTCGAATGGTTGTAGGTACCTTTTTGGGTGTCATTGCTGGGTGGTGGCAGGGTGGATTGTTTGATCGTCTGATTACCCGATTGTTAAATATTTGGGCTGCATTTCCCATTACCATCTTTGCCATGTTATTGATCCAGGCGATCGGTATTCAACAAGGCACATGGGTGTTTGTTGTGGCCTTATGTATTGTGGGGTGGGGAGAAGTAACTCAATTTGTACGTTCACAAACACTTCGAATCAAACCGCAGTTATTTGTAGAAGCTTCCCGTTCACTGGGTGCTTCTGCTGGTGGAATTTTGATCCGGCAGGTGTTTCCTAATTTGGTAGCCTCATTAATTGTCATCGCTTCATTAGAAATGGGCGGCATTCTCATGCTGCTGGCTGAATTAGGATTTCTGAATGTCTTTTTGGGCGGTGGTTTTCAGGTGGAATTTGCTGTTGGGCAGTGGGTCATGTTCTCCGATATTCCGGAATGGGGCTCCTTATTAGCAAACATCCGTGATTGGTGGCGCAGTTATCCCTGGATGGCCTGGTACCCTGGATTAGCCTTTTTCATCGCAATCATGACATTTAATCTGTTTGCGGAAGGCCTGCGTCGTTTTCTGGAAGACAGCCGGGTAAATCTGAGCCGTTTATTTAACCGCTATACGTTCTTAAGTCTGGTTGTTATTGGTTTAGCCATTCTGTGGGTAACACAAAGTCAATCTCCATTGGGACGGTATCGCTCTGTTGCCCGTCAATTTGACTCGGAACGGGTTTTTGAAGATATCGAAGGCATCCTCAACCCCGTTTTTAATGGCCGAGAATCCGGTACACCGGATGATTTAGCGATTGCAACCTATCTTGGACAACAAATGGAAAAAATTGGTTTGTTTCCAGCCGCATCCGATGGAAATTATGTTCATGCGGTTCGTACTTCACGACTGCATTTATTACAAACCCCTGCATTGGTTATCGAGACGCAAGATTCTGGATTTGAAAAAGAGCTGGTTTATCGAGAAGATTTTGTGGATTTTGGGGGACCAGGCGAAACCTATGGAGAAGCATTTGGTAGTGTGATCGGATTGGCCTATGGACCAGGAGATGAAAAAGCAATTTTGCAAAATTTATCAGGGTTAACGCTGTTGGACAAAGCACTCATCATTCGGGCTGAAGATTATGGGAAAGCTGGACTAAATAATGCCTCTCTGATTTTGGTAATATCCTCGGATGAAAAGATATTTACACAAAAAAAACTGTATTTCACCCCATTTTACCGGGGAAATCCAACACCAACATTTTGGATATCTGAAACCACCGCTAATGAGTTATTAAGTAGTTGTGGTTCCAGCTTAAACCAATTTAAACAAGAAGCAAACAACCTTGAGGCTGGCCAAATATATATTACTGAGCCCGGAGTAACAGTGTCTGGATCCATTATCTTGGAAGAACGGCTGGATGATGAATACCATGTAGTGGTGGGTGTTTTACCGGGTGAAGGGGCTGCTGTGATGCAAAATGGTCATGCCTTGGATAATGAGGTGACCGTAGTCAGCGCTTATTATGATGGACTTGGCAGCCAACCGGATGGGATCATTTACCCTGGCGCGAATGACAATGCCAGCGGTGTGGCTGTTTTGTTCGAAACAGCCCGCCAATTATTAGATAGCCCCTACGCTCCCTCCCGCACCGTGGTGTTCATTCTGTGGTCTGGCGCAGAGCGAGGTGAACCCTTTGCAGTGAATGACACAATGGGATCCATCAATGGGTTAAGTGATTTCATCCTAAACGAAATTGTTGAAATTAGCGGCGTAGGTGCAGGCTCCGGTAAAGGCATCTCCTTGGGTGGGGATTCAAGTTATCGTCTTGTAAAACTGGCTCAACAAGCGGCAGATCGGTTAAATATTTCAACCACCACCCGGGGTCGAGGGCCGCATTACGGTATTGTTCCGGAAGCGCCTGTCCGTCTGTCTCGCAATGTACCAAGTTTGTACTTTAGTTGGGATGGTGCTGATGAAACCGCCCACACCTTGGAAGATAATCTCTTAAGTTTAGATCCTGAAAAATTGACCAAAAGCGGCCAGTTGATTACATTGATCCTGTTGGTACTTTCCAGGGAATTAAATTATTAATTCTTGCTGTGATTAGGAATTTGTTGGGGGTAATACTTTATAAATTGATTCTGGAAAAATGGAACTTTTTGTTACCGTTAAACGTATATATAGGTAGAAGAATGAAACAAATAGAACCTTAACTTCGTCTAAATTCTTAATAACATCACTGGTTTGAAATCTGTAATGTAAAAAACACATAAAGTTTATATTTCTTACAGGATTGAAAGTTTATTTTACAGATAGGCTGCCTATAATAGCAGTATAGGGTTTGTATTTTACAGGTAAAAAATTTATTTACAAACCTGGCCAAACGGTGAGGAAAACTCCCGTCCAAAGATAGGCGGGAAACCATACTGGAAGGCGAACCTTTTTGTAATGAGCGGTGTTATTGTTAATAAGGAAATTACAGGTAGTTCTATTGGTTAAAACAGCTTTACTTGTTACTTTTTTTTACCGTTATCGTTTGTTTGCAGGAGGTATATCATGTCCGGAGTCGTCTATGTAGTTGTTGCTTTTGTCGGTGTAATGTTTGCAGCAATGAGCCTGGTTGGAATACGCCAAGAAAATTAATTCCTCAGGTCGTTGGAAGTTCGTAAACCCGTTTACGGGAAGGTTCAAAGAAGAGTTTATGTGTAGAAAAGTTTTTTCTTATGTTTCTCCTCCTTAAAAACGCCCAGGTGCTTCAAAACCTTGGGCGTTTTTGTTTTAATCGTTTGATAAGTGGGTTATGAAATAAGCAATTTTTGAATATGAAAATAATGATCGCGCTCATGCCAGGCAGCGCGTCGTAACATCTTGCGCGGGCTCCACAGCTCACCATCTCTGCCGCGTACCATTTCTTCCCCAGCCAAATCTGGTAATACGGTAAGAAAGCGCTCCCGCACCAGGGATAATCGTTCTATCGGGTCGGTGGGCAGGGCATAGCGCGTCATTCCGGCCAATCCCAGCCGCTCCATATACCACCATTCAGCGCCGCCGATATGTTTGAGAATACCAGCAATCGTCCAGCGCTCACCAGTGTATTCTTTTTGCATCTGATCCGGGGAAAGCGTACTCACCAAAGATAACAAATCCTCCCGGCTCCAATTCAGAATCTGTATCCCCTGCAAAACTTCAACACGATTTAAAGGCTGCCAATCCTGCTGAAACCAGGACATGACCGTCTCACCACCCTGGCTGACCACTTCATAATCTTTCACCTGAAAATTTTGAAAACTTTCTACCAAACGCACATCAAAATCGCGGATCTCTTTCATCCAGGAATCTTTCCCGGCTTTTTGGTTGATCCATAGTTGGTATTGAATAAAGGTCTGCGGAAACCACAGCAACACTTCCTGGTCGTTACCGCCATAGGCAAAACAGCCGGGGTAATCTAACGCCCAGGCAATCGCTCTCTTTTCGTAGTTTGTATCAATACCAATTTTTACGTGCATGGGATCTCCTTTTGTTTTTGATGATTATAAACGATGCAGACTTGTGCAAGTTAATTTTTCCCAGAATAAGAAGGTAGTCAAATCCAGAATATAAGGCAGTCTTTTTGGTATATGAGAATGAGCCAGGCGGCAAAAAACCAGTCATTTGACCATTGGAATATTTGTCCCAAAGTTCTATCATTACAACCACGGCAACTTACAAAGTGGATTGATAAGTATTACGATATTTTACGCACAACGATAATTATTTTCAGAACTGCTTTGCGAAAAGCCCTATCATTACTACATTTTGTAAATTCAAAATGACACGAATCATTTTATAATAGTTCTATTTATGAAACTTTTTTCACCCTTTCAACGTCTTATCAGTCCGAGTTTGTTCTGTTTTTAATTTAATGATTCGTTCATATTAAAAGGAGAGTTATGTCTGAAAACGAATTTGATTACCTTGAGGAAGAAAAACCAAAAAAATTACAGTTTGGCTGGGTGTTCCCAATCCTGTTTAAACCACGCCAAACCCTAAAAGAGATTGCAGAAAAAAATCACAGTGTTTGGTTGGCACCACTGCTGTTGTTGATGGTTTCCGCGTTAGTGGTAGTGCTGGTCAGTGTGCCGGTTTTAAACCAGAGTGCCGGACCTGTGGAAATGCCCCCTGATTTTGAGTATTTTTCACCGCAGCAGCAAGAGCAGTTCCAACAGGCCGTGAATATGGGAAGCAGTCCGGTTAATACAATTGTCTTCCCCTTGTTATTGCGCTACGCTGGCATCTGGATCAGTTGGTTTTTATTGGGCAGTATTTTACATCTTTCTTTAACGTTAAATGGCAGCCGTTCCAGTAACCGTTCGGCCTTAAACCTGGTGGCTTGGGCCTCTATTCCCTTTGTCATTCGGGATATTGTACAGGCGGTGGCGATCTTAACCACCAAACAATTAATTTTAAAACCTGGTCTGTCCGGTTTTGTTACGGATGGAGCCACAGGTTTGATGATTTTTGTGGGGGCGTTATTGGGATTTGTTGACCTCTATTTAATCTGGCAGATTATTTTATTAGCGGTAGGTGCCAAACAAATTTCCGGCTTAAAAAGTGGAAAAGCCTGGCTGGCAGTTTTGATTGCTGTAGTTGTATTTTTATCCTTAAAAGCCTTGCCTGTCTTTTTAGGTGCCCAACTCTCCTCGCTATCCAGCGGTGGAATGATGTTTTAGGTTATGACCGACAAGCCATATATTCAATTTTTAGATTTACGGAAGACCTTCGTGATGGGGCGCCAGAAAGTGCATGCCCTGGATGGGGTTAATTTGGATATTGCCCCTGGTTCTTTTACAGTCATTATGGGACCTTCCGGTTCCGGTAAAAGCACCCTGCTTTATTTGTTAGGCGGATTGGACCGGGCCACATCGGGGCAGATTTGGGTTAACGGAAAAGAGTTGGAAGGCCTGGATGAAAACGATCTGGGTATTTACCGCCGCAAAAGTGTGGGGTTCATCTTCCAGTCATTCAATCTAATTGCCAGCATGAGTGCACTGCAAAACGTGATTTTTCCGATGCGCTTTGCCGGCATTCCCCGCGGGGAACGCCATAAGCGAGCGGTGCGTTTATTAAACCAGGTTGGCCTGGGAAAACGTGCCTTGCACAAACCAACCGAACTTTCCGGTGGTCAGCAGCAGCGCGTGGCAGTTGCCAGAGCATTGGTAAATAACCCCGCCCTGATTTTGGCCGATGAGCCGACTGGTAATTTGGATACAACCAGCAGTTTTGCGATTATGAAGATTTTAAAAGAACTTAACGAAGATGGTCGAACCATCGTGGTGGTCTCACATGATGCCCGCATGCGCCAGTTTGCATCCCACATGGTGTACATTTTAGATGGAAAAATTGTATCAGAAGCAGAATATGAAGAAGCTTCCAGTTTTGAAATTCCTGAAGATGATACGGAGGAATAATAATTAATGAAAAAAACAATTCACTTATTACTTGGGTTGATCTTAATGACAGCGATCATTCTAACCGCCATTGGTTCCCAACCCGTTAAGGCGCAAACTGAAACACCGGTTACGCCAACCGAGTCGGCAACAGCAACACCAACACAGCCCGTTGAGACAGCAACACCAACCCAACCCGCAGAGACTCCAACACCAACTACGCAACCTACAGAAACGACCGCTCCAACTACCGCACCTTTTGCACGGCCGCTGGTCGTGATTGATTCCTACAATACGGGTGATGATTCCATTTCCATGGGTGATGGATTCAACTTAAATGTACGCCTGAAAAACACAGGGCGCGGCGCAGCTTACAATGTAGTGGCAAACTTCCAAAGTACCGAATTTTCCCCATTGGAAACCGGCGGCGTGAAAGCGGTAGCCACCATTGATGCCAGTGGTGCAGTGGATATACGTCAGCCAATGAAAGCACACACGGATCTCTGGGGGGTTACCTCTGGTACGGTCACTGTGGCTTTGAGTTACACCGATTCAGCCGGCACAGCATATACTGAAAACTTCAGTATCACGATTGCGATAAAACAGCCCGATTATTCCAGCTGGGCCGCTACCGCCACACCGACGCCGAAACCAAGAGCTCAATTGGTTGTAGCCGGTTATACAGTAGATGCCGATCCATTACAACCCGGAACCATTTTTAACCTTGATATCGAGGTACGCAATTTGGGCAGCACGACAGCCAAAAATGTAACCATGGTGTTAGGCGGCGGCGTTGTGCAAACCTCCAACGGAGATGGAAATGATGGTACCCCGAGCGGGGGCGTATCCGGCGGTGGGGCAGAATTGACCAATTTTGCACCGCTCGGCAGCTCAAATCTCATTTTTATCCCGGAAGTACCGGTTGGTGAAAATGTAAAAAGCAGTGCCCAGTTAATTGTAAACGTCTCTTCGAACCCGGGTGCATATCCTTTTAAACTTTCTTTTGTATATAACGACGAGAATGGCAACCGCGTGGTTGATGACCAGGTTATCACCCTGTTGGTATACTCGCTGCCACGGGTTGAAGTTGGTTTTTACCGCGACCCCGGCATCCTAATGACCGGTCAGCCCGGCCCACTGCCATTACAAATTACCAATCTCGGTAAAACCACGGCGGTATTGGGAAACATGAAAGTCACCGCAGACGGTGTTGAGATTATGGAAAATGTTTCCTTAGTCGGCGCATTAGAACCGGGTGGTTATTTTACAATGGATGCCATGGTGATCCCATTCCAGGCTGGACCGCTGGAACTGAATGTCCAGGTTGGTTATACCGATGATTTTAATCAACCACGGATGATCGAACAAAAAGTGGTCGTGCAGGTAGAAGAAATGCCGGTTTTTGAACCACCACCGGAAGGTGAAATGGATCCGGGAATGGAAGGCCCTGGATACCCGATGCCGGGACAACCTGAAACTTTTGGGCAAAAATTACTACGGGCTATTAAAGGCCTGTTAGGTCTCGGCAGTGCGCAGCCACAGCCTGTGATGGAACCGATGCCAATGCCGGATGAGATGTACAATGAATCACCCCCTCAGAAACCGGTGATCGTTGGACCAAAAGGATAAACCTGATGCGTTTTTGGGATTTAGTCAGCCTGATTTTTGAAAACCTCAGCCGCCGTAAAGGCCGGGTGGTTTTAACCGCGGTCGGTGTGGTAATTGGTACTGCAGCCGTTGTGCTGTTGGTTTCTTTGGCCAGCGGGCTGCAAAAAAGTGCTACCAGCAATCTGTATGGGATTGATGATCTGACCAAAATTGAAGTTTATCCCAATTATGGCGGCGGCATGTATATCGAAGGACCAGGTGGTGGCTCAACGGATACGATGAAACAGCTAACCACCTCTGCCCTCCAGGAAATTGCCGCGATTGATGGTGTGAAAGAAGTTATTCCCAAAGAATACCTGATGGGTGGGGCAGCCATTCGTTATGGCCGATTAGAGAACTACTCTAGTTTGATGGCTGTAGACACGGACGATCTGGCAAATATGGGTTACAAAATTGATCAAGGATCGACTGAACTCCGTAAAGGAACAGCTGTCGTGGGAAGCTGGGTCGTACAGAATTTTTACGATCCCAGTGTGCGACCGGGACAGGAACAGCCCACGCCGCCCACAGCCGAAGATCTATTAAACCAAAAACTTCGAGTGGTGTTAACCAAATGGAGTTCGGATGGAGAAGAGATTCAAAAAACCATCAATTTGCAGGTCATCGGAATTTTACAAGAAGGCCGGAATGATGGTGACGGCAGTATTTTTATTGACTTTGGTGAATTGACCACATTAAACGAATGGTTTAATAATGGCAAACGGATCAATCGAAACAAAGATGGATATAACAACGTTGTTGTTAAAGCGGAAGATGTAGATCAGGTGGTCGCCATCACCGAACGAATTAATGAATTGGGTTTTATGGCTTATTCTCCTCAGAGCATGGTTGAGGGAATCAACAGTTACTTTATTATATTGCAGCTCGTTTTTGGCGGAATTGGTGCCATAGCCCTGTTGGTGGCAGCAATTGGGATTGCCAATACCATGACCATGGCTATTCTGGAGCGAACGAAAGAAATTGGGCTGATGAAAGCCATTGGTGCCACCAACCGTGATGTTCTGAGCATTTTTTTGGGAGAAGCAGCTGGAATTGGCTTCTTAGGAGGCTTGGGCGGCGCCCTATTGGGCTGGCTCGGTTCCAAAGTGATCAATGTGGTTGCAATGTCCTTTTTAGCCAGTCAGGCTCAGAGTGGCGGCATTCCCTCTGGATTAAACGCCGTCACACCGGCCTGGTTATTGATCTTTTCAATTATTTTTGCCACACTGGTGGGGTTGCTTTCAGGTTTATACCCAGCCCTACGGGCAGCCACCCTGGCGCCTATGATGGCATTAAAATACGAATAACCCAATCAGGCAGTCGCATCTCCGAGAAGTTCAAGACCTCTCGGAGATGCGATGGTGAAAAACGAGTTTCTATGAAATTTAAAAATCGGTAATTATCGGAAGAAAAAATAGGGGGGTTAAATAATTCGTTTTTTGGCAAAAAATCGTTCCAAATATCACAAAAACCTTAATTATTTCTCGAAATAATTACATTTCAGAGTCAAAAACAGACTCAGTGACTCAAAACGATTCGTATAGAAGGATAGAAATGTGTTGGATCAAGAGGGGGAAAAACCTTTTTTCTCGAAAAAATTAAAAGCGAGTTTTTTTAACATTTCTAATCTTATTTTAATGTTAATAGACTAAGGGGCTTTTTCTTTTCTGTTTGGGAAAAAAGAGGTTGAGAAGCGGATTCAATAATCCCTCTTTGCGATGCACATCCCATATTACCAATCCCAACAGCGTAATTTGTAAAAAGGCTACGATTTCAATAGGTAGCCAACCTTGATGATCCTCAGTTAAAAAATAGGTGTAAGTCAGGGCGCTAGTAATTTGCAATCCAAAACCCAGATACCAGCTTTTCCAATCTACCACAGCTAAGATCAACAAAAATAAGGCTGCTGGGTAAAAGTAGCGATCATGCATTTTTGGTAAAACCATGGGGATTAAAAACAAAAAGAAAGCTGCATATCTTAACCAAAAAGCAGGCGAAACAGGTTTTTTTGAAAAATAAATCAGGGCAAATAAAACAATAAAAGCAATTGAAGTAGCGATTATGCCTGCCGGAACTAACAGATCATAACGGTAATTTGGCAGAAAGACATAAAAATTCGGTGCATTCATTGTAAGTGAACGAAAAAAAGAGGATTGATCGACATAAATTAACATCACTTCTGTAAACGATCTCCCTGCCAACAAGGTAGGTATCGCTGTTAAGATATAAGGAATAGGAGTAAGTAACAAATTCAGCAGGTTTTTTTTGGTTTTTAAATAATAAATAAGTAAGAGAGGAGCAAAAAACATAGCCTGGAATTTAAAGGCCAATGCCATACCGAAAGACAATACAGCAGGCAACGATTTTTCTGAAATTAGATAATAAAAAGATAACAAAATCCAAAAAGTATAGATTCCATCACACTGTCCCCAAAAAGAACTATTTAAGATAACAACTGGACTGAATAATACGAGTAAGGTGATTACGATACGTTTTGAAGGTGAGTTTGTAATTCTAAAAACAATCATCCCAGCTAACCAGGCATTCAAAAAGTCAAAAATAACAGATATTATCTTGATACTTTCCAAAGGTGACATAAATTTAAGATAAGAAAACAAAACCAACAAAGTAGGATATGCCGGACTGTAATTAGTAAATGCATATTTCAATGCGGGATAACCATGATGTGATTGGATAAACTCATACCAGGGCAATACAAAATAATCTAAGTCAAGGTTAGTAAAAGGAAATAATAAAACCCTGATAACGAAAGCAGTAACAAAAGCAAATTGAATCGCAATTTGCTGTTTTTTTGTAAAATTCATAAAAACCTCTAAAAAGGTTATCTTGAGTAATTTTTTTTGCGAATTATAACATTTTATATGAGTAATTACGGTTAGGTTCGAGGCTAAAAAATCATGAAGTTTTTTTTATTCCAAACCCATGACGTGGTATCATAATCCTATCAGCAGGAGGTTGATTTTTTGAATCTGTACGCCTTTTTGATCGGTGCAGGTGGATCATTGGCCGTATGGCGGGTCACCAAAACCGTTGTATCCTCATTGGCAAAACGTTGGGCTTTAGCAGCTTTGTTCGTTTTGGCAGGAGCCTTGTTCGGAGCGCGGATCGGGTTTGTTTTTTGGCAGCCAGGGTCATTCTTTGGTTCATTTTGGCAGGTCTTTCGTTTAGATCAGGGTGGATTGGTATGGTTTGGGGCCTTACCTGGTGCGTGGTTGATAGTATGGCTCATTGCCAAACAACGTTCATTGCCTTTTGTTATGGTTGCAGATCGAATGGCTACCATGCTGCCACCCATGGGGATCATGACCTGGTTAGCATGTTGGACAGCTGGCTGCGGCTATGGCGTGGTGCTTGATAACGGTTGGTGGGCTCCTTTTACAATGGATGAACGCGGATTGTGGGCTGTTCGCCTGCCTTTGCAGTTCCTGGCAGCATTAAGTTTATTTTTGATCTTTTCCACCTGGGAAGCAAAGTTCCCGAAACGCAGGCCCGGGCAGCGAGCCGCATTAACCTGGCTCCTGTTTTCCGCCCATACCCTTTTCTTTTCTTTTTTGCGAGCTGATCCGCGTCCAATCTGGCAGGATTTGGCATGGGATGAATGGGCAGCTTTATTCTTTTTAGGCACAGCCTTAATTTTCTTTTTAATCACTTTTTGGCCGCGTAAAAAAATTGAGCGGTATGCATAAGTGTGGCGTTATAATTTAATCATCTTGTTTTGGTGGTGTTTATGAAATGTAAACTTGGATTAGCACAAATTAATACCAAATTAGGAGATGTTCAAGCCAATCTTGAAAAACATCTTCGTTTGATCAAAGAAGCCCGTAATCAGGGTGTGGATTTGTTGGTGTTTCCGGAATTATCACTGACGGGTTATGTGCTGCAGGATTTAGCCGCAACAGTCTCCATAAAACCGGAATCGGGTGACCCGATCTTTGGTCCCTTATTGGCAGCCAGCTGTAATATTGACCTGGTTGTCGGTTTTGTTTTGGAAGATGAACGCAACCGGTTTTATATTGCCGGGGCTTATCTTTCCGGGGGTGTGGTAGTTCACGTGCATAAAAAGATTTATTTACCAACCTATGGCTTGTTTGATGAAAGCCGGTTTTTTGCCTGGGGTGACGAGGTGCGTGCGTTCGATACCCGCTTTGGCCGGGTGGGTTTATTAATTTGTGAAGATTTTTGGCATGCTTCCTTACCGTATTTATTATGGCAAGATGGGGCTGATGTCCTTTTGTTTACATCCGCTTCTCCCGGACGCGGATTAAATGATGAGAACCAGTTGGAATCGGCGCGGTGGGTTGACCACATTAACCGTGGATATGCCAGTTTATTTACTACCTTTGTCGTACACAGCAATCGGGTCGGTTATGAGGACGGCTTAAATTTTTGGGGTGGGTCTATGGTTTATGATCCCAATGGGTCGGTTTTGGTGCGCGCACCCCAGCATGAAGAAGCCCTCACCGTCTCGGAAATTGACCTTAACCAATTACACCGCACCCGCACGCGCCTACCGCTGCTGCGTGATGAACGTACGGCTTTAGTGCAGCGCGAATTAACGCGTATATTATCGCAGGGCACGCGTCCGGCGGGCCGTTAAAAAAGGAGCAGCCATGAACCCATTATCGATTAATACTGACCTGGCAAAAAAAATCCTGACCGGCTTTATTCATAGCGAATTAACAAGAGTAGGTTTTACCAAAGCCGTTGTTGGTTTATCCGGCGGCATTGATTCAGCATTGTCCTGTGTTTTGGCGGCCGAAGCATTAGGGCCGGAGAATGTTTTGGCTGTGCGTATGCCTTACCGCTTATCCTCCCAAGATTCACTGGATGATGCCCAACGAGTCATCGATGTCACTGGCGTACAGTCCCTTACCATTGAAATCACGGATATGGTGGATCCGCTCATTAACCGCTTTCCGGAAATGGATCGTTTACGCCAGGGGAATATTATGGCCAGAACCCGGATGGTTGTTTTGTTTGACCAATCAGCGGCCTTTCAAGGATTGGTGATTGGTACCAGTAATAAAACTGAGATTTTATTGGGTTATTCCACCTGGTATGGCGATTCAGCCTGTGCGATCAACCCAATCGGTGACCTTTACAAAGCGCAGGTACGCCAGCTTTCCCGTGCAATTGGTGTACCCCATGAAGTGATCGACAAACCCCCTTCTGCCGATTTATGGGCCGGCCAAACCGATGAGGATGAGTTAGGTTTTACATACGAAGCTGTGGACCAATTATTATATTTATTAGTCGATGAACGGTACACGGCAGAAGAATGTGTGGAAGCCGGATTTTCGGTTGATTTTGTAAACTCTGTTGTGAATCGTATTCGCCGCAACCAATTTAAACGCATCATGCCACCCATCTGTAAGATCAGCAACCGTACCATTGGATACGACTTTTTATACCTGCGTGATTGGGGTACCTGATTTATTATTGAATTGATTGGATTAAAACGTAATTAAACATTCGGCTTTCTAGTTTAACCAGGGTATACGGGGCATTCACATCATACCAGGCGCGTTGGTTATTGCTTAAACTCACCTTCCAGGCACTGAATGTACCGGCCGGGGTAACGACTTGTTCGGGACCACTGACGGTGAGATACGCATTGGTGTTAAGCAGTGGTCCACTGTCTTGTGATTTTTCTCGCCAGGTAAGCGGTTCCAAATAATCAAATCGGTTAATCACCGTATCAGGAAAAGAAAGTCCCATCAACCGCCAGGGCCATTCATCTTCTACCAGGGTTTGTTGAGGAAAAGTTTCCGTGATCAACCTATCATTTTCATCCAGGTTAAAAACCAATGTTTGGTCTATTTGCTGAATTTGCCATGAAGTAAGGTACGAATCGGAAATATTGGTTTCTGTCATTTCCTGGAGAGATAAATCTTCCTGATCCCAACTCGCATTGATCTTGGTTTCCATCGCAAGAGAAGAATAAAAGCTGTTGTTTTCTTTGTATTCAAAAGCCTCAATTTCACGATTACACTCCAACGTTGAGGACTGCATGGTACATGTCATTTCCCCCACAGGCAAATCCCCTTTATGAAGAACTTCGTATGTATAGCTTGTTTTTTTCTGAGGAAGTTGGTCTGCGCCCAACGTTAAACGTGTTAATGAGGTTGCGCTGGTTACCTCTACCACCGCCATAACGATAAAAACGATAAGGGCAGCCAAAAGAGGCCAATACACAGACCAAGTGCGTGAAGGTAGTGTAATGCGTTCGGTTTCTGGTTCAGGGGCAGCGGTGAGCCGGTGAAGTAAAAATAATCCTGCAACAACCATCAAAATACCAAATGCGGCCGCCGGGACAGATGGAAAAGGCAGGGTAAACTCCGGAAAAAGGCCAGCCTGGATGATGACAATGGAAGCCAGGGCGTTGTTTGCAAAATGTACCAGCATCGCCGCTGCCAGCGATTGTGTGCGCCAGTAGGTATACCCCAATATGAGAGCGATTGGAATAAGGGACACAAAACCTTGAAATCGCATGTGGTAAACCACAAACATCAAACTGGCAATCAGCACGGCCGTGATAGGTTTTTTCTCTTCTTGGTAAGCACGTTGAATCGTACCGCGAAATAAAAACTCTTCGCAGATCGGGGCGGCAATAGCAAAAGCCGCAAAAATAATGATTGCTTGAAACCAATTGTTTGGTAAGATCCCATCTACTGGCGGCAAAGAATAACCGGTAATTTGAACCATAAAACTTTCAATGATGCTGTCGATTAACCAGGCACCCCCACCGAGGAAAACAGCTACCAGGCTGATGGCAGCCCGTGGTTTTTGGAGGCGGGTATTTTTTATCAAAGAAACATTGTTTTTTCGATGCAGCCAAATAACCGGTAAAAGAATTAACAACAATTCAGTACCTAACAGTCCCCAGCCAAAAGAAACCAACTGCATCAGACTTCCAAATACCAATACCAATATTAAGGTGACCAGATATAAACGATTAACCTGTTTTACAGATGGAAATTTCACGGTTTACTCACTCATTGATGGGATAGTGCCTGAATTTTATCATGGATTGAAAGAAGCACTTATCTGCTGATGAGCGGCAGGTAGGTAGCCTCAAGCGGGTAACAGGACTGCAGCCGGACGTCATCAATGTACCAACCTTCTGCGCTGGAAGATGAATCTGTACCAAAAAGGAAACGAAATTCAACATTTTGATTGGTTTGCCCTTGTAAATCACTTAAGTCAATCACCGTTTTCACCCAACCATCTCTAATCCATTCCCCATTTGGCCACGACTCACTACTTCCACACCAAACTTTTGCACTCGTTTTATCTATAAGAGGATTGCCATAAGAATCAGCTAAATTACCTGTCGGAGGTGATATTAGATATTGATCTGAATAAAAATCCATCCATGTGTTCCCATTGTCCAGGCTATATTGGATAATACCGCCATCAAAACAAGTTTCCGAAATTCCACCTTCAATATCAAACCATTGCCAAAAACGTAATGTTGGCTGTACCGTTTCACTCAGTACGGTAACCTGTGGGCTAATTAAGTGTTGGAGGCTAATGGAGATTATATCTTCCACAAAATAAGCATAATTTGGGGTTTGAGAACGAACAGTTTGCCGTGCCCAACGGTTTGTGTTGATTTCTGCCAAATTGACCCAATCCGATTCAAAACTGGTTAGGTAATCAGTCTGAACTGCATATCCAACTGGGCAATCCCCTGGTTGAGATGGGGTTCTGAATTGCCTGGTTGATAAATAAATGCTGCTGCCGCAAGCATTTATTGCCTGAACTCGCCAATAATATGTTGAATTACTTTCCAATGCAGATGTAACTTCAAAAATGGATGTACTCAGGTTGTCAGCATCAATAATAACTTGAGAAAACAAAGGGTCAGTAGCTATCTGGAAGTGATAGGTTTTTGCCTGTTGAATTGTTTCCCAGGTGAAAATAGGGAAAAGTGAATCCACTGTACTACGATCTAACGGGCTTGCTAATAATGGAGCTAGAGGGGTTTGATTCACAACAGATAGATTAAGTATTGTATTTTTTATTGTGGTATCACTTTGACCAATAATCGTGATTGGAATCTCTCCAAGGTTCATTTCTGAATCTGAAGTGATAGTTACAATTGTGTCTGAGGTTGCGATTACAGGGTTTTCTTCAAACTTAACCTCTAAACCCGTTGGCACGTTTTGACTGCTTAAACTTACCGTTTCTTGTAATCCGGAAAATGAAGTAACACTTAAAACACTTTGAGAAGAATTACCGGCACATATACCTAAATTATCCGGATTTGTTGATAAGGAAAACGTCGGTGTTTTGATACGGATACTGGGGTCACCCAATAGCATATAGGTTTCCCAGTAATAGCGGGCAAAATCGGAATATTGATTTTGTACAGCCGTTAACCCGTGAAATATTGAGGTTGAAAGTGTATTTTGAGGGAGAAGAACCTCATAAAATTTATCAAAAAGACGGCGTTCCAACACATCATCAGGTCCCCAATAACTGTAATCAGCAGAACCCAAATAAACAATAGCACCCTTATTTGGTGTTACCAGCCAGGTTTCGCCAAAAACCGTAGGGTATGAGGTATTCGCAATATCGTTCGTTTCACAGGCAAACCCCGCTACAAACGGGTAAACCTGGTCGGCATCTAACGTATTGATGTCTGAACTGGTGAAACCAAAATCGCTCCATGATGTGGGAGATCCATGCCCTGAATAAATGACCAGACTGCGTTCATCATTAATGGCTGTTTTTAAATCTGTTTCACGTGCGCTTTCAGAAACATAATATAATTTATCGCCGCCAGGAGAAGGGTTGGTTGGAAAGCTGCCGCTGTATCCACGCGGTAAGGTGTGCGTGGTGATGACATAATTATGGCTGCCTTCTGCTTCAGGGTAGTGGGAACTATCAGCCGTTGCAACAAAGGCTGCTTTTTGAACCCAATCTTCATTCCCCGTAAGTGCTGCATAACTGGTTAATTTACTTAAAATAGTGTCCAATTGTGTTTGATTTTGGGCAGGCAAACGCCCTACCAACAAATCGGGCACATAATCGGCGGTCATCGTTGCGTAATACAAATCCGTTGCTTTACTGAAACAGGGCGAGGTGGTACAAACAGGGGTTTGGCTGGTTGGCCAGGAAGGCACATAATTGGTATCTCCCACCAGAAGCAAATAGGTAGGTGGGACCGCCCAATTGTGATAAGCATATTCGATATAGGTTTTAATGGCGGTGTTGGTGCTGCCAATCGTTTCCAGGGTTTCAACGGTCACGTCATACCCTTCCGCTTCTTTTAAATCCACAAAAGGTGCCAGGCTGGGAGCAAGGCTAGCGGGGGTAATAATCAGATATCTAATACCTTCCAGCCTTTTGGTGTCCGATGCCGCTGTGTTTGGATTCAACACCATTTCACTTACCATGTCATCAAATACCGCTGAACCACGCGTTTGAACAAACAAATCGGGTTGGGTTAGGCTGTCCCATGTAATGGTGAATGTGATCTCTTTTAATAGTTCCAGTTGACCTGATTGTGGCTGGTAACGGACTGGTTGAATTTGTATGGGGAGAATATGGTGATCCCGCACTTGAAAAGAATCGGGCAAGTGGGCATAAGAAGGTGGATAAATTTGATTTTGTTGGTAAATCATTTCATCGGCAGGCTGCCAGGGTGGGGTCGGACCGGATTTTGAAGCCTCCATTTGCCTTGGCATGATCGTTGCAGGCAAACCATAATCCACCAGGCTGATCGTTTTGGTTTTTACATCAACTTTACTGATGCGGGCGGCTGCCTGGATGGGAATTTCCACCTGAGTTGTGAAAATTGGCAGATCGGGTGCCCCCAATGGCGCAGCCTGACCATATCCTTCCAAAAAGAGACGGCTGAATTCCCCTTGATCGTTTTTAAATGAATCTGCCCATATACCCGGAAATCGGATCTGAATTTGCAGGCTGGTTTCACTGATCGACTGCACTTCAATTTGTGGCTGGCGGGTAGAATCTGTTTCGGTCGTGGTGCTTAACCAAACTGAACCAGACTGTGCATACACCGCACCAGCCTTGCTGGTGGAATAAAATAAACTGCTAAAAAGAATAAAAGACAAGAGCAGAAAAGCAAATTTTTTTATCATTATTATGAATTCGATCCGGAAAGATACGGCCCCTTTTTTATGTATTGTAACATAATTGAGTTGGTTTTTTTGCGATATTTTTTGAATGAAGATAAAGAATTGTGATCTCCTCCACCATCAATACGGTATCCTTTTTTATAAATTCCTTATTAATATCATCAAGAGATATATCATTTTGCTTTACAAAACCAGCGTCTGTTTTTATACTAAGGTTATAAAAGCCCGTAAACATGTGCCGCAGTAAAGCGGCATTTTCTTGGATAGGATCATATGACAATTCAAAATCTACAAAGAGATGGGACACAGGTTTCATTCGATAAAACACGGTTGGTCTTTTTTGATATGGATCAAACCATTTTAGACACCACATCGTATCACCGTAAAAACTTTTTGACCGTGTTAAACAAACTTTACGAGATTAATCAATTACCCTATGTGGAAAATGCGGGCAACCCAATGATGGTTGCATTAAAACGATGGTGCACAGCTGCCGGGGTGGGGCAAACCTTTATGGAGAGCCATCTCAAAGAAGCGGAAAGAATGCTGGTGGAAAATATGTTAGCGATCCTTCCGAATGATTTGCGTGGTGCTGTTTTGCCGGGTGTAATCGACTTACTGGAAACCCTTAGCAAAGCCCAAATCCCCTTGGGTTTAACCACCGGAACCTTACGAGAAATTGCTGTCCCTATTTTAAAAAGGGCTGGTTTGTTAGGTTATTTTCCACTGACTGTATTTGGTGATCAAGCAGAAACCCGGGAAGATATCGTCCGCAGCGGTTTGGAAAAAGCCACCTGGGTATATGGTTTGGCAAATGAGGAAATTTCCCTCGTTACGGTTGGAGATGGCATCACGGATATCCGCGCCGGAAAAGCGTTTAACGCCAGAACCATTTCTGTTACAACGGGTGGCTTGTCAAAAGAACGATTACAGGCTTACCAGCCGGATTATATTTTCCCTGATTTAACCGATACAAACGCCTTATTTGAAGCCATTGTATATTAGGTTTTATCCTTGTTGAATACCCTTCATAGGTTATTTGCCAGGACAGGTCTTCCTTAACCTCACCTTCAAGAGAAGCAATTAAACGAAGCAAGGGCAGATTTTGTAAAATAATTCACAAATTATTGACAGAAAAACAGCATCCCCCTATACTTGGGGTTAATAATTAAATAGTAATCCTTCGGGGCAGGGTGAGGAATGAAAATTCCAATTCCCGATCGGTGGTCATAACCCACGCGCACAAGTTCGTGCATGACTCGGTGTAATTCCGAGGTCGACGGTACAGTCCGGATAAAAGAAGGTAAAGTAAATCACATACGTTGATTTGCTATTGCCCCGGAAACATTTGTTTTCGGGTTTTTTCTTCAATACCCCGTATGGTTATTTAACCTGCGGGTTTTTTTATGGGATTTTAAATGATAAAAAGCAAAAAATATCTAAAAAAACAAAAATTAAATAGCAGCGGATTTGTCATTTTATCCATCGGTTTTGCGTTGTTGGTTTGGTTTTTGGTTACTCGCTGGGGTGACCTGCCTGCTTTTATTCTGCCTTCTCCCATGCAAGTGTTCAACCGTTTTTGGATTTCCATTTTCGATGGCAGCCTCCTGCGTCACAGCAGTTATACACTCCTGGAAGTGGCACTGGGTTTAACAATCGGATCCATATTGGCAACCCTGACCGGATATCTACTGGCAAAATCCCCTGCCTTGGAACGGCTTATATCCCCTTATCTGGTTGCCAGCCAGGCAATTCCGGTCGTGGCGATTGCTCCTTTATTGGTGATCTGGTTTGGGCCAGGGTTATTCTCTAAGGTATTAATTGCGGCGTTAATTGTGTTTTTCCCAGTGTTGGTGAACACGGTGGTAGGCGTACGAGCCGTCTCGAAGGATTATTATGACTTAATGCGTTCACTGCGAGCTTCACGCTGGCAGGTTCTCAAATACCTGGAAATCCCCGCCGCTTTACCTGTTTTTTTTGGCGGCCTGCGTGTTGGGGCAACACTTTCGGTGATTGGTGCTGTGGTAGGAGAATTTGTCGGCGCAGATCGTGGTTTAGGTTTCCTCATCAATGTTGGGCGTGGACAATATGATACCGCCTTGGTTTTTGTCGCTATCTTTGCTTTGGTACTTTTAGCGCTGATCTTATATGGTTTGGTGATTTTATTAGAACGGCGTTTTTTAGCCTGGCAGCACAGCCCGCAAAAAGACACACTTGTAGAAATTTTGGAATAATAATGGAGGTTTTTTTTGAAAAATAAACATTTTTTATGGCTCATTTTAATTGGACTGTTCGTATTATCAGCCTGTACAAGCGGAAAACAGGCAGAACAAAGCCTGACGACTGTAAAACTACCGGTAGGTTTTATTCCAAACGTCCAGTTTGCCCCTTTATACGTTGCTCTTGAAAATGGCTATTTTGAAGCAGAAGGGTTGGCTGTCGAATTGGATTACAGCATGGAAAATGACAATGTTGCATTGGTAGGGGCAGAACAACTTAACTTTGCCGTGGTTTCCGGTGAGCAGGTTTTATTAGGACGTTCACAGGGTTTGCCAGTTGTGTATGTAATGGCCTGGTATCGTGATTATCCGGTAGGCGTGGTTGTGTTAAATAACAGCGGTATCCGTTCTACACAGGAATTGGCTGGCAAACGGATTGGCATTCCCGGTTTATACGGTGCCAGTTATATTGGCTTTCAGGCCATATTAAATGCCGCTGGTTTAAAAGAATCCGATGTTTTATTGGAATCAATCGGGTATACCCAGGTGGAAGCACTGGTAACCGGACGAATTGATGCGGCAGTGGTTTATATCACCAATGAGCCGGTGCAATTACGCGCAGTAGGAGAAGACGTTACGGTATTTTCCGCCGCAGATGCCACCAGTCTGGTTTCGAATGGATTGATTACCAATCAAAAAACAATTGATGAAAACCCGGAACTGGTAAAAAAAATGGTGACTGCCATCGGGAAAGGGATACAGGCGGGTGCCGCAGACCCCGATTTAGCGTTTGAGATCAGTAAAAAATATGTAGACAATCTGGAACAGGCTGACCAGCAAGTTCAACGAGAGGTATTAGAAACGTCCATTCAACTTTGGCAGCAGAATCCACTTGGATATGTAGAAAAAGATGCCTGGCAGCACATGCAGGATGTACTATTAGAGATGGGTTTACTTGATCAACCATTAGACTTGAACCAGGTCTTTACCAATCAGTTTTTAACCCTTCCATAAGCATTAATCATGACTTCGTTTTTACAAATTCGGGATTTACACATCACATTTGCAGCTGAAAACGGTGGTTTGCAAGTTCTTCAAGGACTTAATTTTTCATTAAACACCAATGATTTTGTGTGCATTCTGGGACCTTCCGGCAGCGGAAAAAGCACCTTACTGCGGGTGATTGCGGGGTTAATTCAACCTTCTCGCGGTGTGGTTGAATTTGTTTCCCCAGCTGACCGGGAGGTAAAAGTCGGTTATGTCTTTCAGCAAGCCAATTTAATGCCTTGGCGCACGGTGTTGGAAAACATTACCCTTCCTTTGGAATTACAACATATACCTCTTGAAAATGCCCGTCACTCTGCAATGGAGTTGGTGGATTTGGTTGGATTAAACGGCTTTGAAAACAACTGGGTAGCCGAGCTTTCTGGCGGTATGGCACAGCGGGTGGCAATTGCCAGAGCATTGATTCAAAAACCGGACTTACTCCTGTTGGATGAACCGTTTGGTGCCCTTGATGCTCTTACCCGCGAGCAGATGGGTAGTGAACTGCTCCGAGTGTGGCAGGTGCGCCGCACAACCGTATTAATGGTGACCCATTCCATTTCAGAGGCATTATTATTATCTGACCGGGTTTTGGTGTTAAGTGCCCGTCCTGCCCAATTGGTAGCCGATCTGACGATCCCCTTCCCCCGCCCACGGTTAGATACTCTGCGGTACACACCACAATTTGGAGAAATGTCTCGCCAGTTAAAATCCAAAATTTTACCCTAAAGTTTTTGTAAGGTATTTTTATCGATTTATTTATTCCTTTTGACTATAATATGAACATCACACAGGGATGGGATGATATTTTAGCGTGACAAAGGATTGGTTATGAATTTCATTAGGTGGGTAAAAAAGTTTTATCAATTTTTAATTGGGTCAACGGATGACTGGCGGGAGCAAATTTTTTCTGTATTAACTCGCGTGGCGTTAATTATCGCGGTGCCAGCTTCCATCATCAGTATCTTCACATCGCTTTTGACATGGAAAGTACATGATATTGATTTTATGATTAATGGCTTTTTGCTGTGGCTGCTGTTAACCTTTAATCAAAAATTATCCTTTCGATTTCGGGCTGGTTTAGGGCTGACTCTCTTTTTTTTCTTATCCATTTTTTTAATTTTAAGAGATGGATACCTGGGCACTGGACCGGTTTATTTAATTGTATATATTGTGCTAACAGGTCTTTTGTTAGGAGCACGGGATAGTTTATTATCATTGGTTTTGGAAGCTGTTTTTTTGATTTTAATGGGAGTACTGATCCGTTCCGAACGTTTACCTTTCTATTGGGTTGAATTTACGTCAACCAGAACGTGGTTTGTAAACAGCTTCACTGTTTTATTGGTCTCTTCGGCTGTAGCGCTTTCGATTGCTTTTTTGGTTCAGTTTTTAGAAAATGCCATCCAAGGTGCACAAAAGTATTCCCAGGATTTAATAAATAGTAACAAGCAATTAAAAAAAGAGATTCAAGAACGGATCGAAGCGGAAGAAAAGGCAGCAAAAAGCCAACAACAATTGATTTCCATGTTTAATAACTTCCCTGAACCGTTGTATGTATGTGATCCGTTTACATACCGTATCGAATTCATCAATGCTGCTTTACAAAAAATTGTGCAGGAATTTTCTTCCAAGGAGACAATTGTTGGGGAAGTATGTTACAAAGCCTTGCAGGGTTTGGATGAACCTTGTTCCTTTTGCACAAATGAGATCATTTTACAAAACAATGAACCCTATTCATGGGAGCATTTTAATCAAATAACAAACCGCCATTATATGGTCACCGACCGCATCATTGATTGGTCAGATGATCGCAAAATGCGAATGGGTGTAGCGATTGATATAACCGAACGAAAACTCGCTGAAGAACAATTAATGCATGACGCCTTACATGATAGTCTGACAGGTCTGGCAAACCGAAAATTATTTTTACAACGGCTGGAACATACCATTGCTGTTAACCGGCGTGATCCGGAATGTCGGAGTGCCGTTTTGTTTTTTGACTTTGATAATTTTAAATTAATTAATGATACCTATGGTCATTCTTACGGTGATCAATTGTTGATTGAGATTGCCGGCCGGTTAACTTCAATTGTACGTGAAGTGGATTTGGTTGCTCGCTTGGGTGGGGATGAATTTGTGATTTTGTTAGAAGATTTTTACCCACAAGGAACTTTGTTCATGATAACTGATCGCATCATGGAATCATTACGTAAACCATTCATAATCAATGGTCAGGAAATGATTACGACCGCCAGCATTGGCATCGTAGCGGAAATCAAAGAAGGTTTAACTGCTGATGATATTATCCGGGATGCGGATATTGCCATGTACCAGGCAAAAGAACATGGGAGAAATAAATATGTAGTTTTTCGAGAGGATATGCGCCAGGCTATTTTTGCACGATCCGTCATCGAACAAGATTTGCGGCGGGGCATCGTCCTAAGGGAATTTGAAATTTTTTATCAGCCGATTTTAACCACAAACACCAAGCATATTGCCGGATTTGAAGCATTAATTCGTTGGAATCACCCTTTAAAAGGAATTCAATTACCAAAAGATTTTTGGGGAGCTGCAGAAGAACTGGGTTTGACGGTTGATATTGGCAAGTTAGTCATTCAAAACGCCATACGCCAGGTAAAGGTTTGGCAGGAAAAATTTTGTACCCCAAATGAAAAATACAAATTGAGCCTTAATTTTTCCTCCAAACAGCTTCAGGACCAGCGTTTAATTTCTTTTCTGAAAGAAACTTTAGACGAATATGATTTTGATCCCCTGATTTTAAATATTGATATAACAGAAGAATTAATGGGACAGTTATCCCCTGCGTATTCAGAACAATTAACAGGATTTCACAATCTGGGGATTCATCTCCATTTGGATAATGTGAGAAAAAACGCTGTTTCTCTTGGAACATTAAAAAACCTTACATTTGACACCATCAAAATTGACCGTGGATTGATCAACAGCATCCATATCAGTCCACAGAACCACGATCTTATCCAATCGATTATTAAATTAGCCCGTGACTTGAATATGAAAACCATTGCTGAAGGTGTGGAAAATCAGAAACAGTTATCAATCCTATCGGATATGGGCTGTGATTATTGGCAGGGTTATTTTTACAGCCAACCTCTACCGGCGCAAGAGATGGAAAAAATCCTTCAAAAGCCGGCGTAGAAAGAAATTTTAAAAAAAATAACCACCAAACACACTAAGCATACGAAGGATAAAGTAGAGTAGGCAAGCATTCATCACCCAATTAACCCGGTTTTCGAATAAACGCTCATCACCATAACGAATAGATAACCACGTACCCAACAATTCATGATATGCACGGCAATTTGCAAAAGTAGAGGTAACTGCTCAGCCTATCCATCAGAATCCCTCCCGTAGGTGAGATGTAAGACTACTATCTCAAAAAGTCTACCCTCCGGGAGGCTGTTTTATCCAAACCTCCCGTTGGATTAGTTTCTGACAGGGTTAACCTAAATTTCAATAACGGAAGGTGTGATTTGCGCTGAGTAGTTGCGTTTTTGAAAACAAAATTCGCAAACAATTTATCGCAAACCAAGCCTTGCCCAACCGCGGGCTACATAACTAATCTTCCCGGGCTGAATCAGATGGATAGGGGTCGTTATCGTAACGATAATCCAAAAAGGGCACGTGTTTTTGGAGTTCTTCCAATTCCACGGCAGCCTGCGCTGTGGTTTCCGGGTAAGCTGCCAGATGGGCGATTTCGACCACCGCATCCAACAGACGGATACAATCCGCCATCAGGATGCGGTCATGGGAGCGTAGGTCCATACTGCCTTTTCGTAAAAGAGGATGCCGTTGTTTGGCAAGGTGTAAATTCTCTCCTGTTGGCAGATAGGCTGTGGAAATAAGCATTTTAATATGATTCAGCAGGTGATCAATTGCCAATGCCAGGGTGCCATCATACACCTCATAATTTTCAATCACATGAAAAATTCGGGTTTCACCGGTTTCATTCTGTTGATTGTGGTAATGGATTGGCATTACTCTTCCTTACACAACAACCACACCGGCTGTTTCATCACCAGTGTCCCATAAGGGGAATAGTGGGCCTTTTCCAAATTCGGCATTTAAGTCCTGACCTTTTTTGACACGATTGCTTTCATTAATCGCTTTCGCATCCAGGCGCAGACGTTTTTTCTTATCAGAATAAATATCAAAATTATTCTTTTCCGTACCGATTGCAAAACCAGCCACATTGCCTGTTTCTTTGGTGGTTTTCCACAACTGAACACCCTGACCACCACGGCCCTGGGTGGGAAATTCACTCAGCGGAATTCGTTTGATATGTGAATTGGTTGTAACGACAACCGCCTGACCACTTTCAAACAGATCGGGTTCGATCAACGCCGCGCTGACCAGGTCATCACCCATCATTTTGATGGCGGTCACCCCTTTGGCAGAAGCCGTGGCCTGGGGATTAACGGTGCTGGTGGGGAACCGCAGCATGCGAGGTGTTTGTTTTTCACTGCCGCTGGTACAAATCATAACTTCAGCTTGTTCAGAAGCCACCCCGGCAAACAATACTTCTTCGTTATTACCATTTAATCCAATGATGGCTGCCCAGGTCGCTTCCGCCCGGCTGCCCAGCACATCTTCCATTTCAACTCGTTTAATCTGTCCGCCGGTGGTGACCAGCACCAGTTTTTGATTTTCGTGTGCAATACCCATTCCTACAATAAACTCGTCTCGTTTAAGGCCGAGATCACGGAAATTGGAATCAAGCGGCAGTCTTCCGGCATTACCCTGCCATAAACGGCCTTTGTTGGTAATTAACAGAATCGTTTCTTCCGGGGATACTTTTTCTTTTAATAATGCAAATCGGGTTGCGCGGCTGGTCGGTTTGCTTTTGGTTACATTTTCACGATATCCTTTTGAGTCCACCCGTTGGATACCCTCTGATTCCACCATTACCAACTGCGGCTCTGTTGGGATCACCAGGTCGGAAACTGTCACGGCAGCCTGATGGCCTTCTTCCGATTCAACAATAACAGTACGCCTTGGTGTGGCGTATTTGTCCTTGATTTCTTCGGTTTCTGCAATCACCAATTCCAACCGTTTTTGTTGGGATGCTAACAGCTCGCGTAAACCTTTGATTTGTTTTAATAACTCTTTCCGTTCATCATCCATTTTTTTACGTTCGAGGGAAGCCAAACGACGTAAGGGCATGTCTAAAATAGCCTGGGCTTGTACACCCGTCAGATCCAGTTTACTCATCAGGTTCTTACGGGCTGTTTCCGTATTTTGAGAACGCCGGATGATTTCGACCACTTCGTCAATCATACTGAGGGCTTTTAACAAGCCTTCCAAAATATGATTGCGTTCTTCCGCTTTTTCTAAATCGTAGCGGGATCTTCTGGTGATTACGTTAAGGCGGTGGTTAATAAACTCTTCCAGCATATCCCTTAAGGTTAGTACCTTTGGAGATGCCTTGCCGTTTTCATCAAAGACCAAAGCCAATGCGTTATGAGAAAGACTGTTACGCATTTGAGTGTTGGTCAGAAGTTTATCAATAGCTTCTTCCGGCTCTACACCGCGCCCAACTTCAAAACAAACACGCATACCCTGAAAATCAGATTCATCCCGTACATCAGTAATACCAACAAATTTTTCACGGCTGGCTGCGATTCTTTCCAGAATAGTCCGTTTTTGTACCTGGTAAGGCAGCTCGGTGACGACAATTTCTGATTTACCGCCACCAATATCCTGAACATCAGCCTTCGCCTGGCATACCAGGGTAGAATGGCCGGTCTCATAAGCCTGCTCAATCATATCGATCGGTTCATCACCGCCGTTTACGCGGTAGCGGTATAACAAACCACCGGTCGGCAAATCAGGGCCAGGAATAAATTCCATCAATTGTTTGGTGGTAATGCTGCCCCGCTTCCGCCAGTTGTTGGCAAGGTAAACGATGGCGCTGCACACCTCACCCAAATTGTGCGGCAAAATGCTGGTAGACATACCCACCGCAATACCGCTGGCACCATTTACGATCAAATTAGGGAACTTGGTTGGCAAAACAATCGGTTCATTTAAGGAACCATCAAAATTAGGACGCCAATCTACGGTATCCTTTTCTAAATCTTCCATCATCGCTTCGCCAACTTGAGCCAACTTCGCTTCGGTATAACGCATTGCTGCTGCGCTGTCGCCGTCAATTGAACCAAAGTTTCCCTGCCCATCAATCAGTGGGGCACGGAGGGAAAAATCCTGAGCCATACGCACCATGGCATCATATACCGATTGATCTCCGTGTGGGTGGTACTTACCCAATACTTCTCCCACCACACGGGCAGATTTTCGATGCGGTCCATTGGCGTTTAAGTTCATATCACCCATAGCGTACAAGATACGGCGTTGAACGGGTTTCATACCATCGCGCACATCTGGCAGAGCACGGTCAAGAATGGTCAGAACGGCATAACGCCGGTAGGCATCTTCAATAAAACGTTCTATAGCTTGTTCGGGAACGTTGGTTTCTTCGTTTTGGATATCATTCATTTCTGTCATGGTTTGCTCTCTTTAACCTTTAATCTTCCTCTGCACTCCAATCCACATTCATTAACCAATCTTTACGTGGGGCAACATCACTACCCATCAAACGTTGGATTAAGGAACGGGTACGGTGAACATCTTCAATGATCATACGAACATCATATTGAGAAAAATCGGCGGCACTTAATTGTTTTTCTCCGCTTGCAGCCTTAGAAGAACCACGTTTCCGTTTACCTTGTTTTCCGGATACTTCATCCGGCACAATAAACACGGTTTCTCGCAATTGTTCCGGGTTCATTTCTCCCAAACCTTTATAACGCTGGACGTGGATATGTTTGCCGCTCCCCCATTTTTTTTCAACCTCATGCCGTTCTTCTTCAGAGTAGACGTAAAGTGTTTCTTTATTGCGGGAATTACGCATTAAATATAAAGGTGGTCTGGCTACAAAAAAGCGTCCGGATTCGATAACGGGGCGCATCGTACGCCAAAACAAGGTGGCCAACAAAGTGGCAATATGGGAGCCATCCACATCAGCATCCACCAGAACGGAAATTCGCCCATAACGCATACTTTCCATTTCACAATCTCCGCCAACACCTGTGCCTACAGCCGCGATGATGGAAGCAATTTCCCGGTTTTTGAGAATATCATTTAATTTCATCTTTTCCACATTGGGGATTTTGCCCCGTAAGGGTAAGATGGCATGGTAACGGGAATCACGGCCCTGTTTACAGGAACCACCTGCCGAATCACCTTCTACCAGATATAAGGCAGTGTGCTCTAACGGAACAACCGGATTGCCACTGCGGCGTTGTACATCCGCTAATTTGCCTAAAACATATTCGCCTGCTTCCATAGCAGATTTCTTAATGACCAGTTTACGTGCTTGAGAGGCTGCTTCCCGGCCGCGGGCGGCGGCAATGGCTTGATTTACGATCACCTTACCCACGGAAATATTTTTTTCCAGGTATTCCGTCATATGGCTGTATACGGTCGAAAGAACCGGACCGTGTACTTCCGGGCTGGTTAAACTTTCTTTGGTTTGTGAAAGAAACTGCGGGGTACTGGTCATTGTGATCTTAATAACGGCCGTTAATCCCAATAATGCATCATCACCACGGACATCCATTTTCCCTTTTAAAAGCTTTTTATTGGTGGCGAACTGTTTTACAGCTTTGGTAAGCCCAGCTTTAAAGGCCGAAACATGGGTTCCGCCAGTAGGTGTCGGGATGGCATTCACAAAGGAGTAAATTTGGGTTTCCTCCCCAGCATACTGCAGGGCAATTTCAACCTCTACCGTTTCTTTACCGCTTTCCACTTCAATTTCAGAAGTCTCGCGGAAATGGATCGTTTTGTGAAGGGGTTGAATATCTTCGTTTAAATAATCAATATATTCCGGCAAACCTGCTTTTGAAAAGAATACCTGTGTTTCGGCATCTTTGTTGCGGTGATCAGTGAACTCAATCCGCACTCCGGGGTAAAGATGTGCAATCTGGCGAAAACGATTACTTAATCGTTCTGCATCCCAAGGCACGTATTTATCGGGTGTCGGCCATTCCATTTCCCGTGCAAACCAGACTCGATTCGGACGGAAACGGAACGTTGAGCCACTTTTTTGTTCCTTATCGGCATTCACGGATAACTGCAGTTGATTCACTTCGAGAGCAGTCGCAATCTCTTTTTTGCCGCTCGTGATCAGCTTTGTATCTTCGTTAATTTCTCCCGCTTTGCCGCTGGCGGTAAAAATTTCAACCGGTGTAACCGGGATACCGCCATCTTCAAAACGCTGGCGGAAAACAAGACCATGCCGTTTCACTTCTACTTCCAAAAAACTGGAAAAAGCATTGGTACATTTCAAACCAATGCCATGCAGACCCCCGGAACTACTGTAAGCAGAGGTATCACCACCAAATTTACCGCCAGCGTGCTGTTTCAGGAGAACCTGTGTAAGGGTACTCATCCCAATCTCTGGTTTAAAATCAACCGGGATTCCACGACCATCATCAATCACTTCAATCGTGCCATCCGGTTCAATATTTACAATAATCTTGGATGCAAACCCGGCCATACATTCATCAACCGAATTATCCAGAACCTCTAAGAGGATATGATGTAAACCATGTAAGCTGTTGTTTCCGATATACATACCCGGGCGCCGCCGGACAGCATCCAAAAATTCCAATTCAACAATTTGATCCGCACTATATTGCTTATTACTCACGCGTCATTCTCCATGTCACCTGCAACAGTCTCTCTGCCAGATGGAATTTAATTTAGAACGTTTGTTTTATCTATTATACAATGTTTTTGCTTAAAATAAAATCTTTCCTGTTTGTTGGGTAAGTACATCCTTGTGTATACTCGGCACTACTCCCCTGAACGTTTAATTTTATCAAATTTTCTGGTTTTCTGCTTTTTAAGTATATTGAGCTTTCTGAATAGCCTTGTTAAGGAGATGAGAGGGTCAAAAGTCGGTTTCACCGACTTTTGACCCTCTCAATTTTTTATACCCACGAAGAACATTTTTTTGTAAACTTACTTTGCAAAGATACTGTTGGCAAACCTGTGTGAAAATGGTAATGTAAAGAAGGCAGGAGGTGGAGATGAGTCTTCAAGTGCAAGAGCCGTGGGAAATACCAGAAG
>PABH01000057.1 GCA_002702705.1 Anaerolineaceae bacterium
AGAATTAAATAAAAAAAGCCTCTTGGCAATGACCTACTCTCCCGGGGGGTCGCCCCCCAAGTACCATCGGCGCAGACAGCCTTAACGATCGGGTTCGAGATGTGTCCGGGTGTACCACTGTCGCTATTGTCACCAAGAGACTATTTTTTCATCGTCTCTTTTTTCTTCTTTGTGTTGCCGCTAACGTATATATAGTCCTTGTTTTCATCTACTCAAGAACCGAAAGAATTTCCAGTTCTCCGCATTACTTATGAAGCCCTCGATCATTAGTACGGCTTAGCTCAATGCATTGCTGCACTTACACACGCCGCCTATCAAGCAGGTAGTCTTCCTGCGATCTTACTCCCTTTCGGGACAACAGGAGTCTTATCTTGAGGCGAGCTTCCCGCTTAGATGCTTTCAGCGGTTATCCCTGCCAGACATAGCTACTCAGCAATGCCGTTGGCACGACAACTGACACACTAGAGGTCTGTCCATCCCGGTCCTCTCGTACTAGGGACAGCTCCTCTCAAACTCCTTGCGCCCACAGCGGATAGAGACCGACCTGTCTCACGACGGTCTGAACCCAGCTCGCGTACCACTTTAACGGGCGAACAGCCCGACCCTTGGGACCTTGTCCAGCCCCAGGATGTGATGAGCCGACATCGAGGTGCCGAGCGAGATCGTCGATATGAACTCTTGGATCTCACTAGCCTGTTATCCCCGGGGTAGCTTTTATCCGGTAAGCCACGGCCATTCCACTCTGTACCGTGGGATCACTAAGCCCGACTTTCGTCTCTGCTCGACGCGTTGGTCTTGCAGTCAAGCTCCCTTATGCCTTTACACTCTTCGACTGGTTTCCATTCAGTCTGAGGGAACCTTTGGGCGCCTCCGTTACCTTTTAGGAGGCGACCGCCCCAGTCAAACTGCCCACCAGACACGGTCCCACACCCGGTTTACGGCGTGTGGTTAGGATCTAAACATGATCAGGGTGGTATTTCACCATTGGCTCCACCAAGGCTGGCGCCCTAGCTTCTTAGCCTCCCACCTATCCTACACAGATCATGCCCAAATTCAATGTCAAGCTGCAGTAAAGCTCCACGGGGTCTTTTTGTCCTGCTGCGGGTAGGCCGCATCTTCACAGCCATTTCAATTTCACCGGGTCCTTCGTTGAGACAGTGCTCTAGTTGTTACGCCGTTCGTGCGGGTCGGAACTTACCCGACAAGGAATTTCGCTACCTTAGGACCGTTATAGTTACGGCCGCCGTTCACTGGGGCTTCGGTTCAAAGCTTCGCTTGCGCTAACCTCTCCCCTTAACCTTCCAGCACTGGGCAGGCGTCAGCCCCTATACATCGTCTTTCGACTTTGCAGAGACCTGTGGTTTTGGTAACCAGTCACTAGAGCCATTTCACTGCGACCATTCGGTGCTACTACTGTTTCGTATCACACCTTTTGGCACCCCTTCTCCCGAAGTTACGGGGCCATTTTGCCGAGTTCCTTAACGAAGGTTCTCCCGTTCACCTTGGTATTCTCTACCCGTCTACCAGTGTCGGTTTGCGGTACGGGCACTATAAGTTCATCGCTTAGAAGCTTTTCTTGGCAGCAAGGCTCAACTCACTTACGCCTCGGGGGCTCGCTGCATTATCTCAGCTCGGAAGGTGGATTTCCCTGCCTTCCTCATCGCCTGCCATAATGCACTCCTGCACAACCATTCGCAGGATGGCCTACCTCGCTGCGTCCATCCTTCGCTCCCTTATAGTGGTTCCGGAATGTTGACCGGATATCCATCGTCTACGCCTTCCGGCCTCGACTAAGGTCCCGACTAACCCGACGCGGATTGACCTGGCGTCGGAAACCTGAGACTTACGGTGAACATGGTTCTCACATGTTTTACGCTACTCATGCCTGCATTCTCACTTCTGTTCGCTCCAGCCGTCCTTCCGGTCGACCTTCTCCGCTAACAGAACGCTCCCCTACCGCTCCATCCTTTACAGATGAAACCCATAGCTTCGGTGTTAGACTTAGCCCCGTTAAATTTTCCGCGCAGAATCACTTGACCAGTGAGCTGTTACGCACTCTTTAAAGGGTGGCTGCTTCTAAGCCAACCTCCTGGTTGTTTCAGTAACTCCACATCGTTTCCCACTTAGTCTAAACTTGGGGACCTTAGCTGATGGTCTGGGCTGTTTCCCTTTCGACTACGAAACTCATCTCCCGTAGTCCGACTACTACACTCTACAACACCGGCATTCGGAGTTTGATTAGGTTTGGTAAGCTCTAAGCCCCCTAGCCCATTCAGTGCTCTACCTCCGGTGCTAAACATGTAGCGCTAGCCCTAAAGCTATTTCGGGGAGAACCAGCTATCTCCGGGTTCGTTTGGTATATCACCGCTAACCACAGCTCATCCCATAACTTTGCAACGTTAATAGGTTCGGGCCTCCACGAGGGTTTAATCTCGCTTCACCCTGGCCATGGTTAGATCACCCGGTTTCGGGTCTAATCTTTGCGACTATTCGCCCTATTCAGACTCGGTTTCCCTACGGCTCCACGTGTTTCTCGCTTAACCTCGCCACAAAAATTAACTCGCAGGCTCATTCTCCAAGAGGCACGCCGTCAGGCATAACGCTGCGTACCCGTGTTTCCACGGAACACCAACACGCCATAGCCCTTCGACTGCTTGTAGGTTCACGGTTTCAGGTTCTATTTCACTCCCCTCGACGGGGTACTTTTCACCTTTCCCTCACGGTACTTGTTCTCTATCGGTCGCCAAATGTATTTAGCCTTGGAGAGTGGTCTCCCCAGCTTCCCACCGGATTAGCGTGCCCGGCGGTACTCAGGTTCTCAGCAGGAGTCTTCTCGTTTTCGTCTACGGGGCTCTTACCCTCTTTGGCTGGCTTTCCCACACCATTCCACTAACGATCAGTTTTTTACAACTCCATGTTGCCGAGCCCTACAACCCCAAAACAGCTTGCTGCTTTGGTTTGGGCTTCTCCCATTTCGCTCGCCACTACTTTGGGAATCATTTCTTTTCCTCTGGGTACTTAGATGTTTCAGTTCCCCAGGTTCCCTTCCTGTATCTATGTGTTCAATACAGGATGCTGGAGGTTCGCTCCAGCGGGTTTCCCCATTCGGATATTCCCGGATCAGCGCTTGTTCACAGCTCCCCGAGACTTTTCGCAGTGTCCCACGTCCTTCTTCGGCATTTGGCGCCAAGGCATCCACCGTGAACCCTTAGTAGCTTCCTCTCGTAATGCGGAGAACTCGAAATTCTTTCTCGTTCTCCATTGCATGATTACTTGATTATTCTTTCTTTTCGTTCTTTTTCTCGGTTACTTTTTTAATTTCTTTTGTAGATGCTTTTTGGCCTACATATACGTTATTCGGCTGTTAATGTGCTGGTCTTGCTCTGCGTTAGTTGCCTAACACTCACTAGTACTCATCTTCCCCTTTGATCAGTCCCACTCAGTGGCAGGTAACTTCTTTTCGCTTTTTTCTTACTTCAATTTTTTATATTCTGTGTCCAGAGACAAATCGACCCGACTTACCGCCGGGTCCTAATTTCTAATCCGATCGGTTTCGCCTTATTCGTTTTAGATCAATAATTCTGAACTTATTCTCACACACACTCCTGAAATTTTTTAACCGTACAGTGGAGATGAGGGGACTCGAACCCCTGACTTCTGCCTTGCAAAGGCAGCGCTCTCCCAGCTGAGCTACATCCCCATTTCCAACAGGAACTACTCCTAATGAAAATTAGGTGGGCCTTTCAGGACTCGAACCTGAGACCTCGCCCTTATCAGAGGCGCGCTCTAACCAACTGAGCTAAAAGCCCATTTTCTTCAGCAGCTCCTTAGCAACTGAGAAGTGATAAGAAAAGTACTCAAATTCTTTCCTGCCATTCCTTCGCCTCACACCGCGTGAGGCTCTTGTGGGTCCGCACCTTAGTGCTTCCCCGTTTCCTAGAAAGGAGGTGATCCAGGCGCACCTTCCGGTACACCTACCTTGTTACGACTTCGTCCCAGTCACCAGCACCACCTTCGACAGCGCCCTCCCTTGCGGGTTAGGCTACCGGCTTCAGGTGTTACCAGCTCCCATGACGTGACGGGCGGTGTGTACAAGCCCCGGGAACGTATTCACCGCAGTATTGCTGACCTGCGGTTACTAGCAACTCCGACTTCATGCAGGCGAGTTGCAGCCTACAATCTGAACTGAGAATAGTTTTCTGGGATTGGCTCCACCTCGCGGCTTCGCTACCTGTTGTCCCTATCCATTGTAGCGTGTGTGTAGCCCAGGATATAAAGGCCATGCTGACTTGACGTCATCCCCACCTTCCTCCGGTTTAAGACCGGCAGTTCCGTGTGACACTTGTAACACACAGCGAGGGTTGCGCTCGTTAGCGGACTTAACCGAACATCTCACGACACGAGCTGACGACAGCCATGCAGCACCTGTATAAGCTCCCCGAAGGGTCGGTCCGGTTTCCCTTCCCTACCACTTATATGTCAAACCCTGGTAAGGTTCTTCGTGTAGCATCGAATTAAACCACACGCTCCGCTGCTTGTGCGGGGCCCCGTCAATTCCTTTGAGTTTTAACCTTGCGGCCGTAGTCCCCAGGCGGTAGACTTATCGCGTTTGCTTCGGCACTGAGCAGTTTTACCCACCCAACGCCAAGTCTACATCGTTTACGGCTAGGACTACCGGGGTCTCTAATCCCGTTTGCTACCCTAGCTTTCGCGTCTGAGCGTCAGTATTGGTCCAGAAAATCGCTTTCGCCACTGGTGTTCCTCCGGATATCTACGCATTTCACCACTACTCCCGGAATTCCATTTTCCTCTACCAAACTCTAGCATAGAAGTTTTGAACGACCTCTCCCAGTTAAGCCAGGAGCTTTCACATCCAACTTTCTACGCCGCCTACACGCGCTTTACGCCCAGTAAATCCGGATAACGCTCGCCTCCTACGTTTTACCGCGGCTGCTGGCACGTAGTTAGCCGAGACTTATTCCAAGGGTACCGTCCTTCCTCTTCCCCTTGAAAAGAGCTTTACGACCCGAAGGCCTTCATCGCTCACGCGGCGTTGCTGCATCAGGCTTTCGCCCATGGTGCAATATTCCCTACTGCTGCCACCCGTAGGTGTATGGACCGTGTTTCAGTTCCATTGTGGGGGGCCACCCTCTCAGGTCCCCTACCCGTCTACGCCTTGGTAAGCCTTTACCTTACCAACTAGCTGATGGGACGCAGGCCCCTCCCAAAGTGGATTTCTCCTTTACCCTTCTACTTCTAAACATAGAAGGACACATGGGGTATTAGCAATTCTTTCGAACTGTTGTCCCCCGCTTTGGGGCAGGTCACCAACGCGATACTCACCCGTTCGCCACTAAGAAGTTCAGCTTCCTCCGAGGATTCTTCCAAACTCTCCGTTCGACTTGCATGTATTAGGCACGCCGCCAGCGTTCATCCTGAGCCAGGATCAAACTCTCCGCAAAAAAAATTTTTTATCATCTACTTCCGTAGATGTTTCGGTTTTTCTATTGCGGTGTGTAGAAATTGACAGGTTTGTCTTCTTTCGTCTTCTTATCACTCTTCAGTTGTTAAGGTGCTACCTCGTGAAGGAACCAACCCTTGACCCACAATGCGACAAGCAAAAACCGACGTTGGCACTAACTGGTCGTTATCGGCAACATCGGCTAATCTCAGCGACGTTATGGAGGGACTTCTGTTATGAAGTCGTTATGTTTCCCTCGAATGGTGACTCTTGTCCGGGTCTCATTGCTGCCCTGTTACAGAGCTTTGTGAGGGTGTGTTTCCTTCAGTCAGGTATTCTTTTTTCAGCGATCTACCGTTTCCGGTGAGACCGGGCTGCGACTTGTACCCTGGAGGGGCACTTGTTTGCCGCAACGAACAGAATTATACACTCTTCTCAGAGCATGTCAAGGGAAATTTAGAAAAAAAGTCAAATTGATTTAATAAAGCTTTTTTTATTGGTAATAATGCTTTAATTTCACCTTAAATAAGCCTATTCATCGGGTTTTCAAATTTGCCCTACATTAAAAATAGAAAAATTGTTTATTTAATAATGTCGCGGAAAAAATTTGTTTTTCGTTTTCCACTGGTTTTGATGTTTGCTAAAAACACACCAGTTGCTGCCAGGATAAGACCAACAATATTCCAAATGGAAAGTTTCTCTCCCAAAAATAACCATGCCAACAGTGCAATTTGGATCAACATAGTGTTGTTGATCATACTTGATTCCACCGAAGAAAGTACTTGAAGTGTTTTATTCCATAATGTAAAAGCAAAAGCAGTATTTACCACCGCTAATATTAAAATTACCAACCAATCGTTTAACTTTAACATTGGCCAGCCATTACTGATTAACCCTGCACTTAATAATATGATGGATCCAATACCCATGCTGACCACCGTCACCACCAAAGGGGGAATATTTTGCTGGCGATTCACCGCCCTACCCAACATGGAAGCACCCGCATTGGCAGAAACTGTAAAAATCGCCAAAACAAACCCCAAAATACTACCTCCAGCCAATTTTTCACTGGAGAAATAAATTACTACCCCAATCAAAAAAACAAAGATACCGCCCCATTGCAAACGACTGGGAACTTCCCTCAAAAAAAAGATCCCAAGGATGGCTACCAAGACACTCGTAAAATTTAGAATTAAACTAAACGAGACCGCATCCAGGTGTTTCAATGTCAAAAATTGGCCACCCTGAGTAAATGTATAAAATACCAGCCCTAAAACAAAGAGCATTCCCCATTGTTGTTTTGTTAACTCTTTTACAACGGTCCTGTGTTTTTTTATTCCAGGCAGGAGAATTAAAAACGCCATCATATATCGAAGCCCAGCAAATAACAATGGTGGGATCGAATCAATCGACCGCTTAATCAACACCCATGAAAGTGACCACAAAACGGTAACAAACAATGCTTGCAAAATCGCCCGATAACGGGAAGTATCAATCATAGAACACCTCTTTTTTATTGGCCTTAAGCCAAAAAGATTTGTCTACCTAACCCCTCCCGGCTTTTATCCGATCCGGTGCTACGCTTTTGGCTTTCGTGACGCTTGGTCCAGACCTGGCATTACAGCGGAACCCTAGTCACTCAGGGCGACAAGGACATTATAATTTTCAGCATTCAACCTGTCAATTTTACGCATCACCCATCATTAGTTTAGGCAGTCTTTATTAGATTTTTTGAAGTAAACCGTTAAAAATTGGCTATGCGAACGTCAAAACTGGGAATACAAAATTTCAACTGTATTAATACAATCTTTAAGTCATTTTGTTGACACAACAAAGGGTTTATAGTAAACTTTTTGTCGCTCAAGAGAGTTGCACGGCGAGGTAGCTCAGTCGGCAGAGCAGCGGACTCATAAGCCGTCGGTCGTGGGTTCAAGTCCCACTCTCGCCACAATCAAAGCCCCTATTAAGGGGCTTTTTTGTTTCCTATCCTTTAAATGAAATTTTTTCTATAAAGATTTAATTCGATTTTTATTGAATTCCTCCATTGAAGGTATTTTTACTTTCACTCAGTAAAAATACCTATCGCCCAATACAAACGCTATACAAACTTGGTACATATTACTTTTTTTATATATACAATTTATTTAAATTCAATAATAACTTAGTATAAAAAGAGGAAGAAATGACCGAAGATAAAAAATTATTCCGTTTGCGCAGATTTAACTTGATTATGGGTTTTCTGCATTTGATTCAGGGTATATTAATGATCGTGCTCAGTAACGATACAGCCTACCCTATTTTTACCAACTTCTTAAAATTTGATGTATCCAAAATGGCCTTGGTTCCTGATCCCCAGCTTGCATTTGAACTCCGTTTTGGTCCTGCTGTTGCGGTTTTCTTATTACTTTCCGCCATCGCTCATTTTTTCCTGGCAACCATCGGTTACAAGTTATACATCACAAATTTGAAGAAGGGTATGAACCCAGTACGTTTTTATGAATATGCCTTATCCTCATCGGTTATGATCGTTTTAATCGGCATGTTGGTTGGTATATATGATCTGGGTGCCATCATTCTCATGTTCGGCATTAATGCCATGATGAACCTTTTTGGAATCATGATGGAATTCCACAATCAGCACACCAAAAAAACCGATTGGACGGCTTTCATTTATGGGTCCATCGCAGGTATCATCCCCTGGATTGTGATTGTTGTTTATTTTATGGGTTCTTTAGCAGGCGAAGGTGGAGATCCTCCAGGATTCGTCTATGCGATCGTACCAACCTTATTTGTCTTCTTTAATATTTTTGCCATCAATATGATTTTACAATACAAAAAAGTTGGTAAATGGAAAGATTATCTTTACGGCGAACGGGTTTACATCATCCTCAGTCTGGCAGCCAAAACCGTTTTGGCATGGATCATCTTTGCCGGTACATTAGCTCCAGTCTAAAATCAATTTATTAGAAAATAAAAAGGTCTTTACTTCAACGTGAGGACCTCTATTTTTTTAAGAGATCTGCTTGGAATATTCATCGTAACCAAGTACATACTTCATAGACCTCTTGTTAGCAGCGTTGCTAATATTTCTGCCTTTTGACCTCTATATTCACTTAATCCCTCTTCAATCTCGCTTTTATGTTTTTCAGCATTTGCCAGGACAAAAATACTTATCAACAGAACGATCAAACCAAGAATCTTATATCCTCCGCTCAAAAACAACATCAGTAACACACCCACAAAAAGAAGTAACAAAGCAAATCTGCTGGTATCACTGGCTCTTCTGAGCAAGTTTTCTCCATCACTAATTTTCCGTTCCATTGCACTAAAATGGGATATATTAGTTTGTAACTTATCCATTTCTTGATCCTCCGATTTTTTCTATCAAAAACATTTTAAAAAAACAAATACTATAACCTACGTTGTCTAAATGGTCTTCTGTGTTCTCAGTATACAAAAATACAGTTGTAATTAAAGGGTATTTTTTAAAGCGTTATTTATTTAATAAAGACTAACGATCCATGTGTTGGTCAATTTACTGATTTATTTAAGTGTGAGTTAATCTTATCCTTGAATCTTATTTTTATGCCAATCTCTTTTTAATAAAGAAAGCAGAAAATGATCATAAAACTTACCATCCAAGTAAAAATAATCTCGAAGGAGACCCTCTTGTTGAAAACCAAGTCTATTTAACAATGATAAGGAACGTTTGTTTTCAATCGCTACCAAAGCATCAATTCGGTTTAATTCCATTTGCTGAAATCCATTTGCCAAAACCACTTCCAAAGCTTCTTTCATATAACCGTGTCCCCAAAACTGGGGAAGCATATCATAGCCAATTTCAGCTCGAAAATACCGTTTATCCCATTTATGAAAACCGCATGTCCCAATGGTTTGGTTATCAATCTTCCGTACCAAAACCCATCGATTATGTGTTTTGGTTTCTGGATCAGAATAAAATTGGATAATATCTCTGGCTTCATCTCGATTGGTTAATGGTGGTTCATCCATTAAATACTGAGTAATCATCGGGTCACTGAATTCGTTGTAAACAAAGTCAATATCATCAAATGTCATTTGCCGCAGAAACAAATGTTCGGTTTCTAAATCCGGAAAATTTTTATGTTTGTGGAGATCCTGCAAACTCAATATATCCTCAACTTTTTAACAATAAATAGTATTATTTTTAAAACCCCAGGCCGCGTTCCTTCAACGAAACATACTTACCGTGGCCGATAACAATATGGTCAAGCACATCCACATCCAGTAATTTGCCAGCCTGCACAGCAGCCCTTGTTAGCGCAATATCTTCCGGGCTGGGTGATGGATCACCGCTGGGATGATTATGCACTAAAATCAACGCGGCAGCATTACGGCGGATCGCTTCTTTAAACAGCTCTCCCACCCGCACTGAAGATGAATTCAACGAGCCAATATATAATGTCACCATTTTTTCAAGCCGGTTGCGTGTGTCCAATAGCAGTAAGCGCAATTGTTCCTGATCCAATGCCATCATTTCATATTCCACCAAAGCTGCCACATCTTTTGGACTATTAAATGCTGGTCGGTCTTCCTCCGCAAGTTTTCGCTGTGCCAGGCGGTTTCCAATTTCAATGGCGGCTTTTAATTGAGCGGCTTTTGCCTGCCCCAAACCCCGTTCCTGGCGCATCTCTTCAAACGAAGCCCGGTGTAAACCCATCAAACCACCAAACTTAGACAATAGACGCTGCCCTACCTGAACAGCATTTTCTCCCTGTACCCCCACGCGAAGTAAGATTGCCAGCAATTCCGCATCACTTAACGCCGCCGGACCAAACTGTGCAAGACGTTCTCTTGGGCGTTCTGTGACTTCCAAATCCTGAATGCGGTATATTCGTTCATGTTTGAAAACTTCCATCGCAAAACCCTTTCCCCAACCAAGAATTTTATCCTCTTTATAATTTAAATGAAGAGGTTTAAAAACGCAAGCAAAACAATCGCTTTTTTTCTTTATAGGATTTTTGATTATTATTTACTCTGCAAATTCAATCTTTTTTGTTAGAGTAAAGAAACGATTATTAAAAAATCTTCCGAAATAATTTTCTAAAAAAACTAAAATCACCTTATGCCTTAAAAGGAATTTTTTTGCATCCATGCTATAATTTCAGCGTGGAGCCATTATGAATTTTGATCCGACAACCTTAAACAATTTTGTCCTGATTGGCACTGCTTACGCAGCTGCCTTTGTCGTCACCTTTTGGGTCAGCCTGATCATCTGGGCTTTTCGAGATGTGCGTCGTCGTTCACGTGATCCCCTTGCTCGAATTCTGGCAATTCTGGTTGTTACCCTTTTGTTTTTGCCGGGCTTTTTGATTTATTTGATCCTGCGCCCTAGCAAAACCATCGACGAAGAATACCAACAAACACTGGAGGAAGAGGCATTACTCCAGACCATTGAGGATATTCCTCTTTGTCCGGGTTGCACACGTCGAGTTCAGCCAAACTGGATTGTTTGCCCAAGCTGCCAAACCAAACTAAAAAAACGATGTCAGCAATGTAAGGAACCGATGGAGTTAGCATGGAATATCTGTCCAGTTTGTGCAACAACAGCTCCTGGTGTGCGTAAAGAAAACATCAGCCTGGATGAAGCCTTACCCCCCATTAGTGATCAAATATCATTTTTAGATGATTTTAATTATTCAGTAGATGAGGACACCCCTTGATTCAAAGTCTGAAACCAATTGAACCCATAGATTATCTGGTTATTGGGCATATTACTCAGGATAAAGTGCCTGGTGGTGTTATACCAGGGGGCACAGTGTCCTATGCATCCTTAACTGCATTATCTTTTGGGTTACGGGTAGGTGTCTATACCTCGATTACTCCGGACGCGGTTTTGCCAGACTTGAGTAGGATTCAAATCATTAACCAACCAACAGAAACCAACACCATTTTTGAAAATATTTATGACCAAAAAAATCGCAAACAGATATTACACGCAAGTGCCGCCGAACTTTACGGTAGAATTCTTCCACAAAGCTGGTTAGATACACCCATCGTACATTTAGGTCCCGTGATAAACGAAATTGACCCATCGATTATCCGAAAATTTCCTAATTCATTTATCGGAATTACTCCCCAGGGTTGGTATCGCCAATCGGATGAATACGGAAATATCAGCTTCGCTGAATGGTTGGAAGCAAACCATATCTTAAGTCAGGCAAATGCTGCAGTCATCAGTTTGGAAGATGTCCAGGCAGATGAAAATTTAATAGCAAACTTAGTATATGCAATCCGTGTTCTGGTAGTAACAGAAGGCTCACAGGGCTGCCGTGTATACTGGAATGGTGATGTTCGTCGTTTTAGTGCGCCAGTTGTAGAAGAAGTAAATGCCACGGGTGCGGGTGATATTTTTGCTGCAACCTTTTTTATTCGCCTAAAACAAACCCAAGACCCATGGGAAGCAGCCCGATTTGCAACCCTAATCGCATCCACTTCCGTAACTCGCAACGGTATGGCCTCTGTTCCAACCGATACTGAAATTCAAGATGCATTGATCGAAATCATCACTAAACGATAAGGATCTCATGGCAAAGATTTATACTCTTGTAAACCAAAAAGGTGGTGTCGGAAAAACCACCACAGCAATCAATTTAGGTGCTTTCTTGGGTTATTATGGGCAGCGCGTTCTCTTAGTCGATATTGACCCGCAAGCGAACGCAACTTCATCGCTTGGCATTGATAAAAACACAGTTAAAAGCGGCACCTATGAAGTGCTTATGGGAGACGCCCCCATAATTCCTCAAATTTTACATAATCCACGATTAAAAATCTCATTATTACCTTCATCACCCGCACTCGCTGGGGCTGATGTTGAATTAACGGATATGGAAGACCGTGAATATCGTTTAAGGGAGGCATTGGAACAAGTCAGCGATCGTTATGATTATATTTTGATAGATTGTCCACCATCCTTATCCCTACTAACCATCAACGGTTTAATGTCGGCTTTATCCGGTGTAATCATTCCTGTTCAATGTGAATATCTGGCATTGGAAGGCCTGGGGCAATTAACCAACACCATAGAACGGATCCAGGGCGCATTATATCCGGAGCTCAAAGTTCGCGGCGTTGTCCTCACCATGTATGACGGCCGTACCAGGCTCGCAATGGATGTTGTCAATGAAGTCCGAAAATATTTTCCCGAACAAGTGTATCAGACAATCATCCCACGTAGTGTTCGTTTAGCAGAAGCGCCATCCTATGGTTTCCCAATTTCCATTTATGCACCGGATTCTACAGCTGCAAAAGCGTATGCATCCTTAGCAAGAGAAGTATTGAAACAAGATGGAATCCATATTCCCAATATCGAAGAATGAGGTAATTTGCCATGGCAAGAAAACCAGGTTTAGGAAAAGGACTGGATGCACTCATCCCCAGCACACCTTCTCAAAAACAATCTGAAAACAGACCAGGGGCTGTTGAAATAAATATCAAGACCATTATTCCCAATCCCCACCAACCCCGAAAAGAAATGAAAGCGGAAGAATTACAGGACCTGACTGATTCGATCCGGGAGCATGGCATAATCCAACCATTAATAGTTCAGCCAATTAACGCCGACGGTGTCCACATTCTGATTGCTGGTGAGCGTCGTTTCCGCGCCGCTCAAAAATTAGGTTTAATCACAGTTCCCGTTATAGAACGCAAAGTTACCGAACAAGAACAATTAGAGATCGCACTAATTGAAAATGTACAGCGATCTGATCTTTCAGCCTTGGATACTGCCCATGCTTACCAACAATTGGTGGATGAGTTCAGCTTGACACAAGAAGAAATCGCCAAACGGGTTGGCAAAAATAGGGTTACCATCACCAACACTTTAAGGTTATTACGCCTTCCGGAAGCTGTTCAAGCTGCTCTGGCTGAAAATCTAATATCAGAAGGCCATGCTCGTGCCATGCTTCAACTTCCCTCAATTCAATCTCAATTGGCTGTTTTAGAAACCATTATTCGTTTAGGATATTCCGTCCGTCAGACCGAAGAATTGGTTCGTCAATATGGGGGAGAGAAAAAACAAAAACCAATTAAAAAAATGCCCTCACCGGAAATTCAAGATATCGAAAATCAGTTAGAAGCCAGAATAGGTATGCCAGTTAAATTGCAACATTCAGGGAAACAAGGCAAGTTAGTCATCACTTATTACAACACGGAGGATTTAAATACATTAATCGAACGTTTCTTGGGAGAATAATATGTTCCTTCTCAAAAATGCAAAGATTTATACCCAGCACAAACCTCATCCTACCACCGAAGCGATTCTTATTCATCAAGGAAAAATCCTTGCTATCGGTCAAACAGATGATCTTTTAAATTTCAATCCTTCACCAACAGAAATCATTAACTTGGAAGGAAAAACGATCCTGCCAGGCTTATGTGATTCCCATTTACATCTGGCATATTTAGGGAAATATCTTAACGCTGTTAATTGTGAAACACCAACAAAAGCAGCTTGTTTACAAAATATTCGGGAGCGAGTACAAAAAACCCCACGAGGGGAATGGATCTACGGTCATGGATGGAATCAGAATGAATGGACAGAGGGATTTGGAAATATCCAAGAATTGGATGCCATTTCCACTGAACACCCTATTTATTTAACTGCCAAGAGTTTACATGCCGGCTGGGCAAATAGCAAAGCCTTTGAATTAGCAGGAATTTATTCCAATACTCCGAATCCACTGGGTGGAAAATATGAACGGGATGAAAACGGACAATTAACCGGTATATTATACGAAACTGCGATTTTTGAACTTGAAAAGGCAATTCCTCAACCAAACCACCTTCAAATGGCTGAATTGCTTGATTTGGTACAGCAACATCTCTGGTCATATGGGATAACGGCTGTTCATGATTTTGACCGGATTCAGTGTTTTAAAGGTTTACAAACCCTGGAAGCACAGGGCAAATTAAATTTACGGGTTCTTAAAAGTATTCCGGCTGAAAGCTTAGATCATTTTCTCAACGCGGGTATTATTAGTGAATTTGGCAGTGAGTTTATTAAAATTGGTCCAGTAAAACTCTTTTCAGATGGAGCCTTAGGACCACAAACAGCTGCGATGTTAACCCCCTATGAAAATCAGCCAAATAACTACGGCAATTTATTGTTAACCGCGGAAGAAGTTTTTGATTTCGGAAAGCGAGCATCATCGAACCAGTTAGCTTTGGCTGTACATGCCATTGGTGATCAAGCAAACCGTATCGTATTAGACGGTTTAGAAAAACTACGCCATTATGAAAAACAGAACCAATTAATACCATCCAAACACCGCATTGAGCATGTTCAGTGCATACACCCACAAGATTTACAACGCCTGGCAAAGTTAAATATTTTTGCATCGGTTCAGCCAATTCACCTCATTTCCGATATGGAAATGGCTGATTTTCACTGGGGAAAACGATCTGCATGGACCTATGCCTTCAAGGACCTTCAAAACAGCGGCGCAACCTTAATATTTGGTTCGGATGCCCCTGTGGAATCCGCAAACCCATATATTGGCATGTTTTCTGCACTACAAAGAACAAAACAAAATGGTAAACCAGAACTGGGATGGCATTCTAAGCAAAAACTCGACCTCGAAACAATTCTTAACGCTTACACAACAAATCCAGCATTTGCAGCAGGGTGGTCAGAATCAATAGGAAGTCTCAAGCCAGGCGCCAATGCAGACCTGATCGTATTGAATGAAGATCCATTCCACTTTCCGCCTAATCGTTTTTATAATTTAAAACCCATCCGCACCATGGTTGGTGGAAAGTGGGTTTGGCAATCTGAGGTATTTGAATGATTCAAAACAAAAAACCATACACGCCTGAAATGTTAATTCCCCGCATTGGTGAGTATTTGGTAGAACTAGGAATCATTACAGCACAAGATTTACATAAAGCACTAGCGATTCAAAAAAATGCACCACCGGATAACGACCACGAAATCTTAGGAAAAATACTGGTTGATATGGGTGTAATCAATCAACGTCAATTAGATGAAATTGTGACCGAACAAATTTTATCATTGCGTAAAGCGTCCGAACAAAACAACCGCATGTTGGAATTAAGAGTACAAGAAAGAACTGCAGAGCTCGAAGAAGCCCTAAGAAAAATCAATGAATTAAACCAGCTAAAAACAAATTTTATTGCTAATATTTCCCACGAACTTCGTACGCCATTAACCCATATTAAAGGTTATTTAGAGTTATTAACTTCCGGAGACATAGGCAAATTAGAAGAAGATCAAATGAAGGTATTAACCATTATGGATCGTTCTGCCAATCGGTTAGAACGGTTAATTGAGGACTTGATTATGTTCACCTTTGCGGAAAACGACGAGGTGCTTATCATTCCCCGTGAATTTGATCTTTTACCAGTCATTTATCAGAATATCGAACATTTCAAAAACAGCACTCCGGTTCGAGAAATTCATTTATCCGTCCAACCAGAATCAACATCCTTATGGGTACACGCCGACCAGAAAAAAATTAGCTGGGTGATTAATCACCTACTCGAGAATGCCGCAAAATTTTCTGCTGTTGATAAAACAATACAAATCAACGTGGTAGAGAAAAAGGATCACGTGGATATTCAAATTAAAGACAAGGGCATTGGAATTCCGGAACACCGCATCAATGAAATTTTTGAGCCTTTCCATCAATTAGATGGATCTTCCACCCGTCGATATGGTGGGATAGGACTTGGTTTGGCATTAGCCAAAAAGATTTTGACCGCCCATAATCAAACGCTGAAAGTGCAATCAGAAATTGGTATAGGTAGTCAATTTGATTTTTCCTTAAGAAAATTGATAAAATAAGATTATGATCGAACCTTTGCAACCCATCGAAACTTCCACCCTTTATGCCCTCAGTCAAATCTGTTGGCAGTCTTCAGACTGGAAACAAGCACTGGATGATATTATCAAAACAATCCGACCACATTTTATTTTTGATAATATTGCTGTGTACCTCTACGATAAAAACACAAATCAAATTGAAATAAGTTACGCCCGGGCAACAGGCCGAGGAAAATCCAAGGAAGCCGATGTTGCCTGGGGAGAAGTGATCATTAACGAAGTCATGCACAAAGGTACGGTAATCCTTCAAGAACCTGAAACACCGAACAGTGACCGGCTCCAACGACCTTATTTATTGGGAATTCCGTTACAATCAAAAAATGCCGGATATGGCGTTGTTGTTTTTGTACGATTTGGCACGCCGGAATTCACACCTGATCATGTGCGTTTTGCAGAGTACATGTCCCAACAAATTTCTTCTATGATTTTAAGATCTGAACGTGAAGGTATTATCCAGGAATTAGAAGAACACATAAATACTTTACAAATTCAAGATGATTTTATATCAACATTAAGTCACGAATTAAAAAATCCGATCGGTTTTATTAAGGGATACACTACCACCCTTTTACGAAAAGATACTACCTGGAGTCGTGACATCCAAACTGAATTTTTAAATATCATTGATACAGAAACAGATCGACTTCGTGAATTAATTGATAACTTGCTTGATTCATCTCGCTTGCAATCCGGCAAGGTAATTCTGAATAAACAGATTTTACGGATAGATGCACTATTAAATGACGTTGTTTCACATGCCCGCATCCACCATCCCACCGTGGAAATCACACTGGATATACGCCAAGAGCTGCCAAGCCTTATGGGTGATCCTCGTCGATTAAAACAAGTTTTTGATAATCTCATCGCGAATTCAGCTAAATACGCCCCGGGCTCAGGCATTAATATCCGAGTTTACCGTGAAACAAACGGTATTAGTTTGGATTTTCGTGACCGCGGCCCCGGTATTCCAGCAAAAGATTTGGAAAAGATATTTGAACGGTTTTATCGTTCCGATGCCCACGCAGACATTTCCCACGGATCTGGATTAGGGTTATTTATTAGTAAAAAAATCATCGAAGCACATAATGGGGAAATCAGCGCCACATCAATGGTAGGAAAAGGAACCACTATTCATATTTTCTTACCATTGCAAGAAGCTCAATTATAAGGATATCGGAGGCTATTATGAATAAAACCCCGCGAATACTTGTTGTGGATGATGAACAACTTTATCGCCATCTTGTTCAAGTAAATTTGGAGCAAGAAGGTTACGAAGTCATTTCAGCTTCAAATGGAGAAGAATGCCTTGACCGCGTATCCAACAAACATCCTGATTTAGTCATTTTGGATGTAATGATGCCAAAGTTGGACGGTTTTTCCACACTCGAGCGAATCCGTCAATTCAGTGAAGTACCAATTATTATGCTGACCGGTAAAAATGAAGAACAAGACCGCGTGCGAGGGTTAAATGCTGGCGCGGATGACTATGTTGCCAAACCATTTTCTGCAACTGAATTAGTGGCACGGGTCCGTGCCGTACTTCGCCGTTCTGCCACCGCAGATAAAGGCCTAGCAAATCGCTTTTTTACCCATGGCGATCTTAAAATTGACCTGGCAAGAGCGGAAATTTGGCGTGATGATACTCCAATTTATTTATCGGCTACAGAATATAAATTATTAATCCAATTTGCCCATAACGTTGGTAAAGTGATGCCTGCAGAAGAATTATTAAGTGCGATCTGGGGCCCTCAATATCGCGATGACAAAGAAATCTTATGGGTTAGCATCGCTCGTTTAAGACAAAAATTGGAAAAAGATCCACATACACCGGTACATATTGTCACCCGTTCCGGTTTGGGGTATTTAATGCCCCCAGTAGATGATTAAACTACATAACTTGCCAACAAGGAGTTCCAATGATCTCTCAGTATGAGGAAAAAGGCAAAATTTTCACCCCGGTTATCAATAAAGAACCGAAAAAAGTTATCATCCAAACCATCCATCATAAAATTACTGGAACAGTTTATGTCCGTCCGAGTGATCGATTAATTGATGAATTAAATAAAAACGAAAAATTTTTGGCGGTTACCGAAGCCATTGTTCATGATCTCGTCGATCAGATCCTCTTTAAGTGTGATTTTTTAACGGTTAACAGTGATCAAATTATTTGGATTTTGCCCATTGAAGAGTTGAAACCAGGGGACACCAATGACTAGTCCCAGCTCATATTCAATGAACTCTCCAGAAATCATCAAATTAAAACAACACCTTATGAATATGATTTCCCGTGAACTGGAAAATAACCCACCCCTTTATCGGGAAAGAGATCAATATGTTCGTAAAACGCTGACCACAGCTTATAACAGTCTAAATATTCATTTGCCCGGCACCATCCAACAACAAATCATGCGGGATATTTTAGATGATATTTTGGGATTTGGGGCTTTACAACCCTTGTTAGAAGATGAAAGTGTCACAGAAATAATGGTGAATGGGCCAAAAAGTGTTTATATTGAAAAAAAAGGTCGCTTAACAAAAACAGGTATTCAATTTGATAACGATGAAGCCGTCATTCGGGTAATTGAAAAAATTATTATGCCATTAGGACGCCGTATTGATGCAGATAGTCCGACAGTGGATGCACGCTTGCCGGATGGATCACGAGTAAACGCCGTGATTCCTCCAGTAGCTATTGATGGCCCATCAATCACGATTCGTAAATTTCAAAAAGGTAGATTAACGATTGAACAGTTGATTGATTACGAATCGATAACCTCAAGCATGGCAGAATTATTGCAGGCTTGTGTCATCTCCAAGCTTAATCTTGTTGTTTCCGGTGGTACAGGGTCAGGTAAAACTACCCTTTTAAATGTTTTATCGGGTTTTATTCCTTCTAATGAACGGATTGTCACCATAGAAGATGCTGCTGAGTTAAAGTTACAGCAAGATCATGTTGTTCGTTTAGAAACCAAACCAGCCAATGTGGAAGGGAAATACTCTGTAACCATTCGGGATTTAGTTCGTAATTCTCTCCGGATGCGCCCAGACCGCATTGTGGTAGGTGAAGTACGCGGAGGAGAAGCATTGGATATGTTACAAGCCATGAACACTGGCCATGATGGTTCTTTAACCACCTTACATGCCAATACTCCTCGTGACGCTCTTTCACGTTTAGAAACAATGTGCCTGATGGCCGGTATGGATATGCCATTGAGTGTAATTCGGGAACAAATCGCCAGTGCAGTGGATGTGATTGTCCAACAATCACGCCTTAAAGATGGCAGCCGAAAAGTGACTTCGATCACGGAGGTTTCCGGCATGGAAGGAAATACCATTGTTATGACCGAAATTTTTAAATTTGAGCAAACCGGAACTGATCAGGATGGAAAAGTATTAGGGCAGTTGAAACCTACAGGAATTCGCCCATTTTTCAGCCCCAGATTAGAACAAAATGGATTTAAACTTGGTCCTGAAGTTTTCGGGGTTAACCTTTCCCAAATGTTGAATAGAGGTTCTGGGCGACAGCGTTAATTTTAATTGATCGATGCTATAATATTTTATTAAAGTACTTCTTAGAAAAATATGGTGAAGGAAACTTATGAACAATCATTCGCAATACGTACAGATTCGAACCAAAAAGATCGGCTTGTTACTATATGACGCACGTTTATCTGCACACAAAACGATTGAAGAAGTTTCTTCGAAAACGGGCATATCATTAGAACAGTTAACCCGTTTTGAAAAAGGTCAATCATCTCCTTCATTGCCGGAAATTGAAGTATTGGCTTACTTTTACGACCTACCAGTGGAGCATTTTTGGGGAAACCAAACAATTAAAAAAACGCCGATGGAAAGTGAAAAGTTCAAACAATTATTATCTCTTCGCCGTCGTTTGATAGGGGCTAACATTCAGAAATTCCGGAAAGAAAAAGAGATTTCTCCAGAAAATTTAGCAGAAAAAACAAACTTACCACTAGAACGACTTGTCCAATATGAACATGGTGAATTAGCTATTCCAGTTCCTGAATTAGAAATCATCGCTAAGGCCCTAAATAAACAAATTGACGACTTTTATGATCAGCAGGGACTGATTGGAAAATGGCGTTTAGAACAAAAAGAAATCGAAAAGATCAAATCCATGCCAGATGATTTACGAGAATTCGTCAGCAAACCCATTAATTTGCCTTATTTGGAATTAGCGGTACGTTTGAGCGAGTTAGATGTTAATAAACTTCGTATGGTCGCAGAAGGTCTCTTAGAGATTACATATTAAGAGACTGGGTACATGATGGATATATCTCAACTAAAACAAACTGCTGATAGTGCTTATCATAAGAAAAACTATTTAAAAGCGGCAGCATTGTACCAACAAGCTGCCCACCAATACGAACAAGAAAATTTACCAGTTGAAGCGGCTGAAATGAAAAATAACGCCAGCGTTGCTTTTTTACAAGCGAACCAACCGAAAAACGCATACGAAATTATTCAGAATACGGATAGTCTTTTTGTTGAACTTGGCTTGCTTGATAAACAAGGGCTTACTTTAGGAAATCAAGCAGCAGCCTTAGAAGCATTAGGAAAAACAGATGAGGCACTTGAAAAATATATTTCAGCATCTGAAATCCTAAAATCAACTGGTTCAAAAGACAACCGTGCCTATGTCCTAAAAAGGATATCAGCTATCCAAATTAAAAAGGGGCAGCAGGTGGAAGCGCTTGGTAGTATGGGCGCTGCGTTGGATAATGCGGAAAAATTATCCGGACGAGAAAAATTATTAAAAAAACTGACCGATATGGTGTTTAATTTGATTCAGCGCGGGTAAAAACATTTTTCATCAAAATATTATGTCTTCCGATATCTCACTTATACCAGCACAACCACAAGATTACGATGACCTATCAATGTTCTTGTCTTTTGAGTATTTTGTTCACCGACACCTTGACTGGCGACCATCTTTGGATTGGTTGGGAAAACAGCCATTTTGGATAGCGAAGGTAAAAGACGAAATTATAGGTTGTTTTGCTGCTGTACCAGAACCGGAACGATATGCCTGGGTACGTCTGTTTGCTTGTAGTGCTTTATACTCACGAACAGCGATGTGGCAAGAATTTTTTCAACGCTGCTTACAACAATTTGGCCAAAAAGTGGAAACTGTTGGTGCTTTAGGTGTAGAAAATTGGTTTATTAAGCTACTCGATTCGTCTAATTTTACGGTATCACAAAAAATCATTGTCTTGGAATGGAATAAAGGTGAAATTGCTCCCATTTCCCTTTCTGATTCTTTTCATCTTAGAAAAATGAAACCATCTGATTTTGAAGGTGTATTTTCCCTCGATCAAAAGTGCTTTTCACCCGCATGGCAGTTATCGCTTACTAGTATGGAAAACGCTTTTAAACAAGCAGGTTACGCTACAATCATTGAAACAAATCAACAGATTGTAGGATATCAAATAACAACTGAATCATTATCTTCCGCCCATTTGGCGCGCATTGCTGTGGATCCTGATCTCCAAGGCAAAAACCTTGGAAAATCCATTCTGAATGATCTGTTATTGTTCTACACCCATTCCGGCATTCATCGTTTTACAGTAAATACCCAAAATGATAATTTTAAATCCCAGGCCTTATATCATCAGGCAGGATTTTCTGAAACAAACGAAAGTTACCCCGTATACGAATATAAAATTAAATAAATACAATAACCTTACAAAGTTTATTGTATAACTCTGTTTTTGAATTTAAAATACATAAAATTCTTGGAGGTTTATTTTATGGGAAAACGTCAGGAGCTTCGTCAAAAGCGAGAACAAAAAGAACGCCAAAAGAAATTAATAATCTTTGGTGGAATTCTGGTAGTTGCGATTTTGGTTTCCGCCTTTATCATTATTAATGCGAATAAACCTATTGGTGAAATTAAAGCAGCACCGGAGCGCAGCCACCCCCAAGCCGTTGGATTAACAATGGGTGATCCAAATGCACCCGTTACGGTAGAAGAATTCTCAGATTTTCAATGTGTAGCTTGTTATCGCTTTTGGGAAAATTTCGAAGAAGATTTTATTCGAGATTATGTTGAAACTGGTTTAGTTTATTTTAAATATTCACCATTTAGTTTTATAGGACCCGAATCATTTCAGGCTGCTGAAGCCGCCTATTGTGCAAATGATCAAGGAAAATTCTGGGAATATCACGATATGGTGTTTAACAACTGGGATGGGGAAAATGTGGGCAATTTTAGTGATCAACGATTGATTGCTTTTGCAGAAAACATTGACCTTGATACAGATGCCTTTAAACAATGTTTTAACAGAAACACCTATCAAAGCCAGGTTTTGCAAGATGCTGCATATGGGCAACAAGTCGGTGTTTCAGGAACACCTTCGTTTTTAGTGAATGACACTCTGGTTTACGCAGATACACTTTTGGAAACAATTGATGGGTACTTAGGGAAATAAATATTTTCCTAACCAAAAATCACAAGTTCAATGGTTCAATTAAGTTGGTAATTTTTTCACAATATATTGTAGAAAAAAACGGCTAATCCATTATTAATAAATTCCAAAATATTGGAAAAGCCATACCACAAGTGGAATGATCAAAAAGGCCGGTAAAAAGTTCCCAACCCGGATCTTTTTGATTTCCAACAATCCACTGATCGCTAAGCCCAGCAACATGACCCCACCTACCGCACTGATCTCATTTAATAAAATATCAGTGGTTAAAAATTGCAGTTGATAAGCCAAAAGGGATAAACCACCTTGATAAACCAAAATCACCAAACTGGAAAACAAAACACCAATCCCCAAGCTGGAAGCAAATGCAATAGATGCAAACCCATCCATGACAGCTTTAATAGTTAAGACGCTGAAATCTCCGCTTAAGCCATCTTGCAGGGAACCTAATATTGCCATTGGACCAATTGTAAATAACAATGAAGCCGCTAAAAATCCACGAACAAAGGTGACCGAATCTGATTTGGCATTTGTGTTAAATTTCTTTTCAAACCAAACACCTAAGCCTGCCAAACGATCTTCCAACTGCCACCATTCCCCCAAAAACAAACCAATTAAAAGAGCTATTAAAACAACCAATGCATTTCCGGTTTGTAAAAATAAACGAATACCGTATGCTACTGTAAATAAACCCAAAGCCATCATCACTGAATGACGGAGGCTTTCCGAAAAGCGGTTACCAAGAAAAATACCGATAAATCCGCCGATTAAAATTAAAATAACATTGATGAGAGTTCCAGTGATGTGCATATTACTTTGCCAGTGTCTGCTGCGTTTTTGAACTTAATTTATTTTCGTAAATTTCCAAAACAAAACATAAGGAAGAAAGGCGATTTAAATATTTTAATACGGCCGTATTTTCAATATCACCTCGAGATAACGATTCGGAAATCCTTCGTTCTGCCCGGCGAACCGTTGTACGTGCCATAGCCATCGCAGCTCCCCCAAAGGAATCGCCGGGAATGATAAATGCTTTAGGAATATCAATCTGACTACTAAAGTGGTCAATCTTTTCTTCCAGCCACATGATCATTGAATCATCGATAACTCTGAACTGTTCCACAGTTTCCTTTGTGGCAGCTACTTCGCCCATTAACTTGTAAATTTGTTTTTGTATTTCTAAAACAACTTGTTTAATATCCGTACTTGCCGCAGTACTCCGCACCAATCCAAAAACAGCGGATACTTCGTCTAAGGTGCCAAGCGTTTCCATTCTTAAGTCGTGTTTTTCTAATCGACCTTCACCCAAAAGTCCCGTAGTACCGTCATCACCACGCCGTGTGTAAAAAGATTTCATAAAAGTCCTGTTATTTTAAACTTCGATAAAGGTACCAATAAATTAAAGAATCGAAATGAGGTGCATATTCCTCAGGTCCAACAAAATGGGAAGGTTGTGAGAGGGTGCGAATAAGGTCATCAACTGCTGTTAAATTAGCTTGAAAGTTTTTTTGTTCATTTATACTTAAGCAAGCCATCATAGAGCCTAATATATATCTTAATTCAATCACCCGTTCAAACATGGCTGGATAAGGTTTTTCAGCTTTTCTCAGATCGTTTAAATCATTCGTAATCTGGCGTAGACGGACGGGAATTTCTTTTTCGATCTTTTTTTTCCAGTTTACCGGCCAACGTTCAACCAACTGTTGAAACAATTCATAATCGGGGTGAATCTCCTTTTGTAAACCGGTATCATGAGCCATAACTACTTTTAAGATATTCATGGCCTGGCATAAACGGCCAGCACTCAATCGGGGAATTTCCTCGGGTTGGATGGAAAAGCTGTGATCCAGATGTAAAGGCCAATATATCTCTTCTGAAAAAACAAACACTTCCCAAATCGGTAACGAGGCTTTAATAATCGCTAACTCCAATTCCCAATTGATTTTCATTGGGACACCTCCGTTTCTACGGGAGTTTCATCCTCCGGTTGTGTTGTAGTAGCCGGTCTTTGCGTTTTTACAAGGTACCACTCTCTGATTGAGCCAAACCGATCACTACTTTCAAACAAAGGCCCAACCCGCACTCCTGCTACTTGTTCCGAAACCGCAAAGGTATAAACCGGATAGTATAAAGACAGGGCTGGGATTTCTTCTGAAAATACCACCTGGAAATTACGATAAAGAGTAGCTCGTTCAATTAAATCGGTAGTGGTTCGAGCTTGTTCCAGATAATCACTGGCGACATCACTATCCCACTGAGAGTAATTTTGTCCGCCTGTTGCTTGAACCTGATCCCAAAATGGATATGGGTCAGGGTCCGGAGTTTGGGACAAATTCAAATCAACCAAAATTGCCTGGAAATTCCGCGCTTCAAGATGATCCGTGATGAGTTCTGCATACGGAACAGCTCTGATCTCAACCGATGCACCTAATTGTTCCCAATTGGCTTGAATAATTTCAGCCTGCAGGCGGTGTTGTTCAGTATCTGGATATAATAATTCAAATCTTAAAGCAACCTCATCCTTAGTACGGAGTGTTGTTTCTTCACCACTCAAAACATAACCAGCATCTTTTAATAACTGAACAGCTTTTTCTTGATCGTAGTTAATATCTAATCCTGTATCATAATAAGCCCAAGTACCCGGGAAAATCGGACCATCCGCCAAAATTGCCTGTCCATTTAAAACCTGATTGACAATTTTTTGACGGTTAATTCCATAATAAAATGCTTTCCGCACATCCACTTCCTGGAAAAATGGTACTTCTTGATCATTCAAATTAAATAGGATTAAACTTAACTGGGGTTCCCTAGCAGTGTACATTGCCAAACCTGGCTCTACCAAAACCTCATCCAGAATTGAGTCATCCACTTGACTTACTCCCTGAACAGCCTCATCTTTATAAGCCTGCCAGGCTGCGCTTGGTGTTTCGTAATACCGAAACACGATCTGTTCAATTAAAGCGGGTTCTTGATAATAATCTTCAAAAACTCGCAAAACAACGGACTGGATATTTCCCGATTCGGTTACCAGTCCTTCAAATTGGTAAGGACCGCTTCCGATGGGCTGCAGATTTAATTGTGAATCGACCATCTCATCAAAACTCATATTGCCAAAAATATGCTCTGGCAAGATGCCAAAAGAAAGATAATCTAAAAATGGTGCAAAAGGTTCTGGCAATAAAAATTGAAGAGAAGTGTCACTTAAATTTTTTACTTCAATATCTTGCCAAAAAGCTCGAATATCTTCTGGCACAACCCCTTCGCCATCCCGCAGCATACTGATGGTGAAAACAACGTCCGCAGCGGTAACCGGTTTTCCATCATGCCAACGAGCATTTTCATGCAATGTAAAATTGTAAATCGTGCCGTCTTTTGTCATTCCCCAAGATTCGGCTAACTGACCTTCAGGAATGCCACGCTCACCAAAAACTATTAAACGATCAAACAATAACCGGTCAATATCTCGGTCGGCAGGATTATAAAAATCGAGCACAGGATTCAACCGTTGAAATTTCCCCACCAGGGCTTCAACATATACACCACCTTCTTGAGGTTCAGGTGCTTTCACTTGCTGGGGTTCTGGTTGTTCACTTAACAACAATACTCCTACCACAAGTCCGGTAAGAAAGATTATTAACAATTGCCAACGTAAATTTTTCATAAGTTTATTTTATATGGAAAAAGGGCGACCACCTATTTGTAATGGAGCGCCCTCGATGGTTGGATTTTTACAGTTTCTATAAATACAATTAACTTCGAACGATAACAGAAGCAAATGTCAAAATAAAAAACAGAATACTTAATCCAATGGTGATATAAAACAATGTTTTTTCAATACCACGGCGGGCTGTAAAAACATTACTACTATCGGCGCCGGTTAATCCGCCCAAACCAACACCCTTGTTCTGCATAATCACACTCGCAATTAATGCGATCGAAGTTATAATTAAAGCTATGTCTATGTAAGTAGTCACGCTCATCCTCCAAATTAAGATTCAGGTCTACTATCTTTATAACAGCTACCTGATTTTTAAGCAAACAAAATTATACCTTCCAAAGGCAAGAATCGTCAACTAACTATGAATGAATTAATCACAAATTTGCATATGCACACGCTTTATTCTGATGGAAGTGGTACTCATCAACAGCTTGCGAAAGCAGCGTTAAAACAAAATATCGATGTTTTATTGGTAACAGATCACAATTTGTTAGTTGAAAATATAAACGGTTACTATAAAAAGGACCGTCATAAACTTTTATTATTAACTGGCGAAGAAATTCACGATAAAAGTAGAATTCCGCCCAAAAACCACCTGCTCGTTTTTGGTGCAGAAAAAGAACTGTGTACTTTTGCAGATCATACCCAAAATCTCATAAACCAAGTCAAACGATATAATGGCCTTAGCTTTTTAGCTCACCCATTTGAAGAAGCTTTACCCCAGGTGCATGAAGATGATATATCTTGGGTGGATTGGGAAGTGACGGGCTTTACCGGTCTGGAATTATGGAACCATCTCAGTGAATTAAAAACCCGTTCTACCAATTGGTTTTTGTTAATTTTCCATATCTTTTTCCCCTATTTTTTTACAGTGGGTCCTGATTCCCGCACAGTGCAAAAATGGGATCAACTCACAATGAACGGTAGAAAAGTGGTTGCCATTGGTGGTTCGGATGCTCATGCCTTAGAGATAAAAAAAACATTTATAAAAAGAATCGTGTTTCCTTATGCCTATCATTTTTCTGTCATCAATACTCATTTGCTCACGCCCACACCACTAACAGGAGATCTTCTAACCGATAAAAAAATGGTTTACCAAGCCTTGGCAGATGGGAAAGCTTTTATTGGTAATGATTTGCCTGCTCCAACCAAAGGTTTCCGATTTAATGCACAGGGAACCAACCAAACCGCCATTATGGGGGAATCCATCGTCCTGCAAAACGGGGTTACATTTCAAATCAATCTACCGGAAAAATGTGAATGTAACCTCATTCATAATGGAAAAATCGTAAAAACCTGGAATAAACAAAAGATTTGCACATACATAACCAAAGAACCTGGGGTATATCGTGTTGAGGCATACTTAAACTACCTGGGACGTAAAAGAGCCTGGATATTCAGTAATCCCATTTATGTTTCCCAAACCCATTCAGGAGTACTATGATTGTAAATAACGTTACTCGTTTTTTAAATGCCAAAAAAATCTCATTTGATCAATTTGAATTACCGGAAGAGAAATTAGGTGCACTAAAAACAGCAGAATTCCTGGGTGTAAAACCGGAACAAGTATTTAAAACCATCGTTATAACACGATCCGGGAAAGCAAAACCCATTCTTGCTGTTGTTCCGGGAAATCACCAAGCCGATTTAAAATTGATCGCACAAATTTTAAATGAGAAAAAGGTCTTTTTACCCACGCAAGCCGAAGCTGAAAAACTAACCGGCCTGTTATCCGGTGGAATTTCTCCTTTTGCTTTAATCAACAAAGGGTGGCCTGTTTTACTTGCAGAAGAAGCCAAACAATATTCAAAAATCCACCTTTCTGGGGGACAACGTGGATTAAACATCCGGCTGGCGGTGGATGATATTATGATGCTTTTAAACGCAAGGGTTGGGAAAATCAGCACCATTATTGCTGAAAATTAAAGTTCATCCTTTTACCACAACAAGCGGCTTTAATCGTGCTACTTTTTTCGTAATTCCTGCGCCTACAACCGCCTCAATTACCTCATCCACATCTTTATAAGCAGCTGGGGCTTCTTCCACCAAACCAGCCAGGGATCCCGCCTGTATTTGAATGCCTTTCTGGCTTAATTCAGTTCGCAGCTGGCTGCCTGAAAATGTTTTTTTCGCTTTGCTGCGGCTCATTACCCTTCCGGCACCATGGCAGCTAGAACCAAAAGAAACTGCCATACTGCGTGGAGTGCCCACCATCACCCATGAGGATGTTCCCATACTGCCAGGAATTAAAACCGGTTGTCCGATTTTTGCAAACTCAGATGGAATTCCGATTTCATTCGGCCCAAAAGCTCTAGTAGCGCCCTTTCGATGAACACATACTTTTTTAAGTTGACCATCTATCTGGTGTGTTTCAATTTTTCCAATATTATGAGCAATATCGTAAACCTGACTTAATTCATACCCTTTCGTTTTTTTCAAAAACACAGATTTAAAGGCTTTTCGCGCGAGATGTGCTAATACCTGGCGGTTGCAAAACGCAAAATTCGCCGCCGCTCGCATCGCTGCCAAATATTCTTTCCCCTCTGGCGAGTTTATCGGTGCGCACACCAATTCACGATCTTCAAGGTGAATTCCATATTTTTTAACCGCACTTTGTAAGGATTGAACCGCATCACTACAAACTTGATGCCCTAAACCTCTCGACCCGCAGTGAATCATTACCACCAATTTTCCCTGAGATAATCCCATCACTTCAGCTGCATCTTGATCAAAAATTTCATCAACATAATCTACTTCAATAAAATGATTACCGCTTCCTAAAGTACCTAACTGGGGCAGTCCACGTTGTTTGGCTCGCTCACTAAGTTTCTTAAAATCAGCCCCTTTAATATTGCCTTCTTCTTCAGTTCGTCTTAAGTCCTGCTGGGTGGCATAACCTTTCTTTAACGCCCAGTTTGAACCTGTTTCACAAACTTGTTTTAAATCTTCTAAGGATAATTTGATTCCACCAGATACGCCTAAACCAGTTGGACAATAGTGGTTTAAAGCATATGCCAGGTTTGATAATTCACCAGCTGCCTCTTCCACATCAATACGGGATGCCAATAATCGGACACCGCAATTAATATCATACCCAATACCTCCCGGTGAAATAACACCATTGGGATAAGATGTTGCCGCCACACCACCAATCGGAAAACCATATCCCTGATGCATATCAGGCATAACAGCGACATGACCTTCCACCCCAGGTAAACTCGCTGCATTGATAGCTTGTTGAATGGACTGGTCTACCAAAGCTGCTTCCAAAATTTTTTCAGTTGCAAAAATGCGAACAGGAACGGACATCGACGTAGAAAAAGAAACTGGAAGCTCCCATTCAAAATCGCTAATTTTAACAAAATCGATTAAATTGGGCACCTAATCCTTCCTTTCTTAAACATCAAAAACTACCGTTACGGATAAACCCTTTGCATTTTGTTTAATTTCCATCTGGTGATAGGTCACCGCTTTGATCTCTTCCTGTATTGATTCAATAAAGAATCCCCTTAATTCCCCATCCAATTCGTTGTTTTGAATTCGGAGCCGCATCCAATTAAAAACTACTCTTTCTGTTTCGTAAAAAAACAATAGATCGGAAAGAAATGAAACCAATAGACTTTCCAAATCGACACCTTGTAGATGGATTTTTTTTTGGATTTCAGGGCTTTCATTTGATTTTTTTACTTTTAAGAGCGAATACATACCAGACGCACAACACTCAAACAAAGCTTCCGGAGATGAGGCACAAACCCGAATAGCCCAATCAGCCGTGTGTTGAATCTCTTCAAAACAGTTATTTTCAGGGTTTATCATTGCGCTTCGCTCCATTCTCTTTATAATTATAAATTATGAAACAATTTTTTGAACAAGTCGAAAAAGCTATTCAGACCTTTTTTGAAGACAGCATCCGTATTTTGCCGTCGAATATATCAAAAAAAAGATTAGTTCACGATATCGTACGTCAAATCACTGAGATCTTATTTCAGTATATCCAATACAACCAATCCGTTCCTACCCATTTTGAGATTCTTATTCATCCTGATGATCTTGAAAAGGAATTTAATGATCCAAACTGGGTCGAAGGTATCACACATGGAATTAAAGAAACTGCGGAAGACACCGGTGTTATTCTTGCCACACCATTATCTTTATTATTAAAACCATCTCGCGAAATTTCTCCAGGTGATGTACTGGTTCAAGAATTAATTTATGATGATAAGATTGAACAAACGGCTGTCATGGAGCTAAACAGAGAACAAAATGATGTTTTTCAAAATGCTCCAAAAGCTTTTTTAATTTTGCCGGACAAGCATAGTTTTAATTTACAAGGTAAAATGGTTCAAATAGGGCGCAAAAAAGAAAATGATCTGGTCATTGAACATCCATCCATTAGCAGAAATCATGCTCAGATTCGTCTTATCCGGGGAAAGTATGTAATTTTTGATTTAGGGTCAACTGGTGGAACCATGGTAAACAGCGTAAAAATAGACAAGGCGATTCTAAAACCTGGTGATGTGATTTCGCTAGCAGATTACGCCTTTATTTACGGAGAGGAAGGCGATGGTAAAACTACACCTCACGACCCCACCACCGAACTCCCTAAGATTGTGAATAAAGAATGACCGGAATTGTTGTTTTTATCCTACGTTTGTTGTTAGCCATAGCCCTATATACCTTCATAGGCTTAATTTTTATAACCATGCTAAAGCAGTATAAATCTCAAATACGGTTGCTTACCCCCCAATCTAATACGGCCTTACAGTTAACCAGTCTCAATCAACCGGAAAAAACAACCCATAAAATCAATCAATCCGAAGTTTTGGTTGGGCGAGACCCCAATTGTAAAATCCACATTCAGGATGAAACCGTCTCCTCTCAACATGTACGGATTTATTACCATGACAACAATTGGTGGATTGTTGACCTTAATTCAACAAATGGAACTTTTCTAAACGAAGAAATGATCTCCCATCCATGTGTCATAACGGAAAATGATGAAGTACGGATTGGACAGGTAAAGTTTTTGGTACACATCCGAAAAAAGGAAAATGATTAAGTTAAGGAGGATCCATGCGTGATGTTGCAGAAATCGCCGTAATCGGCGGAACTGGTGCATATCAGCTTGAAGGCTTAACAGAATTAGAAGAAATAGAGGTGATGACTCCATTCGGATCACCCAGTTCATCAATAAAAATTGGCAGTTTTCAAAACAATCGGATTGCATTTATCGCCCGCCATGGCGAAGAACATACGATTCCACCAAGTGATATTAATTATCGTGCCAATATATATGCTTTAAAATCTCTTGGCGTGAAAAGGATTATTTCTATTTCTGCCTGTGGCTCACTGCGTGATGATTATGCACCTGGCGACATTGTCATCCCAAATCAACTGGTTGATTTCACAAAAGATCGTAAAAGAACATTTTTTGATACTGGTTTGGTCGTTCATGTTTCCATGGCAGATCCTTTTTGTAATACGCTCTCCAACCAACTTTACGAAGCGGCAATTCAAACCGGAGCAAATATCCATAAAGGTGGATCATTTATAACCATTGAAGGCCCACGTTTTTCGACCAAAGCAGAATCAAACTTATTTCGTTCCTGGGGAATGTCGATCATCGGCATGACCACCTCACCTGAAGCATTTTTAGCCCGTGAAGCGGAAATGTGTTACGCTGCTTTTGCCCATGTAACGGATTATGACGTATGGCATCAAAATGAAGAGTCCGTCACCGTTGAAGCCATCACCAAAATCCTTCATCATAATAAAAATTTAGCTCAGGAAACGTTAAGCTATTTAATCCCCAGTCTAATCGACACAGAATGCGATTGTCACTCTGCGCTTCAATCCGGCTTAACCACTACAAATCAGGGAATCAGTACCGAGCAAAAAAAGAAATTAGGGCTGCTGATTGATAAATATATCTCGTGAAATCTTTTTTTAAACTCGATATAGCCAATAAAGACTGGTTACAAAGCCGCCTCCTTTTTATAAGTGGGATATTTTTAGCGTTATACAGCATTATTCTCAGTTTAGCACCAGCGGTTCGGTTTCATAGTTGGCAGGTGGACTATCGTTGGCAGCATTGGGTCGGGTTCATTGTCTGGGTTATTCTTGCTTATCTTTTAAATCAATTCAGCCAAAAAAAATACAATAACCGCGATCCACTATTACTTCCACTCATTATGTTTTTAATGGGATGGGGTTTGCTCAGTATTTTTCGTTTAAATCCATTTTTTGGGTTTAAACAAACCATTTGGTTTGTTTTGGCAGGTTTAATTTTCCTGTTCGGCTTATTAAAGCCCCATTGGATTAATGAAATTCGGAAATATAAATACCTGTGGTTAACCATTGGATTAACGATCACCGCATTAACCTTTTTATTTGGTATTTATCCAAACGGCAGCGGTCCCAAATTATGGTTAGAATTTATGGGCGTATATATCCAACCGTCGGCGCCTTTAAAATTACTTTTTATTGTTTATCTTTCCGCATATTTAGCCGACCAATGGCCTAATCGGAAAAACATCATTGGGTTAATTACACCTACCCTTGTGTTTATTGGAGCTGCAATATTAATTCTGGCTGCTCAACGTGATTTAGGAACTGCGACCATTTTCATTTTGGTGTTTGCTTTTTACATGTTTATTATTTCCGAAAAAAGGCGCACCCTGGTTTTATTTTTATTCCTTTTAATATTAGCGGGTGCTGCAGGTTACCAGTTTATCGATGTCATTCAAAACCGGGTTGATGCCTGGTTAACACCCTGGGTGGATTCTGCAGGCATTTCTTACCAGGTTGTGCAATCTTTACAAGCGATTGCTGCCGGTAAATTGATCGGTGCCGGACCAGGTATTGGCAGCCCGGGTATCGTTCCAGTAGCTTTATCAGACTTCATATTTGTGGTTATCGCAGAAGAAACCGGATTATTTGGTGCCATGGCTTTGTTTAGTATCTATGCCATCATCACATATCGCGGATTCATGATCGCAATTCATGCCCGAAATCAATATCAACGCCTGCTTGCCGCCGGGATCACTGTTCTTATCAGCATCCAGGCGATCTTAATCTTGGGTGGAAACACCTTGCTCCTACCGCTTACCGGAGTTACCCTGCCGTTTGTTTCTTATGGCGGTTCTTCATTGATCACATTCACAGTAGCCGCTTCAATCCTGCTCTGGATCAGCCAAAACAGAAATCCGAGAACCGGCAACCCGAATGAAATGAAACCTTATTGGGTTTCCTTAAGTGGTATTGTGGCTGTCTTTTTTATCCTTGGTTTATTCACCGGTTACTGGAGTATTCTTCGCTCAGATCAATTATTAGCTCGACCGGATAATCTGCGGAATGTTATTAATGACCGTTACGTTGTGCGGGGAGAAATCCTCGACCGCAATAATACAACCATTGCTTTTACAGACGGCGCGGTAGGGAACTATTATCGAACAACCAATTATCCTGATTTGTCACACACGATTGGTTATATTCACCCACTGTTTGGCTTAAATGGATTGGAACTTGCCTATGATGGTTATTTAAGAGGAATTGAAGGCCTTCCTTCTTCCATGCGTATTCAGAACGAAATTTTATTTGCTCAACCCCCACCTGGCTTGACCATTCGCACCAGCATTGATCTTAAACTTCAGCGCATGTTGGATGATATTTTACAGAATTATCAGGGGGCGGCGCTGTTGATGAATGCGAATAATGGAGAAATTTTAGCGTTAAGCTCTTCACCGACTTTTAACAGTAATACCTTGGATGAAAATTGGGAGACCTGGAAAATTGATTCTAATTCACCAATGATCAACAGGGTTTCTCAGGGACAATACCCCACCGGAGCATTAATAACACCTTTTGTTGCTGCTTATCAATTCGAAAAAAAATTAATCGAGGATATATCAATTGATGCTGCAGTGATTAACTTGAATAACTGCGCGCTTGAACCAACCAATTTAAATAACAACGCGTTGGTGCAAGCAGGGTGTCTCTCCTTTTTACAACAATTATTAACATTGAGCCCTTCATTCGATCCATCCCAATTTATTAATTCCTATCAATGGGATACCCCCATACTTTTTGAACTACCTGTGGTTGGAAATGAAACCAATGCTGAACTTTCCACAAATACGGATCTATTTGAAAAATTAACATTGTCCCCCTTGCAAATTGCAGCGAATGCCGCCATATTTTCCAATGGTGGAAACTCGGTAACGCCCCACCTGGGAACCGCTGTAAACACACCAAACCAGGGCTGGGTCATTTTTCCAAACCCAGCCCCTCAGCAAGTCCTATCAAGTGAGATTGTTCAACGAGTTTCTACTTTAATTTCTCGGAAAGATTTTCCAGCCTGGGAAATTACCAGCCAGTCCAAAAGTGAAACCAGCCAAATTGCCTGGTTTGTCAGCGGCACCAATCAAAATTGGAAAGGCACACCACTGGTCCTGGTGTTAACGTTGGAAAATCAAGCTGCAGAAACGACACATCAGATTGGAAGAGAAATTTTCCAAACCGTGGTTGGCGGATTACAATAAATCTAAATTGCCTTAATCAAATGGTAATTCTTTTTCCCTTTTCGCAGAACAACAAACTTACCATCCAACAATTGATTATTATCAATAACACTTTCCGCATCCGTTACACGGACATTATTTACATTAATGCCGCCTTCTTTGATTGAACGGCGCGCATCACCATTGGATTTAGCTAAACCGGTTTCGACCAAAGCTGTAATTATGTTCAAACCTGCCCCAGTCAGGTTTTCTTTTGGCATCTCAGTGGAAGGAACCTCAGAAAAAATTTCTTCAATATCAGCTGCGGATAAACCATCCAAACTACCACCAAACAATACTTGAGTGGCCTGTTCAGAACGGGATAAAGCTGTTTCACCATGGACAATCGTGGTCATTTCCTGCGCCAATCGCCGCTGCGCCTCACGCTGTTCCGGACGGGTCTGGACAAAATCTGCCAATTCTTCAATGGTGTCTTGATCGAGGAATGTGAAGTATTTTAAATAATTAACCACATCCCGGTCATCCGTATTTAACCAAAACTGGTAAAACTTATAGGGTGAAGTTCTCTCAGCCTTTAACCATACCGAACCCCCTGCGGTTTTGCCAAACTTGGTGCCATCCGATTTTGTAATCAGCGGATATACCATCCCATAAGCGGATTTCCCGGTCACCCGTCGCACCAATTCCGCACCAGCAGTGATATTGCCCCATTGATCACTACCGCCCGTTTGTAAGCGGCAATTTTCATTTTGGAATAAATGCAAAAAATCATAGGACTGCATTAACATATAACTGAACTCGGTGTACGAAAGTCCTTCCTCACGTTCCAGCCTGGACTTGACGGAATCTTTCGCCAACATATAGTTAATGGTGAAATGTTTACCAATATCCCGTAAAAAGCCAATTAAAGGCAGCTTCATCAGCCAATCCGCATTGTTAATTACTCGCGCGGGATTGGTCTTTACATCAAAATCTAAAAATTGTGCCAGTTGTTGTTTTATAGAAGTTAAATTCTCATCCACAATGTCCTGAGTTAATAAAATCCGTTCTGCAGATTTACCACTAGGGTCGCCTACCATCGAAGTACCACCACCAGCCAATGCAATCGGATGATGCCCGAAGCGCTGCAAACGCGCTAGAGCTAACAAAGGAACCAAATGACCAACATGTAAACTATCGGCAGTGGCATCAAAACCATTATAAACAGTCACCTTCTCCTTTACGAGCAGTTCTTCGACGCCATCCATATAGTCGTAAACCATGCCCCGCCATTTTAGCTCATCAAAAGCGTTGGTTGTTGTTTTCATAGTCTCGATTCCACCTTTCTGTAATTTATTTTTTGATTGGGCAATTTTAACACAAAAAACGCGTTATGCCGTGCCAACTCGTGAGATTTTGATCCTTAAGGATAGGTAGTCAGGATATACAAAAAAAGCACCCTGTTTATTCATGAATTTTCTAATACCATAAGGTTAACCACGGTTAGGCAGGCACCCAACCTCAGAATTTTGGAACAATAGTAAAACTTTTCGGGGATTATAGAAACAATCAGGATGAACCGTCATTGATTAGGATTTAGCCAGAGATTTGACCTTAAAAGAACAGAACAGGTCATAAGGACCTCACGAATTTTTAATTTTGTCTTATTCGTGTATTTTCGCAAAAACTTGTACTCCGAAGGGGTATTCGCGGTTGCTTTTTACCTATAGATTACTTCAACAAATCCTGGATTGCCTGGGTATGCAAATTGTATTTAAACGAAAACCCATCCTGCAGTAATTTTTTTGGCAAAACATTCTGTCCATCCAAGACCAACGTGCTCATTTCCCCCAGAATCAAACGCAGTGCAAATCCTGGTACCGGAATCCAATAAGGGCGGTTTAATACGGAAGCAATTTGTTTCCCAAATTCTGCATTCCTCACAGGGTTGGGACTGGTGATATTATAGATTCCACACGCCTCAGATGAATCAACAAAAAAACCCAATGCACCCGCCACATCATCAATATGCACCCAGGATACCCACTGTTTGCCATTTCCCAACGGACCACCTACAAATAATTTGAACGGAAGCAACATCTTCGGAAAAGCTCCCTCGGCTTTATCCAGCACCACCCCAAAACGGGCGATCACCACCCGGATACCGGTTACCGCTAAACCTTTGATAGAAGATTCCCACTGCTTGCCAACCCCAGCCAAAAAATCATTTCCAAGGGAGGAACTCTCATCAAAAACCTGATTGTTTTCCGTACCGTAAATACCAATTGCGGAAGCCTGAACAAATAATTCGGGTTTATGTTCTGCTTGCAGCACCGCCTGGGTCAGCACCTGTCCGCTCTGCAACCGTGATTGAATAATTCGTTCTTTTTGGCTGTCTGTCCAGGGTTTATCGCCGATATTTTCACCAGCTAAATTAAGGATGACATCCACCTCATTCACAACCTGAGCCCAATCACCTAGTGTTTCCCCATCCCATTCCACAAAAGTCACATTGCCTGATGAATGATGCGTTTTTTTATTACGCGTTAATACAAAAATTTCATCATTTTTTCGGCTGTCTATAAAATGGCTGCCGATTAAACCCGTTCCACCACTGATTAATATTTTCATATAATTTCACTCCAATGAGTCAAGTTTAATCAATTTTGGTTGGGTTGTGGAAAGTTTGTATAGGTTATGTTAACCATTATCTCAAAGTCTACAGCCCGTTGTCCGGCCTGTCCTCGGAACAGGGATTTAGGTCTTATCCGTGGGAGATGTGCCGCTGGTGAAACGTTCCTCGCCAAACGGGAAGTAGCGCGTCTCGGCAAATTTGTTCCCGCTGGCATCCACAACACGTTTATTAATCTGAATCGTTTGTAAACTTTGGTCTTGTTTTATCTATGGACTCATTCATTTTATCTAATAATTCTTTGAAAAATACCCTGCCCCTACCTGGTGTTTCCGGAAATAACGCGAATTCCGAAAAAGCAATTTCATCCAGTTGGGTATCAGAAAAGTTTTCCAAGATTACCAATATTGCATCACGCTCTTCTTCCCACAGCATTAGACCTTGAATTTTAGATGACTGAAAAATCCAATCGCTAATTATGGAATATATTTCTTCAACCGTGAAACGATCTACTTCATCATAAAAATAAGAATATCCCATATGTCTCACAATTTCTCTTGCTTTATTAATGTCCATCAATCCTCCTATGGAATTGGATAAGTTGTATATAGACCCCAGTTTCCATTTCCATCGTACCATATCACCACTTTCGCTGGAGCTTTTCCAGATACGGGAACGATTGTTCCGCTCACATTTTGCCATCCAGTATAGTTTACTGTTGATCCTGTATAATCAAAAGTCCCTGGTTTCCCTGCATTTGCTCTATTGGCAATATCTGCCTGGTTAGTGGTTAATACGTTGTTCACTACGGCGGCCATTTCATTTTCATCACTGAATCTGGTTTGTGCTTTTGAAGAATTTCTAGCTGCACTAATTAAATCAGCATCTGTCGCATCAGGTCCGTGTTTATCCCTGGCATGTGATTTCGGGTTTCCACCTTCTACCGTCTGAATATAATTTTTTCCAGATTGTCCGGGTGTCCAAATCCAACCACTAACAAGTCCTCCAACAAAAACCGGAATTGATGGATCCAATGCCATATCATACATTGGATTAAATTAACTATACCCCATTTGTGATCCAGCAGCGCTAATGGAACGTCCTAATGATGCATAAGCACCATCAGGAATTGAATTTAGACTAGAGGTATCTTCAGATATAAAATAATTTGCAAGGGCAACCTCAACATAATTTGGAAAGACATTTCCACCTTGGACGATACGATACGAATTATCTGATGTGGTTCTTACACATAAACCATCTTGTAGTTCGATACAATGCTCGCTTGGATCGCTATACCGGATAGGGTTATTCAGGACGTACCCATACCGATCCCATGCGAGGACGTTCCCCGGGTCGGGGATGATGGTGTCGGCGCTGATAAACTTGCCCAGCAGCGGCGAGTAATACCGTGCATTGTAATCCATCAGACCAAAGTCTTCGCTGCGCTGCCCGGTGTATGTTTTGTCCGTGGGGGAAGTTCCGTCGGTGTAACGTTCCTCGCCAAACGGGAAGTAGCGCGTCTCGGCGACTTTGTTACCACCGGCATCCACCACCAGCGCGGTGGACGAGACCTACGCCTTCACATTGAAAAACTAATTATGACATATCGCCTACTTAAAATTGTTTCCGTTATAAATTTTTTGTATAAATGCAAAGAAATCCTTTGCTATATCAATAACATCATTTGGATAATCTCCAAAATAAGGGTACATCACGAAACACTTCTTTTTTTTATCGTAAGCATAAACCTCCCCCCCGCCATCTGATCCCAAAAAAAGAAGGTTTGGTGCAATTGACCTTATCATGTACAATTCTTCCATTTGTTCCATCTCATGAGATGACCATAATTGTATATAACCTTTTCCTATTGAGCCAATCGCCCCATTAGAATATTTGTAAAATTCAATGACATCCTCGGGGAATGGATGGTCTTTTCTAAACTCATCAATGCTTCCAAGCCCTTCATTTAGTTCTAATTCTTGAATATATTTTTCAAATTTTTTTTTCATGTCTACTTCACTTTCGTCACTGATCTTCTAACTTTATCCCAAAATTTATTATATACATAGTGTTCAGTAGGAGGCAATGCGATCTTATTGGATTCTGCCGTGGGGCTACCACCAAATCGTACTGGGTGGATTTCATGTATATGTAAGCCTTTCCACTGTGGGTTATTCCTTTGCAATCTTTGATTAGTGCTGTTAGCTAATCTACGTGCTATGTCATACTCCTCTTTTGAGATTAAGTTGAATGGACCAGAAGAACGAGGTGCTGGTCCATCTGGATATCCATCCCAGTTTATCACAGAGAAATCTCCTTCCTGTATACTTGCAAGATCATCAACAATTCCTAAAGAAGAGTTCGTTGGTTTATTAAAGGATACGGCTATTTGCCCAAGACCAACTACCGTGGCAGCAGTCTCAACAGCAAAACTTCCAACCCTTATTGAAGGGCCTATTCGATCCAAGAGCGGTTCATTGGAAAAGACTGTATCAACATCATCATTCATTTGATGAACAGCATCAGCAGTGTCAACAATTAAGTCTTTCCCTCCGGTTGCCTCCAATCCTAATATAACTGGATCTCGCACACCATTTAGATAAGCGATCCCAGCATCAAATAGATCTTTTCCGCATGAGAAAATGATTCCCCATACATTTTGTCCGATAGAATAACTACAGTGTCCCGTTGGATCATTATAGTTAATCGGGTTATTATAGGCATACCCATAACGGTCCCAGGCGAGGACGTTCCCCGGGTCGGGGATGATGGTGTCGGCGCTGATAAACTTGCCCAGCAGCGGCGAGTAATACCGCGCATTGTAATCCATTAACCCAGAGTCTTCACTGCGCTGCCCGGTGTATGTTTTGTCCGTGGGGGAAGTTCCGCTGGTGTAACGTTCCTCACCAAATGGAAAATAGCGCGTCTCGGCGACTTTGTTGCCGCTGGCAATTACAACTCATTTGTTTGCGATTATGAAAAATAATAAATTTTATGCCGATTATTTAATTCCTGTAATTAATTTTTTCGCTAAAGCTATTTCAACAGCTCGGCAACCAAAGAGGCTGTCCTTTGGTATTTTTAATATTTCTTCATCAATATTAACTTTTTTTTCGGAAATTGGATTTCCGGAACCGGAATAATCTTGCCCATAATCTACAATATAGGCAAGATCTTCAGGGTATGGTGGATTTCTAAGAAACAACGGAACAGGCCAATCTTGACGGGAAAATGCTTTCCCCTCACTAATTAATGGCCATGTCCCATTAATTATTCCTAAATCTCCAAACATACAAACCAATATTGCATTCGATTTATTTTTCTCCAAAGTATCTATTCCTGTTGGAAGTTCAGTATATCTAGGACCAAAAAAATACCCCAAACCACCTTTGGTTTTAAATGCACCTCTAACAATGATTCCCATACCGTAACCATAATCTCGTAAAGGAACAGCGAACCAACTTCCTTCGAAGTACTGAATTTTTTCCTGGTCATTATATTCTCCTTTTTTAAAAAATTCATCGCGATCCGCTTTGACCATTAATCTTTTTTAAGAATTTTATACTAACAACAATATGTTAGTACAAATTTACCCCTTATGAAATTTTCATTAGAAAATATTTACCACCCTTTTTTTGTCTTAAAAAACGAAGCAGCTTATATTTCTCTATTCTTCGAATAACAAATTATTAGTTTTGACCTGCTAATCCATACGGGCATGCTATACCCCGCAGGGCATGCTATACCCCGCAGGGCATGCTATACCCCGCAGGGCATGCTATAATATTTTTTATATCATGTCACACGATGTGCTTGTCCTGAATGCGAATTTTGAACCAATTCACATTTGTGGCCTGAAACGTGCTTTTGGCTTGATTTTAGCCGAAAAAGCGGTACTGGTCATTAATGGTCGTGGTGTGCTGCATTCCGTTAATCAAAGTTTTCCCATTCCGTCCGTCATCCGCCTGCAAAGAATGGTAAAACGTCCCCGCACCACCTTGCGGCTAACCCGAAAAGAAGTCTTTCGCCGGGACCACTACACATGCCAATACTGTGGAAAAACTGCGAGCCTACTCACCATAGACCACGTTTTTCCTCGTCACTTGGGGGGAAAAACCATCTGGGAAAACTGCGTAACCGCTTGCGGATACTGCAACCACAAAAAAGGCGGGCGAACTTTGCAAGACTCCGGATTAACCCTAAAGCGACCTCCTGTTGCCCCACCCCAATCAGCTCTTTATAAATTTGGACATAACTTGAACCGATATGCTGAATGGACTCCATTTTTGGAAGGCTGGTAAATTATCAATTCAGATCGATTTCCATAAAGTCATGACACACATAAATTGGGCCGGAAAACGTGCTTTGTGCCTCTCCGATTAAAACGGATGGGGCTATATTGGTTGGATAATGAATGAGATACAAGTTTTTAACACCAGCTTCTGATGCGATCTCTCCACATTGTTCTCTGGAACTGTGCCCCAAGGAGTTTCCATTGGCTTCATGAATTAAGATATCTGCGTTGTTAGCCAACTCAACAACGGTTTCAGTCGGTTCTGTATCGCTGGAATAAACAAAAACCACCCCGTTTTGCTTAAATTCAAAACGCAAGCCGATCGTAGGCAATAAATGTTTTACCGGGCTGGTGATTAGTCGAAGTTCGCTATCAGAGATTACTTCCTGGAGAGGTAATTCATCAATCGAAATGAATTCCACATCAAAAAAGCCGGGCCACTTCTCCCATTCAAACAAATCCATCATCTTCTTTGCACGTGAAATCGTATGAGTAAGGCCGTAAATCGGTAAGGGCGCTTTCCTTCCCAACAACCACATATCCAACAGTAATAAAGGTAAACCGGATACATGATCTGGGTGGAAGTGAGTCAGAATCAAATCTGTAATACTGTTTAGCTTTATCCCAGCTTTTTTTATTCGTACAACCGGATTACCAGGACAATCGATCAGAATATTTCTTTTATCGGTCATTAAGAACAGATGAGCATTTTCGTGATTCTCATCGGAAACAGCATTGGCACTCCCTAAAACGATAACCTTACCCATTCAGACTCCTGACGAAAATTAATAAAACAAACCCAATGCAATTCTGGGTGTTACCCAGGCTTCCACAAAAGCCGCGATTAACAGCATCGGGATCACCAGACCCACCATGACCTTAAACCAATCCGCAATCGCAGTTAACCAGACTTCTCCAACCGTTCTTTTATAGTCCGGGGTAGCTAACATCACCCCAATTTGAAAAACAGCTGCACTCGCAATCATAATCGCCGGAATTTCAATGATTCCATGCGGCAGAATAAATCCAATTAAGTATACCCCAACTTCCATACCATTCATTTGTAACAAAGCCATCAAATAACCTGCTACACCTACCGAAAGTAATAAGGGAAATACCCCTAATACACCAAAAGAAATCATTCCCATGATCATTGCGATGATCACAACCCGAAGGTTTTGCCAAAAAATTAACATGACCGGTGCGATGTTCCCGATAGGTAAAATTTCAGTCAGGAACGTTAATGATTCATCCATATTTTGAATGTTAGAACTTTCAAAAGTAAAACCAAATTGATTAATTAACCCTGTGCCAATCCAAACTCCAGCCACAACTAAAATCAATGTAATTAACAAAGACCAACGCAGCTTTTTGATAGTTAAAAAAACGTTAAACCGATACCATTGTAAGACATTCTTGGATTGCCCGGTGAAAGAACGCCAAAAAAATTTCAACGCCCAACGAATATTTAATACATCAATTTCCCGTCCTAACAATTCTTCACGCTGAAAATGCGCCAGACCTACCCGCATAAATAAAACCGCCAGCACGGCTAGACCAAGAACAACAAACCACAGGGTTTCATATCCCCAAAACATAACAATGCTTTCACCTTGAATCAATAAGGCAAAGGGGATGATAATAAAACTGGATAATAAATTGGCGGCACGAATTGAAGTTGCTTGGGAAGATACGACCACAGCGCCGCTGACCATCACAATTGCTTGGACAATGGTTAAGGTGATAATTTGCAAAAACATTTCAACTTCCGGTAAGGGGACCTTATTCACCAAAAGCCCAAGAGTATAAACCAGGATACCTAAAAAACTACCTACCAGTGGTGGAACGACAGAAGCAAATAATTTACCGGTATACAACTGCCAATCTTTTAGGGGGGAATTTAATAAGGGTTCAATGCTGTTACGTTCTTTTTCACCTACAAAACTTTCCAATGCAATCACCAATGAAACGGAAATCGGAAAAAAACCAACAATCATCATGGAAAAGGGAACCAGGCGTTCTCCGATAATATTTGCCCCATATTTTTGAACAAAATTCAACATTTGGTTGGTGGTAAAGTTCATTAAAAACGGAAAAAAGATAGTTAATCCAAAAATAGGGAAAATAATTCGCCAATCTCGGAATTGATCTCGCACTTCGCGGCGGGTGATCACCAGAGCAGGTTTTAATTCATTAAAGAAGTTTTTCATTTAATTCTCCCCCATGGTGATTAACAGCTTCCAAATAAGCGGTTTCCAGCTTCCGTGCTTTTTGTTGAAAAGAGATCAGATGATAGTCCTGTGAGAGGTGTTGAATAAGCTTAGGGTTACTTACCGCTGGATTTTCAACTTCAAAGGTAATTTGAGTCGCAGTTTGATTAATCACTTTTACACCTGGCAAAAAATCGAAAGAAAAAGACGAGGTATTTTCAGCGAACGTAGCTTCAAAAACAGGAAACCCCAACAGCGTGGATTTTACCGTTTCCAGATAATCATTTAAGATAATTTTTCCATTCTGAATGATAGCTACCTGGTCTGCTAACTCATCAGCCTCATTCAAATTATGGGTACACAAAATGATGGTTCGGTCGTTCTGTTTTAAGGTCGAAATCGCATTCCGAACCATACGCGAACTTTCTGGATCCATTGCGGATGTTGGTTCATCTAACAGCAGTACGGGGGGATCATTTATTAATGCACGTACCAAAGAAAGTTTTTGGCGCATACCTTTTGAATATTCACCAAGTCGTTTATTAATTTGGGTAATCAAACCAAATTTTTCAAGCAGGGGAACAAATCTTTTTTGGCTTTCCTGTTTGGATAAACCATATAATTCCCCAAAAAAAGTCAGATATTCCTTGGCATTCATACGGCCGTACAGTCCATGATGTTCCGTTAAAACTCCAACCATGGATCGCACTTGAGCAGCATGTGTTACCACATCATATCCCGCAATTTTTGCATTTCCACTAGTCGGTCTTAACAGGGAAGTTAACATGCGAACTGTTGTTGTTTTTCCAGCACCGTTTGGACCAAGTAAAACCAAGAGCTCCCCTTGAGGAACTTGTAAATTGACTTGATCAACTGCTAAAAAATCATCAAATTTTTTGGTAAGATTTTCCGTAACAATTTGCATTATTTTATTTAGCTTTCCTAATAGAACTTACGCAGATTCTTTAGGCTCCGGTTTTTCTTCTTTGACAAACTCTTTATATTCTTCCACAGTTTGGCTGGATTTAAATACAGTATGCCGGAGGATCAATGTGATGAGGGAAACCAAAGCAATCACGCCCATTAACGTTTGATTGGCATTAATACCACCCACATTGGAAGGATCTAATCGAATAAACTCCAATAAAAATCGTCCGATCGGATACATTACCAAATAAACCAAAAAGATATCTCCCCGGAAAAGCTTATCTTTAAGCTTTCTACCCAAAACTAATAAAACAGCCATGCTCATTAAATTCCATAATGATTCGTATAAGAACATAGGGTGGTAATAAGCTTGATCCATAAATTCCGGTAATCGTTTTACAGGCTCAATATATAGTTTCCAGGGCAAATCGGTTGGTGCGCCATACAACTCTTGATTAACAAAATTTCCCCAACGACCAATCGCCTGCGCTAAGGCCAAACCAGGTGCAATAATATCAACCCAGGTTCCAAACGCCATTTTTTTCGAACGGGCATATAACCATAATGCTAGTGCACCACCCATTACCGCTCCGGGAATACCCAAACCACCATTTCGTACGTTAATGGCATCCAATGGATGAGTTAAATAATATTGGGTGGTTATACCTTGCTCAACCATAGAAGCGGGCGGAGTAAGGATATGCCAGATACGCGCACCAACAATTCCTGCGAGTAGTAACCAAGGCATCACATCCCAGATAATTTCCGGGTCGTGTCCTCTGCGTTTTGCTTCTTTTGTGGAAAGAACAGCAGCCATCAATGCACCAAACATGATGATGACTCCGTACCAATGGATGAATAATGTACCTATGTAAAAGCCTTCGCGCATAAGATCTCCTGTTATTTATTTTTTTCTAATCTGACTACATCGTTTGCGTCATAAGCCTGTTTCCGTACAGACCATACCCTTTGGATGGCGGTGAAGTTTGCTAATATCGCTAATACCCACAAAGCAATCATTGGGCGATTTAAGAGCAGCATAGGCACCAAAATCAGGTACCGTTCAATTCGAGTCATCAAACCAATTTTGGCATTATAGCTTAATGCCTCTGCCCTTGCCCGGGTATATGAAACCATAATCGAACCAGCTGCTGCAAAAAAAGTTAATAAACAAGCCAAAAAATTTTGCTGTTGCAAAAAATAATATAATAGACCAGCAAAAACTACCAATTCTGAATAACGGTCTGCAACCGAATCCAAAAAGGCGCCATATCGAGAAACCTGGCCTCTTAACCGAGCCATTGTGCCATCAATCGCATCGATCGGGGCCGTTAATAAAATGATCAAACCCCCAACTACAATGAACCCTTTGGCTAAAAACCAGGCAGCAACCATATTTCCCACCAGCCCAATTACAGTCATTGTATTCGGGGTTAAACCGAGACCATTCAAAAACTTTCCGATCGGATCCAAAATCCCCTTAAAACGGACGCGTAAAAAATCTGTTAAAGTCATTGCCCGTTTTTGTTGTGCCGCTCTGTCCAATTTTCACCTTCTTTGTATTCAATTTCAAAACAATTAATGACCCAAATTATACTATACACCTTTTTATTGGGTTTAAACTGCTTCAAAATTTTTAAGAAGATTTAATCGTTTTCTTCAGTTTCGATGTCTTCCCAATCATCGTCCGCATCAATCATTACTTCTCGGTCTTTCCCACCACCCTGACTCGGTCCAACAATTCCCATTTCTTCCAGCTCATCCAACAAACGGGCTGCTCTTGGAAAACCGATTCTCAATCGGCGTTGTAACATAGATGCACTGGCTCGTTGTGATTTTTTAACAAGATCAATTGCTTGTTTGACCAGATCATCCGTATCATCATCCATCACTTTCATTAATTCTTCCCATGGAGCTTCAGCAGATGAATCTTCTATACCGAAATTTTGCCAATATTTTATGATCTTATCTATCTCTTGGTCAGAAACCATGACACCTTGTGCTCTTTGCGGTGCGCCAACATCTGGTGCCAAATACAACATGTCACCTTTACCCATTAACGTTTCCGCACCGCTAGTATCTAAAATTACACGGGAATCGATGGAAGAAGCTACGGTAAAAGCAATTCTGGCTGGGAAATTGGCTTTAATTAAACCTGTTACCACATCTGTACTTGGGCGTTGCGTCGCAACCACCAAATGAATACCCACTGCTCGAGCCATTTGTGCCAGTCGTACCAATCCATGTTCAATTTGATCAGGAGAAGACATCATTAAATCCGCCAATTCATCAATAATCAAGACAATTCTTGGTAACGTTGGTTGATTTTTTCGACCCATTTTAAAATTATAAGCATCCAAATCACGTGCTTTGGCATCTTCTAATAAACGATACCGTTGGTCCATTTCAGCAATCGCCCAATGCATCACACCTACCATGCGATCAATGGAGGTTTCAACCTTTCCTAACAAATGAGGTACGCCATTAAACCGGACCAACTCCACCATTTTTGGGTCCAGCATGGCAATCCGCAGATCCTGAGGTGAATTATTCATCAACAAACAAGCGGTGATAGCACTGACACACACCGATTTACCGGAACCTGTCGTACCAGCGATCAATACATGCGGCATTTTAGATAAATCTGCTACGACTGCTTGCCCGGAAACATCCTGACCCAGGGCTAATGCCAGTTTAGAGTTAATCCGCTGCATCGCTTCAGATTCCAAAATCGGGCGTAATCGGACCATTTTACTTTGAGGATTCGGCACCTCAATCCCAACATAGGACTGTCCCGGAACTGGTGCTTCAATCCGCAAACGTTCTGCTGAGAGGGCTAAAGCCAAATCTTTTGCCAAGGAAGAAATTTGAGAAACACGCACCTTATGTTTGCTGATCTCGCCATCCGTACCCACTCGTTCCACAAAACCGGGCTCAATTGCAAACTGAGTAACTGTTGGACCAATGCGATATCCGGCTACCCGTGCCGGAATACCAAACTCTTCCAAGGTATTCTCGATTTGAGCACCCATTTTCTCAACCAATACATCGTCCATTACAATTAGCTGTTCTTTATCCAGCAAACTCAGTGGGGGTAAAGTTTGATCACGGTTTAATGAAGCAGCCGGAGTAATGACCAATTGTGATTGCGGACGCTGCTGCGTCTTTTTTCCTCGTTTTTTTAATGGGCTGATCATCCCCTCGGGGGCAGATCCTTGTTCTGCCAGCTCTTCCAAACTAATCGCTTGCGGATTTTCAGCCGCATATAGCGCTAACCATTGATCGAATTGTTTTCCTAACCATCCAAAAAATCCGGTTGCCGCTGTGAGAAAAAGAACAAAAACCAGCACCAGAATTACTGAAACCACTGGTAACGGTAAAAACCGCAATAATAGATCAGCAATTCCCCAACCGATAATACCCCCATTTACCCCACGCCCAATCCGGTCTAGGGATAGGCTACTGTGAATAGCAAAATAAGCAATTAGGGCAAAATAAGCAATCTCAAAATATATAATTTTGCGAAGTTGAATATCTTTTAAACCAAATACACGTCGGCGAAAGATCCAAAAAGCAAATACAAGAAAAAGAAGTACAAAAACAAAACTTCCCGAACCAAAATATCGCTCCAGAAAAACTTGCCAGCGATCAATAAAACTACCAGAAGTCCACCCAATTAACGAAAATAAGGTTAATATGGCCCAGGCAATTAGGACTATAGCCAATATATCCAGACCATAACGTCGTAAAAATGGCCTTATTTTGGTTAATATCGATAATAAGGGGGCTTCGGATGGGGGATGGGTATTCGATCCATTCTGCAAAAAAGATTTTGATTTCTTTTTCTGTTTCGTTTCAGTCATCCATTATCCCTAAACCGAGGCGGCGGCGTTCTACATCAATATGTAATATTCGAACCACAATCTCTTCCCCGGTTGTAAAAATTTTGTTTAGGTCTTTTCCTTCATCAAGGCCATCTGTGATTGAAGAAATATGAATTAATCCTTCTATGCCTTCATTCAGGCGGGCAAAAGCACCAAAACGGGTTACAGCGGTAACCGTAGCCTGAACTACGTCACCAATCTGGTATGTTTCTGCTAAGGTCTCCCATGGGTTGCTGTATAACCGTTTGAGACTTAAGGCTATACGGGCATTTTCCTCACTAACCTGTAATACCAAAACTTTAACCGTTTGCCCAACTACCAATACTTCTCCTGGATGTTGAACGCGTCCCCAGGATAATTCGGAAACATGAATTAAACCTTCCACACCGCCGAGGTCAACAAACACCCCAAAGTCAGTCACATTGGTGACTGTACCATTAACAATCGAACCAGTTTTTAATGTTTTAAAAAGGGTTTTACGGCAGCCTTCACCAGCCAGTGCAGCACGTTCTGATAAAACAATTTTTTCTTGTGATGGTTCACATTCAATAACTTTAACTTTGATTGTCTTACCGACGTAATCAGATAAAACCATTCTACGATCATCTTCCGTGATGACATTTGGAAAATCAATCAAATGAGATACAGGAACAAAGCCCTGTACATCTTCACCTTGTACCAATAATCCGCCCCGGTTAAATCCATGAACTAGCATTTCAACAATTTCATCACGATCATAAAGATTTTGGACATGCCCCCATTCCACCATCAAACTGCTGGAAGGTACCGCCACTTGTAAGTCTTGCTCTCTATTTTCTGATGATAATGCGTTTTCATCCGCTAAAACAGATGCCCACCACCCTTCATCGAGTTGAGGCATATCAGGTTCTGAATTTGATTTGGTTTGATCCGGTAACATTTACCCTCCTCCCAATATTTTTTTCCTGTAAACAGGGAAATGAATACCAAAATAAGCAAGGTGATAAGAAATTTTCATCCTTTTACCACCTCCCCCATATGGTCACGGGCTTCGCGTTCCATATTTACCACCGCTTCCGCTACCGCTTCAATTGCGATGCGTTGTTTTCGGTATAAATCTGCTTCTGACATTGATAATTTTAAGGCTATCTCACGAACCTTTCGTCCCTCCAAAAATTTCATTTCTAAAATATTATACAATATCCACTCAGCAGTAAACCTCCTTTCACCTTCCGGTTTAACAAAATTAATCGCATCTTTTAATATGGATCTCAAAGCATTTGCCTGATTTCCCTCCAGACGTTCCGCTGCATCCTGCACAATTTTTAATTCCATCAGGGGATTTTCAGTTAATTTTGGACCACCCCAATAATGGGTGAGGGCACTTTTTACCCATGTTGTAAGATCCTGCTGATCGGACAGTGTATCAAGACTCAAAATACCTTCACTATCATAACGTCCCTTAGCTCTTAATCGTTGGATATAGTCTACCCGTCCAGTTAATTTTTCCATGGATTTAAAAATTTGTAATTGTAGCTGCCGGTCTTGAATGGCCATTGCAGCTCGATCAGTCAGTAACTTAACTGCTTGTTTTTGCTCAATATCCAGTTCAACCACTTCCTGGCCGGTTACACCCAAAAAACCCAACAAATTACGAGGTTCTGTGATGTCTGTTCCTGGATTTTGCTCATATAATGGGAACAAAAGATCGTCTCCCCAGCGAAATGATTCCGCAAAATGCCCATTATTGATTAATATTTTCGTTAATTCATCGGATACATCTTTACTGTTAAACCGATTTTTTCCGGATGTTATCACCAATTCAACCCCTTCTTCGTTTAGGGCTGCTAAAAAGGCTCCTTGTGCCTGTAAACGATCAATAACAGCAGATAAAATCATCTCCAAAAACTCTAATAGATCGGTTCGGGTTAATAATCGGTCTTCCAGCGTTTTTAACATTTCCAAATCCTGCTGGTCATTACCGTAAAAAAGCCATTTTTCACCGGTAGAAGCAAATAACGTGATCAGATATTGAATGAGAATGATGGTGGCCACCATTACAATAGGAGCTACCCCGTTCAAATCCAGTCCAAACACATCTCCTGTTCTGCGGACGAGGGTGGTAAGTGCAAGAGTCACAATGGCAATAAATGGAGCACGCATTAACCATTTTAACAATCTGCTCTTAACAACCCGATCTGACCAAGAAACACCAAAAAAAGATACCGCATAAGCCATCAATATTAACAAAAGACCAACCACCACATTGCTTGTCATAGCAATAATCCAAAATAAGGTTGGGCTGCGGTCAACAATACTTGAGCCAAATAAAAGAAAAGGGAATGAACCCAAAGCAGGGGCTAAAGCACCAATTACCAAATAACCCATTCGTCTTCTGCTGGCTGGCGTTACAGTGCGGATATAAGCACGCGTAAAATTAATCCAGGATAACACCATGATTACTAAATAATAAAATGTAAATAATTCGGTAAAAATGGTACGCTCCAAGTGCGGGACCGAACTTGGTTGGCTTACTAATGGCCCAACTAATAAATTCGTTGGGATAAGCACCAATAACACAAGAGAGAATAAATATGTCAGTCGAACTGCCCAGCGTCTTCGCCAACGGCTGGGACGACCCGTTGTCGCTACCAACGCATCGGAAAAGTGAAGGTATGTCGGCGGCAGGAAGATTAATCCGACCCATTCTAGCCTTAACCACAAAGCAAGACCGTCCGGTGTAGTTGCAATACTGCCGATAGCCTCCGATGTAAAAACGACCACAACACAAATTAAAATTAATGCAAACGAACGGGCTACCCGATCCCGCAGGTTATAGGTGAATGCATATAACAAAATTGAGAATGCGGTTATTGCAATCCCTGCGGTTAAAATTTCGCTGATTGTGCGAATTAGATTTACCAAACCCACTTGCCAGTCTAACATTCAAATACCTTTATTTAAGAAATCGAGAGAAAAACAAAGCTATGTCTTTGTTAGCATAAAAAGCGTCGTTGTATCCGGAAAACTCAAAACCCAGCTTCATGGCTAATCGGATCGCAGGATAATTTTTTGATGGCATTTCCATCGTTATTCTACGAAAATTACGCTGAACAGCCCAATTTCTCGCTGCCAGCACCAGGCCTGTTCCAATTCCTTGATGACGATGTTTTTTAGCGACAACAATATCACGGAGAGTTACAGTCTGAACTTCCGACTGTTCTTTTAGATATACATATCCTACAACATTTTCCTCAAAAATTGCAACTAATAAACCGGAGGCATGTTGCCAATCTTCAGCTAAATTTTCCACGTCCCTTGGATAGGTTATCGTTACAGATCTTGGCAACCGTATTTCCCGAAAATTAACTTGAATTTGTCCTTCATCAATCTGGCGATCCATTTGCCAGACATAGGATGATACACAACTATGATCAATGTTTACCAAATCATTAATATCAGAGGATAAAGCTGGGCGAATTTCAATTTGAGGCATACCGTTATCTCCAGGTTAAGGGTTAGTTACACGAACACCAACGACACAACTACCAAATTCATTGTTTTCATTATCCAAGACAACCAGACGCAAAAGATAATCTCCTGCCAATAATTGAGTCGTATTCCATGACCCAATCTCATTATCTTCATTAATTTTATTTCCACCGGCAATTGTTGTCCATAAGTCACTGCCGACAGCGGCATATTCATATTTGTAAAAACCAAAGTTTGGGATATTTACCTCACCAACTAAAGGAACTACATCACTGATTTGATCTCCCACTTCTGGGCTGATCCAGTTCACCTGGCCTGGGATACAGGTATCCGGCTGTGGCGTAGGGCTTGGTTGAGCCGGTTCAGACAAAGCTGCATTTTCCACCGGAGGTAAGGTAGGTGTGGCTGTTGCTAAAACGTCAATCGTGGGCGTCGGAATAACCTGCATACTGGGTAGCGAACTAGCAGAAAAAGAAACGAAGAAAAATTCAGAGATAGCAAATACAAATAACACGATCAATGTCATCCCTGCATTAATAAAACGTCGTTTTGCAATTTCTTTTTCAATACCAAAAGTAGCATCCCGCCAATAAGCAATCGCCTTAAACAAACGAGATAAAAAACCAAGCGCAACAATGCCAAGAATAGCATAGATCCAAATTTCATATGCCGTCAGAAATTGGACAACTTCAGAGACCATAATTTTTGTTCACAACGCAAATTAAAGCGTTGCTAAAAATCCTTTAATAATCGTTGTCAATTTAGGCACTAAAACAATTCCTGCTTCCACAACTTCATCATGGGTGGTGATTGTGCTGCCATCCAAATTAGCTTTATTACTGATACCCGAAATTCCCAAAACTCTCGTTCCACCATGACGGGCAATGATCACTTCCGGAACCGTGGACATCCCAACAGCATCCGCGCCAATCGTTTTCAAAAAACGAAGATCTGCAGGGCTTTCATAAGAAGGGCCGCTTAACGCACAATAGACTCCGGAAAAGGTTTTGATTTGATTTTGATCTGCCACTTTTTTGGCTTTGTCCAATAACACCCGATCATAAGCCTGGCTCATATCAGGGAAACGAGGTCCCAATTCATCCAGGTTCGGACCGCGCAGCGGATTATTACCTGTCATTCCAATCATGGAGATATGATCTGAAATAAACATGACATCCCCTGGTGCATAGTCGGGGTTAATGGCCCCTGCGGCATTGGTAACAATCAATATTTCCACACCCAATCGCTGCATCACCCGAACAGGCAATGTAATTTCTTGCATACTGTACCCTTCATAATAATGGGTACGCCCTTTCATGACAATAACTTCTTTACCTTCTAATTCGCCAATCACCAATTTTCCGCTGTGCCCCTGGACAGTGGATAATTTCCAATATGGTAATTTTTCATAAGGGATTTCATCAGCTTCAATTACCGATTCGGCTAAATTACCTAAACCAGATCCTAATATTAAACCAATTTTTGGTTTTCTTTTCGTATATGAGCGGACAACATCTGCTACTTCATCAATTTCAGCTAATGTGAAAAATTCTTTCATTTACATCCTCCAAACATAATCCATGTACTTTTTTATGGGTTACAGGTCAGCTTATGAATAAAAAATCCCGGACAGACTGAACTACCAACAGTCACATAAACCGGGAACCAACTACCTCCAACCATTAAGTCTTCCTTCAGGCTTCTGCCCAATTATGATTATATCAAAGAATTAAAAATGGAAACTTAAAATGATTAAAAACGAATTAATATAAAAAATCCTTTAACCCTAGAATATTCATTACCGCTGTGACGAAAGGAGTTCTTACTGGTGATTTATGGTCTCATTACTTTCGAAAAAGCAGCGATGGTTTTTTGAATGGCGTTATCATCAATATCATGGTGAGTCACCAACCGGAATCCATATAATCCCGCTTCTCCCACCAGGATTTCATCCATTTTCAATTGTTGGCTGATTTCCGAAGTTGATTTTTTAATTGAGGGATCAATATCCATAAAAACCATATTGGTTTGTGGTGAATTTGGACGTATCTTTATTCCAGGAATTTGGGATAACCCTTCTGCCAAAATTTTCGCCCGGCGATGGTCGTCTTCCAATCGATCAACTAATGTAGTTAATCCGACCCAACCTGCTGCTGCCAACACGCCAACTTGCCGCATACCACCACCGACTTGTTTCCGTATCCTTCTGGCTTTGGTTATAAATGCCCTTGATCCGCACAATATGGAACCAACGGGAGCACATAATCCTTTACTCAAACAAAAACTAACCGAATCAAAATCTGCAGTTAATGCAGCAGCCGTACTTTTAGTTTTAACAACTGCGTTAAACAGTCGTGCCCCATCCAGGTGCATTTTCAGATCGTGTTTTTGTGCGATCTTCGCTACTTGATGAGTATATTCTTCTGGTAAAACCACACCACCGCAGCGATTGTGTGTGTTTTCAAGGGTTATCATTCGAGTACGGGGAAAATGAACATCTTTCTCACGAATTGCTGCTTGAATAGCCTCCAGCCTAATGGTACCATCTGATTCATTTTGCAGGGTATGTGGAATTACACCACCTAACGCAGCCATTCCACCAGCTTCATATAAAAAAGTATGCGCCAGGTTGCCCATAATCATTTCATCACCGCGCTGACAGTGGGTTAAAATGGCGATTAAATTACCCATCGTGCCAGAAGGGACAAACAGGGCAGCTTCTTTTTTTAATAAATCCGCTGCATAATCTTCCAACTTGTTTACGGTAGGGTCTTCTTCATAAACATCATCCCCAACCTCCGCTTTAGCCATCGCTTCCCGCATGGCGGGGGTAGGTTTGGTAACTGTATCAGATCTTAAATCAATAACCATTACTTAACCTCCCCAGTTTTATTGTTGGCTTAAATAAACCAATGCTCGCTGCATATCTTCAGGTCTCTTTGTTTCAAAAACACGCATTTCTGTTTCACCTGGTAGTTGAATCTGCAGTCGAAAGGCATGCAGCTGATGTCTTTTAACTGGCAAACTGGTTTTTTTATGGCCATATAAACTGTCGCCAACAATTGGGCAGCCTAAAAACGCAAGATGAAGGCGGATTTGATGGGTACGTCCAGTTAATGGGCTGGCCTCGATCAAAGCATGATTCTTAAAAACTTGTAATACCTTATATTCCGTAACAGCTTCCCGACCCCTCTGGCTGGGAACAATAGCCATTTGTTTTCGATGAGATGGATCACGCCCAATCGGTGCTTCCACGCGCCCTACAGGGGTTGGAGGAATGCCATCCGTGATTGCTAGATAAGTTTTTTTTACAGTTCGCAGACGAAATTGGTCTTGCAAAAATTGGTGTGCCTGATCATTTTTTGCCATCACAATAATGCCTGATGTATCCTTATCCAGCCGATGCACCACCCCAGGGCGTAACTCACCACCAATCCCTTCGATATCCGGGGCATGGGCTAATACGGCATTGACTAATGTACCTTGATCGTGACCAGCAGCTGGATGCACGACCATCCCAGCATCTTTATTGATGATCAAGACATCTTCATTTTCAAACAAAATCTCCAATGGAATATCTTCTGCCAATAAGCCAATATCAACCGCCGCTGGCACTTCTATTTCAATTTTATTGTTACGATCAAGTTTATAACCCATTTTGGTGATGATCATTTCATCAACTTTTACCAATCCATCTTTAATCAAAGTTTGAATCCGTGACCTGGATAAACTTGGTAAACACTCTACCAAGAATTTATCTAAACGTTCCGGTTGCTCTTTTTCAAAATCAAAATTAAATATTTCAGACATCTTACTCATCTTCCTGAGTGATTGGAGAAGTCATATCCGGAGCGACAGCTTCTTTTTGTTTACGTTCTTGTCTTTCCTGTAAAATGACCCCTAACAACAGAACGCCTACCCCAATCGTAATACAGGAATCTGCTACATTAAAAACGGGAAAATTACCAACAGAGATAAAATCGACGACATACCCAACCGTTAAACGATCAATCCAATTACCTAATGCGCCACCAAGCTGCAATCCCAACGCCAACCGTAAAGACCAATCAGCTTTGGGGATTTGCGGATAATAAACAATAATAATGATGGCTACAACGATCGGTAAAAATTTAAATATATTTTCTGCACCCTGAAATAAACCGAAAGCACTCCCTTTATTAGGTATATGCAAAATCCGAAAATAAGGGTCTAACCAGGTTATTGGCATCCATCGGTCTGTCCATAACTCTAAATTGGTTCGCACCAAATATTTTGTGTACTGGTCTAAGGCAATCACTAGCCCGGAGATCAGGGTTAACAATGCGTATGAACGCAGATATTTTTTCAAAACAAAACCTCCACAAAGTTCGACTGTTCAAATTTTACCGTAGTTTTCATAAAACTGATGGGGTTATGAATAATCTGCTCTTTATGACTCAAGACGCATTTCTTTTTTTCTCTCCAACCTGGTTTTCTAAAAAATATATTTTTATGATTTCTGATTATCTTTTTCATTCTTCCAATTGGTTAAAAAACCACGGATTCTTTCGCAGGTCTCATACCAGGTCGGATATTGTTTGTATTTATGATAAGACGCCACACCCATGGCAGCCAATCGGTTACGGTCATTAAGAAGTACTTCGAGCTTTTTCGCTAAATCTTCCTGGGCTTGATCAGCAGATATTAAATATCCATCCTGACCTGAAAAAATGATTTCCCTCGCACCTCCAGCTTTTGTTCCAATGGGTACAACCCCAAAACCCATTGCCTCTAAATACACAATACCAAACCCTTCGTAAGTTGAGGGAACCGCCAATACATGGCTTAAATTAAGCAGCTCTTCCAGTTTTTCATCAGACAATTTTCCGTGAAATTTTATATGATTCGTCAATTGATACGTTTCCACAAATCGCATGATATCTTGGGCATACGATGGGTCTAAGCGCATGTTTCCTACAATATTCAAAAACCAATTCTTGTTTGTTATTCTTGCTAATGCTTTCATCAAAATATGCAGCCCTTTGCGGGGAATAATACTGCCAACAAAAATAATATTTAAAATTTCCTGATGGGCTCGTTGCACAATTTGATGCACACCTAATTGATGGGGTAAACGGTCACCAGAAGGAAAAGCAACCACACCTTTTAGTTTTTTTCCAGCAACTGCTTCCACTGCATGTTTTGTGGCCTGGCTGTTATAAATAAATCCGTCCACCGATAAAATATACTTTCTTTCAAACTGACGGTATATCCATTTAATTGATTTGGGATGGGGTTCGCTGGTCCTTAATTGATGAATCATTGAAATAACCGGATACGGTGTCGGTTTTATAAACCGCCGATTCATCCAATCCAAGGAAGGATGAGCCAATTCATCCAAAATTAAGAAATCAAAATCGTATTGATAAAAACGTTCTAAAAACGAATTAATATACGCATTGCTCAATCGAAAAAAATAATTTTGGACAGGCATTGTCACCATCGTGACTTGATCCCCCTGAATATGAAAAAATTCAACCAGTTTTCGCATATATAAAGAACTACCGGAATAATTCTCTAAATTATCATATATTGCAAAACCGATCTTCAATACCGCTCTCCACGATTTTCCCGCACGCTTTTAGCCAAAAAGGAACCCACTTTTCATTTGCATTTTAACAAAATACCCATCATCGTTTCATATTGTTGCAGAAGGTTATAAAAAAAGCGCAGTCCATTAAGATGAACTGCGCTTTTAAAATTGATATCGTTTACACTCTTTCTACACCGACGGTTACCGTTTCTCCATCAAATTCACTGGTAACTTGAGGAAGATCTTCCGATGGTTTTTCAGCTTTCATTTCCACTGTTAAGGTTTCGGCCATCACATAGTCTTCAAAATCCTTAAGCGCTTTCGCTAATTTCGGCGAAGCTTCAACCTTCAGTTTGATTCGATCTGAAATATCAAATTCAGCGGATTTACGTAAATCCTGCACCCGACGTACAAACTCTCTTGCCAAACCTTCTTTTTCCAATTCCGGAGTCAGGTCTGTCACCAGGGCAGCCAGGTATGCTCCTTCGGAAGCAACTGCATAGCCTTCTTTTGCCAGGGAGCGAACTTCCACTTCTTCAGGAAGAATATCAAATTGCTCACCATTAACTTCGAGTTGAACAGATTCATCTGCTAATAAGGTCTTCGCTACCTTTTCTGCATCCAAAGCCATTAAAGCACAGCGGATAGCAGGGAAATTTTTACCATATTTTTGCCCAAGCTGCTTCGGTAAAGGTTTGATCTCATAAGCCACGGCTTCCGTTGCGGCGTCCAAAGCCCGTACATGTTTAACATTCAGTTCATCTTCCAAAATATCTGCGTATTTAAGGATAACTTTTTGTTCTTCAACATTACCCACAGAAAATGCAGCTTCAGCTAACGGTTGGCGCACTTTGCGATTTGCTTTATTACGAGCTGCGTGCCCAACAGATGCCAGTTTCATTACCACGGCCATTTCACGGTTCAGTTCCTCATTAATCGCCGCCTCATCATAAGCTGGCCAAAAGGCAAGGTGAACCGAATCAGGCATACCAGGTTCCACATCCCTAACCAAATTTTGATATAGTTCTTCTGCCATAAAGGGCATGGTCGGAGCCAACAATTTACTGATGGTGGTTAAGGCTTCGTACAGGGTGGCATAAGCCGCATATTTATCCCCATCCGATTCGCTCTTCCAGAAACGGCGGCGAGAACGGCGTAAATACCAGTTGGAAAGCTGATCGACAAACACTTCGATTGGCCGGGTTGCGCCCAAGACATCGTAATTTTCCAGCGCTATCGTCACGTCCCGAACCAGGGTATGTAAAGCACTGCGCACCCACTGATCCAACGGGCTGTATTCCGGGGTAACTCCAGCTTCAGGTTTCCAGCCATCCAGATTGGCATAAGTCACAAAGAATGAATAGGTATTCCAAAGGGTTAAGGTGAAATTCCGCAGCACTTCCCCAACCAAGTCACTGGAAAATCGCCGTTCTTGTCCTGGCGGGCTGGCCGTGTATAAATACCAGCGCATCGCATCAGCACCATTTTTATCGAGCACTTCCCATGGGCTGACCACATTCCCTTTCGTTTTGGACATTTTTTGACCTTCACCATCCAAAATCAAGCCTAAACAAATGACATTTTTATAAGCTACTTCATCAAATAACAAGGTGCTGATGGCGTGTAAAGAATAAAACCAACCACGTGTTTGGTCTACTGCTTCACAGATGAAATCAGCCGGAAACTGTTGCTTAAATTGTTCTTCATTTTCAAATGGATAATGCCACTGAGAAACCGGCATAGAACCTGAATCAAACCAGACATCAATCAATTCCGGCACACGCTGCATCTGACCGCCGCATTCCTGGCACTTAAAGTGAACTTCATCCACATGTGGACGGTGCAAATCCAGCTCGGATTGATCCTTACCGGTGAGGGTACTTAATTCTGCCACAGAACCAACGCAGTGTTGGTGACCGCAGTCTTCACACTGCCAAACCGGTAATGGAGTTCCCCAATAACGCTCACGGCCTAAAGCCCAGTCAACATTATTCTCCAACCAATTACCAAACCGGCCATTTTTAATATGTTCCGGATACCAATTGATCTTCTGATTAAGTGCCACCAGACGATCTTTATATACGCTGGTACGAACATACCAGGTTGGCCGAGCGTAATATAACAATGGTGTGGCACAGCGCCAGCAGAAGGGATAAGTGTGGGTATACGTTCCTGCTCGGAATAATAAACCTCGTTCTTTTAAGTTTTCAAGGATTTTCGGATCAGCCTCTTTTACAAAAACGCCAGCCCAAGGAGTCACTTCTTCTTTAAAGCAGCCATCCGGGTTTACGGTCATCAAAACCGGTAAATCCTCTTCGTTAGAGACGGCCATATCATCGGCACCAAAAGCAGGTGCAATGTGTACCAGACCGGTCCCATCTTCGGTGGTCACAAAATCGCCAAGCACCACGCGGTGAGCAGGTTTTTCTAGTGGCAGGAATTTAAATAAAGGTTCATACTGACGACCTTTTAAGTCTTTGCCCTTAAATCGTTCCAAAATAGTGACTTCTTCTTCACCAAACACCTTCTCCAGCAGTGCTTCTGCCAGGATCAGTTTTTCAGTATGGTCATCATGCAAAACACGCTCAACTTTCACATAATCGACCTTAGCTCCAGCCGCGATGGCTACATTAGCTGGTAACGTCCAGGGAGTGGTGGTCCATACCAAGAAAGAGGTATCCGGTTCGTCCAAAAGCCGCATGCGCACAAACACGGAAGGATCATCCGCATCCTTATAACCTTGCGCCACTTCATGGTCGGAAAGAGGTGTGCCACAGCGTGGGCAGTAAGGTACCACTTTAAAACCCTGGTACAACAAATCTTTTTCCCAGAACTGTTTCAAAATCCACCAGGTCGATTCAATAAAAGAGTTCTTAAAGGTGATATACGCAGTTTCCAAATCAACCCAGAAGGCAATTCGGTCCGTCAGTTTTTCCCATTCTTGAATATAGGTAAAAGCAGATTCGCGGCATAAGGCATTAAATTTATCAATACCATAATCTTCGATTTGTTGTTTATTGGTAAAACCCAATTGTTTTTCAACTTCAATTTCAACCGGCAAACCATGAGTATCCCAGCCGCCCCGGCGGGAAACAAAGTGACCGGTCATGGTTTTATAACGAGGAAAAATGTCTTTAAAAGCCCGGGCTAAAACATGGTGCACACCCGGTCTGCCATTAGCCGTTGGCGGACCTTCATAAAAGACATAATTGGGTCCATCTTTGCGTTCTTCCAAAGTACGGTGAAAAACATTTTCTTGTTTCCACAAATTGAGAACGCCTTCTTCAATTTTGTTTACATCCAATCTCGGCGTTACTGGTTTAAACATACAACCTCCTGGTTAAATAAAAAATCCTCGTCCAATCAGGGACGAGAAAAAATTCCCGCGGTACCACCCTGCTTCTCACAAGAGATGCAAGCACTCAACAGATACATCCAAAAGGTAGATCTGCGCCTTGATAACGGTTGGCGGATCCGTCTCCCCTACTTACAACTACAAGGTTGTGTTCAGTTTGAAGCTCCGGAAGGATTTTCGATTCCGCGTCCTGCCCCGGCTCACACCACACCCGGGTTCGCTGACAGCACGTTTTGAAATTTACTCGTTTCCATCATCACTGATTATTGATTGTCCAAATCATACCAGAATCGGGGTGAAAAATCAATCAATTCAACTTTATATAACAAAAAATATTGTTATATAATAAATAAATCAAATTCACAGGGTTGGTAAGGTCAAAGAAGATATATGAAAAAGATATTTGGGATTTTTTTTATTATTGTTCTAATAGGAATTTTGTTCTTCGGATGCACACCGCAATCATCCGAGTCCATTCCTAGAAAGACGCAACCAAGTACCACGGTCTCGGTTGCTCATTCACCAACACCTAGTCAAACTCAAAATAAACCTACAGTCACATTTACTTTATTACCAACGCATACGCCTTCCCCCACGGATATTCTACCCCTGGAAGATGTACTGCTAACTCCTTTTTTTTACAGCCCAACTCCGACCTTTGACGTTGCACAAGTAAAGACAGTTACACCTGGCATTCCTCAAGTATGTCCCACAGTTAATACAGATCTCGTCTTTGATCGAGACATTTTTGTAAAAGATTTATGGTATGGAGAGAAATTAGAATATATACTGGATTATTTAAACCAAGGCGGCTCAATTCCACCTGTTTTTGGAGAGGCTGACCCTTCATTTGCCGATAAAAACGGTTATCAGCATGACAACTATAAAGATTTAACTGGGGATAATATTCCAGAATTGATTTTAACAATTTATGGGGTTGGTGGCCCTCAAACATTTGAAATCATCGGATGTACTACTAAAGAAAATTACGAGAGTTTATATTCCTTCGATTTGGGTGGTATGGTGCTCGTGAGAAATATAATGAACAATGATTTGAATCAAGATGGCATTCCGGAAATTGTATTAAGATGGACACCCACTATGGGTTCGGGATATATTTCAGGATATCATATCATTGCTTGGGATGGAAATGCTTTTCAAAATCTTATTACACAAACTGAATTTGATGGTGTAAATAAAATATCAGGCATTCAAAATGGTTGGATCCGCATGAATGGTGTAGCCGGTAATTATCCTTTGGACGGGAATCCCTGGCAGATAAAAGACATCGATCAAAACAGCACCTTGGAAATGCTTATCTCTGGAGGCATAGGAGTTTCTTTAGACGAAATTCGTCATGGACCGTACCAACCTGTGACCCAAATATTCATGTGGAATGGAGAAGGCTTTGTAATGGATGACATGCAAATTGGCCCCCCAGAATATCGATTCCAGGCGATTCAGAATGGCGATTTGTACACCTTAATGCATAAATATGAACGAGCCTATGAAGCATACCGACAAGTCATTGATGACCCGTATTTAGCATGGTGGTCTGAAGAGAGCGTTGCGTTTATTAGTGCGGAACTGGATGCACAGTTAGAAAAACTTCCTACACCTACGTTGAGTGCACCGGATAAAAACGAATACCCCTATTTAGCGGCATATGCCATGTACCGTATTTTTCTGCTCCACATATTGCAGGGGCAAATGAAGGAAGCGGAACTGGTTTATTCGGCATTACAAGCCCAATATATCCCGGAGATGCCAGGCCATATTTTCACCCAGTTAGCTAAAACTTTTTGGAATTCTTATAAGGCTTCAGAAGATATTCACACAGCATGTGCTGATACTGTGGATTACGCTTTGCCATTTCAGGATGAGGTACTCCGATATATCGGCGGTTATCATGGCTGGCAGAGTTTAGATTATGAACTTACGGATATTTGTCCCTTCCTGTAAGAACGATTTATGAAATAAAATTTTTTACTCGCTCATAAAAAGCACTGGTGGGGCAAAACCAGTTTATCTGGTTCAATTTTCCGTTTTACCAATTCTCGTTCATTTGCCAGTTCAAAGGTCTTGTGAATTTTTTCAAGCTGTTTGATCTTTTCCGCAGAAGGTTCCGCAGTGTATAACGCCAAAGTGGTGGAAAAATATCCGGGCATAAAAATTAAAACATGCCCATCCTTGATGACGATGGAGCGCATTCCTTCCCCAAAAATCTCTTTGGCTGCATTCTGGTAAGCATGTAAGATCGGTATGAACAAAATAGGATCCACAGCAAATTGCCCCAAGGTGCGCAGCGGCTGCCCCGATGTGTTGCTGTAAATTGAAAAACCTATCAATCGCGCCGCATATCTTTTTCGGATGATGATCGATTTCCCCTCATTAACTACATCTTGCCACCCATTACCATTCTTTGTGTTTTTTAAAAACAATTCCAACTGCTGAATCTCTGATTGATAAAATCCATATAAAGCAATAAACTGGTTTTGATTAACCTTGCCCTTTGCAAAACGTTCCGCCAATAGGTCTGTTTTTTGATTTAGGCGGCTTAAGTATTGAAAAGCTTCCCGGCGTGAACTCAAACCTGATTTTTCAATTTGTTCATCAGTTTCCAGTGGATAAATATTGGTGGGTCTTTTTTTAAAATTGAAGTTCGACATTATTTTTTATAATTCTTGATACCTATTAGGGTAGAGTATAGCAAAAAAACACCCAGGATTACGAATGATCAAGGGTGTTTTCATACGTTTTTTATGCCATTATTACTCAATCACTTCATAAAACAGCGGTAAGGGCTGCACAGCCTCATCAGAAAAATCAAAGGCATCTTCCACCCGTTTAACCGCCTCTTCCAGTTTGTCCATCTGATTGGCATGGATAGTAAATAATGGATCGCCTTTTTTGATGGCGTTGCCCACTTTTTGATGAATCATTATACCCACTGCGAAATCAATGGGATCGCCTTTTTTAGCACGCCCAGCACCAAGATCCACACTGGCTTCTCCCACCTTTCGAGCATGAATAAATTTAACATATCCATCCTTCTCAGCGGAAATGGTTTTAGTATATTCAGCTGCAGGCAGTAAATCAGGTTGCTCTACATACCTAACATCCCCACCTTGTAGCCTAACCAACTTCTTAAATTTTTCAAAAGCAGAGCCATCTTGCAAAACCCGTTCTACCATCTCCCTGCCTTCAGCTAACGTCTCGGTTTTACCGCCCATCCAAACCAGGTAGGCAGCTGCTAATACACAATGTTCGATAAAATCTTCAGGGCCGCCACCTTTTAACGTCTCAATGGCTTCTTTTAATTCCAAGGCATTGCCAACTGCATGCCCCAATGGCTGGTTCATATCAGATAATAAACAAATTGCTTTCCGGTTCGATAGTTTCGCAATCGAAACCATTAATTTGGACAATTCCCGGGCTTCTTCCAGATTCTCCATAAAAGCACCCACCCCTACCTTTACATCCAAAACGATGACATTCGCTCCAGCAGCAATTTTTTTACTCATCACGGATGATGCGATCAGGGGAATGGCGGGAACAGTACCAGTTACATCCCTTAAAGCATAATATTTCCCGTCGGCCGGTGCGAGATCACCACTTTGACCGGAGAGTACAATCCCCTCCGTTCTTAATTGGTGAATAAATTCTTCACGAGATAAATCGGTGCGATAACCGGGAATGGATTCCATTTTATCCAGCGTACCGCCTGTAAAACCTAATCCACGGCCGGACATTTTCCCAAAAGGAAGCCCGCAAGCAGCAACCAAAGGCTCAACAACCAATGTCGTCTTGTCCCCTACCCCACCTGTCGAATGTTTATCCAGGCTGATTTCCACCACGCCTGTCAAATCCAATGTTTCACCGGAATGGGCCATCGCCATCGTTAAATCCGTAGTTTCCTGATCCGTCATCCCATTCAGCAGAATTGCCATCGCCAGCGCAGATGCCTGGTAATCGGGAATGGAATTATCCACGAACCCCTTTATAAAAAAATCAATTTCCTCTTTTGTCAGGACCTTTTTATCCCTTTTTTTGATAATGATATCAACAGCTTTCATTTTTCCGCTCCTTTTAAAGATAATACCTATAATAAATTAATAAAAAAACAGGGACGCCTTAATTAAATTACCACGCGTCCCTGTAAAGGTCAAAAAAATTATTTACGTTTGAGGAAAATGGTCACTTTTCGATTAGGTTCTTCGCCTACGCTTTCAGTTTCAACCAATTCATGGTCGCGTAATTCAAGGTGAATAACACGGCGTTCATTGGCTGGCATCGGTTCCATATTCAACCGGCGGTTGGTATGCACAACCTGTTCAGCCATTCGGCGAGCCAATACTCGCAGTTGGCGTTCACGGCGTTCACGGTAACCCTGCACATCGATCATCAAAGGAATCCATTCACCATGTTCCTTGGCAACAATTAAACTGGTGATATATTGCAAGGCATTTAATGTTTCACTGCGGCGACCAATTAAGATACTTAAATCTCGACCTTGAATTTCAACCAGCACCATTTGGCGATCATGTTCATCAGATGGGGGAGTCAATTTTGCTGTTACTTCTGCCTGAACATGCATTTTTTCCAAAAGTTCTGTTACCACTTCTTGTGCCAACTGTAATACCGGGTCTTCATTTGTTTCCACTTTGGGTTGGGAAACCGGCTTTTTTTCCACCGGTCGGCTTTCTTCTTGCTTCTGGACTGGTGTATTCACAACCGGTTGGACTTCATCCGCTGATTTAATCGTCAGCCGTACCCGAGCCTGGCGGCTACCCAGTCCAAATAAACCTTTACTGCCACTGTCTAAAACTTCCACGGACAATTCATCTTTTGAAATGCCTAATTGATTAGCACCTCGTTCAACAGCTTCTTCTATCGTCGGAGCGATCATTTCTAATGTGGTTTTTTCATGATTCATAGTAGCATCCCTCTTTTTCTTACTTCTTCTTTTTCTTCACATCAGCTGTTTTTCGGCCTGCAAGTGCGGGCGCCGGCTTTTGACCTGGTAATTTTGGAATTACATTAGACCAATTTACTTTTCCAAGTAAAGCATATTGTCCAATACCAACCAAGTTAGAAACCAGGAAATATAAAGCCAAACCGGAAGCCAGTGTTAAAGCCAGGTAACCCATAAATAAGGGCATGTATAAACTCATCATATTACTCATCATAGCCGCTTGATCTTTTGGATTTGCGCTTGGGGTCTGGATTAATTTGGATTGAACATAGGTTGAAATAACAACCACAATCGCTAATACCGGAATCCCGAAAGGCAAAAACGAGAGATTTAGTCGTTCTGGTGCACCTAAATCCATCCATAAGAACGTGCTATTTAAGGGTAATAAATTTGCGACATCCAAAAACTGCGGGTACACGTGCCGCGCCAGATTTAATGTTTCAACCGGTGTTGAAACCAAAGCTGCGATTACACTTTGGTACAGCGCAATAATGATTGGAAATTGAATCAATGTTGGCAGACAGGAAGCAAATGGAGAAATACCCTTTTCTTTGTAATAAGCCATTTGTTCTTGTGCCAATTTTTCCTTATCGCCTTTATATTTTTCCTGAATTTTTAACCATTCAGGATCTTGCTGCATTTCTTGCATTCCCTGTGCACCTTTGATTTGCTTAACCATCAAAGGATGGGTCACGAGACGAATCAGGATTGTAAATAAAATAATCGCTATACCAAAATTGCTGCCAACAAGTTTATAAATAAACAGCAGCGCATTGATAAACGGAGTAATAACTAAGGTATCCCACATAAGTTTTTTACCGACCTTTACTTACCAGGGGTGAAAGACCAGATTTCGGAACCTTCATAATTAAAGGCGATCACCAAATCTTCACCACCAACAACACCCAATACTAACATACCATCCGCAACAACCGGACCGGTATATAATTTTCCATCAACCTGACGGGTCCATAATAATTCACCATTAAAATCGATGGCAATCACTTTGCCTAATTCACCGGCAAAAACGACACCTTCGGGAATAACAGCGGCTGCTCCAGCAACCAGTTGATCAATGGTGTAATCCCATTTTAAGTCGCCAGTGGCTGCATCAAGGGCATAAATTTTACCCAAAGCATTACCAAAATAAACAACACCTTCATTTTCCACAGGTTCGGACCATAAACCATCCGGGATTTCCATTCGCCATAATACATTACCACTGGTTGTATTCACTGCGACTACTTCATTAACCGTTGCGGCCACTAAAATGCCATCCGGGGTTAATGCAGGTTGGTAAATGATGGAACCGCCCAGATCTGCTTCCCATATCTTGGAACCTGTATTTTTATTTAATGCATATACAAAATGATCCATGGATGCCACATAAATCGCTTCCCCATCGGTTAAGGGGGTTGACCATAAGGCATGCCCAGCTTCAAATTCCCATTTTTTATTCCCATTCAAATCAAGGGCATATAAAACATGGTCTGCATTTGGAGCCACAATCAAATCATCAACCGACATGGCGCCGCCAATATAACGGCCTTTTGCTTCATCAAAAGTCCAATTTAGCGAACCATTATTCGGATCTAAACTGTAAAAAGTGTTCACGTAATCACCGAACAAAAGTTGGTCATCCAGTAAAAGTGGCTGCGCAAAAAATGTTTTTGCAGCTTCGGCTTTTTCTGGGTATTTCCAGTTTATACTACCGTCTTTAAGACGTAAAGAATAAACCTGGCTCGCATAGGTAACGTAAACGGTTTCATCGTTACCCTTGATTCCCGGCCAACTGCTGGCTGTAAGCGCACCTGAACATGCAGTAAGCAGCATTGCCAGAATCAAAAATAGGAATAAAACTACAATTTTTTTGGTCTTCATTGATCCCATCTACTTCAGAAAGTAACTAATTTCAAAAATAGGAACCTGATATGGATTAAGGTACTGGATCGTACCCACCGGGGTTAAAAGGGTTACATCGCAAAACCCGCCAAGTTGCCATAACACTCCCTTTGATTACACCATGTTTATAAATGGCTTGGTAACCATAGTGGGAACAGCTTGGGTAAAAACGGCAAGTATTGGAGGGCAAAGCAGGTGAAACAATCATTTGATATAAACGAATTAAACCCAAAAGAGCCAAGCGCGGCAAATTCCACAACGTTACTGGTAAAGAGCGCAAGGATGGTTCGTTTGGGTATTCATGTAAATGATCCATTTAAGTATCGTCCCGAAATATTTTTGCCCTTTTTAGCAGATGCTCTTCCGCTGCTAATATTTCATCATACAGGGCTTCGGTGATTGGCTTTCTTGCCAGAAACACCAGATCCCAACCAGGCTGAACTTTATCAATTAAAGAACTCAAACTGGCTCGCATCTGACGTTTCGCACGATTTCGTTTCACCGCATTTCCTACTGATCGACCAGCTGACACTCCAATTCGGACTTCATCTTCCAGTCCCTGATCAGCTACCAAGACAACAAGCGGGTGGGCAAAGGACTTGCCCTGCCTTTTCACCCGCTTAAAATCGCTTGATCGAGTCAATCGAAATTTGCGTTTCAATTTAACACCTGTCTACTGTTACAACCACTGACAGGTTTCCTAAAAACAACAACTCGGGCGAATTTACCAACGTATCTTCTTCACGTGTGGATGTGTCAATGCTAATGAATGACGACCACGGGCTCGACGTCGTTTTAAGACGTTACGACCACCGCGTGTTTCCATGCGTGCCCGAAAGCCATGCACACGAATGCGATGTTTCTTCTTAGGCTGATATGTCCTTTTGGGCATAACGATTTCCTTTCTAATTTAAATTTTCTTCACTTTTCAAACTGACAAGGAACAATTATACCGTAATGGATCAGTGTGGTCAAACAACGAATCAAGAATGTTTGACATAATACAACACAAATTTTTAAATACACCACTCAGCTATAATTTGCTTATCAGCCTACCGATTTTACCAGAAATATCTCCCAAGAAAAGGGATTCATAACAAATGGAGGAAAGCATGTTATTTAATGATCATATTACTAATAAAGTCGCCATCATTGGTATTGGAAATGTAGGTGCAACCCTGGCGTATGGCTTATTACTCAATGGGTTGGCGACCGAAATTGTCTTAATTGATGCAAATCATGCCAAAGCGGAGGGGGAAGCAATGGACTTGACCCATGCTGTGCCGCTTGCCAAACCTACCAGGATTTATGCAGGGGATTACAAAGACATTAAAGGCGCAGCCATTACTGTCGTAACCGCTGGAGCAGCCCAGAAACCAGGTGAAACCAGGCTGGATTTAGCCCACAAAAACACGGAGATTTTTAAAAAAATCATTCCGGAAATCGTAAAATATAATCCACAAGGTTTGATACTCGTAGCTACGAACCCGGTTGATGTTTTAACCTATGCGTCCATCAAGTTTTCAGGTCTACCCAGTACCCGGGTATTTGGCTCTGGAACGATACTAGATACAGCTCGTTTCCGTTATATGCTCAGTAAACGGTTTGATGTTGATCCGCGAAGTGTCCATGCTTATATCATTGGTGAGCATGGTGACAGCGAAGTTCCTGTCTGGTCTTTAGCAAATATCGCTGGAATGACCTTAAAGGATTATTGTGAAGCAAATAATATGGGATGCAGCACCGAGGATTTGGACAGTATTTTCCACAACACCAGAGATGCCGCTTATCACATCATCGAACGCAAAGGGGCTACCTTTTATGCCATTGGTACAGGGTTGGTAAGGTTACTGGAAGCTGTTTTACGCGATCAAAGCACTGTGCTTTCGGTTTCTAGCCTGATGGATAATTATTACGGACTGAGTGATGTCTGTTTTTCTTTACCCACCGTAATAGATCGCGGTGGAGTCGAACGTGTTTTACATTTACGGTTAAATGATGAGGAAAAATCTGGTTTGGTTAATTCTGCCAATGTATTAAAAGAAACAATCCACCAATTGAAATTAGATTAAAGATAAAAAAAGGTGCGGTGCATAATCCGTTGTACCTGGAATTCCTCGGTTTAGTGCGACTTTTTTATATTGTTTCTCGTATAGATTGTATATTCCATTTTTTGCCTTGGAGAAGATTGATGCCCTTAATAGAAACAAAAGATCTGGTTAAAAAATTTGATAACTTTACGGCTGTGAAAAAAATAAATTTTCATATTCAACAAGGGGAAATCTTCGGATTATTAGGACCCAATGGAGCAGGGAAAACCACCACCATCTCCATGTTATCGACATTGCTTAAACCAAGCAATGGTGATGCTTTTATCTCTGGACACTCGGTCGTCGAAGAACCCCTACTCGTTCGTCAAATTATCGGTGTTGTTCCCCAAGAAATTGCCCTTTATGATGATTTAACCGCAGAAGAAAATTTAAAATTTTGGGGCAGAATGTACCGCATGTCCGGAAAAGAACTTACTCGCCAAATAGAAAAAGTCTTAGAGCAAATTGGTTTAACTGACCGAAAAAAAGATCGGGTAGAAACCTATTCCGGCGGAATGAAAAGAAGGTTAAATATTGGCGTAGGTTTATTACACCAACCACAACTTTTATTTATGGATGAACCCACTGTTGGCATTGACCCACAAAGCCGGCGTAAGATATTGGATACTGTTATTGAGTTAAATCAACAAGGGTTAACCGTTTTATACACGACCCACTATATGGAAGAAGCACAAGAGCTCTCTCACCGGGTTGGCATCATTGATCATGGTGAAATGATCGCAATTGGCAACCAGCAAGAATTGACAGAAATGGTGGGAGAATATGACACCATGCGTCTTCACATCCAGGCACAGGAAGATGGGCAACAATTAGCTGCACGGTTAAAAGAAATTCCAGAAATTATTGAAGCGTCCACTGCCGATCATGAAATTGTGATCATAACCCCCACAGCAGAAGATGTGCTGCCCACTGTGATAAATATTGCCAACCAATTAAATATAAAAATTCGGTCAATTGATATCCAAGAACCGAACCTGGAAGCTGTCTTTTTGCATCTTACCGGCCGAGCTTTAAGGGATTAGGAAAAACGATATGCCGCCAGTATTAAACATAACCTGGAAAGAATTGTTGTTAAACTTTCGAGATCGTTCCGGCTTAATTCTGATGTTTATCGCTCCGTTTGCCTTGATTTTGGTGATCGGGGCTGCCTTTGGCGGTTTCAGTAGTGAAACGTCAGCAACGATAGGACAAATCCCGGTTGTTCTCGTTAATCATGACCAAGGGGAATTCAGCACCTATGTCATTGATGCGTTTTATTCAGAGGATTTGTCTGACCTGGTATCTCCAAGTTTAAATTCAGATGAATCCCAAGCGCGATTGGCTGTGGACAACGACCAGGCTGCAGCTGCAGTAATTATTCCAGCAAATTTTTCCGAGTCCATTTACCCTAAAGCCTTGCAAAATGGCGAATTTCCAAACAATTCAAACGATAACCCATTTCAAAGGGAAACCTCAACCATTGAAGTTTACCGCAATCCAAGCCGTGTGATCAGCAGTGGAATAATCCGCAGTATTGTTGATACCATTCTGGATCGTTTTGTTTCCGGCGGATTAACAACAGAAATTAATATTCTCCAAATGATCCAGTTTGGTTTAATAACACTAGATCAAGCACCAGAAATAGGTGAAAAACTGGGTCGAGAAGCCGCAAATAATCCAATCGAAAATGATTGGGTCAGCCTGAAAACAGAAAACTTTAGCTCTGAACCACAACAAACCGAATTTGATTGGTTAACCTACTCTGTACCCAGCATGGCAATTTTGTATCTAATGTTCACCATTAACGCAGCCGGCAGATCCATTCTGACGGAAAAAAACCAGGGCACCTTATCGCGCATGCTGGTAACACCCACAACTGCAACGCATATTATTGGCGGAAAAATGCTAGGCGCAATCCTGACAGGTGTATTACAAATGACGGTTATTTTATTGGGGGGAACATTATTGTATTCGATTCAATGGGGTAGTTATTTTGGTTTGATCCTCCTCACCTTGGCCATAGTAGCTGCTGCAACCGGATGGTCAATGATTATTGCTGCATTTTCCCAAACCCCAGGGCAGGCCTCCGCAATTGGGACTGCCATTACCCTGACCTTTGCCGCAGCCGCTGGAAATTTTTTGCCGAGAGGTGCATTGCCCGAGTGGTTACAAAATGCCAGTTTGATTACGCCAAATGGCTGGGGGTTGGAAGGATATACCAACTTAAGTTTGGGTAATGGATTTGAAAGTGTCCTTCCAGCAATTATCGCGTTATTTATCATGGCTTTGGTTTTGTTTCTTATATCCTCCCTCATCTTTCGACGCCAATATCAATAGGAACCAGCATGAAACAAATCATCCATATTGCCTTGAAAGACATAAAAATCGAATTTTCTGAAAAATCTACTCTCATCTTTTTTCTTTTATTACCGATTGTTTTTACGACCATCATTGGCTTAGGTTTAAAAAATTCTTATGGAAATGATGAACCTGAAGATCCACGGTTAGTTATCGTTGTTGTAAATCAAGATGACGGACGATACGGGGAACAATTGCTCGAATTTATGGAACAATCAGATACATCCCGTCCTGTTCTTCGGTCCAAAGACGAAGCAAAAACATTAATGCAAAACGAATCGATCAGTTCCTTTTTAGAAATCCCTACTAATTTTTCCCAAAAAATTCTAGAAGGGAAAAAAGTTCAAATCGAATTTACAAAATATGCTGAAAGCACGACGGCAGTTGGCCTCGAACAAGATCTTTTATCCAGTATTGGAAAACTTAATACGGTTATTTCCATCCGAGCTCAAGGATTGGAAACAATTAATAAACAACCGGATTTTCCCAAAATAAATCAGGAAGGTTTTTTGTTGGAGATGGAAAAAATCACCATCGATCGTTTAAAAAATCCACCCACAAAAGCGATTTCCACTCAATCCGAGCTGGTACAAAATCAAATCCCGACTGGTTTTGAACAATCTTCACCCGGTCAGTTAGTCACTTGGGTTTTAACCACTTTATTAGGCGGTTCAGAAGCTTTTGTTTATGAACGAAACAAAGGAACCCTGCGGCGATTATTAATTACACCGAACCGAAAAGCAATCATTTTCTCTGGAAAAATATTAGGAAGATTACTCATGGGCATTGTTCAAATGATTCTTCTGATTGGTTTTGGGGCAATGGTATTAAATGTTTATTGGGGTAAAGATTACCTGGCATTAGCTATTATGTTATTTTGTTTTGGGTTAGCCGGTACTGCCTTGGGTATCATGCTGGCTTCGTTTGCACGTACAGTCCGTCAGGCATCCGGTTTAACGATATTGTTTTCAATGGTGTTGGCGGCATTAGGCGGCGCATGGTGGCCATTGGAAATAACACCAAAAGCTTATCAAACTGCCGTACAGATTTTGCCTTCCACTTGGGCCATGCGCGGATTTAATGATGTCATTATTCGCGGGCAAAATGTTCAGGGCATCATTTTAGAAGCAAGTGTTTTGTTGGGTTTCGCACTTTTATTTTTTGTTGTTGGCATCTGGCGTTTGAAGTTTGAGTAAACAGTAAAAAATCAACAAACGATCAGAAAAAACGAGGATAAAACCTTGAAATATGGTTATCCGATTATTTCACCTTTAACCAAATCACCTTCAAAAGATAATAACCGTACGTTATCAATCTCATTCCAATGATTGTGACTGCAATCCGCAGCCACTTTGAGATAATTTCCGGTTAACCCTTTCAACTGCCAGGTACCATCACTGCTCTGTTGGCTGCTTTCCCATAATACGTCCAGCGTCTCTCCCAAAAAACGCTGGTGATACCGGTACGCCATTTCTGCAAATGCCGCTCGTAACACCGCTGAACGTCGTTTTCGAATTGGTCCACGCACCTGATCTTTGTATTTCGCAGCGGGTGTTCCCTGGCGGGCTGAATACGTAAAAATATGCCCACCTGCAAAATCAATTTGTTTGACATAATCTAATGTTTCCGCGAAATCCTCATCCGATTCACCCGGGAAACCAACAATCATATCGGTGGTGATGGCCATGTCCGGTGCGACTGACCTGGCATCAGAAACAATTTTACGAAAATCTGTGGGCGTAGTTTTCCGAGCCATTCGTTTTAATGTTTCTTTAGCCCCGGATTGTAATGGTAAATGCAGATGCCGGCACATTCGTTTATCTTCCCAAACAGAGAAAAAATCCTCCCCTAAATCCCAGGGTTCTAATGAAGATAATCTTAAACGCGGCACATCCGTATAAGATAAAATTGCTTGAAGTAAATCTTTTAAATGGCGCGGGCGTTCAAAATCACGGCCCCAGGAACCAAGGTGAACACCACTCAAAACCACTTCTTTTACACCACCCGCCAATGCCCAATTAACATCATTGATCACATCTTCCATTGACTTACTGACACCCGCACCTCTGGCAACCCGGGTGATACAAAAGGTGCAAAAATTGTCACAACCATCTTGGACCTTTAAGAAAGCCCGTGTGCGTTGGTGCGCACCGGGAAGAGGTTCTCGTGCTAATGGTTCAATATCAAAAACTTCAGGATTGATCTTTAAGATCTCTGCAACCAAATTGTCTTTGTCAGGGTTTAAAAATACATTTTCTACCCCGGGTAATTCAGCTGCTGCCTCCGGTTCAAGCGTTGCCCAACAACCGGTTAAAATAATTTGTGCATCACTGCTGCGGGCTGCCTGGCGCACTTTATTCCGAGAATCAGAGGAAGCCGCACTGGTGACCGCACAGGTATTAATAATCACCATATCCGCTTCTGCAGGTGTAGCAACAATTTCATGACCAGTCTGTCGAAATTGACCAGCCATAATTTCAATTTCACTTTGATTTAAACGACAACCAATTGTATCTAAAAAAACTTTCATATCTTTAAACTTTTTCTAAACGATTTCTATTAAAAAGCCGCTTGGTTAGGTTACTTTTATGGCTGAGAAACCGTTAAATTATCAAATAAAATATCAACACCGGGTTGGTCGTAAGAACTAACCATTAAACCGACATCACCGGTTTCAAAATTTTGGTCCTGTACTTCAAATATCTTTTCACCATTAATCATAAAGGTTAATTCATCTTCCGCACAAATAACCGAAATTTTGTTTAACGCTTCACCTTGTAAAATAACAGGCGCATATTCCATGGAATTTGCATTTAGTAATGTATATGCTCCATCCAGAACACGCAAGAGTCCTGCATAACCATCACTACTCATTAAAAATGCATAATAATTTTCTGCATCCACAAAACGACACATCACACCATAGGCATTATTGTCAGGTCCGCCTACTTTAATGGCATCCACCTCAATTTTTACATCTTTAAAAGTGTAACCAGGCGTTGACCTGTAATCGTAATTGGCTTGATTTACAAAAAAATGAAGCCCTTCAGCCTGATAACGTACAAAAGAACTATCCTGATCCCAAGTTTGCCAGCCGTTTTCTTCCGTGGAAAAATCTTCTTGAAAAAGAATGGAGCCCGAAGGCACTTCATAGATTGTTTGCTGCCACAAAGAAGGAACTTGGCTGCAAGCTGTTAATAAAACCAATCCAAGAATAATTAAACCTTTTCGGTGCATATCCTGACCTTAATGTAACTTGAATCCAAACGCTAACTGATTTTAGCATATAACCTTTAATTTTTTATAAAATCGGACAACAATCGTTCAGCCTGCTCTTTAATGAGATCGTTTTGAGCGAAACGTATACTTTTTTCTAAATTTTCTTCTGCGGCTTCCAGTTTATTTTGTTGGATATAAATTTGTCCCAAGTGCAAATGGATCAGGGCAGAGTTTGGAGCCAAGTTTTTTGCTTTTAGAACAAAACGTTCCGCACTGACAAAGTCATTCAGATGATAAAATATCCATCCCATCAAGTCATTTGAATCGCTGTTATTTGGGTCCAGACTTAAAGCTTTGCGAGCTGCAGTTAAACCAATGGAATCCAGCCCAATAGAATAATCCAGGCAAAACCGTGCCAGTTCCCGCCAATAATAAGGATCGGTTTCATTAATTTCAGCTGCTTTTTGATAAGCAGTTAATGCATCTTCAAAATTCCCAGCTAATGCATAGGTCATGCCGCTTTCAAATAACCATAAGGGGGTATCCGGTTCTTCATCCGATAATTCTTCCCATACCTTTAAACTATCTGTATATAAAGATTCTCGACGTAAATAGTATCCGCTGATTGCACGTACCAGAGTCGCATTGGCATCCAGAGATTGGGCAGTTTGTAACGCCTTTAATCCATCTTGGCCTAAATAATAAAGTGCATTGCTGTATAAAGCCCAGGCTTCTGCATAATCCGGCACGGTTCGAACTACGAGAGCATACGCAGCAGCAGCATACGCCCATTCATTTTGCTGGGATAATACTGCACCTGCAATCATCAACCGCCTCACGGAATTTTTTTCTTCCACCAGATCTGGCAAAGCAGTCATGAATTGTTTTATTTTGTCAACTTGTTGGTTTTGCCTTTCCTGTGCTCGAGTCAACGAGGTATGTGCACTTTCGGGATCATAAATTATTTGAGATAACCCCAAAGCGTAATAAAATGAATTATCCTGGGGGTGCTCCCTTTGCCAAATTAATAACGTCTCATACGCACCAAACCAATCCTGATGCTGCTGCTGAACTTGAACCAATTGTTCAAAATCTTCCACCGTGTTATCCGGTAAATCTCTTATCTTTTGCCAAACCAGACGGGCGGTTTCCAATTCGTTAAGCTGCCAATAGGCTTCCGCCAGTTGGTATAAATCGCTGCGACTTAAGTCCGAATCTTCAAGCAATTCATAGGTTTCCACTGTTTCTTGCCAATCTCCCAGCTGAAATGAAGCATCAGCGATAACAATTGCATCGGAAGTGCGCCAGGGCATCAGCTGGTTTATTGTCTTATAAGCCGACAAAATTGATGAATAATCTTGTTTGTTTTTGCTGGTTTCCACTTTCTTCCATAAATCTTGAACCAATCGGGACTGCGGATTTAAATTAAAAAACAGTCCGAACAATATCGGCAGCAGGATAAGGAGAAATAAAACAAACCGGCTATTCCATTTCATGATTATTTTGGATTTTTAGCGATAAAAACCCCGGTAGATTTTTGAATAAAAAAGAATCCTTTGGCTGCAATTTCATGTTCGATTAAGTTTCGCAGTGTAGTGCGAATGCTCTCATCAAAATATGCCCCCCACAAAGAATCCAGATAATCTAACAGCGGTTGTGCTTCGGTTACTTTTAACGAGTCTTCATAAAGATGCAGTTCAACCGAATTAAACTTTTTTCTTAATAAACTTTCACCATTATCAAGATTAAACCGGCGTAGTACCCGTGGTTTGGAAAAAAACTCCGGTAAAAGGTGGGAAAGCAGGGTATAAGTTTCCAACATATGATTTTCACCATTGGTTGCGGCAACCATGATCCCATTTGGTTTTATTACCCTGGTTGTTTCCCTTAAGACAGTGGCAATATCCGGCACATGATACAACATGTGATTTGCAATTACCCGATCAAAACTATCTTGCTTAAACGGCAATCGCATACTATCGACATTGGAAAAATGAAAACCCGGATAAGTTTCCAGTAGGGTTTTTGCATTTTTCACCATACCAATAGATATATCCGTCAAGACAGAGGTTAGGTTTTCCGGAATCTGGTGTAAATTTGGCTTCCAAAATGATCCCGGACCACTTCCAATCTCCAGAACCTCCTGTCCGGTTTGAATATCAGCTTTTTTAAATACCCAATCCTGCCAATCCGCTTTATTTGTGCTGAACCGCTGGTGTAGGGCTATACGGGCATTTAAATTATCCGCATTTTTATATTGAGATTTTTTTAAGTACGCTGAATCACAGAATTGATCAAACATCTTGCCTCCTATAATCTATAAAACGCAAACAAACCCAAATATTCCCCTATCGTTCGTTCCCAACCTGATAACTTAAACATCCAAGTGGTCGGTGTGTACCAATGATTTTGAACTGCATGTACATAAATGGGGATGCCCGAATCTTCAAATATTTGATTAAAAATAATGCCTGTCCGGCGGGTATGATACGGATCAGTGATAATTAAATACGAGGTAATATTTCGTTGTTCGGCCAGGGTTAATAAAGCATTTGCTTCCTCTTCTGTTGAACGAGATTCCCCATTGGTTACCAGCATTGAATCCGAGGGGACCTTAAGGTCTATGGCTATGCGCATCAAAGATTCACTGTAAGTCCGATCTTCACCAATATCTTCCTGGTCAGTTCTGGTAAAGACGAAATATTTAATTTTTTCCGATTGGTAAATTTCAACAGCCTGCTCCACCCGAGCTCCTTCATCGCCGCTTAAAACAACAATTGCATCAACTGGACGGCTGACCTCACTCTTAATCAGGTAACGGCCCATCCCTACCAATAGAAAATAAACCAGGATCGGTGTGATTAGAATAACGATAAGTATCATTAAACAGGTCGATCCTGATTTTTTATTATTAATATTTGTGTTTTGATTTTTTTCCATATTTCCGATTATGACGGATAAACGGCCTCTTGTAAACGCTTTAAACCATCCATAAGGGTTTTTCTTGGGCAGCCAAAGTTCAATCGTACAAACCCATCCCCACCCTTTCCAAAGGTTTTTCCATCATTTAATGCGACCTTGCCCTCATTCATCAGGAATTCAAAAGGACTGGGTTCTAAATTTAATTGATTAAAATCCAACCAGGCTAAGTAAGTCCCTTCCGGTACTGTCATTTTTACACCTGGCAAGTTGCTTTGCACAAAATCCACCAAATAATCACGATTCTGTTCCAGATAAACTAATAATTGATCCAACCATTCCTGACCGTGTTCATAAGCAGCCAAAGCAGCTGTATATCCCATGATATTTACATGAGATACCAGACCCTGGTAAGCGGTTTCCAGGCGTTTTTTCATTTCAGCAGATTGAACAACAGCAAAAGAACATTCTAAACCTGCAATATTAAAAGTTTTACTGGGTGCCATGAGTGTGATCGTTTTGGCGGCCACTTCCGCATCAAGGGAAGCAATTGGCAAATGTTGATAACCTTTAAATATCAAATCACAATGTATTTCATCTGAACAAATGGCTACATCATGACGTAAACAAATATCAGCCAGCGTTTCCAATTCTTGTTTATTAAAGACTCTGCCTACCGGATTGTGGGGATTACAAAATAAAAATAGACTTGTATTTTTTTTAATCTGATTTTCAAAATCGGTAAAATCAACCTGGTATTGGTCTTTTCCTCGCGCCAACTGGTTTTCTTGCCGAAATGCTCTTGCATTTTGGGGTGCGCCCAAAAATGGAGGATAAACCGGAGTTTGCATTAACACACCGTCACCCGGCTCGGTTAAAGCATGGATCACAGCATTAAATCCATTTACCACCCCAGGTAAAAATTCAATTTCTTCCGGAATTACTTCCCATGCATATAGGTTTTTTAATCTGGCACAGATCACTTCTTTTAAAACGGGGTCTGGTAATGGATACCCAAAAACCCCATGCTGAACTCTTTCTAACAAAGCATCAACCACTGGTTGCGGTGACTTAAAATCCATATCAGCCACCCACAAGGGCAATGCTTCTTTTTTATAATAGTTCCATTTAACACTATCTGAATGGGTTCGATTTATGATTTCGTCAAAATTATAGTTCATTTGTTTTTCCTTTGTTCGTTTCTGTGTACCCGATCCACTAAAAACGATTATACTTTTCAAGGATAAGATTGTCGAATAAGGATCAAATCCACTATAATCGTTTGTATTCGTAATTTTAAATTTATATAAACTAGTGTAAGGTTAAACAATGCAATTACCCCAACTTGATTTAATTACATCCCCGGATTGGTCTGATTACGCGCTGTTAGACAGCGGTAATGGGCAAAAACTGGAACAGTTTGGTCCATATCGATTGATCCGTCCTGAACCGGAAGCAATCTGGCTGCCCTCACAATCCCAAAAAGAATGGGATCTCGCCCACGGTATCTTCGTACCTACCGCTGAAAAAAATGGAGGTCATTGGGAGTTTATGAAAAAAATCCCAGACCGTTGGACCATGACGTACAAAAATTATAGTTTTTGGGCCCAAACAACAGCATCAAAACATCTTGGAGTTTTTCCGGAACAAGCCGCACAGTGGGATTGGGTTTATCAAAAAATTAAATCCAGCAATCATAAAACCAATGTGCTCAATTTATTTGGATATACAGGAATGGCCTCCCTTTCAGCTGCTGCCGCTGGTGCAAAGGTCACTCACGTAGATGCTTCCAAAAAGGTAAATTTGTGGGGTAAAGAAAACCAAAACCTATCTGGCATCAGTGATACCGCTATTCGCTGGTTGGTTGATGATGCTTTTAAATTTGTGAAACGAGAAATCCGGCGAGGCAGCCAGTATGATGGGATTATCCTTGATCCACCGAAATTTGGACGTGGCCCTAAAGGAGAGGTTTGGGAGTTTTATAAAATTCTGCCTGACTTGCTCGATGGTTGTCGCCAAATTTTAAGTTCCAAACCACAGTTTATTGTGTTAACTGCTTATGCGGTAAAAGCCTCAGCATTAACCTTATATTATGCCACCGAGGAAATGATGAAAAAACACAATGGCACCACTACCGCAGGTGAAGTTGTATTAACGGAAAAATATGGGCAGCGTGCCCTCGCTATGGCAATTTACGCACGCTGGTCGTCCATCTAAAACCACAGGAGTTACCATGAATACCAATACAAAATTTGCCATCATCGGCGCAGGCTCCATGGGGGAAGCCATCCTCAGCGGATTAATCCGGCAAAAACTTGCCAACCCAAACCAGATCACTGCTTCCGAACCAAGAGAAGAACGCGCCCAGGAATTACATGAAAAATACGGTATCCAGACTACCCAAAACAACCTGAACGCCATTGATCAGGCTGATATTGTGGTTTTGGCTGTCAAACCACAGCAGTTGGATAAAGTAATGTCCAACTTATCAGGAAAAATTCCGCCAAATGCCGTTGTCGTCAGTATTGTAGCAGGAGCCACTATAGAAACCATTTCAGCCGGATTATTTCATCAGGCGGTTGTGCGCACGATGCCTAATACCCCAGGGCAAATCGGAGAAGGAATCACAGTCTGGTATGCCTCTTCATCGGTTGACGAAAAACAATTATTACCAGCCAAAATGATGCTGCAAGCATTAGGTAAAGATGTCCAAGTGGACGAAGAGTACTATCTGGATATGGCAACCGCAGTATCAGGTACAGGACCAATGTATGTATTTTTATTTATGGAAGCGATGATGGACGCTGCGGTTCACCTCGGATTTTCCCGCCATATTGCCGAACAGTTGGTTATTCAAACCATCCGCGGTTCAGTGGACTATTACGATGGGCAACCTCGGCACGTGGCTGATCTCCGTAATAAAGTTACTTCACCGGGTGGCACATCGGCATCCGCTTTATATTATCTGGAAAAAGCAGGCTTTCGAACCGCTATTTCCAGAGCCATCTGGGCAGCCTACGAACGATCTCAACAATTGGGACAGGGTAAACCGGAGCAGCATCCCGAAAAAAATAACGAACATTAAGCAATAAGGATAAAAAGCTGGCACTTCTTCTGCCAGCCTTTTGAATTGTACAGCCACCCTTAGTATTCTATGGCATCCCCTATAATTAATTGAAATAAAAAATTAAATCAGGGAGTAATATATGAAATACCGCAGCTTAGGAAAATCAGGGGTAAAAGTATCCGTCATCGGTATCGGCACCAACCGGTTTGGTTCCGAAAAAACACCCCAATCAGAAGTGGATAAAATGATCGACCACGCTATCGATTTGGGGATTAACCATTTGGATACTGCCAATGTTTACCAAAACGGTGCATCAGAAACCACGCTGGGAAAAGCGCTCAAAGGAAAATGGAATCATTTTTTCCTGGCTTCGAAATTTTATTTCTCCACTGGTGATGGGCCAAATGATGGCGGTGCTTCCCGGTACCACATGATGAATGCTGTCGAAGCCAGTTTAACCCGGTTGCAGCATGATCATATTGATTTATATTACGTCCACCGCTGGGATAAAAACACACCCATTGAAGAAACCCTGCGTGCCTTGGATGACCTCATCAGGCAGGGTAAAGTGCGGTATATTGGGGCTTCGGATTTTGCATCCTGGCAGTTAGCCCAGGCCAACTTACTGGCAGAATTTAAAGGCTGGACAGCATTTGCTGCTTTACAATCGCACTATCATCTTTTTGAACGCAGCGTAGAAACCGAAGTTTTGCCGTACTGTCAGGCAGAGAATGTTGGGTTTATTCCGTATTTTCCGTTGGCTGGCGGTTTTTTAACGGGTAAATATGAACAAGGCAAACCGGCTCCAGCCGGCTCGCGTGGTGAAAGCAGCGAGTATGTCCAACAGTATATGACCGAATCCAATTATCAAAAGTTAGACCGGTTAATTAATTTTGCAAAAGAACATGGCCGTGAGATGAACGAATTGGCAATTGCCTGGTTATTGGCGCAGCCCCAAGTCGCTTCGGTTATATCCGGTGCTACCCGTCTCGATCACGTAACAAAAAATGCCAACGCTTCGAATTGGGAACTTTCAACAGAAGATTTGGAAACGATACGAGAGATTCTGGATCAGTGATTCAAGTGTTGAATTACCCCTGTTTTTTACCTGAGCATTCACAAAACGATTAAAGTTTGTTGTAGTGTGGCGATTAAGTAGATATCAGAAGTTTTCGTTTAGCTCTTTTTGTCAAATGAATTTTATCTTTATCCAAAATTCAGGCTAAATAATACTGCACTCGTAGTTGGTCCAGAAATCAAATCATCAAATATAAGCGGAAAACATCCTAGCATGGGTTTTAACACATATGACTATCGGCACTATTGGGCCACACAAGCAGCCAGACACGGAACACCCATAGACCGGTTACAAGATGCGGGCGGTTGGGCTTTCCCGGCTATGGCTTTACGATATTTTGAATTTGCAAATATAGCAAATGAGGGATTAATTCTGGGAAGAGAGTAAACAGTTCCGGATTTCGTCATGGAGGTTATCAATAGGAAACCACTAAATTTATATATCAGACAGATGATTGTTCTTTTGACAACCGCTGGCTAAACAAATAGAGTGAAAACAAAAATCGAAGCCTTTTTATGTCAGAAAAGGTTTTGTGAATCAATAGTATATAAGTAAAATTGATTTGATAATATTGGAACGAAAAATATCCTCAGATTTTTAGACGGAAGGGATTTGTAAGAATGTCTGATTCAGAAGAGCTCAAAAGATCCGTTCAAAATGAATATGATAACTGGGATAAGACGATAAAAAAAATTAAATTGCTGGCTGATCTAATTCCCAATTTAGAAGAAAGGAAAAAAGAAGCGAAAGCAAAAATGGTGTTTGTCAATAATATGCCACCCGATTTTTTAGAAGAGATAGCCCCAAATCTAATTCAAATTCAAATTGCAGATGAAAATAAAATTGCAAACTTCAAAATGGATGATATATCATTTGTTGATTCTTATCCTTTAAGTAACCTAAGTGATACATCTGGATCAATTTCATCTTTTGATTCATTTACAAATCTTATTAAGGATAATTCGAGTCCCTCACCAGTAGTCCCAACAAAAGTAACTAAAGAATTTCAACTTCTCGCTGATGAAAAAGCAAAAAAGTTATCAATTCTAGAGAATTTACGAAAAATAAATTTTGAGCTTGAAGCTGTTTACATTCAAGTTAATGACAATTACGATAAGTGTTTAAACGGAATAATGAATATCAATCAAGTTGCAATGGATATGAGGGAAATCATTAGGATGCTTTGGGGAGAAATATCACAAATAGCAAAAACAAAGCATCCAGAAAATTTCAATTTTCAGCATACTCAACACAAAACTGAAAATCACAGAATCGCAGTTGCGAAAAGCTTATCAAATTCTTTTGATAAGCAACATAGAATCCAGCGCAATCTAAAAATAATGTATGATTTGGTAACAAAAATTTCTAGTACAGATTTTGGAAAATACCCATTGGCTAATGATATGGAAAAACTCAAAGAAATAAGAACAAGTTTTGTAATTCAAATTGATGAGTTGATGAGTTTAATTAAAGATTTCTTGGATTGAATAATGAAAAAATAAACAATTATTTTCAAATGGTTTCTACTGATTGAAGAACATACCGGACATGAAGCTGACAATTCAAATACGCCCACGATTTATACTTTTTATTATTGATTTTCCAGGGAGTTATACCCTTACTTGGGAAAAATTTTTATTAAATTAAAAACCTACCCACATTTTTATTTGACATTTTTCCTTACCTTTTTTAAACTTATCCCATGTTAGCGCGCATTTTCTCTTGCGGGGTGATTGGATTAGAAGGCGTCATCATTGAAGTCGAGGTTGATGCTGGCACCGGACAGGTGATGACGTTAATCGTTGGTTTACCGGGGGCCGCCGTGCAGGAAAGCCGGGAGCGGGTCAATGCTGCCATTAAAAATTCCGGTTACACCTTTCCCTTAAAGCGCATCACGATTAACTTAGCACCAGCCAATGTTCGCAAAGAAGGCCCAGCTTATGATTTGCCAATTGCGCTTGGGGTTTTGGCAGCCAGCGGACAAATTAACCCCGAAAAATTGGAAAAGAGTCTGGTTGTCGGAGAGCTTTCTCTTGATGGTAGTTTACGTCATGTCCGTGGGGTTTTACCAATGGCCGCATTGGCTAGAGAGCAAGGATTCGAGCGCATCATCGTCCCTGCCGTCGATGGCAGCGAAGCTGCTTTAATCCCGGATATTGAAGTCATCCCGGTTGAAAACCTGAACCAACTATGTGATTGGATTAATTACGGTTCACCTATCGAACCGCCCGTTTTAGAACAAACCGACAATGAAACCTACGCTGGTTTTATCACCGACTTCCAGGAGATTAAGGGTCAGGAACACGTCAAACGAGCCCTGGAAGTAGCTGCAGCTGGAGGACATAATGTGTTGATGATCGGACCACCGGGCTCGGGTAAAACACTCATGGCGCGAGCCCTACCCTCCATCTTACCCACCATGACCATTGACGAAGCACTGGATGTCACTCGCATTTATTCCGTTGCAGATCAACTTCCGCCCGACACACCTTTAATGAAATACCGTCCCTTCCGGGCTCCGCACCACACCATCAGCCATGCCGGTTTGGTTGGCGGGGGTAACTGGCCAAACCCCGGTGAAATCTCTTTAGCGCACCGAGGGGTTCTTTTCCTGGACGAGTTACCTGAATTTGGCAGCCGGGTTCTGGAAGTCATGCGCCAACCAATGGAAGACAAAATTGTCACCATTAGCCGCGCATCCGGTTCGTTAACTTTTCCCGCCAATTTTCAACTGATCGCCGCTATGAATCCTTGCCCTTGTGGTTATTATGGAGATGCGGTTAAACCTTGCTCCTGCTCACTCGGTTTTGTCCAAAAATACCAAAAGAGAATTTCGGGACCAATGCTCGACCGTTTTGACATCCAAATCGAAGTGCCGCGCGTGGATTACGAAAAACTGAGCCAGACTCGGCTGGGGGAATCCTCCAATATCATCTTAGACCGGGTAGAGACTGCCCGTAAAATTCAACAAACGCGTTATTCCACCCAAGAAAATTCCGATAATGGCGAAAACAATCACCGAATGATCACCTGCAACACGGATATGGGACCCGGTGAAATTCGCAAATTCTGCCAGCTTGATAAAGACAGTGAAAAACTAATTCGGGCAGCCATGCGCCAGATGCAGCTTTCTGCGCGAGCTTACCACCGCATCCTCAAATTAGCCCGTACGATTGCCGACCTGGCTGGAAACGAAACGATTGTCACCAACCACCTTGCGGAAGCGCTGCAATACCGGCCAAAATTGATGTTGGATACTTAAAACGGTTAAGTACTATTTTTACATTTTTTAATTTATTTTCCAATCGAAATAATTCTTTTTATTAAAAAATAAGTGACAATCACCAATTTTTTTGGTGGTGTTCACGTTAATTTCACGCGAATCTCACACATAGATCACAACAAATATCTATCATTTATGTAGAGGTAGTTAAGGTTTCATCTCACAATGATGTGTGAGGTTTAAAGGAGGGATATATAAGTCGATATTTTTAACTTTTTCTTTAGCTTCACCCGAAGGTTGTTTCAAACTGTGATTAATCAAAAAAAGTTTCGTGCATCGAGCATTACGATCAAACATCAGACACAGAATGTAACCGATGTTGAAATCATTTAATGAATTGGTTTTTTTTAATAAACTATTCAGTCATAAGGAGCTGTACAAATGATTAAAAAATTATTTTCATCAACAGCTATCCTGGCTATTATCGCAGCTTCATTCTTATTTGCCAGCACTGCCCAACAGCCTGCATTCATTAATCCCGTGCAGGCTGCTTCAACTACCTTAAGTGGATATGCCGGCATTGCAGCCTATACTCACACCACGCCGATTGACCTAGAAATGGTTAAATCCATTTTCCAGGTAATTGAATATATGGATAACTCAACCATCATAGGCACACTTGATCTCCCAATTTATGAGTCCGAATATGATCCCCTGGTGCTCGTGTCTTCGGATGGTTGGATTTTCGCTTTTTATTCCAATTCAGATCCAGCCGGTAAATTGCTGGATGTAATTAGCAAAAACCTCGATGAAACCCTGCTGGAAAAAGCCGTCAAGATCGTTGCAGGGGCTGCTGAGATCGTTAACCCAATGATCGATTATTATGATTTCGGGAATCCAGCTGCTGCAAAAATGCTGCTCGTGGCGGAATATGAGCCGGATGGAAATGCATTTACACTCTTCCTGGATGGAAACAACGATTATTACGAAAAATCCTACGGCTTTTACCGCACTTATTATCCCAGCTTTACATTGGACAATGAGGGCATCGACCAGGTCAACTTTGTATTGGAAAACCAAGATTACATTGGCGAAGGGTATTACGGCACAATCTATGGACATTTTGAAACGATTGACTTTGGTACAGAAATCGAACAAACCTTTGCTGTCCAAGCTGGAGACCATCTTGGGTTCGGTGCTTTAGCTATCCTTTACAGCGGTGATGCACCTGTCATGGTTGCAGACAAAGATTTTATAAAGGAAATCAGTCTAATTGATCCCGTATTCGACTCAACGTTCGATTTAATTCCTAGTGCTTTTAATAAAACCGGACCTTTTGATGGTGCTGCGGATATTGGATTGAGCCCCACCTTATCTTGGAGTGCTAGCAGCGCACCCAATTATGAGTACTGTATTGATGAAAGCCCACCAGATGTTGATCCCGCCACCGATGATTGCGAAACCGGATGGATCAGTGTTGGCAGTAACACTGCTGTGGATCTCAGTAACCTGATGTACGAAACCACATACTACTGGCAGGTACGCTCATTAAATAGTTACGATTTGATTGAAGCAGATAGCGGAAATTGGTATTCTTTCACCACTGCCGACGGGGTTGTTCCCTTTACATTCAGTAAATTATCCGAGACCCTTAAAGAACCCACTGACAGTCTGAGTAAGGTAACCATGACCTGGGAACCAAGTTATGGTGCGTATTATTATGAAGTTTGTGTTGATACCACAGAAGAATGTATCGCACCTGAACTCTGGCATAATGTCGGTTTAAACACCACCGCAACCATTGGTGAATTACTTCTCGATACAACCTACTTCTGGCAAGTTCGTGCGGTTAATTATTACCCTTCCACAGAAAATATTCTTAACTACACCTATGCGGATGCTGGCGAATGGCAATCGTTTGACACCAGATCTTTTAGAAAACTTCGACCACTGCAAGATGAAGTTTATAATCTCACGCTCCCCTTCAAGTGGGAGTCGACTCCCATCGCAACCGACGGCTACGAGTACTGCATCGACCAATCTGATGATGATGAATGCGATACACCTTGGAAAAAGGTATCAGACACCTCAGTCGTTGTTAAAAGATTAGATGCCGGTACCTACTACTGGCAAGTTCGGGCGGGAAATAAAGAAGCTGATGAGGGTATCTGGTTTGCGTTTGATGTACTTGCAAAAAAAGATGCCAGTAAAATCAATTTGTTCAAAGTCAGTCCGATTGATGGTGCCGTCGATCAGGTTCTCAATGAACTTCAACTTTCATGGAAAACCACCAAATCTGCAATAGACTACCAATACTGCTTCTTCCCGGTTGATGATACCGATACAACGCCTATTTCTGAGGAAGATACATGTACGTACTATGAAGAAAATTGGGTCTCTGTAGGTAACAATACTTCCACAACAATAAATAGCCTTGATACAACAACGACCTATTACTGGCAGGTTCGGGCAAACATTGGAAACAATGAAGATCCTGATTGGGTTTACGCAGACAAAGGCGATTTCTGGGCGTTCACCACTGTACCCGAATAATCTCTCTCTTAATAAAAAATACCTTTGTTTTAGTAGCAAAACAGGGTTGTCATGGTTGGCAGCCCTGTTTTACTTTTTAGAGGGATAAAAAAATTGAAAAAAGAATCAAATTTAAATCGCTGATGGTAACAGAATTGATCATTCGCACCTAACCGCAATAACCACTGTAAGAAAGACCAAAAGTCATGGTCAAAAACTCATCTTCTCAGTTCAGAGAAAAAACGAGGTTATAATTTATTTTACAGTTAAAAAAACAGATATTATTTTTGTCAAAAAAAACAATCTTAACCGATCAAAACAAGGTGAACCATGACAAATGAACAACCCAATAACCCCCTCCACGGGATAACCCTGGAAAAAATTTTAAATGAATTGGTCGAAAAATTTGGCTGGGAAGATTTGGGTTATATGATTAATATTAAATGCTTTCAGAATGACCCCAGCATCAAATCCAGTTTAAAATTCTTAAGAAGAACCCCCTGGGCCAGAAAAAAAGTAGAAGAGTTATACCTCTTATCAAGGAGTAATGAATCATGATCACTGCATCTCCCCCCAACCTACCCCATTACGAAACATTATCCATTTTGGTTGAAGATATGAAAAACATGACAGAAGACCCTCTGGCGGATGCGGGTACAAATGTTGTGATCAGCCGAGGAAATCCAAACGCAAAGATTTTAATCATCGGTGAAGCGCCCGGTCCCCAAGAAAACATTCAAGGGGTTCCGTTTGTGGGACGCGCCGGACAAATGTTGGAAAAGATCTTACAATCTGTCAAGTTGGATTCCGAAAATGATGTATATATCTCTAATTCTGTTTTTCGGATGCCCCCCGGTGAACCCGGCAAAACGTTCCGAAAGCCAACGGACAACGAAATCGAATATTACCGTCCATATGTTTTTGAAATCATCCGTCTGATTGATCCTTGGATCATGCTGCTCACTGGTAATGTTGCCTGTTATTCAATCCTGAATAAAGTGGGCATCACCAAACTTCGTGGTCAATGGACCCAAACAGAAAGCCGTTGGATCATGCCGATTTTCCATCCTTCTTATTTACTGCGAAACCCATCAAAAAATCCCGGTGCTCCGAAAGCATTAATGTGGGATGATATTCGCGGAGTCCGTCGAAAATATGATCAATTGTTAGAGAATTCCGCCCGATAAATTAATTAGTCACATAAAAAAAGCCTTCAAAATAAAGACCTTTTTGGGGTTCACTTTATGTCCATCTTTTTAAATTTCTCAACCTTTGGACGAATCACCATTTGACAGTAACCAGCCCATGGATTCTTTTTATAATATTGTTGGTGGTATTCTTCTGCCTTATAAAAATGATCCAATGGCACTACCTGAGTGACAACAGGTTTTTTCCACACATCTGATTGATTAACCTCATGAATAACTTCTTCTGCAGTTGTTTTTTGTTCCTCATTATGGGTTAAGATGATGGACCGATATTGCGTTCCCACATCCGCTCCCTGGCGGTTTAATGTCGTTGGATCATGAAACTGAAAGAAAATTTCCAGCAGTTTTCGGTAACTTGTTTTTTCAGGGTCAAACCGAACCTGAATCACTTCGGCGTGACCAGTTGTTCCACCACACACCAATTCATAACTAGGATTTTTTACCGAACCGCCCGCATATCCTACCTCAACCGATAGGACACCGCTTACATCTTCAAAAATCGGTTCCAAACACCAAAAACATCCTCCCCCAAAGGTTGCTAATTCTGCAGCCATACAATCCTCCTACAAATAATTCTTATCTAAAGTATAGGGGGTTTCAGTAAGCTTTTCCTTCTGTTGTAAAACATTATTCTTCACCCACCTATAAAAAAACCCCCACAGCACATTAACTTGGGTGTGGGGGTTCGTTTATCAATAACAAATAAATTGGTTATATTATTTGTTTACCTGGAAAGTCGTATCACCATCGTTTATAAAAGCAACAATTTGCCGAATAGCTGCTACACCAGCGTTTAAATTAGCTTCCGCTGTTTGTGCACCCATCTTTTTTGGTGTAAAAAAGCAGCGTCCGGGGAATTTTTCTTCCAATTCAGCCGCATTATCTGGTTTAATATCCGAAAGATAAGAAAAATCAGGGCGCTCTTCCATTACTTTCATGAGGTCTGTTTCATTGACCACTTCTTTACGAGCAGTGTTAACCAATATTGCTGGCGATAACATGCTGCTCAATAAAGAGTAATTAACGGATTGTTTTGTTTGTTCATTAGCCGGAATATGCAGTGAAACATAATTACTGTTTCTATACAATTCTTCTACGCTGTCCACACAAACAACACCATCTGCTTCAATGGTTTCACGAGGAATGAAGGGATCATAGGCAAAGATTTCCATTCCAAACCCACGGGCAAGATCTGCTACGCGTTTTCCAACATTTCCATAAGCATGGATACCGAGCTTTTTATCTTTTAATTCGCTGCCCGCTTTACCATTAAAACCATTTCTAGCATTAAAAATCATCATGCCAATCGCTAATTCAGCAACCGCATTGGAGTTTTGGCCTGGGGTATTCATAACAACTACATTATGTGCTGTCGCTGCTTCCAAATCCACATTATCATAACCAGCACCAGCGCGAACAACGATTTTTAAATGTTTTGCAGCATCCAATACCGCCGCATCCACTTTATCGCTGCGCACAATCATTGCGTCTGCTTCTTCAACCACAGTTAATAAATCAGCTTGATTGGTATATTTTTCTAACATCATTACAATAAACCCTGCCTGGTCTGCGATTTTTTTGATCTGATCCACAGCAGCCGGGGCAAATGGTTTTTCAGTTGCAACCAAAACTTTCGTCATGACAATTTTCCTTTCAACAGACTAATGTTTTGCTTCAAATGCCTGCATACAAGCTGTGAGGGCTTTTACACTTTCAATCGGCATGGCATTATACAGAGAAGCACGGAAACCACCGACAGAACGATGACCTTTAATGGAGACCATTCCCTGTTCGGTTGCAAATTTTAAGAAATCACCCTCTAATTCTTTATATCCTTCTGCCATTACAAAAGGTATATTCATGATAGAACGATCCATTTCATTCATAATGGTCGGAGCAAACATTTTATTACGTTCAATTTCATCGTATAGAACTTTTGCTTTTTCGATATTGATTTTTTCGATTGCTTCAACCCCACCCAATTGTTTTAACCATTTTAAAGTTTGTAAAGCAGCATAAATGACGACAACCGGAGGTGTATTAAAAGCAGATTCTTTTTTAATATGGGTGCGATAATCAACCATTGTTGGCAGCTGACGATCAACTTTGCCTAAAATATCTTCTTTAATGATCACAAAGGTCATTCCGGCTGGTGCTAGGTTTTTCTGCGCTCCACCATAAATTAATGCATATTTTGAAATATCAACGGGCCGGCTGAAAATATCCGAGGACATATCCGCTACTAAAGGAACCCCCACTTCCAAATCCTCTTTGATCTGGGTACCAAAAATCGTGTTATTGGATGTGATATGAAAATAATCTACATCTTGCGGCACAGTATAGTCCCGCGGAATGTAGTTATATAATTTATCTTCTGAGGAGGCAACAATTTCAACTTCTCCAAAAATCTTGGCTTCTTTGGCAGCTTTTTTTGCCCAATCGCCTGTAACAAGATAAGCAGCCTTGGTTTGAAGTAAATTGTAAGGAACCGTGAAGAATTGGGTGCTGGCTCCACCACCCACAAAGATTACCTGATAGCCTTCAGGAATAGACAAAATTTCTTTGAATAAGCTGGCTGTTTCTCTGTTGATCGCTTCATATTCTTTTGATCGATGAGACATTTCCAAAATCGAAAGACCAATACCATCCAAATCTTTCACAGCAGCGGCTGTCTGGTCAATTGTGTATTGAGGAAGAATGGATGGCCCTGCACTAAAATTATACTTTTTCATATTTACATCCTTATCTGGGTTATTTAGGTTTTAATTCACTGGAAAATTGTATCTGAATTATAAATTAATGCCAATTGAAATTCATTTGACGAAAAGCATCAATTTTAAGTGTAGTTGTACTTAACAAACAGCAACTGAATTTAAAACGTTCAGAAAAATTACTGTTGTTCTCTTCCATCCGGCATAATCGCACCGGAAAGAGATTTGGCTCTTAAGATTAAATGATCTGGTGCGTTCGATCCACTTAAATCCGCACCTGTTAAATTCGCATTTGAAAGATCAACACCACCTAAGTTTGCATCAATTAAATTGGCATTTGTTAAATTTGCTTCACTCATATCAGCTTCTGAGAGGTCAGCTTCCCTTAAATCACAGCCAATTAGAATGGCACCTCGCAAATTCGTTCTTTTTAATATAGCACCCACCAGGTTTGCATTAGATAAATCACATCCACCAAAATTGGCTTCACTTAATTGGGCACCACGAAAATCAACTTCTTTTAAATTAGCATGATACAAGGTTGCTTTCCGTAAATCGACCCCTCTTAAATCAACCCCCTCTAAATCAATATAACTTAACCATAAGGGTTTCGGTTGATTTAATAACATATAAATTTCATAACGGGTGAATTCTGTCATCAATTACCTCATTTAAAGATAGATAACGTAATTTTCACATAAAAAAGCATTATTAACTTAGTCAATAATACCATTTGATTATATAATAACAATTAATTCATGTAAGCGATTATTCTTATACTACTTGGGGCTTTTCTTGAAAGGTATTAAGTACTACTTCATTCCGGTACTCATTATTTTTATTTCGTCTTTATTCCTCAAAACTACCAACATAGCAGCGCAACAAGGCAACGATGATAATAATGGTCGATATAAAATAATAGAAAATACTTTCACACAATATACTTGGCAAATGGTCAGGAGAACAGATGGGAAGGTATTGTGTACTGTTTTAATTAACCACGAAGGTTTTCCAAACCAGATGGAAACACTTGCTGCATGTCAAGAATCCATCAATTTTTACTATCCCACCAATACTCCCTACCCCACTCCTTCTGGCACAGTGCAAGTAACCTCTACCCCATATCCTATCGCTACTCCATTTACTTATTCAACATTCTACGATGAAACCTACTGGGTTTTTATTTCAGAAGAAGAAACTACACAAGTTACCAAGTTAAAAATCCCGGATATTATCTTGAATATCTATCCACCAGCTTTACCTGTCAATGCGCCTTACGTATTAATTAAAGCTGTAGAACCCTTTTCAGAATATAAAATCAGCCGGATTGCTGGCACAGTCAATGGAGATCCCTTTGAATGTCTGTCGGATCAATGTATCGTTCCCCTCATCCAGGACTCAGAGTTATCATTTTGGGCAGAAAGCACTTTTGGTGACCAAACAGAACCCGTTTATGCAGTTGCCAGGATTTGGATCAGCAATGATTACTACAACGTTCGTATCACCAATCTTGAACAATACACAACCTTCTCCGATTCATGTCAAGAGATTTGGGGTGATACAGCCCAGGGTGAATCTCCCAACTGGGTATTTTTACCGGATTCGCCTTTAGCCTTACACACTGAACACAATTTGCATTATCTGGCAGGAAAATTAATTCTCCATCGTTTTGTTGATGGATCAGCTTGCCCCTCGGGAGGCTTGTTTACAAATGGTGCCCCCACAGGCTGTGGTCTGGTTATAGCGCATGACGCCATGGTTGAATGGCAAAATCGTTTTGACCCAAACATTTGGGCTGCCGGCAAAGAAACAGGCATTGCACCAATTTTAATCAAAAGCCTGATGGAATTAGAAACTCAATTTTGGCCTGAAAACGCCAAATACACCTATGAAGAATTTGGTTTTACGCAAATTAATGAATTAGGCGCCGATGTGGCTTTACGCTGGAATGATGATCTTAAGAATCAAATTTGCTCCACTCTTTTATTTGATTGTGATCCTTCCTTTGCCAATATGAATAGTTTTGAACAAGCCATGTTACGAGGAGCGTTGATCAAATCCATTGATGTCTATTGTCCAAGTTGTGAAAACATGATGAATTTAGGTATTGCGGAACAAAGTATTCCCATCACAGCCCAGATCATAAATTCCAACTGCAGACAGACAAGTTATATTATGGACAACCTTGAACAGAAAGCAAATATGGACGATATGTGGAAATTCACATTCTTGTCCTATCACGCCGGATATCAATGCCTTGAGGACAGCTTAAAAGTCGTCCTCAAAAAAGGAGAAAAACCGGACTGGGAACATGTTTCCGCAAATCTTGTCTGTCCGGATGCTCGGAGCTATGTGGATGATTTATGGAGGCTAGTTAATGACTTCCAACCTTATCTAGAACCACAACCTACCTTGGCTCCTTTTCAATTAACACCGACTGGGCAAAGTGACTTGGTTTATATTCCACCTACGATCACACCGACTGTAACGAGTACACCAAAAAATTACTTAACCGATGGGGTATTACATATTTTTGTGTATATCGATTTTAATAAAAACAAAGTAATGGATTCAGACGAGTTAGTCAACAATGCTACAATGATCGCGACCTTTGCAAATGGCATTCAAACCGAAAATAAAATAATCAATGGTGAAGTTATCATTCCTTTTGATCGCCAATTCATCAATTCTGACGTGGAATTAACGATTAAGGAAATATATCAACAGACATCCGTTAAAATCCCAGCAAATGGTGAACTATTTGATATACTACGCATTGAACCGCCAGTTATTCCAAATTTCTTACCTTAAGACAGGAAGTAAACGAGTATGGAAAATCAAAATCCCGAACCCAATAAAAATGAAGAAGAATATGATGATCTTGACTCGATGCGTTCTAAAATGAGTGATCGTGAAGATGCACCGAATGCAGAGGAAGAAAATGGTGGTTTGATTAAAAACATTGGAAAAATTTTCACCAGAAAATTGCCACCGGTTGAAAGCAAGGAAGTCAACGGTGATCGTCTCCCCGATTCAGAAGATGAAGAACCAAACCGGAAAGCGCCATTCTTAGAAACAAATGAAACCAAAACACTTCCGGAATTAGATAACGAAGATAGTTTTAACCTTGAACCGGATGATAAAAAATCAGAAAAAAATCCAACTTCTAGTTTGATTGACTTTTTCAAAGACAAATCGGCTGAAGATAAAATCAACGCTGAATTTGATCCAACAGGATTTAGTCAATCTCCTACCATACCAAGAAATGCTTTCCAGTCTGATCCATTAGAAGAAACTCCGGTGAATGATTCTGTGGACCCATCCAAGACTAAACCGCTGCCGGATATAAATAATGAAGATTTTATGGAAAAAGTTACCGCTTCTTTAAGAGATGATATCGATGAATTAGGTGATTTTGACGATATACCAAAACCAAAAGAAATATTTTTAATGGATGATTTAATGGTAAAGGATATCGAAAATGAAATTGACCATGCAAACGAAGCCTCTAACCCATTTGAAAGTTATGATGAAAACGAAAGTGATGATGACTTTATTTCCCGTTTAGAGGAAATGTTCCCCGAACAAGAAACACAAAACACCACCCGTACAAAACCATTATCACTAGAAGATGAATACACCGAGTTTTTTGATGATGAAAATTCCCTGTCTCGTGAAAAATGGGAACAAGTATTTAAAGCTACCGAAGAGACAACAACTTCTGCTCCTGACAAACAACAATTATTAAATGCAGGCAGCCCAATCAATAAAGAAACGCCTACCTTTGAAGATATGATGTCAGCGGAAGATCAGTTAAACAACCTTGATCTTAGTGAATTACCAATTGATGAAATAACAAGTGAACCAGCAAACAAAATAGAAGAGGAAGAAAATTTAAATACACTTCGACAATCGTTTATTGAAGAGTTTGAACAATCCCCGTGGACTACGGAAAATGAAGACACAGAAGAAAATAAATCTTGGTTTGCTAAAAAATGGATGGGGTTTAAAAATTGGATTCAAACTCTTTCAACTGCTGAAAAAATATTGATGTTTTTATCCGTAATCATCAGCATAACGGTTTTGGTTGCGATTTCTATGGTTGCTTTTGAATGGAACCTAAATCGTGATCGTAACGCCACCCCACCCGAAACGCTGGAAGTGATGAGTGATATGGAAATTTATCCCACTGGGTTACAGTTACCTGGCGGTTGGTTCTTTTTCTTAAAACAAGGGCAAATTCAACAAAGTGGTTCAATTGGCAAATGGGAACCGGAAGGGGCTGAGTGGTTAGCGGGAACCACTATTCGGCGAGTGGTGGCCATTCCTTGGTCAAAACAAGCAGAAGCAGTGGTACTCTCTTTGGAAAATGGAGATGAAATACGGCTTTTCCTCAACAATAATGAGGTTAATTCATTTTATGTTGAGGAGATAAAAACTGTTGAATATGATAACGTGCGCGATACAATGATTGATACCCAACCCTCATTAGCAGTAATCCTTTATCGTGATGATAAAGCAGACCGGCTTGTCATTATCGCTCGGCCAAAATAACACGACCTGTCATTTTATAAATTGCTTAACTACACACAAACCAAGGGAAATGCATCCGGGAAATAATCACAAGAAGATTCCCGTTAAATGACATTCAACATTGGTTTTAAAATAATAGACAGAATTATAATAAATCATATTAACGATCATAAGGAGCACCTGCATGTGCGGTATTTTTGGTATTGTCACCAAACAGGAAGAAGAATTGGGAAAATTATTAACGGCTGCTGGTCACCGTTTATCTTATCGGGGTTATGATTCAGTAGGAATTGCAACCATTAATGAAAAAGGTGAAATTGACCTGCGAAAAGATGCCGGCAAAGTCAGTGCTGTGGCTGAAAAATATCATTTTGAGGAAATGACCGGAAAACGAGGCATCCTTCAACTGCGTTGGGCTACCTTTGGTGAACCATCATTGGTCAACTCCCAACCACATCTGGATTCAGAAGGCTTAATGGTCGGAGCTCATAATGGCAATGTGGTAAACAATACACAGCTCCGCCAGGAATTCATCAATGAAGGTATGACCGTCCGCTCATCAAACGATGGAGAAAGCTGTGTGCATGCGGTGGAACGTTTTATTAACCAAGGTGATTCCATGCTGGATGCCATCAGAAAAGCTTACAACATTCTTGAAGGCGATTATGCATTTGTGATAGGAAAAGCCAGTGAAGATCGGCTGTATGCTTTTAAAAAAGGTTCGGGGTTAGTCGCGGGAATCGGTGAAGATTTCACGTGTATCTCATCTGATTTACCCTCGATTTTGCCCTTAACTCGAGAAATAGTATTTTTAAATGATGGGGAAATTGTCGAATTTTCAGCCAACGAGGTAAAACTTTTCCGCGTCTTGGATGGTGTCGAAGTAACCCGCCCCAGTGAGACCGTTATTGAAACCATGGAAGTTGCTCAAAAGGGTGGATATGAACATTTCATGTTGAAGGAAATCCACGAACAACCGAAAGTTGCTGAAGAACTTTTACATCTATATGACAACTTGAGTGATATGCACCAGATTCTTCAAAAATTATCTGACGCGCGTAATATTTATTTTATAGGCTGCGGAACAAGTTATCATGCTTGCATTAGTGGAGCAGTATTTTTCAATCGGTTAGCCAAAAAAGCAGTTTTCCCCGTGGCAGCACCACAGTTTATCGCCCAATATGGGCAAAGTATTTCTAAGGAAGATGTTGGGATCTTTGTGAGCCAGAGCGGTGAAACCAAAGATGTGTTAAACGCAGTAGAGATTGCGAAAAACCAGGGTATGAAAACCATTTGCCTGGTCAACGTTGTTGGTACGACCCTCACGAAAATTACTGATCACTGGCTGCCATTAGGTTGTGGTTATGAGATCAGTGTCCCTGCCACAAAAACCTTTACCAATCAATTAGTCGCCTTTTTATATCTGGCCTATCGTTTGGCTGGGATTGAATTGGATGATATCCGCAAGTTGCCTGCTGCAATGGAAACCGTTATCCAACAATCCGAAGTAATGATTCCGGAAATCATTCCCTTTGTTAACCCATGGCAAGATCTTTACAGCCTTGGATATGGTCTCACTTACCCCATCGCATTAGAAGGTGCATTGAAATTAAAAGAAATCACTTATGCACACTGTGAAGGCATGTTATCCACTGAATTTAAACATGGACCATTAGCAGCGGTAACAAAGAACTACCCTGTCCTGTTCTCCACCGTAAAAGAAGACATTCCCATCATTATTTCAGGTATTAATGAAGTAACATGCCGTGGTGGTTTTGCAATCGCAATTGGCCCGGATGATAACCGATTAAATTCAAATGCCAATCACCTCATCGTTTGCGATTTTCCCCAACCGGAAATAGCTTCAATTCTGCAAACGATACCATTACAACTCCTGTCATATCACATGGCAGTCGCGCGTGGATTTGATCCCGATTTCCCTCGAAATTTAAGTAAAACTTTAACCGTTGATTAATTAAATCGGATTGGCAATTGATCAATAATCTTTATAACTGAAGAAATATACCTGGTCGGGTTCCCGTTTTCAATTAAGTCTTACATTGTGCGAATATTCTGCAGAGTTTATTTACTCTGCAGAATATTCGTCTACCCAAATTTTTAATTAAGTTGATCGAAATTAAAATATCTTGTCAGTTTTTCCGAGCATTGGTCTTAATAATTCGAGCTGTCCAATATGATAAGTTTCATGCCAGAGATAACCATTTATGGTCGCTGCAATTGTATTTTTCTCTTCGCCATCACCAATCACCTGGTTTAATTCCTCTTCCGACATTTCCGCAATTTTCACCACTAATAATTCTTGGGTTGCGATAAAATCAGCCGTTAACCGGTCAAAATCCTCACCCGGATTTATTAACTCAGAGACTGGTTCTGAACCTGTTTGATACTTCATTTGTATCTTTGCAGTCCAGATAGGTGCCAGGCCCACTACCTCTAACAATTCATTTCTCGATTCAACCAGATGCCCCACAATCCAATTGAAATTATTATCCCCATAAAGTGGAGGGGCGATACTCTCTTCATGAGTAATTCCATGAATAAGGCGCTCAAACGCGTGTAAATTATACCCAAACTGAGCCACAAAACCATCCGAGATGTTCATGATTGTCCTTTCAGAGTCGATTTTTATTTAACAATTTAATAATAGAAAATATTTTCCATTTTGTCAATATTTTCTATGGTTTGATTCTTTGCAACCATACTATTTGATCAATTTCTTTGGTAGATCAGCGATTTATCCTAAGAGCGCATTTTTTTTCTGGTTTGTAACACCATTCTGGAAAAATGAAACAAATGCTGTAATGGTCGAATATGGCTTGTTTCATCAGCATAAATCGTTCGAATCGGCACCCAAGCCAATGAATACCCGGCCTTCAAACAGCGAACGATGACCTCAACCTCAAAATGAAAACCCAATTCACTGCTGTCCAAAACCAAGTCCATTAAACGCGCACTCATTAATCGATAACCTGATTGGTTGTCTTGAATTTTTTGCCCCATTGCCCAGGAAAAAGCATATGTACCCATTGTATTTGATATTCGCCGCACCCAAGGCATTTGTTTAAAATCACGAAAGCCAATGATTAAGTCGATTTTATTTTTTTCATAAAGATCAATAAACTTGTAAAGTTCAGCAGGGTCGTGCTGCCCATCAGCATCCAAAGTAATGACATAATCGTAACCCAACCGGAGTGCTTCTTTAAATCCTCGAACCAAAGCCGCGCCCTTACCTTGATTCACTTCTTGACGAAAAACTCTGGTTCCGGCATTTGTCGCAATTTTTACTGTATTATCTGTTGACCCATCGTCAACAACTATTATCGGTAAAATTCCGCCTATTTTTTGTATGAGATCAGATATATGTTTTTCTTCATTATAGGCAGGAATTAATATACAACCCGAATATTTTTCCATAAATTTCTCCTCTATTCATCATTCATTATTATACCGTTTGGATTAACAATATTGAAAAAACACTGGAAATAAAAGTCAAATATGGGTAGTATCTTAACATATGAGTTACCTAGCAGGTTGAAATGAATAAAACCATAAAAATCCTTATTGGGCTCTTTGCTCTTAGTTTTATCATAGCATTACCTACTTATGCCCAAACCCCTTCGGATATTCGTGAAATCAATATAAATGTCGACACGGTGATTGCTTCAGGTTTCACACAGCCTGTTCAAGTTACTCACGCCGGTGATAACAGCCAAAGATTATTTGTTGTTGAACAAACAGGATTAATAAAGATCATCCATCCGGACCGTTCGATCACGACATTTTTAAATATTGACCCACGGGTTTTAAGCGGAGGAGAACGGGGTCTTTTGGGGTTGGCATTTCACCCCCAATATGCAGCCAATGGATATTTTTATTTGGATTACACCGATAATGACGGAAATACGACAATCTCCCGATTCCAGGTCAGTACAAATCCTAATATCGCTGATGAGAACTCAGAACAGATCTTATTTAAAATTAATCAACCTTACAGTAACCATAACGGAGGCCAACTTTTATTTGGTCCCGATGGGTATCTTTATATTGGCATGGGTGACGGCGGAAGTGGCGGGGATCCTCAGAATAATGCCCAAAACTTAAATACGCCGTTAGGTAAGTTGTTAAGGATAGATGTTAACCAAGGTGTGTTATACGCTATTCCACCTAGTAACCCTTATATTAATACACCAGGTGCAGATCCAAGAATTTGGGCTTGGGGTTTACGCAACCCATGGCGCTTTAGTTTTGACCGCCTGACCGGTGATTTATATATCGGAGACGTTGGTCAAAACAGCTGGGAAGAAATCGATTTTCTCCCCAACGGTACTCCTGGCGGCACCAACTTTGGTTGGCGCTGTATGGAAGGCACCCATAGTTATAATACAGATCCCCCTTGCGATTCTCCGTCCTATTTAGCAACCTTAACTGCTCCTATCACCGAATACGACCATACGGTTGGCAGATCAATTACAGGTGGTTTTGTTTACCGCGGTTCCTTAAATCCCGGTTTACAAGGGTTATATTTTTTTGCAGACTATGTCAATGGAAAAATTTTTAGTTTACAAAATAACAATGGAAACTGGATACAAACACTCGAACTTTCACCCGGCTTTTTAATCAGTGCCTTTGGGGAAGATGAAAACGGAGAATTGTATGTAGTGGATTACAGTGGAAGTATCCGCCAATTAAGCGGTGAAAGTCTCTCACCACCCAATTTAGATGAGAGTTCAATTTCAGTAGATAAACAACAAGCTGATCCCGATGAAGTGTTAACCTTTACAATAAATATAACCAACAGCGGGGTAGCCTTAAATTCTACGGCTATATTGGTAAATCCCATCCCTGAAAAATTAGATTACCTTCCGGGCACGATGATTGCCACAAGTGGGACAATTAACGATTCCCAACCAACACAGTTAACCTGGTCAGGCTCTATAGGCCAGGAATCAACAGTGCCCATCCAATACCAGGCCCGCATCAAAACCAATGCGGGTGGATCGATTGTAAATCTAATCACGATTTCCGGATCAGAGTTCTCGACTGTGCAGGATCATTCTGTCACCTCTGTTCCCCGGCCAGTGTTTAATTCCACACCCAACGATTTTATTCTTCCCGGAACACAGCCACTGCTTCAAGAATCGCTGATCGATTCCGTGGATTGTCAAACTTGCCATTCTTCTCCGATATACGATCTTTGGCGGGGATCCATGATGAGTCAGGCTGGACGAGACCCACTTACCTGGGCGGCGATATATAATGCGAATGCTTACGTTCCAAACTCGGGTGAATACTGCCTTCGCTGTCATACTCCCAATGGCTGGTATGGAGGAAGAAGTAATCCATCCGATGGCAGCACCTTGACCTCTCAAGATATTCGTAACGGTGTGAGCTGCCAATTATGCCATCGTATGGTAGATGTGATTGCATCGGCAAGTGACGAAGCAAGTACAATTGATGAACAAATTCGGAATAATTTGGAAAACACACCTCCAACGGATCATCGCGGAAGTGCGATGATCATTATTGATCAATTAGATCGTAGAAGAGGTCCATTTAATCTCCCAGATGATTTTTCTTATCACACGGCTTATCAAACAGATTTCCTCAGCCAAAGGATGAATGCCTGGAAAGAAGCAAGTTTGTGCGGTTCCTGCCACAATGTGGATAATCCACTCCTTTCTTGGGATGTGGGCCGTAACCAATATTGGCCTAACACTATGGATGCACCTGCTTCAGATTTTTCAAAGGGTGCTCTATTTCCAATTGAACGCACCTTTGATGAATGGGCAGCCAGCGACTTCGCAGATCATGGTGTGGTCAGCGCACCTTTCGGTTACGGGCTACCGGATCAGACGGTTCGTTCATGCCAAGATTGCCATATGCAGCGCACCAGTGGGTATGCTGCCCAAAGTGCTTTTAATCCACCTTACCGAAACTGCCAAAATGGGGAATGTATCGCCGAACACAGTTTTTTTGGGGCAAATAGTTGGGTACCACAGTTATTATTAAATCCAAATTGGCGATTATCTGCCCTTTCAGATGAGAATGCGTTAAATAATACAATTACCGGAGCAAATAACTTTGTTAAAAAGTCCGCCACACTCGATGTCACTGTGGAAGATGGTATTGGAAATAAAACTGCACGAGTAACTGTAACAAATCTTACGGGACATAAATTACCAACCGGATATCCAGAAGGAAGACGGATTTGGATCAATATCGTCGCTAAGGATCACGCTGGCAATATTCTTTATGAATCGGGAAAATATGATTGGAATAATCACACTTTGATTGAAGACGCAGACCTAAAAGTTTACGAAGCAAAACAGGGCCTCACAGCGGAACTTTCTCAATCAATTGGCTTAACATCCGGTCCAACATTCCATTTTATTTTAAACAACACCATCTTAAAAGATAATCGCATTCCACCAAAAGGAGTAACACAGGCTGAATATGCAGCTATCGGTTTAAATCCTGTTGGCGCGGTGTACGCAGATAATCAAAACTGGGATATAACTGAATATGATCTGCCGGCAGACACAGAATCCGTAATTGTGCGGTTATATTATCAGGTAGCTTCAAAAGAATATATAGACTTTTTGGAAAATTATGGCGGTTATGACGGGGTAGTACTTAAATCACTTTGGGAAGAAACACCAGCTGACCCAATCCTAATGAATATCAGATTTTCACCACAATTTGATAGCCGCCTCCCTATCATTTTTAAGAATTAATTTCTACTCAAAAAACTTGGCAATTTCATCCCCTTTCTATGGAAGGAAAAAATAATGGTCGATAAACAAACACTAAAAAATATAATTCAAACAGCATTTCCCGGATTAGCCTCAGAAGATGCGGATCAAATGATCAATGCAGGACGAACAAAAACTTTCCCGCCTAAAACCGCATTATGCATAGAGGGTGCTTATGAATCCACATTTTATATTGTTCTAAAAGGCCAGGTAGCAGTTACCAAAAACTTTAATGACCAGGAAGAAAGGTTTCTTAAGCATCTCAATCCAGGCGATTTTTTTGGAGAAATGGCAATTATTCATGATGCCCCTCGAGCTGCGACAGTCACTACGGTGACCGAAACAACGGTTATGGAAATTTCAAAAGAAACTTTTACCAATTTCCTCGAATCGTTTAATACCGTTTCGATAGCAGTCATCCGAGAAGTATCACGCCGCTTGAGAGAGAATGATGAAATGGCTATTGAAGATTTACGGGTTAAAGCAAAAGAGGTTGCAGACGCATATCAAAAATTAGCAGAACAAGATTTAGCCCGCCGCGAATTTTTAACAACCATCGCCCATGAATTTCGAACACCATTAATGGCAGCCACCGGTTACTTACAAATCATCCGGACCGGAATGCTAAAAGGTGAAGGTTTACAATCTGCAATCGAAACTGTTGAACGGAATATGAAAGAAATTATTACCTTAACAAATAACATCCTTTTCCTTCAAGAATTGGATCTTATTCTTCCCGAATTTCGGGAAACCGATTTGGGTACCGTAATAGCATCAGCGGTTGAATCGCAGCGAAATCATGCCAAACGAAATCGAGTTGGTATTTCGTTAAAAATCGCCCCTGATTTACCCATAATTAGTGCCGATCCTCCTAGTTTGGAACGTGCCTTTGTTGCTATCCTGGAAAATGCAATCAAGTTTAGCCCAAATGGTGGCGATGTAATCGTGACGGTAAAACAAACAGAGGATTTTATTCAAATAATTTTCCGAGATTTTGGAGTCGGTATTGAAGAAAAAGATTTACCCTATATTTTTGATCGTTTTTACCACCAGGAAAAAATCGGAAATCAATTGTTCCGTGGGATAGGTTTGGGTTTATCTATCACAAAGGAAATCATTAAACAGCATAAAGGAAATATAACGGTAACCAGTCAACCAGATGATGGAAGTCAGTTTGTGATTAAACTGCCGATATAAGACCAAACCACATCAAAAGATTTTCCATTGCGGTATTTAAATTTATAAAAACCGGGTTTTATACTGTTAGCAATAATTGAAAAATTTTTTTATTCGATCATTAGAAAAATAGTGAGCGGAATTAAACAAGTTTTGTTTTTTGGAATGGTTTAAATCCGCCATATTTTTTGTTACGTATGAAAACCTTTTTCAGAAAAGGGATATTAAGGTAATTTTTTATCTAATAAACGTTCAGAAAGTCGATAAAATTAGTCGGTTTTCAATTTTGTATACCCAATTGTCCAAAAAGTACTTGCATCTTGGTTCATTTTCAGCTAAAATGTGTTTAATTGTGGAGATAAGTGGGAGAAAGTGGAGCGCCGGGTAACCGGCGTTCCGCCGTTAATGGAGTATTAGAACTTATGTTCCTTGGACAGTACGAACACACAATCGATACAAAAGGCAGAATGACCATTCCGGTAAAATTTCGAGAGTTGCTGGTTGATGGTGCTTTCGTTACTGTTGGTTTCGATAACAACCTTATGGTTCTCACCGCTGACATTTTTAACAGTTTATATGAACGAATTAATGCCATGAGCATCACCAATGAAAATGCGCGTTCTTTGCGGCGGTTAATGTTCTCACAAGCTGTTCAGGTTGAGGTTGATAAAGCTGGTCGAATTTTACTACCACAATATCTTCGTGACCGGATCAACCTTGAGAGTCAGGCTACTGTGATCGGCGTTGGCGGTTACTTTGAAATATGGAATCCGGAAACATGGGCACCACAATCCGAAGCACTCTTTAACGGTGAAACAAACGCACAGCGTTATGAAACGTTAGATCTTTCATTATAATACTTACCATGAATAACACTACCCCCACTCCTCACCAATCAGTACTTTACCAAGAGATTATTGACGCTTTATCCCCGCAGCCTGATGGATATTATATTGATGCCACCGTTGGAGCCGGGGGACACGCCTGGGGTATTCTAAACGCAGCTTTGCCCGGTGGACATTTGCTCGGTTTAGACCTCGACCCACAGGCGCTGGATATTGCAAGCCAGCGCCTTTCTGTATTTTCAGACCGTGTTTTCCTGCGAAAACGTTCCTATCAATATATGCGAGAAGAAACCCAGCAACTGGGATGGGATTATGTAGACGGAATCGTTATGGATTTAGGTGTATCTTCCATGCAACTAGATACGCCCGAACGAGGTTTTTCATTCAGGTTTGATGGTCCGCTGGATATGCGCTTTGGTGATGAAACTGGCAAAAACGCTGCACAGTTAATCAACACCATTAGCGAAACCGAATTGGCCGAAATCATTTGGAAATATGGAGAAGACCGACTCTCCAGAAAAATCGCTCATAGGATTTATGAAAACCGGCCGATTAATTCCACGAAGGAACTAGCAGAGTTGATCGAAAAAACAAGTCCACGCAAAGCAAATTCTCCTCATCCAGCCACACGCACATTCCAGGCCATTCGAATTGCCGTAAACGAAGAATTAAAAACCATTGAAACAAGCATTCCGGGGGCAATCCATTTGTTAAGACCAGGAGGACATCTTGCCATCATCTCCTTTCATTCATTAGAAGACCGTCTGGTTAAAACAATTTTTCGTCAAGAAAGTACCGATTGTATTTGCCCCCCAAAACAACCAATTTGTACTTGTGGTCACAAAGCAAGCATTCAATTAATCAATAAAAAACCAATTGAACCAAGTGAAAAGGAAAAAGAAAATAATCCCCGCGCTCGCAGCGCAAAATTAAGAATAGCGAAAAAGCTGACAATGGCATGACAGTTGCAAGATTTTTGATTAAGAATCTAACTTTAGTAGGTAAATTATGAAAGATCGACTAAAACAAGCTTACAAACAAAAACCGTGGCGTATCCAAATTCAATGGGTAGGCCGTATTCTTTTGGTTCTGATCATTTCCATTATTTCGATTGTCTTGCACCTAAATGTTACAACCCAAGCAGCGAAAGCCGGGGTCGAAATTCGTTTAATGGAAGCGGAACGCGAATTATTATTGCGTGAGATTAATAATAATCGCACCCAACTAGCCATCATTACTTCCGCCGCAGTGATGCAAAAAAGGGCGGAAGAATTGGGTTTTCGCCCAGCCACCAATGCGGATATTGAGTACCTTTTTATTAACGAGTACCTGAATAAGGAACCTGAAATCAATTATTATCAATCAACCTTTAACAAAGTTGATGATAAACAGATTGATCCTCAATATGTTCAATCTATTTGGGATTTGGCTTTTTCAGGCACCTTGTTCTATTTAGAAAGAGGGGGTAAATAATGTCAAATCAAAAAAACCCTCGAGTATATATGTTAGCCATATTGTTTTGTTTGATGACTGTATTAATCTTTTCAAGGATTATGTATATTCAAATCGCCCTAAAGGATTTAGGAAGATCAATTAATGAACGATCATCGATAAAACAAAAAGATCTGGAAGCGGTTCGTGGAAATATTTATGACCGGTGGGGAAACCTGCTGGCTGGCAATGTGGAAGTTTATGAGATCGGTGTCGATTTGATCCACCTTGTCGATGCAACCGAAGAAGAAAAATGGGATTTAGCCAATTTTTTAAGTTCTTTAACTGAACTTAACGTAAATGATATTTACAATCGAATTAATATTCCATATGACAAACAATTGGCCGTTTTTTCTACCATTTATAAAGACGCCCCAAAAGAAATGATTGAAAAAATTATCGAAGCCAGAGAAGACAAAGAAATTTACAAGTCAATTGCGTGGAATGGGCGTCTGACCAGGCGGTATCCCGAGGGATCGTTGGCAGCCAATGTCCTTGGTTTTTATGCTTCGGAAGGGTATTACGGGGTTGAAGAATATTTTGAAAACATGCTGGCTACCCCATCACAAAAAACAGAAATCTATATGGCACCTTACGACCCCATTATTATTCCTGAAATTCCTCATGGGGCTAGTGTGATGCTGACGATTGATCGGGAAATTCAATCCCGCACCGAAAAAATCCTGGATGCCGCTGTAGAGAATAACGGCGCTGCCTCCGGCACGATCATTGTCATGGATCCGCGTAATGGTGAAATTTTATCAATGGCTACTACACCCCGTGCAGATTTGAACTTACCTGCAAATTTAATTTTAAGTGCTTATCCGGAATTAAATGTAAATGGAGAAACCATTCAAACCCCATTTAACCGCGCTATTATGCAAACCTATGAACCCGGTTCTGTTTTTAAAGTAATCACAATGGCAGCAGCGATTGATGCCGGGGTCGTAACGCCCGACACACCGTTTATTGATACTGGTTATGTGGAAATATACGGTGCACCAGTTCAAAACTGGGATTATGGCGCCTGGGGTCCCCAAACGATGACAACTTGTATGCAGCACTCATTAAACGTTTGTTTAGCATCTGTTGCAAAAATGTTGGACATCCCTGGTTTTTATAGTTATCTAAATGCATTTAATATCGATCGGAAAACAAATATTGACCTAAACGGAGAAAGAAATTACCCATTACTTTCTCCTCAAAATCCCACCCCATTTGGTTCAGATTTTAATGCTCCTAAATGGGACGAACGAATGTTGGCTTACCAATCCTTTGGTCAGGGTGTTGCGGTTACTCCAATCCGCATGATCAGCTCAATTTCCGCACTAGCCAATGAAGGCCGCATAATGGCTCCCCATGTTCAAAAAGCCATCATTCAGGGTGATAAAATTCGATATTTTAATCCCATGATCGTTTCGACACCCATCAAACCTGAAACTGCAAAAACAATGACCGAAATGTTATCCATTTCATTGGAAGTTGAATCATCCGACGCATTGGTTGATGGATATCGGGTTGCTGGTAAAACAGGCACCGCTGAAATTCCAACCCTGGGTGGTTATACCGAAAATCTTACGAACGCTTCCTTCGTAGGGTGGGGACCAACAGATGATCCGGAATTCATTGTTTACGTTTGGTTAGAAAAACCAACCACCAGTATTTGGAGTTCTGTAGTTGCAGCCCCTGTTTTTCGAGACGTAGTGGAAGAATTAGTGATTTTATTAGATATTCCGCCTGATGAAATTCGTATGCAAATGGCAAACCAATAGAGGATTTTATGCTGAACCTGGCCGATGTTTTCGAAGCACTTACCCACCAAAAAATACAAACCCCGATCACTATTCGTGAAACTTGTATCGATTCACGACAAGTTGTGCCCTCGGCTATGTTTGTCGCTTTACCTGGTGAAAATGTAGACGGCCATGACTATATCCAAGAAGCCTTCAATCGAGGTGCCATCATTGCTTTGGTGCAAAAGGATACCCGTGATCAATTTGAAACCATTGACATCAGAAATGGTCAACTTCCTGAAACCCTACCGGATTTTTCTGCCCCAATTTGTTTGTGGGTAACCGATTCGTTAAAAGCATTACAAGAGATTGCAAAGTTTTGGAGACATAAATTAGATGTCAAAGTAATTGGTATCACCGGATCTGTAGGAAAATCTACAACCAAAGAACTGATCGCTGAAGTACTCGGTCAAAGATTTTTTACATTAAAAAACATCGGAAACCTAAATAACGAAATTGGTTTACCACTTACCGTGCTCCGTCTTGAAGAATCACATCAAAGAGCCGTATTGGAAATGGGTTTTTATGTTCCCGGTGAAATAAAATTCTTGTGTGAAATCGCCAGTCCGGAGATAGGTGTCATCACTAATGTAGGCACAGTGCATGCTGAACGTGCTGGCTCTCAGGAGGCTATTGCTCGGGGAAAGGCAGAATTGGTAGAAAGCCTTCCACAAACCGGTGTTGCCATCCTAAATTTAGATGATCCGTTTGTAGCAGCAATGGCTCATAAAACAAACGCCCGCATTTTCACCTACGGATTGGATCAAAAAGCGGATCTTTGGGCGGATCAAATTGAAGGATTAGGTTTACAAGGAATTCGGTTCCGGTTACATTATCGAAAGGAAATTTTGTATGTCCGTGTACCTCTGATCGGGCGCCATTCCGTTCATACTGCACTTCGAGCTGCCGCCGTTGGGTTGGTCGAAGGGTTAACCTGGCAAGAGATCATCCGCGGATTACAAAAAGGCCATACTCAACTTCGATTAGCTGCTGTGACGACAAAAAGTGGTGCGTTAATTCTGGATGATACCTATAATGCTTCACCAGATTCCATGTTAGCAGCCTTGAATTTATTAAGCGAATTGCAAGGAAATAAGTGCGCAGTTTTGGGTGAAATGTTAGAATTAGGCCAATACGAAGCACAAGGACACGAAATGGTTGGTGTCCGTGCTGCGCAAATAACAAACCGATTAATCACGGTTGGAGAGCGAGCAAAAATAATTGCCCAAGCTGCCCAAAACGCCGGTTTGTCGAAAGAAGCAATTTCCTGGGTTCCTGATGTACCCACTGCAATCAACTTATTAAAAGGCACACTAAAAACCAACGATGTTGTCCTCATCAAAGGATCACATGGTTTACACATGGAACGCATTGTCGCTGCATTGGAGGTAACCGAATGAACGAAACTCCCTTGGCATTAGCCTTAAGTGGGATTAGTTTTATGATGACCGTTATTTGGGGTCCACCATTATTACGAATCCTAAAACATTTTAAAATTGGAAAATTGATCCGGGTGGAAGGACCCGATTCTCATATCAGTAAAATGGGTACCCCCACAATGGGTGGTGTGATGATTATCGCACCCGTTATTTTATTAACCTTATTATTAAACGCAGCATCCCTACTCGGATTAAACGTATTAGGCCGGTCGGTTTTAGTTCCGTTGGGCACGCTGTTTATCTACGCTGCCCTGGGTATGTTGGATGATTGGGAAGGCATTCGTGGTGCTCGTACCGGTTTGGGAATGCGCGCCAGAACAAAATTCTTTCTCCAGGTTGTGATCGCAGTATTCATCAGCCTGACATTAAAATATATTTTGGATGTGCCAGAAATGTTTTGGCCAGGTTTTAATGGGGAAATATCGCTCGGAATTTTTTATATTCCGATTGCAGTATTTATCATTGTCGGTATGTCCAATGCAGTCAACCTGACGGACGGTCTTGATGGTTTGGCAGGATTAATCTCCGCTACATGTTTTATTGCTTTTGGGGGCATTGCCCTTTTGCAAGGTCAAATCTTTCTAGCCCGATTTTGCTTCACCCTGGTGGGCGGGTTGTTTGGGTTCTTGTGGTTTAATGTCCACCCTGCTCAATTATTTATGGGAGATACGGGTTCTTTAGCATTAGGAGCAACGATGGGGGTCGTATCACTAATGACAGGGCAATGGCTTCTTTTGCCCATTATCGCCATTATCCCTGTTAGTGAAACCTTAAGTGTTATGTTGCAGGTATTTTTTTTTAAAATGACTGGCGGCCGCCGCCTATTCAAAATGTCACCGCTCCACCATCATTTTGAATTAAGCGGATGGAGTGAAACCCAGGTTGTTCAGCGCTTCTGGTTGGTCAGTCTAATCGCATCCATCATTGGTATTTCAATCACACTGGTGTAATTATGAATTGGTCTGATAAACACATTCTCATCATTGGTGCAGCCCGACAAGGGTTAGCTTTATCTCGTTACTTGGTTCGACAAGGAGCAAAAGTAACCATAAATGATAACCGCACGTCAGACCAATTACAGTCATCCATTGCCGCACTCGAAAATCTACCAGTTTATTGGTCATTGGGCGGCCATCCTATTTCACTTTTGGATAATATCGATTTAATTTCTGTTTCCGGAGGGGTACCCTTAGATTTACCAATTTTGATCGAAGCTGGCAAAAGAAACATTCCGATAACCAACGATACACAAATCTTTATGGAAATCGTTCCCTGTCCTGTTATTGGAATTACTGGCTCCGCAGGAAAAACGACCACAACATCTTTGGTTGGAGAAATAGCCAAATTAGCACTCAGCCCTAAACATACAGCCTGGGTAGGAGGAAATATTGGTAAACCATTAATCGATCTGGTAGAGAAAATCAAAAAAGATGATCTGGTCATCCTTGAACTTTCAAGTTTTCAATTGGATCAAATGACAATTTCTCCTCATATTGCCGCCATTACCAATATCACACCCAATCATCTTGACCGGCATGGCACCCTGGAAGCCTACACTGCTGCGAAGGCCCATATCCTCGATTATCAGACTCATAAGGATATTGCTATCCTGAATCAAGATGATGAAGGTGCTTGGAATTTAAAGGATAAAGTAAAAGGGGAACTGCATAGTTTTAGTATTCACCCATTGTCACCTAGCATGAATGGTGCTTTTTTAAAAAACAATCAACTGTATATCCAAATGGACGGAAAACAAACTGATATTTGTAATAAATCAGAAATTAAGCTGCGTGGCGAGCATAATATAATGAATATTTTATCCGTCTGTGCCATTTCCCAAGCCATCGGTTTTTCTGCCGAGGTTATGCGCACAGCAATACTCAGCTTTAAAGGGGTTGAACACCGGTTGGAATTTGTGCGCACATGGAATGGTGCAAAATGGTATAACGATTCAATTGCAACTGCACCGGAAAGAACGATAGCAGCCATTCAAGCTTTTGATGAACCCATCATCTTATTATTAGGCGGAAAAGATAAAAATTTGCCATGGGATAAATTGGCACAATTGGTGCACCAAAAAGTTGATCATGTTGTAATTTTTGGTCATGCCGCAGAAAAAATTAGACAAGCATTATATATAGATTCAAGTTCAGAACGGCCTTACAGCATCACGTGTTGTAAAAAAATGATCGATGCTGTTCATGCTGCCAGTCGTATCACAAAACCTGGGCAGGTTGTTTTATTATCCCCCGGTGGAACCAGTTACGATGAATTTATAGATTTTGCTGAACGTGGAGAGAGGTACAGAGAATGGGTGCACAAACTTCAGTAAAACAGAATTTTTCATTTCGAGATCTTTTTATCGGATTAGATATCCCATTGTTATTAACAATTATTGCACTTTTGATCTTTGGATTGGTTGTGCTTTATTCCGCAAGTATGCCCGTTGGTATTCAGTATGGTTATCATCCAATTGAAGACGTTTTAGAACAAGGCCGCTGGGCTTTATTGGGATTATTTGTTGCCTTCTTCATTTCCATAATTGACTACCGAAAATTACAACCTTTCATTTTTTATCTGTTGGCATTAGCTGTATTTGCTTTGATCTTGGTGCTGCTCGTTGGAGAAGAACGTTTTGGTGCTACTCGTACATTTTTAAACGGGCGTGTTCAGCCATCAGAAATTACCAAGGTGATTTTGATTCTATACCTTGCGTTTTGGTTAAAAACCAAAGGTGAATATTTACAAAAAATCAGTTTGTGGGCACTCCCCCTCGGCTCCGTTTTGGGTTTTATCAGTGTATTAATTTATATGGAACCAGATTTTAGTGCCTTAATCACCATTGTTATCATCACCGGAATTCTTTTGTTTTTAGCCCATATCGACTGGTGGCAGGTGATCATTATTGCTTTGATTGGAACTGGCATGTTTGCCCTAGTAATTCGCTTTACCGGTACTGGTGCTATTCGTTGGGAGCAATTCCGCAATGGCTGGCGAGACCCCGGTGAAGCAATCAGCCAGGTACAACGTACTTTTGAATCGATTGTTAATGGCGGTATTTTTGGGGTAGGGATCGGTCAAGGTCAGGTGAAATTTACCGGACTTGAAGTCGGCCAGACGGATACAATTTTCACAATTATTGCCGAGGAATTAGGATTAATTGGTTGTTTGATTGTTTTGGCTTTATTTACCATGCTCCTTTGGCGCGGCATAAAAATTTCTTTAGCCAGTTCAGACTTAAGCGGCCAATTAATTGCAGCCGGTATAACCTTCTGGATTGTAGCGGAGGCTTTTATCAATATTGCCAGTTTAATTAACCTAATCCCCATTGGTGGTAACACACTGCCATTTTTCAGTAAAGGTGGTTCCAGCCTAATTTCTATTATGACTGGCCTAGGTTTTGTATTAAGCGTTTCTCGAGTTAATCAGGTTTCAAAAATAAAAGAAAGGAGTTCCAATAGTGCGGTTGTTGATATGCGCTGGAGGGACCGGGGGCGGAGTATATCCCGCGCTCGCAGTTCTTCAAGCACTCACAGATAAGTTGGACGATATCTTATGGGTTGGCGGCCAGGGTGGTCTTGAGGCCGAATTAATCAAAAGAGAATCGATTCCTTACGCTGAAATTCCGGCAGCCGGTGTTCACGGTGTCGGATTACGCACTTTACCTGGGAACATCTTAAAGTTGGTCAAAGGCTTTTTCGCATCCCGGAAAATCCTTCGAGAATTTAAACCCGATGTCTTACTATTTACTGGCGGATATGTCGCTGCACCAATGGCGGTTGCTGGATTTGGAAAAAAATCAATTTTATATATTCCCGATATTGAACCCGGTTTAGCCCTCAAGTTCTTGTCTGGTTTTGCAGATAAAATTGCTATTTCAGCCCCTCAGTCCAAAGAATATTTTAAAAACCCTAATAAACTTGTGGTAACCGGTTACCCTACCCGAGCAGATTTGAAATCCTGGGATAGAAATAAAGCATTTAATTTACTTAATCTACACTCAAAAAAAACTGTTTTACTTTGTTTTGGCGGAAGTAAAGGTGCACGCTCCATAAATCGAGCTTTAATTCCTATTCTCCCGGATTTACTACCTCAAATGCAAATTATCCATATTACTGGCAGTCTGGATTGGACAGAAGTTCAGCAAGCCAAAGAGAACCTTTCTGCTGAAATCAGCTCTGATTATCATATTTATCCTTACTTACATGAAGAAATGGGTGCAGCTTTGTCCGCCGCCGATTTGGTTATATCTCGCGGTGGAGCCTCCACCCTCGGAGAATTTCCATTATTTGGGCTTCCTGCTATTATCGTCCCTTATCCTTACGCCTGGCGTTATCAAAAAGTAAACGCCGAATATATGGTTAACCAGGGAGCAGCAATTCTTTTACAGGATGAAATGCTGCAAAGCTCTCTAAAACAGCAAATCCTTTCCTTATTTAATCAGCCGGAGTTATTACAAACAATGAAACAGGCCATGTCTGATTTAGCACACCCCCAGGCAGCATCAGAAATTGCCGGCTTGGTATTGTCACTGGGAAATCACCCCCACACGAAAGGGGATGTCCATGATTAGTTTGAATTTCATCTTTTGGATGTATGTCGTTTTATTCGCCGTCATAGGTGGTATGCGCGGATGGGCACGGGAACTATTGGTCAGCTTCAGCGTGATCCTTTGCCTTTTTATCATTTCCGTTCTGGAGCGATTTGTTCCCTTTATTCGGGATATTTTGCCAAATAATTCACCAATTTCCATGTTTTGGTTACGAAGCATCTTACTGCTTTCACTTGTCTTTTTTGGATACCAAACCCCGAAATTCCCAAAATTAGCATCCTCTGGGCGTTTTATTCGAGACAAATTTCAAGATATTTTATTAGGATTATTTTTGGGTGGTATTAACGGGTACTTCATCTTTGGCTCTCTGTGGTTTTATATGCATCAGGCAAATTATCCATTTGAGATGATCAAAGCCCCCGATGCAAATACAGAATTGGGCAGAGCTGCCCTGGAATTACTTTCCTTGATGCCACCGCAAGTCTTAGGATCTCCGGCTATTTATTTTGCAGTTGCCGTGGCATTCGTTTTTGTATTGGTGGTCTTTTTATGATCAAACACATTCACCTGATTGGAATTGGCGGTTATGGTATTTCTGCCATTGCACAGGTACTCCTGGAAAAAGGGTACCTGATCAGTGGTTCTGATCGCCAGTTATCCGATATGGCCCTCCATCTCCAAAAACAAGGTGCGCGTGTTTATCAAGGCCACGCTGCGGAATATATTAAAGGTGCCGATCTGATTGTAAAATCATCCGCCATACCCGAAAGCAACTCGGAAGTTCTTGCTGCCCGCCAAACCGGTATTCCGGTCCAAAAAAGAGATGAATTTTTGGGAAATCTGCTGCGAGAATATAAGGGAATTGGTATCGCGGGCACCCATGGAAAGACAACAACAACCGCCATGATCGCCTGGATGCTGTCATATCTAAATCAAGATCCCAGTTATATTATTGGTGGAATATCCAAAAACCTTGGTAATAATGCCCATGCCGGAAAAGGGCCTTATTTTGTAATCGAAGCTGATGAATATGACCGTATGTTCCTTGGGCTTTTCCCGTTTGCAGCCATCATCACCAATATGGAACATGATCACCCTGATTGTTACCCCTCTCCTGCTGCTTACGAAGATGCATTTATTCAATATATTCACAATGTTTCATCCGATGGTTTTATTTTGCTGTGTGCAGATGACAGCGGAATTCATAACTTGCTCAAGAAAAATATTGATAAAAAAATATTCACCTATGGTTTAACAACTGCTTCAGATTACCAGGCAGTGAACTTATCCATTAATCAATTGGGGTCTTACCAATTCACCATTCAACACCAACACACCCCTCTGACAGAAATCTCCCTGCGTGTACCGGGAAAACATAATGTCCAAAATGCAACAGCTGCGATTGCAATGGCAGACAAACTTGGTCTGGATATCCAACTTGCCTCGAAAGCCATTGGTTTATTTGAATCAACAGGACGTCGTTTTGATCTCGTTGGTACCATCCAAGGCATCACCATTATTGACGATTACGCTCACCATCCCACAGAGATCAAAGCAACACTGGAAGCCGCAAAAAACCGGTTCCCAGATCAAACCATTCGAGTAGTTTGGCAGCCCCATACTTATTCCCGAACAATCACCTTATTTGACCAATTTGCCACCGCTTTTTCGGATGCCGATGAGGTCATTGTGACAGAGGTTTTTGCATCCCGGGAAACCAATAACGAATTTTCAGCCCAAACCATTGCAGCTGCCTTACAAAACCCCAAAGTTCACTTCATGCCAGACTTAAATAAAATCTCCTCATTTTTAATCGAGGATTTAAAACCTGGTGATGTTTTATTGGTCTTAACCGCAGGTGATGCGGACCAAATTAGCAAATCTGTGTATAAATCCTTACAACAACAGGAGGCCGGTTTATGAGCAAAGAGAAAAAAGACCGCAAATACGAATCTGCTAGCCAAGATTTTTTTGACCTGGAATTAATTCCCAGCAACAAGCGGAATCAAAAATCGAAACTGGCTGATGAAGAAATCAACCTTAAACCGGTCGAAAACCAATTGGATGTCGTGTCAAAATTAATCAAGTTCCTAAAAGATTAACGTTGGAGAACAAATGACCTTTCTTTCACCCACTATACAAAAGACCTTAAGCGAACGCTTTGGTACTCGTTTGAAAAATAACGTGTCCTTGGCTGGCTTAACGACTGCACAAGTGGGTGGCCCAGCGAACACATTAATCACCATCCAAAACCGTGAAGAATTAGCTGAGACAGCCCGCCTTTTATGGGATGCCGATATTCCTTTCCGAGTGTTAGGCTCTGGATCCAATGTACTTTTTAGTGACCAACCCTATCAGGGCATTATTCTACTTAACAAAGCAAAATTAATTAAAATTGATACAAATATTCCCCAACCCACTATCTGGGCTGAATCTGGCGCAAATTTCGGTCTGGTGGCAAGGAAAGCCGCGTTAGCAGGATTAGGTGGCCTTGAATGGGCAGCCACCATTCCCGGCACCATTGGCGGAGCGGTATATGGAAATGCAGGAGCCCACGGTGGTAACATGGCTGGCAACCTCTTGGTGGCTGAAATCTTGCAACAAGGAAAAGAACCGGCTAACTGGACCTGTGAGAAGATGGAATATTCATACCGCAGCAGCATCCTGAAACGGGAGCAAATTCAAGCAATCATCTTATCAGCAACATTTTCTTGTTCACCAGCCTCACCAAAAACAGTACAAGATCAAATGCAGCAATACAGTGAATATCGCCGTCTAACGCAGCCCCCAGGGGCCAGCATGGGTTCCATGTTCAAAAATCCTGAAGGGGATTATGCCGGGAGATTAATTGAAGCAGCTGGATTAAAAGGAAAAAAGATTGGCGGCGTTAAAGTCAGCGAAATCCACGCTAATTTTTTCGTCAATTCGGAAAACGCCACAGCACAGGATATCTGGCAGTTGGCCCGATTTGTGCAAGAGAAAGTGTATCAACAATTTAATGTTCGTCTTGAATTAGAAATCGAACCGGTTGGCTTCACCCCCGAAGGGGATTTTACCCCCCAGGTTAGTAACAACCAAAACAACAAAACAGCTTCGAATGGTAGAGATTGAAAAATGGAAAAATTAACTGTAGCAATTTTATTTGGTGGACGATCCGGGGAACACGAAGTTTCCCTCCAATCTGCACGCTCGGTGATGGAACAAATAAACCGGGAAAAATATGACGTTTTTCCGATTGGCATCACTCAAGATGGATTATGGTTGGTTGGAGACAATACCTGGGAAGCTTTATATAACAAAAATACAGAAAACCTTTTGCCTGCTTTTATGATCGCCGAACCGGGAAACCACATGGTTTATACCCGTCAGGAAACTTCACAGGGCGTATTGATTACACCTTATAAAAAAATTGACGTTGTTTTCCCCGTCTTACATGGCAGCTTTGGTGAAGATGGAACCCTGCAAGGTTTATTTGAAATGAACGAAATCGCCTATGTCGGGGCCGGTGTTTTAGGTTCTTCTGTAGGGATGGATAAAGCATTATTTAAACAAGTAATGCGAGCAAATAATATTCCGGTGATCAATGATGTGGTCGTAAGTCGAAAAGAAATCGAGACAAACCTGGAAGATATTATTCAGCGGGTGGAAAATCTGGGATCTTATCCTTTTTTTACGAAACCGGTCAATATGGGTTCTTCCGTTGGTATCAGCAAATGCCGCAATCGAAATGAATTAATCGCAGGTATTCAAGATGCTGCCCGATATGACAGACGTGTAATGATTGAAATCGGTTTGGAACACCCGATGGAAGTAGAGATTTCCGTTCTGGGAAATGAATTTCCGATGGTTTCCGTTCCTGGTGAAATTGTCCCCGGAGATGAATTTTATACCTACGAAGATAAATACATTAATGGTGTTTCTTTGTTAAACATCCCGGCAGAACTGCCCGATGGAATGACTGAAAAAATCCAACAGACAGCGCTGCAGGCTTACACAGCTATTGATTGTGCCGGATTGGCTAGAGTAGATTTTATGCTCGATCAAAATGATGAACGTTTGTACCTAAACGAAATCAACACCATCCCTGGTTTTACCAATATCAGTATGTACGCCAAACTTTGGGAAGCCACCGGCATCACATATCGGGAATTGATCACCAAGTTAATCGAACTGGCACTCGATCGCCAACAGGAACGCACCCGTTCGTTACACCAGTATCAAGGAAAACAACTATGAACAGATCAAGAGGTTCTCAATTAAGCCGGGCAGATTTGGTACGCCAACGCCAGAATGAGCGCAGCCAACAGCGTGTTACCAAACCGAAAAAAAGCTCAGCAAATGCCGTTAGATCAACAGCACCCATCCATACCCGAGGGGTGGTGTCCGGGTTTAATTACTCACCTCCTGTTCAACAACGCGCTCGTAAACAATATTATTACACTGTCGGAGCCAGCGGAACCGAGATTCGAATGCCAGCACTGCCTTCTATTAGATTGGGTTGGCGTTTGTTGTCATTCCTTTTATTGGTTGCTGCATTGGCTGGGATTTACTTCTTGATAAATGCCCCATTTTTACAAGTTGAAGCACTTACGGTTAATGGGACCAATCGGGTTACCACAGCCGATATTGAAAACGAATTGGGATTGGTGGGAAAATCAATCGTATATGCCAATCCAAAACAGGCTGTTGAATCCCTAACATTAGCCTTCCCTGAACTCTATGATATTGAATTTTTGGTTGAACTACCCGACCAGATTACGATTAATGCCGCGGAAAGGCAACCCGTGATGGCCTGGCAAACCGATCAAAAAACCTATTGGGTTGACCAGGAAGGGATCCTTATTCCCCCTCGCGGTGAAAGTGCGGATATGTTAACTGTGTATGCAGCAATGGACCCAATCATTAAGCCAAAACTAACAGACAAATCAGAAACAGATCAAACCGGTTCTGCCGATTCTGACAAAGCAGATAAAAATGATAGTAAAATTATTGTGGCGCTCCCCCAATGGGGTGATCAAATTGATCCGGTAACAATTCAAGCCGCCTACCAACTTCAAACGAAGATTCCAGCTGGTACAAATATAATTTATGATAAAACGCACGGCATGGGTTGGCGTGCTGAGCAAGGATGGGATGTATTCATTGGGTTGACATTAAATGACATTGAGTATAAATTAAAAGCTTATGATGTATTAATAAATAAGCTCAACACCGAAGGGATTACTCCCACCATGGTCAGTATTGAATACGTTCATGCACCGTTTTATAGGGAGTAGAGGGATGATGGAAGAAGCAATTATTGTAGGAATTGATATTGGTACAACAAAGGTCTGTACATTGGTCGGGCGCATTGAAGGGGAACACGGCATCCGAATTCTTGGCGTTGGCATCGAACCTTCGAAAGGCATTAAAAAAGGAACAATTGTTGATTTAGGTGCTGCCTCACAATCCATCGCCCGATCCATTGAAAAAGCTCAACGTTCTTGTGGTTTGGAAATTTCAACAGCCCAAATCAGCCTGGCAGGCTCTCACGTTTCATCCGTAAACAGCCGGGGTGTGGTTGCCATTGCAGGCGGCATTATTGACGAACATGATATGCACCGCGCACTCGAAGCAGCCCAGGCCGTGAACATCCCTCACAACAGAGAAATTATCCATGTCATCCAGCGTGGTTTTATCGTCGATGGACAAGATGGTATCCGCTCACCAATTGGTATGCATGGCTATCGCTTAGAAGTTGAAGCCCACATGATCACCGCAGCCGCAGCAACTGTCGAGAATTTACGCCAAAGTGTTGAATCCGTTGGTGTATCTGCCGGTTCATTTGTACTTAATCCATTGGCATCTGCAGAAGTCGTCTTATCCGAAACCGAACGAAATATGGGCGCCATTGTTTGTGACATCGGCGGCGGAACAACCGATCTGGCCATTTATATTGATGGCGATGTCTGGCACACCATGGTTTTGGCTGTCGGTGGAGATCATATCACCTCTGATATTGCTCATGGATTACGATTGCCTATTGAAGAAGCGGAAAAAATTAAAAAACAACATGGTTATGCCATTAAAGATGAAATCGGTGAAGATGAATTCTTTAATGTTCGTAGTTTTGGTTCAGACTCAGCTGCCCAAATTCCGCGCCGAGACCTGGCGCACATCATTGAAGCTCGGGTAGAAGAGATTTTTGAATTGGTGTTACAAGAGATAAAACGTTCGGGTTACGACGGCCTGTTACCAGCCGGCATGATCCTAACTGGTGGAACCAGCCTCTTACCAGGCATCCGCCCGTTAGCCAGCCGTATTTTGGGTTTACCGGTCCGTTTAGCCCGTCCGGAACATCTCGTAGGTCTGGTGGATCAACTGCACTCCCCCGCGTATTCCACCAGTGTTGGCCTGTTACACTTTGCGTTAGCGATGAACGAATCGCTCGTGCCGGCGCGTGGCACACGGTTCGCGTCGAAAGGAGGCAGCTCGAACTGGCGTACATTTTTAGCGGAGTTATTTAGGAAAATTATGCCATAAACCCCACAAATCTCAATTTTAACTTTAGTGTAGAACGACGATAGAAATATCGGGAGGAAGAAAAATGGATATCAATTCACAACCACAATCAGAATCATTTGCAAGAATTAAGGTCGTTGGTGTTGGCGGCGGTGGCTGTAATGCAGTCAACCGCATGATCTCTGAAGGCATGCAAGGGGTCGAATTCATCGCAATCAACACAGATGCACAAGCGTTGCTGCTCTCACAAGCAAAAACGCGCGTGCGAATTGGGGACAAATCCACACGCGGCTTAGGCGCGGGTGGTAATCCCGAAATGGGACAAAAAGCTGCTGAAGAATCTGCAGAAGAACTGTATGAAGTCCTGCGTGGCTCCGATATGGTTTTTGTAACCGCAGGTTTGGGTGGCGGCACCGGCACAGGTGCGGCAGCCGTTATTGCACAGGTCGCTAAAGAAGTTGGCGCGTTGACCATTGGTGTGGTCACCCGTCCATTTACTTTTGAAGGCGCCCGCCGTGCAAAATCTGCCGAAGGCGGAATTACCCGTTTGAAAGAACATGCCGATACACTGATCGTTATCCCGAATGATCGCCTCCTGCAGATCGTGGATAAACGAGCCAGTTTACAGGACGCATTCCGCACAGCGGATGATGTTCTGCGCCAAGGCATTCAAGGTATTTCCGAATTAATCACCGTGCCCGGCATGATCAATCTCGACTTTGCTGACGTTCGCGCCATTATGAGCGAAGGCGGCGCTGCCTTAATGGCAGTTGGCCGTGCGTCCGGTGAGGATCGCGCTCGCATCGCAGCCGAATCAGCAATTTCAAGCCAGCTGCTCGATATCACCATTGATGGTGCCCGCGGTATTCTGTTTAATGTCACCGGTGGTCCCGATCTGACCTTGTTTGAGGTCAATCAGGCTGCTGCGATTATTAAAGAAACCGCACACCCAGATGTCAATCTCATCTTTGGTGCAGTAATTGACGAAAATCTGGGCGACGAGGTGCGCATCACCGTTATTGCAACGGGTTTTGATCGCGCGGGCATGCGCCAGACTCCGGCATTTGAAACGCGCCAAACGAACCGGAGTGAGGAAAAACGGCCCGCGGCAAACACAAACACGAATCGTTCTGAAAAACCTGCTGCATCGCCCACTGAATTTCAACCACACGTCATCAATACGGACGATCTGGATATCCCCGCTTTCCTGCGCAACCGCTCGCAGAGATAAGCGGATAACCCTCCCCCGTCGTGCCCCGATATGCGAAATGCCTTCAGCATATCGGGGGACACATTTTTTGAACGGTGGGAGATCGTCCGGCGGAATGCTCCATGAAAAATCCCACAAAAATCCATAGAACCTCCCATGTTCTCCACAATTCTTGACCAGGGTACCGATCCAACTCCACAAGTTATTTAGGTACCCTCGGTCTGGGGGATAGAAAAAAGTCACAACCGCCTTGTCTCCACAATGGCGGTTGTTTTTTATTCTGCTAATGCCAAAATTTTAAGCTTACAATTTCCTATCGGATATCCTAGGGGCTATGATCCCCCACTGCTGGCTTAAATCCAAAAATCCAAACTAATCCCCCCTAAATACATGGCCCATATCAAGGGGTGTCAATCTTCTAAATTTTGCAGAAACCAATATAGAAATCTCGTTCTATAACCGGAAAATTTTAAGGTAATATGATGTGATTCTTGCTTGCCTGTCATTAAGTCTTGTGCTAGAATCAAATCCATACATACAAGGAACAACTAATACAATACCCCCATATGCGGGGTATATTTTTCAAAACAACCACACAAAACAACCCACCACCCAACCGGTTGGTTTGCTTTTTTGAAGGAGGGTCTCTTGAATTGTCCATTTTGCCAGGGTGATAAATTACGCGTTATTGATACAACACACGACTCCCGTGGGGGGATTCGACGGCGGCGTGAGTGCGAATCTTGCAACAATAGATTCAGTACCTACGAACGTCCGATCATGGCAACACCGTTGGTCATCAAACGTGATGGTACTCGTGAGGAATTTGATCGAGAAAAATTGGAACGCGGCATCCGCATCGCCTGCGTAAAACGTCCCGTATCCGCCAGTCAGATTGACCGTATGGTGGGTGAAATTGAATCATCACTGCAGAAAATGGGACGTGCGGAAGTCTCCTCCCGTGTGGTCGGAGACAAGGTTATTCAGGTTTTAAAAGAACTCGACCTGATCGCCTACGTCCGCTACGCCATTGTTTATCTCAATCTCGATGACTTACGAGCCATCCGTCAAGAAGTTGATAAACTGCTGGAAAACTAATTAAAACCGATCCCCTACCCACGCTTAAGGAGAATAATTATGAATAAAAATAATCCAAAAACCCAAACCGCGAATCACAATTTTGGAATGAATCCTACCCCGCCCATGCCGAGTGGATTGCCAAAAATTGACCTTTCGGACAATTCACGGAAGGTTCTGGAAAAACGTTACCTCCGGCGTGGAAAAGATGGGCAACCAATCGAGACCATTGAAGAAATGTTCTGGCGTGTGGCCTATCACGTTGCCCTTGTGGAAGAAAATTGGGGTGGAAATGTTCAAGAACGTGCCAAAGCATTTTATGGATTATTAATCAATAAACGCTTTTTCCCCAATTCACCCACCTTCACTGGTGCAGGTACCCCACTAGGTCAATTGGCAGCCTGTTTTGTTCTCCCGATTGAAGATGATATGGGACGTTCCTCTGCTGGCATCTTCCAAACCCTGCGGGATGCCGCCCTAATCCAACAAACTGGCGGCGGCAACGGTTTTTCTTTCTCACGCCTGCGTCCCAGTAATACCCATGTTAATACATCAGCTGGAAAAGCGACCGGTCCAGTTGGTTTTTTGCGCGTTTATGATCACGCTTTTGGAGAAGTAGCCCAGGGTGGCACACGCCGCGGGGCAAATATGGCGGTCTTGCGTGTGGATCACCCGGATATCGAAGATTTTGTCAGCTGTAAAACCAACGAAAACTCCATAACTAACTTTAATATTTCTGTCGGTATCACCGATGATTTTATGCGAGCCGTTGAAAACGATGAAGAATGGGCATTACGTTTCCCGGATGTTTCACACCCCGATCATAAGGATTTTGAAGGCACCATTGACCAGATCGAAGCGGCTGGTTACCCAATCCTGACTTATAAAACAGTGCGTGCCCGCGAACTATTTGCCAAAATCGTAAAACAAGCACACCATAACGGTGAACCCGGCATGCTTTTCCTGGATGCTGCCAACCGTTCCAATCCCGTTCCTCACCTATACGCATTAGAAGCCACCAACCCTTGCGGTGAGCAGTGGCTCGGGCCCTACGAAAACTGCTGTCTGGGGTCATTAAACCTATCCCAACACTGTGATGCCGATGGAAACATCGACTGGGAACAGCTCCGCAAAGATACCGTCCTGGCAACCACCTTCCTTGATAATGTTGTTGAAGCCAATGCCTACGTTCCAGCCGTGCCCCAGCTAAGAGAAGCCGCCCTACGTGCTCGCCGCATCGGCCTGGGTATCATGGGATTGGCCGACTTAATGTACCGGGCCGGTATTCGTTACGGCAGTCCGGAAGGCCAGGAATTTGGCGCTCAGGTAATGGAATTTGTCCGTTACCACAGTATGAAAACCAGCATCGAACTGGCACAGCAGCGTGGTCCCTTCCCTGCTATTCAAGGTTCGATATACGACCCGCAAAACCTGACATGGCAGCCGCCTGTATCGATTGTGCCTTACAACCACGATTGGGATCGACCGGAATTAAATTGGGATGAAATTACGTTGGATATCAAACAATACGGTATCCGCAACGCCGCCCAAACTACGGTCGCACCAACCGGCACCATCTCGACCGTTGCTGGTTGTGAAGGTTACGGCTGTGAACCCGTTTTCGCCCTGGCCTATATCCGTCACGTTAATGACAACGGCAAAGACCTGAAATTAACCTACGCCAGCCCCGCTTTTGAAGAAGCTCTCATCAAGGCCGGATTGGATCAGCCTACCCGGGAACTCGTTTTCCAAAAAACCATGCAGCAAGGCAACTGCCAGGGTGTGGAAGAGATTCCCCAACATATTCGTGACACCTTTGTAGTCTCTGCGGATATCAGTGCTGAAGAACACGTTCGTATGCAAGCCGCCTTGCAGGCCTTTGTCGATAATTCTCTCTCCAAAACCATCAATTTTGGAGCTGGGGCTACCGAAGAAGAAGTTGCCACCGCCTATAAATTGGCCTGGGAATTGGGTTGTAAGGGAATCACGGTCTATGTTACCGGCTCACGCGATGCGGTTGTTTTGGAAACCCATGCCACCGCCAAAGAAAAAGAACCGGAAAAAGTGGTCGAAGCACCCAAAACTCAAATTTTATGGTCGGAAAGTAAAAAACCCCGCCCGCGTTATCTGCACGGCTTCACCTACCAGATCGGTACCCCGCTCGGCAAAGCTTTTATTACTATTAACGAAAACGGCGGACACCAACCCTTTGAAGTCTTCATCAACTCCGCCAAAGCCGGTTCGGATACAGCCGCCGTTTCGGAAGCCATCGGCCGCCTCATTTCATACATCTTACGCCTGACCTCCACCATTGAACCCAGCAAACGTCTTAAAGACGTCGTCAGCCAGCTGAACGGTATCGGCGGCGGACGCCCGCTCGGGTTTGGACCCAACCGCGTACGTTCCCTGCCGGATGGTCTGGCCCAGATTCTAACCGACTATCTGGAAGGACGTGATGTACGGATAGAAGCAGAAGAAAACAGTGAAAGCAAACCCAAAACCAACGGCAATGGTAACGGAACCAAAAAAACCACCGTCGAAGTCCCCGCCCAACAGATCATGATGCAAATCGGAGATCTGTGTCCCGAATGCGGACAAGGTGCCTTTGTCAACGAAGAAGGCTGCCGGAAGTGTTATGCCTGTGGGTATAGTGAGTGTTAGGTGATTTGAAGGAAAAATAAAAAAAATTTCAAATCCTGCATAATACTGAACACCAAACAAGGGAAGATGGATGAAAACATTGAAATATATTTTGCGGATATTTATCGCCCTGTGGTATCTGCTTGGTTGGATGCTGCATGTCTATTTGGGTTTATTTTCGCCAACAATTTATAAAGAATTTGGAAATACATCTCTCCTCCCTGCCCTTACACGGATTTGGCAGGGAGTTATCATGCCAAATATCACCATCTTTGCACTTTTTTTAGCAGCGTTTGAACTCACGGTTGGCTTGTTAATTATCAACAAGGGGAAGAAGGTAAAACTGGGTTTGAGTTTAAGCATCTGTTTTAATTTCTTTTTGATCCTGCTAGGTCTCGGCATGCCTGCTGCCGGTGCAGGAAATGACTTCATAATAAACCGCATGCCAAATCTTATTTTTTTGTTGATCCAACTCCCGCTACTTTGGGGGCAGTATGAAAGTACAGTTTTGGAAGGGATTAAACAATCATTTAGGAAAACCAATAAATAATAATTCTTCCCATCACTAACAAACGCTCATCAGAATAACAAATTAATTTGAGAATTAGATGTTTCAGATCAACCACGTAAATGAAAACGTGATTGGTAATTTCGGAAAGATTTTTGACGATTCTTTGACGGTGCCTGCATATGATTACATTAACAATTATATGCAGGGAGTAACCATGAAAAGAATATCCTTTTGTTTGATGGTGTTTGTATTAATTTGTTCATTGTTTTTAACCGTCCGCGTTCCCGTTGTGGATGCGGCCCCCTTATCGTGGGAATATCTTTCCCCACTCAGCACGGCCCGTGCCAACCATACCCTCACCTTGCTTTCAGATGGGCGTTTGTTGGTGGCTGGCGGCAGTCAGGGCAGCGATTCTTACCTGAACAGCACGGCCATTTATGACCCTTTCCGGGGATCGTGGAGTGCAGCTACCTCGATGAACTATGCGCGCAGCGGGCATACAGCCAATTTACTGGCGGATGGGCGTGTTTTGGTGGCAGGTGGAAAAGGGTTAACCGGGATTGGGGTTGCTAATTTTTTGAGCAACGCGGAATTATATGACCCTTCCACCAATACCTGGACACTGCTGCCTGCTTCGATGAGTTCACCACGCCAATTTCACACCGCTACATTGTTAAATGACGGCCGGGTGCTGCTCGCTGGCGGGCAAACCGGGATGTTTTCGCTCTCCAACAGTCTTGAGTTATTTAATCCCCAGGATGGGACTTTTACCGCAGTGATGGACAACCTGCCGAGTGTTCGGAAAGATCATACGGCCACCCGTTTACCGGATGGCACGGTATTAATTGCAGGTGGGCAAACCAGTTTATCCGGTCCCATGATTTCCTATACCGACACAACCGCCATCTTTAACCCAACCGATAACAGCCTCCGTACCGGAGCAAGCTTTGGTGGATCCCGCGGGGCACATACAGCGACTCTTTTAAATAATGGGAAAGTTTTGGTCGCCGGGGGGCGTTATTATTCGTTAGCGACAGCCTACCGGACAAGCGTTCAGCTGTATGACCCGGTCACGGAGAACTGGAGTGATGGTGCACCTTTATCGACCGGCGTTGCTTATCACAGCGCCTCCTTACAGCCCAATGGAGATTTGTTGGTATGTGGTGGATTTAACGGCACCGCCCTTTCAAGTTGTGAACGATATGATCCGGATTTAAACACCTGGAGTTCTGCGGCTTCCTTTAATCAGGCTCGTTATTTTCATGCGGTTGCCCTATTGCCCTCGGGCAGCCTGATAGCCGTAGGCGGTACAGACGGCAGTGCAGCTCGTTTTTCGGTGGAAAGGTTTGACCCGCCCAAGGGCTTTAAACAAGCGGCTGCTTCTATGCTGAATGCAATCACCCCAGAAACAGTCACCAGATTACCGAACGGCCGGTTATTAATTACCGGCATCCGTATTGGTGATCAAAATACCAATTTTACAGAAATTTATGATGTCGATTTAAATATATGGTCGATCCATGCTCCCATGAACCAGATTCGCAGATACCACACCGCCACCCTGTTACCGGATGGAAAGGTCTTGGTGATAGGTGGCTTGGGAGAATCCAATCAATCGACGGTATTAAACACAGCGGAAATTTACGACCCGGCAGAAGAAACCTGGACAATGGCAGCTTCGATGACTGACGCTCGGGCTTTCCATACTGCCACCCTCCTGGCAGATGGGCGGGTAATGGTGGTTGGTGGAAATAATAAAGATTTGATGAACCCCGCAATAGCAAGCGTAGAAATTTATAATCCACGTACCAACACCTGGTCGTTAACTACCAGTCCAAATCAACCGCGTATGTACCATAACGCCCTGCTCCTGAACGATGGACGGGTGATGATTGCCGGTGGATTGGTACGGAACGCAGGTGGTAGTTCATTCTCATCCTTCAACTCAGTTGAGATCTTTGACCCAAATAATCAGACCTGGTTTGAAGCCGCTCCCATGTCGAATGAAGTTAATAATGACTATGGAAAACAAGATTTTACGATGACTTTACTACCGGACGGACGCGTTTTGGTGACGGGCGGATTATCAGGTTTGGTATATTATGCCAGAATTGAGCGTTATGATCCAGCCACGAATACCTGGGCTAATTTAGGGCTGCTGCCCTCCAAACGGGCCGGACATACCGCTACTTTAATGGGAGATGGCAGAGTGCTTTTGGCCGGCGGCAGTAATTATGATTCCACGGCAACCCCATCTACAACCTACATCAATGAATATTTGATCTTTGACCCGGCTACCGCAACCATTACTCTAAACAGCACCATGGTACACGCACGCACAGGGCACAAGGCGGTGCTGCTCCCCAATGGGCGCGTTTTGATCCTGGGCGGCGGCATGGCTTCATCCGAATATTTAAAAACCACGGAACTTTATACCAGCGGCATTGGTTTCGCCCAATCCTGGCGACCACAAATCAGCACTATTTCTACTGCGATTTTAGGGGAATCCTTAACGCTGACTGGTACTCAGTTTTTTGGTTTTGATTTGGCGGAAGCATCGGCAGGCGGAACCCAATCCGCTTCTTCTGGCTACCCGCTCTTGTTACTTTACAGTCTTGGCAATGAACAGGTTCATTGGCTGACCCCCGATCCGACAGTCGGATTTAGTACCACTGCATTTACCAGCGTTCCACTGGTTAATTTCCCAGCTGGCTCAGCCTATGCCATCATTTATAGTAATGGGATTGCCTCTGATCCGGTTTATTTTTCAGTAGATTCCAATTCCATCGAAAATGGAGAACACTTTATATACCTGCCAGCCATCATTCGGTAAACTGACGATTGTTTTCTAAAAAAATCTCCGTTGGAAATTTAATACCAGCGGAGATTTTTTATAGAGTAAAACCACATTAAAAAAACGCAAAATTATACTTACAGAGAATATAGAAATTTTTTAGTAAAAAGAAAGGCTAAATTTTTAGTAACAATGACAATCTTAACACATTCTTACTCTGATCATCACAGTCGTTTGGGCTCCCGCTTCCACCTCTTCCCAGCGTGGATTTTTATTTTCATCCAGTGTCACACCATAAAATTTGGCATCATACGGTGTACGCTTTAAGTGCCCCATCAAACCTTCAGCAACGGCTTTTTTATCCTCTGCTACCGGCTCTGGCAACCCCAAAACATCCTTGCCCTGTAAATGTAAGGTGATTGGTATATTGGGATCCAAATTTTTCCACCAGGTGGCATGGGTAAAGATGTATAAGAGGTCACCCTCCCGGGAGTAACTGACCGGTGTGGTGAAGGTCTTCCCGCTTTTTCTTCCGGTGAATGAGATCAGCAGCATATTTTTGCTCAGGAGACCATGAAAGGGTGAACGTAATAAATATTTTATGGTTTTGTTAACTGCTGGCGGAATACCGCTATTGTTATTTTCGGACATTTTAAATTTCTCCAATCAATTTGGTTACAAAAATTAACATCTAAGTATGCCTGCTTTTACTGGTCAAACGAGCAGTCTCGTCAAATAACGTCCCTGCCAGTTTTTGAAAAATACCCAAACGAACGGGGTAATAATAATCAGCTTTGAACCAACCTTTTTCACGGTAGTAATTAAAATCGCGGTCTCGTTCTGTAAGTTCTAGACGAATACTGGTGCGCCCCATCCGGAAAGCCATTAACCGAAACAACGAAGGTTTGGGATAAGCGAATTTAAACAATTTTTTATAATAGATCGCACTCTGCTTTGAAAGTATTTTATCGATCTTACGCTTTTCAGATTCTGTTATTGGCTGTAAGGCGGTAATAACACTTCCTTTTACGGTATTAAATCCCAATCCACTGCCAATAAAGTCCAAATATTTCTTAATTTCGTTCCCCCCATAAATCCCCTGAACAACAATACTGGTAAATATTTTTCCAAAAAACTGTGGGCGATGCAGTGCATATCCCAGACGTTCAATAAATATTTTTAAAAATCCGGCTACCTGGAATGCGTAGTTTGGGGTGGCAAAAATTACACCATCCGCAGCCATCATTTTTTGGATTAGGACATCACGATCATCCTTTAATGGACAATATGTTTCCCCTTTTGCAAAACAAACCTGGCAGCCCCGGCAGGTTTCAATCCGGTAATCATCCAATTGGATCATTTCGGTTTTTACATTACCATATGCCTCTAGTTTTTCCATAAATCGCGAAGCAGCATAATGAGTACCTTTTTTGCGAGCGCTGGCCATCAAACAAATCACTTTTTTCATAAAATTTACTCTCTTATTCCAACAAGACGTGAAAGCGCATCCTGAATTTTTTCAGTTGGAATATCTTTCCAATCTTTTGGATACATAAACATTAGCCCATTGATAAAGGAAAAGAAAAAGGTACTCATCAGGTTTGGTTCGAATTCTGAATTAAAAACGCCCTCTGCCTGCCCCTGTGTAAAAATTGCGTTCAGTGATTGGTGATAATTCAGTCCGATCTGTTCATTAGCGATCCCGAACTTTTCAAAACGCTGCACACCACCCTGGGCCAAAAAAGTAATCATAATTGTTATAAATTCATCCCCGCCTTGTTCTTTGGCCAAAGAAAGAAAACCCTCCAAAAAGTGATTAAATTTCTCAAGGCTGTTTCCCTGACTTGTTGCCGCTTTTTCCATTATTTGACCAATTTCTTGAAAACCCTGCAAAAGAACTGCCCGAAATAACTCATCCTTAGATGCAAAATGCCAGTAAATATTTCCCTGGCTCATTCCGGCTTTTTTTGCGATATCAGACACAGTACACCCGTCAAAACCACGTTCCGCAAACAGTTGGCGTGCAGTATCAATAATCTTTTCACGGCTTTCAGTGCGGATTTGTTCCGTTTGTTCTTTTGTTCTTGGCATAATAAAACCTTTCCACTGACTAATTATTCAGTCATTAAAAAAATAATACTACTGACTGAATAATTAGTCAATATTAAATATGCTTCTATTTCAAGTAATCAAGATTAACAACCAAATCCTTTATAATTGGGCTCGTTTCAAACCCCACTTTTTTTGAAATTTAAAATTACATTACTTCGGTTTACGAGTAATGATTATCGTTCTTTCCATGGTATCCAACCAAACCTTTTTTATATCGTTATATCATGCACCAAAAGTTTTAAGTCCTGCACCAAATTTGACCATAGTTCGTATGATTCTCCCAGCGTATTTGCTACTCCCCCATTTAATATCACCTGGGTTAACCGATTTTCACAATCCATTGGTTTAATTTCAAACCCTTGAATATATTCCATTGAACGTTTACGGCTGGGAAAAAAGGTATTGTTTAACGCAAACAGAACTTGCAAAAAGTGATCAAGCGCCAGTTCCAGCGCAAAATGATAAAAAAAGATATCCTTTCGGTAAACTGCCCGTTCTAAATCCTCATTGTCCGCCAGCGCTTCAATATGAAATTTGATCACGTGATAAGCTAATTCTTTGGGATAGATTGATAGCTTGTCTTTAAAGTATTTTAATACACCATCAGGATCATAAAATATTGTCATCTTTTTCCACATGGCAAGGCGTCCTAACGGATAAAAATAATTATCCAACCGCCACTGATAGTCCCCCGTTAAAATCATATTTAATTCTTCTATTGTTTCCTCTACCGTAAAATACAAGATCCAGACTTCAATTCCCTGGATGAAACAACAGTCTCCTATACCCCAATGTCCACCACCCAATTTTTCAATGTGAATATTATTTACGAAGGATAAATTAGATAACATATTAAAACGTTCATTTTTATCCGGGATCTTGCTGCAGTATACAAACAAATCGATATCTCCATCATCCGGATTGGATAAACAGTTTTCATCACCGGATAATCCAACTGCTCGAATTTGATGGTTTGTTTTGAGGTTATTAATGAGATTTTTTATTTGGGCTTCGATGGTTTTCATATATTTTCCTGCTCCTAATTTCCAACATTTGATGGTTACCTGGTGTGACTAGATTGAATGATCCTACGCCCATAATCACTTTTTGAGAATATCTACGGGGTGTTAAATTGGCCTTTGTAAATTTGTTTTTTAACTCGTTGGCTTAATGTTACACTTTTTTCATTCATTTTTCATCCAGGAGAAAACCGATGGTATCAAGACTTGTTTACCCTACCCCGGAGCATGAAGCAGCAGCCCACGCCATTGTGGATTTTTGGACATCCACGAGACAGGTTGAAGCCGTGCTTGTGGTTAATTCCTGCGCCCGCGGGAAAGCAACAAAAGACAGTTGTTTGGATATCAATATTTTAGTGCAGCCGGAAATCCTTCGTGTGTATTTTAGTGAAATGGAAAAAAGTTGGGAATTGTTTAATCAAACCAATCCCTTCATTCAAAAACTGAAAACTGTCGGAAAATATTCTGTTGTTCACCTTGATGTAGTCGATGGCATTTTTGAACCGACGGAGCAGGATGAAGCAGCAGGCCCGGATGGTTTTGAATTAGGGGTCGGTAATTTGTTGGCGTATGGGGTCCCTATCTGGCAAAAAGGAGATTATCTGGCTCAACTCCAACAAACCTGGCTGCCTTACTACAACGAATCATTAAGAACACAACGGCTGGCAGCGGTGCGTTTTTTCTGTTTAAACAACCTGGGGCATATTCCGCTCATGGTGAATCGAGGTTTGTATTTTCAAGCTTTTGACCGCCTCTACAACGCCCATCAAGAATTTTTACAAGCCCTATTTATTTCACGCAGAACTTACCCCATTGCCTACAACAAATGGATTCATGAACAAATTGTGGATATTCTAAACCTACCAGGGTTATATGACCAATTAATTCATCTGCTTGAAATTCATGATTTCACAGGCCAGGACATATCCAAAAAAGGTCAGCAGTTAGAACGGTTATTTGAAGAATATATTTTGAGGTAAATATCCTTTTTTGGATAAGGTTCTAAATTATTAAACGCCAATACGATCCAAGCAAGGTAACAGTGTGCCCCTTCGGGGATCTAGTTTGATTCGTAAACAGATACCACAGGAGTATACTGTCGCTTCGCTTCTTAACAAATTACCGCGATAAAAACTTAATTCCTGATATCTTCATACCCATGAGGATTCTGTTCACCTCGAGAAACAGCCCAAAAATCTTCCAAATGCTTCAAAAATACGGTAACATCAAATTGATCATAACTATTTGGCCGCGGCAAAAGAATATCCAAGCTGTGCATCGTCATCCGAACTTGCATTCGATGGTTAAAATCTGTGTCATATGGGTATCCAACAATAGACAAGAATTCTTCTCGTAATTCGGGAGGGTAATACCACCATAAAAGGGAACCCAAATCATGCGCTGGATCGTCCCTTGTCATAGCTTCTAAATCTACCAAATAGATTTTTCCGGTTGGTGTCATTAACCAATTGGCATTACAAATATCTTGATGAGAAGCAACCAAACCTGCTCCCGTAAATTTTTTTATCTCATGTTTTAACCAGAACAGTACGTTTTCTATTTCATCTGCTGCGGATGGTACAAAAGAACGATACACAAACCACTTTTTTTCCAACCGGTCAAACGCAGTGAGTCCAACTTGACGATATTGTTCGGATATCACCTGGGGCAGAGCCATTTGTAATTCTCTGCTTTTTTGCATCTTTTTTACCACTTCAGCGAACAAATCAAGGTTCTGGCGAAAATCCTTCCAGGTTGGGTTTCTACCATGGATGAATGGTTGTACCACAATCGATGTCCCATCTGTTAAAAAACCGGAATGAATGATTGGCGGCGTTAAATCCAAATCTGTCATAACCAAATAACGCGGTAAATCCACTCCTAATTTAATAAAATAGGAACTACCCTCACCAACTGTTGTGTAGGTTTCATGTCCTCTTCCTGCCGGAGGGTAACTCAGTTTCCAATCCAAATCAGAAATATTTTCTTTCAAAAAAATTAAAACTTCCTGATAGTGTTTGTTTCGGATTAACATTGGTCGATTTTTTAATATAATCTCATTTGATCCAAATTAAAGTGAACCTGATTTTGATGATTCTACTCATCTTTATCTAAGGATCATAACTTAGGAATTAAAACTGGGGTTTCTTTTTTATATTTTTCATAATCTTCCTGACCACCCCATTTTTCATCAGCCCGTTTTTCTAACATCGGAATTCCGCTCACTTTGGTTATTAACAGAGTTACAAACACAGGTGAAATCAGTGCAATCCACTGCCAACCTTGCAAGATAGGAACTGCCACCAGGGCCACACCAATCCATAAAGTGATCTCACCAAAATAGTTGGGATGTCGTGAACGCGACCACAACCCAGTATTAATGAATTTTCCCTTATTTTCAGGTTTCGCATTCCAGCGGCTCTTTTGTTGGTCAGCGATAACTTCAATCGTAAAACCGAAAACCCAAATCAAGATACCAATAATGGCAAAAATATCCAAATCTTTACGAATGGTTGTTGTAATCGTAATCCAGGCTGCCACCACCGTGAAGGTAACCCACAAACCCTGAATGGTCCATACGTTTAAAAAACGCACAAAAGAGGGTTTAAGATCATCAAATCGCCCATCTTTTCCTGCTTTTTTGACCCGGTTAAACAGAAAAACACCCAACCTGCCAGCCCAGATGATGACCATACCAGCCGCCAGCACAACCCTTAAATCCAGGTTTTTACTAAAGATTAAAGCAAAGGCCGTCAAAGAGATATAGGTTAGACTACCGGTAAGGTCAAAATACTTTTCTGTTTGATTTATATAAGATGGTATAAAAACAATCCATTGAATAATAAAGGCAAGTGCGACTAAGATGGCAAATAAGGGCCAACCAGCAACCTGAGAGCCATGTTGGCTGCCAGCAACTGCCACACCAACACCAATCAAAATCACCAGTGGAATAGCAATTAAAGCGTTTCGATTCTCTTTTTTCATTCTATATTTCCTCATTATGAACTTTTTCTATCTTATTTTTACGATACCTAAGGAATGAAATCAAGTCGAAACAGGCGGTTGTACAAACTTTTTACAAGGTTAATACAATTAAGATTCCTAAATTTATCAGTAACGCAATCAAACCTTGTTGATCGAGCTTTTTTCCAGAGCCATCCCAGAAAATTAAAAACACAAATGAAGAAATAACAATACTGGCTCTTAACCAATCATTTACCCAGAAAAAATTTAACAACGTACCAATCCCGCCAATCACAAAACCCAAACAGCTGATACCGAGCAAAATCACCGCCAACATTCGTCGTGCCTTCGTACTGATCACCTGCTTAAAAATTTTGGAATCATCAGGCCAATTCAAATCCGGAAGCTGAAACACACGTTTACTATGTAATAAATAGAGAAGGTGAACCAACCCATGCAAAATCAAAAACACCCCAAATAAAATATGCCAAATCATAAGGATCCCTCTAAAGTTCAAACAATGAAAATCAACAAACTTTTCCTGATTTATTATACAGAATCAAACATCAGTTTTCATATCCATCAGATCGTTCTTTTATGGGTGCAAAGCGAATAAAACCGGATAAATAGTATTAATTTTTTTCAAAACAAATGTTTTAAAAAAAAACTGGCTATTTTGTTTTAGCCACCAATTCAATTATCGTTGACTTACCAACAAGTTTGTAAACCAATACTTTCACCTCGAAAAATCAGTTTACAATATTGGTTATGAAAAAAAACATTGTTTTAATAGTCCTGTTTTTATTACTATCCGCTTGCGGTCCAAATGAACAGCTTATCGCTGAACAAACAACGCAGGCTTTTACTGCTACCGCCAGTCAGTGGACGGATACGCCTACGGTTTCTCCTACACCTACTCTTACCGACACCCCTGTCCCAACATTAACCAATACAATCACCTATACCCCAACCCAAACCGCTACACCCACCATTACGCCGACACCGACCATTTCGCCCACCCCAACCTTCACCTTCCCATCCGTAAAAGTGAATACTCAAGCTCACTGCCGGTACGGACCCTCTACAGCGTATCTACACGCTGCTGATCTTTATCCCGGAGATACGGGTACGGTGCGCGGACGGTATGTCAATTCGGCCTGGCTGCATGTTAAATTTGACAAGCTCAATTATTGGTGTTGGGTTTCTCCCTCCGTAATTGATGTCAGTGGAGATATCACCACCGTCAACTACATCATCCCTGATTTGCAGCGGATTGGTTCAAACCAGTATGGGCCACCCCAAAATGTACAGGCAGCCCGAAATGGAAATGAAGTAACAATCACCTGGAATCAAATGGTGATGACGGAAGACAAAGACCGCGGTTATTTCATCGAAGCCTGGGTTTGCCAGGATGGTTTATATAAATGGTGGACCGTTTCTTTTCCGAATCAATACACTACCAGTTACACCGTGCGGGATGAACCTGGCTGTCCTTATCCTTCTTCTGGTGAAATTTATACCGTTGAAAAACATGGCTATAGTGCACCCGTTACGATTTCATGGCCACAACCATGACCGCGCTACCTACTTAAAAAGAAGCAAAACGCTACCGTTTTTATTCATCATCTGCAAGAATATTCCCCCGATTCCACATAAACGGAGGATCCAATTCATTTTTAAATTGTTTTAAACTTTGAATAACAGCTGGATTTGTGTTGGTTAAGAAAATTTCTTTTTTTAATTTTCCAATCCCGTGTTCGGTTACCAAGTCACCATTTTGTTTAGCCACATTCTTAGCCCATTTTTGCAATAAGTTTTTGCCTTTTGTATATTGACCAAAATCCTCAGGAAGGATATTGACATGTAAATGATTCCCACCAACATGTCCAAATATACAGGCTTTTAAATCAGCTGCCAACAAATCACGTTCATAATTCGTTATAACAGATCGGAATGAAACACCATCGCATTTCATATCCGTACTTAATTTTGTTATCCTTTTATCCTGTAAATGGACCTTTTCCAGGATAAGATTAACAATCTCTGGTGCGGCATGGCGAAAATTTCTCAATTTTTTTACATCCGTCTCCCCCATGAGTGCCCAACTGCTTTCCGGATCATTATGCCATTTCATAGATAGGGTTAATAAATCATCTGCGATCGTTTCTACTTGTTCTTCTTGATACCCATGAATTTCTACATACACCAAACCAACCGTATCTTCTGGAACATCCGGTAGTTCTTTTATGGTTGATAAGTCTTTTTTATTTTGTTGAATTAACTGAATCGTGTTGTAATCCATAAAATCAATCGCAGCGATCACAGCCTGATCGGTTTCATTCGGATAATCACGAACCGCCTCCGCAAAATGATAACAATCATCTATATCTGAAAAAAAGAATACTATTCCCCAGATTTCTGTGGGCTTGGGGATGAGCTTCAAAGTGAGGGCTGAAATAACCCCGTAAAAACCTTCACCACCGAGATATAGATCAATCATATCTCGTGGTTCTCCAGCGAAGTTGATTGTGCGCTCTGTTCTTCGGATGATGTTAACTTTTCCCGCAAAATCAACAACCCGAATTGAATCAACATAACCCGCCAAATCCCCATAATAATAGGCGCAGCTTCCACGGGCTCCGCAGGCAGCAGCTCCACTTACGGTGGCTGATTTTTCCGAAGGGTCAGGTGGCCAAAACAAGGACTGGTCAAAAGACAAACGGTTGATTTCTTTCTCCAATTCAAAGAAAGTAATACCCGCTTCCACAGTCAACAGTGGCGAACCATCAGGGGAGATTTCAAAACCCTTTACTTTATTCATTTTCGACAAATTTAATATATGGCCGCCCATGGGAGATGCCCCACCAACAATACCGGTTTTTGCACCTTGAATGGTAATCGGTTTATTTTCCACGGACATCATTTTAACAATTGAACAAATCTCTTCTTCTGAAATGGGAAAAGAAATTGTGGAAGCAAACCCGATATATTTGGATTCATCTCGTAAATAATCCTGATGCGAGTCCTCAATTTTTTTTATTAATTCGTTACTCATTCCGAGGTCCTTTTGGTTTCAAAATCAGATTGCCATGTATTAATTAAGGCTGTCAAGGCATCCATTACCGGAACATAATCATCGATAACTGCTACATCACATTGGTTCATTATCGGTGCTTTTGCATCCTGATTGACAGCCACAATAAACTCACTTTTTTTAATGCCTGCCATAAAAGCTGCCGATCCGGACGCACCCAATACCAAACATAGTTTAGGTTTAACCAGTTCACCCGATACCCCCACCATTTTTCCCATATTCATCCAACCATTCATCGCCACGGGTCGTGTTACCCCAAAACCCGCATCTAACTCGGATGCCTTTTTTTGCAGATTCAAAGCTGCCTCTCGGGATCCTAAACCATACCCACCAATAATAACAAAGGCAGCGGATTCTAAACCTTCATCTTTTTCACTGCGCTTAAAAAGATAAGTCTGAATAAATGAATCCTGATCCGACCTCTGTTCATAATTAAAAATTTGTCGGTTTTTAATTACAGGGATTGGGCATGGTTCTTTTCCACCTTTTTGAAGACTGATACAAAAAGGTGGAAAATCGAGTTTAAAATAACCACGCAAATGATTCCCATACACCAATTTAGAGCATAGAACGCCATCTTCCAGGACATCTATCTCTTCAACAGCCACCATGGAACTACCCTTCAAACGACTACCCAGGCGAACAGAAAGTTCCTGACCCGCAAAATCACTCGGAAAAAGAATATACCTGAATTCCTTCATCCCTTCATAATGCTCAATAAAGTGCAAAATTGCCTCAGGTTGATACCGGTCCATTTTAATCAGATGAAGCAAAGCTGTTGGGGCGTAACGAATGATTTCATCTCGCTGTTTTTCATTTTCACAAACTACAAATGTTTCACCTTCTCCTTCCGTTAGAAAAGATGTTTTTAAAAAGCCATATATTTCCTCTGCCTGCGAACGATAAGTCTGGGAACAACCATTTAACACGATCGCAAATTTCATAATTTTTTCAACCTCTGCTTGAGATACCGATTAAACAGTATCGTTGCTTTATCGCTCGGTGTACCATCCTGAATCTTTACGCTATCGCGTTGGTTTTCGATGGCAGATAACTTAATTAATTTCGGAGCATGAATCTCTGCTTCAGTTGTGTTATCAACGATAATATCCGTTGGGATTATCACTTCAACCGACTTTTTTCCATAGTTTAATTTATCTTTTAGGGTTGGGACTCTCAAAAAAGAATTGGGTGCATTTCCCACGGAAAGCACAACCGGGGGTTTAATTACCTGCTCTAACACGCCATCATCCATTTGACTGGTGACACGCAAACAACCATTTTTCTCTGGTTTGATGCCAATCACCTGGGTTATGCTTGGCCATCCCAGTTTTTCAGCCAAAAGCAGCGGTGTTTGAGCATTATCACCAACCCCACTCTGAACTCCCATCACCACCACATCTTGGTGAGATTTTTTAACATAACCCGCTAACCAAGCCGCAATTTGATGCGGATTAAAACGCAAATCTTGTTCGGCTTCAATCCGCACGGCATGCTGAAACTTTAGCGCCAAAAGTGTTTTTAAAAAAGAATCAATTTTTTTATTTCCAACACTTACAGCCGTTAGCTCCATGGAACCACTCAAACTTTCACTGAGCTCGGATAATTTTAATGTCATTTCTAAAGCACTTTCATCAAAGGGATTCCAGTCATTTTTTACAAATCCAACATCAACCTGATTATTCACGACCTGCCAATCTTCATCGGTTAACAACGTCAGATCGGGAACCACCTTAAAACAAGTAAGTACCTTCATTAATTTTTAATCCTCGATTGGAAAAATCGTCCCTTTATTCATAATACCATTCGGATCAAAGGCATCCTTTAAGGTCTTGAGCATGTAATAACTGGAACCATATTCATCTTTGATCCAATGGGTTCGGTGTTTACCTACCCCATGGTGGTGGCACATGGAACCCCCAGCTTTGATTGTTTCTTCAACTACAATTTTCTTGATCGGGAGATGGTATTTTGTAATTTCTTCTTCAGCCCCACAATTAACAACATTATAAAAATAAACAAAATAAATATTTGTTCCATTTAAATAACTATGCGAAGAGTGTGCGCCTAACATTGTCAAATCGGGTATTTCATTTCGGATTCTTTCCATACAAACTTCGTAGATATCGTGGATTCGATCCCAATTCGATGAAATTTCGGTCGTATTGCAGATATTTTTCGTTTCAATGATTTCTTTTTTTTCTTCAGCAATATCACTGGGATCCCAGTTTAAGTTCTCAAACCAACGTTGAATTAATTTTGGTTCTACCGGTGTACAAGCGCCAGACTCGTCTACAATCTCTCGAATTGCGCCAGCCGTGGCATCAGCGAGAGGTTTTGCGCCTTCAGCGATAAAAATCAGCACACATTTTCCCTCAGAAAAATGTGAAAAGTGATAGGCTGCATCCTCCGGGTCATACAGTCTTGCAACGGATGGACGATAACCATTCACCATTACCTCACGTAAAATTTCAAAACCTGTTTTCATATTTTCCAGGGTATAGCCTAAATAAACGTTATTTTCCGGAAAGAACTTAAATATCTTTACGGTTACTTCAGTAATAAAACAGAGTGCACCTTCATTTCCAATTACGATATGACGGATATCTGGTCCGGCAGCCCGTCTGGGTACATTTTTAATTTTAGAAATTTGTCCATTGGGAAATACGGCTTCCAAGCCAACTACCATATCTTCAATTCCGCCATATAATGTGGATAACTGGCCAATACTGCGTGTTGCTACTAATCCTCCTAACTGAGCCAATGGTTTCGACTGCGGGGAATGCCCTGTCGTGAATCCCTGCTCACGTAATAAATCATCAAGTTTTTGGAGTGGCACACCACACTGAACCGTTGCTTGCATATTATACGGGTCAATTTTTACGATCTTATTCATCCGAGATCCGTCCAAAACAATCGAGTTTTCAGCAGCAGTTTCCAGCCCACCTTCAGTAGCAGATTGTCCGGTTCGCGGAACGATATTAATTCCGTTTTCATTTGCAAATTTTAAAACTTCAGATACTTCTTGAGAATTATTTACATATACCACGGCAGCTGGGAATGGTTGAAGATAAACCCCATGATATCCCTCAAATCGACGAAACCGATCAATAGAACTCTCTTTTAATACGGATAATTCGGTTACAACCTGCTCAGGGCTGAGTATTTTTTCTAATGTTTGAACAATTTCTTCTCTTTTTAATGTCATCTTATTTCTCCTATTGAATTTTTTTTAATCGGATACCCTATGTTTTATCTGTATCTTGAACCAAGTCTGGTTACTTTTTCGATTTATTTCTTAAAGAGTGGAATATGCAATTTTTAATATCCCATCCGTAAATTCGGGTATGCGTTGATAAACGTTTTTATTAATTCGTTGATAAATATCTGTGGTGTGTTTTATGGGTAAAAATATATCTCCTTTTTCCACCATATTACGGATGGCTTCTGGAAAGTTATCATATTGTTCCAACGCAACCGCAACACAAATGGCACTACCTAAAGAGGCAGAGCCGTTTACTTTATTTCGAACAGCAGGTAGACCAAAAACATCTGCAAAAATTTGCATAAACAAATTGCTGTTTGAGCCACCACCAGACACAATAATTTTTTCTAACATTACACCTAATTCTTCACACATGGCGTCAGCATGATTTTTCATTGAAAGGGCAATTGCTTCTAAAATTGAACGGTAGATATGTGCCCGGGTATGTCGCCCATCAAAACCGATCATTAATCCTCTTTTATAGGGTTGGGTTGGGGGTGCCAACCAATCCAAGACAGTCATCAAACCTTCACTTCCAACCGGCACTTGCTCCGCCTCCGCGTTGATAAATTCCGCTGGTGACACGCCACGCTCAAATGCTCGATTAACCAATTCCTCCCCTAATAAATTTGTAAACCAGCTAACTGTCCACATCCCGCGCCGAATACCGCCACTTTCATACAAGTATTGGTGAGGCATCGATGCCATATTCGAAAAAAAATGTTTTGCCTCTTTTACGTTTTTTTCCCCGATCATCATCGAACAAATATACGTTCCTAAAGATACCAACAAGTTATTCCCAGGAGGTAATCCTGCCCCCAATGCCTCCACCGCTTTGTCATTAGCGGTAGCGATAACAGGGATACCAGCTGGAATGCCTGTTTCTTCTGCCGCTCTTTGAGTTACTTTTCCTAAATTCTCACCTGGTTTTACCAATTCAAACAACATATCCCTGGGAATATTGTAATAGGCAAGTATTGCCGGATCTTCACTCCACTGCCAGCTATCTTTATCAATTGGCCAAGGACCTTCATAATTTGAGGCAGTATCTTTAAATTCTTCCGTAAACCTGTGGCTAATATACCCAGAAGAAGTGGTTACATATCGAACTGCTGGATTTGTGTGCTCATAAGGCTTTGATAAGCGAATATCCATCCAGCTTTGAACAGGTGAAGCAAGGGAGCCATCCATTTTTAAGCAAGCGCGGCAGCAACGAATTGTGCATAAACCCACTCCAATAATCTCTTTGGGGTCTCCCTTAAAATTTGACATCGCTTTTCGGCAGGCACTGACAATCGTATCCCACAAATCATCATCGGGATGTTCGGCTAAACCAGGTGCAGGCATATCCAGTGGACGTAAAGGTTCACTTCCTTCACTTACGATTTTTCCCTCAAGGTCGTAAATTACAACTTTAGAACTCTGTGACCCACCATCAATGCCAATAATATATTTTTTTTGCATATTTATTTTAACCTTTTACTTTACTGCCAATGTATTTCATAAACATGTTGTTTTATTACCATGCGTTACACTGGATCTCCATGCTATCTCCAAAAAAGATAAAACACATTACCGCACTAAATAACCGCCATCAACCACCAATATGTGCCCATTCACATAATCTGATGCTTTGCTTGCTAAAAACACAACCGCACCCATAAGATCTGAGGTGTCACCCCATCGATTTGCTGGCACATGATCAAGCACACGCTGATTAGTAACCCGATCCGATCGGGTCTTAATTGTTAGGTCTGTTGCATAATATCCTGGTGCAATACCGTTTACCTGGATATTGTATTGGCCAAGTTCATCACAATAGGCTTTTGTAAATCCAGCCAATCCATGTTTGGTTGCCGCATAAGCGGGAGACCATTGCCCACCTAAATAAGAAAATAACGAACAGATGTTAATGATTTTACCGGTCTGCTGCGGTATCATCCATTTCGATGCCTCATAACTTAGTTCAAAAGCAGCCGTCAAATTAACGCTTACCATTTTATCCCAATAATCACGTCCAAATTCCTCCACACAGGCATTAATACATATTCCTGCACTATTGACCAAAATATCAACCGACCCAAATCTTTTAATACAAGCATCTATGATTTCTTTCGGAGCACCCGGTTGTGTAATATCTATAAGCAGCGTTTCACTCATTCCCCCTTCGTTCTGAATCAATTGGTTGGTTTCGCCCCCATCGTCAATAATCGTTGGAATGAAAAGATTTGCACCCGCCTTCGCCAAAGCCAATGAAAAAGCCTGCCCTAAGCCGGAATTACCTCCCGTAACAATTGCATTCTTTCCTCGTAAAGAAAAATACTCCATAGAAAAATCGGTAATACTCATATTAAAATTTTCACTCCTTATCCTATTACTAACCAAACGGGAAAATTTATGCACGAACAATAAAAAAAGAGAAAAGCACACTTCCCATTGGAAGTTACTTTTCTCTAATCTCTAGTAACTTATCCTAGTATAACGAGCTTTAACCTTCTTGTCCACCCAAATTTTTTAATAATTCAAGACTCTTTCATGAAACAAGATGTGTGTGGGTTAAAAATAGTAATTTTTGTCCATCTACTTTGCGAATTACTATGTTTAAAAATTATGGCACATAAGCAGATGATAAAATTAAGTAATCATTTGAAAGAAGGCTTACATGAACAATTTTCTGGAAACTTTAGAAGAAAATCCAATTATTGCTGCTATTAAAGATAATCGAGGTTTAAAAAAAGCACTAAAGTCGGATTGCGGTTTAATTTTTATTTTATATGGTGATTTAATTACCATTGTTGATATCGTAAAGAAAATAAAAGCCGCTGGAAAAATCGCATTTATTCATGTTGATTTGTTAGAAGGAACTTCTCAAAAAGAAGTTGTCTTTGAATATCTAAAACATTTTACCGAAGCAGATGGCATTATAAGCACGAAAGCACATATGATCCAACATGCTAAAAAATGGGGTTTCTTCACCACCCATCGTTTATTTTTGATTGATTCAATGTCTTATAACAATATTGATAAACAGATTTCAATTTCAAAACCGGATTGTATTGAAATCATGCCGGGCGGTATGCCAAAAGTGATTGGCTGGGTAATCGAAAAGGTCAGCATTCCTGTTATTGCTGGTGGTTTGGTATGTGAAAAAGAAGATGTTGTTAACGCCTTAAAAGCAGGTGCAACGGCTGTCTCTACGACAAACACCGCAATCTGGGAGATGTAAAAAGAGCAAAAATAACCGTTTTCGTTAAATGATGTGTTGTCTTATCCTATATATTCCAAAACACCCTTACCAGCCCATCTGCCGGTAGCCAGACAAGCATTGATCAGGTAACCTCCTGTTGGCGCTTCCCAATCCAGCATTTCACCCGCACAAAACACTCCTGGTTTGTTTTTTATCATCAGATTCTCTGTCAAACCCTCAAAACATACACCGCCTGCTGTGCTGATCGCTTCTTCGATCGGTCGAGGACAGTTGAGATGCAGCGGAAGGGCTTTAATCCATTCCACTAATTGAACAGGGTCATTCATTTCCTCTCTGGGAACAATTTCCCAAAGTAAGCTTAATTTACTCCCATTAATCCCGATACGCTCTAAAAAACTGGATAAAGATCGTTTACCTCTTGGTTTTGAAAGCTGGGTCACCAATTTGTCCTTTGTCCAATCCGGCAAAAGGTCCAAATAAATTTCGGCATATCCGTTTTTTTCAATTAAATCTCTTAATCGGGAACCAGCTGCATAAACCAAACTTCCTTCAACACCATAGGTGGTGATCACAAATTCACCCCGCTGAGTAAACCGAACGCCTTGCAGATCAATAACGGAAAGGTCTACATTTTTTACAGGCACACCGGCAAATTTATCCTTTAAATGGTTGCTCCATTTCACTTCAAAACCGCAGTTTGCAGGTCGAAAAGGTGAAAGTGGTATTCCTTCTTTACTTAAAATTTCAAACCACTGCCCATCCGATCCGGTTTGAGGCCAGCTGGCACCACCCAAAGCCAGGACCAATGTTTTTGTTTTAATAAATTTTTCCCCCAATGATGTATTAAAACGCAGTTCCCCGCTCTTATTCCAACCAAGCCAATAATGTTCCCGATAAACGGAAAGACCGAGTTCCGTCAAACGGGCCAACCATAAATTTAAGAACTTCCCTGCGGTCATCTCTTGCGGGAAAATTTTTCCGGAGCTGCCAACAAAGGTTTTTATACCAAAACTTTCTACCCAGATTCTTAAATCATCCGGTGTGAATTGGCGCAAAATAGGTTCTAACCACTCTCTTTTTTGCCCATATCGATCTAAAAAATCTGAAAATTCGCCGGTGTGGGTCAAATTAAGACCACTGCTGCCTGCCACCAGTAATTTTCTCCCCAAAGACGGTTTGCCATCAAATAAACTCACCCGCTTACCCGCTCTTAGTAATATTTCTGATGCCATTAAACCAGCCGGGCCACCGCCGATTACGGCAACCATCTCTGAATATTTTGTTGAATCAGTTAAGTGATTAACCATACCGATAATTATAACGTTAGCACTGATGAATGTGGGGGGTGTCAAAAAATCATTCATCAAATTACATTTTTCCTTAGCTTTCTTTCCAAATTACACTGATAAATAAAGATTTTTTATGATTTAATTCAAAGTACCTTTCATTCCGCAATTCTCCCTTTTCCCCTTCCTACCAGATTAATTTTGACAAAGAACTCCCGTTGCATATTAATAATGTGCATCCTGGCTTATTTCGTCTATAATCAACCTGGGTTAGGAGAACCTATCTGAAAGAAACGGAGAATGTTTATGCGTGACAACCTAAAACAGCAAATTGAGCGATTGAAAGCTCAAAATGCGACCTATGTTGATGTTCGTTGGTATCCCTATGAGGAAACCAACTATTTATTGATGTGGAATGGAAACCTTAAGAGCACGGTTGCTGCCAAAGAAAGCGGGATCGGCGTTCGTGTGTTATATCAAGGTGCCTGGGGTTTTTCCGCATCATCAGACCTGAGTAATCTGAGTGCTGTGTTTGACAAAGCATTTGAAAATGCCAAAGCCGCCGCTGAAAGGGTTACTTTCCCCGTCCGGTTAGCTGAAAAAGACAGCATCGTAGCTCGTTTTGATAGCCCGGTTCTGTCCAACCCTTTTGATATTTCACTCGAAGAAAAAGTAAGCTTCTTAAGGGACTTAGATGCAAAATTAAATCAAACGAATGTTTTTCAACGCCAATCCGACTTAAATTTTGTCCGAAAACAAATCATCTTTCTGGATTCCGAAGGAAGTGAAATCGAAAAAAACATTCAAGAAGTTTTTTCTTCCATAGCTGTAACGGGTCTTGACGAAGAAGGAAACATGCACGATCGCAAATTTATCTTACCCCGCCAGGGATCTAGCCGGGGGTGGGAGTCCATTGATCGTGATTTGTTTAATGAAAATGCTGATCGCATCGTCAAAGAATTAAATCAAATGCTTAAAGCAGACCAATGCCCCAAAGATGATCGTTCCGTCATTTTATTACCTGGCATTATGTACTTACAAACACATGAAACGATTGGGCATGCGCTGGAATTGGATCGAATTTTAGGTTATGAGCTTGCTTATGCGGGTGGGTCTTTTGTTACGCTTGATGATTTTGGCACTCTGCGATACGGGTCAGAAAAATTAACTGCTCGCGCTGATGCCACTTTAATCAACTCTCCTGGCAGCTTTGGTTTTGACGATGACGGTGTTGAAGCCCAAAATAATTTATTGATCGACAAAGGCATTCTGGTAGGTGCAATTACCGGAAGACAAATGGTCGAAGAAGCCAACGCCAAAGCCAAAAGAGAAATTTTCAGCGGTAGTTCCGGAGCAAACCGGGCAACCGCATTTTATCGTGTCCCCATTGAACGCATGACAAATATTAATATTGACCCAGGCAGTGATGGCACACTGGAAGACATCATTAAAAATACAGAAAAAGGTATCGTCCTTGATGGTGACCGCTCCTGGTCAATTGGCTCCAATCGAGAACAATTCCATTTTGGTACGGAAATGGGGTGGTTGGTTGAAGATGGAGAAATCACTGATGTTGTTAAGAACCCAACCTACAGGGGTTCTACTGTGAAATTCTGGAATTCTTTAACTGCTGTTGGTGATGAATCCACTTGGCGGGTTCATTTTGTTGACAACTGCGGTAAAGGGCAGCCCAATCAAATTATGCAACTAGGGCACGGCATTCCGGTTTGTCGGTTTGATAATGTCCGGATTGGAGAGTAGCCATGAAAGAAAAAATCTTACAAACCTTACAAGACCTGCGTCAATACGCATTATCCAAAAATTACGAAGTTACACTTTCTTACCACGAAGAAGATAGCTACCTGATGCGGTTCGCCAACTCTGCTATTTCTTTGAACACCAATGAACACCTGATCCGTTTAGAAATCACCGCTTATCAAGATAAAAAACGGGCAAGTTATGAATTAATTACTGATCTCAATAAGCTAGACGAAATGAAAGCCGGGATTGACACCGCCGCAGACATGGTTCAATATGCGCAGCCCCTTAATTACCAACCAACAATTCCTATTTACGAAGCCAGTTATGAAGATGATTCGGCTTTTGACATCAACCTGGCCGAGATGAGCAGCGAAGATAAACTTGAATTTATCAATCAGGCAGTCGATGGCCTGGAAACAGATAAAATTAAACTTTCGGGCATTTTTTCCTCTGGTGCGAATACGTTTGCGCTTATTAATACCAGATCCCCCCATACCCTTTATTTCAAGTCCTCTGATGCACAGATTACTCTGGTTCTCGCCCATGAAACCTTAAAATGGGAAGTTACTGCGGAACAATCAGCATGGAATAAATCTAACCTGGAGGCAGAAAATCTCCATAACGAACTGGCTTATTTGATTGATCGTTATGAAAATGACCAACCGCAGCAATTACCCCTTGGTACCTATGACGTGGTATTTGGTCCTGCCGCTACTGCCGAAATGATCAGCTTTATGAATTGGATCGCATTTGATGGTGGTTTGATGAAGCGTGGTTTTTCCTTCATGAAAGAAGAACAAATTGGTGAAAAAACGCTATCAACCCAGTTTACTTTGTCTGATGACGCTGCTCATCTGGATACATTCCCATTCAAACGTGATTTGATGGGATTGGAAAGAGATAAAACCCAATTATTCAAAGAGGGTGTTTTTAAAGGATTTATTTGGAGCCAAGATGATGCGGATGAATTTAATCAAATAGCCACTGGACATACAGTCCCACACAAAAGCCTGGTTGTGGAACCTGGAAATATGGAAATAAATATCATCCAAGAGTTAGCTTCAAAACCGCGTGACAAAGATATTTTGTATGTTCCATTTTTACACTATATGAATATTGTTAATCCCTCGAAAGGGATCGTTACCGGCAGTTCTCGATTTGGTGCTTTGTTGCTTAAAAAGGATGGCAGTATCATCGTCCCGTATAACGTGCGGCTAACCCACAGTCTGCTGGATATTTTTGGAGATAAAATTGCCTGGTTATCCAATGAACGCGTTGCTTATAATGTATCAAACAGCTATGGCGCCCGGAATCCAACGGCCATTATCGTTCCAAAATTCATGAAGGTAAATGATCTGGAAATTTCACATTCTAACGATTCATACTAATTAATAGTGATTTTTGAAAAACAGGAGGCTGTCTTTAGGCAGCCTCTTTTGCATCTCATACTTGACAATATGTATAGTTTACTATACTATATATACGAGGTCATTTATGGAATTAGGAAATCATATTCGAAAATTACGTTTTGAAAATGATGAAATGTCACAACAAACACTTGCCGAAAAAATTGGTGTAACAAGGATGACCATCTATTCGATTGAAAAAGGAAAGTATGTGCCTTCAACTGTTTTGGCACTAAAAATTGCCCAAGTGTTTAACAAATCCGTTGAGGACATATTTTTCCTGAATAAAGATTTTGGAGGAAATTCAAATGAAACATAAGAAAATAAATAATAGTTTATTCTTAATCTCATTAGCCGGTTTCCTATATAACTTTATCGGTTATTTTTATCTCCGATCTGTACTGGTTCCATCCCTTCCAAAACCTACTTCACAAATGATCACTTTAGGAAACTTCTTAATTTTTTCCCTTTTTTGTATTGGAATCTATCATCTTTATATTTTGTATCAAATTTTAAAAAGCTTGCCAAGTAGTGAAAAAATCTGGTTACAATCTGCTTATCTTGTAATCCTAATCTTATCCGGAATCACCCTGCTTTCAGATGTAACTTTGTTATCGGAAATTGGCAAAGAATATCCTTTTTGGAATGTAACCGGCCAATGGAATATGCTTTTTGTGTTTACAATTTTTCATTTATTTATTGTCGTTGTTGGTTTTATCTTAATTCAAAAAAAGCCGATCAGTTCTATAAATTTATTTGAAGCACTTAAAAGTGATCAGGATATTTGGTTTCTGACATTAAACCAAATAGGTGCCATTTGTGGTTTGCTCGGATTTGTGGCGTTCATATTGTCGCTGACCATCCAATTACCAGATCGTTTCAGAGATGCGCTATTATTGATTTTTTCCACTTTAGCCGCCATCCCATGGATCGCTTTTATAACATTTTGGTTTTTTAAAAATCGAAAAAAAACACCATCGCAGTGGTTAGATGAAAAACAAACCCAAGATGCAACGATTGCAGCATTTATTACCTTAATCATCAGCATGCCCTTAATCATGATTTCAACTTTTACAACCGGAGCAAACTTGATTCCATTGAGCTCATCCTATTGGCTGGCATTAACCTTCTTTTTTCAACTCAGTATATTTTCAATTACCGTAACTTTTCGCAGTTGAAGAATTATCCCTCTTTTGCAAACAAGCATTTTGAGTATTCCGCTTCAATTAAGTCAATTTGATGGTTTCATGAAATCCCGTTATGGTCAATTTTCATCAGTGGATGACCACCCATAGAAGATTTTGGAGAATCAATGCAAAAAAGTACTGCCATCTCCTTAACTGGATCAGGCAGTCTCTATAAAGGTCCCAAACGGCTTTAGAACAACGAATTCGGCCTGGGCTAATCGGTCATACTTCCTAAAATATTTATATGATCTTCTCCTTGTTAATCACCTTCTATTTTTTATGAAGTATTCGTGCATCTTAACATAAGGGGTAACTAGGGAAATCCCTACTGCAATTTGCTGATTCTCCTAATTGAAAATACCCCTCTTTCCACTTATATTAAATCTTATACAGGGGTAAACCAATCGTATATTACTAGAATTATTAAGAGAGTTACATTGATGATTGATTCATATAAAAATATAAACGAACCAAATTGGATTATTGAAGCCAATGCATTAACAAAAAATTTTAATAAACAGGTGGCAGTGGAAGACCTATCCGTTCAAATCCCACAAAACGCCATTTTTGGATTTATCGGACCAAGTGGCAGTGGAAAAACCACAACGGTACGTTTACTGCTCGGTATTTACCCGCCTTCATCTGGTGATGTAGAGGTATTTGGTCATAAACCACATCGTTTTACCCAAAACGACCGGCGGAAGATTGGTTATATGCCACAATTATTCATATTACAAGATGGCCTTACGGTCCGGCAAAATCTTTCCTTTACGGCTTCCTTATACGGTTTAATCCGCCATCGAAAAAAGCGCATCAAAGAAACATTAAATCTCGTGGAATTAACTGGTCACGAAAAAAAACGCGCCAGAGATTTGTCAGGTGGAATGCAGCGTCGACTAAGCCTTGCTGCTGCTCTACTGCATTCACCGGAACTGATTTTTTTGGATGAGCCCACCGCAGGGATAGATCCCGTATTGAGAAAAAAATTTTGGAATCATTTTCACGAACTAAAAAAACAGGGCCACACACTGTTCATAACTACTCAATACGTGGCAGAAGCAGCCTATTGTGATTATGTAGGTGTTATGTCTGATGGACGTTTAATAATGGTCGAAACCCCTCAGAATTTAAAAAGAATTGGCATGGGAGGAGAGTTGATTGAATTAATATATGAAAATGAACTAAGGGAAAACCAGATTGAACAAATACGTAACCAAAACATCATAAAACAGTGGCATATTCAATCGCTGGATCATCAAAGACTTAAGCTGATCGTTGATGATGCTGCTGAAGTTTTACCATTATTACTAAACTGGTTCCAAGAAAATGAGATAACCGTTAAAGAAGCACAAAAATTGGAGCCCACATTTGACGATGTTTTTGTTCAATTAATTGAAAGGCATCGAAAAAATGCGTGATCTTTTTTATAACATTATTCGTTTTTTTGTTCGAATCTCAGCCTTTATTTCCAAAGAATTTTTTTCTGTGATTAGTCAACCACGTCTGATCGGGGTTTTGGTTTTAGGCCCATTTTTGATTTTATTTATTTTTGGTATCAGTTACCAAAACACATATCAAAATCTACGGACAACCATTGTTGTTCCAAATGAAAAAGACATTGAAGAATATGTAAAACGTTTTGCAGACCAAGCCATTCCAAACATTGAGATTTCAATGGTTACTACGGAAGAAACACAGGCGATTTCCGATTTAAAAAACCGGAAAATCGACTTGGTAATGGTAGTCCCACCCAATATTTCTGAAAATATGAAATCGAACAAAACTTCCGTTTTTAAATTCTATCATCAGGAAATAGATCCTTTTGAAATAAGTTATGTGGATATCATAACAAACCGCTTAACGCAACAAACGAATCGAGATATATTAATAACAACCGTTGAACAAAGCAAAAAGATAGCACAGGATTATCGGGCAAAAATTCAAGATACCCCAAATGTTGAAGAAAAATTAGCAGAGTTGGACAATTCCACCGAAGCCCTCGCTTCCATCGATCCGGAGTCAGCCAACGCACCTGCCGTATTATGGTTTTTATTACAATCCTTAAGCACCAAGGAAGAGATTTCCTTGACAAATAATGAGGAAAATCTGACCCAAAACGCTGAAACAGAACTTAAATTGATAGATAGTCAACTTGCAAATTTTGTTGAAATGGATTCAAAAGTTTTGGTCGAGCCATTTCAACATGAAACGCTCTCTTTAAGTGAGGGACAAATTGAACCCGTCCATTTTTATATACCATCCGTATTAGCACTTTTATTACAGCATATTGCACTATCGTTGGCGGCTCTATCTATTGTTTCCGAACGCTTTGTTGGTACGATGGAAATTATGCGTGCCTCTCCGGCGAATGCATTTGAGATCTTATTAGGTAAATACCTTAGTTTTTTACTTTTTATAGGAATTTTGACCGGATTATTAATTGCCTTACTTACCTTTGGATTAGGGATTCCAATGCTTGGCAGTTGGATTGATTTTACGATGGTTTCAGTTTTGATAATTTTGGTTTCGCTTGGTTTTGGATTTCTTATCTCTAATCTGGTTCAAAGTGACAGCCAGGCCGTCCAATTTTCGATGGTCTTTTTACTTGGCAGCATATTTTTCTCTGGTTTCTTTTTACAGCTTTACCAACTTCGCTGGCCTGCCAAAATTATTTCGTGGATTTTACCAGCCACATACGGCATTAAAACGCTGCAGGATGTAATGCTGCGTGGAATTCAACCCCAAATGCAATTATTATTAATTTTAGCAGGAATGGCTGTTGTGCTCTTTCTCATCAATTGGATTAGGTTAAACCGGTTATTGATTCAACGGTAAAGGAAAATCGCTTCTTAATCCTAACCACATCGTTTAATTAATAACAATGGGTGCAGAGATCCAAATTTTTATTCTTCACCATAGATTAATCCCATTGTTTATTGTGTGTATTTAGGTTTTTCATATAGAACCATCTTTTATTATTTTTTGTAATAAACAAGGGTTTAGAATGGTTTGAGCAAATTCTATAATTTTATATAATCATTAAAGGGCTGTGAATATATCGTTCATAAGGAGAGTTAAATTATTACTTTTTTATTAATATACAAAGGAAGTTCAAATGAAAGACGTTAAAAACCTCGTTGCAAAAATGACACTGGAAGAGAAAGCATCTATGTGTTCGGGGTTAAATTTTTGGTACTTAAAGGGAATTGATCGTCTGGGTATTCCCTCGATAATGGTTACAGATGGACCACACGGTCTTCGAAAACAAGCTAGGGATGCGGATCATATTGGTTTGAACGAAAGTATCCCTGCTACTTGTTTCCCAACCGCATCTGCATTAGCTGCTACCTGGAATCGGGATTTGATCTATCAGGTAGGAGTTGCCTTAGGGGAGGAAACGAAGCAAGAAAAAGTAGGTGTCATTTTAGGGCCTGCGGTTAACATTAAACGTTCACCACTTTGTGGACGAAATTTTGAATATTTTTCTGAAGATCCCTATCTTACCGGAGAACTCGCGAAAAGCTATATCCAAGGTGTTCAAAGTTTAGGAGTAGGAACATCTTTAAAACACTACGCTGTTAATAACCAGGAATACAAACGGATGACAATCGATGCTATTGTTGATGAAAGGGCATTGCGTGAAATTTATTTGCCTGGTTATGAAATTGCAGTAAAAGAAGCTCAACCCTGGACTGTAATGGGAGCTTATAATAAGCTCAATGGCACCTATTGTTGCGAAAATAAAACCTTAATGACCAATATCTTAAAAGAAGAATGGGGGCACGAAGGATTGGTTGTTACAGACTGGGGAGCCATGAATGACCAGGTAGAAGCTTTAAAAGCAGGCGTGGAACTACAGATGCCGGGTACCCATAAAAGCAATGATGCAAATATTGTGGCTGCAGTAAAAACAGGTGTTTTAGAGGAAGCGACCCTAGGCCGTGCTGTCGAACGTATTCTTACCCTCATTTTCAAAGCGGAGAAATCTCTATCTACAGATTATACCTACGATAAAGAAGCCCATCATCTATTAGCCCGTCAGGCTGCTGCTGAGGGTGCGGTTTTGCTTAAAAACGAAGAACAGATTTTACCCCTTAAACCTGGCCTAAAAATTGGCCTAATTGGTCGTTTTGCTAAATACCCACGGTATCAAGGGGCAGGTAGTTCTTTGATTAACCCCAGACAATTAGATAATCTCTATGATGAATTAATCAATCTTATCGGTGAGGAAAATGTAAACTATGCGGATGGATATACTGAAAGAGGTCATACCGTTGAGGAGACATTACTTCAAGAGGCACTTAACGTGGCCAGCCAAACAGATGTGGTTGTGATTTGTGCCGGGTTAACTGAGCTTTATGAAACAGAAGGTGTTGACCGTAACCATATGAAGATGCCGGTTGGGCATAACGCCTTAATCGATACGATATCCACAGCGCATAATAAGGTGATTGTTGTATTAAGTAACGGTTCTCCAGTGGAGATGCCTTGGGTGGAGAAAGTTTCAGCAATTTTGGAAGCCTATTTGGGAGGACAAGCTGGAGCAGGGGCCATCGCTGATATTCTGGTAGGAAAAACGAACCCAAGCGGCAAACTAGCTGAAACTTTTCCAAATCAATTGGAAGACAACCCTTCTTTTTCCAATTTTCCGGGTGGGCCAGCGATTGTCGAATATCGTGAAAGTATATATATTGGTTACCGTTATTACGATAAAGTTGATCAAGCCGTACTTTATCCATTCGGGTATGGTCTAAGTTACACTCAGTTTGAATATCATGATCTCAATTTAATCAAATCTCAAAATACTACAGAGGATTGGTTAACGGTTACTTTCAAAATTAAGAATACTGGCTTGGTTGCTGGTAAAGAAATCGCCCAAGTATATGTTCGTGATATTGAATCTTCTGTATTTCGTCCACCAAAGGAACTAAAAGGTTTTTCAAAAGTAAATTTACAACCAGGTGAAGAAAAGGAAATCACAATTCATTTGGATCAGCGTGCTTTTGCTTTTTATGATGTCACTCAAAAAGATTGGATTGTTGAATCAGGTGAATTTGAAATTTTAGTCGGTGCCTCCTCTCAAGATATTCGTTTAAAAGGGACTACGCTCATCAAATCATCACAAAAAGTCATTTCGCCAAAGGACCAGGAAAAACTAGACGTTTATTACAACTTAACCAAAGAAAACCAAATTTCCAAAGCTGATTTTGAAGCATTATTGGGTCACGCCCTTCCTCCAAATCAAAATCTTAAAAAAGGGCAGTACACCATTAATACACCAATTTGCGAGATGAGCGATTCATTTATTGGCCGGCAACTGCATCGTCTGATGAAAAAACAAATCGTGAAGGTGACCCAAGAACAGGAAGGTACACCACTGGCTATCTTGATGGAAGCCATGGTGAATGACTTGCCACTCCGGGGAATTCTGATGATGGGAGGTCCATTGAGCCGGAATAAATTGGAAGCCCTGTTGTTAATGATTAACGGTCACTTTTTAAAAGGATTAATGGCTTGGTTTAAACGTTAATTTCAAAATTTTTAATCTATTGTTGAAACAACTAAGAATAATTCATACCCAAAATAAACGTTACATCTTATCCCAACAAACAATAGCCAAACGAATTAAATTAATTATTTACCGCCATTAATTGACATAAGCCTCAGACTTGATAAGAACCTATCTTTTTGGCAAAAATCATATAAGGGTTTGAAATGCAAAAAAGAAAATCAACTTATAAATTTTTATTCAATCCAACCGCATAAAGTTAAAACTCCCACTATGCTGCTGTTCATGATGATAATAAGAAGATTGTTGAAACTTGTTTCAATGTACCATGTTTATTTTTTTAACAAATACTTATTTTTACACTATCTTTGAGTCATCCTTAAGGAGGAAAGTATGTTTGAGGCATTTAAGTCAATGAATCCAGTGCTCCTTGCATTTTTTGCGACACTATTTACATGGGGTGTTACCGCATTAGGTGCTGCTCTTGTTTTTTTCTTTAAAACAATTAATCAAAAGATTCTTAATGCAATGTTAGGGTTTGCAGCCGGTGTGATGATAGCAGCAAGTTTTTGGTCATTACTAAACCCAGCCATAGCTATGGCGGAAGCCATGGGTAAGTCTCCTGTTATTCCTGCAATTACAGGATTTCTTGGTGGTGGCCTATTTCTTTTTCTTATTGATCGTTTACTACCGCATCTCCATATAGGACTAGAGACAAATCAAGTGGAAGGTATTAAAACATCTTGGCAGAGAAGCACACTTCTTGTAACTGCTATCACGCTCCATAATATTCCTGAAGGTTTAGCAGTCGGAGTTGCTTTTGGAGCTATTGGAATTTTAGGATCACCTGCAACATTTAGCGCTGCGGTTGCACTTGCAATTGGCATCGGTCTTCAGAATTTTCCAGAAGGTGCAGCTGTTTCCATTCCCCTTCGTAGGGAAGGTTTATCGAGATTCAAAAGCTTCATTTTTGGCCAGGTATCTGGAATTGTTGAACCAATTGCTGGTGTTTTAGGAGCATTATTAGTTATATCTGTTCAGCCCATACTTCCTTATGCCTTATCATTTGCCGCTGGTGCAATGATATATGTGGTTATTGAAGAACTTATACCAGAAGCTCAACAACATGGAAGTTCAGATTTCTCCACAATTGGTGGAATGATTGGTTTTGCAGTGATGATGTTGCTTGATGTTGCTTTTGGATAAAAATATTCATTTTACAACTTCTTCAACCTGACTCGGATATGTCAAGATTCTTGCTTTTTGTCGTTATGCTGGTCGGCAAGAATCACACCATGCCACCTCGCAGGTTAAGCATATGTTGGCGTTTTCTTATTTTCTTTTTAAGGAAAATCATCATGACAAAAGAAAAACTAGAAAACAATCAGATTTGAGTCTATGTGCTGGCGTTGAGGCTATTTAATATCTTCTTCTTAATATCAATTTAATATCAATGGCGGTTTTTATTTACCAAACTATATCGCAATTGGTTTTTCAAATCACTTTTGCAAACAAACATTTTAAATACTCCCCCTCTTTAAACCCAACCGGATGATCCAAACCATGACCACTACGTTCAATTTCAATCAGCGAACGTCCCTCACCGGTGGCAGTGTTTTGAATCCCTGAAAAAAATGATTGCGCATCAACCCGACTGGAGCAGGAAGCCTGGACCAGGGTTCCGCCGGATTTTAAGACCGCTAACCCAGCGCGAGTTAAACGATCGTAAGCATTTAAAGCGTTCTTAACTTGATCTTGTTTGTGTGCAAACATCGGGGGATCAAGAATAACGACATCAAACCTTTGATTCCGTTTTGCCATTTCAGCTAATACAACAAACACATCAGCGGGTATGCCAGTATGTTGGGATCGTTGAATGTTTTCAAAATGCAGGTTATGTTCCCAATTTCGCTTTGCGGCGGCTATCGCAGGGGCACTGATGTCTACACTTACCACTTCACTTGCTCCACCACGCCCAGCATAAACTGAAAAACCGCCCGTATATGCAAAACAATTTAAAATCGACTTGCCTGCCGATAATTTTTCTACACTTAATCTATTTTCACGTTGATCAAGAAAAAATCCTGTTTTTTGTCCAATGATTGGTTCCGCTTCAAAAACCAGTCCATTTTCCAAAAACAATATTGGTCCATTTAAAGGATCTCCCTGTAAAATCGCCCCATCCGTTAAACCGTATAAAAGATCAGGCTCCTTCATTAACCCTCTGCTGAGCCTTAACACCAATCTACGATAAGAAATTACTTCTGGAAATATGGAAATCAATGGGTCCAAATAAGGCAGCCATGCCAGACTGTACAACTTCATCACCAAGGTATCCGCATAACGATCCAAAACCAAACCGGGAAAACCATCATTTTCACCAAAAATAACCCGATATCCATTTGTTTCCCTAGCCAGCGGCTGTTGGGTTAACGGCTGCCGTATTTTTACAGCTTGAATAATTTTTTCTAAAAACCAATCCTGATTTATTTCGGTAGGTGAGTGAAAAACCAAAACACGTACTCGAATCACAGACGTAGGATCATACAGTCCCACCGCTAAAAAACGCCGTTTTTGATCAAAAATAACCGCAAGATCACCAGGATTTCCCTCATGGCTTTGATGGATAATTGAGTTTTCGAATATCCAGGGGTGACCCCGTCGAAGGGATCGTTCTGCGGCGGCATTCACACGCAATCCAATTCGTTTTTCCGCTGGTTTTGGTAAGGTTTTGTAAGATTCCATCTCTGAATTATAGACCCTTTTAGAATGTTTGATTCTATTAAATTCCGCCAGTCAATCATTTAAAAGCGTTTTTGTACTTTATTTATCGATAATGACTGATGTCGATGATCGGGTCTTTATTAATGAAAACACCACAATTGTATTGTTGTAAATTTATTCGAAATGACTTCTAAAACGGATTACAATACCTGAAGATGAAATTAACTTCTGTTTTTACTTTTTTACTGTTACTTATCACAGCTTGTACACCACAGGTTTCCACCAACCTTGTCATAACGGATAAACCCACCTCAATTTCCACACAAACTCAAATCCCATCCCCTACTGCGACCATTACGCCAACCCAAACAACAACAAAAACGCCAACACCATCCCCAAGTCCTACACCTTCGATTACACCCACTGCAACTTTTACTCCAGTGCCAACCTATCAAATATTACGAGGGGAAGTGAACGTAGCCCACGTAAGTTGTTTTTATGGGCCTAGCAATGTTTATCTTTATAAATATGGTTTGGTCGGCGGCAGCAATTTAGAGATTATAGGGCAAAATTTAGATACTGATTATCTTAAAGTACAAGCGATCGGCGGAAACAACCCTTGTTGGATGAACAGTCAGTGGATGAACATTCAAGGAAGTGCAAGTTTAATTCAACCGATAAATGCTGAAGATGTAGTTTTACCATCTTCACCGTATTACGGTCCACCGTCCGGGCAAAACGCCGTCAGGGATGAGGACCAAGTCACCATCAGTTGGAATTGGTTTGGTTTACGAGCTGGAGACGACTCTGAACAGTACCCTTACCTGATTGAAGCATGGTTATGCCTGGATGGAAACATCACATTTACTCCAATCGGTACGTGGGAAAATATTGTCACAGTAACCGATCAAGCCGGTTGTTCCGAACCATCTCATGCCAGGTTGTACGCGGTCGAAAAACATGGATACACACCCTACGTTGAAATACCTTGGCCGACACTTCCATAGATTTTCCGCAGACCCACAAGCCAAAACTACCCAACCGACCAGTACAATTAACGCAATAATTCGGTATACTAACCGGACAAATAAGATTTATAAGAGGTTTAATGTTAAATAAAATCACAAATATTTATCAGGAATTCCCAAAGAAATTCTGGTTGGTGGTTGGCGTATCTTTCATTGACAGGGTGGGTGGTACGTTATTATTCCCATTTTTCTCCTTATATCTAACCCAAAAATTCGGGGTAGGTATGACCCAAGCCGGCATTATATTAGGCATCTTTGCGATCTCTGGTTTATTTGGCGGCATGATCGGCGGCGCACTGACCGATAAATTCGGACGGCGTAAATTGATCTTATTTGGATTAATCTTCAGTGCACTTTCCACATTAACGCTGGGTTTCGTAAATAATTTTTCAATTCTTTATCCATTAGCTGTAGTAATTGGTTTATTGTCTGATATTGCCGGGCCAGCCCATTTTGCCATGATTGCAGATATTTTACCGGAAAAACAAAGACAAGAAGGATTTGGTATGATGCGCGTGGTAGGTAACTTAGCCTGGATTATCGGCCCAACCATTGGTGGTTTTGTTGCCAACCGTTCCTTTTTAGCATTATTTATCATCGATGCGATCACCAGCTGTATTGTGGCCGTTCTGTTTTACCTGCTAATTTCCGAGACAAAACCAAAAGAAACTGAAGAAGAAGAAAAAAGCAGTTTATGGAAAACATTTAAAGGTTATGGCACTGTTGTTCGAAACGTCGCTTTCATGGCATTTATGGTAGCTGGGATGTTGATGGGTGTAGTTTACCAACAAATGTATAACTCATTATCTGTATATCTACGAGATTATCACGGCATTAATCCACAAGGATATGGCTTTTTGTTAACTTCAAGCGCAATAACGGTAATCCTCTTTCAACTATGGACAACCCGAATAATTAAGCATAAACCGCCTTTTGTTATGATGGCATTAGGCACTTTATTTTATATGGTTGGCTTCAGCATGTTTGGTTTTGTTAGTGCATTTTGGCTATTTACTTCAGCGATTGTGATTATCACAATTGGAGAAATGATCATTATGCCAACATCCCAGGCATTGGCAGCAAATTTTGCGCCCGCTGATGCACGCGGAAGATATATGGCCGTATTCGGGTTAACCTGGATGCTTCCAGCCACAATTGGTCCCAGTGCGGCAGGTGTAATCCTTGATAACTATAATCCCAACTTGTTATGGTATTTAGGTGGGATTTTATGTGCAGTATCCGCACTTAGTTACCTGGCTTTGCATTTACGATTGGGGAAACAAGAACGGTTTGCCCCAGCCCCATTGATCGATTCTCAGGGAGAAAGTGCAAGCGAAAGTATGCCAGCTTAAAAGAGAGAATTCATCACGGTTGTATCGTATAAAAAATTAAATCTCACCTATAATTATGTATAAGATTTTATAAGGAGGTATGGTATGCGTTATGCAATATCGGGAACCGTTTTACAATCATTAGAAGTTGAATTAAGTCAGGGTGAAGCCATGTTCACAGAATCTGGTGGTATGGCTTGGATGACAGAAGGTATTGATATGAATACCAATACGAGGGGCGGCTTAATGTCCGGGTTGGGTCGTGCACTTGCTGGTGAATCTCTTTTTATGACCACCTATACTTGTACAGCCCCACAGTCCAGTATCACTTTCACGCCAGAAGCTCCCGGTAAAGTTTTACCGGTCCAATTGGGAGCCAATCAAGTCATCATCGCACAAAAAGACGCCTTCATGTGTGCTCAAAACTCCGTAAAAATGGAGATGCATTTCCGAAAACGACTCGGCGCAGGTCTGTTTGGTGGTGAAGGGTTTATTCTCCAAAAACTCACCGGACCAGGCATGGTGTTTTTAGAAATTCCAGGTGAGGTAAAAGAGTATAATCTCGCTGCAGGACAAGTATTAAAAATAGACCCAGGCCATATTGCCGCTTTTGACCCATCAGTAAACTATGATATCACCATGATGAAAGGTCTTAAAAATATCGTTTTTTCCGGTGAAGGTCTTTTCCTGGCAACACTGCGCGGACCAGGTAGGGTTTGGTTACAAACCATGCCAATATCAAATTTGGCTCAAAAATTAATGAAATACATGCCAACCAAAAGCAGTTAATTGGTAATTGCTAAAACTATTACCGACGAGATGGAATTCCATCTCGTCTTTTTTTATTTACAAACCATAATTTTCCAATAAATTGCTATCCGGTATGATTTGACTTGTAGGCCCATCAACCACTACCTGGCCCCGATACATTATTACCGTCCGAGGCAATATCTTCTCAACCAAATCCAAATCATGCGTCGCGATCAACATTGTTTGAGGTAATTGCTGTAACAAGTTTATCAATTCTCTTCTAGCTCTTGGGTCTAAACCTGATGTTGGTTCATCCATTACCAGAAATTCTGGCTGCATTGATAAAACGGTTGCGATCGATACCCTTTTTTTCTCACCGATACTAAGATAGTAAGAATTTCGATCGATATAATCTTGCATTCCAACCATGGATAATGCTTCTGCAACGCGTTTTTTTACCTCTTGTTTATTTAATCCTTGATAAATTGGTCCATAAGCCACATCTTCATATACGGTAGAAGAAAATAATTGATCATCAGGGTTTTGAAATACAACCCCCACTTTGCCCCGAATTCTTTTTAGGTTTTTTTTCTCAACCGTCATTCCTAGAATATTTACATCACCTTCACCAATTAAAATCCCGTTTAAATGATGAATGAGGGTGGACTTACCGGCACCATTTGCCCCAACCAAAGCCACCTTTTCTCCAGGAAGAATCGTCAGGTCAACTCCATTCAATCCTATTTGTTGGTCGGGATAACGGTAACTTAATGATTTAATCCTGATAACATAACTCAAAAGGCACCACCAAAATAAAGGCTCAATACGAATAAACAAACACAAATCAGAATACCAATTAACAAGATATGGATCTCTTTCCGAGATAAAACCCGGTCATTATCCATCCTCACTTCACCATCATACCCTCTTGATAACATCGCCATATAGACTCGATCACTACGCTCAATGGAACGCAGCAATAAATTACCTGCCATATAACCAGTTACCTGTGCTCGCCAAATCATACTTCCGCCGCTGTGAAAATCAGGTAGATCAGAGCTTCTGGACGAGCGAGCAACCAGAAGACGTTTTGCTTCCGCTACAAGAACAAATAAATATCGCCACATTAACCCAATGACAGCCACCAATAATTTTGGAATTTTCATCCATCGTAATCCTTTTAATATCCCTTCAAATTTTGTCGTTGATACCAAAATGATGGCTGCCTGAATGGAAAACCAGGCTTTTAGCACAATACTTAATAAACGTTCTAAACCTTCCCAACTAGCGGTAAAAGAAAAACCCAATAGAGTTATCTCAAACCAGGTATTTCCCCTGATCGAAAATAATAATGGAAACACAGCAATTACAAATGGAAGAACCCATAAGGAACGTTTTAATAACTTCTTAATTCCTATTCCGGAAACAACTGCTAATGAAAGATTAACGGAAAATAAAATTGGGAAAACAACCCAAACCGCATGCGGAATCAAATTAATTGTTAATATATAAACAAACACCAGACTCAATTTGATACGCGAATCTAACCTGTGAGCCGGACTCTCCAATTGTATGTATGGATTTAGAGGTTGGCTGTTACTCAAAATCAGTTTCTCGCTGCGGCAGTTGTTTTTTTCTTTGATTCATCATAACGAAAATTACACCAAACACAATAACAGCACCAATCAGTCCAGCAAAAATTGTTGCCACAGCTTCGTTATGAAGTCCCGGCAGCAAATAATCAGGAATAATTTGATAGGTTGATTCTTTAGCAAAATTTAAAAAGGCTGCTGTTTCTGCCACCCATTCCAATCCATCGGGATGTGAAGAAGCAAGTGGAGATAAAACAGCTAATAAAACGGTCAAAATCACACCAGCAACAACAATACCAGAATTAGCGTTTTTCGCTTCATTCGGATGGGTCACCAAATCAGGTCTGTTGATATATAAAAATAATACTGCCCCCAATGTAATTAAGCCTTCGCCAATCCCGATTAAAGCATGAATGCCAGCCATTGCAGGAACGGCAATTTGAACAGGAGACGTGCCAGAAATCGCCAATTCCAGTCCTGCCGCTAAAGAAGCAATAAAAATGGAAAGCCACCCAGCAATAAAGCTTCCACCTAACAGGTATTTTTTACGGTTTTGGAATATTTTTCGAATAAATTGCATAACCATCGCAGATAACACAACACCAAGAATGCCCATGTTAAAGATATTTGCCCCTAACACCAATAATCCACCATCTTGAAAAACCAGAGCTTGAATGGAAACAACGCTTGTCATCACTAAGATGGCTGCCCAAGGACCAACGATTATTGTCGCCAATGCAGCACCCATTAAATGCCCTGAAGTTCCTCCGGTAACAGTAAAGTTCAACATTTGGCCTGCAAAAATAGCCGCCGCCAACACACCCATTAAGGGAACTTCTCGCTCACCAATGACTTGATTAACCTTTCTTAAAGCAAAACCAATCCCACCGATTGAAATGAGCCAGAAAAAAACCGAAACCACAACAGACAAAAAACCGTCAGGAATATGCATTGGAAGGGGTGATAACAACATTCAAAACTCCTATCAGATTTTGGAAAAGATTTAATTACCACTTTTAGAAAATAATTATAATGCCGAAATTTACGCTGGAAGACAACGGTTACATAGTTTTTTATTTGGTCAGCTTCATGTAAAATAAGGTTATCATTTAATTTCTTTAAAGGAAAAAACATGGCAAATCATTTAGTACTTGTAGCAGGCAATATTGGTTCCGGTAAAACTTCTTTAACGGAAAGAATTGGTGCTCGATTAGGTTGGCGAACAGCTTATGAATCCGTTTCCGATAATCCTTATCTACCGGATTTTTACGCGGATATGTCAAAATGGTCATTCCATTTACAGGTTTTCTTTTTAGGTCACCGCGCCGAACAACACTTGGAAATGGCACGTGATCCCAGATCTGCAATTATTGACCGCAGTATTTACGAGGATGCATACATTTTCGCTCGTGCCCTGCATGATATGGGCAATATCAGTGAACGCGATTATCAGACCTATCGCATTGTCTTTGATCAAATTGTGCAGACTCTTCCCCCACCCTCCTTGTTGGTTTATCTCAAAGCCCCAGTTGACGTTTTGGTGGAACGTATTCGACTGCGTGGTCGCTCTATGGAAAGTGCCATTGACCCAAATTACTTAAAACGTTTGGAAAGTTATTATGACGATTGGATGCAATCCTTTGATTTTTGTCCGGTCTTAACCATTCGTACAGATGATTTAGATTTTGTACATACTCCAAAACATCTTGACCTGGTGGTTAAACGAATTCAAGATAAATTAACAGGTAAAGAGGAAATGGTGTTTGTTGACTAAAATGCAAAAAAACCTGGTAGTACCCGGTCGGAAAAAGCCATACGTAATGGCACATCGCGGTAACCAAGCCCTTTGCCCGGAAAATACAATCGCCTCTTTTCAACAAGCCATCCATGACGGGGCAGATATTCTCGAAACGGACTTACAAATCAGTGCGGATGGTGTTTTTATGTGTATTCACGACAGCACATTGGACCGTACGACAAATGCTTCTGGACTGGTTAGTGATTATCCCCTAGAGAAACTAAAAACCTTTTCCGCCTGGAATCATCGTCAAGGTTTTGAAAAAGAAACCATTCCAACCCTGGAAGAATTAGCAGCCATTCTCCCTCCGGACGTTGCTCTGGCTTTAGAATTAAAAACAGATGCTTTTCTAAACGAAGATATTGCGAATCAATTGATTCAAGCCTTACAAACCTATGGTGTCTTGAACCGCTGTCTGGTCATCTCTTTTTCAAAAGCACGAGTATTAACCATCCATCGGCTCGCACCAGATATTCCGGCCGGATTAATTACCATGTCCGGATTAAGACCAGACCCAGACATGCAGATCGTAGGTCCTTTCTGGCCATTATTGTTTTTAAACCCCTTTTATATGAAACGGGCAAAACGGCAAGAGCAAATTGTCTGTCCTTTAGACCCTGCACCAGAACCCCGTTTATGGTTTTATCAAAGGATTAAAGTCGATGCAGTCTTAACCGATAATCCCCAAATCACTTGTAAAAAAATCCGCAAGTATGAAAATAACTGATGGAATGATACACAAATGACAATTATTATCCGTTCCTTTGAATCAAGAGCCGATGTTTTGTTTGCTGAAAGCCTTACACAAAAAGAAAACTGGCGCAGTGAAACAATCCAAGAAATTAACATACTATTTGAATATGACCCGTCAGGTTGTTTGATCGCCGAAAAAGACAATCAGCCAGTTGGAATATGTATTGCCACCGCTTACAAAAATAATGGTTCTATTGGAGAATTGATCGTTTCTCCTTCAGCTCGGCGTTCTGGAATAGGGCATCAATTAATGTCAATTGCCATCCAATATTTACAGAACAAGGGCATTCGGCAGATTTATCTTGATGCCGTACTCAAGGCAGTACCGTTATATGAAGGATTTGGGTTCGAGAAAATCACTCGTTCTTTAAGGTTTTTTGGACAGGTGCCCGCAATTTCGTCACCTGATGTTTTCCCAATTACTTTAAATGAATTACCAGCTATTTTGGAAATAGATCAAAACGTATTTGGTGAAAACCGCAGCTTTTTTTTGAAAAAACGAATTCAAAATTACCCGCATTTAAATTATTACCTAAAAAACAATCAGGGCATCCAATCCTATTTGTTTGGTCGTCAGGGTCGCGGCGGCTGGATAACGGTAGGTCCTTGGATCAACTTACAAACGGCCGAGATAGGACTGTCGTTATTACATCATTTTCAGTATCAAATTGGAAACCAACCCTTCTCAATGGGGGTATTAGCCACGAATCAATCTGCTGTACAAATCATTGTTGTGAACGGATTAATGCCGCAACCAGACCCACCCATTAGAATGGCTTTAAATACCCAGGAAAATCTGGGCAGTTCCTATCAAAACTATGCTATCGGTTCTCCTGCAAAAGGGTAACCAGTAATTAACTTAATTATTTGGTGCGGGCACAGGTAAAAAATCTGGTGCTGCAGTTGGATAAATTTTAGGTGTTGGTTCAAAATTTGGAATACTTTTTGGCAATTTGATCTCTATCGCATCATTGTTGGATAAATCAATTTTTTCACTTTCTTGTTGAATTTGAACGCCATTGAATCTTAATTGGTAAATATCTGACAGAGTAGATACATCTTTAAACAACAACGTTACCTGGTGACAACCTTCCTTAACACATTTTTCGATTACTGCCTGATAACTTCTTTGAAATTCATCTGTAATAATCGTTTGTGATAAACTCGATTCAACCCAAGATATTCCTTCATTATTTTGGTCCGGTTTTAATGACAGCTGAACATGCATTCCTTGCTGATCTCTAAATGCGGCTTCTACACAAATATTAATTTTTTCTTGAACTATTGAACAAGGATAGATATCCGCCTCACCAATATCGTAACTTGAGTTTGATACCATCACCATTGTTGGAGCTAAACCAGCAAATTGAGACTTTATCCAATTTATTTTGATTATAATTTCTGAATTAATCACCAATGATGGATGATCTTCTTGTGTAAACTCTTGAGCAAATTGAACGGTATAATTCCCTGACCCGTCTGAGGAGATGACATTCCCTTCCTGTAATGAGTTCTCAAAATCCATCATGATTGATAACGGAAGTCCATTCTCTCCTAGATCGGTTTTAATCCAAAGGATTGTCTCATTTTCCTGCGAAAATCCCTGGTTTATTTCTACGTATTTTTGGTCATTTTTTATTCGAAGGGGACCTTCCAATAAAAATGTATTTGATAATTTAAAAAATCCATAATCCGGCAAAAAACCATATCCAAGAGATCGATTGACGCTAGCAAGGGCAGATTGATTGACAAAAAATACTGTCGTAAAAATCAAAATCAAAACTGCAAAAATTGAAAAAGCCCATATCGGAAACATCAACCCTTGTTGTTTGTATTTTTTTTGTTTGGATTGGTTAGGGTTCTTTTTTGCACCTAGCATTCTTGCTTGTTGATTAAGTTGACTTTTTAAATTTTGTTTAAAGGTTGCAGAAACAGGTAATTTTATTTCAGATAAATGGTTAATGATCTCCCAATCTTTTTCCATTTCTCCATGAACCGTTTGTCTTTCACCCAAACAGATTTGACCATCGACCAGATTCCAAAACAGTTCGATAAACTCTTTTTTATCCATTGGCATTCTCCTTGCCATCCAATTTCTCTCGCAGTTCCCGAATGGTACGAAACAAAATCACAGCTACATTTTGTTCGGTTAAACCAGTGATTTCCCCGATTTGGCGATTTGAAAAACAACCTGCAAATTTCAAGGCGATTAATTCCTTTTTCCGTTCAGATAATTCTTGAACATGGCGAATTAAATCTATTTTGATTTCATCATTTATTATTTTTATTTCAGCAGGATCATCCTTTGTTGCAAGATATTCAATATTTTCAGTTGGTAATATTTCAATACGATTAAGATTATTTAAATATCGGTTACAAATATTTCTAGCAATTCCAAATAACCAGGCAGGAAATTCCCCTCTCTTAAAATCATACTGGTGAATTTTTGTTAATGCGTTTTCAAAAGTTTGTGCTGTTAAATCCTCACATACATCAGGGTAGTAATAAAAACGATAGTTAAAATAACGCCAAATCCGGTCAAAATACCGTTCATATAACTTGATAAATGCCGCCGGATTTTGCAGGGATTCTTTAACAATTTGTGTGTCACTTTGTTCTGATTGTTTCATACCCAAGCAAACCTGATGATTATATCTATTTAATACTATCAGATTTACAAAGAAGTATTACAAAAATGAAAAAAAGAACCTTGGCTTTGTTTAGTGATTCGAGTTAATACCAAATTACTTTCTTAAATAATGAATAGAACTTAACTCCCCTAACCGTTGGGCAGCCGTTTCCGGGGTGATATCCCGCTGTGGCATACTCATCATTTCATAACCCACCATAAATTTTTTCACGGTAGCAGAACGCAATAAGGGCGGGTAAAAATGCACATGCAAATGCTGTCCTGGATATTCCTTTCCATCCGTAGGCGCCTGGTGAAATCCCATTGAATAGGGAAAAGAAACTTCAAATAAATTATCATAACGGGTCGTAACTTTTTGAAGAATATCCGCCATTCCACGTTTTTCCTCTTGAGTAAGCTCAGGCAGAGAACCCACATGCCTGTGAGCAATCACTAAGATTTCAAACGGCCAGATTGCCCAATAAGGAACCAAGGCCGTAAAATCTTCATTTTGCACAACAATCCTTTCCTGGAGTTCCTGTTCTTTTTTAAGGTACTCTCCTAATAAGGATCGTCCATGTTTTTGATAATAATCAGCTTGGATGGTTAATTCTTTTTGTGGTTCATTGGGAATATAACGGGTAGACCAGACCTGACTGTGCGGGTGTGGCTGGGAACAGCCCATTTCTTCCCCTTTGTTTTCAAAAACTTGCACATAATTAATGAAATCATAAGCACCCAATTCTTCAGTCTGATCACTCCAGGTTTCGACCACAGCTGTCGCATCGTCTAATGACATTAATGGATAACTTAAATCGTGTCGGGGAGAAAAACAAATTACCCGACATAAACCACTCTCTTCATCGGCCTCAAACAAACCATCATCAATAGAAGCTACTTCCCCATTTTCGGGGGGGATAATGGCGGCAAAATCGTTATCAAATACAAATGTTTTTTGATAATCCGGATTTTGAAAACTGCCACCGGAACGCGAATTACCCGGGCATAAATAACAATTCGGATCATAGGACGGTAATACGGCAACTTGTGGTTTACCCACCTGACCGGACCAGGGACGTTTGGCTCGCTGCGGTGAAACCAAAACCCATTCACCGGTTAAGATATTCTTTCTACGATGTGGTCTTTCAAAATCCATTTATTAACTCCAATCACGCAGGAAGAAACGGAAATCCCGCGGTGGTATTGTGGTCATTTTGTCATCCAAAACAATTGTTTTTTCGTTACGGGTAAAATTAAACGCGATTCGATGGTTTCCGCGTTGATTTACCACCACCCCGTCCGGTAAATCCAACACGTTTTCATTACAAATCTCAGAAACAAGATACCCTAAGATCTGTTTTATTTGTTCATTTTTTGCATTGAATCCAATATAATAGGTCACACCAGCCCCATAGACATGTTCTGTGATGGCGGCACTACCAGCCAAGGGACCGCCTAAATAACGAGCTAAAATCTTTACGCCTTCATTTTCATCGGGATGAATTGCCTCAATCCAATTTCCAGCCTCACCACGCAAACCATGTATATCAGAGCGAAACGGAAAGTTTACATCATCGGGTAAAGACTGCCAATCAGAAACCCACCCACCTACAAGACTGCGTAAGGCACCCGGCAGGCTTTTTTCACTGACCAAATTGGTGTCAGTTTTAAACCCGGAACGCGGACCAAAAACAATCGCACCGCCCCGTGCAACGTACGCTTCCAGCCTCGCAACCATTTCTTGATCGGTTAGATATAAAATCGGTGCCACTACCAAACGATATTCCGTTAGATCCTTATCACTTGGAACCAAATCCACACTGACACCAAGGCGGCTTAAGGCACGGTAATAATTAAATAATAACCTTTGATAATTTATTTGGTCATTATGCGGTTGAAAGTCCAAAGCCCACATATCTTCATAATTCACCAAAATAGCAACAGTGGATTTGATTGCCTCATCTTTTAATTGTGTCATGACGGGAGCTTCCGGTTTCATACTGGAAAGTTCAGCATAACCTAAATCAAAACTGCCATCATGCCGTAAAAAGGCTGATTGAAATTGACCACTCCCATATCGTGTGGCACGCCAGCGTTGATATAAAACTGCCTCCGCCCCATTGGCTACAGCATGCCATGTCCATAAGCGAATTGTTCCCGGACGAATACCGGGGTTAACCTTACCCCAATCAATCTGCCCTATCTGTTGCTCCATCACCCAAAATGGCTCAACACACATTCCTCTCGTCCAGGCATGAAAAAAACCCGTAATATACGGATCACCCACTTCATATGCCAAATCCGGGGTTTTTTCGCCCGGCATGTACAAAAGCGATGCCAACGTTTCAGCATATCCCGTTGGACTGGAATTCCAAGAAACAAAATCCAAAAATTTGCTTAATTTTGGAATATCAAGATTTTGGTCTTGGTATGAAAAATTATGGGTAACAAATTGATTTTTGGTAAGGTTTTTTAATGTATCAATTTGATAAGAAGCATAATTCTGCAGGATAAAAGAAGAAAAACGAAAATAATCTAATTGATGAGAAGGATTTTTATTTTTATTCTTTGGATTAGGAATATGAACTTCTTCCCAACTGGTATAGGTTTGATTTAGATAGATGGTTCCCCAAGCGTCATTTAGTTGCTCGATAGTCTCATAACCTTCCTTTAGCCAATTTTGAAAGGCGACATCACAACCCTCACAGTAACAGGAAGTAGAATGGGAACTGCCAAACGAGTTATCGATTTGCCAGCCAATGATGGTCGCATTTTCACCATATCGTTTCCCTAATGCGGTAACAATTTTTTCTACATAGGTTTTATAAACAGGACTATTTGGACAAAAATGGAAACCGGAACCAAATTTCCATCGGTTACCATTTTCATCAACGGGTAAAATTTCTGGATGTTGATAAATCAGCCAGGCTGGTGGTGCTGCAGTAGGTGTGGCGATTACAACCTGTAATCCTACTTTTTCAAAAATTGAAATAACCTTATCGAACCAATCCCACTCATATATACCTGGTTTAGGTTCTAATTTTGTCCAGGTGAAAACGCCGATCCGAACAATTCGCAGTCCCAATTCACGCATCATTTGTGCATCTTGTAACCATTGGCTCTCCTGCCATTGTTCAGGATAATAACATACACCTAACCGCATAGAATGACCTCCAGGGGGTAAATAATGAGGAATGAATTCTTCTAAAGATAAAATGATAAGAAAAAGCTACAAATGGATTGTTACTCATTATATACGAATTTATCATGCCCGATGATCAAAAAACCGGCTAGAATTTCTGAATACCCATTACTCCCAACCTCTTCAAAAGATGCTTTCACGGTGATTGATTTTTAGAATTAGTCAAGCCATCTGGCTGCCCAACAGGATGTCAAAATTAAGCGGCACCTGTCGAGCAGTGAGGTATACGAAGGTCAAATTTTTGGATACCATGTTTATGGATGCTTCTTCGCAGTGTGAATAGTACGCAAACCAGCTTTTAAAATTGATCCTTAGAGAAAATTTGGCTGACTGAAGGATAACATTCCCGAGGTGAGGTTTTTCCCTTAAACAGCGGCGATTTTCCTTTCAAACGGTTTTCCGGTTGCGATGGAAACACATTGATAAGCGCCATCATAAATTCCAATTTGTTTGTTTTTAATAATGCAGTCACAGAATAATTCCAACAAGTCGTTTTCGTGGGTTAACAAATCAATTGCCTGTAACGTCTGTGGAATCGTACGAACTTCTACTGTACCATCACCAATTTCTGCGCCACGGATTGCACCCCACATTTCATGTCCGCCAACGCGTTCATTAAATATTTTTGGCACCGGGTAAAAGGCGAGTTCACTTGGTTTGGTGATTAAAACATCCACGACCCGCATTAAGTAATTGGTGGAGTATACAGCATGGAAGGTGTTATCGTGTAAAAACACATGCAAACCGCTGGCTGCGCCATCACGAATGGAATCTGCGAATTTTTTGGTGTCTTCCCATGTGAAATGAGGTTGAATTAAATCAAGATAATCTTTTAATTCTTCCTGCAGCCACAACCAATTGTCTTTGTGATCCCCTAAATTGATCATCAGCGTTAATTCGTCTTTTTTAATCAATGGCAAGCAATATTCAACAATTGCTTTAAATAATTCTCTTTGTGCGCCAGCGCCACCCATGGTTAATAAAAAGCGTCGTGGTTCATTATTTTTCATCCGCTGCAATCGTTTTTCACAATCTACTTCAATATTTTCTACTAATTCATGATCAATATGATGTCCGGTATAACGGATTGCCTCTTTCGGTAAAGGATTTAAAATTTTATTTTTTTCGTCAAAACCACGCATCGCCCGAAAACCATAATACCCCGAAGGTGATTGAACCGCATGAACCGCTCCTTCAGTCAGTTGAAATGACATTGGCCAGTTGTCAAACATCATATCAACCACATTCGTCATACCACCAGCCACAGCCCCCATCGCATTCCACATGTGAGCTGTTAATACCGGCATGTCGGAGGGTAAAGCCTGGTATAAGTTGCGGAATAACTCACTCATTTTGTAATCTTTGATATTGGTTTTCAAAAACCGCCAAGGCCAACCTACAATCCAGGCATTTAAAAACTGCTGTAAAACGGGTAAAGTCGGTTCACCAGTTGTGACCGATTCCCAAATATATTTATTAAAAAACGAACTGCGCTGGGAAATACGGGAAAAACGGCTATACCATGAATTACAGTAATTAATTACATCCGTTGTAATGCCAGGAATGGCCAAAAGATCCAACCAGTAGGGAGTGAAACCCATGGCACGAGCACAGGATGCGCCAGCCATTGCAATCCGGTAATGACCAAAACCCATTCGGATTGTGCTAATAATCACACCGTTTTCCGGGTTAAGCGGAGCCCCATCCTCAACCCGTAAAATATCTTTTAATCCAAACTCCTCACCCAAATAAGGATTATCTTTTACACTCAGTTTGTACTTTTCATTTGGATCATAATTAAATTTTCGAACAAATTTTTTCTGCCAGCGGTCTGTGGCGGCAGATTGATTTTTGGTGATGGCATTTCCATAGATCGAATATTGACCGTTCTCTTTTTTCATAACTACTCCTAAAAATATTAATAAAAACAGATCATCTTACCCTGTTATTTTTACTGTTTGGTGAAAATAGACCTCAATTAACCCTTTACACCGCTGCTCATTGCGCTTTCGATGAAGAAACGCTGTCCTAAAATGAACAGTAACATCGGCGGAATAATGGAGATAGCAGCCCCCGCCAAAACCAGGTTCGGTGCATCAGCAGCCCGCCCCCTAAGGATATTTAATGCCAAGGTTAATACATGATTTTGTGAACTGCCGGTATTAATGACCACTAGCGGCCAAAAGAAGCTGTTCCAGGCGTATAAAAACGTAAAAGTAGCCAGAGTGGCGATGGCAGGTGCTGCCGCTGGCAAAAAGATCTTCCGCAAAATCTGAAAACGGGATGCTCCGTCAATCAGCGCTGCTTCTTCAATATCGCGTGGCACAGTCACAAAAAACTGGCGCATTAAAAAGGTACCATAAGCTGTAAACACCCACGGAATGATAAGGGCAGCCAAACGATCTACCCAACCCACCATCACCATTAACTGATACAACGGAATCACCAAAACCACAAATGGAATCATGATCGTTCCAAGATAAAAAACAAACAAGCTGTCACGTCCTGGAAAACGTAAACGGGCAAAGGCATAACCACCAACCACCGATGTCACCAACTGACCTAATACAACCAGTAATGTAATCAGGGTAGTATTGGTTAAAGCTCGACCCATATTTTGTAGTTCCAATACATCTACATAATTTTCCGGATGGAATTTAACCGACTCAACCGGGGTGCTTAACCGTACATTTTGGTAAACAACTTGACTTAAGTTGTCTGGATTAGCAAATGCACCCAAAGAAGTGGCTCCAGTTTGAACCAGTTGTTTTGTTTCATCTCCTACCATTACATCAAACATAGGATACGCTTCACCATCGACAGTGACCATCACAGGTTCACCATTTTCCAAAACAGGTGTTGCATCTGTAAGGGGCAGTGTATAACTATTATCCAGATCACCAGGATCTGCAAAAACACCTGCCTTAATATTTTTCTCGACCAGCACGTATTCTTCCATTTTTCCATTCACTTCAACAGCATAAGCCGGAAGCGGTTCTTCAAAACCTTCCACCTCAATCACCTGAGCCTCATATGGTAAAAGGCGGGGTGGGTAATTAAAGGTGTCCTTAGGAACTTTAAAGGAAGTAAACAACATAAATAAAAAAGGAAACAACATAACAGCAGCAAACAAGGTCAGAACGATATATGCCAGTAAGTTACTGAGTATTTGAGATAATTTATAAGACTTAACCATGAATATAACCTCCTATATATCGTATGCTTCTGAATTACGCTGACGCTGAAATTGAAATAACGTCACACCAAAGATGACCAGGAACAATACCCAAGCCGTGGCAGAAGCATAACCTTGTTTAAATCGCTGAAAACCATTTTGATAAAGGTACAAAACAACGGTCAGAGTGGAATTGTTTGGCCCTCCTGGTGGGTTTGTCATCACAAATACCTGTTCAAACATTTGTAATGCCTGAATGATCGAGGTTGTGATCACAAAAAATGTTGTCGGGGCCAATAACGGAACGGTTATATTCCAGAATTTACGAAATGTACCAGCTCCATCCACAACAGCCGCTTCATATAATTCCTTCGGAATATTTTGTAATCCTGCCAAAAATAAAACCGTGTTGTACCCCATTGTTTGCCATGCCGCCATAATCACAATTGCGATTAAGGCTGTTTTTGTATCGGACAGCCAACGAATTTGGGGATCAACCAGAGCAAGACCAAAAGTCGAATTAAAAAAGTTAACCGCGACCGTTATAAAATAATTGATATTACCCACAGCTGCGTTATAAAGCCATTGCCAGATTAAGGACACACCCACTGTCGCGGCGATGCTTGGCAGAAAATAAACTGCCCTGAAAAACTTCATACCGGGAATCTTACTATTTAAAACATTGGATAATAACAAAGCCGGAATCACACTGAGTGGCACCGCCAACAACCCAAATAATAATGTATTTCTTAAAGATATCCAGAATAATTTATCCTGGGCACCGATCATAAAATTCTTACCTAACAATTTTACCCGCGTCAGTTCGTCATAAACGGTAGTATCCAGTACTTCCGTTACCACCATATCCGGGGAATCCATTGGCTGGACATTCAAATTAAATATCTTGGCATAGTTTTGCAAACCTACCCAGTTTTTGTTGCCAAACGCATCCCAATCGGTAAAACTTACATAAAGCGAAAACAGGAGTGGTCCCGCAAAAAACAGCAAAAAGCCCAACAAATTGGGTGATAAAAACAAAAACCCATCCAGTGCTTCCTTATGTGCATTGTTCGCCTTTAAGGCTGCCGCAGAAGGTTCGCGCCAAATGGTCCAGATAAAAAAACCAAAAACAGCGGTCATTAGAACCAATGAAAAAATAAATGGATTTGCCATTCTGGAGATTAAAGTCGCAATCGCGGGGATGATACCAACCAATAATAAAAAGACAAAAAAGCTGATCAGTGCGACCCATTTCCCGACCTTGCTGTATTGTTGACTGAGTTCGGGTTTTCCTTCAAACCGGTCTCCAAAGGCTGATATCAAATAACCAATCACCACCCCCACCAGAGCAATCAAACCCCGCCCAAAGGTTTCACCCAGTTTATCAATATCAATAAATACCTGCAAAAAATGCAAACTCAAAACAAAAAACAGGATAAAACCAAGATAATTGACAACCAGGGAAATCGTTCTTCCTCTTCTACGAAACCCCCACAATTCATAAACAGCCCAACCACTGGCAGCGGCGGTAAAGATACAAATTACAATGAGTACGATTCTTAATACCCCTCGCAGCTCAAGTAAAACCGATCCCGCTGCTGTAGCAATTCCTAAAATTAGGGCAACTGCAGCCAAAACAATATGCCAAACGGATGTAACCCGTATAAGATTTTTTGTCTTCGGATCGATCGAAATAAACGCATTACCCAACATGCTTTACCTCCTGTAAAACCACTGGTTTTCCAATGGTATTTGTCAATCTTGAAAAATTTCCTCATTCATACTCCTTCTTCCGATAGATAACGAGAGAAGAATATTGGATATTTAAATTTTTTATAATGATAAATAACTCATAATTGCAAGCGTAGTGAAATGATTTCCCCGTAACGGGAAAACGAGATGAGTGAGGTGTTTTTATTTTTTAAGAAAGAACCCGTCCCCGGGTATGGACACAAAGGATGGGGACGGGTTCATGGTTAATTTATTGTTGGAAGACTTTATTTGCTTCTGAACAAATGGTAGCTTTGAATTCGTCGACGGATAATTCGCCTGTCATAACAGCATTTACTTTGGCGCCCATAATTGCGTCAAACTCTGGCCAGTTACCTACCCATAATGGACCTTCAGCAGTTGGGTTTGATTCGGCTGCAATACCATCTAAGAAAGCCTGGTTGTTATCAGGAGGTGTGAAGGTTAAGAAAGCATCCAATGCTTCCTGGCTTACACGGCTGGGAATATTGGTTCCCAAAGCGGAGATTTTAGCCTGGGTAGAAGCTTCTGTTAATTTCTGAGCTAAAGCCCATGCTTCTTCGGGATGTTCTGTATTGGCATTGACTACATACGCACCCCAGAATAACCAGTTACCTGGTCCATTCGGGCCTTCCGGTAAACCAACAACGTCCCAAGCGAAATCAGCATTGGCACGTACGCCGGGGGTTGCCCAACGGCCGTTTTGGAACATGGCAACTTTTCCAGCCAGGAAAGGCGGTTCGCTGTCTTCACCGTAGGGAACGGCTACATCATAATCAACATACAGGGAACGTTCAAAATCCAAACCTGCAATTGATTCTTCGGTATCTAACGCACAAGCATCACGATCTGGTGTAAAGAAACCACCACCAGCAGCATTTAACCAGGTGGCATAAGGTCCCCACCAGGCATTCGCGCCGTAACCATAAATGTCACTGCCTAAAGCACGCACTTTTTGAGCAACATCCAGGAAAGCTTCCCAGGTCCATTCGCCGTTCTTTGCAAGTTCGCGCGGATCGGCTGCGCCAGCTTCATTGATCAGGTCCATATTCAAGTACAGAGCAAATGTGGAAACATCACGTGGTAAACCCCACAATGCATCATTGGCACCGGTTTCGGGATTATAAGTCAGGTGGAACATGGGACCAGCATAAAAAGCGGTGGTATCAAAATCACCAGCTACATCAGAAAGTTCCATAATTAAACCACGGGTGGCAAAATCGGCAACATCGGTTCCTGGAATCCAGAAAACATCCGGTGCGGTGCCAGCACCAATTTCGGTTTTTAATACATCTTGATAACTGGATGATTCACTACCGCCTGGTTCGTAAACCAAGGAAACGCCGTCCATTTCGGCATCTAATTCTTCACTGATGGCACTGTACACATCAATTTCAGCCTGATTATCGGGACGGGTACGCCAACGCAGCGTAACTTCATCTGTGCTCGCCGGTTCTTCTGCGGCTGGTTGTTCAGCAGCAGGTTGCTCAGCTGGTGTTTCTGGTGCGGCTGGCTGACAGGCGGTTAAAACCATACTTAATGTAACCAGCAAAACAATTAAACTAGCAAATAACTTACGGTTCATTATATTAACTTCTCCTCATTTTTTTCATAGGTTTAAGATTTTTGGGTTTTGATTTGATGAATACGTACAACTAAATTGGTCTAATCACCTCCATTTCCTGCAATTGGTGCAGTGGATTTACGTTGAATTAATTGCACAGAAAATCGGGACGACTGCCCTTTTAACTCGGGTTGTGCAATTTTTTGAATCAACATTTCAGCAGCTTCTTTTCCAATTTCCGTCACGTTCTGCTGAATGGTGGTTAACGGTGGGTCAAAATAACTCGCCAAAGGCATATCATCAATGCCAATGACGGAATATTGATCGGGAACAGAAAAACCAGCGTCCCGGAAGGCACGCATGGCACCAATAGCCATGCGGTCATTTTCTGCCAGGACGGCAGTAAACTTCATATTGTTTTTTAAAGCAGATTCTACCGCCTGATAGGCAGAGGTAGCAGCCCAATCGCCATTGATAATTTTCTCAGAATCCAGTGGAACACCATACTCAGCGAACGCTTGGAAAATGCCCTGATTACGATCTTTGGTACAGGCCTCATTTTGTAAACCGGTAATACATAAAATATCGCGGTGTCCTAAATCCAATAAATGTTTGGCGGCCATATAACCTGCTTTGACATCATCCAAAGCCACCCAGCCAATCTCTTCATTTTTGGAAACATCACCAATAAAAACGGTAGGGAAGTCCTTTGGTAAATAAACCGTGCGTTCATCAATAAACGGATTAATGACCAGCACACCATCGATGCGGCTGCTTTCGTATAACTGGTTTAATACCTTTCGAAAATCTCTCGCATCCGGCGCGGAGGCTGCCATTAAAAAATAACCGTGCTGACGTGCCATTAATTCAGCACCTTCAATCAGCGCGGCAAAAGTAAAATCAACCAAATTGGGAGCAATACACGCCAATGTATTGGTTCTCCCCGCAGCAAGTGAGCGGGCAGAGGCATTGGGAAGATAACCCAGAGATTTAATTGTTTTTTTAACGAGATCTCGGGTTTCAGGGGAAACATCATCCCGGCCGTTAATCACACGGGATACAGTCTGGTGAGAAACACCGGCCGATTTGGCTACATCACGAATGGTGACACGCTTACGTTTCACTTCAAGTTTACCCTTCATCCCGAATGTTACCGGTCACGTGACCGGTAACATCTATTATAAGGATATCTTAATCCCTGTCAAGAGGGAGTTTTTGGGCGTGTCAACGAAACTTTAAAAGTGAACCGATAACACTTTAAAAGTGAACTAATTGCGGTTCAAAAGTGAACTCAATTTGTACTAGGACAAAAC
>PABH01000058.1 GCA_002702705.1 Anaerolineaceae bacterium
TTAACCAATTTTTGTTGTTCTGGTGGTAAACATCCACCCGACTATGACTGGTAAACATTACCCGACTATGGGTGGTAAAAATAACCAGGCTATTGACACAAAACCCAATGATGATAAAAACAATCAACGCGAAGTTCATTAAAAGCAGATAGGTGGATTTTAATTTACTCATCAAAACAGATCCAGTCTTCTTGTTAATGTGAGAAGTCCTGTTTCCGATAAGGCTAAGGACAGCAAAGCCTGACGTGCTAAAATTTTATGCTTTTCTATAGATAATCCTAAATAAATTAGTGCTCCATTTTCGATCAATAGATCACGTATATCTTTTCTGTACGCTTCTCGTTTTTTTTGTTGAGATAAAAAGAATAATAATTGTTTCTTTTTTAGTTCAGGAAGAATATCTTTTGCATACAGAATTGAAATATGATGGTTCCCCCACAGTGTTAGATCGGATTGAAAATCCTTAATATCATTGGCAATTTGTACCAATAACCCCAAATGAAAACCATATTCAGCCGTTTTTTTAGCGATCACTTCATTATCATTAGTGCAAATCACGCCAATATATGCGCCACAAGCAAAAAATAAGCCAGATTTTTTGCCATATATATCCCAGCCATCTTCAAGAGAATAAACATCTTGGGTTAAATCCTGGTGCTGCGCTGCACACATGGAAAGTACCGTTTGATTGATATTTTGCCTGATCCGTTGGGCAGACTGTAATTTTATTCCCTCATTCTCAAGGGAATTTAAAATTGTTTGCGCTAAAAAAATTAAAACGGTTGTTAGATTCGTGATACAGCCATCGTCTATTCGCAATGGAAGATTTTTGGTTTCTTTGTCCTCAATTTTATTAAGAAGATAAAGTGCAGTATACAAAAGTGCCCAAGCACTTGTAACTGGTGTAGGTAAAAATGATTCCCCATTAATGACATGGTTACACAAAGAAGGCAAGATTAAAAGGCTGTCTTCCTCAACTTTTGAATCCGGTAAAAGGTCTTGCAGCATGGCAACAAGAAACGAAAAGAGATTTGGATCAATACTTTCATTTTGAATAATATCCAAAATGAATTGAAGCATATTCATAGTTAAGGTGTGAACCAATTGATACCCAATGAGTCCAATTCTGTATTAAATAGTAATTTTGAATTCTTAAAAAATTCTTCAAGAATAATTTGATCATGAGGAGAGAGATCGAGGTTAAGAGCAGGGTGATCAAACTCCTCTTTCACATTGTTAATTATGTTTTTGTCGGCAGCTAAAAAATATGCGATTGCGGAAAGTGATTCCATTTCATTCCCTCCAAAACAAAGTTTTAAGCTTACACTTTATTATAGAGGGTTTTATTTAAAAAAATACTGTGGATTTCCACAGTTGCCCATCTAATTGAAAGATGTTATTGTGAGATTGTTCGAAAACAGCGCAGTTAATAGGTCTAAAAAAATAAATTTTTATCCTCAACTTGAATAAAACATATAAAATCAAATGGGAGAAAAATTTTATGAAGGAAAAATTCTCTCTAGATAAATTTCAGGGATTTAATATTCTCATTACATTGCTTCTTATAACACAAGTTGCATTATCATTACTCATTACTACTAAATTAATACATATTGAAAAAACAGGAACATTCAATATAGAAAAAGACCCACCCCCAGCATTTATCGAAAACGTATCCGAAGATGACGATCCTTTGCTTGGCGATATCAATTCACCTATTTTGATTGTTGGATTTGGTGACTATCAATGTCCGTTTTGTAAGGAGGGGGAAAAAAGTATAAAAATGCTTCTCGATGAATATCAAGGGGCCGTTGCTTTTGTTTTTAGAGATTATCCTCTTAATTCGCATTCCCAAGCATTTTTATCGGCACTTGCGGCAAATTTTGCTAAAGAACAAGGATATTTTTGGGAGGTTCACGATTTGCTTTACACAAATCAAGAAAAGGTTGTTGATATTGATTCGGTTTTAAAAATAATAAATGACATTCCTCTAAATAAAAAAGAATATTCGGAATGTGTGTTACAACAAAAATATAAAAAAGAAATATTAAATGATATTGAGGATGGAAATGAATATGAAGTAACTGGTGTTCCTACATATTTTATTAATGGATACCGAGTTGTTGGAGGGGAATATGAACAGATAAAATCAGAAATTGAAAGGCAATTAAATATCTTTAAATAAAAAATTTGATTTTATTGATAAAAAAAGGAGATAAATTGTATTTGACAGTAAATTAATATGCTGCAAACATATTAACGAACCAATTTGTATGGAGGATTAAGTCATGAAAAAAATATTGAATTTTTATTGTTTTTGTCTGTGATGGCAAGTATGCTATCCATTGCATTATTAATTCCAACGTCCTCAGTTTTAGGACAAACCCAATCAAACTCAAATTGTTTGGGTTATCTTTACACCGTTACTTGCTACACTGATTGTCACGCCAGAACAATTTATTGTCCCTTTCCAGGCACTCCAGAAGGTTATGGTTTTCTCTGTGAAAAGAAAAACTTAGTAATTTATGCAAATGGACAAAAAGTAGGTGGTTCTACTGGTTATGCTTGCGATTATGATGGAAAACCGACTTGTTACAGTACCTGTAACTAGATGATTCAATTAAAACTAAATATTGTTACAAGCTAAGTTTATAAAGAATGGAGAATCCCATTCTTTATAACTGTTAATATCACCTTAGTAACAGCAGATACCAAAAAAGAGAAATAGGAAAAACAAAAAATCTAACATGACGGATAATTTTCTCTCTAAAAGCAGCAAGATTCTTTATACGATTTGTTTGTTCGCTCTAATTCTAACGGGAATCCTATTCAGATTCTATGGTGCAAATTGGAATCAGGATGCCAACTTACACCCTGATGAATATGGTCTGACGAATACATTAACCCAATTGAGTTTTCCCAAAACGGTACAGGATTATTTTAATACCAGAATTTCTCCACTGAGTCCTTATCATAAATATGATCAGACCGGTCAATTTTTATCCAATGGGCCGGATAACCGCATGCGCTGGGGGCAATGGCCGATCATTTTAATCCGTGGTTTTGCAGAATTAACCGGGAACACGGGATATAACGAAATTAGAATAATGGGTAGGATTTTATCCGCAATTTTTGATGCACTAACGGTTTTATTGATTTTTTTAATCGGTAGAAAATTATACGGCCGTAGGGTTGGTTTGCTGGCTGCTGCACTTTCTGCTCTCGCGGTTATGCAAATCCAGCAATCGCATTTTATGACGGTCGATAATTTTGCGGTCTTTTTTTCCACATTGGCGATGTTTGCCGGGGTTCAGATCAAACAGCACCCCCCTGTTAAAAGAACAGATGGTGGGCAAACCCAGCACCATCAATTTGATTTGGCTGGATTGAAGTGGTATGTTTTATTTGGGGTAAGTTTCGGTATGGCAATCGCATCAAAAATCAATCTGGTGCCCCTGGGCGGCATGCTTCTTATTGCTGTTTTTATTAGTATCGCCGACCTGAAACTTCAGCATAAAAATGATATTAATCAAATCTTTCAATCAGTTATATTTTTGGTACTCATCACATATATCATCTCATTGATTACTTTTCGGATTTGTCAGCCGATGAGTTTCAGAGCAGCAACAGGCGATACATCTTTTTTCACGCTTCACTTTAATCAAGACTGGGTCGACAGTATGAAGGTAGCTCAACAAGAGAGCAGCGGCGGTGGGGGAGGTCCTCCCGCAGAGCAATGGACAGACCGCCCGATCATAATTTTTCCTTTGCTTAATATGGTCTTGTGGGGAATGGGTCTTCCCCTCGGGCTTGCGGCCTGGTCCAGTTTTATTGCAATAGGATATCGCTTGTTCCGATATGGCGACCGCTGGCGGGTACATTTACTGCCGTTCGTCTGGGTGGGTGGTTACTTTTTATTTATGGCCACTCGTTGGGTAAAATCGATGCGGTATTTTCTTCCCATTTATCCCTTTCTTTGTCTGATCGCCGCCTGGGGGTTAATTAAACTGTTTCAGTCTTTGTATTCCTATAATGGTTGGCGAAAAGAAGGGAAGTTTTTAGGCGATTTTCGTTTTGTTTTCGCTGCTATACCTATGGCCATGGTATTATCAGGCACCTTGATCTGGTCAATTGTGTTCGTTAAGACGATATACCAGCAGGAGCATACCCGCATTCAAGCGACAAAATGGATTTTTCAAAATATACCAGCACCGATCCATCTTCAGATGAACAATAATGAATCTATTCCAATCCCTGTTCCGGATGGTCAGGAAATCAGAATCGATATGCCGTTTCAACAATCATTTTCGCCCACTGTTGATGGAAGGTTAACTGCGGTTACAATCCCCCATATCCGTTTTGCGGGAAATGGATCTTTTACTATGCTGCTGACGATCAGTACCGATGCAGCAGGTGAATATGTTTTGGAGGAGATTAGAATCCCGATTCCTTCCTCCACAAATGAGCGCGGCCTTGAAATAAACAGCGAATTCCAAAGTGCGCAACTTGAGGCAGGTCAGGTTTATTACCTTGCCCTATCAACAGAACAACCCGGAACTTTACAAATATTTAGAAATATTCTAACCAATGAAGATTGGGATGAGGGATTACCGTTCCCATTTTATGGTTATGATCCGTTTGGTCAGTTTTATGAAGGCCGAACCATGAATGTGCGTTGGATGGATGACCAAAACAAACGCAACATGTTTTATGAAAACCTGGCAGAAGTTGATTATATTATTTTGCCAAGCCAACGCGCGATTTGGAGCGCTTCCCGGCTGCCGCTGATGTATCCGATGACTTTGGAGTATTATCGCGCGTTGTTTGATGGACGTCTCGGGTTTGACCTGGCTGTTTTATTTCAAGCTCCGTTTAAGTTTGGTCCTCTGCGGGTTTCGGATGTGGGAGGGAGTATGGCCTGGAATCAGGATCCCAAGCTGCCTTTATTTAACTTTAATCCGCTATCAGCCGAAGAAGCTTTTAGTGTCTATGACCATCCGCCAGTGTGGATATTTGCCAAAAATGATAATTTTTCAATGGACACTGTCAAGTCAATTCTTGGGTCAATTGACTTAAACCAGGTACAGAATCAAAACCCAAAAGATTCCAAAGTAATTCCGATTAAATAGATAAATGATGCTTCTCAAGAAGAGTTTGCAAAAATTATACGCACGAAAGGAAACATCAAATAGAGTCGGCGCAATTTGTGCCATACGGTTTTGTAGGTGCCCACCTCGCGCGGGACAAGCATATCGACGATGATTTCAGTAGTTTCACCTGTGGGAACAGAGGATTTCTGGAGATTAACCGCATCACCGCCAGTTTGGAACTTGGCACCGCTGATATAGATCAGATCCACAATGTCACCCCATGTTTCCGTACCGGTGTTTTTAACGTCCAGCGGCCTGGATATCGGCATCTTCCAAAACGATCATGGGATCTTTACCACCCAGTTCACATAAAACCGGAGTGAGATTCTTGGCCGCGGTTTGACTGATTTTTTTACCTGTTTCCACGGACCCGGTCACAAAAATTAAATCTGGCTCCGCATTTACCAGGGCTTCACCGATCTGCCCGTCCCCATGCACAAAGCGGATGTAGGGTTTTAACCCCGGAATTTGGTTAAACAAAGATTCAATACAACCTGCCACTGCCGGCGTGACTTCCGAGCCTTTAACAACCACCGTATTACCGCTGATTAATGCTCCCCAAATCGGGTTGATGGTTAACAGTGGCAGTTATTCATATACTGCCTTTTTGGCTTGAAATGTGGCTTTCTATTGTTAGCATATCAGTTATGAGAAAAAACACATTGAGATCAAATTGGATTTTGTTTTTAGAAAAATAAAAATGGATATAAAATTCCTAACGTTATAAACTAGGGCGAAACTTATTCATCGTGGCTAACCGGGACTAACGCCTCAAGCAGAATTTTTCTATCAACCAATCCCATTGGTATACCCTGATCATTTATCACAACCATCCATTTGCGTGATTCAGACAACATACGGTTAATTGCTTCAACCACCGTTGTGTCCGGATGAGCCGTTAAGGGGCCGGGAGACATCAAATCAAATGCGGTTTCTTTTCCGGCGGGTGGTTCGCCCAGGTGCCTGAGCGCATTTAATATACTGCGGCGTTTGCGGGGCTGCACGCGGGCAACCACATCCGAATCGCTGATCAAGCCCACTGCTTTGCCGGATGAATCAACAACAATCAGTCGGTGAGAATCGGTCATCGAGAATTTATTAATGATGGTAGCCAGGTCATCGTTTTCGTCGATGGTTGGTATATCAAACATCATGGCGTCCTGTACGGTTTTGACTGTCCCTGTGATCAAATGGGATGTATGGAAAGATAAATTGTTATCTGCTACCTGACGTAAGATATCCAGGCGGGAAAGCATGCCCACCAGCAGCCCTTTTGAGTTGGTTACCGGCAGTCTCTTTAAGCCTGATTTCACCATACGTTCCGTAGCGCTGCCTAAGGTCTCCTGTTCATCAGCGGTGATGACCGGTTTGCTCATCACATCAGCCACCTTTAATGGTGATTTTTCTAAGCCCTGTAATTCCTGGCTGATTTCTGCGGCATCCATGCGGATGGCAACTGAAAGACGCTGTTGAATCCCGGCTCTTTCCAGCAAATCCTGATCGGTTAAAATACCAATCACCTTACCATCCGCGTCCACAACCGGATTGGCTTTCAGCTGGTTTTCCAGTAATTGCTTCCATGCTTCGCGAACCGTCATATCGGGTTTTAGGGAGAGAACTTCTTTTGTCATGACTTCATTCACCATTTTATCGGCTGGTAAAGTGTTAACAAATCGATGACTGTATTTTACGATTTCAACATCTTCAACCGTGATCAGGCCTTCACGCACCATGGGGTAAATGATTTCAATCATGTTTTTGATTTTTTCAGGAGAATCAATGACCTCAATCATGACAGGAAGGTCAAATGAGAGTACTTCAATCCGTGCTGACCGGATTCGTGAATGTGCGCCAAATCCCGCGATCCCCCGAAAAACAGTCGCGCCGGCCATGCCGTGCTTTCGCATTACTCCCAATAGTTCGGAATCTAAGGTTTTCCCCTCCCAACGGTCACTTTCCCCGATATAAATACATAACCGTTTGGCAGATTTTTGTAAGGACAAACCTTCAGCCATAAAGACCTCCTTTTTGATATCTTAATTATAAGGTTTTTTTGGACCGGTTCACAAGAACTAAACGGATGATCAAAACAACAGTCTGTTTATCATTCGAAACCAGGCTTGTTGTTCTTGATCAAATGGAGGGTCACGACCATTGCGTAAATCTTGTCCCCCAGAAAACTTTCCTTTTACACGAGGGCTAAAAAACCTACTCTAGGTTGAATGTAAAAAGTGTTACCTGGTGGTTCACCCTCGGGTGGGGTTGATTTTTCCTGCTTGCCATCCCCTTGCCCTGCGTTTATAATTTTGACATTCAATAATTCCCGGAGGTAATAACCATGCGTAAATTAACCATGATGATTGTATTGTTAACCCTGGTCCTCAGCCTGTCAGCTTGTGCCGGTGGTGGCGCCGATGCACCCGAAAAAGCAACCGAGGCCTACTTAAACGCCCTGGTCGCCGCCGATGCGGACCGCATGAGCACCCTCTCTTGCGCCGATTGGGAAAGTAACGCCATGTTGGAGCTGGACTCCTTCCAGGCGGTCGAGGCTTCCTTAAAAGACATGACCTGTTCCAAAACCGGTGAAGACGGCGAAACCGCCCTGGTTACCTGCCAGGGACAGATCGTTGCCAGTTACAACGGCGAAGATACCGCCATCGATTTAAACAGCCGCGTGTATGAAATGACCCAAGCTGGCGGTGAGTGGCTGGTATGCGGTTACCGTTAAAACTTTGGTCCAAATTGTGGACCAGGGAAAACCGTTGGGCTGTGGCCTTGTTTTTAATTGTCGTGTTGGTGATCATCCTGACTGCTGACAGTGCCCCATTATGGATTTACCAGGGTTTTTAAATGTTAATTCGTGATATTTTCATTTTCGCTGCCCTGGCAGTTCTCTTTCGTCTGATCAGCCGCGGAAAAGCCCGCGGCTGGCTTTTGTTAATCACATCCACCCTGGTCATTTACTGGATGCAGCCCGCCATGCCGCTGCGCTCTCTCGATTTCTGGCTGCCGACCCTCACCCTGGCGATCACTGTCTTTTCCTGGCTGCTGACAGCTGAGGAGGAACAAAAAACAGAAAAACAAAATTGGCTGACAGCTGTGCTTTTGGTGGGGCTGGTGATTCTAATCGCCTTAACCCGTTACCTCAGCCTGGACGGGCTGATCACGGCCAACCGCCCGCCGTTAACCGTGCAGGTGCTGGTGGGTCTGGTCATTTTGGCGGCAGTTGGTTTCGTCATTGGATGGTTCAGCAGACAAAAGGCTTGGTTAACGGGCGGGATCATTTTTCTTTTGGTTTTGTTTCTGATCTTAAAATCACCAGCTTTATCCCTATGGAGCAGTGTCGGTTTGCGCTCCATGCTGGGACAATCCACTCAAAATGCGACCGCATTTGATATCCGCTGGTTGGGGTTTTCGTATGTCGCCTTCCGCCTGATCCACACCATCCGCGACCGGCAGAATAACCGCCTGAAAGCGGTTACCCTGCAGGAATATGTTAATTACGTTATCTTTTTTCCGGCTTTTTCCGCCGGTCCGATCGATAAACTGCCGCGTTTTGCCAAAGACTTACGTGAGCCGCTTGTATTTTACAATCCGCAATTGGCCGACGCCTTTTACCGCCTGGTGGTAGGGATCTTTAAAAAATACGCCATCGCCGATTCCCTGTCGTTGATTGCTCTCAACAGCCAGAACGCAGCCCAAACGCAGGGTGCCGGATATACCTGGGTATTGGTGTATGCTTATGCGTTTATGATTTATTATGATTTTGCCGGGTATACCGATATCGCCATTGGGCTGGGCAAACTCTTGGGGATCGACCTGCCGGAGAACTTCAACCGCCCATACATGAAAAACAACCTGACTCAATTTTGGAATAACTGGCATATGACGCTCACCCAGTGGTTCCGGGCGTATTTCTTTAACCCCTTCACCCGCAGTCTGCGCACCCGCTATAAAAACTTGAGTGTGGGCTGGGTCATTTTAATCACCCAGGTCTCAACCATGGTGCTGATTGGTTTATGGCACGGTATCACCTGGAATTTTGTCCTATGGGGCCTGTGGCATGGCTTGGGTTTGTTTGTGCAGAACCGTTTCAGTGATTGGGTAAAACCCAGGTTGGCGCAACTGCAAGATAAACCGCGTTTGCAGAATTTCTTGAACGGTTTTAACACCGTCCTGACCTTCCATTTTGTAGCTTTGGGTTGGGTCTGGTTTGCCTTGCCGCAGGTGGGTTTATCCTGGCAGGTTATTCTATCAAGTTTGGGCCTGGCTGGGTAAGGGAGGATTTTGATGGATTTGAAATTTTACCGTAATGTGATCCTCAAAGCGTTCTTTTTATTTATAGTATTGAACCTGATTCTTGTTTCTATACCCCCCTCCACAGGTGGCAAGCAGTTTTCCATATATAACAGCCTGGTGCCGGGCCGGCTTCGTTTCCCCTTTGGTGAAACCCCACGTGAAGCCTATAATTTCAGCCTGTATGATGTGGATGCCATGTTTGCGGCCCATGAAATAAACGGCGGTCTGTCGGATCGGGCTTTGAACGTTTTCCTGGTAGGGGATTCCTCGGTGTGGGGCACGTTGTTAACTCCACAGGAAACATTAGCCGGGCAGTTAAATAATTTCAACCTGACCTGCGGTGAAACCCCGCTTCATTTTTATAATCTTGGTTACCCAACCATTTCCCTTACCAAAGACTTGATGTTAATGGAAGAAACCAAAGCTTACAATCCCGATTTGGTACTATGGTTAACCACCTTAGAAGCTATGCCGCTCGAGAAACAGTTAGCTTCTCCGCTGGCAGAAAATAACCCCAGCCGGATCGAAACTCTGAATGAAACATACCGACTCGGTCTGATGGTTCCACCAAAAGCGGATTGGTGGCAGCGCACATTGTTTGGCAGGCGGCGGGCTATCGCCGATTGGGTGCGGCTGCAGGTTTACGGCATCATGTGGGGAGCAACTGGAGTGGATCAGATTTATCCGGACTATACACCCGCTGCCTGGGATCTGGAAGCAGATGACAGTTATTATGATTTTGAACCGGATACCCTGACCTCCGACACCCTGTTTTTGCAAGCCTTTCCGGCGGCACAGGATTTGTGGTCGGATACACCCTTGTTGGTCGTGAATGAGCCGATCATGATCAGCGGCGGCGAAAACAGCGACATCCGTTACAATTTCTTTTACCCACGCTGGGCTTATGACCAATACCGCCAGATACTGAGTGAAACAATGGGCAGCCTAAACCAAAACTATGTGGATGCCTGGTGGTGGGTTCCCGCAGAGGAATTTACTAACTCCGCCATCCACCTCACTCCGGAAGGGGAGCGTTTGTTAGCCATTGGTTTGGAACCTTTCATCCTCGATGCAGTCTGCCCCTGAAAAAGATACTCTCGAAGCAAAAACCCTAGTTTAATTGGATTTCAGGGTAGGTAGCATAAATTTAACTTATAACAAGTAGCTGCACATTTTAATTTCTTTGTTTTATCGAAAAAACACACCCCTCGTGATTTTTGGGTAATTGTTTTTGAGAGCGGATGAACTTTATCTGTTTAGCGGCAGGTCCAAATTTTCTAGGAATTGTAGGTAAACCTGGTTGAACTTTTGAGGTTGTTCCATGTTGGCACAGTGACCTGCATCGTTTATGATACTAATTTCCGCGTTTGGTTCGAGCTGTGCCCATTCCCTTCCATGTTCAAGTGCTATAGGTAGATCATGATCGCCATAGACCAAAAACAAAGGATAAGGAACCGGATCGCTGGAGTCTTCAAATAATTTACCCATGCCTTGTAAATATACAATCGATTTTCGAGTGAAAGCTAGTGCTGATTTTAAGAATTTTTTATAAGCATGAGGTTGGTAGGTGGAGCGTTTTGCGATGTATTTGCGAAACCCATTCATATTAAAAACCAATAAAAATAACCAAGAAAATATTTCCCGATTTTGCGCTTTTTTTAATGATTGATTGTTTTTGTGGATGCTGTAGCCGCCAACGACTGTTACAGAAAGAGTATACTGTGGGTATTTTTTTGCGAACCCCTGTGCAATCAACGAGCCTAAAGATACACCCATCAGATGGCATGTTTTAATTTGATATTGATCAAGAATACCACGTATATGTTCAATCGTCACATCAATTTGATCAGGTGTGGAAGTGGGTTGCGTAAGACCGTGACCTAACATGTCCAGCGATATTAAAAAATATGATTCGGATAAAGTATCCAATTGGTCGTTTAATGTTTGGTGGTCACCAAAAGCTGGATGAAGACAAACAATACATGGTTTTTCTGGATTGCCGCTGGTTTTGTAAAAAACATCATAATCGTGGTAATTAATACTCTGCATGAAGATTCTCCTTTTGAATGCTGCGTTTTAGTTCTTCAAACCACTCAATTTCCAATCTTAATTGTTGAACGCCATAATCTAGTGTATGTAATTGAAACTTGACGACTTCTTTTTTATCCTGAAAACTTTCAGGTATTGTCAGGTTGGTTTGGAATGAACATATCTCTTCATATTCGATTCTTAATTTTTTTACATAGTCATCCACTAATCGAAATTGATCCTCAGGTTGAATGAACCCGAAAAAAAATACCCGTACCAATACTTCATTATTAAATTTATTTACTGGAATTTCACTTAACATCCAGTCAAAAAAGGCTTTTTTACCGGCAGCAGTAATGAAATACACTTTTTTATTTCGTCCGTCTTTCACCGCTTCAGAAAAACCTATCTGCTGATTTGCCAGTAGATTTTTAATTGCGTTTTGGATGGACCCGTAACTAGCAGCATAAAATGGTGAAATTTTCTTCTCGAGTGTGGTCTTGATATCATAAATTGTCAGGTTTCGGATCATTAACAATCCGAGAATGAGATATAACATAGGACTCCTTAATCTTTAACACTCATCGTAATATTACTAATAGTAATATACAAAAACACCAATGTCAAGAGCGTTTTTCCTTACCCTGAAAAGTTTCTGTTTGGCGAAAGGATTGGCAAACATCAAATGTAATAATCTCGGGTATGACATTTATCACTTGTGAAAAAAGACACATAGGCTTATTATTGAAATATATATAACAAGTTATAACAAACTATAACAAATTGAAAAAATTATGGAAAAATTTTACACGAGCAAACAAGTTCAAGATCTTTTTAAAGTAGACCGGATTACGGTTTATCGCATGCTTCAGGATGGTCGTCTGAAGGGTGTCAAGATAGGCACTCAGTGGCGATTTCCGGAAAGTGAAATCGAACGTTTGTTAGGGGGAGACACGGCTGCGGTAGATATGGATCCTGATGTGGATACCAGTTTTCCAGTGCATTGTGTACAAACCATTCAGGATTTATTCTCATCTGTTGGACAGGTTAGTGCACTGGTGGTTGATCAAAATGGCAATTTGGTAACAGAGATTAGTAAACCCAGTAAGTTTTGCCAAATGATTTTATCCACGCCAACTGGCAAAGAAGCCTGCCAACGGTGTTGGTCAGAATCCGCTCGCCAAGGTGTTTCCCAGAATAAGATCTTTACTTGTCATGCGGGTTTAAATTATGTGGGTACTTCCATTGTGCATGAACGTGAAGTTGAAGGCATGTTCTTAATGGGAGAAATTTATTTACAAAAGCCGAATGAGTTGGAAGCCGAGAACCGCTATGAAGAATTGGCACGAACTCATGGTTTATCCGTTAAAGAATTAAAGAAAGCAGCTTTAGAAATTCCGGTGTTAGATGAAACCCAGCGAAATCACTTGACTTTACAACCGGCTGCAGCTGCCCGTGCGGTGGAAAGTATATTAAATGAACGTGGTGGTTTTCTAAAACGTTTACAAGAAATTGCGAATTTGACGCAAAATTTATAAGGAGTTTGATGATGAAAAAAATTGTTATCCTCGGTGCGGGTACAGCAGGAACAATGGTAGCGAACCGGTTTTCCAAAATGTTGGATCTCAATCAATGGCAGGTTACCCTGGTTGATGAAGACCCAATCCATTATTACCAGGCAGGTTATATTTTTATGCCATTTGGGATGCAGGATGAAAAAGGGATTGTAAAACCCAAGAAAAAATATATTCCATCCAGTATGAATTTGGTTCAGGCCACAATTAAGAGTATCGAGCCGGAAAACAACCGCGTTTCATTGGATAACGGTACTACCCTCGATTATGATTACCTGATTGTTGCCACCGGTTGTGATATTTACCCTGAAGAAACTCCTGGTTTGGCGGAACATGAGTGGGGTAAATCCATTCATACCTTTTATAACTTGGAGGGGGCTAAAAAATTACAACAAAAATTGCAAACCTGGCAAGGTGGGCGATTGGTTGTAAATGTTGTGGAAAACCCGATTAAATGTCCGGTTGCTCCGATGGAATTTTTAATGTTGGCTGATTATTGGTTCACCAAACGTGGTATGCGGGATAAAGTGGAGCTGGTTTACGCAACCCCATTACCCGGTGCTTTCACCAAACCGATTGCTTCCAAAATGATTGGCGATTTATTAGACAAAAAGAACATCAAAGTTGAGTCGGAATTTTATGTAGAACGTGCTGAACCGGATGCCAAAAAGATTGTTTCTTACGATGAACGTGAAGTCGATTATGATCTTTTGGTAAGTATTCCTGTAAATAAAGGTGCAGATGTGGTTGGAGAAGCCGGTTTGGGTGATGACTTAAACTTTGCATATGTCAACAAACACACTTTCTTATCCGACAAATTTGATAATATCTTTGTTTTGGGTGATGCTGCCAATGTGCCAACTTCCAAAGCTGGTTCTGTAGCCCATTATTCAATTGATCTATTTGGTGAAAATTTTGAGCGCTATATTAATGGTAAAGAATTAGTACCGGAATTTGATGGCCATGCCAATTGTTTTGTGGAATCTGGTTACGGGAAAGGCGTATTAATCGACTTTAATTACGAGCAGCAACCACTGCCAGGAACTTTCCCCATACCAGGGATTGGCCCCTTCCAACTTCTCAAAAACACAAGGATTAACCATTTAGGAAAATTATCTTTCCAATGGATGTATTGGAATATCCTGATGCGTGGTTTGCATATTCCGCTGCCCGCTAATATGGTGATGGCTGGAAAAAAACAAGTAACAGTTAATTGAAGAAAAAAACGAACGAACCGGTAAACATACCGATTTAAGAATAAATAAATTTTTATGGAGAATAAAAGATGACTACCAAAGTAATTGCAGGAAATACAGTTGATGTAAATGAAGAAGGTTTTTTGACCAATCCAAATGAATGGAATAAAGAAATCGCAGCAGAATTGGCAAAAGAAGAAGGAATCGATGCTTTAACAGAATCCCATTGGACCGTGATCGATTTTTGTCGCACTTCCGCTGCCGATAGCGGTAAGGCTCCTACCTTACGCGCCATCACCAGTGGTTCTGGTGTTAGCACCAAGGATCTCTTTAAACTTTTCCCCAAAGGACCTGCCAAGAAAGTTGCTAAAATTTCCGGTTTGGGAAAACCCGAAGGTTGTGTCTAGGCCTAATATTTTACGGAAATAACAGGAGAAAAATAAAATGAATGATGAACCAAGAAAGATGGCTTTTATTTGTTCCAAAGGTAACCTTGATATGGCTTACCCGGCATTGATTATGGGTTGGGCTGCTTTGGGCAATGGTTTAGATGTAACCCTGTTCTTTACCTTTTGGGGTATGGACTTAATTAACAAACATCGTGTGGATCATTTGGAATTAGCCCCGGTGGGTAATACCAGTATGAAAATGAGCATGATGGGTGTTAAGAACCCTAATCTGGGTATTCCGAATATTATGGGTGTTTTACCAGGTATGACGGCATTTGCCACCAAATTAATGAAAGATAAGATCGCTGATTTGGAAGTGCCTCCGGTACGTGAGTTTATGGAAATGTTAGCAGATGCTGGCGCTCATATGTATGCCTGTAAAATGTCGGTTGATATGATGGATCTTAAAGAAGATGATTTTATTGATGGCGTGGAAGCAGTTGTTACAGCTGCTGATTTCATCGACATGGTTGATGGTGCTCAGATAATTTTTATCTAAAGCCGGACTGAAAGTTAATGAAGCCCCTCTCTTGAATTCAAGGTGGGGCTTTTTTGTTCTTGATTTTCCCAAAGCGGAGTCGTCGTAGAAAATCAAATCTTTCCTGGCAAGCTGTTTAAAAATACTCGCACGGCTTGCGGATTTTCTAGATACCAATCGGCGGTGGTTTTCACTTGTGTGTCAGCCACTTTGATAGCAGATCCCCCTAAACATTGAACTGCTTGCATACCCAATTCATCTTTTTCATCATCTCCAATATAAAGATAATTCATATTTTCATATCCAAATTTTTTCACCAAAAACAAAACAGCATTTCCTTTATTCGCTAAGATTGGAGCGGCTTCCAGAAATTTTTCATCGATGATGATTTGAAACAGATCTCGATCAATCAACGGTGTGGCGGCATGCAGGGCTTCTTGTAATACCCGTTGGGAAGTTTCCGGATTGACAAATTTTCCATGGATTGCCAATGACCAACCTTTATCTTCCAGGAAGAAAGCAGCATCTTCTTGGATTAACTCTTGCCAGACTGGTTTGATGCGGTTGATCGTGGGCCGGATGGTATCATAAGCTTCCTGCATCAGCAGTGTGCCATCGACAGGCTGAATTTCTAACCCATACGTACCTGCAAGACATAATTTGTCCACAGGTAATAAAGCCCGCAGGTGTTCCAGTTTACGGCCACTGAGGAGAATGGGATGAATCTTGGAATCCGAAACAAGCCTTTCCATTATCTTGATCACTTCAGGATTTGGCAAAATATCGTCCGGGGTGGGTGCAAAATCATCCAGTGTGCCATCATAATCTAAAAACAAAACCAGAGGTTTTCCGGGAATGAGGTTTTTAATAAATGTATCTAGGACATCTTTCATGATTTTCCCCGGGGATCGATTATCGGTTTCATGTCGTTTTGGAATAATGCTTCCCAGGTGTAGTTCTGGCGTACCTTTTTTCGCATCTGATAGGCTTGGTTCTGTTCACACCAATCTAAAATTTGTTTGGCAGTAAAATGAGGTTCTTTATTGATATCCACCAGGTGAAGATCCTGCTGTCCGATTTCTACGCTGGCGGGAATTGGTGCGGAGAAGATGCCTAACCCGGTTAAACCTGCCTCAAGGATGGGCATGCCAAAGCCTTCGCGGTGGCTGGGCATAAATAAAACATCCATCACCCGGTATAGTTCCCCGACAACTTCTATCGGCAAGGTTAGGGGACTACCCGATTCATCGTCTAATTCATAAACAAAAAACATATTATCTTTTAAACCCAATTGATTTCTTAATTCTTTCAAGGAGTCAAAATAAGCCATGTTTTTCGGATCATGCGGATCGGGTGGGCCGGTTAAGATAAGTTTTGGAGTTAAGCCGTTTTGTTTGATATCAGCCAATGTGTGCAGAGCAAATTCGATGTTTTTCGCCTGAGTTACTCTCACAGGCATTAACAGGTTTAGGTCGCTATTGGTCAATCCACAAGCAGAAATTATGCGCATAGTCGTATTTGATAAACCCAAGAGACTTTGGAAATCTACGCCGTTGTAGACGACCTTAATATCCTCTGCTTCTACGCCGTATAAATTTGCTAAATCTTTTTGACGGTCTTTGGAAACCACAACATGATGTACTTTCGCGGGATTGGTGCGCAGTAATTCCCAGGGATATTCTGGAAATACCTTAGAAGATGAATTGGGGCTGGTCCAAGTAAAATCATGAGACCACGCAATCCAATTCTTAATTCCATCTTCATTTAATAAAACAAATAAAGCAGCGGTAAGTGGTAAATTAAAATGTTTGGTAAAGATATTGTGCACAATGATGGTATCAAAACCGAACAAAATGGGTCTTAAAGTTTGAACCAATTCTTCTTTTATTTTTTCAAAATTGTTTGGTAAAACCCCTTGCTCCAATTGTTGATTCATAGCCGTAATTTCCGGATGCTGGGAGTCGATGAGTGGGATGGTTACAAAGTTAGTTCCTGGCGGTAGTGCGGTAGAATCACCGCGTCCCGCGATCACGGTCACAGAATAATTATGTTGGATGAATAACTTTGCTTGTGCTTCCATAACAGATTCTACCCCTCCTATTACGGGTGGGGCGGAATAATGCAGGATCGCTATTTTTTTGGGGTTGGTCATATTCCCTTCTTTTTATTAAATGTCTAAATTGGCAATTGTTTGTAATTGATCACAGAACCATTGGTGAATATCTTCTTTATGTATAGAATCACTTAAGAAAGTGGCATGTTCTTTTTTTTCATCTTCCGGCATGGTTAAAGCCTGATGCAAAGCTTCCGCGGTTTCATAAACATCACAAGGGGAAATAATTTTTGCTCCATCCCGCAGTTGTTGGCTGGCACCGGTGCGGTCCGAGAGGATTAACACCCCATTTTTTTCATTCACTAAAGAACCTTCTTTAGCAACCAGATTCATACCGTCTGCAATCGAATTAACCAATAATACGTCGTAATGCTTTAAAGCAGAAACAGCTCGGTTATAATCTTCACCTACCAAGAGGCGGATGGGTTCCCAAGCGCCTGTGCCATAGTTTGCATTGATCTGGCCCACCACTGCCATGATATCATCCAGGTAGGTTTTGTATTCTATTACATCCATTCGGGAAGGCGCGATAATTGCTAAAAACTGTACTTTTCCGATATGTTCGGGATGGTACTCGAGCAGTTCATCAAAGGCTTGAAACCCACGGATAATATTTTTGCTGGGTTCGAGGCGATCCACTCTCAAGATCATCTTGTTGTTCCCGATCATCTCTTTAAACATAACATCATATTCTTTAACGGCTGTACTTTCTGCTCTGCTTTTTAAAGAATCTACATCAATCGAAATAGGGAAGTTACGGACATGGGTGGCATGATTACGATACCATACCATTCGACGTCGAAAGTTGCCGTATGCCCGAGGTAGATAGGCCTGGCAGGTGCGGATAAAGTTTAATTCATCTTCTTTTGTCTGAAAACCAAGCATATCAATGGCACATAATCCATCCAATATCGCATGTCGCATTTTCTGAGGGATAATGCCCCAATATTCCGGTCCTGGCCATGGAATATGGACAAATAGGGACATGGTTGGCCTTTTTTTGGGTCTGAGACTTTTATAAATGGTGCGTGCAGTTAGATATAGATGATAGTCTTGTAAAAATAACAATACAGGGCGCTTGGATTGTTTTGTTTGTTCGATGATTCGATTTGCGAATAATCGGTTCACAGCTACATAACCGTGTTCCCAGGCATCCCATGTTTTACGGGTAATGACAGGAGAGCGGGGTACATCCCACATGGAGTGCTGCAAAAACCATAAAAGAGGATTGGCGATCTGGTTATAATAACCTTCATATTCTTCATCGGTAGGTGTAAGAAAACTGACGTTTATATCACGGCCTTCATCCATGCTCACTTTGCCATCCCGCCATTCCGCATCTGCTTCCGTCATAGCACAGGCGATCCAATTTGAATCCACGTTTTGTAATAATCCCGTCAATGCAGTTATGAGGCCACCACTACCACGATTGTAAGAAAATTGTCCGTTCTCATCTTTTTCAAATGTGACGGGTGCCCGATTTGAAGCAATGATCAGGCGGTGATTAGCTAAAAAATCGTAATTTAAATTGGAATAACAATCTGGTGTTTTAGAAATTGCTGATTTCGTAATCATGATTTCAGTCCCCATTATTTTTTGGTTCCTTTTTGTTCAGGTCCGGGGCTTTTTGACCCGGTTTCGGTTTACTAGCCTGGATAGCCAGGTCGATAAAAACGGCTGCAGACCAACCAAAAATTTCTGCAGATTTTTTTGGCGGCAGACCAGTTTCTGCTGTGTAATATTCGTAAATACTGGGCTGCTGCATAATTAATTCAAGGGTTTTGTTTTGTAATTGATCGGCAATTTCATCATAACCTACCTGGCGAAGGGCTTCAATGAAGAAATAATTAATATTGACCCAAACCGGGCCTCGCCACATGGATTGTGAGTCGTAATGTTCGTCATTAAACGCAACCGATGGTAAAGCATACTTTCCCCAAAACTCTTCGGGGTTTGTGAGGTGATCTACCAAACGTTGATTAATATGTGTAGGTAATTGACCACTCCATAAAGGATAAAGATTAAAGGGAGTAAGCACCGGAATTGGCTGGTCATTATGAAAAGCCTGGAAAACGCCTTTTTCTTCATCCCAAAAAACATCCAACATGCGTTGGACAATTGCGCTTGCTCTCCGCCGCCACATAGCACCTTCTGAGTCCATACCGAGTGTTTCTGCTATTACAGCAAGAGAGCCCATTTGAACACATAAATAGGTATTAATATCTGGTGATTCAACAGGCATACCATAATCCCATAATGGATTATTATCTAAGCCAGAGGAATAAGGATGGTTATACTGTACCAATCCATTCACATTATCATCATTCATGCTGAACCACCATGCATTCCACCGCACCAGCGGAATATAAATTTCTTTCAGAAACTCAAGATCCGGATCTGTTTCATGTAGTTTTAACGCAGCCCAAGCTAAAATGGGTGGTTTGGTTACTTCAGCCCGAATGGGATGGTCAATTTCAGCAATCACACCCTCGTCATAAATCGCATCCGGCAGCATGCCATCTGGTAACTGACTTTCAATCATGGCGCGAATTTGGTTGCGGGCTAATTCTGGGTCAGTATGACGGAAGGCTAAGGCGTGCATGGCGCTGTCCCACAGCCATAAACCAACGTAGTTTATTTTGGAAGGCATCATGGATTCATAAGTGATTTTTCCTAAAGGACTGAGCAAATTATTTGCCATGACCCACCAGGCATAGGCATAGGTTCGGCAGTATTTTTCTTCCACAGCGGGTACATGTTCAAACCAGCTTTTCCAGCGTTGTTCAGCAGCGGTGTGTGAGATGGAAAATGCTTGGGGTTCATGATGCGGATCAATACTATCCACTGTGAGCGTGATTACACTGTCTGCACCGGATTTAACGATCAGGTCAACAGAATAACCGCCTGCTTCTGGGTTGATGGTGTGGTGGACCATCTCAGCATTGGTATTATAGGCAAAGTTGCGAATTGCCTTAAATAAACCGCCATCGGTTGTGATTTTCCAATACAGAGGTGAAACCTGAAATCGGATGCCAAGTTTTTTTTCCGGTGGTAAACCAATTGAGAGCGTACGTTTGTTAGCAAACACCATTCCAAAATCACCCAACTGCGTGGTGAAATAAACTACATGAGGATACGATGTGGTGCTGAAGTGTAAAGCGTTTCCATTTTCATCCACAAATTCGAGATTGGTGATGAAAGGTGCTCTATCCAAATAAGCTTCTAGAGCAGGATCCAGGAATGAGAGACGTTCGGCTAATTTTATGTAAAGTTGATCTTCATTTTCATACTGAAATACCATTAATCTTGACCCGCGGTCACTGAATGGCACTTTTTTAATATTAATATGATTTCTTAACAAGTTGATTTGTGGTTTTGTGAGCATAATTTGTCCTATTGTCTTGATGTTATACTCGTTTATAACATTTAATTGGGTCAAAACAAACTGGATTTAAAAGATCATAGGACTCACATAGAATATAAGTGATCCACAAGTGAAAAAAAATATCAATATCTTATTAGTTCGTGAACCTGAAAGATTGTTTTTTGATATAGATGATTTTTATCTAATAGTTAAATATTACCGTGCTATTTTTAATGTTGAGATGACAAGCTCTAACCGCTTCCAAAAAGTGAGCGTAAGAATCGCAAGATACTGGCAATAAAGCCTGTTTTTGTTTCTTCTTCAATTACTGGATTATGAACTGCTGCGGTATGTGCGGATTTTCCATATTCTTCCATATATGCATAAGGAAGTCGAGCGTATCCGGCACCAAGAGTGCTTTCACCTGCCCAGTCCGTGCCCCAACTGTTACGAATCATAAAAAAACCACCTCCTGGCAAATCAGGATCGTCTTCATATCCCACCATACACATAGCGTGTCCTCCGGCTAGTTTATCATCCGGCAAAGGAAGACGAATATCACCACTGCTGTAGAGGGGTTGGGAGAACCAATATTCGTAAACCGGAACAGCAAAGGCAATTGGTTTTTGTTCAGCCAAGGATTGTCGTAAATGGTTCACTGACCGTGCTGGAAGTTTTTGGGTTTCTTCTATGCGATAAGCAACTGCTTTATCTGCAATACCTTCAGGGGGCGGTCCCTGACCTTCGTTATTCGGAATTTTATTGCCGTTGTATGGCCAATCTTCTTCTCTACATTGTCCATCCTGTAATAAACGATTCATGGCAACGTGAATATATGTACCCGGGCCATTAAAAAGATCATGTTCTTTACAATTCCAATATAGATATTGTTCTGATAGGTCATTGACTTGGATGGTTTCGGGGAGTAAATATTCACGGACGGCAGTACAAGCGAATGCGACACACGTGCCCCGCTGTTTCTGATTGCGGATGGGTGCCATGTGTTTTATTAGATCCACTTTGGAAGGCAGCGGGGCAAAAGAAAAGCTGGGTGGTGGTTCTTCTGCTGTTGGTTCATCCAATGCACCCAAACCAAAACGCTGCACCTCATCTGGTGAAAAAGAAACGCCAGCTGGCAGGTGGTCTTGTGCCAAATCAACCAACCGAATCACTTCTTCAACCGGTAATCCCAAAAGTTTCCCAAGCCCAGCAGGACCGTTCTCACGAATGGCTGCTCCTACCAATTCTTCTACGGTGGTAATCCATAATTGGGCTAGTTTTTTGATCACTTCTGGTGGAAAATCTTTAACATCCGTTAATGGAATTCCTTTTTTGTCTGCCATATCCTTACCTTCCTTCCTTTATATCAAAAATCATTCACCCTTAATTTAACGACAGGATCACCAATGAGAATATAACCTTCAGCGTCGTTCCGTTCGATCCACTGCATAACCAATGAGTCCGGGTCAGGCGCAGATCCCCAACCAGCCTGCTGTAAGGTTGCAGCCAGACTGGTTGAAAGGGCAGCGTATCGTTCATTAAAATCCTTCAAGGCGTAACCAAGTGGTTGTCCAATCAGGATGCGTCCTATTGCGTTTTGAAACGTTTGTATTTGTGGCCCGCTATGTGAGGGAATGATGGATGTACCCCAGGCACGTTCGACATGGCCGATACAAGCTAATGCTCCGCCTGATGGGTGGCTCAACCATGTTTTTGGTAATGCGGAGAGAAAAGGTTTTTCAGCAATGTTGGGAGGGGGGTGACCGGGTTTGTGAATAAACTGATCAACCTGAGGTGTACCGGCGCCATAACATGCAAAATGAAAGATCACCAATCCATTAAGTTTGGCATCGTGAGGAACATCTTCTGCACTAAAATAAAAATCGGGGTTTATCGCACCAAAGCCAGGCCAATCCTGGCATAACAAGGCCCCTTGTGCTTTTTCTTGACTAGGATTCCCCAATGGAAACCCCATACCGTGACTGGCTGTAAACAAAAACGCAGGCATTTTGTTTTGCCCAGGAGGTTGAATTACGTTTTTTAATGCAGCTTTCGTAGCATCATTTCCCCAGATTTTGCGGGTGGAATAACCCCATTGGTCTGCCACACCTGGCATGGCTGGTTGTCCATTTGCTGCGGGTTTTCCGTCTGCTAAAGGATTGACTAAATAGTCCGCACTCATTTTGGTGGCCTGGTCAAAATTGTGTCTGGGGCCGAAAAAAACGGCTTCTTTTGCATTAGGTATACCGGTATCGGTTTCATAGGCGATGACACTTTCAGCGTAGGCGGCATAACCTTCTGGCGTGTCAAAATGCAATCGCCCTACGCCATACTCCACATCCAAAAGATTCCCAAATAAGAAGGAAAGTGAAGCAGGGTCACCGATCAATAATAAATAATACGGAATTTTGGCTGGATCGACATTTCCCGGTGCAACCTGATACCTTCCCAACCACTCTTCCCAACTTTCACCAGGTCTATACTCCAATACTTTCACCAAATGATCTGGAATTTGACTGATTCTATGATTAATCAGTGGCTGTAAAGCAGCTTTCACAGCTGGTTTTTCATCTTTCAGGAAAACGATACCCCATCCAACCTGACTTATATCAGTTGGGTCAACACCCAACGGCAGACCCATAAATGGTGTGCGAATTTTATGCCACACGCTGGAAAGCCAGGTAGTGATCTTTTTTTCTCTTGTTTCCCCTCGTGCTATATCTGCTGCTTCAGTAATTGGCATTGGGGGGATTAAGTATTCCCCTGTGATACCGTTGATGCCATTAAAATAGATTTTCTGTTCCTCAGGCATAAGCTGCTCCTGTTGGTTACTCTATATAATTTGGAAACCCAGAATAAAAGGATGGGTTCGCATTCAGAAAAATAAACGGCATATCGTCCTGCTGCATCATTTCTTTCTGGTAGGCAGGATATTCACCCTCACTCATAAAGATGATTTCACTCGAGAGATCGAGTTTTAAAAGATAAAGCTGCAGTTCATTTGCGTAATTTTCTGAAAATGGATTATTGGTCGGGCTGACGATAAAGATGGTAGTATTTAAAGGGGGAAATTCGGTGTCATATAACAGGTTTAATGCCTGTTCTGTATCATGCGTCAACTCACTAGCAAGAAAGGGTTCAGACTGATTAATATCGATGCTGGGTACCATGTTTAAATCTGGCCACAAAGAGGTCGAGATAATTGACCAAGGAATTCCGAATAATACAGCTTCAGTCGCGTTTCGATTTTCCCAGCGTTCACCGATGAGTTGAATGGTGATATCTCCCCTGGGTAATACCAAAAAGTCCGGAAAAACCAGGTCTTCTTTGTTTGCTTTTTCTTTGGCTGATTCCATCCACTCATTCAGGTTAGGATATTTGTCGATCAGTGCGGGTCGCATAGCTTGCCAAACCTCCAAAGGCTGTGATTGCCGACCTTCAATACCATTAATATTCGGCGCTTCTCTTCCAGGTGCGGTGAACCATAAATTACCAGCTTCGATTTTTTGCCCATCTGTGATGGATTCAGTACGCTGATTGATTACGGCATTTACATCGACAGTTCCTTCATAAACCTGAATGATACTGAGCTGATCCTCCGGTAGATAGATAACAGAGTACCAGGTGCCGTTTGTTGAAGCACTGGAACTGGGTGTTTGCACATCCACTTTGCTCAAACATTGGTTTAATACGCCTGTCAAACCGGATGAGCTGCATACCCCCAATCCGCTGGCAGCATCCGATTTGCGGCAAGTTGATCGTTCCAAGGTGACATCCTGAAAAAGAAATATCTTTAGACAACCCTGAATTAAAATTTCAGCCTCACCCTTGGCATCTGTTGTTACCATACCACCAGGTGCCAAAGGTTGGGCGATGTTGTTGGTTAATTCCGGTAGGGGTAATACATTACCTGCAAACACATTTGGAATCAAACGGCGAACTTGAGAATCCGGGGTAATGATGGCGATGGGGGTTTCCCCGGTCGGTGGAATTTGAGGTGTAATCGTGTCTTTGGGTGTTATGGAAGTTGGAGTAACGATTGAAAAGGGCAGGTTGCACGCCAGCCCAATGAACAGTACCAGCCCAATCAGGGAGATCAAGCTGCCCCATGAAGGTCTATTTTTTGGTAACATAGGTACTCCGATCTATTTCTCTTGACTAACAATAAAATTTAACCAGCGCAGGTAATACTTTTCAGCAAGAAACAATCCGCTGGCACCTCCAAAGGTCAATGCCAAGCCGGCTAAAGCTGATTCAATCAAAGAAAGTACACTTGGCCAATTTTGAAAAGAATTAATCCAGTTTTGCCAAACGGGAGTGTTAAAATATTCAAATTCCACCTGAAAATAGGCACTGGAAAGTGCGATGGATAAACCGTTGCCCATGGTTGGAAAAGCCAGAAAAACATACTGGACCAGACTAAACCAGAAGGCAGCCAGTAGGCTAAATAATAAAATCCGAATGGTTTTTTTGAAGTTGAAGAAAAAGACCAGACTGATTCCCAAACCAGCTACGAACCCGAGTGGAATCACTCCTGGAGCTTGCTGGAGAGAAATTCCGTTTAACACGGCAATCAAAAGATTTGCCAACCCAAAACCGACAGATCCCAGAATAAGACTTAATACACTGGTGTGGGAATTGTTTTGTTGTTTTTGGTTTTTATTTTGCCAATCATTCTCTAAACGTAAAATAAAGCTGAGTTTGCTGGCGAGCGCGGTCAAACCGCCCAAGATCAATCCCCAATAAGAAAATAATGCAAAAAAGATGACCCCCGTATGGGATTGTGCCAAAGAACCTAATAGCAGACGTTCAATTCCAAGTCCAAACCCTGCGCCAAGTCCCCCGCCTATGGCGGACCAAATTAATTTCTGACGTTGATGGATCAAACGCTGCCCAACCCGCCATAAATAAATACCAATCCCTTTATATTCAGAAGGCGATCCGAGTTGATTGGCGTCTGCCAGAGTGCCAATTAATTCTGAACGCCGCCAAAAACGTGACCATTGGGAATGTAGATCTTTTAGGGCAGTATCAATCCGTTGTATTGTTTTTTGATCTTTCTGATCAATTAAGGTGAGTGCCAAGATGGCTGTTTGGCGATCCAATCTTTTTTTACCAAACACGGCAGCACGGGTTATCTGTCCGTAGTGTGATTTATTAGCATCCTCTGGTAATTTGTTATAACCGAGTATGCGGTGCATATATTCGATTGAGGACCCGGGGATGAATTTCTTCTTATTTTGGTTGGTGGAAGTATCTTCCAACATCTGTACCAGACCCTCTAGGTTTTCCCTTTCCTGTAGTAAATTCAGCCATGGTTGAGTAGATTCACCGTGCAGTACAGCGGATCGTAACAACAATATTAATTTAACGAATTTAGAATCAATATACTGTTCGGTTTCGGCTAAAGTTCTTAGTTGTTGATGGGTGGCTAACATATGGTCAGTGTCACTTTGAGTTTCTAATTTGGTTTGTGCTGCCAGCCATAAACGCCAAACGCGTTCTACTTCGTCCCTGGCATTATATTGTTGCGTGATCTGTTCGCCTCCCAACCGCACTGCCTCTTCATAAATCATTTGATTGACAAATGCATATTGATAACGTTCGTCTTTTAAACGCCGAACCAGTAGTTCAGCTTTAACAAATTGGTCCAAGATGGTTGTGATTTTTGCTGTTAAATCCGATGCCGGGGTAACATCTGGAATCAGTAATGATTCTGGCAAAACCCAGCGTTCCATTTCCGGGGCAGCCATTGCTACCAAAACTTTGCGGGCAAGCTCTGACTGCCCCGCAAAGCGTGTCTTCAGTTCTTCCTCCATATATCGGACTAAAATCCCATTGGCACCGCCAGCCTCTTTTAGATATAAAACTTCGTCAATCATGGGGGGCTTGCGGTTTAAAGCTTTTTGATATAACCAGGTGCAGGTAATCTGTAACTGGCCGGGATCAATGGTAACCGGATCATCTGGTTCACCTTCATTTGGTGATAATTCTCCTAAATCAGGAACTATTAATTCGCGCACTAGATTGGGGTTTAACATTACCGGCCAGTTTAAAACATCAAGTGGTTCCAGAATTGCGGATAATGCTTCCGTCTGTTTTAATGGTTCAATCTCCAGCCAGCGTCCTGACCGATTTGATAGCAGCGGTTGGAAAAAGGTTAAACTCGATAAACAATCTTCATGTAGGAAAAAAACCAATCGCAGGCGAACTCCATTTAATTGAAGGCAAGTTTCCAAAGTTTCCAATATATTTTTTTTGGCAGTTTCCGGCAACTCGCTCACACGTTCAAATTGGTCAAAGGCCAGTATCAACTGGTCGTAATGGATCACACTAACAGCACGCAGGATGTCTGGTAAACTGGCATCTCCCGGAATACGCAGTATCATTGGGCGTCCTTTTTTTACCAGGCCTTTACGGAAAGCGTTCGCCAAATCATGATATTCTTCCACCCGCACAACCAGGTTATTGTTTTGCTCCAAAACCGGCCTCAATCCTGCTTCCAGTAAGGAGGTCAGCCCTACTCCGGATTCTCCATACACTACCGTGGTTTCAAAGTGTTGAATACTTTGCCGAATTTCATTAATTTTTTCGGTGCGCCCTTTAAATAAATCACTGTCTTCGGGCAAATAGGGTGATAAAAATTTATAAGGGTGGCGAATTGATGGTTGAAAACGGATTTTTGGTGAAAATAACAAACCATCTGTCTGGTGCATATATAAGGTTGGCACTGACCACTGAAGGTATTGGTGATGTAATAGGTTGGATCGGGCTCTGTTAATTGCCAGGTCCACACATCCTGTTTCAAAGAGGTTGTTATAAAAAGCGGCAGCAAATTGGCGTGCGACATCCGTTTCGACTTTTTCTTGCATACATACAACGGACGGACAACCTGCCTGTACCAATTGTGGTCCAACCCCCGTGAAAGCATCGATGGATGACTGTTGTCCGCTTTCACAAGCCGCCAGAAAAACCAGTTGGGGTAGGCGAGGTGCAGCGCTAAACAATTGGGTGATCTCATTGGCTGTCACACCAACTGGTCCAACACTTCCGTCATCATATTTTTTGGAGAGTATTAAATACCCAGTTTGTTCACTTTCACGCCATTCACCATGACCGATATAATGCAAAATATCGTAACCATTTCCTTGCATCAGCCTGTTTGTAATATCTTGAAGATTGACTTTACCAGATAGAATTTCCACCTCGCTTTGATCCGAAAAGTTTTGAAATACCTCCCGAATAGTTTCTTCTTCGGTTGTGGTGTTAACGTATAGATTGGTTCCGGCCGCAAAGGGACTGGAAATAACAACCAGTATTTTTAATAGCCCGGATTGGATGGGTAGACCCCATGGGTGACCCGATTGTAAAAAGCGAGAAAAAACCACAGACGGAGAAGCGCCCAATGCGATCCAGGTGGTTCCTTGAGGGTAGTACAAACGCTCCCAGGGAATCCGGTGAAGGTTTGGCAATCCTGGATCAATGCTCAGCGTCAGGCGAATCCCGCGCTCGCCGGAAGCTTTTATTGCAGATGTGAATTGGTTGGAAAGCAAACCAGGAAAAAGAGCCTGATATAAAGTTTGTCCAAAAATTTCTTGATTGTTTAAATCCCATTGGTTTTGTAAAGTGGAGATTTTCTGAATCAGATCCGTTGGATTTAAGGTTCCCATCTCACCGCTTCCATCAGGTAAAGTTAAGCGGATGCGGCAGGGTAAATTAGGTCCTTGAGAAAGAATATCAATAGTTACAGGATCGGGAGAAAAGTTGGACATTTTATTTCATTCTCGGTATTCTTTCAACGTCCGGCAATAAAATTGATAAGATTGGGTTTGGGTTTTGAATCGGGGGCGAAGGATACCGGTTTGCCGTTGGGTGGTTTGATCGGAACAACTGATGCGAAGCCTTTCAGAATTAAAGGCGCCGTGATGCCCACATTAATTGCCAACCAGGGGTTTTCTGGTTGAACACCCTGGATGAGCACGAGTCCGCCGCCTGCTAAGATCATCAATACAGTTATCACCCAATAAAACCAACTTCGGATATATTCCGGCAGATTTGGTGATTCACGTAGTGAATACCATTTTAATAATTCGCCTAATACACCACCAATGACTCCATATAAAAAGCTCATTCCCATGATTTTTTCCTTTCAATTGTTTCGATTAGATAAAAAATAACAAATGGATTGGAACAACACCATATTTCAATCACTCGGTAAAACTAAAAGGCAAAATACAAATTTTGCAAATCCGCTTCACTTGCAGTTCCTGCTTCGATTTTGTTTTGCAAAACTTCTGCCTGAATATCAGATGGTAGGTTTTCTTGCGGTTCAAAGGAAATCAACTTAGGTGGCGGTAAGGTTTCCGGCAAGTCACAAGTCCCATTTTGAATCAAGTCGATGGAAGCTTCAATAATTTTTCTATTACCCGGTAGTGCACGGTGAACTTCTTGTACATAAAATGTTTTGCAACCAGGAAGGTCTGCTGACCAAAGTGGAACTGTACCATCACCGGAATTTTCACCACGATCTTCCGATCTCATTTCAAGGTGCGGCACATCTCCTTCAAAAGCAAATCGCGCGCTAACCATTGTTTCGATATGTACTCCGGCAATGACATTAATTGGAATTTGCGGATCCGATGAGTTTAAAACCTGGTGTAAATTGTGTGCCTTATCCAAAAAGCTCTGCCTGATTGAATCCATTTGCCAGTTTCTAGCATCATATAAATTAAAGGAGATTGGATATTCTCTTCCCTGTGGAAAGAATTCAGGTGGGGCTGGGAGGAGCTGATATAGGCTGGGTAAATTTGGCACCAGTGATTTCATGTTATTGCGGGAATTTAATTGATCCACGGTTGCCATCATCGAATTTCCATTCACCAAATTGTCAATGGCATTGGTTGCACCATAATTTGGTGTGCCGTGCATGATTAGTCGCTTGATATGTTTTTCGGCGTGGGCAGGATGGCGGGCTAAATAAGTGCGGGATACCAGCCCACCCATACTGTGAGCTACCAGGGTGAAAGTTTGGTTGGGGTTATTTTGGCACCAACGGTCGATGTGTTGGCGTAAACGATCAGCACTGTGTTCGATTGGACGCCGCCAGTCATAAGGGAATTCAAATAAATTGGCCTGGTTCTTAAGTCGTAGACTTATTTTCAGGTAAGTCAGTTTTTCTAAACCAACTGGTACACATTCTACTTGTGGATTCTCATCCTCATCCCCGGTTTCGTTTAAGCGCAGATAACTACCGTTTCCTTTTAAAAATAAAAGCGGATTGATCCATAGTGAAGTGGTGATACCGCTAATACTCGATAACAGAGATCCCATAATGCCGGGCAAAAGAATAACGTTTTCGCGTTCCTTCAAAGGGGGAGGGGAAAACGATACCGCCCTGATTTCTGTTACCGTATCAGCACCAATCAATTGGGTTACAGATTCCAGATCCTCACCACTGATAATTTGATCTTCGATCTCCGTTAATGACATGGAAGACCATCGTTGTAACAATTCATTCGTGTTCAATTTTCGCTCCTTTCCCTTGGTCGGGTCAGAAAGTGATCCCAGGTGGGTTGTGAGCGGTGTTGATCACTTATTAATGTGGTTGTTTATGGACCAATTTAATAAAAAAAATTGGTGAAATTAGGAATTGTTTACCTTTTTTATAATATATCATTAAGAGAACCTTAATACAAATAGTAGGGTAACTCCTTATGTGGGTGTAGGTCAGTTCCTGATGTAGAAAAAATAAATCACTGATTATGATAAAAGTGTATATTTGTTTTTTAAAATTTGAGTTGTGAAAAAATTACTCACAACAATTTTGGCTTATTCCATTTCAGATAAGCATCGTACGTATAGTTCCAATTCGTTAAACTTTTTTGGGGTCGTGTAACGAGAAAAGGAAATGATTAAGAATAAATTGAAAGGATGATTGTTTTATGAATTCCAAAAAAGTTAAAATAAAATATGTTGTTAGGGGTTTTTTCTACGGTTTATTAAGCATTGTTGTATTAATCGTAGTTTCCTACTTAGGCATGGTATGGTTGGGGCTGCCTTTTTTACCTTTTCGTTTGTTTGATTTTCTTACCAGAATTTTACCTGGTGCAATGATAACTTTTGTGATTGACTCAATGGTGAGTATTATCACATCCCTTCAAATTGGTTCAACATCGGCAATAGCCAAATTGACGGAACAAGGAATTGCAATATTTCAGTTTTTGATTATTGGAGGTTTGGTTGGTGCTTTAATTGGTTACTTAAGGTCAAAAATCGATATCAAACGGCTCCCACTCTGGGGCACAATGATTGGTTTGGGACTGGGATTGGGACTATTTTTGGTTGAAATCTATCTGATAGGTTTTTCGGATATTCAAATTGCTGAAATAGTTTGGATAATCATTTTGATGACGGTTTGGGGTCTGGTGTTAGGTTGGATCAACCTATGGGTTAGTCAGAAAAGAAGTGAGGATGATCTACAGGAGGGAATCTCTAGAAGAGAAGTACTGACTTTAATCGCTGCCGCTTTTGCTGCTTTGCTAACCAGTGGCCTTGCTTTTTTGATTAGATCAATAACAACACAAGATGACAATACTGTAACTGAAGTAAAAGAGCCGACCCCGATTCCTGATGAAGAATTGCAGAATCGAATACAACCAGTTTCAGGTACCCGCTCGGAAATCACTTCAAATGAGGATTTTTATCGAATTGATATTAATACCCAGGTACCCGAGATAAATGGTGAAGAGTGGCATTTGGTATTGGACGGCTTGGTGAATAATCCGATGCAGCTTAGTATAGAAGATATTCGATCCCGTCCGAAACATTCACAGTATATTACGCTTTCATGTATTTCTAATAAAGTTGGCGGCGATCTAATTAGTGCCAGTTTATGGGCTGGAATTCGTTTAAAGGATTTATTAGAGGAAGCTGGATTACAAACTGGTGCTGGTGAGTTGGCAATCGAATCAGTTGACGGTTTTTATGAAAGTGTGAGTATAGAGGACATGATGGATCCTCGTACCCTTTTGGTTTATGAAATGAATGGACAACCATTACCTCAAGAACATGGATATCCCTTAAGAATTTATATTCCAAATCGATATGGTATGAAACAACCCAAATGGATCACTCACATGGAAGTAATTAAGGGAGAAGGAGATGGATATTGGGTGGACCGAGGTTGGAGTGAGGAAGCGTTTGTACGTTTGACTTCAGTCATCGATGAGATAAGTATTTCGGAGAATGGCAATGGTATGTTATTAGCCGGGGGAATAGCATATGCTGGTGCAAGAGGGATTAATAAAGTTGAAATTAAAGTTGATGATGGTTCTTGGCAGGAAGCAGAACTTCGTGTTCCACCCTTAAGTGATTTAACTTGGGTGCAGTGGCGTTATGAAACGCAAGACATAACTCCGGGCGAACACGTCGCAACCGTCCGAGCTTATGATGGTAATGGTGATCCCCAGATAATGGAAGTTAATCCTCCACATCCATCGGGTGCAACAGGATATGACACGTTTACTTTTGAGGTATGAAGATTTTTAAATAGAACCTTTCATTCATTTATTAGAATCTAGGTTGAAAAACTTAGTCTGTAAAAAGTGAAATTGTCAGTGTTTCTCAAAAAACTTGTATCCGTTTTTGGTTTCACCTTTAATTTGATACATAGCCTGATCTGCTTGTTGAATTAATGTCTCGATTTTTTCGCCATGGTCGGAATATAAACTGATGCCAAGACTGGTTGAGATTTGTACTGTTCCAGCTTCGAGTTGGAAGGGTTCTGAAAGGTTATTTATGATTTTTTCTGCAACAAGCGCAGCATCCTGTTTTTTGTGAATCACTTCAAGCACGATAATAAACTCATCACCACCCACTCTTGCCACCAAATCGCTTTGGCGAACAAAGGTCATTAATTTTTGACCAACTAATTTCAGTAATTGATCTCCCTGTTCATGCCCAAAGGAATCGTTTACCTGTTTGAAACCATCTAAATCCATAAAAAAGACAGCCAGCATATGTTGTTCACGGTCAGCATTAAACATTGCTTTTTCAAGATAGGCATATAAATGTGTGCGATTTGGCAAACCGGTTAGGGGGTCGTACATTGCCATAAAGCGGAGTTGTTCTTCAACTTTTTTTCTTTCCGAAATGTCTCGTGAAACACTTTGGAAATAAAGCGGTTCACCAAGCTCATTCAACACCCTTGTAAAAGAAATCTCAACGGGAAACGTGCTTCCATCACTTTTACACATCGTATATTCAAAAACGGGTAAATCTGTTCCGGAAACCAATTTTTCTAAAGATTGATAAGCCAGTTTTTTTTCTTCATCAGCAACCATTTCCTGAATATTCATTCTTGAAATTTCGCTTGGGGAATAGCCATACATGGATAATGCACGTTGGTTCGCTTTTAGTATTTTCCCATCTAAGCCGATCAAAAATACGGCATCATTACTTTGGTTAAATAAAGCTTGATAACGGAATTCGATTTCTCGCAGCGCATACGTTCGTTCCTGGATCGAATTTACCATTTGGTTAAATGCGGTTCCAATGACACCAAACTCATCAACACTAGAAATTTTTACCCGCTCATCCCAATGTCCAGCTTGAATTCTTGCGGAAGCACGAGTTAGATCAGAAACGTTACCAGAAAGCACTTTTCTGAAAACCAACAGAATAACACCTACTAAAACAAAGCCCAATAGATTTGCCAGGATGAGAAACAAAATCACGGATTGCTGGGTATCTTTTGCCTTTTCTTGAGCAAAAATCACCTCATTTTGTGTCATTAATATTAAACGGGTGAATAGTGGTTTGATAGATTCAGCCAATATATCCAAATTTTCACGTTTTGCTTTGATGTTTTCCGTTTGATCTGTCGTGGAATCTGCAGCTAATTGCACAGCACTTTCTAATTCAGATGCATACTTACTCAGTTCTGACAAAAATTGTTGCAATAAAGCATTATGGCTTTTTAGATTATCACTGGCATCCGGTGCAGTTGTTAAGCGGCGAAGGGCTGCACCGGTACGGATAATATCTGATAATTTTTCACCTGCGGGTAGGGCGTAGTGCTCTTTTGCTTCCGTGAATCCAATGGATGGAAATTGTGAAAAGAAGCGGTATTCATAATTACGCATGCTTTCCCAATCCCGACTCATTTCTAAGGAAAGTCTTTGTGTATCCAGGCTTGCAAGAGCAGATTCGGCGGATTTCCCAATCACCCTAAAAGCTGAAATGGATACAATACTTTGAATTCCACTGATAAAAAGCAATAATAAAAAAACAGCGCCAAATTTTTCGGTTATTTTTCTGGAGTTCCACCAATAGGAGATTAGATTTTTACTCTGATGTTTCATATGATGAAAAAACTTTTAAAGTTATGGTAGTAATAAAAGTTCATTTTGTAATAACTCGGCTGAGTCTTTAGGTGAAATCTCATTATACACTACACGGTCAATCGCCCGAATTAAAGCCATTCCGGGTTTGTCTGATGAGTGTTGGTAATAATCCACTTCATAGGTATCAAATGTATCGATAAAACATTTCATCCATGAATCCCGATTGATAATTGTTTCGTATTCCGGAGATTGTAGAAAAGCGGTTCGGGGTTGTAAAATTCCAACGTTTTCAAACCACCACAATGGCTGTTCAGCTTCGCCCTTTTTTCCAAGCATAAACGCTAAAAATTCTTGAGCTAACTGGCTCTTCTCGTCATCTAAGTTGGCGTTCACAACCCACCCAAAAGAGTACATAATATTTTGGTAAGTTTCCGGATCATCAGGGTTAACTACTGGATGAGGAGCGACGCCAAAACGTGTTTCTGGCTGCAGAGCAGATGGAAACCATGGTCCAGCTGTGACCATCGCTGTGCGGTTATTAGAAAAATCTGCAAACCAATCTTTAATAAAATATGGGTCATAAATTCGATAGGTATGGGTAAAATCATAAAAGAGTTGGAGTGAATTGTAAAAGGCCTCTGTTTCGACTGACGGTTTGACATTTATATAGATATCATTCTGCCCATACTGGCGCAATATTGGGTAAAAATTTTGGATGTACCATTGAGGAGAAGGATAATTTGCAAAAAAGCCGAATTGATAACCAAGGCGTGAGGGTTCATCTGTTATTTCGTCTCGTTGGGTAATTTGCTCACCGATTCTGGCAATTTCCTGCCAACTGGTAGGTTTTTCAGAGTCAAGATAGGGAATGCCCACTTCATCAAAAACATCTAGATTATAAAACAAACAAAGCGTCGTCAGCTCATTTAATAGGCCGTATATTTTTCCGTCGCGCACAAAAACGCTCAAGCTGTTTGGTGGGTAATCGTTAAGCAAATCATCAACGGAAGCGTAACCAAATATTGCTGGATCAAGCGGTGCAAGAAGTCCTGCCTCAATGTATTTTTCTTCAGTGAAATTAAAACTTGCCATCGCCCATATATCCGGTCCACCACCGCTAGAAACTTCTGCCAGCAAACGGGTATCAAACGAAACCACCTCACCGGAATAAGGAATGGTGACATATTCAATGGTTACACTGGGATGGCTTGCTTCAAATTCCGGTATCCACTTTTTTTGAATGCCTTCATTAAACGATGGAAATTCATGTGTCCACACTACCAATTTTTTTTGTTGAGAATCATCTATGGTCGTGTCGATTTTTTCATCGGTTTGGTTTGGATTGGAACAACCAGATAATATTAAAACCAAACAGAAAACCACCAACCGTTGTAAAAAATATTTCATAAGAATCCTTCCAGCAAATGCACGATCAAAACATCGATAACGGTTTTTACATTATAGACTTATTATAGATAAGTTTTTCTTTGCATTTTCTTATGGAGGACTAAATTTGAAGAATTTATACGAATTTTATTTTGATTTAAATTTCAGATGGATTGGATAAGGGCGAAACTTTTTTCATTCGCCGATCTTTGATTGCAAATGGGGCATAAAAGAGAAAGATAAATATGGCTGCCAATAATTCAATGATAAGAATATAATATGGCCAGGGAGGCAAGACATCCAACAGGCTGGCTGTTTCCGGTTTATGGGCAATGAATAAATAATTGCTGCCGATGATCTGGTTTAGGATAAATACAAATACCAAATAAAGGTTTCCGTAAATAGCAACCTGTTTGACAGATTTAATGGTAGGACGGCATCCTTCTACCAGGGTCATATACACAGCAGATAAAA
>PABH01000059.1 GCA_002702705.1 Anaerolineaceae bacterium
ACGGGTGGTTTGCTCTGAGGCTATAAGCCTCTTTTGCTGGCTTACGCCTAAAGGCGCTTGCTTTTCCCTCTCTTGAGAGAATCATTTTTATTGGTGTTCAAGCCTTTTGCCTTTGATTCTTTTGCTTACCCCTTAAGGGGTCTCTTTATTACCTGCCACCCCTAAAGGGGTTTTCATACTCTTTCACACTCAGCTTGTCCAGTGCTATGTCATGCTGTTCTTGTTCTGCTATATATTTTTTGATCGTTGCTTCATTCAATCCTACTGTGCTTACATAGTATCCTTCTGACCAAAAATGCCGATTCCCAAACTTGTATTTTAGATTCGCATGTTTGTCAAATATCATCAACGCACTCTTCCCTTTCAGATATCCCATGAAACTCGATACACTATATTTTGGCGGTATGCTCACCAGCATATGTACATGATCCACCATCAAATGCCCCTCTATTATCTTCACTCCTTTATACCCACATAGTTTCCTCAGTATTTCTCCTATACTTTTTTTATATTCATTGTATATTATTTTCCTCCTATATTTCGGCCCAAATACGATGTGATATTTGCATATCCATTTTGTATGCGATAAACTATTGTTACGGTTTGCCATCAAATCACCTTTCTTTGCTTTTTTGTTGGGCTTGAACTTCCTTCTATTTTAGCAATAGGTGATTTGTTTGGTTTAACCCTTCTTACCCACCCGCATAGCGGGTGGCTGCTCGTTTCTCTCGCTTCGCTCGCTCAACTGACTAAAGTCTGAGTGGATCGGTACAGGGATGTTCGTGCTGTTTATCAGCCATCATCTTCTTAACTGGCACTGGTATAAAACGATGTTTAAGGGCAGGTACACCCTGTACCGCATTGTGCAACGTACCATAGATGTATTGGTATTTGCAGCCATGGTCAGTCTGATGATCAGCGGTATCATGCTTTCTCAGCATGTCTTTGTCATTTTCTCCATCTGTGGAGGAACCTCTTTTGCCAGAATATTGCACATGCTGGCAACCTATTGGGGTTTTGTTTTAATGGCGTTTCATTTTGGCCTGCAAGACCATTCTGCCATTTTGCAGTCACGGCGGCTGAAGTCTGGGCCAAACTCTGACGGCTATCGCCAAGTTGGCGCAAGATGCCGACCTGGCCGAGGCTCTGTCCGTCCATTATTCCGGTGGTCCAGGACTGGTGGATGAAATCGCAAGCTGGCTCAACCGCAATGGCATTAACGTGTAATTTTTTTATAGGTCTAAGATGGCAAGGCAAAAAAAACCAACCCGGCTCCTTGAGCCCTAAACGAATTTCCTTACATTTTGCTAAAACCCTTGACTTGGAGTTAACTCCAGGTAGTACGATATACTGAGAGGTGTAAAATGAAAACTTTAGAAGCTGTTGAAAAAAATGAAATATCGAGAAAAAAACCGATGGCTAATTTATCATCGAGGGTGAAGATAAAAAACCAGAGATTTGATGAAGAACGTGCTTTGTATAACCTCAGCCAGTCAGATGTTATAGACTGTATATTTGCAGGCCCTGCAGATGGTGAATCAGCATTGAAAGAAGTGCGCGATGTCAATGTAGTCAATTGTGAATTTTCCTTGCGATACCCTTTGTGGCATGCAGCAAAGTTCAGCTTGATTGACTCGGTAATGGATTCTCAGAGTAGGGCACCGATTTGGTATTCCGAAGATGGAAATATAAAAGGATGTCAGATCGATGGTCCTAAGCTCCTCAGAGAATGTCGGAATATACGGATAGAAGATAGCGTCCTTCTCTCTGCAGAATTTGGGTGGAGATGCCATGATCTTGACATTGTGACTACCAGGATTGAATCGGAGTATTTGCTGTTTGGGAGCAGCCAGATAAAAATTGACCAGCTGCATATGCAAGGCAAGTATTCCTTTCAATATGTGGAACAAATGCATATCAAAGATTCTGTGTTGGAAACCAAAGATGCCTTCTGGCACAGCAAAAATGTGACCATAGAAAACTCTGTTGTGAAGGGTGAATATCTGGGTTGGTTTTCGGAAAATCTGACCCTGATCAACTGCCGGATCATTGGCACTCAACCACTTTGTTATTGCGAGAATCTGATGCTGATTAACTGCACCATGGAAGATACAGACCTGGCTTTTGAATATTCAGACGTGGACGCAGACATCAATGGTCATATCGTGTCGATCAAAAACCCCAAATCCGGGATTATCTCGGCGGACAGTGTCAGAGAAATCATTCGGGATAATTCCGTGATGGAATTAAAAGCAGAAATAAAAATCAAAAAACAAACTTCGGTAATTTAGTTAATTCATAGAAAGATACACATAAAAGGTTGAGCTATACCGGAATTGAAATCAACACAATAAAAAGGAGAATATGATGATTTTGAAAGAAACTTACACACTATCGAATGGCGTGGCGATCCCAAAGCTGGGTCTTGGAACCTGGTTTATCAGTGACACCGATGTCGTACGGGCCGTGATCGAAGCTACGAAACTTGGCTACCGCCATATTGATACAGCCCAGGCATACCAAAACGAACGCGGCGTTGGCAAGGGCATTCAGACCTGTGGCATCAAGCGAGAAGACTTGTTCGTGACCACAAAACTCGCGGCAGAGATTAAATCATTCAAAAAAGCTGTTTCAGCAATTGACAAATCGCTTACAGCACTTGGTCTTGATTATATTGACATGATGCTAATTCATAGCCCCCAACCTTGGAGTAAATTTGGTGATGAGGAACGCTATTTTGAAGGAAATTTAGAGGTATGGCGAGCGTTAGAAGAAGCCTATACAGCTGGAAAACTTCGTGCAATTGGTTTATCAAACTTTGAAGAAAATGACATTGATAATATTTACGAATCCAGTTCTATCAAACCAATGGTGAATCAAATCCTTGCGCATATCAGCAATACTCCTTCAAATTTGATTCAATATAATCAAGAACGTGGAATCCTGGTCGAAGCATACTCACCGATAGCACATGGTGAATTACTAAAAAATCAGGAAGTACAAGAAATTGCGGAAAAATATAATGTCACAATTCCTCAATTAAGTATTCGTTACGATCTTCAACTTGGTCTTCTTCCGTTACCAAAAACCGCAAACCCACAGCATATGAAAAATAATGCCGACATTGATTTTATGATTTCAGAATCGGATATGGACTTTTTAAGGAATATCGAGCAAATAAAAGATTATGGAAGCGCCAGTATGATGCCCGTATATGGGGGTAAATTGAATTTAAAAACCCTATTTTCAATGATGTGGCGATCTATTCGAGGTTAAAAAAACAACTTATTGAATGGATATTAGAAATGGAGATGTTATGATGGGTCGAGAAAAACAAACAACGAAAACAATGCAGCATTTGGGTATTCAGAACAATCATTTAGCAGTTGCGTTCCCTGAATTTGAGACAATAAAAAATCAATTTATTTACGGCGAAGTCCGCAGGCAGGGAGAATTGAATGAAAAACTGCAAATGTTGGTTGTTATCGCAGCACTAATAACTGTTGAGGGTGAGGATTTATCGGAACAGATCAATGCTGCTTTGCAGGTAGATGTTTCCCCAATTGAACTACAAGAGGTATTTCATCAGGTAGCACCATATATTGGTTTTGCAAAAGCAGAAAAGGGATTGTCAGTTCTAAAAAAGGTTTTTGAAACAAGAGAAATTACTTTGCCATTAGAAAAGCAGAGCACAGTCACTGATGATACACGCCTGGAAAATGGCATCAATGTCCAAAAGACCTTATTTGGGCCTGTGATTGATAATATGAGAGCTAACGCACCGGAAGATCAAAGATTTTTACAAGATTATCTATCTGCTTACTGCTTTGGTGATACATATACAAGAGGAGGATTAGATATCAAGACACGCGAATTATTGACTTTCGTATGCATCATTTCGTTAGGTTGTTGCGAAAATCAAGCAAAAGCTCATGTTGGTGGAAATATGACGATTGGAAACGGTCCATCTGAGCTTCTGGCCGCCGTAACTCAGTGTTTACCCTATATCGGATTTCCAAAAACATTGAATGCAGTTTCGGCTATTAATGAAATCATGAAAATGAAAAATAAAACAGAATGAGGAAAAAATGAAGTACAAGAATAAAAAAGATTTTGAGAATGCAAACATGTTTGGAACTGGTGTACCAAATGAAATGTTCGACAAATATTTCACAGGAGATTCTTTTCTAAATATATTAACAAAACCGGGAGAAAGTCCTGTTTTTTTGGCAAACGTAACATTTGAACCGGGATGCCGCAATCATTGGCACATTCACCATGCAGCAAAGGGAGGCGGGCAAATCCTGATCTGCACAGCTGGAGAAGGATGGTACCAGCAAGAAGGAAAAGAAGCGGTCAGTTTACAAGAGGGATCTATTGTCTACATTCCTACAGGAATAAAACATTGGCATGGTGCAAAAACAGACAGCTGGTTTAGCCATATTTCTGCTGAAATTCCCGGTGAAGAAAAAAATAATGAGTGGCTTGAACCGGTTTCTGATGAGTTTTATAACAAACTATAAACATGATGAAGGTTTCAATCAAACCCATTGAGCGAATTGGAATTGTGTGGTTATTAAAAACCAAAAGAAAAACGATTTTTTAAAGGAGTAAAAATGTTCAAACAAATTTACCCAACAAGTGTGTTCATTCTTTTTGCTGCCATTCTAGCAGCATGCACAAGAGCACCTTCACTCACACCAGAGCCAACGGAAGCGCTTTCTCTCTCCGCCACTACTGTTTTAATAACCACTATTCCATCATCTTCTGTTTCTCCGCCCGTTACATCAACAGAAATTTTACCCAGTAAAACACCAACCCGCGAGGAAACACTACCGAACTCTATTCAAAATCATGCAGAATTTATGGAGATCAATCAAATGAATATAAAGATCGGAGAGTATACACTAAAAGCAACGCTCGCGGAAAATTCTTCGGTGGATGCTCTTAAAGAAGTGCTCGCCAAGGGTCCTATCACAATCGATATGCGAGATTATGCCAACATGGAAAAAGTTGGTCCGCTCGGTATGGACCTGCCAAGAAATGATACACAAATAACAACACAAGCGGGAGATATTATCCTTTATCAGGGTAGTGCATTGGTAATTTATTATGAGCCGAATTCCTGGAACTTCACCAGATTGGGAAAAATCAATGATGTTTCAGCAGAAGAGTTGAAAAAAATTCTTGGTACTGGTAACGTAACGATTACGCTTTCTTTAGAATCAGAATAGCCATAAGAAAATATTGGTTGTTTTCCTGGCAGAACGAGAATTAAATTCGGTAACATGTTGAGAGAAAGATGAAATAACTTATGACGATAAAGGTGGGGTTCCCCAACAACATGATTATCTTCTATATGCACAAAGTTAGTAGTCGTGAACTTATTGTATTTAAGAAGATCGGATCTTCAATAAAACCATAATCTTCAACTTAAGCTTTTTGTTTCACTTCTGTTTTTAGTTTTATCCACGAAAATCAAGAAAAGAAACCCGTCCACATTTTACGTGTTATTTTGTGATTAGCTCTGAGAAAAACAAACCGAATCCTTGACTTGGAGTCAACTCCAAGTATTATTATATAAACATAAAATTTGTGTACTAGCATCCTTGAAACTAATAAAAAATCACAACAAGTGAAAAATGAGGTCATTATATATGAAAATTGCTGAAGTTAGCCAAAAATTTGATATATCAGCGGATACACTTCGATACTACGAACGTATTGGTTTGCTCCCTGGTGTCAACCGAAGTGAAGGGGGCATAAGAGATTACACGGAAGAAGACTGCAATTGGGTCGAGTTTATCAAGTGCATGCGCGGAGCCGGACTATCAATCGAGTCACTAATTGAATATGTTTCTCTGTTCCAGCAGGGTGAAAAAACCTTAAAAGCAAGAAAAGAAATCTTAATCGATCAGCGGGAAGAATTGGAAAACAGAATAATCGAAATGCAGGAAACCCTGGAACGACTTGACAAAAAAATTGAATATTATGAGAGCCATTTGATTCCTGCACAGGATATGCTAGTGATAGCAGAGAATTAATGTCCAAACTATATTCATATGTATGATAAAGCTTAAATAATTGAGCAAAACAAACAGGATTCGAGGTAAGGTTGGAAATTTATGTTGGGCTAGATATTGGCGGCACAAAGTTTATGGCCGCTAGTGCAAATAAAGAAGGTAAAATTCTTCACCGCGTTCGGGCTGATACTTCTACTAGTCTGGAAAAGGATCTTGCTCAATTACAGACCATGATCACGGAAGTCAGCCGGGGTAAAACCATCTCAGGCATTGGCGCTGCCATCGGTGGTCCCCTGGACTGGAAAATGGGTATTGTTTCTCCCCTGCACCAGCCAGCATGGCGTAATGTTCCTTTAAAAGAGATCATGGAAACTAAATGGAACTGTCCATTTTTTGTAGATGTCGATACCAACGTAGCCGCCTTGGGAGAGTATTCCCGCTCCAACCTGAATGTTCACAAATTTGTTTACCTGACCCTCAGCACCGGTATGGGTGGTGCATTGATCATTGATGGAAAAGTAGACCGCGGCCTAAAGGGTGCCCATCCTGAAATCGGTCATCAATCCATTCCCTACCGCTGCCAATATCCCCAGCGAGTTTATTGTGAATGCGGTCTATCGGATTGTTTAGAAGGGTTAATCTCTGGCAATGCTATTCGCCGTATTTACCAAAAACCAGCCGAACAATTATTACCGGATGAATGGGAGGAAGTAGCTTACAATCTAGGACAAGGGCTGCGTAACATCGCCACCCTTTATGCGCCTGATCTCATTCACATCGGCGGTGGTGTCGCGATAGGTGGTGGAGAAAAATTGATCCAAAAAACAGCGTTGGTTATGCAAGACCATTTACGTCTTGTCCCGCCGCCACAAGTTCGTTTGAGCACCCTCGGTTACGACACCGCTTTAATCGGTGCTTTAACCATCGCAAAAGAAGGGCTTAGCCAGTAAATTTTCTCAGATAAGGTTTTATATAAACCTGTGTGGTTCATCTCGAAGGTCTACGACCATTTTATAAGGAAGAGAAAGTGAAAAAAACAGGTCCTGTTCGATTTCGATTTACTCTGGTATCGAGAAGATTTCGAACCTTCTGCCCAGACGATAAGTCATAATCCCAAATCCCTAGTTTTTATTCGGCGGACATTGTAAACACCTTCACTTGAAACCCTAATTATTAAACCTTTTCATTTTTCAGAGATTGGACTAACATAAAGTATGGTACATAAATTAAGGGTAGGACAATTTTGTCCAGAATTATTAACGATTATGCCGCATGATGATAAAAAGGATGAAAGCTGATGAAATTATTGGACGGGAAAACAGCAGTTATTACGGGTTCAAGCAAAGGGTTGGGGTTCGCAATTGCCAAAGCCTTTGCGGAACAAGGAGCGAATGTCATTTTAGCAGCCCGAACAGAAAAAACACTTCAATCATCTGTGAATGACTTAAAAAACGAGGGATACAAGGCTGAAGGTTTCGCCTGTGATACTACGAAACTCGAGAATATGGAGATGTTAGCAGGGGAGGCTATTTCAACTTTTGGTCGTCTTGATATTTGGGTAAACAATGCCGGCATTGGTGCTCCATATGGATTAACCATGTCCATCTCTCCAGAGCGTATAAAAAAGGTTGTGGATACCAATATTATGGGTGTCTATTATGGCTCCCATGTGGCTATGCAGCATTTTTTAGCTCAAGGCTCCGGTAAGCTGATTAACATGCTAGGTCGAGGAGATTCTGGACCAGTTCCCTTTCAAAATGCATATGCATCCAGTAAGGTTTGGGTAAAAAATTTTACTAGAGCCCTTGCCAAAGAATATGCTAGGACGGGTGTCGAAGTGATGGCTTTTAATCCGGGATTGGTGATTACCGATATGCTAACACAGGTAGATGTCATTGATGGATATGAAAAGAAAGTATTACCATTAAATACCGTCATTCGTTTCTGGGGTAATATGCCTGAAAAACCTGCCCAAAAAGTAGTCTGGATGGCTTCCTCAGCCACAGATCACAGAAATGGACTGATGGTTAATTTCCTGTCTTTTGGCCGGATGATGGTAGGCATTGGCAAGGAACTTTGGCGGCTGCTCACCCGCGCTCCAATTAAGACACCTACAATTCAAGTTCGAGTAACCAAAAAGTAAGTTTTTGAGAAGATTGTTGAAAAACAAACAATTTTTAGTTCATAACAAATAGGGAAAATGGTATCGAAAGCAAAAAGACCGCCTAAAATCACAGGTGGTCTTTTTTTAGCAGTAGAAATAGGAGAAAATCATCTCCTATTTCCCATATTTAATTATCTGTTTCAGCGTTTTATTATTAGTTGATCATTATACAATATACATCCAATAATAAATGATATCTAGAAAAGGTTTTCACCTAAAAAGAATTTTCATCTTAAGAGGAAAAAGCCCAGAAGTAAAGTGGACCAAATTGGGAAAAAAGAAGATAAAAGGATCCTTAGTGGTGATCTCCCCCTAGATAGGTTCCCACCAACGAAGAAACTTTCCTAACAAAAAACCGTCCTATTCAGGACGGTCTCTATCAGTAGCGGGGAGAGGATTCGAACCTCTGACCTCCGGGTTATGAGTCAAAATCCTAAATCCGTGCTGTTTGTGCGGCGGGCTCTGCAAATCAGCCAACCTGACGATCTCTGGTTCACGCTTGCCGGGCACACTACGGTAGTTAATCGATGTTCGTATAGTAGCTAATTTATGTGGGTTCGTCAAGTACTTATTCTTGCTAGAATTTTTTCGCGATCCGGGGAACGATGGATGAAAACACCTTGCATATTATCGAATTATGATTGCTAAAAGGGATGTTAATTTTAGATTTATTACTTGATCAACGGTACGCAACTCATTTGATCATTTCGAAATTTGTCACTTTCCCTTGCAAGCTGAGATGACGAACAGGTTGTCCAGATATAGACCATCCAGTAAAAGACCGCCTGCAGCAGCTATTTTAAAAGAAAGCTTTAAAATTGACACGTTGGGGATTCAGTTCCATCACAGAGATCTTCCCTTAGCCATGCGTCTACAAATTCTATGGTCGTTGTCTCTCCGGCTCCGTTTAGCCCAAGCAGAACAAATATTTCCCCTTCGCGAATCTCGAATAAGTATCATCAACGGCGTCGTACATCCCATAAACTTTGCGCAACCGTTCAACTTGTTCGACCATCTCCATATCTTTCCTCACTTCGGTTTTAAACTGATTTTACCCTAAGACAATGCTGTGCTTGAATGGTGGAAGCTTGAATTATCCAATTCATAGCTATCGGGATAACGGGTTACAGAAACCAGAGTTAAGTTGAGGGCATGAATTTTATTGAGTACACCAAACAAAGCCGCCTGATCCACAACAATCCCGCGTAGACTTGTTTCTCCGCTCCCGTCTGACTGGATCTTCAGATCACCAAACCAGTCCGACCAACGATCTGTAAGCAGTCCAGCAACCCGTATTTCATAAAACCATAACATGTCCATGGAACCCCTATTTCAACAAAAGCGGTTGCAAGCTCTTTGACCACTCCCGGATAGCCCCCCAGTCGCGATGGTCGCCTTCTGACCAGACTCCCGCCATCACGCTGATGCGGAACTTCAAACGGTCGCCAAAGGATGGGATTTTCTGAATATCAAGCGCTCCGGCAAATAAGCCCTCGCTGACCGGGCGAACTTTTGCACGCACCGGCCCCATCCAGGTGGCGGCCTGGTCCCGATACACTCCTTGCTTCATTGCCAGCGTCATACACACCAGAAATGCCGCAAAGGGCATGTTTGCAAGCTCCGAACGGTGAACCTCAACAAACTCGACTGCTTCCGGCAGCCACTGCCCAGCCTGGATAGCGCTGCCGGCAACCACAGCGCGGTAGGACTTCAGATCACCCACATTGGAAACTGGTAATACATCAACCGCAATACCACTTTCTGCAAGGGTTTTTCCAATTGCTTCCGCTACACCGGCCGTTGAACCGGTTCGGCTTGCATACGTTACAAGAACTTTATCAGACATAGTATTTTCTCCAAACCTGAAATCAGGCAAAGTTTCTACTGGCTGGTAAGCATCCAGCACATACAGACCTGAACGCAGCAGTACCATGCTGCCGATCGCAATTCCGGACGCTTTGAGGAAACGTCTGCGGGATATGAGTCGTGAAGACATATTTACACCTCTTGAGAAAACTTTTTTTGACCAACATCAGTACGCATTCGACCCATAAAACGCTTGCCAATGGCATTCAGCAAAGCAGGCGGAGTGAGGGAAAGGAAAGGAGCCATCAATTGGAAAGAAAGCACCTGGAGCTGGTTGCCCAAACCTGGCACGACCAGGGGGCGTCTGCGCCGCAGGGATTTATAGCCGGCTTCAGCCACTTGTTTTGCCGGCATCGATTTGCGGAAAATGCGTACATCCTGCATACCGTGTCGGGTGATGAAGGCGGTTTTAGTAGCACCCGGACATAGCGTGGTGACAGTTACTCCTGTTCCGGCCAGTTCCGCACCAACAGCCTGTGAAAAGCTGAGGACAAATGCTTTGGTGGCGCAGTAAACAGCATTAAGTGGGCCGGGCGCAAAAGAGCCGGTAGAACCAACATTAAGAATCTGGCCGTGCCCCTGCCGGATCATCCCAGGCAATAGGAGATGCGTAAGATGCATCAGAGCAATGCTGTTCACCTGAATCAGTTCTAAGAGCTGTTCCAGGCTGGCCTCATGGAAAGCACCATACACCTGCGTTCCGGCATTATTTACCAGGATTTCCACCTCAATCGACCGATGGGTGAGCTGGTCATAGATCACTTGCGAAGCAAGTGGATCGGCCAAGTCCTGGGCAATGACTGTCACCTGAATCTCATGTTCAGAATGAAGTTCGCCTCCCAAACGGTCGAGGCTGGCCTGGTTACGAGCAATCAGAACCAGGTCATATCCGTCTCTGGCAAACAGATGGGCCAGTTCCAACCCGATCCCACTGCTGGCACCGGTAATCAAGGCTACCGGACGAGACACTTTTGAACTACTTTTTACGTTCCTTGTAATTTCTTTCTGCATTTATACCTCCTTAAGTGCGCTGTAAATGTTTGCTGGTTCGCTGTCATGGAATATGTTTGGTTTCTATACATCCAATATAGCCAAAATCACCTTCCAATTCACTGACTAAAAGAGGTGTTAAATGAATCTGGGATAATAAAAAGGGTAGGTATACAAAAGTACACCTACCCTTTTTTAAATCCGAATGGATTGGGAACTAGTTTTGTTCCGATAATATACCCAGCTGGCGAGCGCTGGCGACCGCCTGCGTGCGGCTGTTAACACTCAGCTTCCCATAGATATTTCCGGTGTGTTTCTTCACTGCGCTTTCGGTAATGACCAGTTTTTTGGCAATCGTACGGTTCGAGTCACCGGCAGCGATCAGGTGAAGCACTTCTATCTCTCTTCCTGTCAGCGGCTCTACCAAACCAGATACGCTCCCTGAAGGACCAGGAGGCTCAAACTGTTCAACGTTTCTACCACCCACAGCATTACTGAGCTTATCCACGTAATAAGCCCTCCGTTGGTTGGTCTCAAGAAACTGGTGATGGCTTAACATCGCCAGCAGTTGATGCATTGGCTTACCAAACTTCAAAAATACTTGCACAAACCCTTCTGGTTCAGCCAGATCAAGGGCCTTAATAAAGAAAGACAGCGCCGTGTCTCTGTCTTTCTGCTCGTTCCACACATAGGCTTGCAAAGCCAGAGCCTCAATTAGCGCAGGCTTTCGCTCGCTTACCTCTAGTTCTTCAACCAGTGGGGATAAAATTTTCTGGGACTCGTTTGGCCTTGACTGCGCCAAGCGCAAGTTTGCAAGCAGCAGTAGTTCGTAATCGCGCAGTTCAACCCATCGGCTGGTCCCGGGTTGCAGCGCTTCCAACAATCGATCTGCAGATGTAAATTCACCAGCTTCGATGAATAACCGAATTTCCCATAAGTCAACCAACCGTGCCAGGTTCATCAGTACGGCATGGTTAGATTTGAGCTCTTTAGCTACGCGTAACGTTTCCAAAGCGCCTATAAGGTCTCCCTGTGCTGTTTGAAGTTGAATCAGTGCAAGCAAACTGTGTAACCGATCGGTTGGCATGGGCCAATTTTGCATGCGAGCCGTCACACCCTCTAATCGCCGCTGGGCTTCGTCCAGTTCATTTTGTTCGATCAGCACTTCAATCAGCGGAGTCTCGAGTTTGGCGAGTGAACCAAAACCGGCTGCTTCATACGCGTCCAACCGACGCAAGGCTTGGTGGCAAATTTGAACCACCTCACGCAGACTGCCCTGCGCCCGCCGGACAAGGGCAACTCCGGTCACCCCTGTAACCCAGACGATCAGGTTATCGTGCGCTTCTCCCATCTGGGCTTGGCGCTGAAACGCCTCTACCGCTTTTTCGAACTGCCCGCGTCCACGGTACGCTGCCCCAATCGTATACGGAAGCAGCCAGCGCACATGCACGCTCCGCTCGGGTAACAAACCTTCGGCGCGCTCGGCCAGCTGAAGGGCGATGTCATCTTCTCCCGCCATCATCGCAAAGAAGGCACGGATGGCAGCAGTAAAACCAACAAGCTCGCAGGTTTCGGGTGTGTCACATTTTGACCCAGTGTAGGATTCAGCCAGTTTCAGGATCGGCTCAACTAGGCGGTATTCACCTGCGAGCGTGAGCGCCCAGACTTTGGCGATGATGATCTGCGGGTGCCGCACAATCACCTCATCAGGCAGCGCATCTGTCCAACTTAAGAAGGTCGCCAGCTCGCCGCGTGTCATCATCTGGCTGCCATATTGCTCAAACAGGCGTGCCGCCGATTCAAAATCTCGGACAGCCAAAACATGGTTGACTGCCTCAGCAACAAACCCATTTTGTTCATACCAGGACGCGGCTCGCTGGTGGAGGGCTACAACGGCTTCTTGCGGAAAATCAGACTGAAGGCGTGCACGGAGCAGATCGGCAAACAACTGGTGATATCGGAACCAGAGTCTCTCATCATCTAATGGCAGAACAAACAGGTTTTCTCGATAGAGGTTCTCAAGCATAATTTTTCCATCTTGCCTACCCATCACCGCATCACACAAACCACCCGACAACCGATCCAAAATAGAAGTTTTTAACAGGAAAGATTGAATTTCTTCCGCCTGGTGCAGTAAGATCTCTTCGACCAGGTATTCTGCCACGTAAACGTTGCTGCCGGTAAAGGCTTTTACGAAACTGGACGGATTATTGCGGCCTTGCATCGAGAGCGCTGCCAGCTGCATACCAGCAACCCAGCCCTCAGTTCGCGCTGTCAGGCTTGCGACCTCTTGATCCGACAGCGGTAAATTCATAGTGCGGTTAAGAAAAGCTTCCGCTTCATCCTGGCGAAAACGCAAATCTTGAACACGCACTTCAACCAACTGGTTACGAGCACGAAAACGCGCCAGTGGCCAGGGTGGGTCAACCCGTGTGGAAATCACAACGTGAAGATTTCCAGGTGCATGTTCGAGTAAATATGTAAATGATTTATGAATCATTTCGTTCTGAACTGTATGGAAATCATCCAGAATGAGTACCAGGCTGCGGCTGAACACGGCTAGATCATTAATAAGTATTCCCGGTACTACCTCAACGGGCAGCTGCTGGGCAGTTTGGAGCAGGGATAGTGCCGCGTCCCCAATCCTCTCACCATTGGTACGGCATGCCGCGATCAAATACGTCCAAAACCGGACCGGATCATTATCCCCTTCATCAAGAGATAACCAGGCAACTTTTTGATCCAACCGCACAGCCAACTCACTCAGCAGAGTCGTTTTACCAAATCCAGCCGGACCAGACAACAAGATAAAACAACCAGGTTGGCTTAATCCTGCAGCAAGTTTTTTGACTAGGCGTGAACGGGGGACAGCATTTGATCGTACGGGGGGTATGAAAAGTTTTGTAGTGAGAACAGGAATCGACATCTTAAAGTACATTATACAATGGTTAAATAGCCCTGGGAATTGCCCGAATTGCTTTAAAATCAATCTTTTGAAAGAAAAGAACATTGCTCAAAAAAGAGTGGTTAAACATAAAACCAGAGCCCGACGAAGCCTGGTTTGTCTCTAGTAGCGGGAAGAGGATTCGATACCTACAGGCACTTATTTACGACCTCCGGGGTTATTACAAGTCAAAAACCTGAATTCGTACCGTTTGTTCAGCGAGTTCTGTAAACCTTCTGCAGAGTTAATGTCAGCCAGCCTTACGATCTCTGGTTTACGCTTACCTGACACGCTGCAGTAGCTAATCAAAGTCCGTTTAGGAACTTTTTTTATGTGGGTTCGTCAAGTCTTTTTTTATTTACTAACGCAATAATTTTCAATACGATTTGGCCAAATTAATATTGTCCTGGGAAATACCCCACCTAGATAATGGTAAAAAGTTTCTTGATTTCCGTTAAAGTTCCCCATTAGTTAGTGTTTCACAATCTTTATAATCCTGCACCAGGTAAAGGATTAATATATTTGGAAGTTCATTTAGGACCTACCCACTACGATGAACCAGGTATTTTCAGTTAATAAGTTCACGCCGCGTCGGCGCGATTCGGCGTAGGTTCCGGCGCAAAAGGTTTATGGTTAGCCGGATTTAACTCCATACCATCTTTAGTTAATAGTTCACGCAGCGAGTTGATGTTAACTTTGTGAATATCCAAACACCCTTCTTCAAGTGCTAACGCAACGGCAGTCCCAGCAGCCTGTCCCATTGCACATACGGTGGGGATCATACGGTAACTAGATAAAGCGACCTGATCACCACTGATGGGTTTCCCTGCCACCAGTAAATTAGAAAACCCCTGAGGAATCATCGCCCGGAAGGGGATGGAGTATGGTTGTACAGCCTGTCGCCACCCAGCATGCCCCGGCTTGGACAGGGAATGAAAATCAATTTGGGCAGTCGCCACGGCCACCCCATCCGGGAAGTCCTTAGATATCTCTCCCAGAATATCTTCTTGCGTAAGGCAATACTCTCCGAGGATACGGCGCCCTTCGCGAATCCCAATTTTCTGACCTGAAAAAATTAAAGCATACGTCGGGTAGAGAGTCTGGACATAGTAATTAATTCGGACCAATTGTCGCCTTGCTTCCTGCTCGGCTTGACTTAAGCTTAGTGGATTTGTGGGATCATGCCCCATGATTTTGGTCATATTGGCATAACGTCGGTTATCCGCCAAACGAACCGGACCTCTCAAGCCAGGCAAATCCTCCACAGAGTTAATTGGTTCATATCCCGGCGGTAGATAGTTTTTTCGTTTGATACCAGTATCATAAAACATTGCTGTTAAAGACATATGCAAGGTGCGTCCATTTTCTGGATTTCCCGAATCAAAATCTGCCCCAGCCAGAAAAGCGCCATCACCTTCGCCAGTGGTATCAATATAGTATTTTGCTTTTAACCGCATTTGATAACTGCCGGACACCGCCACCACTTCTTTTATCCATCCATTTTTCGCGATGACATCAATTACACTTGTATGAAACATGGTGTACACCCCAGCCTCATCCACCAGGGTCTGCCAAATCAACTTCAGATACTCTCCCTTAAAAAAGCGGCCTTCCAGGGCGTCAAACTGAGTGAGTTCGCTCACCAGATGGGAGAATATATTCCCCATTCCCTCCAGATTGGCATAAAATTCATTAACCCCGCCCGCGGTGGATACACCACCAAAGCAGTTCCCTTCTTCCAATACCAAAACTTTAAAGCCTCTTCTGGCTGCAGCCACCGCAGCAGAACTACCGGCTGTGCCGGCACCCATTACAATCACATCGGGCTCAAAAGGAATCTGAATTGTTTTCATATAAGTTCCTTTAAGGTCTGAACCGCTGGCTGGATTGATCTCTATCAGAAAATTCAATTTCCGTGTGTTTTGTGGTTAAGTTAACACTTAACCGCGCGTAGTGTTCCTCATGCTGCCACTGTAATTGAATCCGAGAGGGGTCAGTTTCTTCCACACGAAACGCTCCCTGAAAAGCAGGGTGGCGGTTACGAAACTCGATTAATTTTAATAAACGCTGGACAACAGGCTGCTTCACGGCTCGTTTTATTTCATCATCACGATAATTGTGGCGGTTAATTGCACGGTTTTCGCCCGTTTCGGCTATTGCCTCCTGATCATTTTCTCCCGCCAAAAGGCCCACATAATACACCTGTGGAATACCCGGAGCAAAAAATTGAATAGCCCGCGCGGTGAGATAAGTATCATCATTACATTCTAAAGCGGAATAATAAGTACAATTAATTTGATGAGCATCAAATCCGCCATCCAGTGTATTCTGCAGGGAAAAAATGCGGCTGACATTCCCCCCTTGGCGGATACAGTGCTCAACCACCTGGCGCGCTCGCGAAACAGGAACAATGTCATTAATATCTGGCTGCACCGGAATACCGTCATGGCAATCCAGCATGGTGATTTGATTCCGGGGGCATGTTCGTAAATGCTCTTGCAAAGTCAGACTAGAACGATTCAGTAAAGTATCCAGAATCAACAAAGGCAGCACAAAATTGTAAACTGTAAAACCGTGTGCCGCCAATTCTTTTTGAAGGGCATAACGGGCATGCACTTCCGGCAGTAAGTGAATCTGATAGCGGTCTGCTTCCTCTCTTATCCAATCCAAAAACTGATAAATTTCCGGTTCAACAAAAAAACAATCTGAGCCAGCCTTTTTGGTAATAAAGGCAATCGCGTCCAATCTTAACACGCTGACCCGTTGTTGCTGCATAAAAGCCAATACTTTTTGGAAAAACTGACGCGTGATCGGAGAATTCACATCCAAATCAATTTGTTCCGACCAATCCGCTTTTCCGAAGGTTGCCCAAACTGTTTCCTCTTTCCCCGTCTTTTGAATAACTACCGTTTCAAAACAATGATTGGGACGTCGCAAGAAAATTTTTGAGAATTGCTCATCATCTACTATCCCATCTTTCCAAACCTTATCCAGCGTGAGGAACATATCCGCGTATTGAGAATCACGGCCTTCACGATTAAAATCCAAAAAATATTCCGAATGTCTGGAAATATGGTTAACCATTACATCCAAAAGCACATCATATTTTTTGCCTAATTGTTGGATATCCACCCAACTTCCAAATTTTGGATCAATTTCAAAATAAGTGACCGGCGCGAAACCCCGATCGCCCGTGGAAGGATAGGGTGGCAAAATATGAATCCCGCTAAAGGCAGCAGGGAAATACCTTTCCAAAATACAGTTTAGCGCCTGCAGAGATCCTCCCAGCGAATCGGGATAAGTGATCAATTGAACTTCATTACGGATGGTCATTTAAGAAAAGTCTTCCTTTCATATACTCGCTGATATCATCAAAAATCTAAAACCATACCATGAAGGTTTTAATTTCATACGGGCTTATATCAAAAGAAAGCTGGTGCGCCGAAAAAACAACTGGCTGGTGATTTTCTTCCATTAAGTCACATTCAACCGCCTTCTTTACTGTTTTTCCAAAGTTCAGGTTCACCTTTTTGTTTCGTTTTTGTTGGTACTCGTATACCCGGAATATCCAGCCCAAACCGTCTTCCGCTTTCTTTACCGTATCCACCAGCACGTGATCAACATCCACAACTACCAACTCAAAGGACTTATGTCCTGCGGGTAAGGAAGTTGTCGTTTTTGATAAAAGAGGCAGGTTTAACATCCGAGCCTGACGGGTTACATCTCCCCCCCGCCAATCTTCGGCATGCGGTAAAAGGCTGTATGTGAATCGATGATGTCCCTTATCTGCCAAGGCATCGGGACGGATAGCCGATTTAATTAACGTCAGGCGCATCACATTGTCCTTTATATCATAGCCATATTTACAATCGTTTAATAATGCGACCCCGTAGTTTCCTTCCGAAAGATCAGCCCATTGATGCGCACTAACCTCAAATTTAGCCCAATCCCAACTGGTATTCCAATGAGTAGGTCGTTCCACCTGTCCATATTGAATCTCATATGTAGCACGGGTTGAACGTATGTCAACCGGGAATGCGGTTTTTAACAATACCTGTGATTCAAACCAATCCACATCGGTCTCAAAATCGATGCGGGGATTGTTGGCATAGACATGCATCCGTTGAACAATGGTTGAATCGCCGTACTTCCAGGTAAACCGCAGAGTCCCCCGCAGCGGTCCATTGGCTTCAACCACCGCTTCAACACAATCCTTGATTTCCCGTTGGGTTTCCTGGTAATAAATATCAATGTCCCAAGCATCAAATGCCATTGGTTTATCTTGAAATACCTGTAATACATTTCCGCAACCCCCAGATGCTAATACTTCGCGTTTAAGTTGGCGGTCAAATAAAGAAATAATCTGACCAGCTTGATTAAATTTGATGTGGTAGTAGGGTGTAGAAATTTCATTTACTGATATATGCAGTGTGTTTTCACAAGGGGAGGCGGGGATTAGTTCATAAGACCGGAAACCCAGAGAGGGAACCCCATCAACCTCACTTAATAGGTAAAGACCGTCTGGTGTATCCACCTCCTGAGACAACGCTGGAGACCCATCAGTCAACTTGATCGTCTTACCTTTTATATCATCTGTTAAGTCCAACCAAATTAAATCATCCCGCTGCCAAGACAAAGCATTAAACACCACCACCTGATTCTCACCCGAAACCTGATGGTTAAGTGACGAAAGAGCCTGCGCCACCACTTGCTCACCAATCCGGGTAATTTCTTCAAAATCCAATGCCGAATCTTCATAAACCTGTCGGATGGATGATCCCGGTAAAATATCATGAAATTGGTTTAATAAAATCTTCTCCCAGCCTACGTTTAATGACTGCTGCGGATAAACATTTTTATCGTTTAAAAGATCTGCCAGGGCCGACAGCCATTCCGCTGTATGGTACAAGATTTCCGACTTGCGGTTATCTCGTTTAATCTTTGCCTGGGATGTGTACGTGCCCCGATGGTATTCCATATACAATTCACCATCCCATACCGGTAAAACCTTATCTTGTACCCGCTTTTCCAATTGTTCAAAGTATGGCTCCGCTTTCCCCAGCGATACATACGGCTGACCCGGCAAGTTCTTCTGATGTATTGCCCATTCCAACATATCACGCGTCGGACCTCCACCACCATCACCCCAACCAAAACTTTGAATCAATTCATCATTTACGTCTTTTTGGCGATAGGCATCCCAAATTCCTTTTACATCCTCAGGGCGCATCTGCCCATTATAAGTGTAATACCAGGAATCTTCCTCAGGGGTCGTAATGAAATGGGTCAAGACTTCACTGCCGTCCAGCCCGCGCCAGTAAAACGTATCATTCGGAAAACGATTTAACTGTGACCAACTGATTTTGGTGGTCATAAAATAACGAATTCCACTTTTCTTAATTATTTGCGGTAAGGCGGCAGAATATCCAAACACATCCGGCAGCCACAATAAATTCATTTCGCGGCCAAAGGTTTCGCGTACATACCGTTTACCAAATAAAAATTGACGCACTAAAGACTCTCCGCTGGGAACATTCGTATCCGGCTCCACCCATGTTGCCCCGGTGATCTCCCACTGCCCATCTTCAATTTTTTCTTTCACCCTGGCAAAAATTTCCGGGTAATCTCTTTGTAAGAATTTATATAACTGTGGGGAAGAATGTAAAAAGTGATAATCGGGATACTGACGCATCAGGTTTAAAGCGGTAGAAAAGGTGCGGGCCGCCTTTTGACGAGAATGTGCTAATCGCCATAACCAGGCCATGTCAATATGTGCATGGCCTATTCCCACCACACTGGGCTTAACTTCTTCCTTTTCCGCCCATTGCTGCATTTTTTCACGGATCATATTTAAAGCCTCTCGGATAGAAGCATAAAATCGCTCTGTACCCGGTTTGCTAAAATCAATCATCAAATAAGCCTGATTTAGCTCCTCCAGCATTTGTGTTCTGCGGAGATCATTTTCATCTAAAACCTTTATCGTCCGCACCAGGGTATCGGTAATATAAGCCAATTGCTCAGCATCGAGGTCGACCCTCACCAATTGAGCCAGTTTAAATCGCCGGCGAGCAGGCACATTTAAAACCCCACTCCAGGCGTGTAAAGCAATATTAATCTCTCCGGTTTGCACGATTTCCTGCGGCAGCCATGCATCGGGGTGCCAGATATCCAGACCTTGCAATGGGATGCCATTCACATACAACAGCGTTTCTGCGGTGGATTCACCATCATCGCGAGGGCCAACCAAAAAATATAAATACAGGCGTTCATTTTTCCAGGCTGCCGGAATTTGTACTTTAGTCCGAAACCAGGCATAAATATCATATCCCCCCCATAAACTACCGACCCTAAAATCCGACCACAAGGTATCATCAAAATCGGGTGATTGTGCTCCCTCACATTCCCCTTCCAAATACTTAAAGACGGGAATATCCAATCTTTCCCGATAAACCGCGTTTTTAATCTCGATATATAATTTTTCAATTTTTCTTAAGGTAAAAAATGTCATCTCACACCTCTTCAAGAAAAGTAATTGGAATGTTAGTCAGCAAACCACACCTTTAATGTCTTAATTTCATAAGGTCGCATGGAAATGGAAACTGAATCATTGATGGTTTTCAAAGGTTGCAAATCCCTTTCTAATAAATCCACTACAACAACTTTTTTCACTGGGTGCCAAAACCGTAGTTGCACATTGTCATTCCGATATTGTTTGTATTCATATAAACGGAGTATCCAGGCTGGCTCATCCTCTGCTTGTTTAAGTGTTTCTAAAATGACATGATCTGAATCTACTTGGCACCAGGATAAAGAACCTGGCAGACTGCCAGCAGGATTGGAAGGCACGACAGCCCAATGCTCTGGCGTGTTGAGGGCATAGGCCTCCCGTGCAATGACGGAATTGCGCCAGGTACCCTGATGAGGCAGCAGACTGTAGGTAAATTGGTGTAGACCTTGATCGGCCTGCGGGTCCGGTTCGATCGGGGAACGGTGCAGTGTTAATCTCAAAACATGCCCATGAATATCGTAACCATATTTACTATCATTTAGCAGCGCTACTCCATAATCTCCTTCGGAAAGGTCTGCCCATTTTTGAGCCGGATTTTCATAATGTGCCTGATCAAAACTTGTGTTTTTATGCGTGGGGCGCTGAATATTACCAAATTGAATTTCGTAGGTTGCCTGAGTAGCGCGCACATTCACTGGAAAAGCTACTTTTAAAATCATCTGGTGTTGCTGCCAATTTAGTTCTGTGCGAAAATCAATCCGCGGATTTGTGCGGTACATGGTCACCCGTTGTGTAATCGTCGTCTCCGCAAAAGCCCATACCAATCGCAGCACGATTCGCAGTGGTCCGGTTTCCTCTACGACTTTTTCCAATAACTGCTCAATCACAATCGGCTTATCTTGATAATAAGGATCAATCACCCAAGCTTCTCCATCTCCAGGGCGATCATCAAAAACAGTCAACAGATTTCCTTTTTCTCCGGGTGCTAACACTTCACAATCGGACAATTTATCCCATATTGAAACGATCTGACCATTTTGATTAAATTCCAGGTGAAAAAATGAATTTTCCATAGATTCTTCAGAAATTAATAACGTATCTGATTCAATGGTAGTTGCAGCAGAAACCCAGGGATAAAAGCGATACCCCCAGGCGGGAATATCCTGTGCTTCCAATAAAATTCGATCTCCTTGACCCCCATTTATTGACTGACATAAAAACGCTTGCCCATTATTGTCTGCGATCGTTTTTCCGGACTCGATTGCATCTGCTGGAATTTCCACTAATGCCGTACGGTTCCAAGGAAGAGGATTAAACACCACCAATCCTGCCTGAACCGACCGAATAAATTTGACCAGATGGGATTTGGCATGATCCAACAGAATTTCTCCACTTTCCATCACCGATTCATAATCTCGCAAGGAATCTATTACAACAGCCTGAATAGAGGTTCCTGGTAAAACATCGTGGAATTGAAGATGCAGTAAATTTTCCCAGATCTTGTTTATATTTTGCTGAGGATAAAGCGTGCTGCCTGTTAAGGAAACAGCTAACACATTAAACCACTCCGTATTTTGCAGCAGTATCTCCGCCAGACGATTGGCACGTTTATTTCGCGCTTGTGAGGTGTACACACCCTGTAAATCTTCATGATACAGCTCCCCATCCCACACCGGTACATCTTTATATGTTAATCGTGAATCCAGGTGTTTAAAATACGCCTCAACAGGCCCAATCTTCACATTTGGATGACCGGGAAGATCTGTCTGAGCTCGAATAGATTCAAGCATTTCTTTTGTCGGACCACCCCCGCCATCGCCCCAACCAAATGGCATTAACAATTCATCATTGATTTGTTTTTCGCGATAATGCTCCCAAGCGGTGCGCACATCATAGGGCGCAATTAAACCATTATAGTTGTAGTGGTTTTTTATAGTCTCACCGGGCGCTGTAAAGAAATTAACCAAAACAGACGAGCCATCGACCCCCCGCCAGTAAAATGTATCATGGGGAAAACGGTTAAACCGACTCCAGTGCATCACAGAAGAAGCGAAATATCTTAACCCACTTAATTTCATTAACTGAGGGAGAACCCAAGAGAAACCAAACGTATCCGGCATCCATAAAACCGTATTATCCACGCCAAATTCTTTTTTAAAAAAACGCTTCCCAAATACTATCTGGCGCACCAACGATTCCCCATTGGGAATATTGGTATCACATTCCACCCACATACCACCAGTAGCCTCCCAACGGCCAGCCTGGATGTGCTCCTTCACCCGAGCATACAGGATGGGGTCATCTTGTTTAACAAAATAGTATAACTGCGGGGAAGTATGTATATAATAAAATTCCGGGTACTGTCGCATCAGGTGTAGCATTGTAGAAAACGTGCGGCGCGCTTTTTCACGTGTATGCCGCGATTGCCATAACCAAGCCAAATCAATATGTGAATGCCCAATTGCATTCACCGAGGGTTTAACTTCCGATGTTTTAATTTTTTCCAATCTATCCTGCAAATAAGATAAGGCGCAGCGGATAGAATGATAAAATTCCGGCGATTTTAATTTAAGAAAATTTACCTGGTTGGTAGTTTCAATTAATAAATTTAAATAAAGCGGACGCTGATAATGATCATCTGAAAGCTGCTTAACCAATTTGATTAATGTATCCACCAAATAAAAAAGTTTTTCAGTGGATTCGTCAATCCACACCAGGCTTGCCTCAGCAAATCGCCGCTGTGGGGGAGTTCTAAATACACCGCTCCAGGCTCGGAGCGCTATTTGAATAAACCCTTTCTCCACATATTCCAATGGTAACCAGGCTTCTTCGTGCCAGACATCCAGAGCCTGTAATGGGAAACCATCCACATACAGCTGGGTTTCAGCCGTAGAGCCATACCCATCACGTGGGCCTGGTAAAATCCTTAGGGCCAGTTTTTCCTTTTGCCAGCCTTCTGGTATCGTTACAGTCGCCCGGAACCAAGCAATTTGGTCAAAACCACCCCAACGCTCACCAACCGGGAACAAAGACCAATCCTTATCATTTAATTCAGGACTTTCCGCGCCTGGGTAATCTCCTTCAAATATTTTAAAAACGGGAATGGGTAAGGACTCGCGATGGATCGCTTCTTTTATATCCATTAACTGTTTTTCGATTTTCTTTTCTGTAAAAAACATCACTCACCTCCATCCGGAAAAAAATCCGCTTCCAAAACGGCGCAAATTGTATGGTAAACCGGCAAGTGTCTCTCCTGAACAAATGGTGTATTTTCACCGGGCACACGGATGATCACATCACAAAGGGCATTAAGTTTCCCTCCATCAGCGCCGCTTAACCCAATTGTTTTTAAGCCAAATGCTTTTGCAGTTTGCATCGCTAACAAAACATTGCGTGCGTTGCCGGATGTACTGATTCCCCACAACACATCACCTGCTTTTCCATATCCATAAACTTGTTGGGCATACACCAATTCCGCGGAAACATCGTTAGAAAAAGCCGAGATTAAGGAAGTCTGGCTGACCAATGAAATGGCCGGCAGTGCACCTTGCAAATGATTCTTAAGATAATCACCATCAGGTAAGGCAGCATCATTTAATGCCTGTTTTTGACCCTTGGACAAAGGTCGTTTACTCATGTAGCCTTTCATTAACTCACCCACGATATGTTCAGCGTCCGAAGCGGAGCCGCCATTGCCACACACCAACACTTTTCCCCCGGCTGCAAAACAATCCTTCAAGAGGTCAATCGCAGTCTGAATCTGCGGTAAACATACATCCAATTCAGGGTAACGAATGACAAGTTGTTTAAGCCAATCCATACACACCTTCTTTCTTCCAAACATCTAACATTAATTCATAACGTTTTAAGGGCATGCCTGTATAAACACAATTACTGGTTGAAAAAATATACCCCCCTCCCGGCATCCCGTTTTGTAAGGCATAACGGGTGGATTCAATAACTTCTTCATCACTGCCGGTATCCAACAAACCACAATTAACATTTCCGATCAAACAAACATGATCCCCATATTTTTGTTTTACTTCTGCAATATCTACACCTGCCTGAGGATCAAGCGAATGCAGGGCATGGGGATTGGTTTCGATTAACTGATCAAGGATGGGCATAATATTGCCATCAGTGTGTTTAATGGTGTAAAAACCAAGTTCCCGATACCCGGCGATAAGACGTTTTAAGAAAGGGGTCACAAATTGGCGAAACTGACGCGGGCTTAAGAAAGGCCCTGTATTGAGACAATAATCAGAACACATAGCAAACCCGTCCAATCCACCATATCTCTTTTGCTTTTCTGCTTTTGTAATCTGAAAATCAATAAAACGATCCATCTCATCTTTCATCTTTTGTGGTTCGTCTGCCATCCGATAACAAAATGCTGCCATTTGGTCTCCATCCGGAATACCATAGGTAACGTCCCCGTGTTTGAGCAGGCAATAAGTGTCACCTGATTTTTCCCGGATAATCTCAATCAAGCGGGCGCACTCTTCAAAGGTGCCAGGCTGTGGTTGCACCAAAATTGCACTGTGTTCATATTTTTCCGCGATTTGAATATAAATATCGGCAATTTCCAACCGATGTAATTGGCGTTCTTTTTCTTCCATTTGATTCCATTGTTCATAAGAACGTTGTAATGGATGTACCTTGCCAATCGATTCCATAGAAAGATAAAAAGCAAGTTCAAAATGGGGAACTCTGCCCGTAAGCGGCTTACGCTCTAGTGCTTTAATAAACCGTATGCGTGGTGTTTCTGAATTCATAAATCCCTCAAATGATTAAGTGCATTTTGAAAAAAGTTTGTTTTGCCAAAACTACCAGATTTTAATACCAAGACATGCTGTGGTTCTATTAGGGAAACACAAGATGGCAGTCCCGGTTCGATTTCTATTCCTACGCGAAATCCAAAAAGCCCTAATTTTTTGCACACAGATGCTGAGGTTTCCCCTCCGGCCACGATTAATCCCCGCTGACCTGTTTTTTTCACTACTCGCTGGGTAATCTCAGCCAATGTGTCCGAAATCAAACGGGAAACCTGAAGCACCGACAACCCATAAACTTGCCCGAGCTGGCGCGTTAATTCCACCTGGTTGTTTTGATATTCCGAATGGAAAACCACATCCTCTCCCAAATTGATCAAATCCGAGAGTTCATTCACTTTCTTTAAAAGGTAAGGTTCTCTTTCCGCACCCTCAAACAAATGCTGGGCAAGCAATATGGAGGTTGCTTTTCCGTTTTTATTGAAGTATTCAATCTGAGCCGCGGTTTGCGGGGTTAAGCTACCAGCTGTAATGAGAATTCCTTTGTTTGGATCGATACAATCAGGCTGTACTTGAAACAGTGTGGATTGGAAACCCCAAGCCATGGGCAATTCTTCTCCTAGGGCGGAACTACCGCACAAAACCAGCTCATCCTTGACAGCTGCAGCAATCACCCCTAACGCTTCCTGGTCCAAAACGTCCAAGATTAAATAATTACACGCTGAGCGTTTTTTCTGGATCTCTTCCTTTAAAATATCTACTCCCTGGCTGATGATCTCATGGGACACCAGTTCCACTTTCCGTTTAGTTTGAGATTGTAAAATTTTCACCAAGTTGGATTCCCGCATGGGATGAATTGGATCATTCCGGAATTCGGATTCTGCCAGTAATTTACTATGCACATAATGAATCCCATCCCGAGTAACCCGTCCGTTTTTCGGAAAACCCAAGACAACTATCGCAAAATTTTTTTCAAGCGCATCCAGCATGGCGTCAAATTCTGCACCAATATTCCCACGAAAAACGGAACAGGTCTTGTTGTAAAACTGTTTACAGCCTGCTTGTTTTAATCTTTGAGTGGCCTCAAACACTTTGTGGTAAGCCATTTCAGTAGAATCCAAGCGAGAATTGGTATCAAGCACAACCACATCAGCAGGATAATGGGTAAAATCCATAAAGGTTTCCGAACCAGGGATAATCGAATACACATTGGAAACACAACCGCCATTCATAAACATTATGCCGATATCATTGGCGCCGGTTACATCATCCGCCACAACACCGATTCGCATCTTAAGGCCTCCAAACCTGGCGTGGACGGTAGCCTGAATTTTCCAAGAATGCCACCACAGTCTCCTTTGGCAAACGGTTTAATTCAATTCCACTTTGTTTGGTGGTAACCACCATCCGGCATACCATCTCTAAGGTCAGCATGGCCATCAGCGCTTCTTTGAGGGAAGAGTCGTATACTAATACACCATGATTTTCCATTAAAATTAAATTCGACTGTGACGCTTTTTGACGAACCGCTTCCCCCAAAGCCTGGCTGCCTGGATGGTGATAAGCAACCCGAGTAATCCGTTCCAGATAGTACATATCCTCGACAAATAAATCATTGGGAATTTCCAGATCAGAGCAAGCTGCTAAAGTGCTGAAAAACGGTGAAGAATGTAATATAGCGTTTACCTCGGGACGAATCTCATACACGGCGGTATGCATTGGGGTTTCTTTCGAAGGTTTCCCCATACCAAAAAAACTGCCATCGTTTAAGTTATAAATTACAAAATCGTCTTGGGATAATTGTGCCAAATGTGTTCCGCTAGCCGTTATCAAATAATGATCAGCATCAATCCGCAAACTTAGATTACCCGCATTCCCTAAGGTCAAACCATGCTCAAACATAGCTTTCCCTGTCTCCTGAAGTTGTTGTTTTAAAGTGCTAATTGTCTTTTCATCCATTGTGTTTTTCATAAAATTCTCCGAAAAAAGCGAAACGTTCAATCACTTCCAATCCGGCATCCACCGTGCTTGGGCTTGCAGCATCTCCGTCACCATAGCATCAATTTGAGGTAAGGTACAGACCGCGGCAGTCAGTGGATCCAATTTTATAGCGTGGTATACTGCGTCCCGGTCACCCGTTAAGGCTGCCTGCACCGTCAATTCCTGAACATTGATATTGTTGCGGTTTAACGCTGCCAATTGGGTTGGTAATTTTCCCACCCTTTGGGGTTGGATTCCTGCCGAATCAATCTGACAAGGCACTTCCACACAGCATCCATCCGGTAAATTGGTTATTAATCCATCATTTTTTACGTTCCCATTTATTTGAACCGGTTGGTTTGTTTCCATTGCCTCCATAATATATGAGCCATATTCATGAGTGCGTTCTTCCACCAATGGTTTTTTCTCATCCAGGGCTTCAGAAAACACCGAGGCCATATGGTTTTCCCAATAGCGACAGTTTTTCAGGTAACCACCGCTGCGGCCAAAATCAAACCAGCCAGAAGCAGCTTCGCTGGTGAATTTTTTTGCAAGATTTTCATTAATCACATGTGCATTTTTTCGAAAATAAGGAACGTACTCACTGGCATGCCCGCTTGATTCGGTAACAAAATAACCAAAGTGGTCCATCAAGTCAATCCGTACAGGTTCAAGCCCATAAATTTCTTCCCGATGGCTTATTTCTTTTAACTGGGGATACAAATTCTTACTATCAGCTTCAAATTCCAGGAAAAATGATTGGTGGTTAATGCCGGCACATAAAAAATCTACCGATGAATAAGTCACCTTTAACCAACCTGCCAACATTTTACTGGTATCTTGAACACTGTGGCACAAGCCCAACACAGGTCGCCCGGTTGCTTCATACACGGCCCAACAATTAATTGCCATTGGATTTACATAATTTAATAACAAGGCATCCGGAGCTACTTCATTTATATACTCACATAAAGTTAAAAGCACGGGAATGGTGCGTAAACCACGAAACACTCCACCCGGACCGATCGTATCACCGACACACTGCTCCACACCATACTTCTGAGGAATCTCAATATCCAGGGCATACGCTTCCACTCCACCTTGCTGGAACGTCGTCACCACATAGTCGGCACCTCGCACCGCTTCTCGCATATCCATAGTGGCTTCCACCCGAGTTTTTAAACCACGCCGCGCCACCATTGACTGGATCGTTTGATAAGCAATCGATAACCGTCCCTCGTGAATATCCATTAAGCGAATAGTACTATCCTGAAAGGCAGGCACTAACAAAATATCATTACATAAATTACGGGTAAAAACAACACTACCCGCACCAATAAAACTAATCACCGTCATGTTGGATCGCTCTTTCACTCAACAAAACCTGATTCGTATTCCATCCGGTTACTCGTAAACTTCGACCTTCCGGAAGTACTTGCTCCCATCGAGCCAAAATGGTAATCGTTTCTCCGGGGAAGAGACTAATATAATTCTTATCAAAATAAACATATCCCGAGACCGGCAGATCACGCTCATCACTCAGCCACACATTCATAGCAACCACGCTGCCCATATTGGTAATGGTTATTGACCAATTTCCGGCATTGGTTGTATGATCAACTCTTAGTTGTGTAGGCGAGGTATATAACAGCGAGGTAAGTTTTTCATCCCGGGTAAAACCATACCGATTAGAGGCCAAAAGCTCTTGATGGTCGTTTTGCAACCACAAATCCAGGAAAAAAACAGAATCCAAATCGATCAAATCAGTTCCAAATTCATCCAGCATAGCTGCTACATCTTTTCCACAGGAGACTTGGGTAACTTTACTCTCCACCACTTTGCCGTTTCCATCCAGAAGACGGGTCGTCAAAACCAGTTCCTTTAAATCATCCGAAGTGCAATTCACTAACCACACCTGACAATGGAAGGCATTGCTTTCCGACCAGGTTAATCTATCAAAGCGAGCAGACAACGATAAATCAGCATAGGCCTTTTTAACAGCATAATAAACGGGTTTAGGCTGAGCATAATAATCAACCGATGAGGTACAGGCAGCCATAGGATATGGTTCATTAAACTGCCATGGTAGACTGCCGCTGTTATGATATTTTCGCCGTCGATTTGCCTCCAAAGCATATCTTAATCCATCATATTGTAGGAACTGAGTCGCTTTTATGTAAGTCTCGATATCCGGCAAATCACCAAACACCTGCCCCCACACTACTCTGCGTACCCACCAAGCCCCCAGATGCCACCAATAGCGGTTTTTATCTAACGATACCGGCCATTGATTCTTTTTCCGGATCGTCTTATCCAAGGTGTTTTGGTTGGTAATCCCTTCTACGCCAAATTCAGTATGGATTAAAGAGCTACCCTGATTAAATAAAGCATATTGTTTTTCAGTTCCCTGATATTCCCAAGGGCCGTGCACATCATGTAAGGCCGTCGGGTCGCGTTGTATATTTTCAAAAGAATTGCTAAAAACCCGTCCGGTCGGTGAGGTCGCCAACCACAACCGGTCCGGATCAAGCTGCTTCACCACAGCTTTTAAAGCGGCCAATGTGGGATGGGTATCATCCAGGGGCTGCTCGCTACCACTTTGTAATTCATTCCCGCCACACCATACAGCCAGGCTGACATGGTTTCGCTTCAGCGGAATGATCTGTTCGGCTTCTTCCTTTAATAATTTGATGAACGCCGGATCGGTGGATGGGCTATTTTCGATTCCTGAACTGGACTGGATAAATTCCTGCCATACCAAAATTCCATACTGATCACACAGCTCGTAAAAAGCCTCTTTTTCAATTAATCCACCGCCCCATACCCGCAACATATTAACATGCGCTTCTTTCACCAGCGTTAATAAACGTTCCAATTTTTCCGGCCTTGGCACGCCGTATAAAACATCAATCGGTACCCAGTTCCAGCCGCGTATATACATTTGTTGACCATTCACCACCAAGGTATAAGGCAGCGCATCCGGCTCAGCACCCTGATTCGGAATCAATTCAATATGACGGATGCCAAAAGAAATTGATTTTTGGTTAGAACCCTTTTTGTTTACAAAAACCGTAATATGGGCTTGGTATAAATGCTGGTCACCATATCCGTTTGGCCACCAAAGTTTCGGTTCTGAAATTTTCATCATCATTTGATGAGAAGAAAGACCGTTTGTTAGTAAAACTTTTTCCCGCAGGGTTTGTTCTGTTTTACCGCCTTGCTGCAGCTTCACTTCAACTTCAATTTCACAATTCCTACTTGCATCCAATTGCAAATCAAAGCTGACTGGCACAGTGGACTGACCCGGTTGATAGGTTGGACGGATAAACACATCCTCAATCCGAACCGAATCACTGACTTCCAAATAAACGTCATCCCAGATGCCCAGATGAATAATACGCGGTGAGAAATCCCACCAGTACCCCATTCGCCCTTTGTGTGTGGAGACTCGGCTGGTATATCCTACCTGAGGCTGCTCTTGGGGTGCGGGTTGCATTGCCACCACCACCAAATTGGGCTGGTCAAAGAGAATTTTTTCACTGATCTCAAAAATTGCCGGCGTAAACATGCCCGTATGGGATCCTAAAAAAACACCATTCAGGTAAAAATCAGCCGTGTAATCCACGCCCTTTAACACCAAACGAAATCGTTTACCCTCCAATTGTGATGAAATGGTAAAACTTTTTTTATAAAGCCAGCTGCGCTGCGGCACCCATTCTGCTAAAAGAGTGTTTTGCTCAAAATAGGGGTTCTCAATTTCACCTAACTGCCAAAGATCATTCTGTACACTGCCAGGCACCGTACCCTTTCGCCACCAACGGTAATCGGTCGTGTTGGATTCAAAAGATCCACGCCATCGCCAGTCCTCTCCATAAAAATCTTTAAACAACCAATCGTCACCATTTAAAAAAATTCTGTTTTGTTGATCCAGATTATGCGGCATCAGCCATTTCCTTCTCCAGAAGGTTGGTTTCGACTACTTGTAAGGAAGGATCTTTTGGAACTCGGAAGGTCTTAATTTCCGATGGCCCGAATTGGGCTGTGATGGTACGTTGCCAATGCGGCAGCTTTATCACACAATCCGCTTGAGTTTTTTGAGTTTCGACTGCTCGAATGATCAGGTCGTCACCCTCTTCTGCTTGTTTTAAGGTGGTTATCAACACAGATGAGGATAATACAGAAATGAATGAATCACTTAAGGGCAGGTCTCCATCAGGATGAAAAGTGGCAAATAAAGCGCTTGGTTTTTGATTTAATTCAACTGCACGCTGTACCGTCTGGCTGGATTCCCAACTGCCCTGGTGGGGCAGCAAACTAATATGAAAAGTTTGCAAACCCTGATCAATGTACCGGTAAAAACGTCCAGGCTGTGGCTGTGCGGGAATATGATGAGCATAAGCCGGGCTGCGTAATACGGTCAGGCCAATATCACGCACATTCACATCCAATGAATATTTACCGTCATTTAACAGACTAAAACCATAACTCACATCTTTATCCCGCGACGTGCCCGAAACATCCACCCATTGTTGGAAGGGATATTCCTGTCCATTGGCAAAGGTTTCACTAATACCATAACCGACATCACGAGTTACCTTCATAAATTTAACATTCACAGGAAAACGTAGTTTGAGCATTTTGTAATTTTCATGCCAGTCTACCGTCACAGTAACATCAATCTGATCGCGATCCGGATACATACAAAAACGCTGAATAAGGGTCGAGTTTTCATAATGGCTAACTACCTGAATTACAGATTTCACCGGTCCATGTTCAATTAACCGCACATCAGAAGCCTTAAAGTCACCAATCTCATTGTTCCAGGAGTAATAATTATGTCCCCAGGTATCCGATGGATCATCCAATACCACAGCCCGAGCCGCATCACCCGAAAATACTTCAAGATCCAACGTCAAATCTCGCAAGCTGGTTATATTACCTGTAGTTTCATCAATTTCTAGTCGATAGCGACCATTGGATAAGATCTGATCGGAAGCTTTCACCATCTCAAAAGAAGGGACATTTTTTCCTTCCAGTACCAGCGTATAGGTGCGGTAACCCAGGGCGGGTAAATCCGCATTAAAACTTAATCTCGCCCGTCCGGTGATCGTTGATGATTGCAAACGTTGATGTGCAACCAAGTGTCCTTGATCGTCCACCAAAACTGCACTGTCAGGCCAGTTACTGGCTTCCATTTCTATGTTGCTTTGTACCGGCCACGCATGTGGATTAAACACCACAAGCGGTCGGGTTTTTTCTTCCTGCGGGATGGCGATTTTCCAGGCAAAAGCTTGCAGCGCTTGATTGAGATTTCGATCCGCGATGCTGATCGCTTCCCCCATCGCGTTGCGAGCGTCTTCATAGGCTTCTTCCAGAGAAGTGCCTGCCATAATATCATGGAATTGATTAAACAAAACCTGTTTCCAGGCGTGTTCAAAATCAGTTGGATAGGTGCGATTTAGCACCCAAGCTGCTGCTGATGACCACTTCTCAGCAGCCTGCAGGCGATTTTCTGCGCTGCGGTTCCAGCGTTTAATACCCGAATGAACAGCATAACACCCACTTGCATGATATTGCAGTTCATCATGCACAACGGGAATCGGCCAATCCGCTTGCCTCGCAACCTGAAAATAGGCATCTGGTGTAGAGCAAACCAATTGGGCAGGAAACGCTTTCTCTTGATCAAGCAGGTGTAAACTCTCGATATTTTCAATGGTTGGGCCGCCGCCATGATTGCCTACCCCATAAAAGCACATGATTTGATCAATGGGTTCCTTTAGCTCATCCATGCAGCGTTCGGCATGCATGCGCACATCTTTTCCCCATGAAAGGTATTCAAAGGGGATACGGAAGGTTAATACCCGCGAACCATCATCCGATTCCCACCAGAACAAACGAGCTGGCAGGTTTTTCTCATGCGGCATGGGGCGCAAAAAGACATAATTTTCTATGCCGCTTTTTTTTAAAATTTGCGGTAGGGAAGCTGCATGGCCAAAACTATCTACATTAAATCCGGTCTTGGCTGTTACCCCAAAATTTTTTAAAAAATAACGCTGGGAATACAAGCCATGCCGTACAAAGGACTCTCCGGAAGGAATGTTACAATCCGGCTCAATCCACCAGCCTCCTACAATGCCCCAACGGCCTTCTTTCACCCGCTGCTTGATTTCGGCAAACATGGCTGGGTCGGATTGTTGCACCCATTCATAAAAAACAGCTGAACTGGAAACAAAGATAAAATCATCAAACTCATTCATCCGGTCCAAGGCCGAACGAAAAGATGCTTTCACTTCATGAAAACCTTCCTGCCACTGCCATAACCAAACCGGGTCAATATGAGCATTACCGATCATGTGCAATTTTTTATTCTTCATAGTATCTCTCTTCCTTTTATTGAAATAAAAGCTTCTGCTTGCTGACCAAAACGATGGTTTCCAAAGGAGACATCCACCGCGATTCGTTCCCGCCAAACTTTTAAACCTAGCGGTGGTTGAACCTGAAAGGTTAAAACCAAAGATTTTTCTATTTTTAATTGCTGTTTCATTGGATTAGCTTCCCATCCTTCGGGCACAACCAGGTTTACCGTTAAAACTTCGGCCTGTGGATATGGGTTTTGGATTTCAACTGTAAAAGTTAATGGAGAATCGATCCGCACTATCGTTTGATAGGGTTGGATTCGGGCGATAAATCCTTCACTACCCAAATCTACTTCTTCTGGCAGCAGGGAGGTTTGCAGATTTTCCATTTCAACTGCCTGCTCCATAATCGCCATCAAATACTCCGGGGTCACTTCAAAAGGCTGCCAGTGGCCTGGCAAAATTAGTTCCGGTTGTAGGCGCTGGTATAAGGCTGCCGTTTTTACATAATCACCAATTTGATAACGGTTTTGATAAACATAATTCCACAGTAAACCATCATCATTTTGATATTGATCGCCCACGGCTAACACTCGTTTTCCATCCACTGTCACAGAAACTGCCACTGCGTAACGGGTATGCCCAGGAAGGGCATATAGGATCAGGCTGTACTCTTCCCAAACAAAGACAGTATTTAAGGCTACTTTATTGTCAACCGGGATTGGGTCATACCACAAACACGGCAAATCATAACTCCGAGGATTTTCCAAAATATCCGCAAAATTCTCTGGCACCCAGGTTTGTGTTCCTTCCACCGTACGCAAGAGATTTAACCCTGCCACATGATCATCGTGATAATGTGTTGGCAAAACCACATCCACCTTCGTCACCCCAAACTGCTTTTTCAGGGCAGGCAAAGTATATAACCAGGGACGTCGGGAAGCACGATCGCTCCCAGCCGAGATACCAGTTATAAAATCATAACCAAAATCGATCATTAATGCTTTACCACTGTCTGAAAGCAAAACATACGTATTGGCCATGGATGCCCGGTGTTTTAATAAATGCGGCAATATAGCTTCATATGGCTTTTCCCGTAATTGAAACAGGCGTGGGTTCTGCCCTCGTAAACGCAGTAAATTCCACAACTTCTCAACTAGGATGTCCACAGCAGAGGGAACATCCTTCATGACTTCTCCATGCGAAGGAAGCAGCGCGATTACATCTCGTTCTTTCAGATCGAGCAGCGAAACAATCGTTGCGGGAATACCCTCCGCCCCATTGTAAGTCCATTGGGTTGCGGCTAAGGACCAAAGTTTGCCAGGGGCATAAATTAAGTCACCACAAAACGCAAACTTTTTCTGATCTTGATTTAAAATGATCGTTATGGAACCGGTGGTGTGCCCTGGCGTTGGTAAAATTTGCAGCGATAATCCAGAAAGTTCGATTTTTTGATAATCTTTTAAGGTGCCCATTATAGAGATGGAATGCAAGATGGAAAAACGATCCTGGCGAACGTTATAATTATTTTGGAGCTCACGGGATAACCAATGTTGGTCTACTTCTTTAAAAAGATCCTGCTCGGTATGTGGCACCCAAACGGGGATGTGACGAGCATTGGCAATTTTGAGTCCCTGTGCCTGATCGCGATGGTGGTGAGTTAATAAAATAGCAGTTACTTCCGTCACCCCAATCGTTGCCAAATGGGCTAGAACATCTCCGCTGCCAAAATCAACCAGTACGGCTTGTTTTCCATTTTTAAGGACATAGACATTACAGGTATCTACAAATTGGTAGATTTGATTCGATATATGGTGTATCACAGGAATCTCACTCTTTCTATCATTAAAATGCCAAAAAATACGACTGGCACAGAGGTAAGAATATCAAAATCCGGGTTAATCAGCATGAGATCTTTCCGATATCCATTCCGCCAAAGACATTAAAGAATTTCCCATGATGCGTTTTGGGTGTTTTTGAATAGCCCGCCGGGCTGTCTGGATGTCACGGATTGCTATCTGAAAATCAGAATCCGTTTCTCGAAGGTTTAAAGCGCGGATGGTGCTCTTGCCTAAACGACGCCACCAATCCCATAATTCCAACCAGGGTAATAATTCAGATCGCAAAGCATCGTTTTGCATATAATTCGCTAAGGTGTATGAAGCCTGGTCAATCTGGTTTAAGTAATCGTCCAACGCCGCTTTCGCAGGGTCCTCAATCGATGAAACACCTGCCTTTAACGCTTCCATTACGGCAGACACCAAACTTTCCAATCGCACCGCATTGTGAATTTTTAGGGGGGATTTAAGCGCATTTTCAGCCATCAGCCGCAGAGCAGGTGCATATTGTAAACCCGCAGCTTCTTCTAAAGCCAATTCCCAGGAGGCTTGTGCATCATAAATGATCGGATCAGCCATATAATTTGCATAGGTAGCCAAAGCAATTTTGGAAGCCTCCATTTGATTCATCGGGTTTATTAATACCCCACAAACTTGTTTATATAATTCTGGATCACGTCCCTGAATTGGTCCAAGGTGAAGATCAGCCGCCATTTCACCGTCATTAACCGGGTAATTATCCCAAATTAAAGGTTTCCGTTTAATGGCTTCACCATACGCCTTTGCATCTATACCTCGGATTTCTCGGGCACATACCTGAACGCCGGTATACATGATCATAATTTCGGGGTTTAACATTTGACCTAAGGTTTTGGTATACATGCTAAACGGTGGTGTATCCGCATAATCCGTGGGACACATACTCAATTCACATCCCTCATCACGATCTTTTAACCACACATACATTCGGTTACAAAGATCAGCGTGAGCATGAGCGTACGACTCATATCGATCCCGATCTTCTGAATAGATAAATTCCGGGAGAATGTCATCCAGTAACAATGAAAAACTACGCACACCCAAATCATAAAAATAAATAAATTTATCTGTGATGGACCGAAAATCCTCTGTAGATGAATAACAAACCGAAGTACCCGGGCTGATTCCATAACAAAAACGAATCTCGTTTTTAATAGCAACTTGTATCGTTTCAGAAAACAAAACCCTGGATTGTGGAGGATAGGGATCACGCCATCGGTCCCGATGGTGGCGGTCATTTTTGGGGGCGTATAAATACATGTTAAACCCATGCTGCCCCATATAACGAAGTAAGGCCATTCTTTCCTGGTGGGTATAATAAAAACCGTAAAAGCCTTCAACAACCCCTCGAATATTAAAATAAGCAGAAGACATACCGTTTGTTGACTCCTCTGACTAAGCTGCTTTACCGCAACTCTCTAAAAAGTTTTCCATTTTTTCCAAAACCATATCCATCACAGCACTTTGGGCAGATTGGATTTTTTCCGGTGGCAGCTCATTCATTTCCTGGTTAAGCATCCTCTCCGAACGGCCTAAGGCTTTTAATGCGGTCAGTTCCAGATCGGTGGCGATATTGACCTTGCTAATCCCGCCTCCCGGAAGATGAATGGCAGCTTTCACCATATCCGCTGGCACACCAGACCCGCCATGCAAAACCAGATGCACCCGGGTCAGCGTACGGATTTGGCTTAACCGGTTAAGGTCTATTTTGGGTAAGCGCACTGTGTAGACACCATGGGCTGTGCCAACCGAAACGGCCAATGCATCGGTTTGGGTTTCTTCCACAAAACGTTGGGCCTCGATTGGATTGGTATACAGTTCCTCGTCCGTATCGGTTTCAATAAAGTCCGCTGTACCAATTCTCCCCAATTCACCTTCCACAGAAACTCCACGCGGGTGGGCATACGAGACAGCCTGTCTGGTAAGCTGGATATTTTCTTCCAATACTTTACTGGAAGCATCCATCATCACGGAAGAAAACCCGGCTTCGATGGCTTTATAGATGGTTTCCAAATTACGCGTATGATCTAAATGCAACACAACCGGTACAGTGATGTCTTCCTCATCCAAGATGGTGTAAAAGGTTTGCGCGAATGCTTCTGGTGTTACCTGATACCAACCAAACTCATTTTCCGAGATTTGCACAATCAGCGGCGAACGAGCAGCTTGAGCTGCTTTTACTACCGGACGAATCATGGCCGTATAACGGGGGGAAAAAGACCCAACAGCATAACCCACCAATTCAGCAGCTGGCAGGATATCTTTTAAGGTTAAAATCGATTTATTTAGGTTCACAATATTTGTTTCCTATTTTATCCATTGTATTGGCGTAATGATTTTTGAAACATTAGATACCCACGCTGGTACAGATCTTGATAAAGCTGATGGGATCTGGGATCAGGATAAAAAGATTCAACCTCCCTTGGGGCGAGAGCCTGATGCACTTCTTGTGCGTTTTGATAAATCCCAACCCCGATCCCCGCAGCTAGCGCAGCCCCTAACAAGGTCGCCTCAGGCTCGGCTGATACATCAATCCGACAACCGGTGACATTCGCCTTAATCAAGGACCAGGCGCGATAACGAGTACCTCCTCCTGCTGCAATTAAGACAGGAATTTCTTTTCCACTCATCCTTTCACCAGCCTGGCGGATGAATTCCACCTCATACGATGTGCCTTCCAGTATAGCTTTGAGAATGTCTTCTGAACGATGATTTAAGGATAAACCAATTAAAGCACCCCGAACTTTTGAATTGGTATGGGGCGAACCACTTCCTAACAAATAAGGAAAATATAAGATACCGGTTGGTTCCTGATTAATGGATGTTAAAAGATTTTCCAAATCCGCATAAGATGGAGATGGCGGCGGAAGTAAATTCCTTAACCACTCAATTGACCCACCTGACGTGGAAACACCACCCATCCAGTACCCAAGCCCGGAAGCGACATGTGCTCCATATTGCAAACCGTTCTCATAATCTTCTTTGGTTAAAGGACGTTCATCCAATGCGCCGATTAAGGTTTCTGCAGTACCCATTGAATCAAACACCACCCCAGGCCGGATAGCTCCCATCGCAAGGGCTGCACACACGTGGTCATGTCCACAAATAGATACAGGCGTACCTTTTTTTAAGCCAAACGCAGATTGTTTTACATAACCTACCGGTTGACCAGCCTGAAAGGCAGGCGGAAAAAGTGTTCTGGGCAATTCCCATTCCTGCAGCCATTCTTCATCCCAAACTTTTTGGTTTACCTTAAAAACCAGTGTTCTACACGCCAGGGAATAATCCGTGGCGAACAAATCCGTTAGCCAATAGGCTACATAGTCGGCTGCCGATAACCACACTGCACCTTCAAAGGAATAATTTTGCTCCCTTTTTAACCATAAAATTTTCGCCAGACTGGATTTAAAACTAACTTTTAGTCCATATTTTAAATAATAATCCAAGGGATCAGATTTTTCTTGAATTAAATCCGCCATGGGTTGGGTAACGGTTTCAAACCAGGGAATAAAATGGGAACGCAAGTTACCATCTGCGCGGTTAACCAGAAGTCCGGTTTCTGCCATACTGGCAATGCCAACCGCCGAAATTGCGCCTGAATAATCTTGGGTAATCTCTTCCAAGGTTTCTGATACCATCGAAATGACCTGTCCAGGATCATAATAACTCCAGCCATCGGGCATTTTATACGAAACCATAATACGACTGGCAATTTTAATTACCGACCCATCTTCGTAAAAAAGGCCTGCCTTGCAATGGGTAGTACCAATATCAATTGCGACAATAGCTTTCATTAAACGGATTTGCCTTTATTGGTTTCGGTTTTAATCGAATCGCGGATATTTTTAATACTTTCCATTGCCAGTCGTGGGCTGCTCAAGAATTTGTGTTGTTGTTCTTGCGGAATGCGGCCAATTACACCCGCCATGGAAGCTTGAGCCAAAACCACAACTTCGCTTTGTTCGGCGAGTTTTGCCAACGCCTGGCTTAATATCAAATCATGTTTCTCCCGGTCTCCAGCCATTAATGCTTGGTATGCTTCATTAACCAAAATCTTATTTAAGTGGATTTCTTTTCCAGCTTGCTGGGCTTTCTCCAATAATAATTTTGATGTGGGATTTAGGGTGGTTCTTAACGTGGCCGCCACACCAATTTCACTTCCTTTTTGAACAGCCATGTCCGCCATCGCCTCATCTATCCGTACCACTGGAATAGAAAGGGCTAACTTCATTATTTTGGTCACTTCGCCAACAGAAGAGCAGGCTTCAAGTAAAATATCGGCACCAACCTGTTCTGAAAACCTTGCGTACGCCAAAAGACGTTCTTCCACCACAGATAAGTCACCGTCATATTCCGCCAATTGCGGTAAGATCGAATCGTCCACAAAATTAATAACAGAACAATCCGGCATGTATTCCACAGCCAATGACTTTAAACTATCCACTGTGGCGGGCGTAGTATGGATGATCGCTAATTTTGTCATGCTGATTCTCCTTCCAGTCGGATCACAGCCCCGTTTTTTCGTGCTACAAACCCAGTTAATTGTTTATCAAATTTAAATGGTTTACCGGATACCATGTCGATTGCCTCTTGCTTGGATGCCTGCAAAAAATCGGGATCAAATTCCAATACAACGGTTTTATCTTCCGAGGTTGAATTGATCACAAATACATAATATTCATTTCCCCGTCTAAAAAGACTGGTGTAAATACCCGATGTTAAAGAACAAATTGCGCTCTTTTTTTGAAGATAATGGTGAATAGAAAGAATTAAATCGGGGCTAGGTTCAAGCCCAATCACGGTGATCTTTCCTTGGCCGATGGTTTGGGTATACCCTATCGTATATTCCTGACCTGACTGCAAATCCCATTGCAACGCATTTTCCTCTGCCACTAAATTATCCGGTGATTTTCTCGTTGCAGTGATAGCCTTACCCGGCACCTTTTCAAAATGAAACAACCATTGGCTTTTACATGTGGTATTGAGCGATAAATCCAACGATAAGGATGGTAAACCTTTCAGGATTCCGTCCGGTTCGGGGATTCCCAATTCGTTACAAGGTAATAAAAAATCATCCAGATAGGGATATGCCCCTAATAATATTAAATGACCGCCTTGTTTCACATAAGATAATAATTTTTGTTGCGCCTGCTGAGCGAGCCAGACACCACCGGTGTAAAACAAAACCTCTTTGGTACAGCTGCCACCAGGCAGATCAAAAAAATCATAGTCCAGACCCGCATCATAAAAAGCTTGCAGCAAGTTCTGAGCAGGCCGTACCGTGGCACGCTGTAAAGGATCAAAAGTTAAGGCAGTGCGAGTTTGCTTTTCAAGTGTGTGGGGCTGGATAGTTTTTACAATTTCCATCATTTTGGAAAACGCATTAAAAAGATCGGGGCGCACCCGAGCCCATTCATTTATCGGACTTTGATACCAATTATCGCGATTCACCAACATATACCAATTCCAACCCGCTGCCCCAGCCGCCAATGCGGATAAACATACCATTTGGTAATGGCTGGCCGTTAACATGCCCACATCCCCCAACCAATCATGCCAAATTCCGGACTGGAACTCGGCAATATAAGGCAGCCGAGAAAAAGAAAAAGCGTAACGCACCGCATCTAAAAAATTACGATGTTCATTACCTCGTTTTTCAAAATTCAGGGAAGGATAAATATCAGAACCTACCAGATCGGCAAAACTTTCCAAGGGGGACCACGGTTGCGTTCCCACGCCACTATACGTATTTAAATAAATCGGAACATCTACACCAAGTTCTCTGTAGGTTGTTACGCCCCACTTTGCTACTTCCTGAACATACCAATGCGTAAATCGCCCAAAATCTAGGTAGCGGCGCATTTTGACCGGTTCTTCGGGAACCATATTCATCACTGCCCTCGCCTGATCAAAGGCTGTGTAGGAAGTTCCCCATATCCGATTTAAATCTTCAATACTGGGGTAATTTTGTTTGAGAAAATCCTGAAAAACTCCAGGCTGTTTGCCTAACCCCAATGCCTCCGTATACCAATGCGGCCATGGGTCGATTTCATTGTCTGACTGCCACAACATAATCCGCCCACCATTTGTCACCAAGTAGGGCAAAACCGCTTGGGTTACTTCTTGCATGTATTGTTTTGCCAGTTTTTGAAACTCCGGGTGCAACCGGTGGTACTTTGCCGCCCAATCGGGAACGCCACCATTTTTCCATTCACTATAAATATACGGGCCGGGGCGTAGAATGATCCAAAAACCTTCTTCGGTTAATAAGTCTAAAAAACCAATTAAATTTCGGCGGGAATCAGTTTCACCGCAGAAATCGTATTTTCCCTGTTCATATTCATGAAAATCCCAGCAGACATAAGTGGCAATACAATCCAAACCCATTTCACGGGCACGATGTAAGACAGCCCGCCAGTTCATTGGGTCTAAACGCCAGTAATGAATCTCACCACTATAAAGAGGAATTTCTGTATTTTCGATTCTGATTACTTTTTGAATAATTTCTGCTTTTGGCATACAAATTTTCCTTTAAAGGTCGTTTTTATATTTCCACTGGTTCCAACAATCCCGGATTAATAAATAATCGTTCTCTTCCAGTGCTTCCCCAGTCGAATCGATATGTGTGGCAAAATATAAAGAAGGGACTCCTAATTCAGGCTGAATTGAGACATAGTTTCGCCAGGCAGCCTTATCTTTCATTGGCCAGTTATCCGTGTCAATAATAAGGTTCGGACAGGCAATGGAAGCCACATACGCACGATGACGCATCGCCGAGTTGACAGGCTGTCCAGTATTTATGTCATTCAGCCGGATCATATCCACTACATCGGCCAGATAAGGGTGTGGCGTGTGGGACATGATCAGTGCGTCTGGTTTATGTTTTTTGGCTTCTTCATATAAAATACGCAAATAAGCCTTCAATAATTCCAAGCCCCAGATTTTCCCATAGGCCTTTAAATCCGGGCCAGAGGGAATACGAGCGGTAAAATCAATCTTAAAGCCATCCGCGTTATATCCGTCTTCGGAGATCATTTTGCGCACCGATTCTCTCAGGCGTTTTTCGAACCGCGGGTTACTAGGATCAAATGCAACTGGCACTCCAGCCGCATTGGTTACGCACTCGGCTACAGGTAGGCCTTCCGGGTCCCAGGCTTTTAACCACAACAAAACTTTTTGACCAGCATTGTGTTGATTTTGGATAAAACCTTTGATATCCGGCCATTTCTGGGGATCAGCTTGGTTTTCGCCATAGGTTAACTGCCATTTATCATCCAGTACGACAATACCTGGAAAGATTTGGTTTTTTTTCAAGGTTTGCAAAAATTGAACATATAATTCCTGGCGAGAATAGTTAGGAGCATGTCCTTTTTCCAATGAAGCATGATAACACTGCTCTCCCCAGCCACAGAAAATGGGTGAATACCACCAATCGGGTATGTTATTTTTCTTTATATCCCAAGAGCAGTTCGCTTCAACATGGGCTTGCAGTGCATCATAAGGATCCTTTCGAAAGTCAAACCCAATTGCCGGCAATGTGTAGCACCCTTCAACATGGGTATGCCCTTCATATGGCACTTGTAAATAAAACGCATCCCCCATCCCGCGGTACTCATAGCCTGTAAACTGGTTTTCTCCAGGGGATGCTTCAAGCCCCATGCCAATCCACCCGTCTTCATGCTCAAACGAAAAACAAAATGGCGGCGGGGTAAAGAACCAATCCGCTTTGCCGGGTAAAGGTACACCGGTTAAGTTGATCTGAGACCCTGCAGAAGGTGAGAAGAAATAATTTTCTTGGGTATCGGGTTCCGGATTAAAGCCTTTTTTAAAAGTATTTCCTGAATAAAAAAAGCCGGAACCCCAGCGAACATGTCCCGAATAATAGCCACCAAAATAATTCACATCAAAAATATCACCCTGACCTTCCACTTCCACAATGTAGGTAAAACGTTCCGGTCTACAAAAAAAACGAATGGTTTTGGACGACCACAGCGAACTTTTAACTTTTAACTCAAATAAGGTGGCATGTGATTGTGCTTGTTTTTGCCAGGTTTCAATTTTTAAAGTATCTTCTCGTTGGTGGACAGCATTAACACCGGATAAGACAAATAATTCCATCAATCGCTTACCCTCTCCTGTGTCAACATAAACATACGGTCGATCTTCTGCAAAAGTGAGTTGATAGGCTTGTGAAGAATACTTAAACATGAAGTTATCTCCCGCCCATCCCTGAAAATGAAATACCTTCAATAAAGTATTGTTGGAAAAAAACAAAAATCAACAAGACTGGCAGCATCACCAATAAACTTGCGGCCATTAACCAGTGCCAAGCTGGTGAACCGCCCGCGGCTGCCTCAAATTGGCGCAAACCGAGTTGAAGGGTATATAATTTTTCACTTTGTAAATATAAGAGCGGACCCATAAAGTCTTGCCAGACACCGTTGAATGTAAAAATAGCAACCGTAGCTAAAACTGGCTTACACAATGGTAAGATAATACTCCACCAAATACGTAACTCACCAGCCCCTTCCATACGTGCAGCTTCAGAAAGTTCCATCGGAATGGCTCGCATAAACTGTCGGAGTAAAAAGATATAAAATGCGCTGCCGGTAAAAGCCGGAACAATTAGTGGCAAGAAAGTATTTATCCACACCTTTGAACCCTGAAAACCAAAGGCTGGCAGCTTGGCAAATAAGACAAACTGCGGAATCATGGTCACTACACCAGGTAACATCATCGTTGCCAACACCAATGAGAATAACAGATCACGTCCACGCCAGCGTAGTCTGGAAAATGAATAGGCAACAATAGAAGACGAAACAACCTGTCCGATCACACTAGAAATTGTGATAATTAATGTATTTGTTGTCCATTGAGGCCACATACCAAACGAAAATGCGTCGCGGAAATTTTCCCATGCGAAACGAGCCGGAATCCAGTTTGTTCCAACTAAATCGGAAGGTTCTTTTAGGGAGGTGGAGATCATCCATAAAAATGGCACAATAAACATAATACTGATACCAACCAACATGGTAAAAGCGGCAACTTTACCGACATTCCATTCCCGAAATAGTTTCGGCAGTGGTTGATTAATGATTGATTTTTGAGAAGCCATTTAATCTCTCCTTATTCGCCTGATTCGTAATACACCCAGCGTTTTGAGAACCACAATTGAATCGCGGTAATGATCAGAATAATTGCAAACAGTACCCAGGCTAAAGCCGAAGCATAACCCATTTGCAAACCACCTACTCCGACCCGGCCAAAAGCGCGGTTGTATAAATAAAGCACATAAAATAACATCGACTGCCCTGGCCCACCCAAAGCCGAATCAGTCCCTGACAAGATTAAGGCCGTCGTAAAAATTTGAAACGCACCGATAATACTTGTTACCACCTGAAAGAAAATCGTTGGAGAAAGTAAGGGCAGTGTAATATTCCAGATTTTGGTCCAGCCCTCAGCGCCATCAATCGAAGCAGCTTCGTAAAGTTCTTGGGGTATACCTTTTAATCCAGCCAAATAAATGATCACCCCACTGCCTATCCACCACATACCCATTACCACCATACCAGGTTTTGTCCACACTGGATCTACAAACCAACTGGGACCTTTGATGCCAATCAAATCCAAAAAGGTATTAAATAACCCTTTTGGTGAGAGGATCCACTGCCATAAAAAGATTGCAGCCACACCGGAAAGTACATTCGGTAAATAAATGATTCCACGGAAGAACTTTTCCCCTGGCATTTTGATATTTAATAATAATGCTATAGAGATTGAAGCCAACAACACCAAGGGTGTCTTGATGATTACCATCCAAAAGGTGTTATAAAGTGATTTGTAAAATAATGGATCTTTGGTAAACATGGTTTCATAATTTTCAAAACCAATCCATTCTGGTGGCTTGATAATATTGTAATTCGAGAAACTGGTGATTAAGGAATACATCATTGGACCGAAGGTAAACAATAAAAAGCCAATAATCCAAGGCAGGGCAAATAACCATCCTGTTAACTCTTCTTTTTGTGCAGGTCGTAAAAACAAACGTTTGATTTTGGAAGTTTCGGCTGTCATGGGTGTACTCCTTTATTAAAAAAGGTCGGCACATCATCGGTTGATGCACCGACCCATCAACAGTTAGTCTAAAAATTTATTGAACGACATCCATAACCGCTTGTTGCGCTTCATCAAGAGCTTCTTGAGCTGTTAATTCGCCGCTCCAAACCTTTTCCCAGCGTTGGTTCAGTTGTTCAGTCCAATTGGGATACTTGCTGACATAAACACCACCGGTGCTAACCGCCAAAGCATCATCCACAACTGTCCACAAAGGATTAGCGGAAAGTACAGGATCGGAAGCAGCAATGATATTGGTTGGCTGTGCCTGTGTATCACGTGCCCAGGATGCCTGACCTTCAGGGCCGGTAGCACATTTCATAAATTCCCAGGCAGCTTCTGCGTTATCTGCGCCGGAGGGAATGGAGAATGAGAAACCACCACTCCAGGTACCCGTCTCACCTGCAACCTTGGAAGGCAATAAAGCGACACCCCAATCGGTGCGGGGGGTACTGCCGTCATCTAGTGTAGTTTTTGGTCGATAAAACTCGAGCTGGCTGTTGTAACCAAAGATATCAGTCCGCATAGCTACCCCAGCACTCATGAAGTTATCATTTGGAGGAGCACCGAATTGAGCATTAAAGCTCTGGACAGCATCCCAACCACCATACCGCTCAACCCATTTTTGAATCCATTCCACGGTTTCAACCATATCGGGATTATTAATTTGGGGGGTTCCATCGGGAGCGATCATTTCTTCGCCATTAGTATATTGCCAAATATCAACTCCGCGGTTCCACAGTGGGAAGAAACCAATGCGAGCATAGGTACCATCATCGTTTTTCACATCAAGGGCATCTGCATATTCCCAGACTTCATCCCAGGTCGTTGGTGGTTTTTCCGGATCTAAACCAGCTTGTGCAAATAATGTTTTATTGTAGAACAAAATGGAAACATCGGTTTCCTGTGGTAAACCGTAGGTGTTACCTTCATAAAGAGTCTGGTCCCAAGCCCAATCATAGAACATATCACGGGTGATGCCATCGCGGTCAGCCCAAGGTTGTAAATTGGTGTAAATACCATCTGCGGCATCCTTGGGTAAGGTAGGTCGGTCAGAAACGATTACATCAGGCATACCAGAGCCAGCGGCTACAGCTGCGATATTTGCGGTCCAGATATCCCCCCAAGGTTTAACGGTTTCGTTAACCGTGATATTGGGTAATTTGGCTTCGCAAATGGCGATCACACGGCGAAGTGCATTTCGCCGTACGGGTGATGCCCAAAAATGCCATACTTCCACTTCACCGGCTACATCCGGGTTTAACATAACGGAACCTTCAGGTAAAGGTGCGGCAACTTCCACTTCTACGGTTTCAATGACTTTTTCAACAATGGTTTCACCGGGAACTTCAACTTCCACGGTTTGTACAATCACTTCAGGTGTAGGGGTAGCACAGGAAGCCAAAAATACAGTAATAACAAGTAACACAGCGAGAAACCGCCAAGACTTAAATTTCTTATTCATTCTAATTCTCCTTCATAAAGTTGTGTTTGGTATAATAAGATCAGTGGTTAAATTTATTTTTTGGGCTTACGTTATCAGTTTTTGCCAAAAATTCGTATGTATGCCCGGATAGATTTACCTCCTTTCAACTTGCTCGCCTTCCCCAAGGCGAGCAAGGGTTTCTATTGGATAAGACAATACATGATCATGGATTGTTGTAAAAGCACCCATTAAGGAAGCATCACTTCCAAAATGAGCGATCACGATATCAGCACCCCTCCACGCCCATTCCAATGCTCGAGCCTGAACAGAGTTTTTGATTTCTTCCAACATAAGCGGGTAAGCCGGGCTTAAATAACCACCCAGCACTACCCTTTCTGGATTAAGTACATTAATTAAATTAGCTAAACCTAAACCAATATATTCCCCTGTTTCTTTTAATATCTCTCTGGAAAGCAAGTCCCCTTGCTCTGCTGCTTCCACCAACTTCGAAATAGTATGTTTGCTGAAGTGTTTTAAGGTCTCTTCCGTTATTAGCGAAGATTCACCGTCTTTTAATCGGTTTCGCATACGGCGTAAAACCGCAGGTGCGCTCACAAACGCTTCCCAACAACCTAAATTACCACAATTACATTGCGGGCCATGGGGATCAATCGTCATATGACCAACTTCACCAGCAATCCCAGCCACACCAGATAAAATCTCTTTATTGTACACAATTCCAGAACCCACACCTGATGTGATGTTGATATATAAAACGTAATTACTATCGCGGGCTGCCCCTAAAAATGATTCACCTAAAGCAGCCAGGTTCGCTTCGTTATTGATGTAAATGGGCAGATCAAAATGAGTTCCAAGCCAATCTCTGAAAGAGAAATTGCGCCAACCCAAGTTGGGCGCAAATAATAAGGTGCCGTTATCAATATCAACCAAACCCGGAACACTTAATCCCAAACCTAAAATTGGTCGGGATTCGTCTTCTACCTGGTCAACAGCTGCTAAAATCAAACTTAATAAATTATCTAAAATTAAGGTTTGCCCATCTTCCGGTGTATGCGCTAATTCATTACGCCAAATAATATTTCCCGAAAAATCCGTTAAAATAACAGCATTGTAATCAATATCTAAACGGGCAGCGATAATGAACCCAGCCTGAGGATTAAGTTCAAGCAAAATGGAAGGCCTGCCAGTAGAAAGTGTTGATAACAGCCCTACTTCCTTCACAAAACCATAATCGATAAGTTCACGTACCAGCCGGGTAATGGTGGCTTTATTCAAACCGGTTAGTTCTGCTAATGCTGCACGGGAGATAAGTTTGTTATTCCGCAGTTCACTTAATACAGCGGATAAATTCAGATTTCTGAGCAGGCTCTGATCGCCTGCATTTTGATTATTATTTGTCATAACTGTTTTTCTTGGGATTAATTTGGTATAATGAATTAGTTGCTTTCTGCAATCAACTAACCATAGTTTACAATCGTTTTATCAAAATGTCAATAACCTTTTGGAGTTCCCGATGAATGATGTTCAAAATACAACCCGCTTCTTGATTCAACAACCACTTTCTTTCTTAACGCGTCCACTGGCACGCGGTTTACCGATTCTCGCCAGACCCGGAAAACCAAGCGTAAACCTGGAAAAATTAAACCAGATTCTTGAAGGAACAGCTCAATTAGAGGATCTAATTGCCATTCAAAACCCAGAACATTGGGAAAATCTTATTCTTAACGTGGAAGATTCCATCGATGCCCTTTTCCCCCTCAGCAACCCCGCCTATCCCACCGAAATTTGGAATTCCCATCCTTATCCTCTGGTCAAGCGCGGCCTACCGGTTGTTTTTTGGTCGCTTATAGAACATGATGAGCCTGATTTCTGGCGATTTGCAGCCCGGGATATGCTAAACACCTTAGGTGCCGATGTTCATATTGTCCGAAATAATCGCGAGGGATTAGTCCTAATGAAAGCATTCGCGATGAAACGTTTCTTAAAACAAAGCAAAATCGTAGTGTTTGGAGAACAAAATTTTCCCTGGAATGCCAGCGCAGCAGGCTTTAAAGTCACCGAAACCCTAGGTTTACAAATTTCCATCCGCCCAATTCAAAATTTTCGGGATCGATATGACAAGTTTACAAACACCGAGGTTGAAGCGGTTATAAAAAAACGCTTAGGCAAACGTTATCTTTTACAAGGTGTTCAAAACACAGACTTGCAGCAAGCCATTCGCACCTATTTAGCCATCCGTGAAATTTTAATAGAGGAACGAGCGATTGGGTTTGGCGTAAACTGCTTTGGTGATTTAATTATCCAGGGTGGACGTGATGTGCCCTGTTTGGCCCAACTGTTGCTGCGGGAAGAGGGCTTTATCGCTGCCTGTGATGGTGATTTCATCGCCATGACTAGCATGGTCTTGAGTACCTATTTTTTAGAGAAACCCTGCATGACATCAAACCTCTATCCAGTCTCCTATATTGGCGCACTCACCGATCACTTTGGTGATCCACTCAGCCCAAGTGAAGATTATTCCACAGATCGTTGGAAAAACATCGCCCGCATGGCGCATTGCGGCTTTGTGGGTGTTGTCTCCCCCGAAATGACGCCTAACGGTCAGGTTAGCCTGCGAGATTGGGGAGGCACATATGAAATCCATCGTGATGGCCGTGGTTGTGGCATTGATGGTGACCTAGCCGCCAATCAAGAAATTACTGTATTTTCATTAAACTTTGGTGTTAAAAAGCTGATGGTCTCACCCGGAAAAATTTTAGAAACTACCCGTCATACCAATATGCCTCACTGTGAATCGAGCCTCTTACTCGAGTTAAATGACCTGCACGGTTTCTTTGAAGAAGTCTCTCGCGATCATGTCATCGTGATCTACGGGGACCATCAGCGTGATCTCGAAATCTTGGCAAATGTACTTGGCCTTGAATTCCAAACCTATTAACTCTGTTTAGAAAGAGAAAAGTTAATGCCAGAGTTAACTGCCCACAAACACATGAGATTCGTCATTAATAATGGAAAACCAGACCGGATTTCCGTAGCAACCGATATTCCCAATATGAACCCCTGCCACCCGTCGGGGAAACCGTTTTGGGAAGTGTATGTTTTTACCGACCCCCCTTTATATAGGCCAATAGTTAAGCAATCATAAATTGGTTTTAACGGGCGGTTTACTCTTTAAATTGATCGAGGTCGCCAAGAAGTATAGGTGATATGAATAACAGAATTTGAGGTAAGTATGTCATGCTACATTGGACTTGATATCGGTGGGACCAAATTTATGGTTGCCAGCACAGATCTGAATGGCAAAATCTTGCGCCGTGTTCGTTTGGATACATCCTCCAGCTTGGAAAAAGATTTGGATCACTTGCACGCTATGATTGGTGAGGTCAGCGAAGGCCAACCAATCGCCGGCATTGGGGCTGCCATCGGTGGCCCGTTGGATTGGAAACACGGCATAGTTTCCCCACTTCACCAACCCGCCTGGCGTGATGTTCCTTTAAAACACATCATGGAAACTCGTTGGAATTGTCCATTTTTTGTCGATGTAGATACCAACGTGGCTGCCTTTGGTGAGTATTATCTTTCAAACCTGAATGTCCACAAATTTGTCTACCTGACGCTCAGCACTGGTATGGGAGGCGGCATGTTGGTTGATGGAAAATTAGACCGCGGACTCCACGGAGCACATCCTGAGATGGGACATCAATCCATCGCCTACCGCTGCCAATATCCACACCGCTTGCAATGTGAGTGTGGTGTCCCGGACTGCTTGGAAGCACTAATCTCCGGCAACGGCATTCGCCGCATTTACCAAAAGCCAGCCGAACAGTTATCTGCTGAGGAGTGGGATGAAGTGGCCTATAATCTTGGTCAGGGGCTGCGTAATATAGCCACCCTCTACGCCCCGGATCTTATTCATATTGGCGGCGGGGTAGCCGTTGGCGGTGGAGAAAAACTGATACAAGCAGCGGCATTGACCATGCGAGATCATTTGCGCCTTGTACCTCCTCCTGAAGTTCGCTTGAGTACATTTGGTTATGATACCGCTCTGTGGGGTGCCCTTACCCTCGCAAAACAAGGAATAAGTGATTAAAACAGCATGGATTTTCATCGCCCCACCTACCACTTAACCCCACCAAAAAATTGGATGAATGACCCCAACGGCGCGATTCAATGGAAAGGTAAGTACCACCTATTTTATCAATACAACCCACATGCAGCGGTTTCTGCTACAAAACATTGGGGACACGCAGTTAGTGATGATCTCCTCACCTGGGAGCATTTACCCATCGCCCTTACCCCGGAAGCTGGCCGGTATGATAAGAATGGTTGTTTTAGCGGCTGTATGGTGGTTAACAATGGTGTACCAACCATCATTTACACTGGCGTTAAACCGGAGGTGCAATGCCTGGCAACCAGCAGTGATGATTTACTGACCTGGAAAAAATACCCAGGCAATCCCGTCTTATCAAAATTTCCGGATGATATGAACCTTCGAACCTTCCGAGATCCTTACGTATGGAAAGAAGAGGAAGGACTGTGGTACATGCTCTTAGGCAGCGGAACCCGAGAAAGCGGTGGTCTTTGCCTTTTATATCGTTCATCAGACCTAATTAATTGGGAATATCTTCACCCATTGATGAAAGGTAACCGAGTGGAAACAGGGCTGGTTTGGAATTGTCCCAATTTTTTTAAATTAGAAGGACAACATATCTTGATCGTTTCAGGGCAGCCAGTTTGGAAACCTTTCTATTGGACTGGAATCTATTCAGACCATCAATTCAGCCCGCAACATTCCGGCCTGGTGGATTACGGAGGCTGCTTATACGCGGGTTTAGTCTTTCACGACGAAAATAACCGTCCCATCTACTGGGGTTGGATCTGGGAAAGCCGCACAGATGCAGAAATTCTAGCAGCTGGTTGGGCAGGTGTGATGGCCTTACCACGTATCCCTTTTCTAAATCCCCATGGAGGGCTTGGATTTAAACCAGCACCCGAAACAGAGAAGCTGCGCCAAAATAAAATAACCATCCCAGAAGAAAACTATGCGTTCCACCGTGGCTCACAAACTGTCTCTATTTTACAAGGGGCAGCTTTAGAAATTAAACTTACCCTAGAACCGGGAAACAGCCGTGATCTTGGCATTCAAGTGTTAAGTGCACTCGACCAATCGGAATACACACGCATTGGATTTAATCTCAAAAATAACGAACTTTATCTCGATCGTTCCCAGGCAAATCTTTCCCCTACCATGTTCTTTAACTGGCCTAATCCCAATTACCACACCGCCCCCCTTAATCTGCAACAGGACGAACCCCTGACCCTTCACATCTTCATTGACCATTCTGTCATAGAAGTCTACACACCCAGTGGAATCGTTATCTCCAGCCGCGTGTACACCAGCACCCCCCAGTGTGATCATGTTTTTTTATACGCTGATGAAGAAAATAGCCGAGTATTAAGTTTAGAAGCCTGGAAATTATGATACAAGGAATTGATAACCCTTCCAACCAAATTCAATAATAAATGAATTACAAATACGAGTAGGTTTTTTTTATAAAAAAACAGAATCCCATAGTTTTTGGGCCTCGATCATTTGCGGGAGTAGATATGAATCAGTAACCATTAGGTTATGAGTGCAAATCTGAGATCCATGAGGATTCTATTACGTTTTCATCGTCCAATTAATTGTGTTTATGAAATTGCAGTACAAAAATTTGAACGCGATATAAGGGGAACCTGAAAAAAACCTATCCATATCGATATACTTTCGATTTAATATCTACCGATATTGATAGATTGTAATCAATTTTAGACAGTGTTATTCTTGATCTAAATTAATAGATCAAGGGATGAACGTATGTTAAAACAAAAAACGACCATATATGGACACTTTAGAAATAGCAGCGGGAGCAGGGTTCGAACCACTCCCCTAAGGGGACTATGTTACATCCTGGGTATCCGTCAAAATCCTGAATTCGTACCGTTGGTGCACCGAGTTCTGTAAACCTTGCCAGGGACCTGCAGGACTAACGCCAGCCAGCCTGACAATCTCTGGTTCATGCGTGCCAGGCACACTACGGTAGTTAATCAATATTCGTAATGTAGATATTCATATGGGTTCATCAAGTCTTTTTTTGATTTGCTAACGCAATATTTTCATTAAGATTGAGACATACCGATTTTATCCTGGGAGGTGCGCCCCCCTGATATTAATAAAAAGTTGTTTGATTTCTGTTAAAGTTCACCATTAGCGGGTGTTTCACAATCTTTATAATCCTGCATCAGGTAAAGGATCAATTCGATTTCCTTAACCCTCTATTTGCATACCATTTTGCAGTTCTTTTTAGAAACTTCGGAGTGTCATTAAAAATGTCAGATAAAAAATTTGATTATTTGTTACCTCAACCAAAAGAAAACCCGATTGAGCATAGGGGTTATGTTTGGAAAGTTATTGGGGATCCAACTCGTAATAACGATGATCCTGGCATATTCTTTGGAAGATTATTTCGAATGATTGATATTCGACTCAACCGGGACGAAAAATCAACCTGGCCAGACGGAATTGTATTTGAAAATGTGACTTCAGGTTGCCAGCTCACTTTTCAAAACGGCGTATTGATGGATCTAACAAATTCCAAAGTAATCCAAAAAAAGCCAAGAGTTCGTGATCGTGGACATAGATCAAAACGAGTGGAAGAGGCAAATGATAGAAAAAACGTCAACAATGTTGATCCTATCCCACCTAATGCCCAACTTCGGCGTTTTGTACTAGTGCGGTGTGAAGATATAAACGGCATATCAGGCACAGGAGAAGTTGCAGAGGGAACTGTTTTTAGAAGTGGGATGGCCGTCATCAACTGGCTAAGAGAACCATTTGCCATCGGCGTTTATCAGACTATGGAGGATGTCATCCTGGTTCATGGACACGAAGGACGTACACAAATTCAATTTATTGATTAGGAGGATCAGATGACCACTAAAGTGATTACCGTTTCAAATCAAAAAGGCGGTGTTGGAAAAACGACCACTGCTGTAAACCTGTCACACGCTCTGACATTAAGGGATAAACATGTTTTATTGATTGACCTGGATCCTCAAGGGCAATGTGCTACGAAATTAGGAATGGATAGTCAGATGGGGACTTATTACTTTCTGACCACCCAGCCAGGATCTTCAAGTGAAATCACATTTGTTCGTCAATGGATTCGAGATACTGGCAGAGATTACCTCCATCTACTCCCTGGAAATTCAATGACAGCAGCAGCGCAAATGATGTTGAGCGTTCAAGACCAGCCTATCTCTTATATAAAAGAATTGTTGAAGATCTTCTCTAAGGATCGTTTGGATTATATCATTTTTGACACCTCACCTTCTGTTGGTGGTTTACAGGAACGTGCGATCTGGGCTGCTGATTTGGTCATCATTCCAACCGCGACCGAATTTGCTTCTTTGGATTCATTGTCAAAAACGGTCACTACGATCCATACCTTGCGAGATAAGAAAAACTGGAAAGGGGGGCTACTTGGTATCCTACCAACCTTTTTTGATGGCACCAACGAATCCCGCGACTCTATTCTGGATCTACAGGCAACCTTTAAAGAAAAAGTATTATCGCCGATTCATCGGGCGACCGTGTTGCGTGAATGCTGGTCAGAAGCAAAGACGATTTTTGAGTACGCATCAGGGACCCGGGCAGCTGAGGAGTATAGGTCCTTGGCAAGTCTAGTTTTAAAGTATTAGGGGGCGGTATGGCCAGACGTGATGCTTTTACAGATTTACGCAATTCCCTTCCTACGGAAAGTGTTAAAAGGCATCAAGAACTGAATTCCTTGATGCACATGCAACAGCCACTGGACTTAATTCCCACCGCAAACCGTAAGAAAAAACGGTCTCGGAACTGGGAAAAAGTTCACAGGCAGGAAACCGTAACTTATCGAGGAATACCTCGCAAAGTTGTGGATCAAGTCGTGGATATTGCTCAAAACCTTATGGTGCCGAGGGATGAAGTTGTCAGAGCATTTCTTGAAAATGGAGTGAGACTTTATCGATCTGGAGACCTCAATCTTTTTGCCTATCCTAAGGCTCAACGCATGACATTATTTCCGGAAACGGATCAAGGTAATACGATTTCTTCTCTATCCAAAAATAAAAACCGGGGCTGGTTATCGGAAGCATTTCCTGTTCCTGAAAAGAAACCAAGCACTGTCAGGAGAAAAAAAACTAAAGAGGAATTGGATGTCATCCCACAATGGGAAATCAGAGTGACCTTCCGTATTCCAATTGAACTGAAAGATGAGGTTCGAACGATCGCTACAGATCATACCGTACCGGTTGGGGAATTGGTCTGGTTCTTTGTTAATGAAGGATTGAAAGCCTATCAAATCGGGACCTTACTCCTTCAACCATTACCCAAGACGATCGGAAAAACTTTATTTGAAAGAGGTTCTGAATGATCGTTCTGATTTCTCAAAAAATCAACCGATATTTTTATAAGTCGAAAACCCCGTCTGCGTCCATGTTGACGTGCCGCAGACATGCTGTTGACACGACGCAGACGTTGACGCAGACGATACCGCTGACGTTTGATGAACAAAAAGACAGAATAAAGTCATTTCCTGGGAGCAATGGAATAATTCCTGTCATTTTAGAAAAAGCTGTTATTTCGCTATTTTTGTGTTTTTGGTTCCGGAGATCTAGCCAATAGGGAATTCTTTTATGAATGCAGTCGTTGAATTTTCACCAGAAAAAGCCTGGCAAGCAGCCATAACCTATCTAAAAATGGAGATGTCACGGGTAGATTTTAATACCTGGGTTAAACCAATCCAATTGGTGGAATATTCCAATGACAATTTTGTGATTGGCTGCATCAATATATATGGTCAGAATTGGCTAGAAAATCGTTTGAGCATGACCTTGCAAAAGTTCTTATCCGGTGTATTAAACAGGGAAGTAAAAATTCGTTTTGTTATTTATGACCAGGGAGTTGATGATGAGGATGGCATCTGCCAAGAAGAAAAAGATAATTCTAAGAATAACGAGGAAAATCCTATCGACTTGGATATCCACTATAGTTCTATCCGTAATTTCCTTCTGGAACCCGAGCGAATCGTTCGATTACCGGTTTATTATTTTCGATGGATGCCTTATGTTGGTTCACGAATCATTTTCCTGGTGATGGCAATGTGGCAGGAATATTTTCTTGCAAGTGAAGGAAAAAAGCGAAAAGGAAGTTGCAAAGTTTCCGTTCGGGCTGAGCGGATTTGTCAGTGGGCTGGAATGAGCCGTGCTCAGTTTTTCCGTTTGCTTCAACCTGGAAGCAAACTGGGATGGTTTGCTCGGAAAATTGAAACTGATTATGAAATTGATAAACGTTCAGGAAGGACGAAAAAATCCTCAAACAAATATGAAATTTACGAATCACCTCTCACACCTGGAGATGCTGAAGACTTAAGTGCTTTTTTGGTTTCTCACGGGATAAAAGAAACACCGGAATCCGCACTTCAGATCGCTGTTAGTGCAAACCCCAAAGAAATCTTGCAGTATCCAGTTCAGTGTCCTCCGGAGGATTTCGAAAAAATGCTTCCAAGCTATCAGACAGTTCAGAGTGTTATCAAAAAATTGGTAGGTCATCGGCTTGATGGAGAACTTGAGAACCTCGCTAATCAGCTTGCCAACCGATTAACAGGGCCAGGAGATTTTATACTGGTTAGTTGGTATTTTCTTAAAAATTGGTTACCCGTGTTGGGATCAGATGCAGCCATGTTTGTTCTGATATTACGGAATCTATGCTACTTCAACGATGCGATTGGCGAAATAAGGGATGAGGTCTGGATGGATGGCGGTTATGAATCGATTGCTATTCGTTTAGGGATCAAAAACCCGCGAATAGTCGCAAACTGGTTGCCAGCCCGGATAGACCGGGGAAAACGCAAAGAAAAACTTAGTGAACGCACGAACAAAGAGATCTCACGCCGGCAACATCTTCAAGATTTGTTAGGCCTGTTTGTTCAACGTACTGACCACCGGCTCAATGCTGAGGGCAGTTATGGCTGGAAATTCAAAGTACAACGAATCGACCCACTGACACCACAACATCAGGCAATCCAACAAGCTGCTTCAACTCTTTTGATGAAATCAGAAGACCAATTTGTTCTGGATGAGCTTGATAACTGGATTAGTAAATTAAGTAATGATTGCGCACAGCGTCCCCGAGCGCAGCGAGAGGGATTGGCGTCTGCCCGCCTTTGGCGTGAGACTATCAACCCAGAGGCAATGATTGTTTCGAGACTCTCGGATTTATCCAATGATTGTTCAGATACTCTCAAGGGCATCCTCAATGATTGTCTTGAGACACTCGACCTACAAGCCAAAGATTGTTTTGAGACCCTTTTAAAGATTCTAAAAAGCTTTAAAGATTCCAAAAAAGTTAAAGATTCCTCAACAACCCAAGATGCATCTTTTTCGCAAAACGAATCATCAAGCCGGGCGGTTGCGGTAGTGACTGATTCAAATGGCAATTGGTCATTGGATAAATTATTAGCCCGTGCCGACAGGAAAAATCGATCTGTTCTTGTAGAGCAAGAAAATACTGCAATACCCTTTGTGTCCTGGATCATTTATGGCGTGTCTCAAAGCACTATCCAGAATCCGTACAGTCTGGCCATTGCCAAGCTTAAAGAGAATCCTGGGGTTGGTGCCGGCGGAGCGAGTGAGCGTCTGGCTGCTATGTCGCCACGAGAATTTGCTATCCTCATCGAACAGTCATTTTCGTTTTATGGATCTTCGAATAAAGATTGGCAGATGCTTTTTAGTGTAGCTAATAACGATCGCATCCAACTTCTGGTTGACTTGCTGGGATTAGTTTTGAATACCAAGGAGGATCATTGGCAGATATGAAATGAAATAATTTTGAAGACGTTTTATTTAGGTTCAATAATCATTTATTAAAAAGGAGAAATAAATTATGGCACAAGGCAATCTAACCTGGCATCGTGGAGACATCACTGGTGATATCTACTTTGATTATTTGCATCCATCGAATCATGACCCAATTCCTTATGTTCGTTTATATCTGATGATCGACGGCAGCCCTGAATCTAAACCGGTAAAGGGCTTACGGGTATTGGTTTATGGCACATTGGCAGAATTAGTTTATGGACATGTCCGGAAAGGAAGTCGGATTGGCGTAGAAGGGCATATTCAATTGCGTTACCGTCCAAATACCACAACTCCGGTGTTTGAAGTCGTTGCTGAAAGAATCGAATTTATCCGCAACATCGATTACGAACGTGGCAAACAGGTAATCACTGAGTTGAAACAAAGAGGAAAACGAAATTCTGCTGCATCTGACTTGGAAATCATCACTCAGATTCTAGAAGCAGGAGACTCCAGTAATGGTAGTGAATAATTTTGATGGACCAGAAATTCAGATCTCTGAAGAAAAACTGCAAAAATTTGGTTGGATCCTTTTAGGACTTGCTGTGATTTTCACAATAATTGGCGCCCTTGTTTCCCCTATCGATGATCTTGGAAAACCAATTCTCTTATTGCCGGAGGTTAAGGCTGTGGAGGATTACCGGAAATCTGCTCAGTCATGGATTTCGGAGTTGACTATTTTAGATAGTGAGATCGCGCGTGTGATCTCAACTGAACAACAGGGCGATTTATTTTCGCAGTCGAGATCTGCACAACAGACTCTCCAGCACGCTGTTGAGATCGCCCAGGAAGTGGATCGCACGAAGGTTCCTCCTATCGGTATGGGGTTGCATGAGCAAATGCTGTCGACAACGCTGAGTTATCTTGAAGCTGCTCGCAGCGCTTTGCAGTGGGTTAGCGCACCAGAGCAGGAAAACCAAGACCTGGCTATTCAGATATTGGAAGTCGCGCGTGAGATGAAATCAGAATTGGAGAAAAACAAGTGGTTGGTCTCACTTTAGAAGAATTCCAACGGAACCAGTCAACTCGGATTTCCAGAGACATTATCGGGCAGAGTGAGGAGCACGAGCAAAAAATGCAGGCCAATGCTCAGAAATTATGGGAAAATGCCCATAAAAAGCTTGTCGCACTATTAAGGCTTCTGGATCAGGATTACGATGAATCCTGCGAAAAGGCAAACCGACCACTAGACTCATTTAGTGATGATGATCTGGCTTATCTAATTCATGTTCGGTTGCGGGCTATGCAGGAGGTCGAATCGAGAAGAAAATTGCCTGATGAAACCAATGAACTTGAACTTGGTTTGAAAGAGCTCAGCCAGAAATATACCGATCTGGAAAATGAGCTTTTTACCGCGAAAGAATTGATAAAGAACTTACAAGTTGAGAAATCAGCCCTGGAAGCGCACCTATCTGCAATTCGCCAAGTCCAGAAGGAAATATCGTCTCAAAATAATCCCACACAAAAACCGGATTTGGATAATTTGGAGACATTAATACCTGTTCCTGATTGGATAAAGACTTGGAGAGGTACGAAGGTATTCGAGAAAACATCAACCGCTATCTTGGTGATGGGAGAGATGGGACTTGCATTACGCCCATCCATTATAAAAATGATGGCCAGATGCTTGTCTCTTGCGGTCACAAACAAAAATCTGGATGAAGCATTGAATTGGTTGATGAATCCCGATGAAGAATCTTGTCTTGAATTAATTGAGCAAATCGAGGGAATATCAGCGCAGGGATCAAGTTCGGGAGGAAATCAGCCGGCGGTACTGCGATTGACCAAAGAGGGGGAAATTGCCTATCAAGTATTAACTGGTAGTCTCCCGAAGGAAAATGAATATGATAAATTGCTTAGACACCATTCCTCACCTGAACATACTATTTTAAACATTCAGGTAACCGAAGTATTAAATGAAGAAGGTTATCTGATTCAAGGACAGGCTAAACCCATATATTTATCAAATGGCGAAACTTACATTCCGGATATTATCGCTGTAGATCCTAAAACCGGTGAAATTGTTTTCATCGAGGTAGAACGGGATGTGAATAAAGATTATGGAACCAGAAAAATGAGGTGGATGAAGTTTTTCGAAGCCTCTAACGGAAACTTGTATGTGTTTTGCGACAACCTGAACTGCCAGCGAGCTATTCAGGGAGAAATCAATCTTGCTTTAAGTGGATTAAATTACAACTCATTCCTGACGAATCTACACGGATTACGAAATGGGAAGCGAGCGGGAAAAGATGGTAGCATCTGGTTTTCTCAAAGAAGAGGTAATTAATAATGGAACGGTGTGCACTTCGTTCTTTCTACATCGTTCTTCTAGAGTCTAAAGAGGGAAGAGTGTAATCTATCCTATCATTTTTTAAGGTTTTCGATAGTTCCCCTAGAATAATCCTTACCTTTCATAAAAAACACTAAAAAGCATTAAAATCATCTTAACGAACGAATCTCAAGCAGGACTTTACCAAGAGTATGAGAGATAGAGATGGGAATATCCGAGTATAGACGATTTAGTAATCGAAGTGCTATCGGTTTTGTTTCACTCCACCGAGATAGAATTCCCATCATAAGGCGTTCAAATTCATCAATTACTTTATTCTCTGTCATAGATTTTGAAAGTTGGACAGCTGATTCAAAAAGCAATGCGGATAATTCAACCTCCAGAACATTGTCATCCGGTATGCTACTCTGTCCGGGATACAGCTTCGAACAAGCCTCCGCAAGTCCTAGTAATTCTTCAATCAAGTGGTTCTTAGCATTATCCGATAGTTGCTTAGCCTGGCATGTTGAGAAGTAAAAACCAAGAATGACAATCATCGGGTTCAAAGAGATCAATCCAACAAAATTAAAACCGGAGATTTTTTTCTCGAAATCAAATAAGAGGTCTTTAGGAAGAAGTTTTGTATGGTATAAACCAAAAAGGAACTGGAAGCCTGCTAAAGCGGAATCTGGGGAAGACAACCATTCTATAGCTTCAGAAGCGAGATTTTTTAATGATGAATTTGATAATGCTGTAATTCTATCTTCTTCACCAGAAGTCAAGGATATAAGTGAATTTGAAATCTCTTTACCAAAGAAAGAATTCAAAACATTTGTATATGATTCCCTTTGTTCTAACAAATCCACAGCCGGCAAAATGTTATTTTCTTTCCATGGAAAGACTTCATTTAGCAATATATCTCGTTCTTCTTTACAAAGAGTCTTATTATCTCCAAGCGCATAATCTACCCCAAGAATTTTGAATGGTAATACATCCAATCTACTTGGATGTATTACATCATTCCATTCGAGGGATGCTGAAGCAAAAATATATCTAAAAGGTAATTGAGGTTTTTTTTCTTTCAAAACACTTATAAGCCAATCAAATGGAACTCCAACTTGTTTGAAAATAGTAAACAGTTCGTTGGTATGCCCCCATGAAAGTAAAAGTTTTTCTTCTGCTGTAAACTGGTTGTCCCCCGGAAGATCATCAAGTTCGTCTGAAATCCATCCTAATAAAAGAAGAAAAGCAGATATTTCTATGTTCATTTCTTCTGTAAAGAAAGAATTTACTAACATTGCGGTTTGATCTTCATCACCGAATTGGCCTATCAATCGAAGATATTGCAACCGGCTGATAGGGGTAATAAGAACATCGGAAAGTCCTGAGAGGAATTTCTGTCGTTCATCAAATGATAGTTCTTGGATTTCATCAAGTAAAACGGTTGGGATTCCAATTGGAAAAGCCGATATTCTTGATGTTGCAGTAAATATACCAAGTCTAGTGATCACATTTCTCGCATACAGATTTATTTGTTCTTCTATAGTGGCAATGGCATTATCACTTGAAACAAAACCGAAGAATTGGTGTAAACCTTGTCGAGATGGCGGTAATAGACGCGCAAAATCGAGAGTTTTAGTGGATAAGAGTTTTTCTTTGAGACTATGATAATAATTTCCTATACTTGATTTTCGTAATTCGTTTAGTTCTTCCATCCGTTCTGCCGGACTTTTCAGTAAACAAATCTTTGAGATATTGGCTTCTAGCTCGTTTGCTGACCATTCACGGAAATAATCATGATTACTTTCAAGCCAAAATTGTTTATTTGCATTAAGAATAAATACAAAATCTCCAGATTCTATGTTGATTTTTTCCCCATTATTGGGATTGATGAAAGTTGCGCTCAACTTCTTCCTAGATGTATTTGGTGAAAATAAAACTTCTACCTTGGGATTAACAGCCTCAATGGCGATGGATTCTCCTTCTAAAGTCTTGGCTAAATTGTCCCAAAAGTTTGCGGCTGGAAACATTAGGCCAGCCACATCAATCACAGAGATGATCTCAATCCCAATTTGCTCTAAAAATTTTGGGTCCCTATTAATTATTGTTTTTAATGGATCCGGAAGATCCTGGTAAAGCCTTTGGCTAAAAAGGCGTATGTATGGATCGAACTCCGAATTGGCATTACTGGAAATTTGGGAAGATAAAGAATCCTTGATTAATTCGGCTGTTCTTTCGAGCAATCCTGAGTTGGCAGCAAATCTCGGCTCACAGATTTTATAGTAAAACCAATCATAGAACTGTTTACGCGGTGACTTATCAGAGTCATCCTTTATAAACTGCAAACCATTCAAGAAATATTCTGCCAAGCTTAATGCTACAAGGAATACATGATCTTTGTGATCCCTTTCCCATCCAACAATATTGCATAGAGTCAGTATGTCGAGAAAAAGATTTTCAAAAATCCACGATGAGCGAATTTGCTTCAATTCCTCAGACACGTTATCTTGCCAAATTTTCATTACTGCATAGGAAATGCTGTGCACGATATTAATGATATATTCGAATTCTCCCATTGCCTCTACAGAGTCAATGGGCAGCCTTGGTATTTGTATCTTCCTACCTGTTATAAGAGAGGACGATATATATTCTTTGAGAATCCTAAGATTGGAATTTTCCTGAACCACTTTATTCTCAATCGATGCCGTCTTGATATGGAACACTATCTCAGCACTTGAAATTGGGATATATCGTAAGTCAGCTTTTCGAAATTCTATAAGGAGATCATAGTATCTAGCTTCTTCAATCAACCCTTGATTAAACGCCGACCAAACTAATTCATAAATACCTATAGCATTAACGCCATGATAATGAAGTTCCCTCTGAATAAAAAGATCATCAATAGCAGGTAGAAAGTTACTACTTTGTCCTGCAATGAAATTTTCTGAGAGGTTGTGTAATAATGAATCTTCTCTAGCAGTAGATTCGATTTCATTACCTAGCTTCTGTTGAGGTAGAAATGAATACTTCCTCTCTTCAATACCTTTACTAATTCTATCAATAAGATTTTGGAGCCGATTCGCATACATAGAACGATTTCGCTCTTCACTCACAGAAGCTTGTAAGTTGAATGTTTCACTACTTTCTGCCCAAACAGTATACGCCGAACAAACCTGGTTCAAGATATCAGTTTGTGCAAGCAATTGAATAGTATTAGCGACAAAAAATAAGTTTGACCCTTTAGGTACTCCATTATTCGTTTTAACAAGCCCTTCTGTTCCCAATCGATCAATAGCTGTAATTCTTTCAACTTCAGAAATGATCGCATCTGCACGAATATTTTCAACAATGTCAGCAATGGTAATGAATGTTAAATTACTGGTTCTGTGCTCAAGGCTATCCCAAATGTTTCTTTGTGAAGCAAATCCAACCACAAAACCTTGAAGGTTTCCAAGACTATCGATCAAATTTAATATGATGTCTATATCGAAATCACCAGTAAATTGATTTGAATTAATCTCAATTTTTCTTATCTTGTTTACATTTAAAAGCTCTAGCAATAGTTTTGATGCCTGAACAATTTCCGGTTGATACTGCTCAAGTGACTGTTTCATATTTACTAGAGCAAGGACAGTTTCACCGGGTAGATTGATTGGTTTTCCAATTTCCTCAAAGACATCAAGAAGAGAAAAGTGATCCAATAATAAAAGGCTTGTTACATCAAGGGATAAATGATCCAATGCAATTGGTTCATCAGGCTCTTTAAAATCGACAAGGGATGGTCTCCCGCCAAAGCGGATAAATAGTGGGAATTTTTGCTTGGGGGAAGCTAAATTATTGTTACTAAATGCCATATTGTAAAGCGTAAATAAATTGGACCTGGCATTCATGGAAAGAAAATGGATAGGTATTTCTCCGGAGTTGTATTTATAGACTAATTCATTCCACTGCTGATTCCTCTGTTTTATTATGTCAATTGTCTCTTCGAATGTTGTTACCCTTATTGGTGCGCCTTCCGCACTCATAATATTAGGAATCAGTTTGTGGATATCTTTCATTTCAGAATCAAGACCTAACGAGAAACCAAGCATCATTTTCTCGACTACATGCTGTGAACTTAATTGGTCAACTGGTGCTAAGTCAAAAAACTCGATTGCGAGCTCGGGAGATGCCCAAAGCAGAGAATTGGCAATTTGGATAAGTTCGTCAGCCTTAAAATCCGGCTGCTTTTTTATCAGAATTGCAACATCCCTTAAACCCAATTTATCACCTTTACGAATATAGAAGTCACGGAGCAATAGGAGATTTTGTTTGGTTGGGTTGCTCTCGGCTATTTGACGTAAATCCGACAGGGCTTCAGGAAATTCACCAGATAGTGCCTTGCTTTGTATGTAAATTAATATCAGATCACTTGGAAGGTTGTTATCAAAACATAAAGATTTATTTCGCTCGATGTAAAGTTTACATTCCTGGTACATTCCTTGGTTATAAAGAGTTGCAACACCAATCTTAAATGCTTTTTCTGTTTGGATTTCAGAGACCAATCGGTCCGGATATGAACTGATCTTTTGCCATTTTTGTTTTGCTGCGTAATACTGGCACATTTCCATTAGCGCCAATGCATCTTTTTCTTCCTCATATGATTTTATTAATATGCCAATAAATTTATCTAAATCTTCACCTTCGTTGCTTTCCTGACTAAGCAACAAAAATTGAATAGGTTTTAACTGTTCGCGATAACTTGATTCCTGAAATTCTCTGTTGGCATCACTCATCTTTTTTTGTGCGATGAGTGTTTGAATATGCCAAAAATCCCATAATTGCTCGAGTCCTTCTGTAATAAATAACTTTTTATTGCTCTCGAGTAGATACAGAGTATTTCGTACTTTCTTAAGTTGAATATTTAGCATAGCACTGCTAATAATGTCTGCTGCAGTAGCCAAACCTTTCTCACGTTTCTTTTTTAACTCTTGATGGCTTTTCTGTAACTGAAATGGATATTTTCTATAGAATACCCAAGAGATTATTCGATGATCAGTAGGAAAGTCGGTCAGCAGACTACTGAAAAAATTTTCTGCTTCTTTCTGTCTTCTAAAATTGCATGCTAAACAAGCAGCATACCATAGCTTCAAGGAAAGTCTGTAGGAAGCACCTGAATACTCATTCTGATAAACTTTTCGGAATATTTCTGCAGCATAATCAAGCGCATGAATGGCTTCGCTAGAAGACTTTATAAGGTCTAGTTCAATTGGTTCTGGCCACAATGTCGTTGTCCTAGAAAAGACTGCTGGCGAGAGCGCAGAAAAATAAGAAATTACCGCGTCGGCAATCTGAATGCTTTCCCAATTGCTTGCGATTTGTTTTGCTTGGTTGATGGTTTCTCTAGCTTTTTGTAAATCTCGGAACTCCAAATGTAACAATGCCTGCAGACGGAAAACTTCAGCATTATTACTGGTCTCTACCTGTAATTGTTCAAGCAAGCTTTTTGCTTCATATATGCTACTTTTCTGTAGCAAGAGAGAAACTCGAGCACATATTGATTCAATATCATTCGCGTCGCTGAGCGTCTCTAAACTAGCCTCCAGACCCGACCGATGTAAAGCAAGAATTGCCCAATATTTCCTGTCAAATCCTTCTGGGTCGAGTTCTTTTGCTGCTTTAAGAAGGTTTTCAGCTTTATCAAAATCTTCATAAAAATCAATATATGTAATTGCTTCTAATCGAATAATTCCCGCCTTTGTTTTTACATCTATTGCTTTCCACTCATCTATGTTAGTTTTTTTCTGTTTTATCCATTCAAAAACCTTTTTCTTATCCCCTTCCCGCCATAATATTTTATTATTTTCAAGTTCCTCTGATGCTTTTGAATTTAGAACTGTTAATAAGTTGTTTAAATCAGTGACTAATGATAAATTTACCCCAAAGCCCGGTTGATGAGTAAATAGAGATGCAGATACTGGTCCACATATTTGTTCAGACCAGAATTGGCTATTCTCAATGTGTGTGTATATTAATTTAATATTTTCTCGGAGAATGTCACGAATACGTATTGCATCCCATAGTTCATAATCAATACCTACATCCTTGAATCTTTGTCGTTCAATTGAAATTTGAGAGTTGGCTTTTTGTGATGATATCCTAGATGCTACAATTAGAATAAATTTTCTCACTCCCTCTTTTTGCCAAAATTGAATGTGTTCGAAAAATTTATTTGAAGCCTCAACTATTTTTGCTGGCGGAAAATTTTTATAGCATTTGGATTGTGCAACTTCCAGAATTCCGGTCTTCCGGTCGCAACGAATATCAATGCCGAATTGCCCTTCTCCATTGTCACCATAAATTCTGCAATCAGTAAACTCGCCCTGTTCGGCTAACAAGTCCCGACATAACTCTTGAAAAGGCATAGATCCCATTTCATGGAAAGGAGGTTCTTTCCCTTTTTGCATTGGAGGCGTTAAAAATGATTTCATGCGTTTCTATGTCCCATCATATGCCAGTGATGATTGAATATTGTGTAAAGTAATATGTTGCCGAAATAACATCAGTTTGGACATTTATGCGAACTAAATATTCTGGTAGTACGGGAGAGATGTCAACTGAGAACAAACTTGGGAAGGCTTGAGATAAAAACCAACTCTTTGAACCATTCATCCTTACTGCTTCCGCCTCAATAGGAATTCGGTAAACGTGTTGACAGGCAACTTGCGATTTCGCTGAAGCATATCTCGCCAAATCACATTCCCTTGCCCTTCATTGATCAGGTGTTGCTCAAATGCCTCGACCATAATATCAGCACTCGTACGGTGCTTTATGTTGAATAATCGAACATACGGTAAAATATCACGCATGTTATTGCTACCCAGGATTCCGTTATATTCTTTGGTAAGAACAATCGCGGCAGCTTCCCCCGTACCAATGATCTTGTACCCCTGATCTGGATGTTCCGTCAACTTCAGATATAAGCGACTAGAGTCCGTTTCTGCAGTGATTTGATAGAGTAATACTCGATTCGCTTGCAGCAAACCATCCACCCTGTTTTTCATGAATGGCACTTTTCTCAGCTCAGCGTACACTTGTTTGGGAATACCGATGCGACCAGCGTATAACTGGAGAATGAGATTCTCACGTTGAACGAGCAGAAAGGTAGAAAGGCAGTCAGTATCCAGGAATAACGATTCAGTCATACATTTCCTGGTCTTCAGCCTCTAAATTGAATACGATATCGGCTCGGTAGGCATCCAGCAATAGCTCTTCGTACTTTCCGTTAGAGATCACTTCGGCATCAATCAATTGCTCAACTAACTTGATATAACTTCCGGTGGTAAAATACTGCCGATCTTCTGGAGAGGGAACATATAACTCGTTGCTAAACCCCAATTTACGTGCTGAGGCAATGATATCGTATCTAAGAGTGTTCGCGAAATCCAGGGTTATCCAACCATCTCCAACTAATCGATAGAGAGTCGCCTGGCGGCTCATCTGGAAATGCTGTTCGATACGTATAACATCCGTTATAGATAAAGGATTCGATCCTTTTTTTAACTTGTGTTCGATAAAACTACGTAGTGCATCGTTTGGTGCCAGGAAGTAAGAAGCGAAGCTATCAGCATTCTTTTCTTCTTCATCCTTCCCGCCGCCAATTTCTTTCCCACATACCATGCTTTGAATTTCTTCCTGAATGAACAAATGATACAACTCATGAGCAGCTGTGAATCGTTGCCTACCGTGTGTCGTTCTAGAATTAATTGCAACCAAGTATTCACCACGATGTGTGCGCACGCACATACCAGAGATGCGTTCGGACAGTGGATAATAAACAAGCGTCAAATATTCTTGAGATTGAAGGATTGCAAATACGTCAATCGGAGAGAATACATCCTCTCCGAAACGTTTTCGCAAATTATTCGCCAAATAACTGAGTTCACTCTTAGCTTTCAACGGATATCACTCTCTCTAATAGGCTTTGCATTTGAACCAAATTCAATGCAATCTTGTGGATATCAGCAATTGCGATCAAATCTTCGTTTTCAATAGCATTTCCACGAAAGGCAATACACAAAGGTTTTGCTTCCATTTCATCGTTTACCAGGTCAGCTAATTCACAACCAAACAGGCTACACAATTGCTCCAACTGATCTACCTGAAATTGACGTTCGCCTTTTTCACATTTTGAAATGGTGCTTTGGTCAACATCCAAAAATTGTGCGATTTGCCCCTGGCTCAAACCGGCCATTTCCCGCAGTTTCTTAACTTTATGCCCACTCATAACGCTCATTACCGACTCCTCTCTCATGATTTCATTATATCATGTTTTGTCATAATTCAACAATTATTTATTGAAAATATATGACAATATAATCAATCATTTGTGGTTCTTGATGTCTGCTGTACATGTTGAAATTCATGCTTACGATGAAATAAATCGCGAAAGAGATGATCTCATAGAAAAGCAGATTTGAATTTTTAGAAGCGGCTCAATTTATACTAGTTTTTACGGGTCTAAATTTGCACCCATACACTGCCGGCTTTCCCACCATTGTCCAGGACAACCTTTCAACTGTATTCCACCAAATCCCTGGCACCTCATACCAATTAGCACCAGCCACATTCTTCGGCATATCAGGATCTGGTGCAGTGCCACGAGCAAGAAAACCATCCGGGTGAATCCCCACTTCTGTATACACAACAGAATAAATCGGACCAAGTACTGCCAACGAAAGCATCATCCCCCAACCACAACGGGAGGGCTCAACCGTTTTTGCAGCATCAATCCGGTCGGCAATAAAATCGAAGTAGGTCATCCCCTTTGGAGCCTGGGGAACCTGCATGGGCTGGTTGCCCTTGTAGGTTACAAACAGAATACTGGAACAAATCAGCAGGATAACAACAGTATTGATAACACTCGTTATTAATTTAAGAACCATTCCGATGAATTTCATTTTCTTTATCTTTCCCTTGATCTATTTGATACTGATCTTCTGGTCGGGCTCCTTCTCGTAAGACCCGGTTATAACGAATCTCCTCCCGATACATTCGGTCTAGTGCTATTTCAATTACGTCACTCTCACTTCGCCCCATTACATTTGCCATCGCTTTTAATTGGTCTACACCTTCAAAGCTGAGGCGAAAAGAACGGACTGGTTTTCTGGATGAATTTGTTCTTGGCATTCGCGTTTTCCTTATCGGTTAGGTTATTAATACTGTATTACTCTAGTATTACTTTGTCAAGTGCTAATCTTCATTTTTAAAGAAATTCCCTCCGAAAAGTCCCCCTAGGATAAGCGGTTTCCCATTGATATGATTAAGATCACAACCCAATATCATTTTGGTCGCTGATATCATCAGCTGTTCCAAATTATCCTTGGAGCGACCATCCATGTCCTTTCTGATGTAACAACCAATTTGTGATGTTACCCCAAATGAAGGATATTAATGGTCGCTTTCTTTTTAATCGAATTAAAAACCGTTAATCGGGAAGGAGAAAAATTGAAAGTAATTGAAATCTCAAAACGAAATCTGATCGTTTCAGTAATCCTTGCGGTAGTTGTTACAACGAGCATCCTGGTAATAAATAACTTACCTCGCCACACAGAGCAAAGCGAGATTCCATTATTCGATGAAGAGAGACTCGCTTCCACCACTGCGGTTTTGGCTGTTGAAAAAGTATTCCAGGTGAACTACCAGGAAGGGAAGGATGTATGGCTAGAACGGATTTGCAAAAACAGCACATCTGCCGGATATGAAATCTTCACAGTTGGTGCAGATCGCCTTTGGGAAAAGTACGTGGATGCGAAATCTGTCGTCACCGCAACGGCGCAGGCTGTGCAGAAAGTAGCAGATAATGACACGGAGCAAGTTTGGGAAGTGTCAATCGATCTTTCAACTCCCCTACCAGGCAGCAATAAAACCCATGACACCGCCTATGTTGTTGTTATGAAAACAGAAAATGGGTGGAAATTCGACCGGTTCTTGATGCAAGCTGAAATCGAAACCATCCTGAACCGTCAGGATTCTTTATCCTCACCGGTAGAAGAAGGTCATAAGTAGTGAAAAGATTCATCCTCATTTTTTTGCTTTTGGCCTTACTTATTCCATCAGCTGTATACGCTCAGGATGAAGATCCTTGGTCTGAAGTGTTTTTACCAGACGGCAATTTAAATCCGAATCTAGTGGATTTAGGTGTTACAACCGAAAATCCAGACTGGATGTCTATGGATCTACCCTTTGGCCAGTCAATAGATCTGGAAGCAAATTATCACCGCTATCAAACACCCAGTGGAAATATTGTAATCCTACCATCTGCTTCGACATTATTCTTTATGGCTATGAATCCGCAAGAAAGTGGATTAAGTAATTCTTATGGGGCTTTGGAGAATGGATACGGTGCACTGATATCATTTATCGGTCAAGTTGTGGGTGATAACTTGGATTGGAACCGGGTACAAATGGAGCATCCGGAATATGCCAATCCTGAACAATTCTGGGGAGCAGTACTTAATGGTCAACAGGATGTTTGGACCTACTTCTCCGGTTGGGGATTCATTACAACCCTTTTCCAGATGAGTTGGTATGACTCAGCACTTCGTTCCACCTATTTGTTATACCTGAATGGTGTACAAAATTGTGACTCTATTCCTGGCGAATGTTCAGGAGTGGTTACGCCGCCCCCTCCTCCCAGAGAATGCCCGGATCCAACCATCTCCATGCAGCAACCTGTGCTAACCATTCAGAAGACCGCTCCAAGTAATCCTTTAGTTGTAGGACAAGATACTGAAACCCGGCGTGGTGCAGATATTCAAGTCAGTGTGACCGTTCCTCCAGTCATCTTCACCTGGTATGAGCCAATTTATGAAGAAAGGGATGTATGCCGCTTTGCCAATTCCGGTGAAACCGCTGATTGCAATACCGGATCCGGATCAGTCGTCAATGATGGTATCTCAGATACAGAGAGGGTGTTCAAGGAATGCCGAGCACATGTGGAGCACCTACCGGATGCAGTCGCATCGTTACAGGCAACTGCTGCGCTGGATAGCGCTAGCCAAAATTGGATTACAAAAAAACTAGGTCAGACCCATTACGAAGCCTATATCCACCAGTCGAATTTTGCCCTTATTCCTGGATTTGGATCATGGGCGGGTGGATGTGATGGCGGTGGAACCTGTAGGGCAACTGGACAAGCGCTGCGTGTCCCTTTTGCTGACCCGGGAACATTCAATTTACATCTGGACGTGGTAACTACAGGCACGCGGTTTCGCAGCGTTCCAATTACCCAACCCAGGCGTGTCAGCATGGATGGAACGATGAAGGTGTATGTTACGCTGCCGGCATTGGTACCGTAAAAGGAAAATATGCATATTATCTGGATCGCAACTGGTATTCTGCTGACGATCTTTCTCGGATTGGTCACAATCGTCTATTTACTGTTGGTGATCGGGTTGTGGTGTCAAAGAACTGATTATGACAAAAAAGGAGGTATTGGCTTATGACAGATTATTTTGTGGTCTTCGGGAATTTCCTTGTTGCCTTGCCTACCTACCTTTTGAATGGTGTTTTGGCTACAGTTTACTGGCTCGGTGAATCGGGAGCTGCACTGGTGAGCATGCTTTGTGCAGGATTGATTATTCGTTTTGTTGACAATCGAATTCAATCCAGGGCAGCTTTCCGACCAGGCCGAAGTGGTCGGGATGCGACTTCTTCAGATTTATATACGGCCCAAATTACAACAGCCATTATCCTTTTGATGTGGGTGATCAGCCAATGGGGAATGGGTGCTCCGGTTCCCTGGTTGGGCACGGCAATGTGGATCGCTGGAGCCTTAATTGTCCTCACCATCAGAATGCAAGAGCATACTCTTTTATGGAATGTAAAGTCAGGCATCGCGATTTATTCTCTGGCTGTTCTGGGTAGCCGGCTCTATCTTGCATACACCGCGCAATTATCCGCCCAACAATGGGCTGCCTTGATTGGCACTTCCAAAAGTGCTGCGGCGGTGATAGCCAACACGCGCGGAAATGTTACCACCATTATTTTATGGGCTTTATGGTTGGTCATCCCATTGGGCTATTTTGCCATGTTGTTACAGCAAGTTTTAATCAATCCAGTGTCATTGGTGAATCCATTGGCAGGTGCCAGTGAGCTGATCAATCGTTACCGGACCAGACGATAGGGTGATAGATGAAACCAGCGCACAACCTCGTGAGCTTGTTTTATGTATCTCTCTACCTTTTCGGTACGAGTCTTATGAACGTAGGAATTTTTTACGAACGCCAGATTCTATTTCAACGTTTGGAGGTCAAAATGTCACAACTCATGGATTTGTTGCGTGGACCTGCACTCGGAGTGATCTTGATGATCATTCTATTGGCAGGCGTATTGATCATCACTGCTTTTGCAGCGTTAATTGCTCAAATGAGTCTCTTGATTCGACTTCGTCCTTGGAGTAACCCCGAAAAACGGACTGAATCCGGGAAAGATGTTTATTCACAGGAGGCTGATGCACAACGTTCTTCAGCAAATGAAAATCAGAGAGCATCAACGGTACATCGTCAGGGCTCACCATCGGAACAACCTGAAAGGGAACAGGTGGTTGTTGTTGAGCCAAATATGAACGAGGTAATAGATGCAGTCTGGTGGGAAACAGTGAATCAATAACAATCCAGGGCTTCTTTTGCGAAAGCAAAAGCGGCCTCACGAATTCACCAACTGATTTGGCTGGCGGATTGATGAGGCGGAATGCCAGATACGGAGAAATAAAAAAATGATTATTAAAAAAATGACCGAAAAAATACCCTGGCTGAAAACGAAAAACTCACTCACCATACCCAACGATCTGGAAGTAGAAGGTACGGAGCTGCATTTTAACGAACAAAATGAATTGGATTATTTGCTTTTCCGGGTTATCGAGCGAGAAGGAAACCGGGAATATCAGGGGTACCGGGTAGTCCGGCTTCTGCAATTACGTTATATCTCTTTGGAAGCTCGTCGAGATGCCGGCTTGCTGCAGAAAATGCGCACAGTTCTACGCGGATTGTACGGCGCACAGGTTAATCTGGTCTATCTGGCAGCTGGGGTTTTTAAGAACCCTAATATTGGTATTGTTCAATGTTATGGGGTTACGACATTTTCCCCCAAGAAAGAAGAAGCTATTCAACGATCCTTACGAGATTTATTTGCTTTGCGAGCAGGAATGGTAGGCGCTTACCGGCAAATCCGTTTGGAATATCTCTCAACAGAGGTAGCAAGGTGGTTGGCACGTTCGCTGGAGCAAATGCCTTTCGCCATTGTAACCGTCGGGCATCCTGACCCCCGTGAAAATGCGCGTGGTGGTGATTCTTCCATGCGAGATCCATTGATATCCGGGGGGCAAAACGCTCAACAATTCTCCATCCAACAGAACGAACTTCTTTTTCGGGGAATGAGTAGCCTAGAAGAAGAATTCTTGCTTATGTTGCTCACCAGCCACGTTAGGCTAGAAGATATAACACACATGTTAGCCGGTATGTTGGAAGATACATCGGTTTACGCTTCCCGCCAGTTGGGAACTCGGGCAGCGTCTTTTGGGATCAGCCTGCCAGCTCTTCTGACGGGTGGGCTTGCAGAAAATGCTTCTCAATCCTATGGCACTAACCACTCAACGGGTGTAACACAGGGAGAAGCTGTAACCGAAGGTGTCGCAAATTCAGAAGGTCAGGCGCATACGGTGGGTCATGCCAGCACACGCGGTTGGGCTCACACTGTCGGTATCTCTGAAACAGATACTGTTGGATCATCCTCTACTGTTGGAACCGCAGTCAGTCACGGATCGGCTCACAGCGAAGGAACAGCCGTGACAAACGGAACATCACATACCGATTCTTCCGGAGTGGCATCCTCACACACGGATAGTTCTTCATATGGCGTCAACGCTGGTTTAGGAGGCAGTATTGCCCCGGCCGGTGTAGGATTATCTGCCAACTTAGGCGGCAATGCCAACTGGGGCACTGCGGACGGCATCGTCAATAGCAGTGGATCATCCGACACAAGCATGCATTCGGTGTCCCACAGCCAATCTGACACCATTTCGCTGAGTAATACGCAGAGCCAATCGAATACCACTTCTCAAAGCCATTCGACAACCCGATCAGAGGCCTGGACAACTTCCGGCGCTGAGACGGATTCAGTAGCCGACACGACCAGTGCTTCTACTACTCAGAGCCATGCTGATACAAAAAGCACGTCTAGATCCGAATCAGATAGCGTCGGATTGGGGCAGAGCATCGGCCGTGGAATCAGTGCCGGCATGAGTGTGGGTGTTGCGCCTTCCTTTTCTCTTTCTAATGCCTATCAATGGCAGGATGATCCTTTTATCCTCTTAACCGATATTATGCGCGTTCAGCGCAAATTGCTGGATATCGCAAGTCGTGAAGGTGCTTTCTATACAGACTTGTATGCATTAGCGCGCAGCGAACAGGGTGTTCAAGCCTTAATGGGGCTTATTCCGGAAGCCTTTCACGGGACGGAAGATGTGGTTTCGGGGGTGCAGACACGAGAGCTTACCGAACCTGAACAGGCTTATATCGGATTACACGCTCGCGCATTTACGCCTTCAACTCGCATTGAGACCATTCCGGAAGCGATGAGCGGATATGCAGATTCTACCCTCCTGACGATGTTACAGGTTTCCGCTTACACCGCGCCGGGCATGTTCGAGCAAGGGTCCGCGTTGACTACTCAGGAGGAAACCCCAGCCTTTGCTTTCTATCCAGATATGCCGGGCAATGTCACCCTGGCCAGACAATGGTCGAGTGAAATCGGCTTACTGACCAATACTTTTCTAAAATTGTCTCCTGATCGTCACTTTCACACTGCCTTCGTAGGGGATACCGGTTTCGGAAAATCCATTGCTGCAGAACGCCTGGCCTATGAAACCACTCGGTTCTGGCATTATCACACCATCGTATTAGATTTTGGGCAGGGCTGGCGTAAAGCGATGAACTGGCCTGGGTTCAGTCCAAAAAACTCTGAAGACGGTTTTAATCATGTCGATATTCTTCAGTTGTATCCGGGCTCTCCACGTCCACTGCGCTGGAATATCTTGCAAGTACCCAAAAGAATAGAGCCTGGCCGCTACCGCAGCATGGTTGCCGAACTCTTTGCCAATGCCGGCAGATTGGGAGCCAGACAATTGGGCTTTATGCGCCGTGCTTTAACCGAATTGTACTTCGAAGCCGGTGTTCTCACCGGGGACCCGAAACTACAGAATGGTCCCCTGGGGCATCTTCAAAATGAACTAGAAGTGCAGCTCATTCAAAATGAGCGTCAAAATTCGGGTGTAGATCAGGATAATCTTCATCCGGGCACCTTACTGGAAAGCCTCTCCCCTTCTGAATTGCAGGCTCTGGCGGTATTCCGCAGCCGCAAAATGGATGTTTCCAAATGGGTGGATCGTCTGAGAACATACAAAGAAAAACTGGAACGCGACCAGGCCAGCCGAACCAGCCTGGAAGGTGTCCTTCTGCGGTTAGAACAGTTTTCCGAAGGGTATATGGCCCGTCAATATGGAGCCTCTGCCAGTGGAATTGGGGTTGAAGATTTAGGCTTGATGGGTTGTCCTGAAAATCCATGGGGAATCACTATCATTGAAGGTGGTGCGGAAATGGACGAATACTCCAAGGCGGCATTACTTTCATTACTTGCAAACATACTGTATTCAGATGCAGTTGCCCGCCGGCGCGAAATGTTGGACGGCAAACACTTCCCGCCTATGCAAATCTTCTTTGAAGAAGCCAATAAAGTCTTGACTGGCGTTTCGGGTGGAGCGGCTTCTGATCAAGGTTCAGGAGAATCGGGGAACCCAGTCAGCCACCTTTTCCAAACCATGTGGCGGGACGGACGAAAGTACAACATTTTTCTGCACCTAATGGCACAAACCGTTAGTGAATTACCCTCAGGCATCCTTTCCTCATGCGCTAACGTATTTGTGTTTCAGACAAAAGATCCCAAAGATCGCGACTTGATCCTGCCACACCTGGGTCGATCGGAGAAGGGTATGGTTAATACCGAATACAAACGTTACCTGGCGCGTATTCCACGCACATATGCCATCACCAAACTGGGGTACAGCGATGATGTGCTCTGGCTGGAGCCGGTATTGGTGCGCCCGATGATCATTTGCTGTAATGAACCCTCCGACCTGGAGATTATCCAGGAATTAGGAGCGGTTTCACTGGAACGAACAGCGTCCAACATCCTGGCTTCTATGCCTTCCTCAAATGCTTCGCATCGTTATCAATCAAAAACTAATTGATTTTAAAAGGAGAACCTTTAATATGCAAACCAAAAAACGTTCACCCATCGCCGCGATTGTGCTGGCGGTAATCATCGGCCTACTCGTAATCGCCTTGCTTAACGGCGTGATCCGTCCGATTCAGGTGGTCACAGCCAAAGTCGCCATCGCCCCTGGAACCGTCCTAACCGACCAATTGGTCGAATTGCGAACCATTCCTATGGGAGCGAAACCAGCCGATGCACTCACAAAAATTGATGAGGTAACCGGAAAAATCCTGGCTGTGGGTCGCGCTCCAGGAGATTTTATCGTTTCATCCGTTTTAGGAGAGATAGCCGGAGCTGGCATTCCTGCCGAATTACCAAAAGGGCATGTCGCCCTGGCAATCCATGTCGATCTGGCCAGTGGCGTGGCTGGATTGCTACGTGCCGGTCAAACGGTCACGGTGATTGGAATGATCTCCCCGGATGTACTTAAACAAAACGCGGCTACTGTATTTTCTGCTCCAATTTCTGAATTTACTTCACCAATTGTCTCGCTGACTCCCGGCGTTACAGCCACTCCAACCCCAACTCCCACGCCGGCACCACCTTCTTCTCCGCTTGCTCGTCTGGCAATCACCGGTATTCGAGTCTTGCTTGTACCTCAATCTTTCCGTTATGAAGAGCTGCCTACAGGTTCAAGCGAAGAACAGCTGTTTTCTTCCGCACGCACTAACGCTTCTGCTCAGGAAGGCAGCGTGATTGTATTGGATGTACCAACTGGACTTATCGAAGTGACACCAGGGTTCAAGGTGGATCCAGCGACTTTATTGGCTGCATTGGATCAATATGGCATTATTCACCTGGCCCTAGAGCCTGCTACAGGCTTGAATTTGGATGTGTCCGATGTGGTTACCCTCAATCTGGGTGAACTTTATACAGAAATGAATGATTATCGAAAGAAGTAGGCCAATGAGCGATTACGCTTACCAAACCAATAAAATCACCGTGATGCTGGCAGGAGCCGGCCACGATATTGTTTACTACCAGATGCAGCAGCCAATCCTGGCGGACCAACGTTTCATGATCTCTGGTCACGCCACCCAATGGTCGATGTTTGAGACCAACCTGAATAATCTGCGACCTGATCTGGTGATTGTCCAAACAGACATTGCCCCTGATCCGGACACGCTGATTCGTTTCCTACAGAAGATTTCAGCCTGGCAGGGGATTGCAATTGTGGTTCTGCCACTGGCTCAGAAGGATTTCCAGGGAGCGTATACCAAGGTAGATACCGTTCGCGGCGTATTTATCGCACCCGTTAATTGGAACGAGATCATTCAAGCTGCTTATGGAGCAGCCATGACTGCCAAGGCAAGCCTAAGCCAGGCGGCACCGATGCAGCAGGGCATATCCGGTTATTCCAACAGTGGATCGTCCGCTTATATCACCGGCACCAAACGAATCGCTGTTTTATCGCATGCTGGTGGAGTTGGTTGTTCAACCATAGCCGAAAACCTGGCCTATGAGTTATCCGTCCGACTCAGTGTAAAAACTTTACTGGTCTCGATGGGACTGCCTCCCGCAGCTGCACCGCACTTGGGATTGCGTTACGTGCCGAACTTGACGGAATACTTTGACCGTCCCGGAAAGGCTGCTTTTCAGGCAGCCATTCAACGTAAGGAAAATTTGGAAGTCCTGCTGGCTCCTGAATCCTCTTTGGAATACATGCATATCCTGGAAAGTTCCGGAAAAGGAATAGGAGAAGGCAGTATCAATGGTATGCTGATTGACTCAGAAGATGGACGTTATGCTGCTATTGTTATGGATGTGCCAACCTGCGAAGATTTGTGGATGATGCATTCGATTATTTTTGCCAATTATGCTTTGATTGTTACCCGTCCAACATTGGCGGATTTAACCTCGGTTCGGCACACGCTTACCTTGTTACTGACCGGTCTGAAAAGTGAAAAAAGGCTGTCGAGAGACTCAATCTACCTGGTACTGAACCAGACATCTGATCGCAGCAGTTTCACGCCGCGATCGTTCCAGGAAGAACTCTCAAAATCCTTGGGTTGGGCTCCTCCCATCGCCGCCATTGTTCCTTTTGATCCAGGTGTTTCTCAGGCCCAGGATGATGGCCTGCTGCCGGTTACACGCAGTGATGAATTTTCCAGAGGAATTCGAGCGATTATTAATACCTTGTTCCCTTTGGTGGAAAACAATCTAGCTCGAAACGGTGAGAAAAAAAGAATTCTACGTCTACCAAAAATACGGTTCACCTAAAGAAAATTTTTAGTAAATCGAATATTGTTACTTGATTTGGAGAAAGAATATGCCAGGGATTTTAGGAATGTACGACACGGCTGATAATGGAAATAATTTGGATGAATTGATCCGGTCTGAAGTATTTAACGAGGTGATTGATCAGGTCAACCATGAATTTTCGACTTCCATTCTGCAAAGCCCTAGTGAAATAGATCGCAAGCGTATCCGTGAGCGGATTGATACACAAATTGCTGCCGCTTTACGTAGGCGCAACTGCCGTCCTGGTGTCTTTAAGGAAGGTGTTATCGCTGAGGAACTCAGCCGGCGGATATTGGGGTTGGGTTTCCTGGATATTCTGCTCCCGCCGGCCAGAACGGATATTTCAGAGATCACCATTTATTCAAGTGGCTTGGTGCAAATCATGAAAAAGGGGGCTGTCCGCTGGGAAACCGTGGAATTACGCCCTGAAACAGGCGAGATCTGGCGAGTTTTAGACCGCCTGATTGGACCTCAAAACAAAACATTGAATGAGACTAATCCAAGCATCAATGCGAAATTACCTGCCACCGAACACAATCCGGGAGGTGGACGCATCAAAGCTTTGCATCCGGTGATCGCCCCTCCGGGAAGAAATCCATCGATAAATATTCGTCTCTACGAACAAAAACCAGTCACACCAGATTGGTTGTTGGAACGTGGCGTGATGAACGATGAAATGATGGATGTTCTTCGTCTGGCAATGGAGCAAGGCCGACGCATCCTGATTTCGGGAGGAACCCGCACCGGGAAAACAACACTGCTCAGCGTGTTATGTAACTTCCTGCCTCAAGGCTGGCGTATTGTAAAGATTGAAGACCCGGAAGAAATTTGGGTGGATCGCTCTACTGTTCAGACAGTCGAAGCCCGTCCTCAAGCGGTTGGTACCGATGTAAAACCTTATACTCTGGCAGATGGGGTGGATGATGCAATGCGTATGTCTCCAGATTACCTGGTAATTGGAGAAGTGCGCGATGGGATTGCTGCTATGAGTCTTTTCCGAGCCTTGATGACGGGTCACAGCGGAGCATGCACTTTTCATGCGGACAGTCCGCGTGAGGCAGTCCGCCGTTTGTCCACCGTGATGGGTGCGGATGCCGGTGTACGGCCACATGAGGCCAACCAGATGATTTCTGATGCGGTTGATCTTTTGGTGCAAATCGGTATTCGGCATGAAGTTCGCCGAGTGATCGCCATTTCAAATGTGGCCAAGGATCTGAAGAATGGAGATGTTTACTTTGAACCCATTTTTAGATTTAGAGAGGATTCATCAGCAGCAGAGCCGAACTGGGAGAAAATGGGGGAACTCAATAATATTACTGTTTAGTGATGATTACCTTATATGCTATGTAGATAAAGTTATTACCACCTTGCATCATGGTAATACAGCCCAAACTCTGCCTGTATCAATTGTCCGGAATAACGGTAATTGCTATACGTTATCCCACTAGAATTCCGTATCTTTTCAAAGGTTGTATAGCTGATACTGCTATTCCACGTTCCATCGGCATTAGCAGTTGTAGATGTGCTACCCAGGCGGTCTCCCATTATCCACCGGATGGTATCGCAGATTTCGGTGATTGTTCGCACCGCAACCTGCGCATTGCCGGAAGAATAGTATTTCTAGATCGTTGTCGTCGTGCCATCGATCTTTTTCTGATACAGTTTGCCTAGGAAGTAGGTAGGTTTTTCGATTATGACGCTCTTTACCAAGTTTCCATCGCCGTCGTGTTAGTATGTTAATGAACAAGCTTCAGGATCGCTTCCTGAAGGAGGGGATTGTTTCCGGGCACGTTTCGGAGTACGATCCAATTATCGAGTGAAT
>PABH01000060.1 GCA_002702705.1 Anaerolineaceae bacterium
ATTCACTCGATAATTGGATCGTACTCCGAAACGTGCCCGGAAACAATCCCCTCCTTCAGGAAGCGATCCTGAAGCTTGTTCATTAACATACTAACACGATACGGTTGGAAATCGTACTGCCGTACAAGAGACACAATTGGTTCCGGGAGGCAACCCGCCTTACGTGACCGTGACCGTAAAAACACCAACGATATTCCCCAGGTAGGACTCCGTGTGTATGCTTATGACAACAGCAACAGCACTGGTTACAACAGCCTGACCGATGAAAATGGAAACGCACAACTGGTCTTACCCTTCGGGGATTAATACTTCCGCGTGATGTTTAACGACACGCAATTCTGTAGTGACACCGTAAATCACTCCTCTGATGTGGACACATATGCAATTCCAGGCAGTACCACCGCTGAAATTGTTGTCACCAAACCGGTGGCGGTTACGGTATAAAATACGGCTAGAATTCCACAGGTGGGAGTGGATAACAGTGCCTTTGAAGAAATCACGTTTAAAAATGGAACAGTACTCTTCACCCTCAACGCCTGTGTGTACCAATTTGTAGCCAACCTCTCTGAGTCCCTCTTTTGAAGTTTGATTTCTAATTAAATTAATTTATCGAAAGGAAGACCTCAACTCTTTTCGATTGCAGCAATTCAGGAAATGTAAGTTGGCAGACCTGGATTAATTGGATATTTATTCGTAACCAGCCAAAGGCTGCTGTCAATTTTATAGTGGTAGAAGTGATAAAATTACAATTATGCAGCTTTATCCGGTGGTTTCATGATTTTGAATTATTCTGTTGTGGATAGTTTGTTGTTATTTAATATGGCGGCTGCGGTTCTGGTGTTAATCGGCCTGGTATGGGTTTTATGGACACCAAGCCTGGGGCGTGACCCTTTGGAGCGGTTTGCCGATTCGATTGGGTTAAGTATTTCCATCATCACCCTGGTTGCTTTAATCTTTTACGTGTTCCACTGGGTTTTTTCCGGCTGGTTGGTCGCACTGTTTTTATTGGTTTGTTTTATTGTGGTGATTTGGGCTGCGTTAGCTGGAAAATTAAAAGTTAAGAAAGAGAATATCGTACCCGCTTTTTTGGTCGGATTGGCTGTAATGGGTTTGATTTATTGGCGTTTTTATCAGGCAGAGTCGCTAGTTTTTCCTCCCTGGGTGGATTCCGTGCATCATGTGCTGGTGACTCAAAAAATAATTGATCATGCTGGTATTCCTCGTACATTGGGGCCGGAATTACCTGTGCCCTTTCATTACCATTTTGGCTTCCACCTGATTGCAGCCTTATTTACCTGGCTGACCCAACTTTCCGCAAGTGATGCGGTTTTGTGGTTTGGGCAGGTCATCAATGCGTTGGTCGCGGTTGGTATTTATCGGCTTGGAAAAAGTATCTGGCATACCAAACGCGCTGCGGGAATTGCTGCTTTGTTGGTTGGGCTGGCTTTTCAAATGCCGGCTTATTATCTGACTTGGGGACGGTATACTTTGTTAACCGGACTGTTGGTGCTGCTGCCTGCCATAGCGGCTGCTTATGATTTGGTACTTAAAGGAAGCACAAACGAACGAGTCCTGCGTCTTTTGATATTAACTGCCGGGTTGGCATTAACCCATTATATGGCTTTGTTGTTTTTAGGTTTGTTTTTTAGCGTTTTGCTGCTGCTTCGTTTATTGGATTGGATCAGGATGAAAAAAACCGACCAGTCTTTTTCGTTAAAATCGTGGTGGTTGTGTGCTGGTGCCGGATTGGCTGGTATTGTTTTATCCTTACCCTGGCTGGTGCCGATGTTGGTTGTGCTGCAAAAACAAGCCACGATCAAAGTGGTGCTGCCGAGTGATGGCAGTCAAAAAGATACGTTTCAATATATTTTGTATTTACTGGGTCCCACCTATAATTATATTTTATTAATTTTGGCAGCTTTGTTTTTGATTTACGCCTGGTGGAAAAAAGAAAGCCGCCCCCTGGCTTTGTGGGCTTCCCTGTTGTTTTTGTTAAACCTGCCGTGGGGGTTGCGCCTGGGACCATTCCGCCCGGATCATTTTTCGATTGTTTTGTTTATTCCGGCGGCTCTTTTGTTAGGCGGCGGAATGGTTTGGCTCGCACAACAGATGACCTGGTGGACTCGCGGCTGGATTGGATCTTTGTTTTTGTTGGTGGCGGTGGGATTTGGTTTGGGCTGGGGAATGAAACAAACCCAGAATGTGCTGAATCCCGTTACGGTGTTAACGGATGGGGCGGATCGCGCGGCAGTATTATGGGTGGAAGAGAACACCCCGGCAGGCGCACGTTTTTTGGCAAATACAACCAGTTGGATTTATGAGACTTATCGCGGGGTCGATGGTGGGTATTGGATCATGCCGGTCACGCGGCGTTTTTCCGTTGCGTTGCCGGGTTTGTATAGTTTTGCCCAACATGATTTATTGGCGGATTGGCAGGATTGGACAAAACGAGCAGCCCACCTGGAAACCTGCGACGAAAGCTTTTGGTCTTTGGTGAAAGATGCTCGGTTAACGCACCTCTATTTACATGAAGGAAAAGGGGATTTGCAGCCGGAGGAAGTGGAAGGCTGCCAGGGGGTCAGACCAATTTACCAGCGTGATGGGGTTTGGGTGTATGAGTTGCTACCGAAATAATGAACCTTCTTTGTAAATAAAACATATCAAAAATCAATCAAAGGAATCTAATGACACTACATCTATCAAAAAAGACCTGTCAAAATAATTTTTTAATACAAATAATTGTTCTAATTTCCAACCTATATATGGTTTTTTTGATGGTTTGGTCAGGTTTAAACCATTTTTTTCATGACAAATGGTTTTGGTTATTTATATTAAATTCGTTTGGAATATATCTCTTTATTCCGTTTCCCATTTTTATAATTTTCAGCTTCTTGTTTCGAAAAAAATCTTTGTATATTGTTACAGTAGTCACAGCGTTGCTGTTCACTTATTTTTTTGCCAGTTACTTTCTCCCGAAACCTGGCTGGTTTGAATCCACAAACCAGCCTAAATTAACGGTAATGACATTTAATACTTTAGGTGCAAATCAAAGCTGGGAAAATACAGGCCAAGTGTTTTTGAACTCTGACGCAGATATTATTGCCATCCAAGAATTAAATTCAAATATCGCCAAAACCATTCAGGAAAAATTAAGTTTACATTACCCATATCAAGCATTGTATCCACAGGAAGGTACTTGTGGAACCGGCATTATTAGCCGTTACCCGATTATTGAAGTAGAGATGGATTTTACTGCTCCATATTGGTGTCCCGACCCGCAAGTCGCCAAAATTGATTTCTCTGGGCAGGCAATTATCCTTATCAATTTTCATGCAAAAGCGAGCTCACCAACTGGAATAACCAGAATTAATGATGAAAATTGGATTAGGCAAGAACAAATATCGGAGATTATTCGATATACACAAACTCTAACCGATCCTTATTTAGTCGTGGGAGATCTTAATGCAAGTTCTTTAAGTGGAGCCTATCATTCGATTGTCCAAATAATGAATGACGCCTGGTCAGAGGGTGGTTGGGGTTTGGGCCATACTTTTCCAGGGGGAAATACTCCAGGAGGCTCACGATTTAAAATCGCCGGATACCATTTACCACAGTGGTTGGTGCGGATAGATTATATTTTTCTTTCTTCAAATTGGGCTACACAACGAACTTGGATCGGAAATTGGGATCGCGGGTCTGATCACAGACCAGTTATTACCACTATATTTTTAAAATAAGGCAAAATATTTTTTCACTTTTCGTTTTAAACTTTTCCCTTGAACCCTTACTTTGCTTGTGGTAAGCTAATTAACGTGAAATGTATCGGTTATAAATAATAACCATTTATCCATAAGGATAACAAAAACCTTTATTTATAATTACACCGTGAAAGCGGTTGTGCCGTTATAATGCTAAGGTTGGATTTGAATATTTAATTAATTTGGGTTATTGTAGAAGAGGTGTAACGGGTTATTCTTTTTTTTTATGGCGTTTGTGAAAATTGCCACCAGTTAAAGCCTATGTTATACTACAAATACTATAATTTAGACCTTCCTTGTAAGGAATAGACATGTTAGAAAAATATCTTCCCTTGTTAATTGTTATTTTGTTAGCCATCATTGTTGGCTTCATCGTGGTCATCCTGGCCCATGCCTTAGGTCCGCGCCGACCTACCAACGTAAAGCGTGCACCGTATGAATCCGGCATGGTGCCGTATGGGCCTGGCAAACGCCGGGTTTCTGTGCGTTATTATTTGATCGCGGTATTGTTTATCTTGTTTGATATTGAAGTGGTCTTTTTGGTGCCCTGGTCTGTCGTCATTCGAGAAATCGGGATGCCTGGGGTGGTATTTATGATCATTTTTGTGCTGATATTAGAGGTAGCGCATTTATATGCGTGGAAGAAAGGAGCACTGGAATGGGAATAGAACAAAAAGCTGGAGATCTTGGGGTTGTAACCACAACCCTGGAAAAAGCAGTGAATTGGGGGCGTACGAATTCCATGTGGCCGATCCTGTTTGGATTGGCTTGTTGTGCGATTGAGATGATGGGTGCCCAGGCATCCAATAATGACTTAAGCCGGTTTGGGATGGAGTTAAATCGAGCCAGTCCTCGTCAATCGGATTTGATGTTTGTGGCAGGGCGGGTTTCCCGAAAAATGGCGCCTGTTGTGCGGCGTTTATATGATCAAATGCCTGCCCCAAAATGGGTGATTGCCATTGGTGATTGTGCTTCCTGTGGTGGTGTGTTTAACAACTACGCCATCTTACAAGGTGTGGATGAGATTATTCCCGTCAATGTTTATATTGCAGGCTGTCCACCGCGCCCGGAAGCAATTATTCATGGGGTATTAACCCTGCATGAGAATGTTAGAAAAGAACGAATCAAGGATTGGGCATAAGATGAGTGAACATTTAGAAACCACCGTAAAAGCGATCCAGGATCGATTTGATGCCCAGGTGAAACTTTTTCGCGGAGAATACACCTTAATCATTCAGCCGGAAAAAATAGTAGCCGTGGCATCCGTCCTGCGGGACGAATTTGGTTTTAATATGCTGATGGATATTACCGCTGTGGATTATTTTCCTAAAGAAACCCCACGTTACGAAGTCATCTACCAGCTTTATTCTATGCCGTTTAATGTGCGTGTCCAATTACGGGTTCCGGTGGATCATCTCATTTCAAAACTTGACACGGTAGAAACCGTCTTTCCGGTAGCCAATTGGAAAGAGCGCGAAGTGTATGATCTGTTTGGTATTGTTTTTAATAACCATTCTGATTTACGGCGTGTGGTTATGCCAAGTGACTGGGTGGGGCATCCGCTGCGAAAAGATTATCCTTTGGGGTATGAAGAAGTGCAGTTCAGCTTCAACTTTGATGAAATTATGAAAAACAAACCACAACCAAAGGATTAGCACAAAGGATGTCTCAGACGTGCAGGGAGAATAAAGTATGACCGATATTCGTGAAGTATCTGTAAATGAATTACGGCATTTGGTATCTGACCGTGCGCTGACCGGCGAAACCATGCTGTTGAATATGGGGCCCCAACATCCCAGTACGCATGGTGTGCTGCGGTTATTGTTGGAATTAGATGGGGAGATCGTAGTAAATATGATCCCCGATATTGGCTTTTTGCACACCGGTGTGGAAAAAACCTGTGAATCAAAAAATTATATGCAGTCGGAAGTATTAACTGACCGTTTGGATTATCTCAATCCGATGGGTAACAATATGGTGTACTGCATGGCAATTGAAAAATTAGCCGAGTTGGACGTCCCCGAACGGGCACAAGCCTTGCGGGTAATATTGGTCGAACTTCAACGCATTTCTTCCCACCTGTTGTGGTTGGGAACCAGCGGTTTGGATGTAGGGGCCATGTCCACTTTCCTTTATTGTATGCGAGAACGTGAAGTCATTTTGGATATTTTTGAAATGGTTTCCGGCCAGCGGATGATGACCACTTATATTCGCCCGGGTGGTTTGTGGCGGGATGTGCCTGCCGAATTTGAGCCGGCAGTCCGCAGTTTTATTGATTATATGCCCGCCAAAATTCGAACCTACGAAGATCTGTTAAAGAAAAATGAACTCTTTATGGATCGCTCTCAGGGAATTGGTGTTATCTCCGGGGAAGATTGTCTGCGGTATGGTCTCTCCGGTCCGGTAGCGAGAGCCAGCGGGTTAAATCATGACCTGCGTAAAAAGCAGCCTTACTTTGGGTATGAAAATTACGATTTTGATATTCCGGTTCATACGACAGGTGATGTCTATGCTCGTTATCGGGTGCGGGTTGAAGAGATGACCCAATCCCTGCGAATCATCGAGCAGGCGTTAAATCGTTTGCCGGGTGGTCCTGTCCGCAGTAATAACCGTAAGTATGTGCCGCCGCCGCGTTCCGAATTGGGCACCAGCATGGAGGCATTAATCCATCACTTTAAGTTATGGACAGAAGGATTCTCACCCCCCGTTGGCCATGTATATGCTGTCAGTGAGTCACCACGCGGTGAACTGGGTGTTTATATGGAAAGTGATGGTTCACCAAAGCCATTTAGAGTGCATTTTGTGACCCCTTCATTTGTAAATTTACAAGCCTTACCGTTGATGTGCCGCGGCTTATTTATTGCGGACGTGGTTGCCATCATTGGTTCGATTGATATTGTACTGGGAGATGCAGACCGGTGAACAAGCTGTTGAAAAAATATCCAAACGAAATTGAAAAAATTCTCAGCCGTTATCCGGCTGACCAGACCCGATCGGCAGTGATGCCCTTGCTTTTTTTGGCACAGCGTGAAGAAGGATTCGTGCCATCAGATACGCTGGCTGATATTGCGGAAATTACCGGTATATCGGAAACGGATATTACCTCCGTATTGGGGTTTTATACCCTCTTCCATGAACAACCTGGTGGGCGATATTATATTCAAATTTGTACCGACTTGCCCTGCGCCTTGCGTGGTTCCGAGGAATATCTGGAAACTTTGTGCCAAAAGTTGGGTGTGAAGGAAGGCGAAACCACAGCAGATGGTTTGTTTACGGTTGAAGCTGTAAAATGTCTGGCTGCCTGCCATCGTGCACCCATGTTCCAACTTCAGGGTGACGGTGAAATTAAATATTACGAAGACCAGAGTGTGGAAAAGACCCTGGCCGTCATTGAAGCATTACGTGAAAAAGCAAAGCAGGAGGCAGCCAATGGATAAAAAAATCTTGCTGCGTCACCTGGATGTACCGAACATCAATCAACTGGAAGTTTACCGTCAGCATGATGGTTTTAAAGCGTTTGAAAAGGTCATTTCTAGCATGAAACCAGCGGAAGTTACCGCGGAAGTAAAATCTTCCGGTTTGCGTGGCCGAGGTGGTGCCGGTTTCCCCACAGGGATCAAATGGAACTTTTTGCCAAACGACAGTTGGCCGCATTATGTCGTTGCGAATGCGGATGAATCTGAACCGGGCACTTTTAAAGACCGTGAATTGATGGAAAGTAATCCCTTCCAGTTTTTGGAAGGATTGATGCTGGCTTCATTTGCTGTGCAAGCCAATCTGTCTTATATTTACCTGCGCGGTGAGTTTTGGGAAATTGCCCATGATTTGGATCAGAAGATCCAAGATTTGGAAGACGTCGGATTGCTGGGTGAAAACATTCTTGGCAGTGGATATTCCTTACATCTCCGCACCCATTTAGGGGCCGGCGCTTATATCTGTGGGGAAGAGACTGCCTTATTGGAATCGTTGGAAGGTAAAATGGGGCAGCCTCGTCTGCGACCACCCTTCCCGGCAGTGGAAGGTTTGTATGGGAAACCGACCTTGATTAACAATGTTGAAACGCTGGCCAATTTACCGCCCATTCTTCTGAACGGGGCCGATTGGTATCGTGGTTTTGGCACGGAACAAAGCCCAGGTGTGAAGATTTTCAGTCTCTCCGGTTGTATTAATAAACCCGGAAATTATGAATTACCACTGGGTGTTACCTACGGGGAATTGATTAATACCTATGGCGGTGGGGTTCCAGAAGGAAGAACCTTAAAGGCGGTTATGTCTGCTGGGGCATCATCGGATATTGTTGTGGTGGATCAGTACTGTTTGGATACACCCCTGGCTTATGAAACCTGTATGGACCGGTTAGGTGCGCCATTGGGTTCCGCTTCCGTCATTGTAATTGATGATTCGGTTAATATTGCCTGGCTTGTGGCAAAAACAGTTAATTTCTTTAAACATGAATCGTGTGGAAAGTGCACTCCCTGTCGAGAGGGAACCTTCTGGATGAATAGTATCACCAGCCGGATGATGCGAAATGAAGCAAGTGCAGCGGATATCGATTTATTAAAAAATGTAGCTTTGCAGATGCAAGGTAAATGTTTATGTGCACTGGGCGAGTTTTCAACGATGGCCGTTGTTACCGGGATTGATCGTTTCCGTTCAGATTTTGAAAAGCACGTGAGGAGCTGAGCGAATGGCAGATAAGGTAACTTTAACAATAGATAACCAAACCGTCACGGTACCAGCTGGTATGTTGGTTGTGGATGCTGCCAAAGTGGTGAATGTTGATATTCCGGTTTTTTGTTACCATCCCAAAATGGAACCGGTTGGAATGTGCCGTATGTGTCTGGTGGAAGTTGGCCGGCCAATGCGCGACCGTGCTACGGGTGAACCTATTTTAAACGAGGATGGAACCCAAAAAATCGGCTTCAGTCCCAAATTAGAAACAGCATGTACCACACCCGTCTCTGAAGGTATGGTGGTGGTTACGGATACACAAAATGCAAAAGAAGGCCGCAAGGCCATTCTGGAATTTTTATTAACCTCCCATCCATTAGATTGTCCGGTTTGTGATAAGGGCGGTGAATGTCCATTACAAAACCTGACCATGGAACATGGACCGGGTGAGAGTCGTTTTATTTTTGATGAAAAGAAGCGGTTACAAAAACACGTTCCATTAGGTGAATTAATTTATTTGGACCGCGAACGCTGTATTCAATGCGCGCGCTGTGTGCGATTTGAACATGATATTGTGGATGACCCTGTAATTCATTTCTTCCACCGTGGGCGATCTTTGGAAATTCAGACCAATTCTGAACCTGGTTTTGATTCGATTTTTTCCGGTAATACCACCGATATTTGCCCGGTGGGTGCTTTAACCACAGCCGATTTCCGGTTTGGCGCCCGCCCCTGGGAAATGAAAAAAGCACCTTCAATCTGTACCCATTGTGCGGTTGGATGTAATATGACCTATAATATCCGCCGGGAAGCCAAAAGTGGTGGTCAAACGGTGATCAAACGGGCTATGCCGCGCCAAAATGAACAGGTAAATGAAATTTGGTTGTGTGACAAAGGTCGTTTAGGTTACCATTTTGTGGAAAGTGAAGCCCGGCTCTCTTCACCAATGGTTCGTAAACAGGGTGAATTGGTGCCGGTCAGCTGGGAAGAAGCGTATCAGGTTGTGGAGGATAAACTTCGCCAAGATCAGGTACGAATGGTTTCTTTGGCAGGCGGAAGATTATCCAATGAAGATTTATTTAACCTGGCTCAGTTAACCCGTTCCAAAAATGGGAAAAACGTCCTGTACAGCACGATGGCTGGTGGTGATTTGACAGCGCAGGTTGGACTTGGTTTGGGTTCTAATTTTTCCGATATGGGTGCAGGTGATGTAATTTTTGTGGTTGCGAGTGATTTACATCAAGAAGCCCCAATTTGGTGGATGAGGGTGAAACAAGCCGCAGACCGTGGTGCCAAATTGATCGTAGCCAACGGCCGCCCCACTCGTTTGGATAAATTTGCAAGTCATGTCATTCGTTATGAGTATGGCCAGGAAGCTGAAACAATGGACGTTTTCCTTCCGGGCGCAGCCGTACCTGAATCCATGGTGGATGCGGTAAAAACCCTAACCGAAGCAAAAAATGCTGTTGTGATCTATGGCAGTGATGGTCTCGGTCTGGATGAAAGTTTACACCTTGCAAAATCCTGTGCGAAGTTGGTAACAGATCGTGGTTATTATGGCAAAGTGAATAATGGGCTTTTAGCAGTTTGGGACAAGGCCAATACCCAGGGGGCTTGGGATATGGGTTTCCAACCAGACCGTAACTTAAAAGCAACCCTGCGAGAAGCGGATGTGGCCTTTATTTGTGCTGCTGATCCTGCTGGTGATGATCCGGTTTTGGCAAAAGCCCTGCAGGAAACGGATTTTGTAGTGGTATATGAACTTTTCCTGACGGAAACCGCAAAAATGGCCGACGTTATCTTTCCTGTGCAGGCCCAGCCGGAACGAGAAGGCACCTTCACCAATGGTGAACGACGGGTGCAGCGTTTTGATGTGGTTGTGAATGCCTTGCCTGGCACCCAACCGGATTACCGAATCACCGCGCGGATTGCCCGCCAGTTAGGTTTGGGTTTGGAAGAAAAGTCTCCTGTTTTGGTGGTGAGACAAATTGCCCAGAAAGTTAACAATTATAAAAGCATAAATTTCATGGATTTAGCCAAAGTTGAAGAACAATGGCCAAAAATGGGCCGTGAAGATTTATATTACGCAGGCACCAGTTATGAAAATATGAGCGGTTTGGGTGTGCAGTACCCCACTGCTGCAGACCGCGGTGAAGAATTGTCGCTCGGTTTGTTAATTAAAAGTGAAGTTCAGCCTACTACGGGCAGTGGTGTTCGGGTTCTGCCAGTTACGGCTTTATACGATCGCGGGCGATTATTACAGCCTACCAACCTGCTTAATCACCGATTAACAAAACAGGCGATCTGTTTTTCGACAGCACTGGCAGAAAAATATGAGCTTACGGATGGTGAACTGATTCGGGTAAGTACTCCGGATTGGGAGGCCGAGGTCCGGGTGGAAGTGGATTCTCAGCTGGGTGATGATGTGGCGATTGTTGCTCGCAGCAATGGGTTACCCGTTTGGGAACCTGTGGTTGTTCAAATTCAACATTTGGTAACGGAACCGAAAGCTTAAGGAGAGGTTAAAGGATGATTGATACTGGAATGGTTATTGAGTGGATTATCAAATCTCTCGTCTTAATTTTGGGATTAACCGGCGGTTTTGCTTATCTGACCTGGTTAGAACGGCGTTTACTGGCTCGTTTCCAATCCCGCATTGGTCCCAATCGAGCTGGCCCATTTGGCCTGGGTGTTCCGATTGCAGATGCAGTAAAAGCGTTTTTAAAAGAAGAGTTGATTCCGCATTATGCGGATAAAGTGATTTTTGTTTTAGCTCCTGTCATCACCGTTGTTCCCGCTTTGACTGTTTTGGCAGTCATCCCGTGGGGTGAACCGTTACAGATGTTTGGCAGGCAGGTTTCTTTATACATTTCTGATGTGAATGTAGGTATTGTTTACATCATGGCGATCACTTCGATTTCGGTTTATGGGATTACATTGGCTGGTTGGTCCTCCAACAATAAATATGCTTTATTGGGTGGTTTACGGGCTACGGCACAGATGATCAGTTATGAATTGGCATTGGGGCTTTCGATGGTTGGCCCGGCCCTGGTCGCTGGATCACTCAGTTTGGTGGATATTGTCCATGCCCAGCAGAATACGCTCTGGTATGCCATATTGCAGCCTGCTGCATTTATTTTGTTCTTTATCTCCAGCACGGCAGAGATTAACCGGGCTCCATTTGACATGCCCGAAGCCGAGCAGGAGTTAACCGCTGGTTACCATACGGAATATTCCGGAATGAAATTTGCCCTCTTTTTTATGGCAGAGTACATCAAGATGATTGCGGTTTCCGTGATTGGTTCGACTTTATTCCTCGGTGGTTTTGATGGTCCCTTTGTTGGACAATTCCCCTGGTTAGGACCTTTATATCTAATCATCAAAACCGTTATCTGGTTAATGGTATTAATTTGGCTGCGTGCAACCTGGCCGCGTATCCGTTATGACCGTCTGATGTCACTGGGTTGGAAAATCCTGTTCCCATTCGCATTATTAAATGTGATGGTGACTGCATTTGTAGTGGCATTGGTAGGGTAGGAGGCTAAAAATATGTTAAAAGGTTTATTTACAACCCTCAAGGAAGCCTTACAAAAACCGGTTACGATTCAATATCCGGAAGTAAAACGTCCGGTACGTACCCGTTTTAAAGGCAGACATGAATTAAGAAGATATGATAATGGGCTGGAAAAGTGTATCGGTTGTGCTTTGTGCGCTGCCGCCTGCCCGTCCGATGCGATTTTTGTAGAAGCCTCTGAAAACACGGATGAGGAACGATATTCTCCCGGTGAACGTTATGCTTCTACCTATGAAATCAATATGCTGCGTTGTATTTTTTGCGGTTATTGTGAAGATGCCTGTCCAACGGAAGCGATTGTATTGGGTGACCAGTACGAATTATCCTATACGGATCGGGAATCCTCTATTTATAACCGGGAGATGTTGTTAGTCCCCGTGAAAGAGGGAGCGGAAACAACACCACAAAAAACTGAACCGGGTAAGTTTACTCGTTCGGTACCGATCATGCAGGACCCAACGGACTAGGAGGACATGGGATGCCAGTAATTCAAATTGTTTTCTTTAGTTTGTTAGCAATTGTGGCTATTTCTACTGCGATTGCGATGCTGCTGAGCCGTAATGCCATTTATTCCGCATTGTTTTTGGTGCTGAATTTTGCCACTGTGGCGGTGTTATATCTTACATTGGGTGCGCCGTTTATCGCTGTTACCCAAGTGACGGTATACGCTGGGGCAATTATGGTTTTGTTCTTATTTGTGATTTCATTACTTGGGGCGGAGAAATTGCCAGGGTATGAGCCACTTAAAGGTCACCGTGTGATGGCGCTTTTGTTGGCCCTGGTATTTGTGGTGGAATTGGTCTTGTTTGTGGTTTATCGAAATCAGATGGTTGGCCCTATGCCAGTCGTCACCCCTGAATTTGCCAGCCCGAAAAATATTGGTGTAACTTTGTTTACCCAATACCTGCTGCCTTTTGAAGTGGTTGCGATTATTTTACTTTCAGCAACCATTGGTGCGATTGTTTTGACGAAACCCGATAAAAAACGGGTTACGCCATTTGCGCAGGAAAAGGAATAAAAGGAGGACTTATGCCATTAACCTATTATTTGGTGATTTCCGCAGTGTTATTTACCCTCGGAATTTTGGGTGTTTTACTGCGCCGCAACGCGCTGGTAATTTTTATGTCGTTGGAAATGATGTTTAATGCTGCCAACCTTTTATTTGTGGCCTTTGCAAATTTTTATCAAATTTTGGATGGCCAAATTTTTGTGTTTTTTATCATGTCGGTGGCAGCAGCAGAAGTTGGGGTGGGGTTGGCACTGATGGTTGCCATTTTCCGCAGTAAACACAGCATTGATATTGATCAGATGAGCAGCCTGAAAGGCTAATGAAAGAGGGAAACGATGGTATTAAGTGAAGCTTTAACTTTGGATCCCGCTTTTAATCTGGTTCCTTGGGTCGTGTTATTACCGGTGATCGGTATTGTGGTCAACTGGTTAATTGGAAAACGATTGGGTGAAAAAGGGATTGGGATAATTGCCAGTCTGGCTTCGGGTGGTGCGTTTGTGGTGTCCGTTATTCTGGCGCTTACACTGAACCGCCATCATGGAGAAGGGGTTATGGTGCCATTTTTACAATGGATCCATGTTGGCAGCCTTAACCTGGACTGGGTTTTTCGGGTAGATACGCTTGCAGTCACCATGATGTTGGTCGTCAGTGGGGTAGGCACCCTGATCCATATTTACTCGATTGGATATATGCACGAAGATGTACGCCACCAGGGTGACCCGGATCGATTCCGCCGGTTTTTTATCTTCTTAAATTTGTTCATTGCTGCCATGATGATCCTGGTTTCGGCGGACAATTTCTTGATGTTGTTTGTGGGCTGGGAAGGTGTGGGTTTATGCTCCTTCCTGCTGATCGGTTTCTGGTTTGACAAAGGTGAAGGCGGTATTGGAAATGCAAAAGCAGCCAAAAAAGCCTTTGTTGTCAACAGGGTTGGTGATTTTGGTTTGTTGGTTGCCATGTTCCTCATTTTTTGGTCCTTTGGGACCCTTAATTTTGAGGCTGTTTTTGAACAGGTTCCGGCAATTGCTGTCACACAACCGGGTGTATTGCTTGCAATTACCTTGTTTATGCTGCTTGGTGTAACCGGTAAATCCGCACAGATTCCGCTGTATGTTTGGCTGCCGGACGCTATGGCCGGCCCAACACCGGTTTCCGCATTGATCCATGCCGCTACAATGGTAACGGCTGGGGTTTATTTGATGGTTCGTTCGCAGGCCCTCTATTTTGCCGTACCGCAGGCACAGGCGGCTGTGGCATGGATCGGGGCGATTACGGCTATTTTTGCAGCTTTGATCGCAGTTGCCCAATATGATATTAAGAAAGTACTCGCATATTCCACCATCAGCCAACTTGGTTTTATGGTCGCTGCAGTGGGTTTGGGTGCGGAAGTTGCTGCAATCTTCCATTTGGTAACACATGCTTTCTTTAAAGCTTTACTGTTTCTTTCAGCCGGTTCTGTCATTTTAGGCATGGAACATGGTTTGGAACATGGTGCTTCGCATAATGGCCACAATCACCCGGACCCGCAGGATATGCGTAATATGGGTAACTTACGTTCCAAGATGCCGGTTACGTTTGTGGTTTATCTGATTGGTGCCCTGGCCTTAGCGGGAATTGCCCCATTGGCTGGTTTCTTCTCAAAAGATGAGATCCTCGTGGCAGCAACGCAGAATAACACGGCCATTTTTGTTATATTGATAGCCGCTGCTTTCTTAACCGCGTTTTACATGGGACGCCAGATTTTGATGGTCTTTTTTGGACCGGCCCGTTCTGATGCAGCCAAACATGCCAAAGAAAGTTCGTTGTGGGTTACTATTCCCCTGATGATCCTGGCAGCCTTATCCGTTTTGGGTGGTGGGTTGAACTTCCCCGGTTTGCATACACTGGAACATTGGTTGGAACATACACTCGAAATTCACCATCCAGCTGAATTTATCACGACCATCGCAGTAAGTTCTTTCCTGGTGGCCGTGATCGCCATTGTGATCGCATGGTTTGTTTATGGACGCAACCCGATTAAAACAGCCAAAACAAGTGATCCGCTTGCGGTTCGTCTTGGATATGTTTTTCGTGTGATGAATCGGAAGTTTTTGGTGGATGAATTTTATACCTGGTTTATCATCTGGCCTTATAAACGGGTAGCGGACTTCTTTGCACAGCCCGTTGATCAAGGTGTGATTGACGGTTTTGTAAATGGACTGGGTGGGTTAATGACCACTGCGGCAGGTGTTTTGCGTAAGCTGCAGAACGGGTTCGCGCGTTCTTATGCCCTTTCGGTTGTGGTTGGTATTGTGTTTATCCTGGTTTATCTTTTATTCCGGGTGTAATGGTGCAGGCTCACCTGGTATAGGTGAATGGTTTTGAATGAAACTTTGATGAATGATTGAGGACAGGTTATGGAATTTGGGATCAATCCCTTAGTACTGATGACCTTTTTCCCACTGGTCGGTGTGGTGGTTCTGGTTCTAATTGCGCCCCAACAGAAAAATGCCATGCGGTGGACAGCGTTAATTACCTCGCTGATTACCTTTGGTATTTCGATGTGGGTGTTAAGTCAATTTGATCCGGCAGAAAGCACAAATCTGGCCGTGCGGCAGGATTGGTTAAAAATGGCGGGTGTACCCATTCAATTTTTTATGGGTATGGATGGTTTAAGTGTTTTGATGGTGTTGTTAACCACCTTCTTAACCCCAATCGTGATTTTATCCACTTGGAAAGCAGTAGAAGACCAGGTACGTGGTTTCTTAATGTTTTTCCTGATGCTGGAAACAGGGATGCTGGGTGTATTCCTTGCCCTGGATTTGGTATTGTTTTACATTTTTTGGGAATTTACATTAATTCCAATGTATTTCCTGATTGGTGTTTGGGGTGGAAAACGCCGTATTTATGCTGCGGTTAAATTTTTCCTGTTTACAATGGCCGGTTCCGTTCTTATGCTGCTGGCGATTTTGTATATTGGAATGCAGACCGGGACATTTTCACAGCCTGATTTGGCCGCCAACCACTATCTTTTCTCTGGCGTACAGATGATTCTGTTCCTGGCATTTGGCCTGGCTTTTGCAATCAAGGTGCCTGTTTTCCCCTTACATACCTGGCTGCCGGATGCTCACGTGGAAGCCCCAACTGCTGGTTCCGTCATTTTAGCAGGCGTGCTCCTAAAGATGGGTGCGTATGGTTTCCTTCGATTCAATTTATCACTTTTCCCGGAAGCAAGTATCAAAGCAGCTCCCTATATGGCAGCTTTGGCTGTGATCGGTATTATTTACGGTGGTGCGGTTGCTTTTGCACAAAAAGACGCGAAAAAATTGGTGGCTTATTCTTCAGTTGCTCACCTTGGATTCGTGGTGCTGGGTATTTTTGCGCTCAATACGGAAGGTTTATCCGGTGCGATTTTGCAAATGGCGAATCATGGCATCAGCACAGGTGCCTTGTTCCTGTTGGTAGGAATGATCTATGAACGCCGCCACACCCGTGATTTGGCGGAATTTGGTGGTTTATGGAAGGTTATGCCTATTTTTGCGGGATTGACCTTAGTGGTGACCCTTTCTTCAATTGGTTTGCCGGGATTAAATGGTTTTGTTGGTGAATTTACGATTTTATTAGGTTCTTTTGGTTCAACCGCTTTGGGCAGCCCCTGGTTTGCTGGTATTGCGACCATTGGCGTTATCATTGCTGCCGTTTATTTGCTGAAAATGTTTGAAAAAATGTTTTTAGGGCCGGTGACAAAAGAGGAAAATCGCGGATTAAAAGACCTCAACTTACGTGAGATTATTACCATGGCTCCACTGGTGGTGATGATTTTCTGGCTGGGGATTTATCCAAAGCCGTTTTTTGACTTGATTAACCCGGCTGTTGAACACCTGGTTGAATTGGTTCAGGCAGCATCAATGGTTTTGAAATAGCGGAGCGTGTATATGACCCAAATGATTGACTTACTTACGATTTTGCCGGTAACGATCCTCGTTGCTTGGGGCGTGCTCTTGCTGGTGGCTGATATTTGGATTCCCCGTGACCGAAAGGGAATTACGGCAGTTTTGAGTGTATTTGGACAGGCGGTAGCCTTAGGCCTTGTTTTGGCGCAGGGTGGGCAGCGTTTATCCGACTTTAATGATATGGCTGTTTTAGACGGCTTTTCCACCTTTCTCCAAGTGATTTTCCTGGCGAGTGGTATTACTGCTGTTGCATTGGCTTATGATTACCTGAAACGAATGGAAATTGAACGGGGTGAATTTTATGTCCTGATGCTTTTCAGCACTGCCGGAATGATTTTAATGTCGCAGGCTGCCAATTTGTTAATGGTTTTTCTGGCTTTGGAACTGCTCTCTATTCCATTGTATGTGTTAACCGGGTTTGCCCGTCCAAAACTGGAATCTGAAGAAGCTGCCCTGAAATACTTCTTATTGGGTGCATTTGCTTCCGGTTTTGTTTTGTATGGCATTGCCCTTGTTTTTGGCGCTACAGGACACCTCGATTTTGCCGGTATTGTAAACGCTATTCAAACCGGTACAACCAACCCCATCTTATTGGTGATTGGTTCTGCGATGCTGATGGTCGGGTTTGGCTTTAAGGTGGCGACTGTACCTTTCCAGATGTGGACCCCGGATGTATATCAAGGTGCACCTACTCCCGTGACAGCGTTTATGTCCGTGGCAGTAAAAGCGGCTGGTTTTGCAGCTTTGGTGCGTGTTTTTCTGCTGTTATTCCCCAGCATGGCCGAGCAGTTGACGCCGGTTTTATGGGTCTTGGCAGCTTTGACCATGTTGGTTGGGAATATCGTTGCGTTAGCACAGACCAATATCAAACGAATGTTAGCTTATTCCTCAATTGCCCATGCCGGATATTTGCTAATGGCTTTTGTGGGTTATGGTAATGGCCTGGTAGCTCAAAACGTGGTGGCTTCCACCTTGTTTTACCTGGTGGCTTATGGTGTTACCAGCTTTGGCGCCTGGGCTTTGGTGATCATGTTGGAACAGCAGGAAGGTGTTGGTTTGCAATTAGATGACCTGGCTGGGGTTGGTAAAAAATATCCCTGGTTGGGGGCAGCTATGCTGGTATTTATGCTTTCATTCGCCGGTGTGCCGTTGACCTTAGGTTTCTGGGGTAAGTTTTATTTGTTCCGCACTGCATTACAAGCAGGTTACGCTGGTTTGGCAATTGTTGGTTTATTAACCTCCGTTGTTTCTGCGTATTATTATTTGCGAGTGGTCGTAAATATGTTCATGAAACCGGGTGAACCGGTCTTAAAGATCAATCCCTGGGTCAGTATTGTGATCGCAGTATGCGCTGTGGCCGTGGTAGCATTGGCCTTTGTGCCGGGCTCCGTGCTGCAGTTGGCATTGAGTGCTGTTTTGGTGCTGCCGTAGAGAAAATAACCACCAAGCACACTAAACACACGAAGAAATTAAAAAATCAATATCCTCCCGTTGATGAAATTAGTGTTTACCCTGTAAACTGGTTTCTCAACGGGAGGTTTGTTTTTGTTGAAGTTAAAAAATCACACAGATTAACAGATATACAGAAGCGAAGATAAAAATAAAACACTTATGTGTGGTGGGTTGGTTTGTGAGAATCAAGCGTCATTGTATCGGTAATTGAATTTGACTTAATATAGATTGCAAACAACCCACCTTCAGTATTGTCGATTGGTGTTTTTACACAGAAGCACAGAAGAACGAAGTGCAGAATAGTAAATCTAAAAATCTTTTCTCTGTTGCTCAGTATCTCTGTATATCTGTGTGAAATGGGGGCGAATACCACTTGAAAATTGTTGATGAGTTTCTTCTCAAAAGGTGCTGATTTGATAAAATGTCGATTTTTTTTAAATCACACATCCCCTGGAAAATTCCAGGGGATGTGCTTGAGAGACCCAAATTAGAAGGAGAAGGATAATAACGGGATGAGTTATCAACCAGGGGAGGGCCGACAACCCATCCAATCTACCAATAAACTACCGATAAAAGATAGTAACTTTATTGTGGTGGTAAGAGCACACTGTCGATGACATGAATGACACCATTGCTTGTTTCGATGTCGGTGATGATGACCATTGCATCATTGATATAAACTTTGCCATCTTCGACTTTGATATTGAGCATTTCGCCTAAGGCGGTTTCAGCTTCGGTTAAGGAGACAACATCTTCTGCCATCACCTTACCGGGAACAACATGGTAGAGCAAAATGTTGGTCAGTTGTTCCAAGTTTTCCGGCAGGAGTAAACTTTCTACTGTGCCAGCGGGTAACTTGGCAAAGGCATCATCAGTCGGGGCGAAAACTGTGAAGGGACCTTCGCCCTGCAGGGTTTCTACCAGGTCAGCAGCCTGTACTGCGGCAACCAGGGTAGTGAAGCGGCCATCAGCTACTGCTGTTTCAACAATATCCAACGGTGGGATGAGGACTGTATCGATGACATGAATGACGCCGTTACTGGTCAGGATGTCGGTAATTAGAACCTGAGCATCGTTCAGATATACATTACCCATATCTTGTTTGACCATGATCGACTTCCCTTGTAAGGTGGCGACTTTTTCCATTCCAAGGACATCGGCTGCCATTTCGCGGCCATCAGCGACATGGTAGAGCAAGATATTTGTTAATGCTTCCGGGTCAGCTAATAAAGCTTCTACGGTGCCAGCTGGCAGCTTGGCAAAAGCATCATCGGTGGGTGCAAAGACTGTGAAGGGGCCTTCGCCGGATAGGGTTTCAGCTAAACCTGCAGCCTGTACTGCGGCTACCAGTGTGGTAAAACGTCCATCAGCGACAGCAGTATCAACAATATTGGATGGTGGTAAGATAACTTCATCGATGACGTGGATCAAACCGTTGCTGGTAAAAATGTCGGGTAAAACAACTTGTGCTTGGTTGGCGAATACATTTCCGTCTTCTACAGTGATATCAATTGGCGCACCTTGCGCGGACAATGCATAATCTAATCCGACTACATCACTGGCTGGCACTTTGCCGGGAACGACATGGTAGAGTAATATGTTGGCTAATGCTTCTGGATCTGCCAATAAGGATTCAACGGTTCCAGCGGGTAATTTTGCAAAGGCTTCATCGGTGGGGGCGAAGACTGTGAAGGGACCTTCACCGGATAGGGTGTCAGCTAAACCTGCAGCTTGTACTGCGGCTACCAGGGTGGTAAAACGACCATCAGCGACAGCAGTTTCAACAATGTTTCCAGGAGGTAAGAGCACTGTGTCTATTACGTGGATGACACCATTTGAAGCTTCAATATCGGTAATGATAACCTGAGCATCATTGAGGAAAACATTACCGTCTTTGACCATAATTTGTACGTCGGTACCATTGATGGTTTCAGCGCTGGTTAAGTTGACGACATCAGCTGCCATAACTTTGCCGGAAACAACGTGGTATAACAAGATATTGGTCAGTGCTTCCGGATCTGATAATAAGGCTTCTACGGTGCCTTCCGGTAATTTTGCGAAAGCATCGTCAGTGGGGGCGAAAACTGTGAATGGGCCTTCACCCTGTAAAGTTTCAACCAGACCTGCTGCATCTAAGGCTGCTACTAAGGTGGTAAAACGGCCGTCTTCTACAGCAATGGTGGGAATATCTTTTGCCATCACCGGTTCTTCGGTTGGTTCAGGAACCATGGTTGGTTCTGCCATTACTTCTGGTTCAGAGTTCTCACCAGTAACAGGGACAACATTATTGGTAGGTGCACAAGCAGCCAATACCAATGCGACAACGATAAAAAGTGAAAATACGGTTAAACGTTTCATTTTGTAACTCCTATAAAATCAGACTAAACTTACCTTTATTGTCATCAGTATATGGTTTTGTATAAGTTTCGTCAAATGATTTATCTATTTTGTATAATGTTTTGTATATAGTTGGTAAATTAATTTGAGTTCTTTACCTAATACCCAAAAAAGTGATTGTTCACATGAGGTGGCAACGTAATTATCAGATGAAATTAACCGGAGAAAGAAACCACGCATTTGGAATGTTAAATGCCTGGTTCTGTTTTTTTTTGCAAAATTCCAAAGAGATTTTCCGTAATCGTTTATAAAAAGTTAGAAACTGGTCCGGATTTTGTTTGACATCCCGTAAAAAATGCGTTAATATCACGTAAAGAAATTAATTCTTTAAAGGTGGGTCTATCAAAAAAAAACGGATTCACCCATAAAACGGCAAGAGGCGTTGAAACAATATGTGTCCGCGAAAGGGAGGGGATTCCCTGAATAAGCGGGATTTGGGCACCTGACATATTGTTGAGCCAGTGGTGCAACCGGCTGCCAATTTGGTATTTCAGTCGGTTTTTTCTTTTTAATCCAATGGTACGGAAGGAAACAACAAGGAGGTTTATTGGGTGGGGATATTTTAAGTGTATTTACCATGTAGGGTGGGTAAGGGGAAATTACCTGGTTCAAATCAAATCAATTCTAAAAAATGGGGATTTTTTAAATGAATAAATCAATTTTTACTAAAGGTATATATGTTTTCTTAAGTTTATTGTTGGCATTGGGTGCCTTTACTGCTATGCCAAGTGGGGCGGTAAGTGCTGCTAACTTGGATGTATGCGCATCAGGTTGTACCTATTCAACCATTCAATCTGCAATCAATGCTGCATCAGATAACGATACAGTTTATGTCCACGCCGGTACCTATTATGAAGCGTTAAGCATTACCAAAACGATTTCACTGGTTGGTGAGGATCGTGATCTGGTAATCATTGATACTGATAGTAGTGCAGGCACCAGTTATGGTGTTAGTGTGCGTGCTGATGGGGTGGTTATAAGTGACTTAACAGTTGTTGGACCAAACAACTATACAGGTGGAACACGACCTGGTAATTATGGAATCAAAGTTAGCAAAGTTGACGATGTTACGGACACCTCTTTTACTATTTCCAATGTTAAGATCAGAGATTCTTATCGTTCCAATCTTGATTTGAATGGAATTACCAGTGGATTAATCGATGGTGTGATTGTAGAAAATGCCGTTTATGGAGCTGGGATTGGTATATCCGATTCGAGTAATATTACAGTACAAAACATTACCACGACTGGGAATGCCTGGGGTGGTTTGGCTGTTATGGCAGGCGGAAACTGGTATCCTCCTGGAGGTTCCTATAATGTAACTTTAACAGGGACCAATAGTTTTTCAGAAACAAACAAGGTTTATACGGAAAACGAAGCTGATCCCACAAAACCCGTTGTCAACTTTACCGCGGAAGGTTTTGGTTTTATTGTTCGAAATCCTATTCGACCTTATCATACCTGGTATCAAATCACCGCAGCTGATGCCGTTAGTTTTGCATTGGGACTTGCTAATCCTGAACAATCTGTTGTTCAACGGCTATCAGATGGTGCTTTTATATTAGATGAAGGCATGTCCATTCAAGCAGCAATTGACGCGGCAGCGGATGGGGATACCGTTTTTGTCCAAGATGGCACCTACAATGAATATTTACGCATCAATAAACCGCTAACCTTAAGTGGTGAATCCAAAACTGGTGTCATTATCGACCCGCAGGACACAGGTGGTTATGGTATCGCTGCTACTGCTGACGGACTGGTTTTTGAAAACTTTACATTACGAAATGCGGAAACCTATGGGTTAAAAATCAGTAATAGCACAAACGTGGTGGTTCAAAATGTGATTGTACAAGCCAGTGGAAACACCAATGTTGATTTAAATGGTGTTAATCATGCCACTGTAGATGCAGTTGAAGCCTATACCGCTTCCTATGGGAATGGCTTCAGCATCACCGATTCAAATGATATTCTCATAAGTAATTCCATCTCGGAAGGCAACCATTTCACAACTTTCTCAGCTGGTGTTATGGTAGCGGCTTCTGGTGCGGCTTATCCAGGTGGTTCTGATAATGTCGTGTTTGTTAACAACGATTTTCGAGAACCGACGCATATTTACACGGAACGAAATGCTACTTATGAAATTACCAATCTTGATCCCGGTAATTATGATTACGTATTAAAAACATCATTGGGACTTGGAGAATCTTATTATGTCTCATTCGCTGAAGCGAAGGCAGCAGCAGTTCTGTATGCTGATGCTTTACTCTCAGGAGATCTGAGCTCTTTCTCAATCAAATCCGTTTCTTTGGCTACCTTTTATGTTGATCCTGACCTTAAGATACAGACCGCGGTGAATGCAGCCGAAGCTGGAGAAACCGTTCGTGTAGCGGGTGGCACCTACGTTGAAGATGTTGTGATTGACAAAGCGTTAAACGTTTTTGGTCCAAACGCTGGTGTAAATCCTAATACAGATACACGGAACTCTGAAGCAATCATCTTACTGGAAGTGCCTGGTGACACAGTGGATGATACCTTGATGTGGTATCTGGAAGCAGACGGAATTACCATTGATGGGTTTTTATTTGACGGTGATAATCCGGCTTTAACCAGTGAGGTAGATGTACGAGGATCAAATGTTGATGCAGGAATCGGTATTGCTGCTTTTGATGGCGTAGGAGAAATTCGTATTGAAAATAACATCCTAAAGAATTTTTCGTTTGCTTCAATTTATATGTATAACGGTGATAATGTAGCGACATCAGAGAACTATATTCAAAAGAACTGGATTGACAATCTCAATCCAGATACCTGGGGTATTGGAATCTTGGTATACAATAGTTTTTATGTTGATATTCAAGATAACGTTATTACCCGTGGTCGCGTAGGTATTCAAACCGGTAATTATCAACGGCCAAATCCTGGTTCGACAGCCAGTATTAAGAACAATACGATTGAAGTAACCCGGAGAGGTTTATTCTATAACCTCATGTCTGGAACTAGTACACCATTTGAAGTATCTGACAACACATTTACAGCGCTTCCTGCAACGAATGTTCAAGACGGTATCTTGATTTCCTCCATCAATGTTGCTGTTGAAACAAACTTCCAAAACAACAATATCACCGGTTTTGATTACGGTATCAATTTCTGGAATGATCCCACATCCAATTTTGTGACCGTCAATGGTGGTGTGATTGATCAATGTGATTATGGGGTTTTTGCGAACAATTTTGATGGGTATTCATCCAATGGAAATTCGAGTGTTGTTCAAATCCAAGATATCACTATTCAAAACTCAACCAATGCGGCAGTATATGTCAAAGATAATGAACTGAATACAAATGCCGCTACCATTCAACTAAATGTTTTGTCTGGAAACCAGTTAATCAACAACCCGGTTGATTTCTTAATCGAAGGTCTTGATGCGACATTGACGCTGGATGAAACGCTGACCGGGCCGTTTGTATGGAATATTGATGGCGCATTAATTCAACCAGCTATTGATGAAACATATGCTGGTGACACCTTTGTCATTTTAGCTGGTGAATACGAGCAGAATTTCACGGTAAATAAATACCTGAAAATCTATGGCGAAGGCAATGGCGATGATCCTGCCGACAACACTATTCTTAAAAAATTGGTTAACAGTGCAGTTGTAACAGTGTCTGCTTCCGGTCTTTCCGAGGTCGAACCATTACTTTTACAAGATTTACGTATTGAACCGGTTGGTGTGTATGGTTTGAATTTAGGTAATCTTGCATACTTAAAATTGGATAACGTGAAAGTAATTGGTAGTGCGGATACAGATTTTAATGAAAACGAATCCTGTCTTAAAGTCGCCACAACAGCCGATGTGAAATATTTGGATGTTGTTAATTCTGCATTTGATGGCTGCGATTATGGTTGGTATATAGCAAAAGCGGTAACAGTTGGTGAAGCCAGTACGCTGCAGTATGTAAATGTTTTCAATACCACCTTTAATAACAATGATTATAAGGGCGCGTATATCGAAAAACTTTCCGACGCAGTTTTCGAAAACGTTTCAGTTTTGGATAACGGCAGCACGGGGTTCTGGAATAACGACTGGAATGCAGGTATTGACGTTAATTTAAAAAATGGTGATTATCAAAACCTCACCTTCAATAACATCATTGTTGATGGAAATGGGCTTGGTTATAAAGAAGGAACTGGTCTTCTGGTAAAAGCTCGTGATGATGGATCATATGCCGCCGTTCCAGCTACATTGGATAATGTACTTATTACCAACAGCACCTTTACCGGCAATGAACGTGGTATCCGCTTGGGTGAACCCGGCAAATTAAACGCTGGCCCGACCAATGTGGTGATCAACTTCAACCGTATTTTTGGAAACGAACAAACTTACACCGGTACCGATGGTTCTGCTTATGGCGGGTTGGTTAATCAATCCGTAGCCGCTGTGAGTGCTGAAAACAACTGGTTTGGCTGCAACGCTGGCCCAGAAACCACGGGTTGTGACGCCGTTGCAGTTAGCACCGGCGCTGGCGCTGTTGACGCGGATCCATGGATTGTTTTGAGCCTGACCGCTGATCCAACCGTGCTCGAACCCGGCATGTCTGCTGATTTGGAAGCCAACTTGGTAATGAACTCGGCTGGCGTTTCAACGGCTGCCGATGGTTACATTCCCCAGGGTCTCTTGGTCAGTTTCACAGCCCCTGATGGCGGTACCGTGAACCCAACCAGCGGCCTGACGGTTAACAGTGCTGTTTCCAGCGTTTTCACTGCGCCTGATATGCATGGTGATTACCAGGTCTGTGCTGCCGTGGATAACGAACTGCTTTGCCCGATTGTGCCTGTGGTTGGCCCCGGTGCAGTGGATGATGCCTATTCCACACCCGAAGATACAACCCTGGTGGTAGCGGCCCCTGGTGTTTTAACCAATGACACCGGCATTGAGACGCTTCCTTATGCGGTTGCTCTGCTCGTAGAGCCCCAACACGGACAATTAACCTTAAACGCGGATGGATCCTTCACTTATGTTCCGGATGCAGGTTTTGTGGGTGATGATACCTTTGAATACCAGGTCGTTACCCATCCCAACGATGCCAAAACCGGTTGGTCTGATGAAGCAATTGTGACCATTACAGTTACCCCTGTAAACAAGGTTCCAGTGGCTGTGGCGGATGCCTACGATGCGGTCCAAAACATCACGCTTGAAATTGAAACTGCTGAAGGTGTTTTGGTCAACGATACGGATGCGGATGTGGATGATTCATTGGAAGCGGTTTTGGTAACGGATGTTAGCAATGGTACCTTAACCTTAAACGCAGATGGTTCATTTACATACGTTCCGAATGTCAATTATGTTGGTTTTGACAGTTTTACCTACTATGCGACAGACGGTGAAGCAAACAGCGCTCCGGTGACAGTGACCATTACTGTTGCGCCTGGAATCCCTGTTACCAGTGGGGTTCAGATTTACCTGCCATTTATTGTCCGGTAGTTTCAATAAATTCTAATTTCAAAATAGGCTGGTCCAAAACGGGTCAGCCTATTTTTGTTAGCAATTTGTTTGTTTTTTGGTTAAAAACAGATTAGATTTTCTGTGTTTTTATTGACTTTTAAGTTAAAAAACGCTACTATTTTTTATATAGAGTCAAAAATGAAACTTTTAATTGATGGATCGTTAAGAGTTCCATTCCTTAAAAAAGCAAGCGGCGATGAGATGATACGTATCCGTGCGGGGTAAAGAGCACCCCGTTCAGCGGAATTTGGGCACCTGACGTATTGTTTAGCCAGTGGTGCAACCGGCTGCTCCGTATTTCAGCCGGTTTTTCTTTTTAATTTACCCAAAGTGTCTCAAAAAACAAGGAGGTTTTTTGAAGTGGGAAAAAGGCAATTTTTTCAAACTAAATTGACAAATCCGTAAACGGTTCCGGGGTATGGGGAGGTATTTAATGGTGAGAGAAAATGGATTCAAAAGAAATTCTTTTGTTATTTGTTTGTTGGTGATTGTTTGTTTTATTTTTGTTTTACCGGGGAGTGTGGTATTGGCAGAAACCAGGGAGGTTTGTCCCGTTGACTGTGCTTATACCACCATTCAATCCGCGATTAATGCTGCTGTGGATGGTGATGTAATCTCTGTAAAAAATGGGATTTATGCCGAGGTAATTTGGGTGAATAAACCAATCAGTTTGATTGGCGAATCGCGTGATGGGGTTATCATTGATGCTTCTGGCCATACCGGGTATGCCATATCCGTTACTGCCAGTAATGTCATCTTAGGGTTTTTTACCGTACAAAATGGAAATGACTACGGAATAAAAATTAGCGGTGTAAATAACTTTACCCTTCAGTATGTTACCGTGAACCAAATGGCGCGCAGCGGTGTCGATTTAAATGGGGTTGATACGGCTGTTTTGAATAACATTCGTTCTACCGGGTCGGTGGCAGGCGTGGGAATTGCCATTACGGATTCACAGAATATTGACTTGAACGACATTTTGACCTCGGGAAATGCCTGGGGTGGGATTGGCATTTATACCTTGGGTGAGTTTCATCCGGGTGGGGTGGATGGTGTTACGCTGACCGGTCTAAATACAATTCAGGAGAATCCGCCCATTTATGTTGAAATCGAAAACTTTGCTTCGCCAAGTGAACCATACCCGGTTACCAATCTGGATATGGGTGAATTTCGGTATCTGGTTACCAACAGCTCACAACCCAATCTAAGTGTTTATTACACCACCTTTGTTCAGGCGCGGGCCACCATCTTGTTTGTTAGTGCACAAAATTTCGCAACCATCCAAGATGTAATAAGCGGCGATTACCTTGTTTCACCTGGTTTAAAAATTCATGCTGCTGTGAAATTGGCAGCAGATAACAGCCGCATTTTTGCCTACAATGGTGAATATTTGGAACCACAAATTTTGATCGATAAAAATATTACCATCACGGGTGAAAGCCAATCCGGCACGATTTTCAAACCACTTGATGATACGGAAGCCAGCGGGGATGCGGCCGGATGGTTTGTGGTGAATGACGGATTTGTATTCGATTTGAATAATGTTACCCTGGACGGTCTGGGGAAAAATATTCATCAGGCAATCCGCTCTTTTGGCAGCGGAACGATTCAAAACGTGACATTCAAAAATATTTCTTATCCGGGTTACCAGGGTACGGCAGTAGCCAACCTTGGTCAAAATATGACGATTGCTAACAACACTTTCTTAAATATCGGCAGGACGGGCGTGCTTGTGTCGGGCCCCGGTATCGGCAATACCATCATTTCCGATAATGCCTATACCGGCAAAGGAAGCGGGGATTGGGTAGACTATGCCGTGGAAGTGGATGGTGGGGCAGTGGTTCTTTTGAAGGGCAATACCATCAGCGGAAACATTGGAGAAACTTTGGGCGGTTTAAGCTCGGCTGGGGTTTTGGTTACCACCCAAAATGGAACTGGTACAAGAGCCCAACTTTACGGAAATACTGTTCATGGTTGCACCGATGCCGTTCGGGTGGGGGTAGACTCAACAGATACATCGGTTGTGGTAATGCACCAAAACGATTTTTCAGGGAATAGTAATGGCGTCTTTACCTATCACAGCCCCGTGGATGCAAGAATGAACTGGTGGGGAGACTTAACTGGACCGAGCAGCGGGGATGGCGTATCGGAAGATGTCAATTATTCACCCTGGTTGGGTTTATTGCCCGCTACCACACCAATGATCTTGCATACCGATGGCAATATCCAGGCCGCGATTGATGCCGCTGAGGCTGGTGATTCAATTTATGTGCACCCTGGTGTTTATAATGAAATAGCTGAAAACCGTTATTTGTTTGATGGCAGCGGCCCCTACCAGTTTGGTTTATTTATTCCGGTCGATAAACCAAACCTCTCCATTGTAGGGGTAGACGATAATGGGTTACCAGTATCCTCCTACTCAAGCGTGCTGGCCCAGGTGCAGTTAAATGCGACCAATGATTTTGGCCCCTCCGGTTTGTTTGTGGAAGCGGACCAAATTACCGTGTCCGGTTTGCAGCTTTCGCAGCATCCGGATTTTATCGGCAAAACCATTGAAGTTATTGGGAATGCGTTTACCCTACAGTACAGCCATGTTTTGGCTAACCAGTCTACGGCTCTTGTTTTTAATGATTGGCGTTTTGATGAAGCCAGCGGAAGTTCGCACCTACAGGAGTATTCCATCAATCAGAACCGGATTGAAGATGGCTTTATTGATCTTTACAATGGTGCGGGTTATTCCGGTCCTGTAACAGGTCGTTTGATGACCAATAACGTTTTTGATGGTTTCCCTCTCCAGCCAACCCTCCAATTTACGGGTTCGATTGCCAGTTCACCAATCTATGTTTATCCGGTGGGCGGTGCAATCATTTATGGAAATCAGTTTACTGATGCAGCAGAGCATATCCTTGTGCGTGGTGATTATGATAACAGCCAGTTTAATTGGGCCGATTATTGGAATGAAAATATATTTGATCAGGCGGTGATGGTGGGAACAAACCCGCCGGAAAATATTCGTTCTTATGTAAATGGTCTATATCCCAACAGCCGGCGAATTGGATCCGTCATTCAGGCGGAGATTAATCATGCCCTGCCGGATGACACGGTTTTGGTGAAAGATGGGCTTTACGAAGAAAATTTGCTCATTAACCAAAACATTTCCCTGATTGGGCAGGGTGAAAACACAATTCTTTTAGCCCCCGAACTGATCCCAACATGTTTTGCGGTTACTAATCCAAATTACAATGCACACCCCGTGATTTGTATTCAGGCCGATCATGTTACCGTAGATCATTTCACTGTGGATGGGGCAGGCCGTGGGAATAGCAATTATAAATTTATGGGGATTGCTTTTCAGAATGCGGGCGGAGCTGTGAAAAACACGGTCATTACCCGCATCAAATCCTCCCCAATCACAATGGATGATAATGGTTTGGCTTTGTTTGTTTATAACAACGATGGAACCAACCGCTCCTTTACGGTGGATCAGGTAACCATTGAGGATTTCCAGAAAAACGCGATGGCCATCAGTGCGTTAGCGGATACCCCCCTGGCGGTCAATATCACCAACAATCATGTTACCGGACAGGGGCATACCAGCCTGGTTGTGCAAAACGGTATTCAGGTCTGGGGGGATCTATTAACCGGAACGATTGAAGGCAACAGCGTGGATGATATTGGTTTTATCAGCACCAATCCGGATAACAGAGTTGTTGCCACCAGCATCTTAAATTATTATGCCGATGTGGATGTGCTGCGGAATACGGTGACCGAGGCACAAATCGGCCTGTATGTTTATGACGGCAGCGGACGGTATATCGACAATCAGTTTGAGATTTTTAAGGTCGGTTATTCCGGTTTTGGCATGATCCTCACCGATCCGCCAGGCGCAGTGCCTTCACCCAGTGTTGTAAACACGTTGGATGAAAAATCAAGACTGCCGAATGAAGGCGTGAAAACTGAAGGCGAAAATATCATCTTTGCAGAAAACAACCAGGTTTTATTTAATGGCACAGATAATACGGGGACCATTGGGATAGATGCAGAAGCGGGACATGGTGTGAAAGATGTTAACGTAAATATCAATGCTAATACCGTGCGCGGGTTTGATTTTGGCATCACCCTGCTGCAGTGCGGTGGGACAACCTGTACGGATAGTGTATTTACCCATCTTCAGGCCTTGTGCAACCTCATCTCGGAAAATAACAAGGGCATGTATTCAAATGTGACCGCTTTGGAAATGTTCGCTCCCTATAACTGGTGGGGTGACCCCAGCGGGCCGTATCATCCCAGTTTTAACCCGGATGGCCTGGGTGACAGCGTGACCGGATTGATCGATTTTACACCCTGGCTGGAAGAACCGGTCTGTATGGTCAATTTTCCGCCATTGGCACGTGGTGATGTGTATAAAGATGCTGTGCAGAACGTTACCTATCAAACTGCCGCACCCGGCGTATTGGCGAATGATATGGATTTGAACGATGACCCCATAACCGCGGTGTTGGTGGATGACGTTCAGTTTGGTGCATTAACGCTCAACGCTGATGGTTCGTTTACCTATATTCCGGAAGTTAACTTTATTGGCGTTGACAGTTTTACCTATGCTGCCACCGATGGCGTGTTGAACAGTGAACCCGTCACGGTTACCATCACTGTTTTGCCCGGCATCCCCATTACCAGCGGCGGGACGGTTTATTTGCCAGTTATTATGCGTTAACAGAAAACCGCGTGCTCGCTCAAGCACGCGGTTTCATAAGGGGGAGGGGCATAAAAAACGATAAAACCTTTAATAAATCGGGGTTGCGATAACGAAGGTGCGTCCCCAGGAATAATTGCCGTCTTTTTCCAAACAGGTTTGGAATGTGAGATGATGTTCGCCGGTGTAGACCTGGTAAAACAACTGGGTGGCGGTCAGGCGTTCATTGGTTTCGAGATCAATAAAATCACTGTAGGGGCTGGTGGGCTCCAGGGCTTGGAACTGGCGGATGCTTTCGATGCGGTAGGCCTTGGTGCTGCCATCTCCAAGAATGATATCTACTTCCTGCCCAATTTCGAGATCATAAAATTTTGCGCCGGCGTGGGTGTTATGTGCCAACAAACCGGTGGTGCCAAAATTGGTTGCTGCCGCAAACTGCGTGATCGTATTGGGTGCCGAACTGATGTATCCGGCATTTCCGGCAGGCTGCTGAACAACCGGCATGGCCAACACATCTTCCACGTACACCCCAACCAATTGATCTGAAACGCCATTGGTGACTGAGTTTACAAACAGATCAAACGGATCGGTTTCGGCGGGTGGATTTTTTTCAGCGGAACTGGTGCCATTGACCAATGCAGGTAAAAATACCGAAAAACCGGAATTGGGTTCGTCACTGGATACGGCGATTTGCTGAATATTTTCAGCGGATACCGGAAGCCAACCAGCCATCAGAATGATGGCGCTTACAAATAAGATTGAGGTAAAAAAATACAGTCGTTTCATCGTTTATGCCCTTTAAACTAACTTGGAGACAAGGGCTTCAAAAAACGAAGAAACCAACTGGAAATTTGTGAGCGAATAAGGTTTCGGTAACCTGGCAGTCATATCCTTCCCTCCCCGGAAGGGTTTAGACCCATGGCTTTGCGTCCCCGGCTTTCACCGGGTTTGCCCTTGTCGATCCATATAAAAATGAAAATTGCCGTGCAAGAAAAACACGGACCCGACTGATCGAATAAAAAAACCTGGAAAATTAATTTCCAGGTCCGCTTTTTGCTTTGATGGCGATGAGTTTACTGTCTTCCATGACAGAGTCACGATTCGATCAATTCGGCGGCCTGGCAGTCATAACCTCCCTCCCCGGAAGGTGTTAGACCCATAGCTTTGCGTCACCGGTTTTCACCGGGTTTGCCTTTATCGTTTGATGTTAATGTGCATCCTTGCTTGAAAACAGTGTAGCACAAATCGGACAGTCTTGTTGTAAAGATGGCGTAAAAAGAGCGTAAATAAAAATGATACCGGAGAAAATAAAATGGATAGGTTGGGCAAGTCCAATCGATCAGATCGGTAATTTTCTAGATAAGATAGAATTTCACAGTGATACGACAGCCACGTCCCAACAAAGAATTGAAAATAACCACCAAGCACACGAATTCACACGAAGAAAAAAATAAAAACCAACCTCACAGCGACTTGAACGCCGCGTGCCCAACAAAAAAATTCGCGACTGTCCTTCAAAGCCGGGCTTTTGTCGAGAGCGATTGTTGTCTGGGATCGAAACTTTGGCAACCTACTCCGAACGCATACGGAGAAAACAAAACCCGACTTTTGCATTAAAATGACAAAATTGCGGTATAATAACAAAACAATGCCCTCGTAGCTCAATGGATAGAGTACCTGACTTCGAATCAGTTGGTTGGGGGTTCGAGTCCCTCCGGGGGCACAGTTGCACCGCTTGAAAAAGCGGTGTTTTTTGTTGTTAAGCTGACTTCTCATCCCGTTGGGGATAGTCCCCATAGGGGAGACATAATCAGTTGGTTGGGGGTTTCCCCGTACCGAGGACAGGCGAGTAGTCCCTCCGGGGGCACAGTTGCACCGCTTGAAAAAGCGGTGTTTTTCTTTTTGTTTGTTGGGGAGGGTTTGCAAACCTTCCCCAACAAACACCTTCTATCATTAATTTTTTTCTGTTGATCTTTGCAGATACACTTTAGCAAGAAAAACACCGATACTGATTACACCGGCCAAACCGGCTAATAACAAACCGGTTTCCGAATCCCCTGTAATAAAAAATCGAAATGCGGTCATAATTATGGCAAGAATGATTAACACGGTTATCTTGTAAAAATCAAAACCGTTTGATGCTTTTTCTGGTTGGATTGTTTCTTCAATACCTGTATTTACGTGGTTATCTTCTACACCATCAATTTGTTCTTTCAGTAAATAATCCATACTCACATTAAAATAGTTTGAAATCGCAATTAAGGTCTCCATTTCAGGGATGGATTGGTCTAACTCCCACTTTGAAACTGCCTGTCTTGATACATTCATCATTTCTGCGAATTTTTCTTGGGATATCGATTCTTCTTTTCTTAATTGTACTAATTTTTCACCTAATGTCATCGTGACACCTCCATCTTAGAATAACTATATCTTAAACCATGCGAAAATATAGACAACCAATTTTAAGTTGAATTTTAGCAACCATTGGTTGCATTTATGATTTTGGCTGCTTAATTAAAACAGACCTGATGCCGAGGTGGATTTCTTGTATTCGGAATACCTTTATAAATCCAAAATTACGGGCTTGGATTGAATGTTGTATCAACACTCCCATCGGTGTTTAAGCGGGCAAAATTAAATCGTTCAAGACCACCAATTTCAGAAAAACTGCCGCCAACCAAAATCTTGCCATCGGGTTGAACAGCCAGAGCAAAAACCGAATCATTTGGTTCGGGTTTGAAGGTTGGATTCAACGTTCCATTAGAAGATAACTGGCAGATATACGGAAACGATTGGCCATCTAAATTGACGAAATAGCCACCCACAATAATCTTTCCATCGGTATACATCGACATTGTTAGCGGCCTGTCATCTGGCAGTGGTGCATTAAAACTGGCATCGGCTAAACCATTGTCATCAAAACGAAGAATGCTCTCACCGTCTGTGTTAATGATCTTACCATCAGGCTGGATAACAATTAGCCCCGGCAGATATCCCATATGAGTGTAGGAAGAAAAACTCTCGTCTATATTTCCATACTGATTTACACGGACAAGTTCTGGGTGAGCGGAACCATCACTATCAAAAACACCCGCGATATAAATTTGATCACCTTGAAGTGCAATCTCTGCCCCAACACCGCCTGCCCATTGGATATTTGCGTTGAAACTGTCATCCAGGCTGCCATCGGCGTTCAGCCGGGCTACATAATTTCTTATCTCTCCATCTGCTCGATTGAATAATCCTTCCACAAAGATGTCACCATCTGGCAGTACAATTATTTTATTAATTGGAAACAATGAATCTACAATGGGGAATAAAAGGTTTGCATTAAAACTATTATCCAGACTGCCATCTGAGTTCAAACGGGCGATGCTTTTGTGTGCGACGCCATTCACGTATTCAAAGTATCCCCCGATTAGAATTTTACCGTCAGGCTGCTGCGCAATGGAATAAACATCGTCACCCACATTTGCATTAAAGCTCGCATCCAGGCTGCCATCCGAATTCAAACGAGCGAGATATCTGCGTTCAACGCCGTTCACAAACCTGAAGGTACCGCCAATCAAGATCTTGTTATCATCAGGTTGAATATGGATAGCCTCCACCGAACCATCCAACCCATAGAATGGTTCGGCTTGCCAACCAACAACACCTGACGAGCAAATTTTGGTATAAGGAGAATACACCGTGTATTCAACTTGAAACGTGCCGTTAGCGATATCCGATGAAGTAAAAGTACCATGGATTTCATCTAGTTTCGCATTTGTGGAGGAATCAGAATAATTAAATTGGTCTTCATAAATATCAATGGGGATATTAACACTTGTCCAACCTTCCCCAGTACAACCTTCACTCCAACCTGTACTCCAGCCAACAATCAAGGAGCTCGATTCAATCTGGCATTCCGGTGAATTGTTAACGATATAGGATATACCCTTACCTTGGCTGGTTGTTCCACTCCAAATCCCTGACTGTGGACAGTTAGGCAGAGCTTCTGTTACCACCGCCGAAACAATATTACTCCAACCACTGCTGGCGTAGGAATTAATTGCTTTGACGCGGTAATAATATGTGCCAATCTCCATCCCGGAAATTTGCATTGATGTGCCGGAGCCTTCATAAATATTCGTCGGACTTAAAAATGAGGCACTCGTATCCTCCTGGAGTGTGTAAGTGTTCGCTCCTTCGGAAGAATTCCAGATGACTGTATAACTACCGTTCCCATCCCCATTATCGATTGTATTTAATACTGGTGCGAGGGGTGTGATGGGAAAGTTCCTTATGATTAGGGGCAGATAGATAGTACCCTCACCATTAAGCTGTGCCTGGGACATACTGCTGGGACCTGCCAGCATACTCAAACATATGATCAAAACGAAAACAAAACCGGAAAATGAAATTTTGTTTTTCATAACCTTGTTCTCCTTATCACTTTTCAAGAAGAAAGCAAATTAAAGAATCATATGAAGTTATATATCTTCGAATTTCATAGCATTAAATATTTTGATGGGCGAAGAATTTTTCGGGAATTAATTAGATTGTAACATTTTTTGGTAACGAATAATACTAATTCGGATATGTTTATCTGTTTAGTAAATAAAAATATTGTCGTGTATCGAATTCTTTGGGATCAAAAATTCCATGTCGATTCAAAAAAAACTATTTGGTTGTTTAGCTGGAAATTTGGTTTTCCTTCTCCCACCGCAAAGAGGCAATCTCAGTTGTTTGGGTAACAGTGACGGGACCAATGTGAAGTAATTTTTTGGGATTTACCAGGAATGGCGGCTTTACTGCCGCCATTCTCATTGTCCTCGATCTGGTTGGCGATAATCATGTTTATCCGCGTAGTCTTTGGTTTCAACTATCTGGATAGAACTGGCTTATTATTGGGTTTATTCCCAACAGTCTTTTACCAAATCGGTAACTTCATCAACGGTAAGCCCCAATTCCTGATAATAAAGGATATCCTTTTTCATTTGTTCTTCGGCCAGGGTTTGTTTCATCGATTCTTTGTCTCCCTGGCTGAGATTGGAGACAAAGCAGCCTTTTCCGGTGCGGGTATAAATGAAGTGGTAACGTTCCAATTCTTCCCAGGCTTTTTTGACGGTTATGATGCTGACGCGAAGTTCTTTTGCCGCAGTACGAATGCTTGGCAGTGCCGCATCGGTTTTGATCTCACCGTTAATGATCTGGCTGCTGATTTGTTCGTATATTTGTTGGTAGATCGGTTTGTCCGATGTATTGGAGATGATGATGTTCAAGATACATCAACCTTTTCAAATTCTTTCAAGGATAGTTTGTAGGCGAACCAATTCAAAACAACAAACATCAGGATGCCGCCTGCCAGGATGAACCAGTGAATCTGGGTGTAGTTTCCACTGGTGTTGTGGATAATTTCATGAGCAGTCTTGTTGAATAACACCAGCAATTCAACAGCGGCGGCAAACAGAACCCCCACCGCATTGATGGCGACCGCTGCCAGGCCATATTTATGCGCCGATTTGAAATAGAGTGGAAAGAAGCTGAAATTCATGAGGCCAAACATCAAAAAAACCAGGCCAAAGAAAGCCATATTGGGTTCGACGAAAATATACATCGGCAGATTGTAAAGCAAATGGTGGATGATCGTAAAAATGAGGGTCAGCAGAATATGGGCTAATTCCAATAGGATAATGGCATTCATTCTGGCCTGGACGATCTCCTGCCGTCTGACGGGCAGTAAAAGGGAAAACATCAGGTCATTTTGTGTTTTATAGGCTGCAAATATATTAGGAATTGAAATAAAGGCAAAATATAAAAGCACAATGAAGTACAACCAGCCGGGAATCAACATCAGGGCTGAAGCCAGAACGGCGACCAAAAAAAAGAGGGGATGGATCGAAACTTTAAATTCTTTATATAGTAGATTAAGCATTGAGAAGCTCCTCTCTGCGAGCGTAATAAATCATAATATCTTCTAAATTGGGTTTTTCCTGCAGGAGCCCATTCACCGGTTTAAATTCGGATTTTTTGACCAACCCGGTAAATCCAAAGGCATTGTTTTTATAGGCGATCAGGTTATTGGAAACGGCTTCAAAATCTTTTTGTGTACCTTTGATGATGCGGTACGTATCGAGAAATTCATCCCGGGTATTGCTGGCGATGATTTCACCGTTATTGATATAGGTCACGTAATCGGCACATTTATCCAAATCGGATGTGATATGGGTGGAGAATAAGATGCTGCGGGTTCCATCTTCGACTAATTCCTGGAAGGTCTCCAACAGCTGATCCCGGGCGACCGGGTCCAGACCGCTGGTTGGTTCATCCAGAATGAGCAGCCTGGCCTGGTGGGATAAAGCCAGGGTCAGTGAGTATTTCACCTTCATTCCTTCGGATAACTCCGAAATCTTTTTTTCGGGGTCTAACTTAAATTTCTTAAGGTAATAAAAATAGGTTTCTTCGTCCCAATTGCTGTAAAACCGTTTGACGACATTGGTTAGGGTGCTGATTTTGCTTTTTGTGTAAAAATTTACGCCGCCAAAAGCAACCCCAATATCTTGTTTCAGTTCAAGTTCGTGATCTTTATAATTTTTTCCAAAAATGCGGATTTCGCCGCCATCGGTATGGATCATATTCAGAATGGCTTTTAGGGTGGTGGTTTTTCCGGCACCGTTGCTGCCGATAAACCCCATGATATACCCTTCGTCCAGATTAAAAGAAACATCTTTCAGATGGAACTTTTCATAATACTTATTGAGATTTTTGATTTGTAATGGAATCAACGTCAACTCCTTTTGTTGGTACGGATATTTTTTTATACCGTTATCTGTATATATTGTATATACTGTGTATGTTATATATGCACAGTATAGTTGGTTTGGTTTTCTTTGTCAAGGGGAAAGTGGTGATTGGTGAAATCGACCGGTAAGGAGCGTAGTTGGGCAAGGCCGGTGTGGGGATCGGTCGTTTGCAAGATGAGCTATATTTTACAGATATATGATAGCTACGTGCCCAACAAAAAATTATTTACAAAGAAGAAAAAGAAGTCACGAAGGATAAAGCAGAGTTGATCGGGTAGACCAACACAGTTTAGTGGAATTGAGTGAGATTAGTCACCGAATCACAATTTCGATCATTCGCTTTACAAATTGCTTTAAGTATTCAATAATTAATGCAATACCCTAAACCATAGTGGGGAGCAAAATTCAGGGGAATCATAATATAAAGAGAAAATAATTAAATACGTCCTGTACCTTGAAAAAAATAGACAATACCGGCTTAGCAGAATCTATGGAAATGCAGGCTGTAGCAAATCGGTTCATGACTTTGATCTCGGTTGATATCAAAGTTGAAATTCAAGTGTAAATCCGATACGATAGAGTCAGAGATACCATCTCCCTCGGAGGAAATCATGCTCGAAACCCACCCCTTTGGAAATTTTGTACCCAACAATGCGACGACGCTTATTTTGGGAAGTTTTACCGGAAGGCAGGCGGTTAAGGGAAAGTCCTATACCTATGAAGCGTACGACTGGTTTTATGGCACCCCACGCAATCAATTCTGGCCGATGATTGAGGCGGTGTATGGGGTTGCCCTGCCGACCAAAAAAAGCAAACAAGATTTGTTTACCAAACATGGTATAGCGATTACCGATATTATCTATCAATGTGAACGCCAGGATGGAAATAATTCAGACAGCAATTTGAAGAACATTGTATATAACCAACAAGCGATTCTTGAAATCGTGGCAAGCCACCCGATCCAAACCATCTTGTTCACCAGTAGATTTGTAGAACGCAAATTCCGAGCCGAATTTAAGCATATCCTGGAGGGTTATCCCAATATTGAATATCATGTTTTACCCTCGCCCTCTCCACGTTACGCCAGCATGAAGAAAGAAGAAAAGATCAAACGCTATCACGATCTGCTGCCAAAATAATTTTTCGATTTTCCCCCAATTTCCTGCTTGTCTGGATGGGCGATGTTTTGTACAATTTAGCTATCTTATAATTCATTCCATGTTTCATTCGAGGAGAATAAAATGAAAGATCTGTTTAAAGTCAGTACCAGAACCATTGTTGCCACGGGACTTGGCGCCGCTATTTTTACTTTATTGTTCATGTATGTGAAAGTGCCTTCCCCCATTCCCGAAACCAGTTTCCAAACCGCGTACGGCCTGGGTGCCTTCTTCGCCACCCTGTTTGGCCCCATCGCGGGTGCGCTGATCGCTTTCATTGGGCATGCCCTCAGTGATGCCATTCAATACGGTTCCCCCTGGTGGAGCTGGGTTATCGCCAGCGGCGTGGCCGGGTTTGTGTTTGGTTTCGCTTTTAAACGCACCAAAGTGGAATTGGGCGAATTTAAGGGCAAAGACATCCTCACCTTTAATATCATTCAGGTTATTGGCAACGTCATCGCCTGGGTAATCGTAGCCCCGGTTTTGGATATCCTTATTTATTCCGAACCAGTAAACCTGGTCTTCACCCAGGGCATCACCGCTGCCATCATGAACTCTGTCAGCGCCGGTGTGATCGGTACCCTGTTGCTGATCGCCTATGCCGCCACCCGCACCAAAAAAGGCAGCCTGAGTAAGGAGTAATACCCCCTCATCCAAACCTTCTCTCCATCGGGGAGAAGGCTTTAACGCCCTTTGAAAATACAGGTTCTTTTTAGGACTGCCTATTTTTACATAATGTCAAATTCCCTTCTCCCAAAACATGGGAGAAGGGTAGGGGATGAGGGCCGGATGTCCCTACTGTCGATTATTTTTGGTTTATAATTAACCCCGGGCCGGGTATTGGCCCGGGATTTTTTATTATTTTAATGGTACGAAACGGAATCCATCCTTCATGGAAAAACAAGCAGTCATCGAATTTCAAAATTTTTCCTTCCAATATTACAGCCAGGCTGAACCCACCCTGCACGATATTAACCTGAAAATTTATCCGGGTGAAAAAATATTAATCGTTGGTCCCAGCGGCAGCGGCAAGAGTACCATCGGCCACTGTTTAAACGGGTTAATTCCTTTTTCTTATCAGGGTGAAATTAAAGGCAGTTTGAAGATTAACGGTTTGGAGACCAAAAACCTGGATATCTTTCGACTGTCGAAGATGGTCGGGACGGTCTTGCAGGATTCAGACGGGCAGTTTGTCGGCCTGACCGCCGGTGAGGATATTGCCTTTGCACTCGAAAATGACAATATTCCCCATACCGAGATGCACGCCCGGGTGGGAAAAGTGGCCGAGATGGTGGATATGCAAAACTGGCTGACCTCTTCCCCATTTGAGTTGTCCGGCGGGCAGAAGCAGCGAACTTCGCTGGCCGGGGTGATGATTGATGATGTCGATATTTTACTGTTTGATGAACCGCTTGCTAACCTTGATCCCGCCACCGGCAAAACTGCAATTGAAATTATCGATGATATTCATCAGGCTTCTCAAAAAACGATCGTGATCATCGAGCACCGCTTGGAAGATGTGCTGCACCGCCCGATTGACCGGGTTATCGTGTTGGAAGAGGGACGTATTATCGCTGACATGAACACCCATGATCTGGTTTCGTCTACCATTCTAAAGGAAACCGGCATTCGTGAGCCACTCTATGTAACAGCCTTAAAATATGCCGGTGTACGGGTTACCAGCGACACCCTCCCCGGGCATATCACCACCCTGAACACGGATTTATCACGCCAGGCGTTAACCACCTGGCATAAGACGATTATTAAACAGGATTGGCGCAACACCAACCCTTCTATTTTGAAGATGGAGCATGTTTACTTTTCCTATGATGGGAAACGCCAGATATTAGATGACATCAGTTTTGACATTCGGGAAGGGGAAATGGTTTCGATTGTCGGCAAAAACGGCGCCGGGAAATCCACCCTCTCGAAGCTGTTATGCGGTTTTGAAAAAGAAGACCGGGGTACCATTTATTACCGCGGAGAGGATATCAAGGACAAAACCATTAAAGAACGGGCGGAAATTATTGGATTGGTGATGCAGAACCCCAACCAGATGATCTCCAAACCAATGATCTATGACGAAGTCGCGTTGGGGCTGCGGCTGCGAAACGTACCGGAAGATGAAATCGCGGAACGGATTGAGAAGGTGCTTAAGATCTGCGGGCTGCTGCCGTTCCGCAATTGGCCCATCTCCGCGTTAAGTTATGGGCAGAAAAAGCGGGTTACCATTGCCGCCATTCTGGTCTTGAATCCCAAAATCCTGATTTTGGATGAACCGACTGCCGGGCAGGATTTTCGCCATTACACCGAGATTATGGAGTTCCTGGTGGAGATCAATAAACTGGGCATTACCATCATCCTGATCACCCACGATATGCACCTGATGTTGGAATACACTCCCCGCGCGATTGTTTTAGCGGGAGGACGGATTATTGCGGATACGGCCGCGTCGGTGGTGCTCACCGACAGCCAGGTCATTGCCGAAGCCAACCTGAAGGAAACTTCGCTTTTTCACCTGGCTCAATTGGCGGGTATTTCGGATGGCACCGCGTTTGTGCAGGGATTTATTGATTACGAAAGGGAGTTGAAAGACCGATGACCGTTAAAGCCAAACTCTTTTCGTATAACTTGCTGGATACCCCCATTCACGAACTGTCCGGCCTGACCAAGCTGATTTGTTTTTTGCTGCTGACTTTTGCGGTTATGTTTTCCTATGACATTCGCGTTATTCTGGCGGTGATGGTCTTTTCGTTTATCGTGCTCAAAATATCCCGCATCAAGTTCTCTCAAATTCGTTTGATGGTGATTTATGTACTCATCTTTTTGGTGACCAATGCCGTCATTTCGTTTTTCTTCTCACCAGAGGAGGGGGTGAAAATTTACGGCACCCGCCACAACCTGGTTGCCATTTATGGCGGGATGTATATCACCTGGGAACAGATTTTTTATCAGGTGACAAAATTTTTTAAGTACGGTTCCGTCATCCCGCTGGGTATCATTTTTTTGTTAACCACCAATCCCAGTGAATTCGCCTCTTCCCTGAACCGGATTAAGGTCAATTATAAAGCGGCCTTTGCGGTGGCATTAACCCTGCGTTATTTTCCCGATGTCCAGCGTGAATACCGCGATATCAGCCTGGCACAGCAGGCACGGGGCTTGGATCTTTCCCATAAGGCTAAGTTCAAAGACCGCTTTAAGAACGCCTTAATGATCATTATTCCGCTCATTTTCTCCACACTGGATCGTATCGAACTGATCAGTAACGCCATGGATTTGCGTGGTTTTGCCAAAAACAAAACCCGTACCTGGTATACGACTCGCAGAATGAACCGTAAGGATTTTATTGCTTTGGCGATTTCTGCGCTTATTTTTATCAGTACCATCTTAATTTCGGTATTTATCAATCACGGCCGGTTTTATAATCCATTTATTTAAAGGAGGAAATACATGAAACCAATTTTAGTATTCCAAACGGATTTTACCTATAAAGAAGGCGCGGTATGCGCTATGTATGGTGTTGTCAAAAGTGTAGATCGTGAACTGGAGATCATTGACGGTACCCATGAAATTCCCCAATACGATACCTGGAGTGCTTCTTACCGTTTATACCAATCGATGAAATTCTGGCCGGAAGGCACCATTTTTGTTTCCGTGGTAGACCCCGGGGTGGGTACCCCGCGTAAGGCCAGTGTAGCCAAAACCGCAGATGGATATTATGTGGTCACGCCGGATAACGGCAGCCTGACCCATCTCCACCAGTGGGTGGGTATTACGGAAATCCGGGAAATTGATGAGCGCATTAACCGCCTGAAGGGCAAAAACACGGAAGGGGTCAGCGTTTTTCACGGGCGGGATTTGTTTTCCTACTGTGCCGCCCGTTTAGCCAGCGGCATCATCACGTATGAACAGGTAGGTCCGGCCTACCCGTTGGATGAGATTGTTTTGTTCCCGCTGGCTGAGCCCGTGATGGAAGATGGCAAGGTGAAGGGTGTTTTTGAAATTGGTGACCCCAATTTTGGCAACCTGTGGACCAATATCCCGTTGGCTATGTTTTTTGAAGCCGGGTTTAATTACGGTGATTACCTGAACCTGACCGTGCGGCATGAAGGGAAAGTTGTGTTTAAAGAAAAATTACTTTTCCAAAAATCGTTTGGTTTTGCCAAAAAAGGCGAAGCGATGATTTACAACAACGAATTGATGCGGGTTTCCCTGGCAGTGAACCAGGGCAGTTTTAGTAAAACCTATCACCTCGATTTTGGCCCGGATTGGGAAGTGGAATTCGAGAAGTAGATAAAAAAATTTTGATCACCAGGCTGATCATAACGCCTCCCGTTGGTGAAATTGGAATTTACTCTGTGTAAAACCAGCCCAACGGGAGGTTTTTAAATCTACCTCCGGGAGGGTTGCGTATTGATTGGTGTATGGTCACATCACCTCCCGGAGGGTACTTGGGCGGATGTTGAATGATTGGATCAGCAAGCGGATTATGGTGCCTCCCGTTGGTGAAATTGGAGATTACTTTGTGTAAAACCAGCCCAACGGGAGGGTTGTTCGCACACAGAAGATCAGAAATACAGAGAAGAGAGAAAAAAACTGAAATTATTTTTTCTGTGTTTCCGTACCTCCGTGTGCGATTTCCAAGTGGAAAGTATTAAAGTAGTAAATCTTCCTCCGGGAGGGTTGCTTGCTGCTTGGGTGAATGGCCACATCACCTCCCGGAGGGTACTTTCTGATAACAAATCAGACCAGATGCATTGCCCAAAAAAACATACAGAAACACAGATTCACAGAGTTACAGAAAAACAACCCAAAAATATTAATAAATAACCTGAATTTTGGATAACGATCCAATTTATTGAATTGTCATTGCGAGTAACATTACGTTAGGGATACCCTAACCTATATAAGTAAAGAAACAGGGAAGAATTTGCTAAAATGGAATTATTCCGGACAAAAAAAGCCGGGACGGCATTGGTGTTAAAATACCCGATCGCGAGTATGGTTTTGATTATCCGTGGTATTTTCAGTGGTGGCATAGACCCCGTTTAGTAGCGTGCATATCAAAAGATAATCAGGTCCGGATATTTGATGAGATGAGGAAAAGCAAATGTCAAAAAAGGTTATCGAATTGGATGCATTAGAACAAATCAATCTTGATGCAGCAGGGATTGATATCGGCGCAGAAAGTATATACGTAGCTGTACCACCTGGAAGAGATACAGAAAGTGTAAAAGAATTTCCAACCTTTACAGCGGATCTACAACGAACAGCAGAGTGGTTGAAAAAATGTAAGATAAGCACGGTAGCAATGGAATCAACAGGTGTATTGTGGGTGCCGATTTATGAAATATTAGAGCACCATGGTTTTGAAGTTTTTTTAGTCAATACTTATCACCTTAAAAATGTACAAGGAAGAAAAACGGATGTATTGGATTGTCAATGGATACAACAATTACACACCTATGGATTGTTAAAAGCCTCATTCCGCCCTCCAGAAGAAATTGTGGAAATTCGGGGTTACGTCAGACATAGAGACACGCTGGTCAAGTACCGCTCAGCACATATTCAACATATGCAAAAAGCGCTAAACCTGATGAATCTAAAATTAGTTAATGTTTTGAGTGATATCACGGGGGTAACTGGAATGAAAATCATTCGGGCGATCATTGATGGGGAAAGAGATCCCTACGTGTTAGCAAACTTCCGAAATAAACTATGTAAGAAGGATGAAGAAGAAATCGCTAAATCATTAGAAGGGTATTATCGCCCGGAACAGGTTTTTGTTCTTAAACAAAGTGTTGAACAGTATGATTTTTATGAAAAACAAATTCAAGAAGTCGATCAACAGTTAGAAAGCCTTTATAAAAAATATGACCCTCCAGATGAGGATAATTACAAAAACAGAAAAAAACATAAGCCCAGAAAAAACCAAGCTCATTTTGATTTAGGTGATTCTCTATATCGTATGGCTGGTGTAGACCTAACAAAAATTGATGGGGTTGATGCGCTAATAGCCCAAAAAGTGCTAAGTGAAATTGGAACAGATATGTCTAAATGGCCAACTGTAAAACATTTTACTTCTTGGCTAAAACTATGTCCTAACAACAAAGTTACTGGTGGAAAAGTTATCCAAACTGGTACACAAAAAACAAAAAACAGAGCAACCACTGCACTTAGAATAGCGGCTTTTAGTTTGTCACATAATAACAAAAGTGCATTGGGATCCTTCTATCGCAGGATAAAAGCACGTAATGGGCCTAGCGAAGCTATCACTGCAACTGCTCATAAAATCGCAAAAATTATTTATTTTATGCTTCGTGATAAAACAGATTATTATGATTTAGGCGAAAACTATTACCAAGAAAAATTCAGAGAAATTCTCATTAAAAAACTTCATAAGCAAGCTGCTAATTTTGGCTATTATTTGGAGCCTTATAATATGGCTATACCTCTAGTTTCTTAGTAG
>PABH01000061.1 GCA_002702705.1 Anaerolineaceae bacterium
TCTCCCTTGTTTCTTTCCTTATATAGGTTAGGGTATCCCTAACGTACATTTACTCGCAATGACATTTACATAAATTAGATCGTTATCCAAAACTCAGGTTAAATTAACCAACGAAAAAAGAAGAACAAAAACCGAGATGAATCCGGAGCTTAATCAGCGTATCTGATGGTTTCGTTAACCGGTTTTTGTTCCGATCTATCTTTCAAAATCTCGATTTTGTGGGTCAGGCCTACCGCGCAGCAGCGCGACTGCGAGATCCCCAAAGCACTTCATGCCCTCACTTCTGAATTAGGATCTCTGAATTTATTGTTTTTGCAAAGTTAAATCAGCTTCCATTCTGATTGTAAGTATCACAACTGAGGATTAAAAAGAGAGACTTTCCAAAATCCTTAATATAAACATGGATTGTTAGCGAAAAAACAATTATTTCAAACCAAATGGCTCTTCCGTTTTTGGATTACGTCAATTGAACCCAGGTTAACTGTTGCAGTAGAATTCTGATCTACTCGTTTGACAAATCGCGGTAATAATAACTGGGGTAAAAGGCAATCATTAAAGCGAAGGTCTGGTCCTTAGGATCTTTTGAATCGGATTTGCTAAACTCCTCAATCAAAGCATCCAACCGTTTATAAAAGTCATTATATTGTTCATCGCTTAAATTGGATAAATTCCGAGAAATGGTAATACTGCGCGGCTGTTCAGCAGCACCCTGCTCCAGTTGAAAGGATCGTGCCTGCAAACTGCGCAGCAAGTCTTCCCGGGTTGTGTCGATCGTTGCAGCCATAACCGATTGAATGCTCTCTTTGCCCTCATCGGTATTAAAGGTCAGCAAATTCGGATCGATTGATAAGTAAGTAGCGGTAGCCTGATAATATTTTTCAATCAAGTTTGACACCTGGCGCGTTTCAACCACTTCCAAAAAACCAAATTTTTCCAACATATTAAAGTGGTAATACAGTTTACTAGGAGCTAAGCCCAATTTATCGGCTACTTCTTTTACATTTTGTGGTTTGTGCAATAAGATTTCCAAAATCTGATTCCGAATCGGATCAGCAATTACCTTTAAGGTTTCAAAATCTTTAATCAGATATATTTCTTCCATATTTGAGGGTTCAATCTTATCTTTCATCGTTACCTTTTGTTTTATCGCTAAAATTATTTTTAATGCAAGCTTAGTTTACAAATAAAATAATCGATTGTCAAGTAGTCAGGTCTTCACCTGACCGCAAGACCCAATTAAATTGTCTGAACTTCCAGGAAAAATATATCCGGATAGCCATCCCTTAAAAGATTTCCTTATTTTATTCTTATGTGACCAACTGGTCACATTTTATTTATTTACAGGAGGTAAATATGTCAACTTGGACAACTTTTCGTTGGATCGCATTAATTTGGGGTGTCGTCGCCATTCTTACCAAACCCGTTTTTTTTACCATCCTCGGTAATCAATGGAGAGGTTTATTAATCAATAAAGCCTACCGGGAAGGAAAACGCTCTAATTGGATTATTTGGGTTAGTATACCTTTGATCTTTTTAATTGTTTTTACCTGGTGGCGTGTCGCGGTAGAACCGGTTCCCCTTTCATGGATTTTAGCGGCTGTGATGTCACTCAGCGCAGTGAAATTGGTTACGTTATTGTTTGATTACAATCGTTTTCAAAATTGGGTTAAGTCAGTCCTTGAAGATAAACAAAAAGAAAGAGGAATGGTGATTGCGGTTACCATCTCCGGCATGGTGTTAATCGTACTCGCTTTCTGGATTTATTAAATCAAAAATAACCAAAACCAAAAACCAGGATTAAAAATGAATTTAATCCTGGTTTTGTCCGTGTTAACCCCGTTTTTTAATTTTAAATCCATCTTCATGCTTTGCAGTTTGGCTTTTACCTTCCATTTGGCACTCAGGTGGTGTTGCAGGAGCATATCAGCCGAGATGCAGGCCAAATACGTCCAGCCCATAAAATTATCTCAGGTTAATTCATACTCTGGCTTTTAACCAAATAACCGTCTTCCAAATCAAACAAACGGATACCGCCTTCATAATCCAAAAAACACAGTCTGGCCCTTACCTTAACCTTTAATTGCGATTCAACCGCATCCCGGTAACGCGAAAGCTGCCGGATGTATACTTCAGCCCGTTGCGGCGGCATTCCGGTCTCTGGTTGAATTGGATCGGTCTTAAAATCCACAATCCTCCACTCTCCATCAAGCTGGTATAAAATATCCAACCGTCCCCTGTCGGATTGAGGATCATCCATCAAACCATACGGCACCTCATGATACCGCACAGAAGCCCGATCAATTTCCTTGTAAATCGAGTGGGCCTGAAAACGCTCCAGATACGTTTTTACTTGCTTAACCGCCGCTTGCCGTGGAACAAGATCAATCACGCCAAATTCCAAAGCAGTGCGGTGAAACAAGGTTTCCAAATCGGCTTGGGAGGGAAACTGCCAAAACTGTATAACACGGTGCAGCATTTTTCCAATCACAGCCTGGGCAGCGGGTTGATTCGGATCAGGCTGGAGCCGTGTTTTTTTCTCAGGTTTTTCTGCTGATGAAGGTTGAGGTTTTTGTTCATAAGACAGCGGTTGATACAGCGTATCGATTTGGGCTTGTTTTACCTGTATCGATTTCTCCATTAATCCCGCCTGGTTGATTACAAATAAATCACTGGCTTCAACCCAAACCGTTTCACCATCCGGAAGTGATATATTTTTCCCAGATAAGTACTTTACCACTTCATCCGGTTCAACGCCCAAAACAGACAAGATTGTTTTTAACCATCCCTTGGCTGTATAGTTTTTTTTCATTTGGGAACAATGACCATTTAATATTAATTTATCTTTCACACGGGTGGTCGCCACATAAAACAACCGTTTATCTTCCGCGCTGGTCTGATCTTTCTCAATTTGTTTTGCCAAACGGAATAACAGCGGTTCGTAATCCTGCACATCACCTTTACAAGCAACCGCCGTATCCCCCAATGGCAGCCAGGCATCTCGAAACACATGATCCTGCCTGCCCATATCCCCCAGCACCAATACCGGAAATTCCAAACCTTTGGCTTTGTGGATCGTCATTAACTGAACTGCTTCTCCCGCTTCACCAGGTGCTTCTCCCTCTCGAGCGTCGCTTCCCTTCAGGCGGTTCAGAATTTCTAAGTATGCGTGGATACTAGTTAATTGACCCGCATAGGGATCCTGCAGCAGTTTATCGACATTCCGCCATACCCGTTCTTCTCTGCCTGCCAATACCGCCCGATAACAGGTTAAGCTCAAAACCTGCTGGATGATTTCAACCACGGGCACCCGCCCAATCAGGGGCGTGATATTCTCCAACAATGCTAGTGCTCTTTTTCCGGCAGCAGTATCGGTTTCATTTAATACGCTCCAGCGCTGTTCTTTTACCGCTTTACTTAAGGATAACTTCTCATTTTCTTCCCCCCAACGCAGCTGATATATACCCAGATCACTCATCCCAACTGCCGGGGAACGCAGCAGACCCGTCATTGCAAGGTCATCCCACGGATCAGCTAACGCACGCAGTATATTTAAGATATCCCGGATTTCGGGACGATCATAAAAACCCCGCCCCGCCACGGTTACGTAAGGAATACCAGCCTTTTCTAGTGCGTCTTCATACACGCCAAAAACACTGCTGGAGCGGAACAAAATCGCCACATCCTGCCAGTGAATAATTTCCCCTTTTGATTTTAGATCCAGCAACCGGTTCACCAATTTTACCGCAGCCGCCTTTCGGCCAGCACTACTATTTTGACCAAATCCAATCTGGCATTCTATAAACGGGGAACTGGTATGGGTGGGTGCTTCTCGCTCCGTGCGCATCGGGGTAAACGGCACTTCAAATAACAATCTGCCGTCTTTTTTTGTCCCCATTACCATTTTTAATATTCCACCTAAACCATCCAAGAGTGGGGTGTGGGTGCGAAAAGTTAAATCCAATTCCGTTAACTGTCCCCCTTCTCGCTGCGTCTGCTGCTGCACACTTTGAAAAACAGTCACATCTGCCCCGCGGAACCGGTAAATGGATTGGCGAGCATCACCAACGACAAATAATTTTCCTACTTTATCCCCACAAATCAATTCTACAATCTTTCGCTGGCGCTGGTTTGTATCCTGAAACTCATCCACCAATACACAATTGATTCTTTCCTGCCAGTCGTTAGTGATTCCCTCTGTTTCCAATAAGGTTAAAGCCATTTTTTCGAGATCATCAAAATCAAGTGATTGTTCATTCGCCAGAATTTTCCGGTATAAACCTTCCGCCCGGTCAAACAAATATTTTAACAACGGGGTTATTTGCTGGTAAGTCTCCTCAAGCACTTCATCCAACGTATGCCCCTCCAGCCATTTGCCGAATCTTTCATCATAAAAATCTCGCAAAATGGTTAACATTTCTTTTGTTTGGCTGTTATTCCTTCCAAGGTTCCCCCCCAAACTTCCCTTTCGGATTTCACTTAACAATTGGCAACAAAGGATACTTTTTTGGGATTGGTAGGCACGTTCTAACTCTTGCCATGTTACCAGTAAATTTTCTGCTTTTTCCACACCATTCGGTGTTGTATCTGCCTGTAAAGCACCGTTCTCCTTGAGAATCTTTAAATCCCGAATGATCGATTGAACTTCATCATCCAAAATATATTCTGCCAAAAAGGTTTGAATTGGCTGCCATTTTTGTTCTGTCCCCACCTGCCAATTTAGTAAACTGAGGCGGCTTTTTAACATACCGGTTATGATTTTTTCCAGGGTCTGACTTTTAAACAACTCAAACAGCTGCAGCATAGCGGGGTCTTGACTGGCTTCTGTTAAAACCTGATTTACCACATCTGCGCGAGCAATGGCAGCTTTGCCATCATCCATGACCTCGAACTGCGGATCAACCCCAGCGGAGGCGGGGTTCATCCGAATGACTTCAGCACAAAGACTGTGAATGGTGCCAATTCGAGCAGTTTCCATCCGGCGTTCCAGCAACTGCCAAAAAGCGCGCTCTGTTTCCGCTTCACTTTCGATCACCAGACGGCGTAATTCCGCCCGCACCCGCGAACGCATTTCCCGGGCTGCTTTTTCAGTAAAAGTAATTGCCAATACCGTTTCGGGAGCAAAACCATCTGCCAGCAGGGATACGTACCGTGCCACCAACGTCCGCGTTTTTCCCGAACCGGCCCCTGCCGTAACCACCACATTAGCACTGCGTTCAGCAGCCGCTGCAGCCTGATCTTCCGTTAAAGAGAGATCATCAAGATATTCCCTTGCTTTATCACTTAAGACCATTAAGCCCACCTTTCCGGCTCAAAATGCCAACACCAAAAACGTGCCGGGCAGTACGACGCACAGCCACCTTCGGGCACCTTGGGTTGGAAATTTGCTTCTTCCATCCCATCTAAAATAAACGCAAGATGTTCCCGTAATACCGCTGCGGCCCCTGAAAAACCTTGTAAGTCTTGGTATTCAAAACCAGCCAATTTTAAGCTGCCTGCCTTTTGCGCTCGGAGTGCCCAATAAAAACCATCCCGTACTTCTCTCTCGGGAAAAGTTTCTGCCGCAGCTAAGGCGTATATAGGCAGCTGTAAACGTTGTCCATTTAACAATTCCTTGGGGTCCAGATGGCTGCTTCCCGTTTTGTAATCCACCACCCGCAGTGAACCATTTTCATCTTCATCAAGCCGGTCAATCACACCACGAACCTTAATTTTCCGACCATCTTCCAACATAATCGTTAAGGGTGGTGAACCTTGTAAACCAAATTTTTGTTCGTAAGCCAAAGGTTTCCAACCGTCTTTGCTTAGTTCATAAATGGCTGTTTTAAGAAAACTCATCCATTCAGTTTGTTCCACTACCCATAACGGTGTGGAAATAAAACCATATTTTTGCGGGGCGGCTTCAAAAACCCGCTGTGCCACCTTTGGTAAAGCCGCCACCACCGACTCCGGGTCTGAAGGATCGTCAGCTTCAGGGTAAACCTCTTCTAAAATTTGATGCAGCATACTCCCCAATTGACTGGCTTGGAGTCCGGGCTGGAGAATTGTTTGTTCTACCAGACCCAAACTATATTGTGTCCAAAACCAATAGGCACATTTTTTGTACGTCTCCAGCCGAGATGGGCTCCATGTTCTTTCACCTGCTACCCAACCTTTCATTTCATCTGGTAATACCCCAATACGGCCATCGTAAATCAAATTATGCTCACGGGATATACGCGCATCCAAAACAGAACGTTGGTGATATAACGTTTCGTTGATGGCCTCAAAACCGCTGGGTAACCCTCCTTTTTGAGACCACGCCCAAAAAGCCAACTCCTGTAAAGAAGCCGCCGTGGACAGGTCCCGATGTTTACCCGGTTTAAGCTGGGAAACCTTATCCGCACCAACAATTTCTTTTATGGCATTCCAATAAGGAGAAGGTTCTAATGGTTCACCCGCGTTCGTTAAATAAGGCCGCGTAATTAACATGCTTTGGTCTGCACGTGTGAAAGCCAAATAAAACACAGAGGCCTGTTCCTGATCCAAACGTGTCTCAAGGCCTAATTTTTGCCGGAAATCATCCGGCAAAAAGGGGTCGGGTTTGATCGGTATGGGAAAACTTCCCTCGGCCAATCCCAAAATAGCGGTATGCTTAAATCGGACACCACGAGCTTCGATCATTCTTAATACCGGAACTTTTTCTTTGTTCTCTTGTGATGGTTTGGCATAAGCCACCACACCCAATGCACCCTGCAAAACCGAGTAAAACTGTGGAAAATCCAATACCCAGGCGCCCAGAGTGAGTTCACCCAAGCGCTGCCCATCCATCACAGTCCGGAAGGACTCGACCACTTCTTTTTCACCCATTTTTTCCAGGTTATCAGCCCAACCAAGTTTTTCTAATAGATTCGCCAACCAAGTTACCCATCCGGAAACAGGCAATGTTTTCTCCGGTATTACCAAATCAAGGGCCAGTTGTTGATGGCCATCAAACAACCGTTGAGCCTCCTCCCCATGAGGCATGGTTTCCGCATATTCAAAATCCGATAATTCATTGTCTATTGTCTCTGAAGCAGCTAACTTCGCCAAAACCTGCTGCCAAAGTTCTACTCCACTCATTACCAGGCCATACCGGCTCACCAAATCAAAGGCCACAGCATCTTGTTTTAACAAACCATAACCACTTAAATCCAGATAAGGACTGCGCACCACATCAATTAATAATCTGCGTGGATAATCGGACCGAATCAACTGAAAAAGAGTCTCCAAAATCTGCACAGCGGGATGTTCGGATAGATAATCCGGACTGCTGAAATTCAGCCGTAAACCGTATTCCCTGGCAATGGCTTTCAATAACGGTTGATACGTTGCCTCATCCGGAATAATAACGGCCACATCCGAAGGCAGGTTCTCCGCTACCACCAACTTTTGTTTTACCCAACGCAAAACCTCTCGCACTTCCTCCAAGGGGGATTGCAACGCTAACAGACGGATTGAGTTTGAAGTGGATACTGGTTGTATTTGCACATTTAACAAATTCCGGCTGATATGTTTTAAGTCAGGCGGCAGAAAAGAATCATGTGAGATCCAAACTGGTTTGACTTCCGGAAAAGTTTGATTAATTTGGTTTAAACTACGTTCAAAACGTTGGTTTACCATCCGCGCGTTTTTTGTCTCTGCTGTTTGGGTGATTATCAACCGCAAATCCAGTTTTTCCATCCAGCTTATTAATTGAAGCTGCGGCGGTGTAAAACGGTCAAAACCATCTAATACAACCAGGTCTGGTAAAGGCCAAAGTAAAGGTTCCTCTTTTTGTAAAATCTGATTGGTATAAGCATTCAACCCTTGCGGGTCAATCCACTGAATACGGTCTAATAGCTTTAAATAAGATTGGTAAAGAGCCAATAATTCCGCTTGTTGCGCTGTTTCGGCCATCGTGGTGAACCCATTAACTACTCCCGCCTGACAAAACTCATTAAAGATGCGGTGTAAAAGTCCCTGAAAGCCGGGTAAATTTGTGATCGAAGAAAACACGGTTAACGTTCCACCTTCTTCGTTTTCCCGAATGGATTCGCGTAAAATCCGATGGCGTAAAGCTGGATTTAAAAGGGGCAAATACTCGTTTTGTGAAAACAAAATTTCCTGGCATAAATCTTCAAAAGAGCCAATATGTACCCCCAAAAGCCCGCCTTGCTGAATCAATTGATTTCTGAAGGAATCAGCCTGACGACGATCCGGTACAAGCACCCAAATTTTTTTCAACTTTTCTTCGGATAAGAACTGACGCACGGTTCTTAAGCAAAATTCTGTTTTACCACCAGCCGGTGGAGCCAACCAAACTTCCAATGCCATGTAAGCCCTCCTTAACCTACCTCATTCTAATCGAAAAATCGAATTTTCCCGGAAGCCTTTATTTTTTTATCCGCTCAAAAAAATTGCGCATTTTTCCAGCGGAGGTTTCCACCCAGGCTAACAGGTCTTGGGGAAACGTCTGCCGTTTTTTCCAAAAAACAATCAAAATAATTACAAACACACCGATCATTACAGCCCACTGCCAGGCTGCTAAACGAGTTACCTGTGAACCAAGCAAATTGGCAACAAACACCCCCGGCAGACGCCCTAATATCGCCAAAACCACCAGTTCCAAAATCGGGATCGGCGTTAAACCTGCCAAAAAACAAACCGCATCATCTGGCAAAAATGGAATCAAGAAGATTAGGAAAATAAAAGCTGAGCCATACTTCTCCACCAAACCATCCAGGCGGGCAATTAAGGAAGCTTCAACATAACGTTCTACCAGCGGGCGGCCATAACGGCGAGCCAGCAGCATCGCCAGCCAGGAACCGCTAATCAAACCAATCATGCTGTACAGTGTCCCTGCCCAGGGACCAAACAGCAGGCCATTCACTGCATCCAGGGCGGTGCCAGGAATCGGGGCCGTGATAACTTGCAAAATATGCAATCCAATTGTCACCAGCGGTGCCCAACGTCCCCAATTTTGCATCCATGATACCAGGGTATCCGGATTGCCCAGAAAAGACTGCCAGGGTATCAGAAAAGCGGCTCCCGCTAAAACCAGAATTACGAGGGTTAATCCAATCCAAAATCTTGTTTTCATCAATAATTAAATTTTTGATTTATTGTTCCCAAGCGGTTTGAATTACATCCGTAAATTTTTGTAATTGATCAAACCGTTTTAACAATAAATCGGTATTTTCCAACGGATAAAATATTAAACGTGCTTCTAACGAGGCGAAAGCGGCAGCGGCGGCCCGCAGCAGATATTTAATCTCGCTCGTCTTAACTGCCTGCTCATCCAGCGTCCGTTCAGCCTGAATAGTGTGCTGCCGCAAATGGGATTCAAACCGAATTAATCTGAAACGTGCCGGCATAGGCTGTGGTTCCCAAAATTCGATCATTTCTGCCAGACTACCGTCCGGTAAATCTTTTAACCCTTCCATAATGCGAATATGCAGGTGATCGTAAAAACCGAGCATGGTGGATAAATCGCCATCAAATACAGATTCGTGAAAACGACCATCCTGCTCAAAATGATGGTTCATAAATTCACGCGGAATGTTACCACGCGGCCATTCCGGTGCTGTGCCTGCAAATTGAAATGTATATCGGAATAAACCATAAAAAGCCCATTCCGTTTCCAACACATGATATAACACATCCCTTAAAGACCAGGTATCCTTGCCAGGGGAACGATCAATCAGCTTTTCGTCCACGCCGGCATAAACCATTCGCAAATCCCAATAAGCCTGATGATAGGCCATTAAAACGGACTGCACTGCACCTACGATATGTCCCTGGTAAGATTGCTGCTGTACAACCACACTCTCCATCCAGCGCAATTCTTCCATTACCCGAAAAAAAGCCAGCCGCACACCTTCCTCATAACCCTGCCAAGACCATTCTTTTTCCAACAAACCATCAGGTAGATAAATGGTGGTGTTACTCCAGTCTAACATCCATTGGTGTAATTGCTGATACATCTTAACCTCATATTTTTCATACTACGACAATATAGATTCATCCATTAAACCGAGCGCTACTCTGACGGCAGCTTCGGCATGAATCACGGTAGTGTCGTATACAGGCAGTGAACTGTCTTTTTGTTTAATTAATAGACCAATCTCCGTACAACCCAAAATCACCCCCTGCGCTCCGGCCGTTTCAAGCCCACGAATAATTCTCTGAAATTCTTTACCAGACGATTCTTTAACTTGTCCCAGGCATAGTTCGTCATAAATGACCTGGTGGATTATATTTCGATCTTCATCACTCGGAATTATCACTTCCAGACCATATTTTTCTTCCAAACGGCCCCGGTAAAAATCCTCTTCCATTGTAAATCGTGTGCCTAACAAACCAATCCGTTTTATCCCATCCGCTAGAACGGCAGCTGCTGTCGCATCGGTGATATGCAGTAATGGAATATCCACCGCTTCCTGTATATAGGACGCTAACTTATGCATGGTATTGGTACAGATAACAATAAAATCCGCCCCACCCAGTTCCAACCGAATGGCCGCCTCAGCCATCATCTGACCGGCTTTTTCCCACTCTCCGGCATGCTGCAAAACTTCCACTTCTGCAAAATCCACCGAATACATCAGGCATTGGGCGGAATGCAATCCACCTAACAAATTTTTCACAGATTGATTTATTAACCGGTAATATTCCAAAGAAGATTCCCAACTCATCCCACCAATTAAGCCGATTGTTTTCATGTTTGTATCCTTTTTTGTAACAACGTTTCTTAAACAGTATAGTAGAAAATATGAAAAATCGTTTAAAAATCCACAAATATATTTTTCGTTTTGATACCATCCTAAATTGGGTAATTGGATTGGGCTTGGTGATCCTAAATGTGGATGCCCTAATAATGGAAAACCCACCCGTAATTCAAGGATGGGTTTATCGTGTACTGGGAATCATTTATCTTGCCTTTGCAGCCTGGCAAACATATAATGCCAAAAACACCAGTGCGCCCGGAACACTCCGTTTCGCCTTTTGGATGGTGGTGATCCCGGTACTCTTCATGGGTTGGGCATTAATTGCTTTTCATTCGGATCTGAAACCCACAATCCGAATTTTGCTGTGGCTAGCCGAATTTTATATGGTGCTCTTAAGCGGCTGGTATGGAAATTTATATCAAAATCAACAAACTGTTTAATTTGTGAGCGTTTTTAAGTTATAGTCGGTTTCCGTCATGGCAAAGTACATCATATTGGTTAAACCATCCCCATCCCAGCGTGGTTCGTAGTTACGAAACATACCTTCGTACAGATACCCGGCACGTTTGGCAACCGATTGGGAACGAATATTCCGTTCATCACAGCGGATCATAATTCGTTTTGCTCCAACGGTCTCAAAACCAAATCTGGTAATGCCTTCTACAGCTTCGATCACATACCCTTTCCCCTCATAACCGGTGCGAATCCAATAACCAATCTCAAACTTGGGCACTTCCCAACCGCGCGGATGTAACCCGCTGCTGCCAATTAATTTTCCTGTTTCTTTTAAGAAAAGCAGCAGCATCATATCGGTTTTTAATAAAAAATTGGCATGTTGTTTTCGCATATGGATTTCATATTCCTCGCGTGAAGAAACCTTCTGCGCCCAAGGGAACCAGGGTTTTAACCTTGGATGTGATTCCTTTACCGCTTCAAATATGGCTTGTCCATCTCCCGGTCTTGGCACACGAATCAAAAGTCGCTCGGTTTCAATTTGGTCAGGCAAATCAAGTAAAATCGATTCCATTTTTACCTCCAAAACAATTTGTTTTTGAGTCTATCATAAAAAATCAACATATAATTAAGCATCTTACGCTTTCAAAGGTTACCACCATGTCTGAAATTAAAAGTTTACTTCAATCCTGTGATTTTTCGACAACCGATTTTTCGGAGAAAACCGTCCTTATAACTGGCGCTGGTCGCGGCATCGGGCAGGCTTGTGCAGAAGCTTTCGCTGCCCTGGGTGCCAGGGTAATTATTGCGGAAATAAGTCAGACCGGCGCACAAATTGCAAAAAACATCCAGGAAAATGGTGGCATCTGTGAATATATTCATACCGATGTTCAGGATTCAAATTGCGTCACACAGATGGTTTCCAGCACGTTGGAAATTTTCGGAAAAATTGACATCGTAATTAATAATGCGATCCGTGTTCCGGTATGTAATGTGGTTGATATGGATGAAGCTTTATGGGATGCTGTGATCAATACCAACCTAAAAGGAATATTTCTTATTTGCAAAGCCGTTCTACCAGGGATGCTAAAAAGAGGCAGCGGAGTCATAATTAATATGATTTCAACCGATGCGATGCCCGGACTATCCGCCTACATCGCCTCCAAACAAGGCATCAGCGGCTTTACTCGTTCTTTAGCGGCTGAAGTTGGAAAACACGATATCCAGGTTATTGCCTTTGCTCCTGGTATGGTGCAGACCCCTGGCATACAAGAAGTTGCCAAAGACTTAGCCCGCAGTTAGGATTATCAGAAAATGAATTTCTTAACATGCCGTTACATGCTGCTTACGAAGGATTAATGCCTGTGGAGCATGCTGCCCTTGCCACACTTTACCTGACAAAAAACCTGGCAACAAAATATCACGGGGAAGAAGTCACCGGGTACGAAGTCTTAGAGGAAGCCGGAATCATTGTTTCAGAAGCCGCATCCTCTTCAATTGAACTAACATCACAACCACACACCGATCATGATTCGGATTTGTCTGCTCTTTTATTTGATTTAAAAACGATCATTCAAGAAATCTCAGAGGAATTTGATAAACTGCCTGTTTTTATTCGGCCCTTAGCACGCAGCGGCTTTAAAAAGAAAGCCGTTCTCAGTATTCAGAATTGGCAGCGTTATATTGAACAATTGGTTCAAACAAATTCCGTAAACGCCAATTTTGATCACGAACTTTTACTGCATCGACTGGCACCCCTCGAAAATTACATCAAAGGGGTGCCAGCCGAAACCGCACGATTTACTAAGGATGAACAATTCCTGAATGAAGTAAACATCACGTGCCAAAATCGATTAATAATTTTACAAGCCATTAAATCCAAATGCTAACTGGTGTAATCAGCTTTGGTTAACGGCCTGGATAACAGCGGAATGTTGTAGGTTCGGTGGTTGAACAAACAAAGCGCGGTACCCAATAATGGCAATTGCGACATACGCCAGTGTTTTGGGAATCATCAACATCCCTATGACGGGCAACACTTGCACAAATAAAATAACCGGCAAATAAAAACCGTAGGATACCAGGATGGAAATACCCACCCACCGAAAGACACGATCCTTAGTTTTTACCGAATCACGTAAAATCAAATAAGCCACACCTAAACCCTGTAAGACCAATGGGATATTACGCGCCATTGACCAACCAAATGGCGGCACAACCGAATTCCATTGATTTTGTGGGAAAGCCATAATCACCAAACGCACCACACCGGCAGCGATCAAAAGCCAGGCAAACCAGCCAAAGTCTTTATTAAAACGGACTTTCCACAACCACACCGCCAGCATATAAAAAAATGTGACCGTAACAGCGGTGGATAATGCCCCTAAACCGACCAAACCCGCTTCCTTACCAAATAAAGAAATTGTCTTTTCCAAATCCCCCGATAAAAAGGCAACCACCCGGAAGCCGACATGCCCGGTATCCCCCAAAGCCAATAAGGCAAACATCCAAATTAATATCCGCCGTAAAGGACGTTCCGATTCGGGCATACTTTTATGACGGGTTATCATGGCAATAACCAGCCCCCAAACAACAATCAAATATACCGTATTAAATACGATCTCGGTCCACATTCGCATTGATTCACTCATATCAACACCTCTCCTTTATTTTGGTTGTACACCATCAAAAAACAGTTCTAATATTTTTTTCATTAACCCTTGCACTTCACTAACTGGTCCCGCTGCTGATAAAGCCGGGCTAACCATTCCAATTAATATCTGGCTCAATAAACCCGGATCTATCGCTTGAACCTCTCCTCGGCGAATTCCACTTGCAAAAATTTCCTGAACCTGCCCAATAAAATTATGATGAAAGGTTTTCATAAATTCAGCCCGTCGGGATTCAGAAAGATGTTTTGCTTCTTGTTTAGCCACATAAATCATTACCCGTTGATTTGGCTCCCAGGCTGCCATTCCCATAAAGACAATCTCAATTTGCTGGCGAGTGGTTTTACCGGGCTGCTGAGCCAACCGAACAAGTTCACCAATTTTTTCCAGACTCTCCGTTAAGATCGCCAAAAACAAATCCTCTTTGTTTTGGAAATGATAATAGAGCAGGGCTTTAGAAACACCAGCATCGGCAGCAATTTCTCGCATACCGATCCCGTGATATCCACGGTCCACAAAAAGAATGGTAGCCGTATCCAAAATTACCTGGCGTAAATTTTCTTTTTCTTGTTGTGTTTCTTTTGAAAGTTTCATTATTTATATCCTTACTGAACGTACGGTCAGTTTTTATTATACCATTTATTATTCCCTGTGGCTATTTATTTTTTGTCTCACTTAAGGAAAGTTGCCTGTAATCTCTTAATACTATGTCCACTTTCCCCAAAACTGAGATTACCCCGACAAAACGGACACAGAGTTAAGAGATTGATAAAAATTCTCCTCGAACACAACAGGAGATAAATAGCCCAAAGCGGAATGTAATCTTTGTGAATTATAAAAGGCTTCGATAAAATAGAAAATATCACGTTTGGCTTGGATACGGTTCGGATAAACCTGGAAACCAA
>PABH01000062.1 GCA_002702705.1 Anaerolineaceae bacterium
CTTGAACAAAGTGAAAGCCAGCGTCTTTAGGCGCTGGCCGGTAACAGAGGCTTTTAGCCTCAGAGCAAACCACCCGTTTTACGGGTGGTTATGATTAAAAAAACCCCCGGTTTATTAACCGAAGGTTTACAGTCGGGGCAGAGAGATTCGAACTCTCGACCTCTTACACCCCATGCAAGCACGCTAGCCGGACTGCGCCATGCCCCGAATGTAAGGCGTATTATAGCCCCGAACAGGTGATTTGACAAGGAATGATTTTGTCAATTTTCTTTTTTTCCCCAGGCGTAAAAGGTGGGAATAAACAATACACGCTGCTCTTGTTGATATGCTTCTTGGTCGATTTTTTGATAAGTTAAGAGCGCTTCGTCAGTAAGCAGGTTATCCAGGTCGTGACGTATGGTTAACCATTCCAACTGCCAGTTATCTTGATCAAATTTGGAATCCCAAAATCCACCAAGAATTCCGGATTGGATGTTTTTTAATCCAGCTTCGGCTAGCCATCTTGTAAGGTTGCGTCCGGTGGTTAATTGAACACCTTGGGTTTTGAGGGCCTGGTTTTGGGTTAAGCCTAACTGATCGAGTGGTTGCGGAGAATCCAATCGAGCTGCGTAATCGGGTTCTGCAAAAAGACAAACCCAACCGCCAGGGCGCGTAACACGCTGCATTTCTTTTATCATTTCCTCCGGGTGACTTAACCACAAAAATAAGTAATGACAATAGGTAAGATCAAAACTTTGATCTGGAAACGGTAATTGATATCCGTTTGTGTTTGTTAAGTGAAAACCTTCATTTGATTTTTTCGCATAGTCAACAGAGAGGAAATCCAGATCAATGCCAAACAATAATCCGGATTCTTTAAATTCAGAAAGTACCGCCCCGGTACCACAGCCTACTTCAAGAATAGATGGTTGGGGCGGTATGTTGATCTTTGTCAGGAAAAAATTTCTAGCGCTTTTGCTCCATTGAGCTTGTTGCAAAAAGCGTTGGTGCCAATCGGATAGGTTCACGCTTTGGGTAAGTTATCTTTAGAATTTTGCCAGATGGAATCCCAATCATCCTCCAGGAAATTTCCCAGAACCGTATTGATCCCTTGACCAGGAAGAACATCACCATCGGGTTCCACATATAACCAGGCGCTGCCCGCACCATAAGACCGTCGGGGATCGCTTTGGGTTTCAAAGGCAACCGGATTGAGGTTTGAGTAGGGGACCGAAACATCCCATATCAGGTCTAAACCCATTTCGCCAGCCAGTTTTGCTAATTCTTGGGTTTTCGCTTTCATTTCGACTTCATTTGTGCTGAAGGAAAGGTTGTTTACCTCAAGATGCTGTAACCGCTCTAAAACATCGTTCATCTGATCATAATTTTCTTCCGTTACGGTAATATGGACAGTGACATGAATGTCTTCCGGTAGGACATCCCGAAGTGCTTCCCAAGTCTGGTTATTTTCAACGTCTAATGTGATAAAAAGGTGATCCAAGCCGGCATATAAAATTTCGTGTAGATAATCCTTTTCTGCTAAACGCGCACCATCCGTAACCACACCAGTTACCTGGCCCAACGATTCAGCATATTTGATCAGGTTAATTAAATCCGGGCGTAACGTAGGTTCTCCACCCGTAAAAACAACATGAGGAATGCCTGCCTGCCAGGCTTTATCCAGAATGGTTTTCCATTCTTCCTCTGTCAACTCCCGTTTGACTCTGTCAACAGGTGCTACGCTGGATTCATCAGGAATATAAAGTTTGTATGTTAATGCACAATCCAATCGATAGGGAGCAACGGGAATATCACTGTATGGATCTTGCCGTTCAAAATCAAGATAGGATATTGGGTCAAGATCCGGCGTATGAATGAGTGTTTCGATTTTTTCAACAAAAGAATCAAAATCATTCGAAGCATCTAACACCGGTATATCATATCGTTTGATGATGGATTCAATGACGTCTGGCCTGGGCGTTTCGTTTACCAGATGATATGCAAATTCTGCCGCCGTTCGATTTAGATGTAACACCGTACTGGCATTGATGATTAAGATACCCTCTCCATCATTTTCAATGCGAAGGTGCAGCCGGTAAGGAAATTCGTTTTCTGGACCAGCCTGGAAATTATACAAGCCTGGCTTTAATGGCTGGGCTTTTTCAAAAAATTGTTGGCGAATTTTTTGGATGATATTAGACATATTCTCCTCCCAAGGGATTGAGCTGTTTTTCTGCGATTCGGGTTAATGGGCACCCTGCTCCGCATTCCAGCACTAAATCACAATGATTACATTTTTCAGGTAAATTATGGCGTTCTCTTAACGAGACAGCAAGTTCATGATTCCAGATAGAGTCCCAACCATCATGCAGCATATTTCCTAACGGTTCGTAATAGGATTGGCAAGGTAAAACAGCGCCATCCGGTTCGATACACATATTGTAAAGCGCTGCGGAGCAGCCTTTAATACCCAGATCATGTTGGATTGGGTTAAAATGGCAATATTCGGTTGGGGTATACCAGATAAGTTTTTGGTTATTGGCTGATGTTTTTTGTTTTGCAATTTCCAATAAGTCGCCTAAATCTTGTTCTTTTAATCCAGTACCGACATTAATTCCTTTACCGGAATAAATGAGCGCATTTAAACCAACCGTTGGCACACCGATTTCTCCAAGTAAATCAAGTGTATCGCTGATGGTGTGCTGGTTCACAGACAACATGGTGGTATTGGTCATCATATATAAATCACTTGCGACCACATTTTTAATCCCTGCGATTGTCTCTGTCCATGCATTTTTAGCGTTAACCATTTCATCGTGAATGTTGGCATCGGATGATTCAAGCGTAATCTGAACATGATCCAGGCCTGCTTCTACCAATTTTTGCAGCAAGGCAGGGTCTTTTAATCGCCTTCCATTGGTATTGATACCTGTGATCATGCCTTTTTCTTCAGCATAGGCGATTAGTTCAGGCAAATCTTTGCGAAGTGTTGGTTCTCCTCCTGTAAATACCAGGTGTGGAATGCCTAATTCCCAGCAGCGATCAATGATTTGTTTCCACGATTGAGTATCCAATTCAGGATATGAACGCGCTCTGGCGTTGTAACAATGCTCACATTCATTATTGCAGCGATAGGTAATCGCTAAATCCATACGATAAGGTGCACTAGGCTGATGTGAGAAAGGTAGATCAAGCGCAAGATCAAGTTCACATATTGGGCAAGCTTCATCCGGATCTGTGATGACTGAAAGTTGATTTAAGAATGGTAAAACGTCTTTTTCTGCTTGTTTTTGATCCAAGTCAAAATTCTTAAATAACGATCTCCGGATTTGTTCGGGATTCAAGTCGTTTAAAAACCAATAAGCTAAGGCTGCAGCGGTTGGGTTGAGATGGTAAGCTCGAGCTGCGTTCACCATTAACAACGCATTGCCATCTGCTTCTACCCGCAAATGCATCCGGTTTTTGCTGTCCTGGCTTTTTAGGCGATAGTGATAGATGCCAGGTTCAGGAACTTGACCGGTTTTTGATGAAATCCGGGAGAACCAACCGCTAAAATCCATTAACGACCACCTCCAGCGCAAGCACAGGCACAACCCGCACAGGCACAGGCGCATGCACAAGAGCTTCCACCGCCGCCGCCACTCCGTCCACCAGATGAGCGTCCACCTGTTGTTTTTGGAATGGGGTTGGTTTTATTGGTGATACCGCTGGTGAAATTGGTAATGTCACCAACCACTCCGGCTGCCACTGCAGAAACACCATTAGTTAAAGAAGCAGCAAAATCAGCACCTGGCAAATTGGGCAAATTGATCGTTGTTTTACCTGATCCGGCACTTGGCATAGCTGTTTTCCCAGCCGTACCAGTCATAGTCGGACGAATAACGGGGTCATACCGCCACCACCAGGTAGGTAAAATGACTGGTCCTCGGCCAAAGGTACCCTTGGTACGATCTTCGAAGTTGCGGTCCATCATCGTCCAATCCAGATTCTCTTCGTATTTCTGAGATTTTACTTCCGGTGTTTGTTCTGTTTCAACTTGGTTCCAGGCTTTTTGGATGATGTCTTTATAATATGAAACGGTTTCTTTGCGGCTGAAGCCTTTCATTTTTTTAGAAACGGCGTTGACCAACTCAACCATCATATCTTGAAGTTCTTTTCTTTGTTCTTTTTTGGGCTTTTGCATTGCTTGTAAGAATTTAGTTTCATACGGATGCAAACCCTCAGGGAGTGGAGAGACTGCTTTAATTTTGAGCGGTTCTCTGCTGAGTACCTCTGCAGCTTCTTTTTTAAGTGTGCCAAATAAAATCATTGTCATGATTTTATCCATTGGTTCTTCCATCACAATGGCTGCTTCAACTGCTGTTAAACCGCGTTTAATACCATGTCCTTCCACAGCAATTTTGGGTGGCAAATATTTTAATTTGCGTTTGCGTGCACCGACAGTAGCGGAATAAATGGTAATGATAAAGAAACCCACAAATCCAAGGCAGACAACACCACTGCATAAGGCATCGGTGTCGAATGTTATAGCTGGGGCTTTAACAATTTGAGATTCCGGCACCAATCGTGCTGGAAAACTTGCCCCAAATGTATATTCAGATGAGACATCGGCGTTTGTGGAATGCCAGCGATAATAAATCCCTCCTGCTGTATCAAATCCGCTCTCTGGCGTGTCATCTCCAGGCCACCCACGAGGAATATGATAACGTGGTTCATCGGCTTCCAAACCAATCGGTAGATATAAGGTAACGGTTAAATCTGTTGCACCGGTAACATATTGCGATCCGAAATAATTTGGGACAAACTCAAAACTGGCATAGGGTTCATCCGCTTCCACTTCGGAAGGATAAAGATGTTTGTTAACCGTATTCACAAAAACGTGCAACCGGCCTCGTTGTCCTGGTTGAATGGCGTTGCTTCCCAAACCAATCGCTACCCCGATGTCTACGTAATCTGACCTTTCGATATCATTAATGGGGGTACCATTTATATCAGCGGTGATGGAATTTAAGACGTAATTATTATTTGGCAATCCAATATCAACATAATCAATTTCGTGAGCGCCGGGCTGATTGTAAAAATCAATCCAATATTCGATAGAAAGAGACCCATCTTCATTGACAAAAACATCGACATTTTCTTTTTCTACCGAAAAATAATAGTCTTGGGCATGAACGGGGATTGTGTTTCCGGCGAGAAACAGTAATACCAGTAATAAACAGGTGACTTTTAGAATTCTTTGCATTTTATTTCCTCTCCCTGGAAAAAATTACCACTTTGGCTCTTCAACAATTTGATATTGAGAATTGCAATACGGACAAGTTACCATGGGAGCACCGTTTACCATTGAGATGGCATCTGATGTTAACGCTCCTCCGCAGGATTGGCATTTCATGGATTCCAGGGATACATTTCCTGGTAAATCTATATTTAATGTGACATTCGCGGGGCCGTCGTTATCACTTGCTTTTTTCCTTGACAGGAAAAAAATCAAACCAAAAGCTATCAGAACCAGGATTCCACCCGTAATTAAACTACCAACCTGGCCTTGTGGGCTAAAGGCACTTAAGATGAATAAAACCCCAAATATGATCAATATTGCTGATCCTATATAGCCAATAAGTTTCATGCAAGCCTCCATTAATTCAAATTTGTAAATAATTCAGGAAAAATTTGGTTGATCGAATAAATTGTACTAGAATTATTTTATCAAATAAATGCATAAGAGAGTTAAACAATTCGGTAAATCCGGCTTAACAAAGGAGTAAAGACATAGTGTCTGAAGAAACTTTATTTGAATTGTACGAAAATTTAAAAAAAGAAATTAATTATCATAATTATCGTTACCATGTTTTGGATGATCCGATCATTAGTGATGCCAATTATGATCGTTTATTAAAACAACTCCGTGAAATAGAAGCGAAAAACCCGGATTGGGTCCAGGCAGATTCGCCAACTCAACGAGCTGGCGCTGCTCCTGCAGATAATTTTAAGAAAGTGGTTCATCCTTTGCCCATTTTGAGTTTAGCAAATGCATTTAATGAGGCAGATTTAATCAGTTGGCAAGAGCGTTTAATTCGATTGGATGAGCGTGTACAGAAGGTTTCTTATGTAGTTGAGCCGAAGTTGGATGGGCTTACAGTTGTTTTGCATTATCGAAATGGCGTTTTTATACAAGGAGCAACACGGGGAAATGGTGAAATTGGCGAGGATATCACACAAAATTTAAGAACAGTACAGGCAATCCCATTACAACTTCCGGTGAATAAAGATGGCCCAAATCCTCCACCTTATCTGGTGGTTCGTGGTGAGGTATTTATCCGGATTCCTGATTTCGAAAAATTAAATCAGGGATTGGCAGAACGAGGGGAAAAAACGTACTTAAACCCCCGTAATACAGCAGCAGGCTCCCTAAGGCAATTGGATTCAAAAATGGTTGCCTCGCGGCCATTAACTTTATATGCTTACGCAATCGTAACCGGAGAAGGTGAATTGCCAAATACCCAATGGGAAACACTAATGTTTTTAAAGGAATTGGGATTTCCTGTTTCGGATTATTCAAAATACTGTGATTCGATGGAAACTGTTATAGAGGAAACCCGTTTATGGGCAGCGCGAAGAGATCAAATCGATTTTGAAGTTGATGGTGTTGTGATAAAAATCAACGAATTGTATGTTGCAAATGATTTGGGTTTTGTTGGCAAAGATCCGCGGGGTGCTATCGCTCTTAAATTCCCAGCCCGAGAGGAAGTTACTCGGTTAAATGATATTGGTGTGAATGTGGGGCGAACCGGCGTTTTAACCCCTTATGCCATTCTTGAACCTGTTGAAATTGGTGGTGTTGTTGTAAAACAGGCTACACTGCATAATTTTGATTATATTGAGGAAAAAGATATCCGAATTGGAGATCAGGTTTTTGTGAAGCGGGCAGGAGATGTAATTCCCTATGTGATTGGTCCGGTGGTAGATGAAAGGGATGGCACTGAACACAAATTTGCCCCTCCTGATGTTTGTCCGGTTTGCGGACAACCGAGTGAACATATCTCTGGGGAGGTTGCCTGGTTTTGCGTTAATCCCTCTTGCCCAGCCCAATTAGTGCGCAATCTGGAATATTTTGTTTCAAGGTCAGCAATGGATATTGTCGGGTTAGGAATAAAGATTGTTGAACAATTGGTAAATGAAGGCATATTGACTGATGTTGCTGATCTTTATACCCTTACCCTGGATGACCTGCTGCCTTTGGAGGGGTTCGCACTGAAAAAAGCAGAAAATTTATTAGCCGCAATTGAAGCATCAAAAACACGCCCCCTTTCACGGTTGATTGCTGCACTTGGGATTCGAGGTGTCGGTGAGGTAATGGCTGGAGAATTAGCTCAACGATATGCAGATTTAGATCAACTTTCTAAGGTAACCGTTGCAGAATTGGAGACGATTGAAGGTGTGGGTCCAAATATCGCTGAAGCGGTGGTGGATTGGTTTTCTTTGCCAAAAAATATGGAATTGATCCATAAATTTAAATCCTTGGGCGTATGGCCGGTTGCACAAATTAAAGAAATTTCCAATGAGCCTTTACCTTTATCGGGGAAAGTATTGGTTGTAACGGGCACATTGGAGCATTTTACCCGGACAGAAATTCAGGCTTATATTAAGGAAAAAGGCGGAAAAGTAACGAACAGTGTCAGTAATAAAACCGATTTTCTGGTGGCTGGGGAAAATGCTGGCTCAAAACTGGATAAAGCGAAGGAATTGGGTGTGACCATCATCAGTGAAAAGGATTTAATGAATTTGACTGGAATATAACCTCAGGAGAAATAGAATTATTCCTGTATGCTAACATCCTTAATATAAAAGTCATTACAAATCTCGTAGCGTAGTGATAAAAAGAAATAACCAACCTGTATAAGTTTCAGCCTAACCCCTATATAGATTGGAAAGAAGAAATTTATAAATAAAAACGAGAATAACCGATTTTCTTTCTAAAATTGGCCAATAATTAATGAATGGAATAAATAAATAATGAATAAAGTATATTTAAAACCCGGCAAAACAAAGGCTTTGGCAAATCAACATCCCTGGGTATTTTCCGGTGCGATCCAAAGGGTTGAGGGAAAGCCTGATAATGGGGAGGTAGTCGAAATTTGTACTGAAAAGGGTGAGTTTTTGGCTGTTGGCGCTTACAGCCCTTTTTCCCAGATCAGGCTTCGGGTGTGGTCATTTAAAAAGGAAAAAATAAACGCTGATTTTATAAGACGGCGCATTCAGAATGCCATCCAACGTCGAAAAACACAATATGAAAATTCTTCCGATACAGCTTTTCGGCTTGTTCACGGTGAATCGGATTTATTGCCCGGATTAATTGTCGATCAATATGATACCGTGTTGGTAGTGCAGTTTTTATCAAGTGGTGCTGTTTATTTTCGTGAGGCGATTTTAACTATCTTAAAAGAAGAAACGGGTATTCATAATATTTATGAACGTTCTGATGTGGAAGTGAGGTCATTGGAGGGATTACCAAAATTTTCAGGTGTGGTAAGCGGTGATGTTCCGGACGAAATAATTATTCGTGAAGATCGGTATCAATTTATTGTGGAAGCAGCTGGGGGGCAAAAAACTGGTTTTTATTTGGATCAACGAGATAACAGAAAATTGATAGGTGATTACTGCAAAGAGAAATCGGTTTTAAATTTTTTTTCGTTTACGGGAGGCTTTAGTGTATATGCCAGCGGCAATGGTGCGTCAAAGGTAACCTCCGTAGACAGCAGCCAACCTGCGATGGACCTGGCAAAACGGAATTATGAATTAAACGGTTATGATGTTGATCGAAGCGAATGGGTTGTGGGGGATGCCTTTCAGGTGCTGCGAAATTTTCGTGAAGCAGGACGAACCTTTGATGTGGTTATTCTGGATCCACCAAAATTTGCAAGTACGGCGGCTCAGGTGAAACGGGCAGCCCGTGGTTATAAAGACATCAATCTGTTGGGGTTTAAACTGCTTAATCCGGGTGGGGTGTTGGTTACGTTTTCCTGTTCTGGTGGTATTACGGATGCCTTGTTCCAAAAAATTGTTGCGGATGCAGCGTTGGATGCTGGCGTCCAGGCAGTGATCGAACGCAAGCTAACTCAGGGACGAGATCATCCGGTTAATTTAAATTTTCCGGAAGGTTCTTATCTAAAAGGTTTCGTTTGCCGAGTTATATAAAATTTAATAACCAGGAAAAAAATAATGATCAATTTTATTGTTGATGAAAACTTATGTAATCAATGTGGTTCGTGTTCTGATGATTGCCCGGTAAGTATTATCATAATGGATGGTTATCCAACCATTAAAAATGAAGAACCATGCATCCACTGCCAACATTGTTTGGCAATTTGCCCTGAGGGGGCGATTTCAATATTAGGAAAAAAACCTGAAAATAGTATATTAATTGAAGGAAATTTACCTTCCATTAACCAGATGGCTACTTTGATTAAAGGTAGGCGGTCTGTTCGGAATTATAAAGATCAAAATGTAGATGCAACAGTTATCCAAGATTTGATTGATATCGCGGGATATGCACCATCGGGAAGGAATGCGCAGAAAATTAAAGTAACCGTTCTAAACAACAAAGATATGGTTAATAACTTGCGTGATGAGATTTATGAACGTTTACCTCATGTTTTAAGTGAAAAACGAGAACCAAATATTTGGATTATGAAATATTTGCGGTGGTCATTAAAAATGTGGACAAAAAGAGGAGAAGATCCTATATTCCTTGGTGCTCCTCATGTTGTGATCGTTTCAGCACCTAAAAATGACACAACCGGAATGGTGGATACACATATTTTTCTTTCCTACTTTGAATTAATGGCGCAAACGATGGGTTTGGGAACGCTGTGGAATGGAATCTTAAATTCTACTATACAACATGTGTTACCAGAGCTGCAGCAAAAATTAGGCATTTCACAAGAATATGAAATTGGTTATACGATGTTATTCGGTTTACCAAATATAAAATATGCCAGAACCGTACAGCGTGAACTTAAAGATGTGCGATATATTTAATGACTGGATATTTTTTAAAAACTTTTTAAAATAAAAAAAGCATCATAAACCCAGATGCTTTTTTCTGTGGAGATGGCGGGAATCGAACCCGCGTCCGAAAGAATAGATCGTCGCACTTCTACGAGCGTAGTTGATTCATCTTTTCACGTTGTATTCAGAAAATCAACAATACTGAATAAGCGTTATCCGCATTGGACCCGAAAGCCCTCTTTCATATAAACTACGGCAGTTTATATGGCACCTTAACTTTGTGTCGCCTAGCCTACCTCCGGTTAAGGAGCGGGGTAGGTAGACGTGACCCACAAGGGAGTCATTTAGCTTTTATGCTTCGCTTAGGCAGCGAGGGGCATAGCAGCGTATGTGTTTGTGCGATTGGCACTTAATTTTGTGTACTGATTTTACGAGGTCGGTACCTCTCGGCTCGCCGTCCGGGACCAGCCTCCTCCGTCGAAGCCTGTCATCCCCGTGTGCTTCAATTATACCATTTCTTAGAACGAATGTTAAGGGATGGTGTGCTACGCCAAAGGGCTGTTCGCAAAATAACAATAAAATAAATTGTAGGGCAAAATAGCAATTCTTACATGTTCACTTGATAAACTGCTGTGTGCTAAATCAGTGTCTTCCATAGTAAAATGGAGATATCCATTTCGCAGAAGGTGAACTATGCTGGAAATTTATCGCTCTAATTCGGAAAACCATTTGGAGTTGTTGGATGATATCGTTGATGGCTGCTGGGTTAATTGTATTGATCCAACCACTGATGAGATTGAAAGATTAACCTATCACCGTATTCCATTAGATTTTATTACAGATCCACTGGATGTTGATGAACGTCCTAGAACAGAACGAGAAGATGATGGTACCGTTTTGATTATTCTACGTATCCCTTATTTTGAGGGAGCTTTGGTGGATGTGCCTTACAGTACAATTTCTTTAGGTATTGTAATTACTGAGCATTTTGTTGTGACAATTTGCCGCCGGAAAAACGAATTAATTGAGCGATTAAAACAAACAAAAATGCGCGGTTTTTCAACAAGCAAACGGGTTCGTTTTTTGCTACATATTTTGTTGAGTTCCGCAAATAAATATCTAAATTATTTACATGAAATAGACAATACTGTTGACCGCTTGGAAGATAAACTTCAGATTTCTTTAAATAATAAAGACTTGTTGGAGTTGTTGAAATATCAAAAATCATTGGTTTATTTTGCGACCGCACTTCGAACAAATGAGTTAATGATGGAGCGGCTTCAACGTTCCCAAATTTTTTTAACCTATCCTGATGATGAAGATTTATTAGAAGATGTTATCACCGAAATTAAACAAGCAAGGGAAATGGTAAGTATCTCCTCAGATATTCTTAAAAGCATGACAGATTCATTTGCTTCGATTATTTCTAACAACCTAAACGATGTGGTAAAAGTATTAACTTCCGTTACGATTATTTTATCTATTCCAACCATTGTAACTAGTTTTTTTGGTATGAACTTTTCATTGCCGTTTGAACAATTTGATTTTGCTTACTGGATCGTCATTGGAATTAGTATAGGGCTAGCTGCCGTAACCACAATTTTGTTCGTTTGGAGAAAATGGTTCTAAATATCTTATACACAAAATTGTTATCATTTTTCATATCTTCATACAATTAATAAAAATGAAGGTATTAAAGAAATATGGATAACAAAAAAACAAAATATTTGGAAATTAAAAAATTAACAAAAACCTATTTTGATGGAAAAAATCAGAAACGGCATGTTTTAAAAGAAATGAATGCTGTTTTTTGTGAAGGCCAGATTGTGGCCATTTTAGGAAAAAGCGGCAGCGGAAAAAGCACATTGTTAAATTTAATTAGTGGGATCGATGTCGCAGATTCCGGTGAAATTTGTTTGTATGGACATGATATTACTCGACTGGATGAAACCGCATTAACAACAGTACGTCGAAATAAAATTGGTTTTGTATTTCAATTCTTCAATCTTTTGCCAAACCTAACGGTTTGGGAAAATGTCTGTTTACCTTTGGAATTAAAACGCAGTGTCAGTAAAGTTGATTATGAAAGAGCAGAATCTTTATTAGAAAAAGTGGGCATGTTCGAAAGACGTTCAGATTTTCCTGATCGACTATCTGGTGGAGAACAGCAGAGGGTGGCTATCGCACGGGCATTGGTACATGAACCAGAGCTTGTTCTTGCCGATGAACCAACCGGTAACCTGGATCGAAAAAATGGTGAGATGGTTATGCGATTACTAACGGAATTAACCCGATCGCGTAAAGGGAATTTAATATTGGTGACGCATAGTAAGGATGCAGCTTTATTTGCAGATCGAGTATGTTCGATTGAAAATGGAAAACTGGTGGAAGTAAATTTTGATCAGGTAAATGAGTTGGGGGATTGATGCTTCGGACATTGATGTTTTATTCTTTACGACACTTGTGGAAACAGCGTTGGCAATCCGCACTGTTAATATTAGGGATTTTGTTAGGCGTGGCGGTTGTTATTGCGATAGATTTTGCAAACGAGAGTGCCCGCCAAGCGCTGAATGTCAGCACGACCAATCTGACCGGAGAGGCAACCCATGAGATCGTTGCTTCGGGGGGAGAGCTTCCAGAAAATTTCTTTACCAAATTAGCCCGTGAAGGATTAATTAAGAAGGCTGCTCCGATTGTTGAAGGGTATGTTGAAGTGCAAGAACTTAATGGACAGGTACTTCAGTTGTTTGGGATTGATCCCTTTTGGGATGTTGGCATACGAAACCTATACGGAGGTAACTCTGCTGACAGTTTGGCATTGATAGGTTCACTGATTCAGCCTAATCAGGTGGTTTTATCCAAAACGTTAGCAGATCAGTTTGGGCTAAGTGAAAATAATTATTTAACCCTGATGTATGAGGGCAGAACCATTAAAGTTCAAATTGCTGCTTTTTTAGCGCCATTAGATAATTTAGCCGAGCAAAGCATGCAAGGGTTGTTGTTAACTGATATTGCGGTGGCGCAAGAAGTATTAGGTAAGGTGGGAACGCTGGATCGGATTGAATTAATTCTCCATTCGGAAGAAGAATTAAAAAGTATACAATCTGTTCTTCCGTCAGGAATGGTTATTCTTAGTACAGATGAAAAAAATCAACAAATAAATAACCTGGTTAGTGCATTTCAGTTAAATTTAACAGCATTAAGTTTACTTGCATTGGTAGTGGGGTTGTTCCTAATATATAACACAATGACTTTTTCAGTTGTTCAGAGAAGGGAATCAATTGGAGTTTATCGAAGTTTAGGTTTATACCGCTATGAAATTTTCCAGATGGTTTTGTTTGAGGCTATGATTTTGGGTTTCATTGGTACGATTCTTGGGATCGGAGTGGGTTATTTGCTTGGAAAACAAACCGTTTATTTGATCTTAAGAACAATAAACGATTTGTATTTTGTGACTACGGTTAAATCCGCTGTTTTATCAACTAGCAGTATCTTAAAAGGATCTGGATTGGGATTGATTGCTACAATACTGGTTTCTATTCCACCAGCATTTGAAGCTACTCGGGTATCGCCCAAACAGGCTTTGATTTTTTCGTCTTTTGAACAAAAAGCGAGAAAATTTTTACGGATTTTATTTATCATCATGCTTCTGTCTTTTGGAATAGCAGTATTTTTCTTGTTCTCTCCATTGTTTATTAATTTATGGTGGGCTTTTGCAGCAACATTTTTGGTTGTTTTAGGTTTTGGTATTCTCTCAGCGATTGGAATGGACAGATTGTTATCTCCATTGTCAAAGGTGATGTCACGATGGTTTGGTCTTGTGTCAGGAATGGCTGTACGTGTTTTGCACCGCTCCATAACCAGAACAGCGGTTGCTGTAGCTTCTTTGATGGTCGCAATTTCCGTAACAATTGGGATGACAATCATGATTGAAAGCTTTCGACAGACGGTTTTTGTTTGGTTGTCAGAAACATTGACGGGAGATGTTTATATATCTGTTCCCAACCAATTTGCAAACCAGTCTAGTGTGGAGATTGATTCTGAGTTAGTCGATGTTTTAAGTGATTACCCTCAGAGTATAAAAACTGATTTTTTATTCACTACAATGATATTATCCGGTCAAAATCCTATTCAGGTCAATGTGATCACCAATGATCAAATTGAAAAAGAGCGTATATTTTTGGAACGTAAACCCGAACCTCTGTTGCCTTTGATGCTAGATGGGGGAATTATGATTTCAGAACCATTAAAAAACAGGCTGGATTTGGAAATTGGAGATTCGTTAGATTTTGTTTCTGATCAAGGCGTACTTTCTCTTCCTATCATTGCAGTGTTTAATGATTATGCTTCCAATCAAGGGCATGCTTTAATAGCAAAATCTGTCTATGAAAAAAATTGGGGAAAAATGGGCGTAACAGCAATATCCTACCATTTAACTTCATCTGTTTCTCCACAAACTGCTGTAAATGAACTGAGTTTGATGGTTAAAGAATATGATCAAAAATTACTAATCCGGGATAATCAAACACTGCGAGCAGATGTTATTCAGGTTTTTGACCAGACATTTGCTGTTACAAATGCCTTAAGATTGATTGCAACGATTGTTTCCATTATTGGTATTCTCTCTGCCGTGGTTTTAATTATGATTGATCGGAAAAAAGATATTGGTTTATTAAAAGCGTTAGGGATTCGTAAATCTGATCTCAGAAAATTGGTCTTTACTCAAACCAGTGTGATGGGTTTGTTTGCAGGGTTATTTGCCGTTCCAACCGGAATTGTAATTTCGTTGATTTTAATTTATGTGATTAACTTAAGATCTTTTGGCTGGACAATTCAATTGAATATTCAATGGTGGTATTTAGTGCAGGGAATTCTTATTTCAGTAATTGCTGCTTCTTTGGGAGGAATTTACCCCGTTTTTAAATTAGAACGATCCACTGCTTTAGAGGTTCTGCGCTATGAGTAGATGGTTATGGCTGTTGATAATTTTAGTGATTGGGGTTGTGATTGGGGTAATCATTTGGAATCCTCAAGCGGAAGGATTGGAAACCAATCAGGAAACAACAATATCTTTTGAACAAGATTTGTCTGAATTTAGCCAGGTTACATCGCCTTTGGTATTAAATTTTCCAAAGGATATGGGCGCTCACCCTGAATATCTATCGGAGTGGTGGTATTACACCGGAAATTTGTTTACAGAAGAGGGGCGGCATTTTGCTTATCAGCTTACTTTTTTCCGAAGATCAATTGGAGACAATAGGGGTTCGTTAAGAGCTTCAGCGTGGGCAACGGATCAAATCTATTTTGCACATTTTGCCGTTGTGGATGTGGAAGGAATAGGGCACCAAGCATGGGAAGAGTATTCACGGGGAGCAGCGGGGTTGGCAGGTGCAAAAAGTGATCCTTTGTTTGAGGTTTGGTTGAATGATTGGCAAGTAAAACAAACAGCGGATAAGGTATATCAACTTAAAGCAGAACAAGATGGGGTTATTTTGGATTTGAATTTTAGAGACGATAAAGGAATTGTTTTGCATGGTGATCAGGGATTAAGTCAAAAAGGTCCGGAATTAGGAAATGCTTCCATGTATTTCAGCCAGACAAGACTGTTTAGTGAAGGTAGTTTGATAATTCAAGGCGAACCATATTTGGTAAGTGGTTATAGTTGGATGGATCACGAGTTTGGAACGAGTGCTCTTGGAAAAGACCAAGTAGGATGGGATTGGTTTTCGATACAATTAGATAACAATGAAGAAATTATGATTTTTCAAATTAGGGAGAAATCAGGTTACATTAGCCCAGAATCGGGAGGTTCTTGGATAAGGAGTGATCGTGCTGTAACACAAATCAGCAATAAAGCTTTTGATTTAATCCCGATTAATTATTGGGAAAATCAAGATGGAGTTCAGTATCCAGTTGAGTGGGAACTTCGAATTCCTGAACAAGATGCAATTTTTACCATCTCAGCAGTTCTACCCGATCAGGAGAATCGATTCTCGTATTTTCAATATTGGGAAGGGGCCATACAGATAAATGGCGTTATTAACGATAAACCGGTCATTGGTTTCGGTTTTCTCGAGTTGACCGGTTATGCACAAAGCATGGATGGTTTATTTTGATTGTGGGCGGAACAGGACTCGAACCTGCGACTTCATCCTTGTAAGGGATGCGCTCTAACCAGCTGAGCTACCCGCCCAAAGTTAAGTAGGGTGATTATACTCGCAGACTTGTAAATCGACAATATTTAAGGTGTAATTAATATTATTAACTTGGAGGTTTTCTCAGAATGCGGATTTTTAGGTTTGAAAAAAATGGTGAGATTAAATGGGGTTGGATGAATGAAAATTTAATTGGGGAAATCGATGGAGACCCATTTTTGGATTTTCGAAGAAAAGAAGCAATCTATACCCTTGATGAAGTAAAAATATTACCACCTGTGAGTCCTTCCAAAATTATTTGTGTGGGCCGGAATTATGCGGCACATGCAGCTGAACATAATGCCGATGTACCTGAAATTCCCTTGTTGTTTTTAAAACCTCCAAGTGCACTCATTGGGCATCTTGATGAAATTATATTACCACCGCAATCGGATCAGGTAGAATATGAAGCTGAGTTAGCTGTGGTAATGGGTAAACAATCTCGTTGGCTTTCACCTGAAGATGTGGAAGACGCTATCTTTGGTTATACAATTGCTAATGATGTTACGGCTCGAGATTTACAACGTTCAGATGGACAGTGGACACGAGGAAAAGGTTTTGATACATTTTGTCCATTAGGGCCGTGGATTGATACAACCTTGTTTCCATCCGACTCTTTAATCACATGTCGTTTGAATGATGAGGTACGCCAGATGAGTTCTACCCGGGATATGATTTTTCCGGTAAATCACTTAATCGCCTTTATATCCAGTGTGATGACGCTGAATGTTGGCGATGTTATTTTAACAGGTACACCAGCGGGTGTCGGCGTGCTTTCAGCTGGGGATAAAATTGATATTGAAATTGAAGGAATTGGTATATTATCCAACCAAGTAGTTTCCAGTACCCGTATTATTGGTTAGTAAATTTGTTGGAGTTTGGTTTTAAAAGGGTTGACTCTGAACCTTGTTTGTGCAATAATCAGTTTAATAAATAAATATTGTAAATAATAGTGGATGGCGTTGATTCGGACATGATATGGTCGCTTTTCCTACATCACAAATGTGGAGTGTGAATAAGGAAATTGTTCGAGGAGCCTAGTAGCGAAACCGGCCCGTCGATCTGGTCCGGTTTTTGTTATTTACAAAGAGTTTGAGAGACTTTGAAGCGAATGCTTAGATGGTCGCTTTTTCCTATGGAAAGGCATTCGTGGAGTCGAATAGCGAAACCGGCTTAATTCTGCCGGTTTTTGTGCATAGGAGGCGAAATGGGATCTACTGTAGAGTCAATTGATAAGGATTTGGAACAACGTTCCGTTGGAATTGATCTTGATCTATCATTAAAACGCCATAAACGCGTATTAATCGTTGATGATGACCCTGATACTGTGGAATTGATCAAAAGAATATTAAGGCTGTCTGATTTCGATGTGGCTAGCGCAAGGAATGGTATTGAAGCACCTGTTATTGCTGAAAAAATTGAGCCTGATGTGATTTTGTTAGACCTGATGATGCCCGAAATTGATGGTAAGGATACATTTCGGAATTTAAGAAAAGTATCTAATGCCCCAATAATAATTGTTTCGGCTTTATCAAATAAAGAAATGGTAGTGGAATTATTAAATTTAGGGAGTGACGATTACTTAACAAAACCATTTCATCGTGATGAAATGGTTGCCAGGATTAATGCTGTTTTACGCCGCAGTAAACAGAAGGCAGTATTTGATGGAGTCTCCATTCCGGAGATTGGATTAACAATTAATTTTTCAAAACGGGAGGTGCAGTATCAGGGAGAATTTGTCCATTTGTCGCCAAAAGAATTTATGCTTATTTATTTGTTAGCAAAAAATATGCCTCATGTTGTCCATTATCAAGAAATTGCAGAAGAAATATGGGGAGAAGAGGAATCTGTTGTAAAAAACCGGATCAAGTATTTAGTTCATTTAATGCGGAAAAAATTTTTAGCTATTAATTCTGATATCGAAGTTATTATCACAGTTGACCGTTTTGGTTATCGATTGAGGGCTGAATAAACTCCCATTGAAAGAGGGTTTTATGTTAAAGAAACAAATAAAACTAATAATTAGGGGATGTTACATTTTTGGCTCATTTTGTATTGCTTTTGCAATGGTTTTATCAGTGATTAATTTTCCGGCATCTGCTCAAACTTCAGAAGCAGCTGTATTGGTTTTTGATACCATGTGTACGGGAGGGTGTACCCAAATTACCGCGGTTGTTCGGAATAATGGCCAATCCGATATGACCGGATCAACGACGTATGAGGTGCAATTTCACAATGGCTCTGCCTGGGAAATAAAAGCAACAGGTACTATACCACTCCTGCTCGTAAATCAGAGTTACACCTTAAGTTATAACCCCAATAACATTGGCGGTTTATATCGATTTAAAGTTTATCAACCAGCAGGAGCGTCCGGCCCCGGTGTGATTTATTCGGGTGCTTGCAAGTTTGACTGTACAATTCCAACGACAGTGACACCAGAGCCCACGACAGTGACACCAGAACCCACGACAGTGACGCCAGAACCCACGACAGTGACACCAGAGCCCACGACAGTGACACCAGAGCCCACGACAGTGACACCAGAACCCACGACAGTGACACCAGAACCCACGACAGTGACGCCAGAACCC
>PABH01000063.1 GCA_002702705.1 Anaerolineaceae bacterium
TCTCATTAAAAAACTTCATAAGCAAGCTGCTAATTTTGGCTATTATTTGGAGCCTTATAATATGGCTATACCTCTAGTTTCTTAGTAGCGAAGCGAAGCGAATCAATCTAAAATCACAGCTCAATAGATCGCTTCGACCCCGCAAGGGGGCAAGTCCCCGCAAGGGGGTCTACTAAGAAACTAGAAAATTTCTCCCTTGTTTCTTTCCTTATATAGGTTAGGGTATCCCTAACGTACATTTACTCGCGATGACAAAAAGAGCTAAACCAAAACTGATGTTAAATTAGTAAAAGCCCAAGAAAAAAATTCTTCTTGGGCTTTTTTTAATCATCGTTGTTTATTTCATCTTGCGGTATTTGATAAAAAAATGGAAGTTAAGCAATTGCCTCAGTTGCAAACTGTGCAACGACGCGGATGATATCGAAACCTTCAGCATACTGCCTTTCAGAGAGGGCACCATGCCGGATCATCGTTGCACGAGTAATTTCAGGGTCAAAATAATAATGCTGTTGGTATGTTTTATATTCTGCCATTGCAGCTAATTTGTTGTTAACGTCTTGCTCTGTCACTTCAAACAAAAAATGTGGAAAAAAACCATAACTTGAACGTAAGACATCGTAACCAAGTACGGTGATACCACGGTAAGCCCGCAAGGCTTCCTGGGTTACGGTAACATGGTCTTGGTGCAGATCATTGGTTGTATGGACAAAAACCAGTTCGGGTTGAAAATTTTTCCGGATATCTAATAAAACTTCCAGAATTTCCTGACGCGCATCGGGAAAACGGCGAGTTTCAAAAATGTGCAAAATATCATTTTCCGGTTTGACACCCAATTTAGCCATGCTGTTCTGGTGTTCTTTCACAAGTTTGGTTAATTTTGGGTTTTTTTGGTTATCGGATAAAGTGACACATAATACATCAGCTTTATCCCTGATATTTGATATTAATGCACCGCAACCGATTTCAATATCATCCGGATGGGCACCAATAAAGCATATTTTTTTTCCGTATAACAGTAAGTTTTGACTCATATTTCGACCTATTTCGTGGCAATAAATCCACCAACCACTTTGGTCATGACCAATTTTCCGTCCTTATCAAGGCGTTTCTGAGCAACTTTGGTGATTTCACTCATAATACGTTCAAAATCATCCTTGTTATTAAAGAATGAATTCCATAATTTTCTATCTTCAGTTAATGATGCACGGGTATAGGCGATGAAAGGATCAATGGTCGGGAATGTAAGTGCGTTTTCAAAAACATGAACATCCACTTTAGAGAAAGTATTTTTCATTGCATCCAAAATTTGAGTCGAATAACGAGAGCTGCCAGGCATAGGAGGAATTTCGAGCCCAGTAGCTTCGGTAATGACATCATAAAACATACGTTTGTTATCTGGCATTGGGCCGCTGGAGAACAAACGACCACCTGGTTTTAATACGCGGTGCATTTCACGAATGGTGAAGGGAATTTCCTCTGCATAATAAATTGCAAAACAGCATGATTCAAAATCATACTGGTTACTTTCCAGTGGAAACTCCTGATTAAAATTGAGGTCAATGAAATTGATATCCGTTTGTCGTTTTTCGTTTTCTTTGCGAGCTTGCGCCAGTAATTCGTCATTTACATCACCACCGGTGATATCTGCTTTCCCACTAAGGTAACTATGGTAAGAAAAACACTGTTTTCCAGCACCGCAGCCCACATCTAAGATTTTCATTCCGGGTTTTAAGTCAATTATATTCAGCATCCATTCATCAATATTGCCTGATCCGAACTGGGTGTGAATGTCAATTCGTTTTAATAAATCATTGGTTGTTTCACGATAATCAATTTTCATACGGCTCCACCTTAATAATTAAATATATTTGGTAAATTGTAACATGGGGCTACTGAGTTAACAAATCCTTGGTAACATTTCTCCGGCCATCATATCTAGAATGCGGGTGGTACCGAGGGTTGTTTTCATAAATACTCGACCAGGGTATTTATCTACCACTTCTCCAATCAGACAACAATTTTCTCCATATTTTGTATTTTTCATGGCAGATAAAACAGCTTCTACTTCAGCTTCCGGAACGATTACAATCAATTTGCCTTCGTTGGCAATATATAGCGGGTCAAAACCCAATAATTCGCTTGCAGACTGCACCTCATTTTGAACAGGTATGGTTTCTTCAAATAATTGAATCCCGACTTTACTTTGTAAGGCAATTTCGTTAAGCGTGGTGGCTAGACCACCGCGAGTAGGATCGCGTAGAACATGAGTCTGAGGGGCAGCATTTATAACAGTTTGAATGAGATGATTTAAGGGGGCGACATCGGATTGGACTGAGGTAGTCAAACCAAGATCACCTCTGGCGGCAAGCACGGCAATTCCATGATCACCAAGTGTACCGGATATGATGATTCGATCTCCTGGCTGTGCCAGATCACCACGGATTTCTCTGCCATCCGGAATCCAGCCGATACCCGTTGTGGAGATAAAGATGCCATCACCTTTTCCTTTTTCGACAACTTTGGTATCTCCAGCCACAATTTGTATACCGGCTTCTTGGGCTACCTCCTGCATGGATTGAGCAATTTGCTCTAACGTGGCGATCGGTAACCCTTCTTCCAGAATGAAACTGGCTGTAATATATAAGGGAACAGCACCTGACATCGCCATATCATTCACTGTGCCGCATACTGCCAGTTTTCCAATATCTCCACCAGGGAAGATGATTGGAGAAACAATATGAGCGTCCGTAGAGATGGATAACCGACCGTTTCCATCAGGTATTTGGACATTTGCAAAATCATTGCCTGCATCTAATATGGCGTTAGAAAAGTATTTTCGGAAGACCAGGTTAATAAGGTCATGTGTCATTTTTCCGCCACTGCCGTGACCCATAACAATGGTATCTTTATGTTGGAGTGGAACCGGACAAACCGGTCCTTGAAAGGATATAAGATTTTCTTGTGCCATGGTGTGCCTTTAATGTGTTGTTTCTAAGTTTAAAGCGTAGCGATAATAAGCTGAACAAGCGCCTTCTGTACTAACCATTGGTGCTCCCAGTGGGTTGGAAGGAGTACATAAACTACCAAAAGCAGGGCACTGGTTGGGTTTTTTTAAGCCCTGTAAAATTTGTCCCGCAATACAGATTTCAGGTTCCTTGGTTTGAATATGTTCCACAGAAAATCGTTTTTCCGCATCAAATAACGCATAATCTGCCCGTAATCCCAGCCCACTATTTGGAATGGTGCCAATTCCACGCCAATTGCGGTGACAGGGTTCAAATACCTTGTTGATCATCTTTTGGGCAGCAGTGTTCCCATTTTCTGTAACTGCTCGTTGATAAGCATTTTCAACCTGGAATTGGTTATTTTCCAATTGTTTAACTGCTGCCAAAATGCCTTGTAATAAATCGGTTGGTTCAAAACCGGTTACAACGATCGGCACCTGATATTTTTGAGCAATTGGGAAGTATTCCCAATAACCCATGACGGTACAAACGTGACCGGCGGCTAAAAAAGCCTGAACTCTATTTTCCGGTGAGCCTAAAATGGCGTGCATAGCGGGGGGAACCCGTACTTGTGATGTGAGGATGGAAAAATTGGTTAATCCGAGCGCTTTGGCTTGTAAAACGCTGGCTGCATTGGCTGGGACAGTGGTTTCAAAACCAATGGCAAAAAAAACAACTTCTTTATCAGGATTCTCTTGTGCGATTTGAACCGCATCCAAAGGTGAATAAACCACTCTTACCTGTCCACCTTTTGCACGGATTTTAAATAAATCTACCTGAGAACCAGGGACTCTCAGCATATCACCAAACGAGCAGAAGATGACATTCGGCTGCATCGCAATGGCATGTGCGCGGTCGATTTGTTCGAGGGGGGTGACGCATACAGGACAGCCAGGCCCATGCACCAATTCAATTTCTGGCGGCAGCAGTTGATCCAAGCCATACTGCATGATGGCATGGGTTTGTCCACCGCAAATTTCCATTAACACCCATGTGCGGGTGACGTTTTTTTTAATTTCCTCAACCAAACCTTTGGCTAAAACTGGATCACGAAAGGCTTTTGAATAATTAAAATTTTTGTCCATCGGCATTTAATTCTTCTTCAATATTCGCAATTTCGTTTAACATATCAAGGGTCTCTTTAGCCTCGGATTCGCTTAATACATTCAAGGCAAATCCAGCATGAATTATGGTGTAATCTCCCACTTTTGCTTCGGGGATGGCTTCAACACACGCCTGTCGGACAACGCCGTCAAAATCGATTTTGGCCATCCGCATCCCGCTCGAACTGTCGATATCAATAATTTTTCCTGGAATTCCTAAACACATGGTTGACCTTCTTTATTTTTATGATTGATTTAAAAGAGCGGCGATAACCGCCTGTCCCAGAGCGATGCCACCATCATTTGGTGGGGTTTGCTGATGGGTTAATACATCAAATCGGTGATTATGTAGTATTTTTATCGTATTATTTAATAATACCTTGTTTTGCCAAACACCGCCACTAAGTACAACTGTGTTAATATGCTTTTCTGTCCGAATTTGTAAACAACAATCCAGGCATAACTTCATGATGCTGTTGTGAAAGCGGGCTGTTAAAACTGATTGGTTTAATCCGCGGTATTTGTCGTGAATTAAAGCTTCCCATAAAGGGGCGGGGTTAATTTCATCACCCTCGATTTGGAAATCGTAAGATCCTTTTTCCGAGGAATCAACAAGCTGTTCCATCTCAATGGCAGCCTGGGCTTCGTAGTTTACTTTTTGGCGTACACCAATCATGGCTGCAGCAGCATCAAATAAACGACCCATGCTGGAGGTTGGCACCGCATTAATTCCAAGTTCGAGTTGGTTTCTTAATACCGTGCGTTCTTCCATGCATAATTCTGTTGTACAGGGTAAAACTTCTTCCCATGGCAGCCCTGCATTCCACAAATGGGATAACGCTACCCTGGCTGGAGTTTTCGTAGCTAGATCTCCGCCTGCTAAAGGTATGTATTTTAAGTGATAAACGCGATCAAAAGTCTTGTAATTGCCAATTAACACTTCACCGCCCCAGATAGCTCCATCAGGTCCGTATCCAGTGCCATCAAAAATTAAACCAATTACCGGTTTATCATTATCCATCCAACCGTTATCCGCTAAACAAGAGGCTAGATGGGCATGATGATGTTGAATAAGATATAAAGGTAGATTATTTTCATTTGCGCGTTGTTTTGCGTAGCGTGTAGCCAAATAGTTTGGGTGAAGGTCTGCCGCGATTATTTGAGGAGAGATGGAAAACAAGGTTTGATAATGTTGAATAGCAGCTTCAAAGGCTTCCAATGTTTCTAAATTTTCAAGATCACCGATATGGTGCGAGAGAAAAGCATAATCTTCTCGAGTTAAACAAAAGGTGTTTTTTAGTTCAGCACCCGCCGCTAATATTTGTGGTGTTTGAAATGGGAGATGAATTGAGTTGGGAGAATATCCTCTGGAACGACGTAATATATATGGATGGTTGTGAATTACCCTGGTAACGGAATCATCTACTCGCATGTAAATTTCACGATTGTGAATTAAGAATGCATCTGCTATGCTGCCCAAACGTGTAAAGGCGTCTTCATCTTTGTAGACGATTGGTTCATCACTCAGGTTGGCACTGGTCATCACCAGCACTTCGGGGAAATCTGATGCTGGCTCCAATAGAAGATAATGCAAAGGGGTATAAGGCAGCATAAAACCGAGTGTGGTTTGAAAAGGTGCGATCTGAGAAGAAAGATCGGTGTTTTCTTTTTGATCAAGGATGACAATCGGACGCTGCCTGGATGAGAGTAGATTTTCCTCTTCCTCTGAAACGAGACAGTACTTCTGGATGGTTTGGACATCATTTGCCATTAACGCAAAAGGTTTATCACTTCTTTTTTTGCGGTTTCGTAATTCGGAAACAGCTGTTTCGTTTTTTGCATCACAGGCCAGGTGATACCCACCCAATCCTTTGATTGCCAGGATTTTTCCTGATTTCAATAACGAGCGGGTTTGTTGGATCGCTTCTTCTCCGCTGATTTGGTTAGATTTTGTTATTAATTTCACCTGTGGTCCGCAGGCTGGGCAAGCAACCGGCTGAGCATGAAATCGACGGTTAAGAGGGTTTTCATATTCGGATCGGCACAGCTCACACATTGGGAAATCAGCCATTGTGGTATATGGACGATCGTAAGGAATATTTTTAATGATTGAAAAACGTGGTCCGCAGTTGGTACAGTTAATAAACGGATAACGGTACCGAAAATTCGACGAATCAAACAATTCATCCTGACAATCCTCGCAGATACTCATATCTGGTGATATGGGAATAAAATCACCGGGATTGGGTTTACTGCTAAAAATATCGAAGGTTGAAAAATCTTGATAGGTGATGGTTTCGGTTGAAAAATGATCAATTCTTGCCAGGGGTGGGGGACTTGATTTTAACTGACTTATAAATTGATTTATAACATCTTCCACACCAGAGACCAGGATTTCGACACCTTTGGAAGTATTACGTACCCAGCCAGTGAGATGGTATTGTTTAGCCAGAGAATAAACAAACGGCCTGAATCCAACCCCTTGAACGATGCCGGTTATTCCAATTTTTTTGGATTGAAGATTTTGCATTACCGGTGATTTTTTTGTGCTTTTACTTTTTCTCTTAACCAGTCAATCCAGTCTTCAATACCTTCTCCTGTTTTACAGGAAACCTCAAAAAATTTTAAATTCTGATTAAGGGCATGAATTCCATCTTTAAAATAATCTAACCTGAAATCAATATAAGGTAAAAGGTCGGTTTTATTCAGCAGTAATACATCAATACCACGGTAAATATTGGTGTATTTGTATGGTTTATCGTCCCCTTCGGGTACACTGGCAACGACTACATTTGAGTGGGTGCCAATCTTAAACGATGCAGGGCAAATCAGGTTGCCGACATTTTCTACAATCAATAGATCGATATCGGATAAGTCAAGTGCATCAACACCTTGCTCCATTAATACGGCATCCAAATGGCACTGTCCGCCGGTGTTAATTTGAACTGCTGGCATCCCAAGTGCAGTGACTTTATCGGCATCAATTGTGACGGCGGCTGTATCACCTTCGATGACGGCAATATTCATCTCACCTTTTAGTTTTTCAATGGTTTTTAAGATGACGCTCGTTTTTCCGGAGCCAGGGGAAGCCATTATATTTATGGCAAATATCTCGGCATCGTTAAGTTTTTTTAAGATCTGATTGGCCAATTGGTCATTGGCATCCAATATTTTTTCAACAATCTGCACTTTTTGTGTACTCATAAGAATATTAACTACCTTTCAATTTCAATACTATCCAGCCAGAATTCTTCTCCCTTAATGACTTTAAGACGCATGGATTGACATTTCGGGCAAGGGGTTAATTCGCCAGGTAATTCAAATTCAAAGCTGCAATTTAAACAGAGGACTTTGGCCGGAACTCGTTCAAAATGAAGTTTTGCATTCTCACAAAGGGTATTCTTGCTGATGATATCCCAATAAAATTGAATGCTGTCATTCACAATGCTGGATAACCTGCCAATGACAATGTGGACGTCGGTTACTTTTTTTGCCTGTGACTGGACGGCATGTTTTTCAGCAATTTTTAATATACTTTCCGTAACGGCTAATTCATGCATTCTTCAATTATAATCCCAAAACGGAGCACACAGACAAAAATTATCGGGTGGGTTGGTTTGTGGATAAAAGAATTTTCTCATTGGAAAATTAACCCACGCATGGCTTAAATTGCAAACAACCCACTATGAGAATTGTCGATTGAGACTATCACACGGATACACGGAAGCGCAGAAAAAGCAGTTAAAAAGAGCATAAAAAAATCTTTTCTCTGTGTCTCAGTAACTCCGTGTGAGATTAAAAGCACACAGAAGCACGGATACACAGAGAGTTAATAGAGAAAAATTATCGGGTAGGTTGGTTTGCGGAAATTCGCAAAGGATGGAAACCTTTTTTGTTTATTGAGGGCTTTGTTTACCCCGAATTCGCATTGTTTTGGATCAGTAAGTCAAAGAGTTGGTTCCGCATGGTTAAGAGACGGCTGGCAATAATATTACTTAATCTTCGCATAATGATATAACCAATTTTTTCATCCTGGTCACAAAGTTCCATTAAGGCTGGTCCATCAAAATAAATCAGGCAGCTGGGTTGTACGGCGGTGACGGTGGCCGGTCTTTGGCGTACCATGGGTGTCATGCTGGACCAACCTATAATATCAAGTGGTTCGGCATGATAGATGCGCAGATCGCCATGGGTGGGGACGTGTATATCAATGGCGACCTTTCCTTCTGAGATAACATACAGCAGGTTGTCGTTATCACCCTCCAAATATAAAGTTTCCCCGGATTCAAGCCGGGTTAAGCCGGAAATTTTTTCCAATTGACTGATTTGTTTGGGTGTTAAATCAAAAAACCAGGGAATACTGTCAAGTGATGGGCGAATTTCGGTTTTATTCTTCATATGGATACCTGCGATGTTTGATAAAGAGGAAATCAATTAATCTACTTTGATTGTCCATTTTTATCATTGTTCGCAGTGGTTCATAAGTGTTGTCTATCCTAAATCGTGAAGCAAATTGTCACAAAGGCGATAAATGTAGATAACCAGACTTATTTTCAAAAATTTCTTTTCCCCCATAGATTTAATTTTCTTTTCTCATTTTTCCAGCAGCCAGACCATGATTTTCTCTATTGCCTGATCTGCCAGCGCTTGCGTCCGTTCGGATAAGCGGCGGTGAAAACCAAACTGGTATCCTCGTACCGAAACCAAGACGGCTTCCGGTTTTTGATGGTAGACGTTTTCCAAAATGGAGACAACCGTTTGGGGAGTCATGTGATGGGTGAGGGGTGAGTTTTGGAAGATGGGCTCAATCGGCTGCCAGTTCAAGTCTGCTTCCAGTGCACCCGTGTGGGCATCAATAAAACATATTCGTTCATACCCTAGCATTTCCTCTGCCATTTCCGGCATTAACTGCATATCAAACAGGATGTCAAAATAACGCCCTTCGGGGATAAATCCGACTTCAAGACCGCTGGGGATGGGTACGTCGAATTTATGTGCCAGTTTCAGCAGAATATACCAGGCAACCCCGTCGTCTTCACGATCCGGGTTGCCGTAACCAACGATGAGAGTCTTTTTTGAAGGAAGCAGACCCTTTTCAGGGTTTTGAAAAGAGTCTGCTTTGTTATTGATTCCTTCGGGCATGCCTAATCCCGGCGTAAGGTTTGGATCGTTTTACCCTGAGCATCTACGATGTCAACGATCATCGGCATTTGACCAACGGCATGGGTTGAGCAGGATAAACAGGGATCGTGCGCCCGCACCGCGGCTTCAACTCGGTTTAACAAACCTTCCCGGATTTCCTGTCCGTTCAGATAGGTTTTTGCAACCATATCGACGGATTTACTCATGGCGTAGTTGTTATGACCGGTAGAGACGATCAGGTTCACTTTTTCGAGCTGTCCGCTGGGTCTGGCTTTGTAATGGTGAATTAATGTACCTCGCGGGGCTTCGATCACACCAACACCTTCACCCTGGAAATTGTGTTTGGTATTCAGGATTTGATTGGAGAGGATGTCTGCATCATCGAGCAAGACGCGCACTTGTTCAGCTGCGTACAGGGTCTCGATCAGACGGGCATAATGATAATGTAAGGTGTTTTCTACTGGTTTGCCATCGTTCAGTTGTTTGAAGATTTTTAATTCTTCGTTAGCGAGCGGGGTGGAGATTTTATCGGCAATGTTTAAGCGGCCAAGCGGACCGACACGATAGACACCATCAGGCCAACCCATTTTTTTATAATAGGGGAATTTGAGGTAAGACCAATTTTCGACGTGTTCTGCAATGATATCAAGGTAGTTTTTGATCTCAAATCGTTCCAACTCAGTACCAAATTGGTCAATTAGGCGGATCTTACCATCAAATAATTCCAAAGCATTGTCATCAGCAATCAAGCCAAAATAGCCAGTGGGAAAGACTGCAAATTTGTTGATATCTTCCGCATTTTTTTCTGCCCATTCTTTTATGATTTGAATACCTAATTGAGTGGTAGCGATGGCATCGTCCAATCCTGCTAAGATGGTATCGCGGTCTGCAGCAGAAAGGGCTTTATTAACACCGCCTGGTACAGCAAAATTAGGGTGTACGCGGCGTCCGCCTAATAAGCGGATAATTTCCTGTCCATATTTTCTTAATTGCACAGCTTTGACGGTGATTTCAGGAGCGGCTTGCACCAGGCCAACTACGTTTCGGATGGCTGGGTCGGCATCAAATCCTAACAACAGGTCTGGGCCGGCTAATTCAAAAAAGTGCATTCCATGGGATTGAATCATTTGTCCCATGTGCATTAATTCGCGTAATAAGTTTGCGGGGCGGGGTGGGGTGACACCGTATACCGCATCGCCTGCCTTAGCAGCGGCTAAATGGTGGCTAACCGGGCAGATGCCGCAAATACGCGGGGTAATAAGCGGCATTTCAAATACCATACGCCCTTCGCAAAATTTTTCAAAACCTCGGAATTCATTTACATGCAAATAGGCATGATCCACATCACCATCTTCTTTCATGTTGATCGTGATTTTGGCGTGGCCTTCAATCCGGGTTACGGGTTCAATCGTAATTTTTTCAGTTACCATTATTTATCTCCTAATGCCAATGCAACTTCTCGTCTTTAATTTCAGGGATTCGACCTTGAGCTAATTCAGCAAGGACGTGAAAGATGACATCAGCATCCGGCGGGCAGCCAGGCACATGCAGGTCAACTTTGACCACTTCGCTTACTGCGCGTACATTGGTGGGTTTACAAAGTTCCGGGTCATCCGGAATTTTTCCACTATCATCGGTGCTTTCTGTTTCAACATAAGCTCTCCGCAGGGTTTCTTCGATTGTGAAGAAATTTCTCATGGCAGGCACACCACCAAATACGGCACAATCACCCAGTGCAACCAGGTATTTACATCGGGAGCGCATTTGTTTGGCAACAGCTTCGTTGGCGGTGTTATTGATACCGCCCTCCAGAATGCCAACGTCTACACCGTCTTCATCGGGGTGTTTAAGATCAGTAATTGGTGTGGCACGCAGGTCCGCCAGTTCAAGGACCTGTAAAATTCTCTCGTCAATGTCTAATAGTGACATATGACAGCCTGCACATCCTGCCAACCAATCTGAAGCAACTTTTGGTTTACTCATAACAAATTACCTTTCCTAATCTACAAGTAAAAAACTAAACAGCTTTTTCGGCAGCAACTAACGATTCCGCGCTCAATTCCAGATTGAGTTTTGCTGCTAACAATTCCAGCACATCCAGATTTGATTTGACATCGATGGGTGATTGCAGAGATTTATGCGCTTCTTGAATCTTGCCGTCTAAGTTGACATAATGCCCGTCTTGTTCCAACCAGGTGGTGACCGGTAAAACAACATCTGCTTTTGCGGTTAGAGCGGAATGGTAACTGGATAAAACAACTAAGAAGGGACTATTTTCAACTTTTTTGATCATCGTTTGAGTCGGTTCTTCATCGCCCAAAACAATCATAGCAGATTGATGACCATTCATCACAAACGGCTTATCCAGGTGATACTGGGCTGCTGCGGTACTATTCGCCTTGCCCGTAATACCCACCAACTTGCTATTGGTTTCTTTTGCCAGTTTGACTAAAGCGCGGAAGGTTTCCTCGGGTTGTGTAAAATCTGCTCCATAAACCAAAACGGATTTTTCGGCGGATTTGAGGATAGAAGATATTTTATCGATTTCTGCTGTTTCTAAACCTGCTTTATTTTGTAATTCGGCTGCTTCTTCGTTATTAAGGTTGGCTGAGAGTGTTTTAACAAAAGCAAGATCAGCATTTTTATTAATCTTTGTGGCATAGGGGGTAAACGCATCCATACCATTGGCTTCATAATTAACGGGAATAACCTTTGTTCCATTGGGGATAGCGCGTTTGATAAAGAAACCGGCGACCTGGTGATCTTTTGTCAGGTCAATTCCGACCGTCATAACAGCATCGGCTTCTTCTAAATCTGTTAATTTACCTTCGTAAACACCTACTTCTGATTTAACACTGTTTAGTGTTGCAAATTTTTCTTCATCGGTGCTGGTGACCATATTACTGCCAAAATTGTCGGCAAATACTTGCTTGAATGTATAAAGAACTTCGGCTGGCAAACGGGTGGAAACCATGGCGGCTACACCATTGTTGGCGTGGCCAATTAAAGGTTGATATTTTTCCGCGATGGTATTTAAGGCTTCTTCCCATGTGGCGGCTTTTAATTTTCCATCTTTACGAACCATTGGGGTGACAACGCGGTCGCGTTCTTCAACCATCGGCAGGAAGCGTCCAACTTCACACAAAACACCACCATTAACCTCGGCATCCCAATTTCCTTCTACCCGGACCAAATTATTGTTTCGGGAAAGTACTTCAATACCGCAGCCAACAGAACAACCAATACATACGGTTTGGGTGGATTGTGTATCTTTATCTTTGCCAAGATAAGCGCTCCAGCGGTCAATCAAGGCGCCGGTTGGGCAAACTTGAATACAAGAACCGCAAGATATACAGGAACTATCTCCTAATGGAATGCCTAGGTCAGCGACTAAAATCGTTTTTGCGCCGCGTTCTTCCATACCCAAGGTGAAATTACCAGATAATTCGGCACAGGCTCGGACACAACGGCGGCAGAGGATGCAGCGGTTGTGATCCATTACAAAATATGGATGAGATGCATCCACTTCGTAAGGCTGCCAATTGGGTTGAATCGGCCAGTGGGTCATATCTTCGCCGTAAGCGGCATTTTGTAATTCACAATCTCCACCACTAACCTGGCAGTACATGCAGAAGTGGTTTCGTTCACTAAATATCATGGACAAAACAAATTTTCTGGCAGATTTTACTTTTTCTGTTGCTGTATGGACAACCATGTTGTTGCCAGCAGGCATCGTACAAGCGGGCTGTAAAGTGCGAGCCCCTTCAACTTCAACCAGGCAAAGGCGGCATCCACCGTAGGGTTCTAAAGCAGGGTGATCACATAAAGTAGGAATATCTACACCGGCTTGTCGTGCTGCGTTCAGAACTGTGGTCCCTTCTGGTACCTCTAATTCTTTGCCATCGATTTTGATATGAATCATATCGGTTCTCTCCTTCGTTCGGATCATTGAGTTCGGAATCTATTTTCTTTTGCCACTCATCGGACATACGCCGGTTGGACAAACTTTTAATTTAATATGTGCTTCTACTTCAGCACGGAAATGATCAAGGACATCACGGATGGGTGTACCAGCGGTCTGCCCTAAACCACAATTCGACAGTTCACTCAGGTTGGTGCTGATCATGGTTAAATCTTCCAGATCTTGCATGGTGCCGGTTCCCTCAGATATATTATTGAGGATTTGATAGGCGCGTTCGTTGCCAATCCGGCAGGGATTACATTTGCTGCAGCTTTCCACACGGAAGAAGTTTTGTAAAACTTTTGCTAAGTCGACTACGCAGTTGTTATCATCACAAATCAGCAGGGCACCGGAACCTAATGAAACACCAGATCGACTGAATGAATCATAATCCATGGGGGTATCTTGCAGGCTGGCAGGAATAATCGATCCGCTGGAACCACCGGTTTGTGCCATTTTAAAAGTGGCTCCATTTTTCATGCCTTTGGCATAAATGGTGATCACTTCTCGTAGGGTAATTCCCATCGGCACCTCGATCAGACCGGTGACGTTCACATTACCAAGAATAGTGTAAACTTTGGTTCCAGGGCTGCTGGGAGTTCCAAAACTGCGGAACCAATCTGCACCGTGGAAGATAATAGCCGGAACGTTTGCCAGGGTTTCGACATTGTTTACTAAGGTCGGCTTACCCCATAAACCTTCGGTTGTGGGATAAGGTGGTCGGGGACGGGGCTCACCACGCCGGCCTTCAATGGATTCTAAAAGGGCGGTTTCTTCCCCACAGATATAAGCTCCTGCTCCGGAATGGACATGGATATTAAAGCTGAAATTTGTCCCGAAGATATTGTCACCCAACATGCCCATTTCTTTGGCTTGTTCGATGGCAATTTTCAATCGTTCCTGAGCCAGGGCATATTCACCACGTACATATACGTACCCTTCATCCGCACCAACAGCATAAGCTGCGATTGTCATTGCCTCTAAAATGCTGTGTGGGTCGCCTTCCAAAATGAGTCGATCTTTAAATGTGCCGGGTTCGGATTCATCGGCGTTACAAACAACGTATTTTTTCTTGTTTCCGGTTCCAGCAACAAAACCCCATTTTAAACCGGTCGGAAAACCAGCACCACCCCGTCCACGCAGGCCTGAGTTTTTAAGCTCGTTAATCACATCAGCAGGGGTCATCTCCGTTAACACTTTTCCCAAAGCCTGGTAGCCATCATGGACGATATAGTCTTCAATATTGGTGGGGTCAATGATGCCTGCTCGCTGTAAAACGATACGCTGTTGGGCGGGGATGGTGCCTTTACGGGCGTTTACCCAGGCGATCTTGCCGGAAAGTTCGCGGATAGAGGCCGTTAATTCAGATGCAGTTCGCCCTTTATAGAGATGTTCTTCTACAAGTAAGCGGGTGTCCTGGGGTTTGACGGGGCCATAAATGGTTGCTTCGGGGTAAACGATCACCAAAGGTAACGCATCATGGCGGCCAACGTCACCAACCATACTAAGGGAGATTTCATCTTCCAGACCAAATGATTTGATTTCACTTTGTAAATTGTCAAAAACTTGTTGGGCACCACGTTCCATACTAAGTGGATCACTTGATACCAATACCATTGAACGGATAGTTTTCACGTTGATCCTCCTTAGTCGTTATAACGTTCTAAAATCGCGGGGATTTGTTCCGCTGTCAAATTGCCATAAGCATCATCATCAATGACAACCACTGGACCAACACCGCACAAACCCAAGCAGCTGGTGGTAATTAGAGTCCATTTTCCATCCTCCGAAGTTTCACCGGAATCAAGTTGGAGGGTGTCTTGTAATGCCTGCCAAACTTCCCGTCCGCCAACAACATGGCAAGGGGCACTTTCACAAAATTGGATAACATGTTTACCACGAGGTTTGGTAGATAACATGTGGTAAAAACTTGCTACGGAGAATAACTGAGATCGGGGAGATTTTAATTTTCGACTGATCTCTTCTAAAGCTTCTGAAGGAAGATAACCCAAGGTCCGATTCACATCCGTAAGGATAGGAATCAGTTCATCCCGGCTATCTCCATGTTGTTGGATCGCTTTTTCTACTGCATCCAACATTCTTTGTTCGTTTTCTTTTACAATCGTCATGTAGTGCTCCTTGGGTGTTAGGTGTAAAGGTGGGGATTAGACCACTTCTATAGCGTTAAAATTACATACCTGGACACAAATTCCACACCGGATACAGGTATCCGGATCAATTAAGTGGGGTTGTCTACGTTCACCCGTAATGGCATTAACCGGACAATTACGGGCACAAACAGTACAACCAGTGCAAGAGTCTTCCATAATTTCATATCGGATCATGGCTTTGCAAACTTTTGCTGGGCATTGTTTGTTGTAAATGTGGGCTTCATATTCATCTCGGAAATGTTTCAGGGTAGATTCCACCGGATTTGGGGCGCCCTGACCCAGGCCACACAATGAATTTGATTTAATTTCCTGGCATAACATTTCAAGCTGCTCAATATCGCCATCACGACCTTCGCCATCACAGATGCGTTCGAGAATTTCTAAAATCCGTTTGGTACCTACCCGACACGGGGTGCATTTTCCACAGCTTTCTTCCTGTGTGAATTCCATAAAGAAACGGGCAATGTCGACCATACAGGTATCTTCATCCATAACGATCATTCCGCCAGAACCCATCATCGATCCTGCCTGTACTAAGGATTCATAATCCACCGGCAAATCGAGATATTCTTTTGGTAAACAACCGCCCATTGGACCGCCTGTTTGGACCGCTTTAAACTCTTTACCGTTCTTAATCCCCATTCCCACATCAAAAATGATTTCACGAAGACTGATGCCCATCGGAACTTCTATTAAACCGGTGTGGTTAATATCACCAGCCAGAGCGAAGGTTTTGGTACCTTTGCTTTTTTCTGTACCCATTGAAGCAAACCAATCAGCCCCTTTTAAGATGATTTGAGGAACATTGGCATACGTTTCAACATTGTTGATATTTGTGGGTTGTCCCCACAAGCCTTTTACGGAAGGGAATGGTGGTCTGGGGCGGGGTTCTCCGCGATTGCCTTCAATCGAACTCATTAAGGCTGTTTCTTCACCACACACAAAAGCGCCGGCACCCATCCTAACTTCCAAGTTAAACGAAAAGTCTGTTCCGAGGATATTATCACCTAATAATCCAATTGATTTGGCTTGTTCAATTGCCCGATTTAGCGTGGCTACTGCGATTGGATATTCAGCTCGGCAATAAACATAACCTTGTGAAGCGCCAATGGCGTATGCTGCAATGGTCATCCCCTCAATAACAGAGTGAGGATCTGATTCTAAAACACGCCGGTTCATAAATGCGCCGGGGTCACCTTCATCCGCATTACAAACAACATACCTTAGATCAGAGGGGGTATTGCGGGTTAATTGCCATTTTAAGTAAGTTGGGAATCCAGCACCACCGCGTCCACGTAAACCTGATTTTTTTATGACTTCAATTACATCTTCCGGACTCAATGAGCTGAGAATATTTCCAAGCGCCATATAACCATCTTCGGCAATATAATCCTCAATATTTTCAGGATCAATTTGACCGCAGTTTCGTAAAACAACACGAATTTCTTTTGAAGTCGGAGCGGATAACTCTTCATCTTCTATCGATTTTCCGGGAATGAGGAATTTTTTGGCGATCCGACCTTTAAGGAAATGTTCTTCTACCAGAAATGGCACATCATCCGTGGTTAACCCTGCGTAATGTACCCCTTCAGGATAAACCATCATTTCAGGTCCGTTGGCACACCCGCCAATACGGGATGTTTCCAAAACCTGAACTTCATTAATTAATCCTGTGGCTACCAATTCGTCATTAAGGGCATCAATCACTTGATGCGCACCTTTATTTAGACATTCTGGATCAACGCACACCAGGACATGGGAGCGAAAATATTTCATAAATTAAACCTTCCAATCGGTACCAATAATTTACATTGGAATAACTTTGTCTTTTAATACGTTTCCATTGACTACATGTTCTTCAATAATACGTTGTGCAGTAGCTTTATCGACCTTACCATAGGTGATTTTTTCGCCTTCTCCAATTTGGACCTGAACAATCGGTTCCATTTCACACACACCAATACAGCCGGTTTGGGTAACAACGATACCGCTCAAATTATCGTTTTCAATCGTTTCCAAAATCGCTTTCATGGTTTCTCTTGCACCTGCTGCAATCCCACAGGTTCCCATACCGACGATAACCTGTTTTTGTCCAGCTGTGTTTTTAACATCTCGTTTTTTTAATGCTTCTTCACGAATTTTTTTCAAATCATCTAAACTATTAATGGTCGGCATTGGTTTTCTCCTATTTTTAATCAAAAAATTAGTATTCAAATTCAGGACGAATATTCTTTATTCCTGATTCTATTTCTTCTCGAAGGAAGGCTAACACAAGTGGTTCAGTAAGTGAGAGACCTTCCAATTCATTCTTTATGGGCATGTCATCGAATATATATTCTTCTTCATTTACTTGATAATGGAAAACCCAGTTAATCTGTGGGCTGCCGATCACCAGATGGAGAATGGTTTGTGCCAGGTTTCCAATCGGCATCCGGTCTATATGACTTCTCTGAAAGCTGACTTGAATTGTGGTTCCGACATTTATTTCAGATTCAATGGTCAAATTTCCATTACACATTTCGGCTGCTGCTTTTAATAATGGGATGCCTAAACCGACTTTCCGAGTAGTTCTGGAAGTGACAAAAGGATCAATGATCTTTTTTGTGGCTTCCTCATCCATGCCTTTGCCGTTATCTTTCACACAAATCATTAAGCGATCATTGATGGTATTTTCATTTACGAAAATTTCAATTTTTTTTGCGTTCGCTGCAATGCTGTTTTCCGCTATATCTAAAATGTGTAGTGATAACTCTTTCAATCGATTTTGCCGCCGTTATTCTTGTTGAAGATTTTTAAAGACCTGAGGTATCTTTTTTGCAGGGAAACGACCCATTACGTCATCATCCACTACAATAACAGGTGCTTGACTGCAAGCACCCACGCAGCGACAGGCTTCCAATGTAATATTTCCATCAGCGGTGGTTTCACCCAGATTTATTCCTAAAACCTGTTTGGCTTTTTCAATTAATTGGGGCACACCGCCAACATAACAAGCTGTACCCATACAGAATTTAATGGTATGTTTACCACGGGGAGTGGTTGTAAAAAATGAATAAAACGTAACCACACCATGAACTGTGGATACGGGCACTTCTAATTGTTTGGCAACATAGATCTGCATCGCATCAGAAATATAGCCAATTTTATTTTGTAATTCACTTAAAACCACCATGGTAGCACCTGGCTTGTGACGATTTTCATTAAGGATCTGGTCAATGATCGCTCTTTGTTCCGGGTTATTAACCGGATCGTTTACCGCTATTTTATCTACTGTTTTCACCATTTAGGAAAGCTCCATCATTAATCTGGATTAAATTGGTAATAATTATTTTAAATTTTACTTGCGGCCTACCTTAAGTTAACTACTAAAAGTCATATAAAAGGCAGGACAAAACTCGATTGTTATATTTTTCACGAATAAATTGTAAAATTTTTTATCTCCTTTTTAACTTATTTTAATATTTTTATTTACAAATTAGTTACAGATTTGGGAGATTAGGAGAAATTGAGAGAGAGCGTCCTTCAAGGCCTTTAATTGCCATTCGGATTTCTTCTATCGAGGGGGATTTTATAGTTAAATATGTTGTACCAATAAATTCGTCTAAGCGGTGCACATCGCCGCTTTGGATTAGTGGATAACCAGTGATTTGAGGGAATTTTTCAACGGCCATCTTGGGTGTGATATGACGTGAAATTTCCAAGGCAATGACTGGAATATCATTTGGGACAAATCCTAGGTTCTCAAGCAAACCATTAGCTTTTCTGTTAATGTGCGCCGGAATGATTATACCACCAAGTTTATTTACCAAATTATAAGATTCTGTAATAGATATGTTAGCAGAAGTGATTAATAACTGGTCTTGCCTACGAATAAAGTCACCTGTGTGGTCAACAATGAACTGCTCACCAAAAAAATCCGGTTTGTTTTTTAATTTTGGCAAACGCTGGTTAACAATTTCTTGAAGAGTCTGAATTTGTTCGATGGTATCAAATAAACATAAAATATGAACTTCTTCTTTGGTCTGAAGTTCCATGCCTGGAAGTACGGTCAAATTTGTGTTTTCTGCTGCTTTTTGGACTGCTAAGATATTCTCACTTGCATTGTGGTCCGTGATGGCAATCAGGTTAATTCCTTTGGAAATTGCTTCGGTTACAATCAATGGGGGAATCATCTCAATTTCTGCACAAGGTGATAATACCGTGTGGACATGCAGGTCAGAACGAAAAGTGAGGAAGTTTTCCACGGTGTTTATTCGGCGTGAATCCCTAATTCCCACAATTTTCCAGCCACGTAAAACGATGAATTTTCGGTGCTTAATAAGGTGATTTCTTCCTGGTTTGCTTTTTGAATGGTGGCTTCATCCGGCATTGCGCCTTCTGTGATGATAATTGCGGATAGATCAAGAAGGGCTGCTACGGCGATGATATTATTATGTGCTTGTAAGGTTACCCAGATACCCTGGTTTGGGGCACCAGCCATTACACAACTTAATAAATCAGATGTATATCCAGCACTGACTTGAATGGAGGAAAAGTCTTTTTCTTGAGTTAAGAGGGTTAAACCCAGTTCATTGATAACGGTAGCTAAATCTGTCATTTTCTCTCCTAAGATTCGTTCTCTTCTGATTCTTTACTTCGGTCGTCAAGGAAAATTCGAATTCGCAGCCGGGTTCCTTTTCCCCATACCGATTCCAATTTCATCTGGTCCACACAGCGACTGATGTTCACCAATCCCATGCCAGCTCCAAAGCCCATTTCTCTAACGGATTCGCTGGCAGTAGAAAAACCGGGTTTCATCGCTTGTTCAACATCTTTAATACCAGGACCGTAATCATAGGTATCAATTGTTATTTGGTTTGATTCAATTTCTACCCGAATTACCCCGCCTTCTGTGGTATGAATGATTAAATTCATTTCGGCTTCATAAATGGCGATACCGCATCGCCGCGCAATTTGTTTTGGTGCACCCAAACGAACCAAAGCCCGTTTGATATTACTGGAAGCCTGACCGCCGGTTGTAAAATCTCCTTGTTTAATATTGTATCGGAGTATGAGACTGGTCCGATCTGATTCAATGTCTTCAAATAAATGGCTGGCGCGATATTTTCGAACTTCTTCTTCCTGATAATCGTATTCGAGCGCTTTTAATAAGCCAGTATTGATATCACCTTTGGTTATAATTCCAACCATTTTTTGGTCCTGGTCTACAACGATCAGTCTACCAAAATTAGTTGCAACGAATTTTTTAAGCGCTTCTACCAGTGGATCGTTATAATAGATGGTAGCAAGTTTGGTCGTCATATATTCATTAATGCTGGCTTCCAAATCGGTGTTCATTAAACAGCGAATCAGATCTTCAATACTTAATATGCCGACTAGATTATCTTTACCAGCAAGAATTGGTGCTCCGGAAATGCGCTTTTGCCGGAATATTTCTAATGCTTCACGCATATGCATATTCGGGGCCAAGGTAATGGGGTCTTTGGTCATGACCTCATTTACTTTAATTTCGTATGCCAGTTCTTCAACGCGCGAGATGTTCTCGGCTTCCTGGTCCGTTATTATTCTTGTCCTTTTTTGAGTTGGCGAAGCCATAATTAATTCTTTCTAAAGAGAGGCTTAATTTAACAGCCGCAGTCTTGTTCACCTTCGACGGGTTTTTCAAGGCTTGGAAGGCCAGCTTTATGTAATCTCCCGCATAATTCAAACATTCCAAACGGAGAAGATATCAAAGGAATATCTTCTTCCAGTGCAAGATCGATAGTTTGCGGTGGGGGAATTTTTCCACGAACTAATACAATAGCTGCTACATCAGCCATTACAGCTGTACGTACAACTTGGGGATTACATAAACCAGTTAAAAGGACAGCTCCTGGCTCAATGGATGCTAAAACATCACTCATTAAATCTGCGCCACATCCGCCTAGAATTTGAATGGACCCGTCGATTTTTTCATTATGTAAATACCCGTCAACAATTTCGATTAACTCATTAAGGATCATTTTTTACCTACAATTAAGGATGAATACAAGTATGCTTTATTTTACTCGATAAATGGAGAATAATCGAATGTTTTTGTGAAAAATTTCATTAATGAAATTCTTTTAAGGAAAATATTTATAAAAAGGTTAATTCAACAGATAAATTACGGTTTCATAGTTAAAAAAATGGTATTAGAAGAAATCTTATGATTCAAAGCACGATAATTATAAACTTTTAAATGAACGAATATTCTCAATTAAAAAAGGGTTATGATAAGATTAATCGGCAAAAAAAATTTATTAATGAAGGTATTAAAATGAATTCAATTATTTCATCTGTAAAAGGAACACGTGATTTTTATCCGGAGGATATGGCGATACGCACATGGTTATATCAGATGGTAAAAGAGGTTTCAGAAGTATTTGGATATTCTGAATATGAAGGACCATTTATTGAAAAGATTGACCTATATGCTGCGAAATCTGGTGAAGAACTGGTAAAAGAACAAGCTTTTGTTTTTGAAGATCGTGGTGGTGATCTAATTTCTTTACGGCCTGAATTAACACCAACCTTAGCTCGAATGATCGCCCAACGCCAAAAACAATTGGTCTTTCCGCAACGTTGGTGGTCCTTTGGTCCTTTTTGGCGATATGAGAGACCACAAAAAGGGCGTACACGTGAATTTTTTCAATGGAATATTGATTTATTGGGTACGGACTCAGCTGTTAGTGATGCAGAACTCATAACTGTTTGCGCCTACTTTTTTAATAAAGTTGGTTTATCTCCTGATGAGGTAAAAATTTTTGTAAACAGCCGAAAGTTAATGGATCAAATTTTAGAAGAGCTATCCATTTCACCGGAATTAAAACAAGATATTTTTCGACTGATTGATCGTAAGGAAAAATTGTCTCCCTCCGCTTGGAAAGATTATGCAGATAACTTGGGATTAAGCGAACAGCAGTTTGAGGGATTAAAAAGTGTATTAAACGATAAGGAACTTTGGAAACGTTCGGAAGATTTAGTTACGGTGTTTGAAACCTTGAACACAATTGGTTTTGGTGATTATGTGGTTTATGATCCACAAATTATTCGCGGCTTGGATTATTACACTGGAATTGTTTTTGAAGCAAAGGATATCGACAAAGAAGGTCGTTCGATATTAGGGGGCGGGCATTATGGAAATCTGGTAGGTGATGTGGGAGGTGATCCGTTGCCTGGTGTGGGTTTTGCGATGGGTGATGTGATGGCACGCATCATTCTCGAGAAATATGGTTGTCTGCCGGATTTTGCTTCTAGCACTGCAGATGTATTGGTAACGGTTTTTGATGAGGCTTTGTTTAATGATTCGTTAAAAATCGCATCGGAATTACGTAATGCGGGGATAAAAACGATATGTTTTACTGAAGTAACGAAATTTCAAAAACAATTAAAATATGCCAGCCGGATTGGCGTGCCTTATTTAATCATTGTTGGGCCAGATGAAAAAGAAGCAGAGGAAGTTACTTTTAAGGATTTAAATAATCGCACGCAGGAAAATTTGAAACGTTCTGAAATGGTTCGAATAATCAAAGAAAAGCTTGCGTGAGTATTCTCCCTGTGATAAAATTCGCGTTGTTATGGTGGCTGTAGCTCAATGGCAGAGCTCCGCACTGTGGATGCGGCGGTTGAGGGTTCGACCCCCTTCAGCCACCCAAAAAAACCGGTAAAAAACCGGTTTTTTTATTTAAAAATGATCTATTTTAATTACCACTGGATCGATCACGTGAAAAAAGGGATTATTTTTCGTTAAAAAAATGAAAGAAAAATTTAGTCTTTCTTGTGATCTTATGGTTCTGGTTTCCAAGGGAATTCTGAGGAGACGATTTGTGGCGGATTTAACCAGGCCAATATTCCGGTTGTTTTTCTCTTCTGAGGAGTGATTTTATCGAATCCGACCAGAAAAACATTTACACAGATTAAGAAAGCCCCAACCCATTGATTTACGGTTAATCGATCTCCTAGCCAGATATAAGCTAACCCGATTGTAACAACCAACTCTCCTAACCCTAATAAAGCTGTTTGTAAACCACCCAGGTGTTTGACCCCCATAAATAGGGTGATTCTTGATAAAAAAGTAAAAAAAGCCATCGCAAGTAAAGGCCAATAAGGTGTGCCTGAAGGCGGCAATGAGCGATCACCGATGAGGTAGGCAATAATCACCGTTGCACTCATGGCGATTAATGTATATAAGGTGACTGTGGGGGCTGGCACATCCACCAATATCCTTTGATTAATAATAAGATGCAGCGCGTATAATAAGGAAGCACCAAACATCATCAAAATACCACCCATATCCACGCTGTTTCCACTTAAATCGAGCAGCAGATAAACCCCCGGAATACTAAGTGCAAGTCGAAAAATGGTGATTTTTGATATAGGAGACCGGTCTAAAAACAGTAAAAACGCAACAAAAATGGGATAGAAGGAATAAATTAAATGGGCGACACTGGTATCTAGGCGTTGGATTGCATTGTAATATAATAAAGATCCCAAACCATTGATCGTTCCTGCTAAAAAACAACCCGCCAATCCAATCGGATAGATATAAAAAAATTGCCGTTTAAAAACCGACATAATACTTAACAGCAGCAGCATGGCAATCGTGGTACGAAAGGCAGTGACAGCTAACGGTGCAAATCCGACATTGATGGATTGTTTTCCAAAAACAGGAATAACACCCAAAAATAATGCAGAGGCAAGCCCTGCTTGAATACCGGAGTTGCGAAAAAAAATTTTCATAACAGTAAGTTCTTATAACAAAGAACGAATTTCATCCATTAATTCATCACTCATAAAATCCCCTTTTTGCATCAGGGTTTGAATATGTCCATTTAACCGCTTCTTTTCCTCAGTTGTGAGCTCTTTTGCTGTAACCACAATGATGGGAATATCTGCTGTTTCCGGATCATTTTGTAAGGCATCCATGACCGCAAATCCATCTAATTCGGGCATCATTAAATCCAGAATAACCAGGTTCGGTTTTTCACGCATTACCAAATCTATGCCTTTTCGGCCATTATCCGCTTCAAAAATAGTGTAACTGCCTTGTGATTGTAAAATCCTTCTGATTAGTCTTCTTACATCAGCATTATCGTCAATGATTGCTATTCGCGGGAACCTGTCTGTAGCAACTTTACTTAGAGCCGACAATAAACCTTCTTCTGGCGTTTCTTCCATAGTCTGAGATGATAAGACAACATTTCTTGCCCAACGGTCTCCAAGAATATTTCTTTCAATTGGCATTGTGTGGCCGGTACAATTCACGACGATGATTTCATCCGATTTAATCACTCCTGCTCGAATCAATTTTATTAAACCGGCGAATGCAACACCGGTCGCAGGTTCTACGGATATGCCTTCCATTTTGGCGAGAATATGCATCGTTCGGAAAGCTTCTTTATCACTCACATCTTCAAAAGTGCCCCCAAACGAATTTTTGATTCGATCCGATAAAATGGTATACGTTCTACCCGGATCTCCTGTTGCCAGGGTAGCGATTAATGTGCGTGGTGATTGAATGGGAATGGCTGTATCTTTGTTTTGTTTCCAGGCATGCACCATCGGAGCACATCCTTCGGACTGAATTAGCCCAAACTTAGGCAAGGAACTAGTCATCCCTAGTTTTAATAGTTCTTCATACCCTTTCATTACCCCATACGGTCCTGGACCACCACTAACGGATTGGATATACCAATCGGGGGCTCGCCATGGTGCCGTAGGGTGTTGGGTGTTTGACGCAAAAGGTGGTCCCATGATTCCGGTTAATTGTTCCGCTATCTCGAACCCAACAGTCTTCATTGCTTCAATAGTTGGAACATTCATGGCACCTGGATCACGATAAATATTTTTTTGTTTTGCAAATTCTTCAGCTACTTTTTTTGCCTGGTCATAAGAGCCGGTTACTTTGATAACTTGGGTTCCATATAAAGCAACTTCCCGCATTTTTGAGGCGGGAACAAGACTGGTTAAAAACGCATATAGTTTAATTCCTGCTCTAGCGGCATAAGCAGAATAAGAAATTGCAACATTACCGGTTGACGCGATAACTAACTCGCTGATTCCCGCTTCTTTAAGCGCGGCAATCGTGACAGCAGCTTGGCGATCTTTAAATGAGGCCGTTGGTCCTTGGCGTTCGTCTTTGATAAAAATATTCGGACAACCCAACATCATGCCTAAATTTGTTGCTTTGATCAGTGGCGTTCCACCTTCACCTAAGGAAAGAGCCGGATTTGGGCTTCGGATTGGAAGAAGTTCGCGATATCGCCACAAATCAAATGGACGGCCTGGTAAGGACAATGGTAAAGAATGTGCTAAGTGTTTATAGTCATATTCAGCTTCTTTCCAGGTTCCACCGCATTTCGGACAGATTAATTGTGTTGGTAAAAACGGGGTAGGGTGCCCACAATCGATACATTTAACAATAAAATGAGCTGACATTTATCCTTCTTTGATTCTTTGATTGCTTACTCGTAATGTGTTTTCCAGCGTTGTTAATAATTCTTTTTCGCCGAGGAGTCCCTTTAACAGTAATTGTTGGCCTGATGTTGTTAATCGATTATATTGTTCGGGGCTGAGGTCTGCACCGGTAAGAATAATGACTGGCAAATGTGCAAAGGTTTGATGGGAATGAATTTCATCTAATACATCAAATCCATCTTTACCTGGCATCATTAAATCAAGTACAACTGCGTCCGGCAGATTGGATTTAAGCAGATTTAAACCTTCATCGCCATCTTTTGCAAATGTCAGTTCGAAATTTTTATGTTCATTTAATATTTTTTCAATTAAACGTTGATCACCTTCATCATCATCGATGATGAGAATTTTATGAATTTGACCATCAAAATTTAAGCGATTAATTGCATTTAATAAATCTTCTTGCAAAAAAGGCTTAATTAAATAATCAGTAGCTCCCAAATTAAATCCTTTTTCTTCTTCCTCTAAGATGCTGCAAATAATTACTGGAATATTTTTTGTTTCGGGATCATTTTTTAATTCCTGAATAATTTGCCAACCATCTCTACCGGGCATCATAATATCGAGTGTAATAGCAAAAGGATTCACTTTTTTTGCAGTTTCAACTGCCTTTTTTGATTCGTTAAGAGAAATTACCTGATATCCATGATTGCTTAAAAACCGTTCATACAAACTGGTAATTTGTTTATCATCATCAATGGATAAAATTGCCTTATGCGGGGAGTTTGAATTGTCAAATTCCTGATGTGAATATTCTTGTGATTCTTCCTCAATCAAAGGAATTGTGAAGAAAAATGTAGACCCTTTGCCTACTTCGCTGGTTAAGAGGCCAATTCGTCCATTGTGCATTTCAATAAATGAACGACAGATAGAAAGACCAAGACCAGTTCCTCCGGTTTTTCGCGTAGGTGAATCGTCTACTTGTGAGAATGGCATAAATAATTTGATTCTATCTTTTTCAGCAATACCAGGACCGCTATCTGTGACGGTAAACATTACTTCTTTTTCGCCAGAAGGACTTATATTCTCCTTGGCTTTTACAAGAATTTGCCCTTTTTCAGTAAATTTTGCTGCATTGGATAAGAAATTTAGCAATACTTGGCGAATCCTGGTTTGATCAACCATGATGGTAGGAAGATCTTCTGGAATATCGTATTCGAGTTTTATTGGCTTATCTTTAATTAAACCAATCGCAGTGGACATTACACTATTTACAAGATCTGGAACATTCGATTCCGTCATTTGAAGCTGCATTTTACCAGCTTCAATTTTGGATAAGTCAAGAATATCATTAATCAGCCGTAAAAGATGTTGGCCGGAGTTGTAAATTGCATTTAAATCCTGTTCCTGCGTATCATTAATCGGACCGTCAATTCCTTTCAGAATTACTCTTGAAAAACCAATGATTGAATTTAATGGTGTGCGTAATTCGTGACTCATGTTCGCTAAGAATTGACTTTTGATACGGTCAACTTCGCGCATGTCCTCGATTGCTTGCTGTGAGATTTCATATGATTTAGCGTTTTCAATCGCAACGGCAATTTGATCGGTAAGAATTTGAAGTACAGTAATTTCTGCCTGGTTAAAAGCATTTTTCCGAGTTGAGTGAATGTCCAGAACTCCAATTACCTGGGCGCCAATTTTGAGGGGTAGACCAATCTCGGATTCAGTATCAGGTAAAAGCTGAGATTTATCAAAGAGAGGATTGTCTCGAACATCATGGATGGTTACGGGTTCACCACTTGCAGTAACAGTTCCAATGATATTTTTTGAACCAATAGCGTACTTTTGTTGTTTTAGTTTTAACATTAAACCAGCTTCACCAGTTGCCTCTTGGATTTCCGCAAACCGTTTATCTTCATCAACAAGATAAATAGCCGTATGGTGAAAACGAAACCGTTCACTAATCAATTTCACAATACCATCCAACAATTCTGCAAGACTGAGTGTAGATGTGGTGTCTCGGGCAATTTCAGCGGCTGTTTGAAGCTCTAAAGCACGCTGTTGTGTGTTTTCAAGCAGTAATTGGCGTTCTACAGCTACTGCAATACCATTTGCTGCAATTTTTAACATTCTGTATTCATCTTCAGAAATGTAAAAACGTTTTTCAGAAAATACAGACAAAATACCGACTAGTCGTTCACCACTATAGAGGGGAAGGACAATACCGCCACCGATATTCATGTCGATTAAGGTTCGTTTAGAAATTTCATCCAATGGGTCACGATGGACATCTTCTATTAACAATCGTTCTTGGGTTTCCAGAGTTTTTAAGGCAGGGAAAACGTTAATGGAAAAGAAATCTTGTTGTGGATTCTGAATAGATTTTTTATTAAAATAACCCACAATTTCCAAAGAAGTTGGAGTTTCATCGGCCCCTGAAGTTCGAATCATCATTAAAGCAACCCGGTCGGCTGCAGCAGGTAAAATATTTTGTGATACTAGATCGACAAGATCTTGATTGTTTTTCGCTAAAGAAATACCACCTGAAATTTTATATAATTGTTCCGTTTCATTTAAGGCTTCTTGGGTTTGTCCAAACAATCTCAGGTTTTCCACCGTTGTTGCCATCTGATCAATTAATGGGGGAAATGTTCTTTTTTCACGATTTGTAAACGTATGTTTATTTTCTGATTGGAGTAAAACAGCCCCTATTCTGCGTTTACCAGACCATAGAGGTAATACAGCCATGGATCGAATATTTTGGTTTTTAAAGATCTCCATCATATTCTTCGACAAACCAGCATTTAAAATGTCATCATAATAAGATGGCATTTGTGGGGTAAAAATATCTTTATAAATCGCAACATCATATTCCGCATTTACAAAGGGAGGAGGGGTGCCATTTCCATTATGCCAATTTGCATAAACCTGCATATGGGTTACCTCAAACTGGCTATCACTTTCAAACAAAACCAGTACCCCGCGATTAATGTCGGGAATATATAACCCATGTGTAATGGATTGAAGCATTTCTTCAAATGAATTAGCTAAGGATAGTTGGTGAGAAGCATTGTATAGATTTTCTGTTTCGTCAAGCGAGACTTGAAGCTGATCGACCAAATCTTCACGAATATATGTATTACTTAAAGCATCTGCTGCAACGCGTAAAAAGCCAATTTCTTCATTTCGCCAAGTTCGTTCAGTAGTAACGTTTTCAAAAGCAATAATACTGGGTGTTGACGATTTACCATGAACTGCCAATAAGAGAATGGATTGAGTTTCTCTGGCTTCCATCCACTTATTCAAAGGTTCATTCAATTTATCATCCTTTTGTATGGAGACCCAACCACTTTCTTGTAATTGACTTATCCATTCGGTAAATAACGCAATAGGAACATTATTCACGGGATGGGGGCGAAAGCTGGACTTACAAGCAGGCGCAATCCATTCAACGGTTTGATGCCAATAAGGAGATACACTTTCTTCACGGATTTGAGCAAAGTAAATTCGTTCTGATTCAGATGCGAGTCCTAAATAATCCAGTACCTCTCTGATTGAATTTGAACCAAATTTAGTTAAAGTTGCGACAGCCAAAGCAACGTTTGATTGGTATTTTTCACGTGATTCAATTGAAGAAAGGGCGGTACGGATTTCCTGAAAGAGACCAGCATTTTCTAATGCCGACGCGGTTTGGAGGGCTATGGTAGTAATTAAGTCTGTATCAGAAGGAGAAAATGCATTCTTTATTTCGTAATTCATTAATATGATGACCCCCTTGATTGATTTTCCAACTGGCATTGGAATTGCCAATAATGTTTGTGGGGTCTTGTCTAATAAAAATAAACCATATTGTTGAATTTGGTTTTCAATATCTTCTGAAAAATTTAACGTCATCTGTTTTTCAAAAACTTCCTCAGGAATTTGATGTATGTAATCCATATCATCAACCTGAATGTATCTTCCGTTTTCAAAAACCAAAGGAAAACTGAGTTTTTTTGAATTTTGTTCCACAAAAGCAATCGTTAACTTATGATAATCAACAATTGTATCCAGCATTTCCTTTGTTAATTTGAAAATATCTTCGGAATCTGTATAGCGGGAGAGCTGTTGTCCAAATTCATTCAACGAAGCTAGATCTTTGTTCAGTTCCAAAATCTCTTGCTGTGCCTTTACCCTTTCTGACAACTCTTTTTGGGCAGCATTGTACAATTGAGCATTTTCGATTGCTAGTGAAAGTTGTTTTGCTACTTCTTCTACTAGTATGCTATCGTCTTCTGTCCATTTTCTGGATGGATCATAATCAATTAATTCTAGAACACCATAACCATCCTCCTGCATATTTACAGGGATGGCAATTACGGCAGGACTATTTTCAGACCCGGCTTGGGTTACTAACCGGTTAATTTTCATTGCTTGAAGACCTGCATCCGTAGTTGGAACGGTCGAATGATGAAAATCGATATTTCCTATTTCTTTAAATTCCTGGTTAACCTGGTTGATTAATTCAGTAATTTGGATGTTCGATTCATTTTTATTTGATGGTGTTTCTGTTACATATGGTTCAACAAAATTCTCAGAAAGAACTTGGACAAAACCATAAAAACCAGCTTTCGTTCCATTATGCGCAGGTGAACTAAAAATTTGAAAACGGGTGGGTACAAAAACGCCTTCAGCTGTTTGGAAATAAACGTCAATTTCAGCCGGATAAATTCCCTTAAGAAATAAATTTCGTAATCTTTCACCGGATTGTGGGGTAATTGCATATTGGAAGATGGATTTCCCAGAAAAGTTTTCGTTATTTATCCCTAAACAATCCGTTACTTCAGAGGAAACTTTTGTGTAAAAACCATCTTCATCTGAAGACCAATTCCAAGAAGGCAAACTATTTTGAAAAGTGTTTTCTGGGATTGGCGTTTCTTCTTTGATTTGCAGATCACTAAACAAATTGTCAAGCCGGTGTTGCAATTGTTTCTTTTTCGACATATTGCAGAACCTCCTCGGCGAGCTGCCTATATTGAATTGATGCGCGGCATTTTGGAGAATGGAAGATGATTGGCAGCCCGGCGATGGCACTCTCACGAATTTTTGTATCAATTTGTATAATTGTAGTTAATAATCCGGACTGAAATGAAGTACGTAAATGTTCAAATAACGTGCGGTGAATTTTATTCCTTTTATCAAACATAGTTAATAAAATTCGGTAGGTTAAGGATGGATTATTTTGAGTCCGAATTCTTCGGATTAATCCCATCATATTTCTGAGTGCATAAATGGAGAAATATTCCGCCTGAGTAGGAAGAATTAGTAAATTGGTTGCAGTTAATGCGTTGAGCGTTAAAGCACCTAAAAAAGGTGGGCAATCTATAATGACCACATCATAAATATCCTTTACATCATCAAGTGCAATTTTTAAAGTGTTTTCGTATCCTGGACGAGTGGGTAAATAACGTTCAGCAAACCCCATCTCATTATTTGATGGTAGAAGATCTAAATTCGGTATGCCTGTTTCCACCTTGACTTCATGGATGGGAACATTTTCCATTAAAACATTGATGGAGGTTTTTCGACTTTGTTGTGGATCAACTCCCATTGACAATGTTAAGTTGGCTTGTGAATCAAGATCAATCATCAATACCTTTTTTTCTTTTTCAACAAATGCAGCACTCAAGGCTAACGCAGTGGTTGTTTTAGCGACTCCACCTTTTTCATTGGATATGGCAATTACATAACTCATCCTAGTTCACTCCGATCCCCGTTTATAATCTCCTGAGCGCGATCAGATCCGTTATGTCCATTCCCTGAATTATGGTCGTTTGAGGGATTTTCAGTTTGGATCTGTTGGTCTTTTAAAACAATTTGTGCTTTCGATGTCCCTAGTGCTTTTTTAAGCTCCATCATTGCGATCTGAACCATTTCTTGTGGATTATTGGTTGAACGAATCTTACTCGTAATTTCCACAACTTTTTGTTCTCGATTGGCACGTCGCATCGTTTGTTCAAATAAACGAGCGTTTTCTAAAGCTAGTCCCACATTTTCTGCGATGGTTTGAACCGAATTTAGCTCTTCTTCACTCCAATATTGCTTCACAGCTTTTTGGTCCTTTACTTTAATTACGCCGATTGTCTGGCCGCGTAAAGTAATCGGAATGACCATTTGAATTTCATCATCTGTTCCACCATTATTATTAACAACCATCGGTGATCCAGTTTTTAATACATTTGAAATTTCATCTGATACTTGTCGTTCAGCATATTTAATGCCCTGGTCGGTGAATATAATACTGCGTTCTTGATCGGCTTCCGTTGTTTTTTGCCATTCTTGTTGCAAATATTGACGGTGGATACGTTCGGTTGCTTCCAAAGCAGAACGGGTTTCATTGTATAACCGGTTACTATAAATCGCGATTGCGACCTGATCCGCTAATGTTCTAAAGAGTTCAATATCTTCATCAGTAAAGGCATTTGATTCAGTGGACTGAACATCCAAAGCACCAATGATTTCGTCATTGGCAATCAATGGCAAGGCCATTTCCGAACGGGTGAGTGGTAAATCAGGGTTGTTAAAATATGTAGCGTCCTGACCAACATCGGTGGCAATTCTAGCTTCACCCATACCAGTAGCATAACCAACGATACCAACCTTACCTATGCGCAATTTGTGGTTTCGGGCTAACATACGCTGTCCGCCTTCGGAATTTGCTGCCCGCAATACTGCATATTCGCGTTGTTCATCCAAAAGGAAAATACCAACATGATAAAAATTGAAACGTTCACTGATTGTTTTTGTGATATCGTTCAGAAATGTTTCCAACTCCTGCGAAGAAACAATACTTCGTGCCACTTCTGCAACGGTTCGTAATTGATAACCACGATAAGAAAGTGCTGTGTTTTGCAATTCTAATTCTTTTGTACGCTCAGCAACCCGATTTTCAAGCGATCCAATCGCTGCACGCAGCTGATCTGTCATAAGATTAAATGCCTGTCCTAATATACCAATTTCATCAGAAGAGGTGACTTCTGCTCGGGTTTCGAGTTTTCCCGCTGTAATATCATTGGCGGTTTCACTTAGTTTAATAATTGGCTGACTGAAAGACCTTGAGAAAATAGTTGCTAATAATCCAACCAATGCAGAAACGATTGCACCAATAATTATGAAGATATTTGCCTGATTTTTTGCTATTTGCAATAGAATATTTTGTTCTTGTGCATAAACCAGGAACCAGGGTTGTGTATCAAGTTTTGTAATAATACCCGAATCTAAAATTGTAGAATCTTCTCCACGGATATTGGCTGTAAAAAATTCCGTATTTAAGTATTGATCGATCGTTAATGCAAAATCATTTAAGTTAGATGACATTTTATCCATTGTCTTATTGGGAATCCAATGAAACGCTCTTAAGGTTTTACTCGTCTCTTCATCTAACGTAACCAGCGTATGGTAAAGTTGGTTTGGAGAAATTGAATCGGCAATTCGTAAATAATATTCATTAATTAAGATTGCATTTGAATTAGGACCAATCAGATTTGGATAGGTTTCTAATATTTTCTGTAAAACGAGAGCATCGTATTCCATTCGTAATACACCGATCAAACGGTTTTGCGAATCGCGGATAGGCGCGGAAAAATATAAATAAGGATGATCAAATGTATCAAACCTTAATTCAGAAGCATAAGCTTGTTCGGTGCGAAGGGTCTGAACAAAATAGTCCGTTGATGCCTCAGAACCACCCAAACGGTGTGGATTGGTATCATAGATATTTTTCCCTTGGAGATTCAAAATGCCATAATTAAACAAATATGAATAGTCTTTTAGTTTTAATGAATCAATCGTAGCTGATAATTCGTTATATACCTGGTCAGTAGGTTGGTTCGTGGAAGAGGCAAGAATATATTCAGCAAAAATTGGAAAAGCTGCTTCTTTTTCCAGTATTTCAAGATTACTTGAAATAAAATCGTCCACTTGTGAGGATACCTGTTTGGCAGCCAACCGTAATGTATTATTCCGTTGGTTTTCGAGTATGTTTTGGACAAAGGTGGATTGAATAACTGAAACCAATACCAAAGGAACCAGGGTAATGGCTAATGAAATAAAAACAAGTTTCAGGCGGATATTGGTTGTTAAAATACCATTTTGAACAAATGTGATAAAAACTAAAAGCACAATACCAAAAGCAATCGGTAAGATAACATTTACAGCTGGCATGGAGAGTTGCGGTAAGGGAGAGAGAAAACCTGAAACAGCTGCCACCGTGGCACTTAACATACCAATTGATATACCTGTATCTGATCGGCTATCCAATAAAGCTGTTGAGATAGCGATCGATAAGATTAGGTTCATTGCGGCTGAAGGTATTGCGGCGTTCTTAAATACGGCACTTAAGAGAATAAAAGAAATATTAACAGTGATTAATAATCCAAATATAAAAGGGTAATAATTATTCTTATTAATTTCTCTTAAAGATAAAGCACTGATAATACTGGTAACAGCCAAAAATGAAGATACTAATAACAACTGCCACTGAGGAGAAATTGCAGAAGCGATCAAAAATAAAATTACAGCAAGCGTAGCATTCACTAGAATAATGAATGAAACAAGTTTTGCAAAACCGGTATTCCTTTGAATTTTATTTTGGTCGTATTGGGGTGAAATCTGGGCAATTTCCATAACTTAATAGCTCCAAAAGGCTAGGATTGGATTGAAGGATCTAGTTGAATAAGAACTTCGGATGCGCCGAGTGATTTTCCGAGTTCTTCAGCAGCGGTTTTTAATATGTGGTCAATCTCTGTTGTTGCTCGCACTTTATTAGTAATCTGAGCAATTAATTTTTCTTGCACAGTACGATCTTCCAATTCTTCAACCAATCTTGCGTTTTCTAAGGCAATAGATAAACGAGCATTGATGGCATCTGATAATTGAAGTAAGTTTTCTGGAACATAAGGTAAATCTACATGAACATCAATTACGCCAATGACTTCATCCCTGATTTTTATTGGCATAGCTAACACACTGAATTTATCATCATTTTCTGCTGCATTTTTAACCAGACGGTTTTTATGTTTCATTACTTCAGTTATATCTTCATCAGGAGAATCTAGTGATTCCATTTGATTATCTTTCACGCTTAAAGAAAGAGTACGTTTTTTCTTAGATAAGAATGAGTCCCAATGCGCTGTAACCAGACCTGTATTTTTACTTTCTAGCTCCGTTATGTGTTGATTTAATTTGGAAATTTCTTGAAGATTATAAATGGTAGTTGCCAAACCATTTGCAATAAATTTAAGGGTTTCTAAACCTTCTTCATCAAAAGCATTTTCCTCTACACTTTGTACATCTAAAGCACCAATAATCTCATTTCGATAAATTAATGGTATAGCGACTTCTGAACGAGTATCAGGTAGAAGCGGGTTTTTGTAATGAACAGAATCTAACAAAACATTAGAAGCGATCCGCACTTCTCCTTTTTGGACTGCATAACCTACAACACCTTCTCCAAAATGGAGTCTGTGTTTTCTAGCTAATAATTGCTGTCCTGCTTCACCAGTAGATGCTTTGATTACAGCAAACTCTTTATCTTCATCTACAACAAAAACACTGGCATGATAATAATTAAGGCGGCTACGGATGAGATTTACAGTAGCATTAAAAATTGTCTCAGGATTTCTTAATACAGCGAGTTCTTCTGTGATCTGGTTCGCAGTAATTAGTTGGTTTGCCTTTTTAGAGATGGTAAGGGTACGATCTTCGATTGCTGCTTCCAAATTTTTTCGTTCTTCTGAAAGTTGGGCTGTCGTTTGGTTAAGGCTGGTTAAGCTTGAACTGAGTCCAGTGAGCGCAGAAGATAGCGCACTAATAAAAATGGTTGCAATTAATGCAAAAGTGATCGAGCCAGTAAACCAGTCCATTCCATAACTTGAATTTGCTAGGATTTCTACCGGTGGGACAGGGATAAACCCAGTTGACATTCCCCAGCCAAAGACAGCTAAGGTGAGTAAACCGATCACTCCCGTTATTATTCCCACACGAAATCCGAATAAAAATGCAGCTAGAATGATAAAAGATAATAAAAAGATGCGGCCGTCTCCACTTAATCCGCTTTCCAATAAACCTGATACGGCTAGTAGATAAAATAATATTAGTAAAACGCTGGCTTTAAAAACGTAAGGTAATTTTTTTATAAATGTAATAGCCAACAGCCCAATGTATGCAATGAAATAGATGCCAATTAATATCCAATCTCTTCGCAAAAACATGGTGTAGGCTGAGGCAAAGAGTAAAATTGTCCCAATAATTAATAGACCTGTAAATATGTTCTGCAATATGGAAGAGCGATAATACTTAATATCATGAACAATTACTTCTTGAGTGTTTGGGTTTGTTGATACACTCATTTCTTAAACCTCTTTCCCATTGGCTTTGGTTGAGTTCATCGGATCAACCTGAATGTTTACTTCAGAAACGTAAGGAATAGTGGAGATTTCTCTAATGGCAGTGCGAATGACATCTTCAATTCTGACGGCCTTAAAAAATTCTGTTGATAATTCATTGGCTTTTTGTTCGTGTGTAGCCTGGCGAATGGTTTGTTCCATTAGGCGCGTATTTTCCATAGCATACGCGATTTGATCTGATAACACATCAATTAAATCGGAATCATAATTTTCAATTTTTGATGCGGGTACATCTATTTCAATTTCACCAATAACTTGGTTTCTTAATTTAATTGGAATTGAAATTGTTTTTAATACTTCATTGGAACTTACGATAGTATCGGAAGCCTGAAATTGTGCTGTTAATTCTGAGTTTTCAATTAGAAAATCATTCCAAGTCCGTTTAATATACAATTGATTTAACATTTCAATTTCTTTAAGCGCTTGTTGGGATTGTTGAAATAATTCAGCATTTTCTAGTGCAACAGCCAAAGAATTTGCGACATTTTGTAGAATCAAGATATCATCTTCATCGAAATCATTTTGTCGGTGTGATTGAATGGTCATCGCACCCAAAACTCTTTCATTTTTTCCGACCAAAGGAATTGCCATTTCAGAGTGTGTAAATGGCAAATAGGGGTTATTAAAGTGAACCGCATCCTCACCAACATCTAAAGCGATGCGGGATTGTTTTTTGCCAGTCGCCCACCCAATCATAGAAGGTCCATTCACTGCCAACTTGTGTTCTGCAGCTAACATTTTTTGTCCTTCTTCACCTGATCCGGCTTTTAATACAGCAAATTCGCCATAATCATCAATCAAGAAGATTCCAACATAATACAAATCAAAACTGGTTTTCACCATTTCGACTACTTTAATAATCAATTCATTACTATCAAGTGTTTTATTGATTTCTGCAGAAATTTCTGCAACGGTATGTAACTGGCGTAGACGGTCTTGTAAATTTTTGGTTTGTTTATCTACCTCAATTGCTAGTTTTGACCGTTCGCTATCCAACGCTTTTGAAAGATGAATTTGTTGTTTTGCGTTTTGGCTGTAATTGGTGAGAATTTGATTAATAGAACTTGATACTGCATATAACACCACAAATGTAAACAAAGCCCAAATAATCCAATTGATAGGTGCTAATGGGCTGGCTAATGAGTTAAACGAATTATCCGGATAAGGAAATAAATTATTTACAAAACCAAAACCGGAGAGTGCGATGATTACAACACTAATAACGGTATAAAAGACTGCACTTCGGAAATTTATTAGTATCGCTGTAAAGATGGGAGCAGAAATCAATACAAGGCTGACAGTACCATTTACTCCTAAAACCTGTAATAAGACAATTGATGCTACTGATAATAATACGGCAATTAAATGAGTCCGTTTTTTATAGGAAATGAAACGAAGTAATAAAATCGTATGAATAACAACCAGATAAATTATTAAGACTGTATTTAGTTGAGGGTAAGTTCGATTTAACTTCAAAATTGCCGACAAAATCACCCCGATCCAAGCCACGGATGCGGAAATTAATAAAATAAATTGAAGAGCTTTTTCTTGCCAGATTGAAATAACATCATGTTCTTTTAAATAGGATGGTGTTTTGTTTGGATTAAAGTAATTTAAAATCGCACCCATTAATTATCTCCATGACCATTCCGGCCGTTGTGACCATTATTACTCACTGGTTGTGCTGTTTCTTTCTCATTCGGTAAAAAGACTTTTATCTTTGTTGAATATGCACCCAACATTTTACTGATTTCATTTACAGATGTTTCTAAAACAGATTGCATATTTGGTGATTGACGGATTTTATTTGCTGCTTCGAACATCTGCCTTTGGCGGGCTGCCTGGGTGTTGATTTGGTAAATTAATTCAATTACCGATAATGTAGAAGCAAGATTCGCGCCTAAGGTCACCATAATTTCTAAGTCGGTTTCATCAAAAGCAGCAGCTTCTTTTGCTTCAACATTTAACACACCATATAAACGATCACCAAATAAAATAGGAACAGCAAGTTCAGATCGATTGTTTGGACTCAAGAAAACATATCTTTCATCATTAAATGTGTCGTTAATCTTTACTGCTTTTTTGTAAAGGGCAACTTCACCTATCACACCTTTACCAAATGCGATTCGTCGATTTGTGAGTTCTTGTTCATTTCCTGCTACGGCTTGCAGTGTAAGGTATTCATTATTTGTATTCACAAAAACAGATACTTCATAATTTGGCATTGAAGTGTGAATACTATTAACAATATTTTGATAGGCTTCTTCTGTATTGGTAGCAGTAGCTGCAGCCCGTGAAATTTGATGGGCAAATCTATGTTTACTTAAATTTTCCTCGGTTCGAGCAAATAAACGAGCAGTTAAAATAGCGGTTGCTAATTGATCTGCGAGAATTTGCAAGGTTTGAATGTCCTCTTCCAAAAAGGCATCTTTTTCTGTACTTTGAACATCAATAGCTCCGATTACTTCATTCCGCACAATTAGTGGAATTGCTAATTCAGCTTGCGTCTCCGGTAACAAAGGATTGGGATAATAATTGATACTTGCAGTTACGTCATTATTAACAACAGGTTTTCCGGTTGCTGTTGCAGCACCAACTGTGGATTGGGACCCAACCGCTAATTTATGTTTGGCTTCTTTCATTTTTTTGCCGGCTTCGCCCGTAGATTCTTCTAATACGGCATATTCCCCTAATGGATCAATCAAGAAAATAGAGGCATGGTAAAAACCAAACCTTTCACGAACCAAATTTACCGCATTGGTTAAGAATGAACGCAGTTCCAAAGTTCCAGATGTATCACGAGCAATTTCAGCAGCTGTTTTAAGTTGTTGTGCACGGTTTTGTGCAATATCTTCGGCCAATTTTAAGTCAGTTATATCCTGGCTAAATCCGAAAATCCCAATTGGTTGTCCTTTTTCAGAGGTCATTGGAAGTTTGTAATGTTGAATCCAGCGTTTGCCATTGCCTTTTAGTGAGGTCTGTTCAATTTCACCAATAACCTCTTGATTTTCATTAATGATTTTTTGTTCTTCCAGATAGGTTTTATTACCAATTTCTGCGCCAAAAAGCTCATTGTCCGTTTTATTAACAAACTGTTTTCGATCCAGTTGCATAAAGTCTGCATAAGAATCGCTGATTCTGATATAGTGACCTTGATTATCTTTAAATGTCACAAAGTCAGGAATATTGTCTAATAAAGCATTAAATAAATATTGGTCCAATTCAAATTGAGTTAATGAGGTTGTTAATTCGTTCTTTTGATTGGCATTGTGGATAATAATACTGAGCGAGGGAGTGATACTTTTAAGTAAGTCTAAATCTTTTTCTGTAAATCGATTTTCTTTATGGGAATCTTGGATTACTATGGCACCAATGGTCTGGTTTTGAATGATTAAGGGTACCCCCATCCAGGATTTCGCGATTTTTCCGATTATTTTTGAACCTAACTTTATTGCTTTTTCTTCAACATTTTCCACAAGTAATAAGGGTTTTTGATTTTGAATGACATAAGAAGTTAAACCTTCTCCTATCGGGTAAGGTGCCACATCCAATAATTCCTGGTTTTCATAAATATAAGGAATTTCGATGGTTTCTTGTTCCTTGTTATAAAGCGCAAATAAGAGATTGATATCATCACCAAGAGTAGAAGAAAGAATTTTGTGGGTAGAGTGAAAAATTAATTGGAGATCATCTTCTATTCCGATTGATTCAATAAGTGTAGCCAGAATTTCAAGGTTGTTTTTTCTGGTTTCGAGCAAATTAAATTGAATTAATTTTTCGATCGCATTACCGGTTACTTCTGCAAGATTAACAAATGGGTCTAAAACGACATTATTAAATTCTTTTAATTCTCGTGAACCAAGGGCAATCAATTTAAATGGTTTCCCGGATTTATTTATAGGGAGTAAAGCTGCCGAGATACAACCTCGCCGATTTAAAAACGAAAATAAATTTTTAAAATTGACTTCATTTTCAAGATCATTACTGATAATAACAAGTTGATCTTCCAATAAATTTAAGTTCTGATCCTCTAATGGAATTGCAATATTTGAAAGATTTGTTTGAAACTTTTTGCCTTTACGATCGCTGAACTTTACTAAACGGAGATGATGAGGAGAGATTTCAAAAATAGCACTAACATAGTTGGTTTTATCCAGTGCCTGGTAAACACTTTCGATGATTTCTTCTTCATCGGTTAAAGTCGATATTTGTTTTGTCGTTTGATATAAAATATTCGTTGACGTAAGATCAAACTGGGTCGATTCGAGTAAGGATAAGTTTCGAATACCACTTCCAATTTGTCCAGCTAATGCTTCAAGAGCTTTTACAAACTCCGTGTCAAAAACATTGATCTGATCAGATTGAATATCTAAAACACCTAGAATTTCATCTCCTACCCGAATTGGAACTTGAACCAATGCTTTGGAGTTTGGTATTAATATTCCCTTATAATGAAATACATCTTCTTGATCCACATTATTAGAAACGTAACTTTGTTTATTTTTAATTACGTTTCCAATGATTGAATTAACATTTAATGGCACAAAAAAATCGTCAAGATAGGATTCATCGAAAGAGGGGTTTTTAAACGTATTTACATATCCCCTGAGATTTAATTGATTAAACACTTTGTCAACTAAATACACCCCAGTGTAGTGGAAACCAAAATGGTCCGTGATGAGATTAACTGCATTGTTAATAATCTCGTCCTGAGAAGCCGCTGAGGTTGCCAATTGCGCAATTTGAGAAGCTGTATTCATTTGTTGCGTACGGGCAACCACTTTCTCTTCCAGGGATCTGTACAATGCGGAAAGCTGTTCAACCATTTGATTAAAGGCATAAGCCAACAATCCGATTTCATCACGGCGGTTAACCTTTGCTCGATGATGCCATTCTCCTTGGGCAAACCTGTTTGCACTTTCAGACAAACGAATCAAAGGATTAATAATTTGGGATGCACCGTAATAAACGATCATACCGCTGATTAGAATTAAATTTAGAAATATAAATAAATTAAAAGGACCAATGGAATTTACTTGGGCCAGTGCAATACTCTCAGGAAGGGTAACTAGTAAGCTTGTATTCAACCCATCAAGTGGATAAGAATACAAAAAATAAGATTTGTTATTGAGAGAAAAAGTTCTTCGTTTAATATTTTTGGGATTGATATTTTTTATTTCGGTTTGTTGGTCAATTGAAAGAGGTATTAGTTCATATCCATTTAATTCAGGATTGAAAGAAATTAGCAAATCATTTTTTAATTGATAAAAAGCTTTTGAATTGGGATAATAGTTTGCAATGGTTTCAAATATTTGATTGGGTAAGGTGTTTCGAGCAATACCCACTAAAAAAACAGGTGATTTTTCACTATCAAACTTTACGGGAGAAACAGACAATTCGATTAAATCTTCAGGGAATAATTCTTTTAAATCATAAACCAAGTAGTTTACTGGTTGGTTTGCGTTAATCGCTTGCCGGATTGATGGTATATCGAATAAATTGATATCATTCCATCGTATATTTGACGAAAGGATGATTGTGCCTTCATCATTCATTAGGAATGTTTGGTCAAATTCAGAATCCCTTTGACTATTATTAATCAAAGTGTCAAAGGAATCCAAAATTCTTTCTCTATAAAAAACTTGTTCGTCTGCCGGAGTATCCGGATTTGAAATTGTTTTAATGTAAGTTAAAAAATTGTTGTCATCCGCTACACTGGTTATCGCTTTTGTTTTTTCTTCAGCATATTGATCAATTTGATGTCCAATGGCGTTTCCCGTATTTATTAATTGACTAGTGGTCTGGTCTTTGATTAGTGAAGTGGAGCGAAAGTAGGTTATTCCACCAATTAAGCCCACAGGAATAATGGTCAAAAGCAGCATAACTAAAATGATAGACCTTGTTAAACTACGATTAAATTGTGGTTTTTTGGTTTGGAATTGTGAACTTACATCCGCCATTTTTTCTCCTGTTATTACAATTCCCAAACGGGGGTTCCGGAGAGAATCCGGTTAATTTGGTCGGGAAATCGATCTGGATCGAGAGGTTTGCCGATAAATCCATCAAAACCGGCATTCTTTGCTTTATTGATTTGTGCTTGATCGGCTTCTGCTGTCACTGCAATGACAGGAATAGTTCTTAGTTTTTCGGATTCGCGGATTTTTTTTAAGGCACTATAACCATCTTCATAAGGCAATCGAATATCGAGTAATATTAAATCCAATTTTGGTAAAGTGTCTGCGTACTCCACAACTTCATACCCTGAAGTTTTCCATTCACAATGAATTCCTAAAAACCCTAATAACCTTGCAATTAGGACAAAATTAGAAACGTTATCTTCAACGACAAGTACAGAGATGTCTTTAGTTCCCGATGTTGATTGCATATCGTCAGTCTTATTCCTTATCTGTAATTTATAACTTTAAAAACTCTGACAATTGATCTAAAAAAGTATCCACATTAATTGGCTTTTCAATATACCCATCACAGCCTGCTTGAAGAACTTTTTCTCTGTCGCCTCGCATAACATTTGCTGTGATCGCGACAATAGGTACGGAAGCATATCCTGGTTTTTCCTTAATTAAGTTTGTTAAAGAATAACCATCCATATCAGGCATGTTGATATCCATTAATATTAAATTGGGTGGATTAATTGTTTCTACGAGGGATAAAGCTTGGGCTGCGTTTTCGGCTTCTATCACTTGGTAATTTTCCGATTGTAATAAACGCCGGATTAATACTCGGTTTTCGAAATTATCTTCCACGTGCAAAATCATCGGTGTATCTGCCATGTCGTTCGACCTCCGGATTTGATTTTAGCATAAAGAAATTGTTGTACACGTAAAAAGGGTATGAAAAAATGTACACTGCTACCAACGTAATTATAAAACTTGGTTTCCTGATCGCACTTTGCCTTACACTTTTGTTAATTTTATCCCAAAAATAAAAAAACAGACTGCTTTGCAGTCTGAAAAAAGAGCGGGCAACGGGAATTGAACCCGTGATTAATGCTTGGGAAGCATTCGTTTTACCCCTAAACTATGCCCGCAGTCCAATTGTTTCTTGTGTGACGGATTATAGCTAACCTTAAGGCGGGTGTCAAGCTGAGTTTTTTTGTGGGGAAGATGATTTTTTCTGATTGTTTCCTGGTTTAAATATAAGTTGATCAAATTCTGAGAAAACATATTTTTTAATAAAGGTAACCGCCATGATTGATGCAAGGGCTGAGGATGAAAAAATCATAGCCATAATTACAAATTGATAAATTCCTGCATATATTGGATCACTACCGGAAAGGATCATGCCTGTCATAATGCCGGGTATCCAAACAATCCCAAGCGATCGTAGAGAATCAATGCGAGGAATTAAAGCTGCAGAAATTGCAGAACGAATATGAGGGCGGATTACAATATTAGGCGAAGCTCCCAAAGCCAAACCACTTTCAATTTCACCGGTATGATTGAGCACTTGTGATTTAAATCTTTCTAACGATAGTGCTGATGTGTTCATTGAATTGGCGATAATCATACTGCCAACAGGGATGATGGATTTAAGGTCCCATTCGATAACGCCTAATAATGTCATGGTTATAATCACCAACCCCGATCCGAAGGCGACAGCTTTAAATGTAATTGTTTTCGCGTGAGGGATTCCTTTTGCTCTTCTTCCAGCAATTGTTCCGGCTGCATACATCATGGCTGCTAGGATGGGTATTGCTAAAATTAATGGCCCTGTAAAGACAAATATCAAAACTAAACTTATAAGAACTATTTGAATTATTGATCGCAATAGCGCAATCAGACTGTCTTTTAGAATATCTATTTGTTTTGTTTTCGCAAAGGTTATCACTCCAAGAGATAAAATGGCTGCAATGGAAGCCTGAATAACACCAATGAGAATTTGATTGTTTGTTAGGTTTGTTAACATAATTTAAATTTCCAAATAAGAGTCTAACTTTCCTTGTTTCATAATCATACGGTGTGTCGCAAATCGTTGTGTTTGATCAATATTATGGGTAACAAACAAGCAGGTAAGCTTTTCTTCTTTGATGATTGTGGCCAATAAATCTTCAATCAGTATCTGTGCATCCGGATCCAGTGCCGCAGTTGGTTCATCTAGTAGTAGTAATTCCGGTTTATTTGCTAATGTACGGGCTAATGAAACTCTTTGTGCTTCCCCACCCGATAAAGTGGATACATCACGTTGTTCAAATCCTGATAAATCAACACGATCTAAAAGATTGGAGATTTCTTGATCTGTAATGGAACCTCCGCTATTCATGGGTCCAAATTGTATGTTTTCTTGAACGGTACCTGGAAATAAATAGGCTTGCTGCATCAACATACCTGCCTTTTTACGAAGGTTCATAGGCATTATTTCTTTTGTATTGAGGCCATTAAGCAATATGATTCCAGAGGTGGGTTCATCGAGCCGGTTGATTAATCTTAAAAAAGATGATTTACCAGCACCACTTGGTCCGGTTATGGCCACAATACTTTCTTTAGGTACTTTAATGTTAATATCATCAACGATGATCTTATCGTTAAATTTCCGGGTAAGGTGAATGGTTTCTAATTCAGGTGATAATTCAGACATAGATGTATTCTACTATGCTTGTCAATTATTTTGTCTTTTTTGTACCAGGAAGTAATCAAATAATTTCATTGAGAAAAAAATAGTTTAAATTGATAAAGAAATAAGGTCACTTTTATTATATATTCAGATTTTAGGTGTCATTATTATCGCGTCTATTGGACAAACTTGGCAGCAGAACCCACATCCTATACATCGTTTTATATTTAATAAATAATTAAAATGGTTGGTGTTTTGATATAAATTTTGTTCAATTGCATTCACAGGACAGGCATATAAACAAATATTACAAGATGTGCACTGAGTTTGATTCCAAGAGGGGATTTTCCATTCCTTTTTCAATAATAAAGAACAAACCTCACCTTCACAATCGATAATGGCTTCGGATCGACAAACTTTTCCGCAAACACCACAAGATATACAACGTTCGGGATCAATAGTATGAACTTGTTTATTATGGCCTGTTATCGCTTCGGCTGGGCATATATTTGCACATGCTGTACAACCATTACAATTAGTAGGCAATATTTGATAAGTCATTGGTTATCCTGAGATTCAACATAGATTGAGATAATTCGGTTGCTAATTTGATCTGTTGGTTGCCCCGTTTTTTCATTCCAACCTAACTCTTGAAAATAAGCTGGAACAATTTCATTTAAATTCACCTTGCGATTTTGATTAGCACCTTTTTTTTGTGGAGGAAGACCGATCGCTCTTGGCGTGATGCTATGAATTAGAGATTCTGAGTGTTTCTGGTTAAAAACCTGTTTTAATTCGTGTATATTGTATCCGATTTGCATATAGTCTTCCGGTGTGTTTTGCCAACCCGTGGCGGCGTTTAACCACTCGAAAATCGGGAATCGGTGAACACCAATAAATGCACCAAACAAACAAGCCCCGGCACCATTTAAAAGTGATATAAATTTGGAATTGGCTACAGCCGCCAAAACATTTTCTCTGGAAGATTGGTATTTTTTATTTTTATGATAAAACCTACTTATTTTGGGATAGGAATTTAATTTTTTCCATAAGGAAAACATTTCATAATATAGATTTGATCCTAAGGTATGGCGCCCTGGCGTGGCTTCTACTACTGCGTGGATCGCAAAACCAGGGTCATTTCGAGGATCATGCATAGCCAATTCTTGTCCGCTGGCATGAACCGGATTTGACATTTTTGAATTACCTAATTTCTGAGCAGCAATTTTTGCTCCATCTGTCAAGAATGCGCCAAATTTTTCTCTATGGACCATCTGGTGTATTAATTCAGGTAATATTTGTGAATTACCCCAAGTTAGATTTAAACCCCCCGTCTCTTCTAATGAAAGAATACCTTTTTCAAAACACTCATAAGCATATGCAATGGAAGCTCCAGCTGAGATAGAATCCATGCCTGCTCGATTTAGGATATCATTAATTTCGTAAATAGAACTTATATCTTCATTTAATAAAAGACTGCCAAATGCTGTTACGGTTTCGTATTCAGGCTTGTGGGTTTCTCCGTCACGATTAGGAAATTTTGAAATACCCCCACAACCGAGAGGGCAGGAATAACAATGATATTTATTGATTTCAAGTTTTTGAAATCGATCCGGATTATATTTAATATTTTGTTTCGATCTAAAATCCCCGTGGTAGCCATCCCAATTCTTTACTGGAGCGTCTCCTTGTTCCAATGAAGTTATATTCATTGAAACGGTTCCCCATTTTTTTAATAAGATTTTGTATAACATCCCGTCAATTGCCATTTGAAACGGCAAAATACGCATGATCATTCCAAGAAATCCTGTCATAAAACCAGGCAAAAAAGGTGGTTGAAACTGTATATACCGATTAAATTGATGGGAGAGTTTTTTCATTTTTTCCGGTGAATGAGCAGCAATTTTTTTATTGCCTGTTATCACAATTGCCTTTAGCTTTTTTGACCCCATTACAGCACCTAAACCGGAACGGGCAGCCATTCGTCCACGGTCGTTAACAATACCCGAGATTAGGGATAAGTTCTCTCCTGCTTGGCCGATTACAGCTACACTGGGTTGTTGTGGTTGATATTTTTTGATTAACGCGTTTTCGGTTTCAATCGCATCGATTCCCCAATATTCCTCAGCTGGAAGAATCATAACTTGATCGTTTTTGATATAAATATATACGGGGTGACTGCTGGTTCCTTTGATAAAAATCCCATCATATCCCGCTTGTTTTATCGCCGGGGCGAGATTTCCACCGCAATTTGCATCACCCCACGTGTTTGTTAAAGGTGATTTTGCTGCCACTATCCAACGTCCTGTTAAAAAACTACCTGTTCCGGTTAATAACCCGGAAACAAAAGCCAATATATTATCCTCCCCTAATGGATCGGAGTTGGGTGGGATATGTTTATTTAAGATCACCGCAGCTAATCCCAATCCAGACAATACATTTTTATAAAGTTCTTCAGGTATTTTTTCTTCGTAAGAGGTTTTATTTGATAAATCTACCCATAATATTTTTCCGGTGACAGCATGCATGATATCCTCATTATCAGTATTTGGTTATTTGTAAAATAATTATTGGTTTTGAATTAAGAAATAGTAATAAAGTTTTACAAATTATATCCTTTATAATTGGTTTAATCCGGTTGTTGATGTTAGAAAGAATTCAATTACGCGTTTGATTTTTAATTAGGCTTCGGCTATATTTTATAATGGTAATGTTTTTCCAAACAATATCCTTGTTACCATAAATTAATAAAAAAAAATATGCCTACTGCAATATTTTTTTAATCGGATCTATTTCTGTTTTTAAGGAAGTTTTATGAATAAGCCTCTGATGCGAACCAAGATAAGTGTTCCGCGCCCAAGAAAAGATTTAATCCATCGCCAACGATTGCTTAAACAATTAAATGAAATCCTTGAAAACAAATTAATCATGGTTTCTGCTCCAGCGGGGTATGGAAAAACGACCTTAATGATTGATTTCGCCAGCCGGGAAGAAATTCCTGTGTGCTGGTATTCGTTAGATGAAAATGATAAGGATATGATCCGGTTTGTTTCTCATCTAGTTGCTTCTATCAGTGTAAGATTTCCCCATTTTGGAGCTGACACATTATCTTTACTCAAATCTTTCAATGATCGAGCTTTTGATATTGACGTTCTCATTACAACATTTGTTAATGAATTGTATGACAAGATCTTAGAACACTTTTTAATCGTTATTGATGATTTTCATTTAATTGAAGAAAATCCGCATATTGTCAGCTTTTTAAGCAGGTTGATAGAATATGTAGATGAAAATTGTCATTTTGTGGTTTTATCAAGAACATTATTAGGTTTGCCGAATTTACCATTATTAGTAGCTAGAAACCAGGTTGCTGGTTTAAGTTTTGAAGAATTAGCTTTTAGAAAAAATGAAATTCGGTTATTGTTCCAAAATAATTATCAGATCAATTTGTCTAAGGAAGCGATTGATACCCTATATGCCGAATCGGAAGGGTGGATCACTGGATTATTATTAACCGCTGCAAATGTAGATGGAAAAGAAACATTACAATACCGTACTCCCAGGGTAGTTGGTGTGGGTATTGATGAGTATTTGGGACAACAAATTCTTGAACCATTGTCTGAAGATATGCGGACTTTTCTTTTTCAAACATCATTACTGGAAGAATTTGATGCTGCTTTATGTAAAAAAGTTTTGGACCCAATTAATGATAAGGTTTTAAATTGGGATCGATTAATGGATGAAGCCCTTCAAAAAAATCTGTTTTTGATCGCGGTGCCGGATGCTGAAAATGATATTGTTTATTTAAGATTTCATCATTTATTTCGAGATTTTTTACAAAAAAAAATGATCGAAAGATCAAAATCTAAAGCAGATCAAATTCGATTAAATTTGGCGAACTATTATGCTGAAACAAAAGAGTGGCAGATCGCAATAAATATTCTTTTTTCCATTAATCAGACGGAAAGAATTGCTCAATTATTGGAAACTGGGGGACCTGAACTGATATCTGATGGTAAATATGATTTGATTACAGAGTGGTTGTCTAAATTAACGGGAGAGATTCGATATAAATATCCTGTTTTATTATCACTGCAAGGTATGATTTCATCGATAAAAAATGATGTTTTAGCAGGTATCAATTCTTTATCCGATGCGATTCAATTACTCCAAAATCAGCCTGACAAAAAAAGCCTATTGTTACAAACTTTATCCAGACGAGCAACAGCCTATCGTCTGATTGGGGATTTTTTTCATAGTGAAGAAGATATTAAGATCATACAGCAACTCACTACCCAATCACATGAGCATCATAAAGTTATCAGTAATGCGCTTCGTGAGAAAGCTTTATTAAACTATAACAAAGGTAAGTTTAATGAAGCTCTACAAGATATTAAAGCTGCGGAGCAAATTTCCATTAATGTGGGGGATAATGCAAATCGCAATCAATTTGCAATTGACATTGGGATGATTCACCGTGGGTTGGGCAATTATGATGAAGCAGAACGTTATTATATTTCAGCTTTAGAATACCTACAGAAATATGGTAATTTTTCAGCTTTAACAATTTTACATAATAATCTGGCGTTTTTATATCATAAATTAGGTAGGTACTCTCAAGCAGTTTTGCATTATGAAAAAACGATTGAATATGCAAAATTTATAAAATTTACAAAATTTGAGGCTTATGGGATTGTTGGGATTGCTGATGTTTATTCCGATATACAAGCAATAGAGGAAGCAGAAGAAGCCTATCAAAAAGGATTAGCCTTCTTTAATATTATTCAAGACAGCCAATTGGATCTGTATATTCGAATTGCAATGGTTCGCTTATTTTTATATAACCAGAAAATAAAAGAAGCAAATATATTTTATAACGAATTATTTAAAAGTGAAGTAGAGACCCCGGTAATTAATGTTTTAAAAATGGAGCTGGCTTATTTTGATGGAAATTATCATTTAGCGAAAGATATTTTATCTGATTTATTAAGCAAAGAAAATCAAAAAATAGGGAAAGACGAAATCGCTCTTGTAAACTTTTATGAGTTGTTGTTGAATGTAAAGATGGGTTTGACTATTGAACCGTTGATAGATGATATTACCGCTATGATTTCCGACAAAAAGGAAAAAATGGCAATCTTATCGGCAGGAAAAAAACTATATAACGAATTAAGTCTTTTAAAAACTGAAAATCCACTGGTTGAGAGAAAGTTAAAATCAATATTGGAACAAATAAAAAAATATGGGGAATCTGTTCCTGAGGTGAAACGAAGGATTCGACAACATGGTAATCACATCCCGGTGCCCCCAGCAAAAATTGAAATTTTTTCATTTGGGAATCCAAGAGTTATTAAAGGCGGCGAAGAAATTTCAAGTCAAGAGTGGCAGGCTAATATTGCAAAGGAGTTATTATTTTATATTCTTTTTCAAAAAAATGGTGTCACAAAAGAACAAATCTTTAATGCCCTATGGCCAGATGTAAATGATGATTTATCATTACGGTTCAAAAACACGATTTACCGGTTACGACGAGTAATGGGGAAAGACGCCATTTTATTATTAAATAATCGTTATTTTTTCAATACTGAACTGGATTATAGTTATGATGTTGAATTATTTGATAGTTATTTAAATTCAGATCGTGTGGAACAATTAAAAAAAGCAATCGATATATATAAAGGGTTTTACCTGGAAGGGTTTGATAATATTTGGTTATTACCCGAACGAACTAGAACTCATTTTATGTATCGAAACGCTGTATTAAAATATGTAAATTGGTTGCTTGAAGAGAAAAAACAACTGCTTGATGTGATCGTTATTACGGAAGAGTTATTAAAATACGATCCTGAATTTGAAGAAGCCTATCGAGTTCTTATGAAGGTTTCTTATGACATGGGGGATATTAAAAAAGTAATGGGATATTACCGGTTATGTTCACAAGTCTTAAAAGAAAATTTAGATTTAGAACCTTCTATTAAGACCAAACAATTATTGGAAACATTAACTAAATAATTTTTATACAATTGTTAACGTATTGTTAACATAAACAAAAAATTTATCTCAACCTCTGATGCCTGTTTTGATGCCTGCGCCTCGGTATAGTCTTTTTTATACGAAATTCCAAGTCAGATTATCAATTTCGGAGGAAAAAGATGAATATTTTATCAAAACTCTACCAAAACTATATCGCTCAAGACCCCCAAGGCACAGTGCGAATCGCTCTGTTTACTTTAACAATCGTTTTATTTGTAATTGGTGCCGGCGCTCCTGAAAGTGGATCAGGGTTCAACGGATAAGTTGGATGATTTTGACTTATGCGATCTTTGTTGGTTTTTTTGTTGGTATTTCTATTCATAAATTGTTTGGAAAGCCATACCAGCTACCAAAAATTAAATCCATTGAACTTGTCTTCATAGCCGTATTACCACAGATTGTTATTTTTCAATTGAACTTTACCAGAACTTTTTTTTCAGATAGGTTTGCTTCCCTATCCTTAATAATCAGTCAATTGATCCTTGTTGTTTTTTGTTTCATAAATTTTAAACAGCCAGCTTTTTGGTTTTTGACTGCGGGATTAATTTTGAACCTGATTGTTATCGTAACCAATGGTGGATTTATGCCGATCAGCCCTAAAAATGTCAGTTGGTTAATTCCAAATATAACGGATACAGCAGGTTTGATGGGTAAGCGATTGGGATTTGGAAAGGACATTGTTCTTTTGGAAAACCAAACAAAACTACTCTTGTTATCGGATTATTTTCGATTTGATTTCTTAAATCAAAAATTTATGTACAGTATCGGCGATGTAATTTTAGCAATTGGTGCATTTTGGTATATGTTGGGACTAAAAACAGAATTATTAACAATGCCGGGATTAATGGAGAAAAACAATGTTTAATCGTTCAATCTCATCCTATGACGAAATGAAATCGGGACATGCAGCACAAAAAGATTATCAGGACTCCTGTAAGATGTTGGCAGCAGCAGTAATAAATAAACATTTTAGAAAACAATTGCTGGATAACCCAGAAAAAGCACTGGAAACCGGCTTTGGTGGTCAAAGCTTTCAAATTGGGCTGGAGATGAAAGAAAAAATCGGAACAATTCGAGCAAATGATTTGTCTGATTTTGCATTTCAATTCACACAACAAATGGAACCATCTACGCTGATGGTTTCGTCTTACGCAGGAGATTAATCTTTTTTATGCAGTCGTATTCATTTTTACAATCCGCATTACTTCAAACCAATGCGCTTGATTCCTTAATTGTTCAGGAACCAAGGTATGGTTTATTGGATTGTAATTTCATACAATTGCAGCGATTAATCAATATTATATTGGATGTTTTTAATATTAAATATGGTCAATTATTTCAGTTAAAAGATAATGGAGAATATGTAATCCTTAATCCTGGACTTGGTTACGAAAATGATATCCTTGATTATGAACTTTGGAATCATTTTAATACGGTATCAGCTTCTTCATCCCCAAGAAAATTACCTTACCATGCGGTTCAAACTTTGTTTAGTCCGCCCTTTACTTCTGAGCCTTTGAGTTTCATATCTTATCCCCTCCGAAATGAAAATGGCCCGCTGGGTATCTTTATCTTAGGCGGCACAAGCAATGGGGTTCCTTACGCTTTTCAGGGAATGAACGCCCGGGTCATAAAAAATATTATCAATATTATCAGCATGAGTTTAAATCGTATTAAGCAAGGTGCTGATTTGGTCGACAGTTCAGGTCAAACGTTAAATTACCTTATCTACAGCATTTTTGATCACGATGCTTATACCAGTAAACACAGCAATACAACTGCGATTAGAGCAGAAAAAATTGCAAAAATTATGGGTTGTACGGAAAGAGAAATTCAAATCTTAAAGTGGTCAGCCATTTTACATGATATTGGAAAAATGGTTGTACCGGTAAAAGTGCTAAATAAACCAAATCCGCTCAACCTTTCCGAATGGAAGGTTATGCGATTACACCCAGAAATAGGCTCATTAATTATTGGATTAACCACCGGGTTAAGTGCAATTGCAGAAATTGTTTACACTCACCATGAACATTATGACGGAAAAGGATATCCGCTTGGTTTGCAGGGGGAGCAAATTCCGCTTCCCAGTCGAATTTTATCCGTAGTGGATGCTTATGGGGCAATGACTGAAAACCGTTCTTATCAGTCGGCAAAATCCGTTTTACAAGCGCAGCAAGAGTTAATGAAATGCGCAGGCACCCATTTTGATCCAGCAGTTGTGGATAAATTCTTGAATATCTTAAATACTGGTAGATTAATTTCGGAGAATATTGTATAGGGAGGTACAGTATTCTATATATGAGGACATTCTCTCAGTCAATGTTAAAATTGGCCAGGTGGGTGTCCTCATTTTTTTTAAAAATGGCTGGTCGATAAGCCGCATTACCGGTAAATAAAACGGGGGGGTAATGATGGACATAATTTCTAGTATCAGCTAGTTAAACGTTAAATTTATTTCGGAGTTATTTATGAACGAGTCCTTAAGCAAACCTTTAAAAATTGCTATTGATTTTGGTTTCCATAGCATAAAAGCAGCATCATTTAATGAATCTGAATGTATAACTTTTTCATTACCTTCGGTTGTTGGAGTGGGAGATACATCGATAGGGCTACTAAAAACAGGAATCTCCAGAGCCAAAAAAGATGTACCTTACACAGTAGTATATAAGGGCCAATCATATCTGGTTGGTCCCTTTGTTTCTAAATTTTGTCGCCCTGTTGAGCGTGTAGATTTTGATCGTTTGATAGATTGTATTGAATTGCGTGTGATGATTTATGCAGCACTATCAGGGTTGATCGGAAAACTGGCTACCAGTGATGCCGAAAATTCGAAGAATAATTCTTATAATGTAACTCTTGTTATTGCTTTACCAGTTCAAGTTTTACAAAGTGAAACAGCAAAAAAAACTGTGCGAGATATTGCAAATTGGCTTGAGGGTTATCATGAATTTTCAGTTGATAAACTTGGATGGGATATTAATGTTATTCAGATTATACCGATGGCACAACCTTTAGGGCGTTATTTTGAATGGGGATTAAATAATGATGGAAGTTGGGGGTTATCTAAATTTGATTTCAACTCTTCAGTAGGTATCCTTGATCAAGGATTTAACACAATTGATCTTCTTCACGTACAAGAAGGCCAAATTATTCGTCGATTCACCGGTGGGGAGACTCTAGGACAACGTAGAGCCGCACATTTAATTCAGAAAGAAATATTTACTCTTACTTCTCGTAAGTTAACATTACATGAAGCAGATGAAATATTCATCAAACATTTACTTAATTCACAAGATACTGATCATTATCAGGGAATAGCTGATATTAGTGCAGTTTGCAAAAAAGTATTTGATATGTCAATAGGTGAATTACGTTCCTTTTTAGAACAGTATTGGGATAATGGAAAACAGTTTGATGTTATTTTGTTATCAGGCGGTGGTTCTATCGTTTTACAGTATTATATTGCTTCTATGTATCGTCATTTGGAAATACCAGCCCAACCAGTCTTCTCAAATGCAATTGGGTTTTCGAAATTTGCTCAAAGAAAGAACCTTTTTAAACGTGTTTCCAATTGGGTAGCATAATTAAGTTGTTAAAGGTTTTGGGTAGCATAAATGGCGAGGTTAAAACGAAAAAACAAGGTAATTGTCCCATTAAAGCTTTGGTTAATTCCAGGCCGCGATGATGACTTGATAGAATTCTTTGCGTTAGTTCCTCCAGGAAAAAAAGCATGGGCAGTTATGCGTTCTCTTAGAACAGGAATTCGATCTGAAATTGTGCACGAGAAAGATGAAATCGATAATTTTGAGACTAAGCTTGATAGTTTGGGTGAATATTGGGTGTTCTGATTAAGAGAGGAGCTTATGGAAAACTTTTCATATATCGGGGATTTTAAAAGGTTTTTGATTGATTCAGATAAGTCGATAAAGACAATAAGTGGTTATGTAACTGATGTTTTATTTTTTATCGATTGGTATGTTGAGAAATCTCAAGAGGCTTTTAAGCCAGAACTTGTTTTACCAGTTGATATTAGATTGTATAGAGATTTTTTACATGAAACTCTATCATTAGCACCTAGCTCAATCAAACGAAAACTTTCATCCCTCAACTCATTTTTTTTATGGGCATTGGAAGCAAATATTGTTTTAAATAATCCAGTGAAGGGAATTAAATCAATATCACAATCAGTTACCGCTCCGAAGTGGCTAAGCAAAAATGAAATCTGTAAATTTCTCAGGATAATAGACCGAGAATTATATCTTTCAAAGAATAAATATCCGGTAAGATGGTTATCACGTCATCGGGATTGTTTAATTGCACTAACTTTTTTGTTTACAGGAATCAGGGTTAACGAAGGTGTGGCATTGACGTTAAACGATGTTCAAATTAGTGATCGCAGTGGTTATTTAGTTATACGGAGTGGAAAAGGAAAAAAACACCGAAAGATTCCTCTTAATAAATCGGCACGAAATGCTATTGATTCGTGGTTATCTATACGACCTGAATCAGATTTGCCTAATCTTTGGTTGTCGTCAGATAATAATTGGCAAAAACCATTAACAAGTCGGACAATTCAAAGATCAATTCAACGACTTGGGCTTGAAGCAGGGATAAACTTACACCCGCATGTTCTTAGGCATACATATGCTAAACAATTAATCGATTTGGGAATTGGGATTGAGAAAGTTGCCGTACTGTTAGGCCATTCAAATATAAATACAACAAGCATATATATAACTCCCTCTCTACAAGATCTTCAAGAAGCAGTAGATAAAATAGAATTATAGAAAGGACATGGAAATGTTAGAAAAACCAAATGCCGCTGAATGCGACTCAGCGGCAGTAGTTCAACTTGTCAACGATGAATTTCCTAAGTTCAAGAACAATTATAACATTGATTCCATTTCATTAGTTAAGAAAATCTGCATAGCAAAATGCTTAAGCGGATTGTCTATCAGTGAAGATAAAATGGTTTCTATTGTTCCTGTTAATGACTTTCCGATCAATAACACCAATAGTTCTGAGTTATTGATTGAATCTTATCTGTTTTTGCATGTTTATTTTCAATGCCGTGATTCTTTTTGGATAGATCACCCAACGGGACTATGGCTGTGTGAGTATGTATGGTTCGCTTCTCTTGCTGTACCAATGGCTGAAGAATTTTTTCACATAAGAAAGGGGATGGTAGGTAAGGACTGCGGAAAAACCGTTTTAGAAATAGAATTGGAGTCAGAATCATGCAGTTAACCGTGGAACGCATCCGAACATTAAAAGGAGCGCCGCTATCGATCTTGATGGCGCTGGTATTGAGTAAGCAGCCGGTCACCAGTGATTGGCTGCAGGCTGTCACGGGGTACAGTGACAAATCGGTCACCTCCGGATTAAAAGCCCTACAAGAATTTGGATACATCACCCGCAACGGGCGGTATGCCTGGCAGCTGGCCGGAGAGATTAACCAGTTACCTTTGATGACAAACCTGGCAGAAGAACCGGATAATCAACCCGGAGAAATTCCGGGTCCCGAATTAGATGGGGATGTGGTGAATATCGATTCTTGGGATGATTGCGGCTCGCCAGATCAAAATTCAATGGAAAACCGGTTGTCAGATGACCAAAGTATGCCTGACCCGGAAAATTTCCGGGTGCGACCCGGAGAAATTCCGAGTCCAGATGCTCTAGCTAGTCTAGAATCATTAACTAGTTTTAAAAAACCTAGAAAAGAAAAGAATCTAGCTAGAGGCGAGCCTGACCCGGAAATATTCCGTATCCTGGACGAAAACGGCATCCGTGAACCAGCCCGATCCCAAATTGCAAACCAGCCGGAGGTTTCCGCGCGCCTGGTGGCCTATCACTGCAAAACGGCACCGAATACAAGCATGGCGATTTGGCGCATCCAACACAATTGGCGGGTGCCCAAACATTGGCAGATGCCCGTGGTACTGCCGGCTGTGGTTGACGAACCGGACGTCCCGTCCGAAATCTATGATCCGCTGCCGGAAGACCTGATTCAACGCTGGGACCAGACCCTGGCCCTGCTAGAAGGGCAGCTTTCCCGCGCAGATTTCCACACCTGGGTAAAAGCTATGAAGCCGCTCACCCTACGTAAAGGTGTCTTGGTAATTCGCGTTGCCAATAGTTTTGCGATGGAGTGGCTCGAAGCAAACATAAAGAAACAACTTGAAGATGGGTTGGGGATAAAATTTCTGATTGAAGTTAGTGATGAACGACCAAGAAAACCTAATCCCTGAAATCTTTGGCTTGCCTAAGCCACGGCAAATTAACTGGTTGTAAAGCTGAGATGAAAACGGTATAGTTACAATCCTATCGTTTAGGACAGGCCAATAACATCCCCTACACGGTAGTGGGATCTAATTAAAAAAAGAAACTAATTCTGTTTACAAGTATAGAAAAAATTTTTTCTCGATGAGGATTTCCATTACAAGGATTGATAATAAATTGGTCTTTAAAATTCTTTTTTGGTTTGTTTAAATATTAAACGAAATATATCCAATTGAATGCAAAAAGATCTACATTGTTTGGAGTAGATGCAGATAGAAAAAAACAATAGATTTTCTTCTTGAAGGCGAAGTTGAAACGATGTTGTTGAATTAAAAATTTGAAATTTTGGTTAGTATATCACCATTGGTTTGTGAAAGCATTTAAAGATAAAAAAACAAGGATATTAATTCATTAATTGGTTATCAGTAAGTTTTTATGTGGATGAAAATGATAATCCCGGGCAAATTTAAAAGGATTTGATTTATATTTCGATAAAAATTGCGCATAGCCAGGAGGTTTTTAGGTTTTGATATGTTGAATTTTTCAAAAGTAAATAGCCTTATTAAGGGTTAAATTGTGATTAAATAAAAAATATTTTGGATACCTACTAATTGGTCCTATGGTGCTCCAGGTAATTATATATATCGAATAAATAATTCAATTATCTGCCGAGGTTGGCGGCAAGGAGTGTTTTTGGCTGCTGTAAAAAAGAGGAGTTTTCGAGGCCTGCCGGCCTGGGGCGTGGAGCGGGTAGAGTTTAGTGAATAAGAAGACAGACATCGGATTTGTTATGGTGTCGTCTTGATTTTAATTGGATTCTTTCGTAATTATAAAAATGGATGTGCGTATCAATTATATACAGCGGGCGAGTGCTTATGGGGGCGTAGCCTAGTCCAGGTGACTGCTGGTTTGGTAGGTGAGGCTTGGCCGACGCCGCGAGTGGAGGGAAAGCGAGTGAGCGGTTGTACCAGATCAGTGGGATATTTTTTCCTATTAGGTAAAGAACTAATTTTCTATACATTTTTGTAATTTTATATTCCCAACCCATGTTATTGCTTCTCCCCCATTAAAACTTGGCCCAGCATTTATTCCAATAATCATAATTGAGGAATCTTTATTCCAATCTTTTGGGTTAAACTCTAAACTTCTTAATTCAATCCATTCATATGAGCCATTTCCAGGAAATGGTGGGGCTTTGGCCATTTGATTTGTGTTATTTATGTAGATATCTTGCATAAAAGTGTTTTGTGCAACTACAGAAATATGACTTTCCATAGTATTTTCCGTTTTCATCCACGCAATAACTCTATAAGTAGCATCTTCTACAGGAATAACTTGTGAATTCCTAATCCAACTAAAGGAATTCGGATCGGCTAAAAAGTTTGATACCTGATGGTTGGTAAGAATTTTTAAACTTTCTTGTGTGCTATCAAAGGAAGTTTTATAGTAAGAGCTTAATGGATTTAGCAAAGAATTATTTATTTCCTCTAATGATGTAGGATTGAAATCCCAAACAGTTTCCCAACAATCTTCGTTATCTAACGCTTCACTTTTATCTTTATTACCTTTTTCAACAACTATCGTTGGCGCTCTAACCGTTATAATATTTGCTGTTGATGAGTTTATAACAGGTTCAAATTTTATGGGTCCAATACCAATCTCAATAAGTTTAATTTGACCACCAGATAATAAAACATATCCAAGAGCAATCAGACCAAGAAAGGCCATAAAAAGTGCCACAAGTAATGCATTAATTCCCGACTTATTAGAATCTTGATTCCCCATAATTTTCTCCTAGTTTCTTATCCTTGATTATTTTTAAGAAATTTCCATAAAAACTATCCCCCACTTTATAAAAGAGGTTTTAATTAATATTACCCATTTTTTCTAATATGTAAAGAATTATTTTGAGTAAAAAGCAGATGGCCTCGTTGGAAGAAACTAAACCGGCTTTTTTAATTCAGGGTTTTGCAACCCCTGAAAAGCAATTGGGAAAAAATCCTAGTGCAAACACGTCCTTACAAATTATCCAAGCATAACGTAGTGGTCCACGCGGCTGGTTTGCAAGATGAGGCGTGACCTCGGCTGCGCGTGGAGGGTGAGCAGGTGAGCGGTTAGGATCAATCAAGCGTTTTTTCACAGGGGATCAGATCAGAAGGAAACCCAAAACTAACAAAAATATATTTCACAATTTAATGTTGTTGCAAAATGTAAATAAAGACTTGTAATCAAGACCCACCCAATTACTAGGAATATATTCCAAAAAGATTTTTGCAAATAGGAAATTATTTTTCTTGTATTTAATGTTTTTTTATCCAAAAAAATACTGCATATAAACTAATTATTGATTTTATTGAGTAATAAATTTAGTTTAATATTCTTTTGCAAACCTTTCGTGAACCCAAAGAAATTCCTGTCGTTTATTCATTACTCGGACGAGTCCACCAAATCCAGGATCTTTCTTTTTTAAGATAAAATGTAACTCGCGCAGTGTAGATGATTGAGCGCGAATCGCTTCACCTTGTTCAAGCCGAGAAGTATCAGCTGGATTCCAAAAATCGCTGATATTTGATGTTTCTCCGATTGTTGCGTCTATGACGTTTTTACCAAATGCAAGTTCATTCTCTATTGCTTTATACCCCTCTTCGTCAAAATTTAATTTGATTGCTGATGAAGCAATAGGAAGAACTAAGCTTAATGTGCCTGCAAGTAATTTTAAGTACGGGCCAGCAAGCCTGAACCACTCACGAGTGAGTTCAAGCTCATAAACTCCTTTTTTGCTTTCAATGCCATTTAGATTAGGACTGTTCAATGGTAAGCGAGAATGTTCGCACCACAATGTTAACCGGAATTGTGTCCGTACCCATTGTCGTGGATTAAAATTATTACGGTCAACCGGTACCAAGCTAAATAAGCGTGGACCTTCTTTCGCATCGTCAGTAAAAATACGAAGTAAATCATTATAAGAATTATCAATTCGACTAAGAATGCTTCGTTGTCGATCATCAAGTTGATCAAAACGCCCCATTACAATTTCATCCTGATTACTTAATTGACGTCTAACCCCCACTAATTCGGCTTTAATTTCTGCAAAACCAGTAAAGAGGATGTTAGCATCATTTTGTGTTGCAGAAGGTGAATTAAGTAAGAGGCTTTCTATATTTTGCCATTCATTGCATACAGGGCAAGGTTGCTCAGGGCGACCGCGTTTTTTATTCTCAATGAGTTTTCGTACTTCAAAAAGCCCTTTACAAGGAATTTGATTCAAACAAGGGACAGTTACATCACATCGTAGACCTTCCCAGAAACTCTCAATCAAGTATTTAACTTCATACGTCAACATTGCAAGAAAATTCACAGGGAAAGGCGCGCGCACAGTAATTCGCACATCATTACCGATATGTTCCAATAGGGCACGGCCATTATAATCACCATCTAAAATTAAACCACGTTGCCAATGAATACTGTCTTTGTATATTACACGACCTAGAGAAAATTTGTGCAAACGAACTATTAACTGATAGAACAAACCTTCCGCATTAGCGGATTGTCCACTCTGAGCATCAACTATACGACAAACTTGAATTTGTTGAATATCTCCATCTGAAGGTTTTTCCTTCCATACATCCGATATATTTTTCGGACGAATATCTGGGACAAGTTGTCCAATGAGACTTAATGGGTTTAATTCATTTTTTTCTGAAGGATCAGCAACACGATATGAGAGATCAAAACGTTCCATCAGACGCAAAAAAATTGGATGGAGAGTCTCTTGGTAACGTGTGTCACTGCTACGAGTTGGGTTATTCCATAAATAGCTTAGGTGCGAGAACTTTACTAAACCATGAGCAAGGCGGGTTTGCTCATCATCAAGGACATAACTCATAGCGGTAGCGAGCCAGTCCGGACGCAAGATAATGATGTCTCTTAGAGTGGGGTCATTTTCGTAATGAGTAAGGTGGCCGAGACTATGTGAGATTTTTATGAAAAGACGGGATATCTCATCGTCCATTTTGTACTTGCGGCAAATATTTAATACTTCATCCAGAGGAAGGAATGGTACTGCTTTTTCTAGTAATTCAGTACGAACATCCTGAAAACTTTTCGGTACAAAACGTCCTACTTCAGGTAAAGCTGCCGCAACATGAGCTATAGCAAACTTAAGCTCGGTAATTCCTTTGCGATTCCCGCTTCCATCAGGTTTACTATCAACAAAGAAAAAATCAACGATACTTTCCCTCCCAAATAAGTCCCATAATTCTTGGCGATCTATATCTGGTTGGCGTTGCTGTGGTCCACCGTGCGTTGCAACTACAATAATCTTTGCACTCGGCTCACGTCGTTTAATAAGTTGAATCCATTCCTTCACAAAGCCTTGTTGTGTACCCTCCCGAGGTTTCCATACAACAAGATAAACTGCAGGGGCACTAAAGAATAATTGATGTGTAGGACGGTAAACACGCTGCCCCCCAAAATCCCATCCATTGAGAGTAATTTCTTTTTCAATCCCTGAGTTGTCTTCAGTAATAATGATTTTAACTTGACGAATTTCTATACCATGGGTGGACGGATGTACCTTCCATTCATTCCCAAGCAAGGCGTCCATAAGGCAAGTTTTACCCACTTCGCCTTCCCCAACCAGAATAAGTTTAGCTTCATTAATAATGATCTGCTCTTTTGCTTTTGCACGTAAATAAGCCTTGACACTGTCAAGGCCATTTTTATACGCCTCAGCAAGTTCAAGGTTGATTGGATTTTCATCTAGGAACAAATATTGAAGCTGGGTAAGTTCACTTAATTTATCAGGCAAATCCTTTAAGTAATTATTTGAAATATTTAAATATTTCAATTGCGAGAGGTGTCCTAATGCCTCTGGAAGTGATTTAATTTTATTGAAACCAATATTCATTTCATTTAATTTGTCGAGGTTACCAATCGTATCTGGTAATTCAATTAAATAATTGAATGAACTATCAAGAAAGTTCAATTGAGAAAGTTGACCAAGAGACTTTGGCAAAGTATTGAATATATTATTGTGAATATCTAAAGATTTTAAACTTTTGAGTTTGCCTATAGAATATGGAAGTTCCTTCAACCGATTACTGGAAAGATCCAAATCTTCCAAATGTTCTAGTTCTCCAATTGAATTAGGTATCAATTCAATTTTATTATTGTTAATTTTAAGGTGCTCTAACCGTTTCAGATTTCCTATCGTGTTTGGGACCGATGAGATTTGGTTATTATTAAGGACAAGTGACTGCAAATTTTGGAATTGACATAGCCATTCAGGTATGGATTTCAACAAATTATCACTTATATTGAGATACTCCAAGGATGTTAACAAACTAAACCATTCTGGCAAATTAATTATTCGATTATTTGCCAGATTTATTCTCCATAATTTCTTTGAAAGAAATTCAATCGCATCAATATTCATACGTAATGAATGTTCGTAAAACAATTCTCTTCCAGGAAGAACCTTGATATCAATTCCTCCTAGATTGAGATCGTGAGTACCTGAATACAAAACATGCACGATTCTTCTTTCTGCTTCACGATTTGCTTCACTTTTCCCCATTTGTGCTGCCTTTCTGCATAGGAGCTATCAATTATTATTTTCCACCATTGCAATAAATTCACTCAATAATTAGTCCAAATATAAAAATTGCACTTTTATTGAAACTTAGTTAGCATAAAGTCTATGAATTCTTTTGATTTCCAATTTTATTATAAATTTTTTTTGTAAATTCATAACCAAGCTAAGTTATTAACAACCACCTTATTGTCGAGTGATTAACTGAAATTTCGCAATATGGTAATAGACCAACCCAACAAACAAATTGATTACAAAAGTATAGATTTTTTTTAACTAAAATAAAAGGAAATATTGGTATGAAAAACCTTATTAATAGATTAATATCAGGAGAGCGAAGCGGAACTGGGTGTTCTTGGCTGCGGTAAAAATGAGGCGTTTTCGAGGCCTGCCGGCCTTGTGCGTGGAGTTGCGGAGCGTGGAGCGGAATTACCTAAAATTTGAACAAGAAATTTATTTACAAGCACTATTTAATGGTTTAATTGCTTCAGCTAAGCCAAATAGGTCAAATGTTGTTGATACTGGAGATGAGTTAAATGGAGTGAATCCAAATGTCATTTTTTCGCTAACCAACATTTTATCTATTAAATTGTTAGGATAATCAAAAAACAATGCTTCACCATCCGTTGATTGTGTCCCTATCAACTCAAAAGCTTCGTTTGAATCAAACCGGATACGAACGGTTGCTCTACCATACAAACCGTATTCAACGTCAAAACTCATACCAACATCAATATACACTTCTTTTTTACCTTCCAAACAACGAACATGCAACCTTGGTGTGTATGAATTATTTGGCCAACCTGAGACACCTGTATTTGCTTTCAGTTCTAAATCAACTGAAGTTGAGTCATCAAATGATGATTTCCCCATATATGTAAACCATTTCCCTTCAGGGTCTGTTGTTTTTGTTGGCCTTGTCGTTTTTGTAGGCGTTATTGTCTTAGTTGGAGCTAATGTAGGGGTTAGTGTATTTGTTGGTCTTTTTGTTAACGTTGGTGTGAGCGTAAACGTTGATGTTGGTTGAGGTGTTTGCGTTTCAGTTGGAAAAAAAATTAATTGTTTGTTTATTGAAAATGAAACTGAATAGAAACCCAATAAATAAAAAAATAAAAGCACAAAAAAAACTAAAACAATAGAAATACTGGCAATTTTTAATATTTTGTCACCCATTACAATTTTCCTTTATTGTTGAATTATTAATCAGCTTCCTGGTATTTCCCATTCATCTAATTTATTCCGACTTACGACAAGTTTTTTAAGAGGATTCTTGGGACCATATGCTCGCAAACTTGCTCGTGTGATTAATTCAACTGTAATAACTTGAGGTTTTTCAAGATTGAAATCTATACATTTATTAATATCTAATGGTTCTAATAAACATACTTGCATTTTTTTTGCTTCATTTATTGCTGGAAAACCACATACTAAAGCAAAGTAAACAGGTTGAGTTTGCTGTTTTTCGGATATTTTCTTCAACTCTGAAGTTTGAAAAGGGAAACTCCAAACTGTTTTTTCTTCTTTTTTTGTAATTCTAGAACAAATCGAATATTTAACATACACAATTACAGCATCATTAAGAACGTACATAGCCCAAGCATCCGATTTATCTGTTTCAACCAATCTCAATGTCGGTGAATCATTCCGAAGGATTCTAGTTAGGACAATACCATGCATGAGATGAAATTCTTTAACATGACTCATATTGAAATGTCTCCGTAAGAAAACTATAGATTGAATTCTTTTTTGTCGGTATATGTTCAAAAAATTAAAATTAATTTGATTAGAATACCGCCCTAAATATAATGATAAATATAGTATAGCATAAACAAAATTTCACAACTAAAATATTTAGAATAACTTTTTTTGTACTTCGATAATAAGTTGGGCGTCAGGTCACAGACATGCTTGTAAAAGGAGTTGCGTCACAATTAACGAGCAATTTTTATCGGATCAGTAGCGAAAGGCGGAGCAAGCGGAGCTGGTGGAAGGGCGCGGCCGAGAGAAAAACGCTTCTTTTCGCAGCCATCCGCAGCCGCGTCGCGAAGGTGGGACGGGCGTGGTGGACTTGGAGAACGTCCCACCGAGCGTGGCGGCAAGGGGTGTTTTTGGCTGCGGTAAAAAAGAGGCGTTTTCGAGGCCTGCCGGCCTGGAGCGCGGCGGTGCGGAGCGTGGAGCGTGGGATAGTTAATCGTGAAAGGGAGAGCGGCAATGGTGGGAAAGACGTTTTTATGTGAAAAAAAATTTAAGATGAAAACCATATCATTAATATTGAGATAAATCCTAATAGCAAAGTAATGGTTAAGAAATTTATACTTGTAAAGTAACTCATTTTTTTTTGTTTTACATTAGCTTTATCCCATGATGAAGGGAAAATAGAAGTATTTTCATTCAAATCTTCTGCATACAATTGTTTGTCGAAACATTTAAGAATTTTCGCTATTTTTGATATAACAGTCTTGTTTTCTTCCTGCCACTCACGATTTCTAATTTGCCAAATAATCGAAAATGCAACCAAAGACAATATCAAAATCGATGCAACAATTTTTCCATAAATACCATAATTGGAAAAAATTGTTGATTTAGTTCTATCAACAATAAGTAAAGCTCCAATGAAAATAGCAATTAAATTATTAGCCCAAGAAAAAATCTTGTCCTGCCTTTCCCGTAAAAACCTTATCTCCTGCTTTGATTGGTCATAAAGGAACATCAACAATTCTTGTTTTTCATTTTTTTCACTCATAGAACTAATTACCTATCCCTTCTAATGAAAATATAATAATAATTGAATTATTAAGTAAATAATACAATAAAAACCAATTTAAATTAATTAGCTATCAGGTTAAGTAGCGATCGAAGTGAGTGAAAGATATGGGCAGATTTAATTAATTGTATGAATATTCGTCAATTAATTTGCCGGTGGAATCTTTTAGGTAAGCTGTGTCTCCGGAGTTGTTCCAAATGGCTGAGGAGCTTTGATAATTGAAGCTGCAATATTCAGGATGGTCTTGATTGGTGTATACCCGACAGGTTTGGCCTGGCTGCATTTCATAACTGCGAAATGTATAAACATGATTCGCGATATCACGGATGGTCCAATTATGGACCTGGATGATTTTTGAATCCATATTTTTGATTTCCACGTATTCATCAGGCTCTGATGTTCCGGATCCATTGGCACGAATTGAGATGATTTGGATGTTTCCTGTGGTCGCGATTTGCGGGATGGGTGTGGCGGTTGGCCCCATTGGGGTTGGTGTGATTGGTGTGAGCGTAGGGGTGGGTGTGTTTTCTGGTTTGACTACCATGGGTAAGAAAATTTGATTTGGTTCCAAGATTTGGGCGATAACCGGTCGGTGGAAAAGGACCAGAACTAACAGTACAAATAAAACTAATTTTGATGCTTTTTTCATTTTATAACCCCTGAAGTAAATTTATTTGCCTCCCTGCAATTAGTATTCTACAGTATTTTGGAGAAAAGTAAAACTGGTTCATCGCCGGCAAACAGATGGGGACAATCAATCGATTCTTATTACTGGGGATCAGGTCAGCAGCGGAAGGCGGAGCAAGCGGAGCTGGCGGAAGGGCGCGGCCGAGAGAAAAACGCTTCTTTTCGCAGCCACCCGCAGCCGCGTCGCGAAGGTGGGAGGGGCGTGGCGCACTTGAAGAACCTCCCACCGAGCGTGGCGGCAAGGGGTGTTCTTGGCTGCGGTAAAAAAGAGGCGTTTTCGAGGCCTGCCGGCCTGGAACGCGGCGGTGCGGAGCGTGGAACGAGGGGATAAAAAAAAACTGCCGGCGTGAGGGGGTCACGTCGACAGATAACGGTCGAAACCGTCTTGATTAGTATAGATTGGAATTTCCAGGGTGTCAAGGAAGGATAGACAGGAAGGATAGAAAAATTGTTCTTGGTTATTACGGGTATTTTCTCGGATTTGTGTTTATAATTATTTTCATCAGTCTTCCGAAGCCATAAAAGCTTTTTATCAGGTTTGGGACATAATGAAAGCGAGCATTGAAGTTCATGTCTGAGTTTGTGTTGTTTCTTGATGAATCCGGAGATCATGATCTTAAACGAGTTGATCCTAATTTCCCATTTTTTTGTTTAGCCGGTTGCGCTTTCGAACGCGAATATTATAAAAATGTGGCGCGGGAAAGAATTGATATGCTGAAGATCAAGTTTTGGGGACATACGGATGTTATTTTTCATTCAAGGGAAATTCGAAAGCGTGAAGGGGATTTTTATATTTTGATGGACCCGGAAATAAGAACTGCTTTCTATTCAGAGATCAATGCATTAATGGATGAACTCGATTTTACACTTTTTTCGGTTGTGATTGATAAGGGGAAACATTTGAAAAAGTATAAGGATCGGGCAGAACATCCTTATAATTTCGCTTTTGAGATGCTGATGGAGCGGTATTCGATGTATTTGTTCAAAAAAGGCGGCTCGAATGGGTATGTGCTGGCTGAATCACGTGGGCGGAATGAAGATGATCTTCTGGAAGAGGTGTATGAGTATCTTTATGATTTGGGAAATTATTACAGCGGCAATTATAAAAATGTAACCAGTTTGGGCTTTAAGAAAAAAGTTGAAAATATCAATGGTTTGCAATTGGCGGACCTGGTGGCGTATCCGATCGCTCGAAAGGTGATGGCACCCGATCAGAAGAATTTGGCTTTTGATGTTTTGAAGGATAAATTCCACTCAAATGGGCGGCGGAAAATTGGGTGCGGGTTGAAGATTTTCCCCGACCAGCGGGGTTTTGAACGAATCTTTAAATAAAAAAAACGGGCTTTCGCCCGTTCCGACCGGGAACTCCCGATCCATTGATCTCTTACATAATACAAGAAACCAGACTATTCGTCAAGATGTTGTAGGACGAAATTTTGATTGATTGTGGTCGAGAATTTAGAAAAACAGGTTACTAAACACCTCCCGGTAGGGTGAATTATTGCATGGCGCGTTGGCAAAATCACCACCGGGAGGGAGGTTCTGGCAGTTTACGTTTTGATTGGTAATGGACGGACGAGATCGTTTTGAAAAAGGCAAAATCAAGGTAAGGGGGGGAGGCCAAGTTCGTTGAGGTATTGGTTATGTTTTTTGGTGGCTTCCTGGATTTTGTTTTCGATTTCGATGAGGTTTGTGTTTACTTCAGCGAGGTCGATTTGTTCTTCGGGGAGGGCGGTGCTGATGTAACGGGAGATGTTTAGGTTGTAGTCATGTTCTTCGGCGATGACTTTCATGGATACGCGTTTGGAATATCGATCTTCTTCTTTGCGGTATTGGTATGTGTTGAGGATTTTGTCAATGTCCTCTTGACGTAGGCGGTTTTGGCGTTTTTCTTTTTCGAAGTGTTCGCTGGCGTTGATAAATAAGACATCATCGTCTTTTTTGCATTTTTTGAGGACCAGGATGCAAACGGGGATGCCGGTGGAATAAAAGAGGTTGGCAGGCAGGCCAATGACGGTATCGATATTGCCATCTTCGAGGAGTTTGCGGCGGATGCTGGCCTCAGCCCCACCACGGAAGAGGACACCATGGGGTAAGATGATGGCCATGGTACCATCTTGAGCGAGGTAATGAAAACCATGCAGTAAAAAGGCAAAATCAGCGGCGGATTTTGGGGCAAGGCCGTGGTTTTTGAAACGCACATCTTGGGCCATTGTTTCGGAAGGATCCCAGCGGTAACTAAAGGGAGGATTGGCGACAACGGCGTCAAAATACTGTTTTTTGGCAGGGTTGGCTTCACGAAGCATTTCCCAATCGTTGGTGAGGGTGTCACCGTGGAAAATATTAAATTCGGAATCTTTGACGCCATGCAGGAGCATATTCATACGAGCCAGGTTGTAGGTGGTGATGTTATTTTCCTGGCCGTAGATTTTGCCAATGCTGTTTGGTCCAAGACGGTTACGAACATTTAATAAGAGGGAACCGGAACCACAGGCAAAATCGAAGACACTACCTAACCATTTTTTAGGGCCTGTGCTGGGGTCCTGGCTGTCGAGGGTGACGATGCCAGAGAGAATGCTGGAAATCTGCTGCGGGGTGTAGAATTCGCCGGCTTTTTTACCGGAACCGGCGGCAAATTGGCCAATGAGATATTCGTAGGCATCGCCGAGGGTATCGCTATCGGTTGAGAAATCCGCCAAGCCTTCGGCGATCTTGGTGATGATGGTACAGAGCTTGGCATTGCGCTGGGGATAATCTTTGCCCAGTTTTTCCGAATCAAGATTAATTTCGGAGAACAAACCGCCGAAGGTACTCTCGAAGGATTCATTTTCGATATATTTAAAGCCTTTGCTCAGGGTGCTTAAAAGATCTTTATTCTGCGTTCGAGCTAATTCGGCGATGCTGCCCCAAAGGTACGACGGTTCGATGACATAATGCACTTTACGGCGCATTTGCTTTTCAAATTCTTTCACGTCATCCGGATTTTGTTCATACCAGATTTGGAGGGGTAGTTTTTTAGGCTGGTTTTGATTATCCGGGTAATCGGAACCGAGTTCCCGCTTTGCTGATTCCTCGTAATTATCAGAAAGGTAACGAAGAAATAAAAACGAGAGCATATAATCACGGAAACCGTCCGCGTTCATGGCACCACGGAGTTGGTCGGCAATACTCCAAAGCGTTTTTCCAAGTTTTTGATGATTGTTTTCTGTCATAGTGTTTCCTCAGGAGAAGGGAATAGCTGCTGCATCAGCCCTTTTTTATGGGCTTTGAGTGCGTCAAGTTTTTCACTTTGTGCCTTAATTAGTTTATCGAGGGAGGAGAGGCAGTCGGCGATTTTTTGTTGTTCAGCCGATTTGGGAAGGTGTATAGGCATTTTTTGAAACATGGGTAAACGCAAAGATTTAACAGTTGAACCAACGGCCTGTGACAAAAAATAGCGCCTAAAATAATGTATGTAATAGAGTAAATACTTACCAACTGCTCCCTCAAAACTCGTAATTGCATACGATCTCTGATGAAGATCAAATTTGCCGATGAAATACTTAGGAAGAAAATCTTGACCTTCGCCAGCAACAATAATTGCCTCACAATCAAAAAGATAAATATTACTTGTTCTTATGTCTTGAGAACGATCAAAAAATGTATATTTACCATCGAGTGAAGAATCTTCTCTATTTGATGAGCCTGTTGAAATATTGGATAATTTACCCAAAGCTTCCCTTTTCCACCCATCCATATCCTGAAATTCGGGGAAGCGGAGGGTGGGGGTGGTTTGGCCTTCGGCGGGGAAAAGCTGCTGCATGAGGCCTTTTTTGTGGGTTTTGAGGAGGTCGAGTTTTTGGCTGTGGGCGGTGATGAGGTCGTCGAGGGAAGATAGGCAGTCGGCGATTTTTTGTTGTTCTTTAAAGCTTGGAATACCTATGACAATTTTCATTAAATTTTTTCTTGGGAGTTGTTTAAGGGCTGAGCCAGTTTTCAGTTTTCTAAATTGTTTTATAGATGAATCAGTTAACAGTGAATAAAACAAGAACTTTTGTTTACATAGATCGCTTTTACGTAATAAACAGATTTGAGCATTTATATTTGCTCCAACAAAATCTGAATCAACAAAAGCTATAGTCCCGATCTCTCCACGTGTAGAAACTAATACATCCATTTCTTCAAGATGACCGCTCGTCAATTTGGAATGTAGATCCTCGCTGATAAACCTCATATCTTCCAATGTAATGCGGCCATTTTTAAAATTTTTCGCTCGGATAAACGGAATGCCAACTTCAGTAAATTCTTCGGATTTAGGATATAGTGGGCCATAATTTCCATCCGACACAATGAAGCCACATTTTTGAAGACTCAACAACTTCCAATTGGAGCTAAATTCTGTAAAACGCAATTTTGGAATTACCATATTGCCTCTACTATTCGTATATCATCACTAATCTCACTTATGATTCCATCCATTGGAAAGATTTTCTTGCGATCCATTTCACTGTTCATATGCGCTTAATCCTGATATCTGCCGGCCGTGGGCGAGTTTGCGAAGTAATGGAATGAGGCGATTCATTAAGGCGAGTTCTTGTTTGGCGCGGGCTTTCCAACCTAATTGCAAGGGGGCCATGAGGTCGCTCAATTGTTCACCGTCAAAAATCATACGCTGGAGGATGTTATCAACAAAAGCCTTCAGGGCAACAGGTTCGAGACCGTGTTCGGCGGCAATCTCAGCCAGTTCGCGGGCATTTTCTTGTTCTTTAAACACTTCGTAACCATCACGGATTTCTTTCTCAGTCTTGGCCTGTCCAACCTGTAAGCTATGGATGTATTTGGCAATCATTTCGTGCTCGTCGATGAACTTGGCATCTGAAGCAATGAGGCCGATAATCTGGTCACGGCTCATTTTCTCTTTACCCGGTTTTACCTGGGTGTACCGCGCAATGAGTTCCATGATGTAGTCATAGTCAATAATGGCAGAGGAAAACAAGACAAATTCAAAATCAAGCTGTCGTAGTTCCGGAGATTCGTCACCTTTATCCTGTTTTTCTTTCAATCGGAGGGCTGTATCGAGATAAACACCCCGGAAGGCTAACAACTGATCCTGGGGCAAAACCTGTTCGATGGCGGCAAGGTTTTCCTGGGTGAGGTCGGTATATTGATCGAGCTGGGTTTTGAGGCGCTGCACTTCTTTAAACCGTTCGATGAAGATGCTGCGGGCAGCATCCCCTTTGAGGTTGGGGACTTGTTCCGGGGCACAGGTGAGCCCTTGAGACTGCATGAAAAGATCCAGCATGTTAACCGCTTTCACCAGATGATCAATTACGACCGGGGCGGGATCAACCAACCAAATCTCTTTGGGGCGTTCGATTTGCTCCCCGGAAAAGAGGGTAATCGCTTCGTTTACTTCATCCTCTTGTTGGCGAAAATCGAGGATATTGCCGTAAGGTTTGGTATCGTTAAGGATGCGGTTGGTGCGTGAGAAGGCTTGAATGAGACCATGGTATTTGAGGTTTTTATCGACGTAGAGGGTGTTGAGGTATTTGGAATCAAAACCGGTGAGCAACATATCAACAACGATGGTGAGGTCGATCTTCTGATGATGGGGCAAGTCTTGATTGGGATACTGCTGATCCTTGATGCGCTTTTGGACATCCTGATAGTAAGGATCAAAATCATTGATATTGTGATTCGTGCCGAATGAGTCGTTATAGTCGGTGATGATGTTTTTGAGGGCGGCTTTCTTTAATTCCGGCTCGACCTTGTTATCGGCCTGCTCCTGGAGAAGATCCTCTTGAAGCTGCTGAACATCCTTTTTGCCTTCAGCCGGCGGAGAAAAGACACAGGCGATGTTAAGGGGTTGATAGTTTTCGTCTGCGGCTTGTTTTTCCGTCTGAATTTCTTTAAATAGCTGATAGTAGTCAATGGCATCGTTGATGGAAGCGGTGGCGAGAAGGGCGTTAAACTTGCGCTGCGCGGTGGCGGCGTTGTGTTTTTCGAGGATAGCGGAAACGACGGCTTGCTTTGTCACCAACTCAGCCGGATTTGGGATATTATCACCGTCCGGCTTAAAATAATCAATATGAAAACGGAGGACATTACAATCATCGATGGCGTGTGTAATGGTGTAAGTGTGCAGTAACTTCGGGAAAAGGTCTTGTGTGGTTTTATAAGAAGCTTGTTGGCCTTCGACCTGGTGATAAATGGCGTTTTTTTCAAAGATGGGGGTACCGGTAAAACCAAAGAGCTGTGCTTTCGGGAAAAATTCCTTGATAGCTTGATGGTTATCACCAAACTGCGAACGATGGCATTCATCAAAAATAAAAACGAACCGTTTTTGGCTAAGAGGGTTTAACTGTTCTTTGTAATTGCGGCCATTAGTGGGGTCGAGAGCTAAAGCGAGTTTCTGGATGGTGGTCACGATGACCTTGTTGGCGTAATCGGTGGAGAGGAGACGCTGGACAAGGGCGGCGGTATTGGTATTTTCTTCGACACAACCTTCTTGAAAGCGGTTAAATTCTTCGCGGGTTTGGCGATCGAGGTCCTTACGATCGACGACAAATACACATTTATCAATGTCGGGGTTATCCTTCAGCAGTGTGGAGGCTTTGAAAGAAGTCAACGTTTTGCCGCTGCCGGTGGTGTGCCAGATATAACCGTTACCACAATTTTGGTGGATACAATCTACAATGGCTTTGACGGCGTAAATTTGGTAGGGGCGCATCATTAACAATTTTTGTTCACTGGCTACCAGGACCATGTACCGGCTGATCATCTCCCCTAAGATACATTTGGCGAGGAATTTTTCGGCGAAATCGTCCAAGAGGGTGATTTTTTTGTTATCCGGACCAGCAAAACGGTAAAACGGCAGATACCGTTCGTCGGCGTTAAAACTAAAGTGTTTTTGATCGTTGTTGGCAAAATACAAGGTATCGGTGCGGTTGCTAACAATAAAAAGCTGCAAAAAACAGAGTAAGGTTTTTGTGTAGCCGTTGCCAGGGTCGTTTTTATAATCGACAATTTGCTGCATGGCGCGGCGGGGACTGATGGCCAAGGTTTTTAACTCGATCTGGACGACCGGCACCCCATTGATGAGAAGAATGACATCATAACGGTGGTGGCTGTAGTCGGTGTTAATCCGCAATTGATTGACGACTTCGAAGGTGTTCTTGCACCAGTCTTTGGTATCAACCAGGGTGTAATGGAGGGGTTTACCGTCTTCGCGTTCAAAGTAGTTCTGTTCACGGAGGATACGCGCCGCGGTGAATACATCGGGGGTGATGATCTTTTCCAAAAGACGGGTGAATTCGTTATCGGTGAGATGAATATGGTTGAGTGCTTCGAATTTCTGGCGAAAATTTTGTTCCAACGTGGTCCGGTCGCGGATATCATCGCGATAGGTATATTTGAGATCCTTAAGTTTTGTGATCAGCAGTTGTTCGATTTGTTGTTCATTCATAGGTTAAACTCTGGGTATAAAAAAGATAATCCTCATGCGTGAGGTATGGCGGGATAACAATTAGTTTTAAGGGTTTTTACATTGTGACAGTTCGTCTGTCTACCTAACCCCCAAAGAGGGACATATTGTAATTATACATGAAGAAAAAAATTAAAAGCGATGGGAATTTAATAAAAAACTGCCGGCGTGAGGGGGGCACGCTGGCAGTGGACGGTCGAAACCGTCTTGATTAGTATAGAATGGAATTTCTAGGATGTCAAGTGTTTTTTAAGTTTTGGGGGGAATTTTTAAAAACGAATGTCGAACTCACATTGATCCTAGTAGGGTTCGACATTGTTCCCAGGGCGATGCTTCCCTGGCCAAAACCAGTTTTCCTTATCCGTAGCAGGGTATAAGTTTGCCGGTTTATTTGCCGCTGACCCAGGCTATGAGATAATTCAGCGGATAGGGATATTTTATAAATTTTGGTGGGATTTTGTCAATAGATATTTGGGTGAGTTTTGATGATTTTTTGATGTAAAATATTGGGTAAATTCACGAAAGGGGTAAAGCATGTTCTGGATTATTGTGGGGATTGTGGGTTTGATTTTGGTGTTGTTTCCGGGTGGGGAGGATGAGCAGCCGCGGTTAACTCCAGATGATAATGAGTTGGAGGCGATGGTGATGCTGGCGTTGTGGGATGATGAGAATTGGTAAAAAAATCTCAACGATATTTTTTGTTCCTCAATTTTTAGAAAATCAGATAAAATAAATTTTGAAACTGTTTTTGTTTCTTAGGAGTGGATATCTATGAAAAAATCTTTAATAATTATTTCTTTATTAATATTTTCAATATCAATTACTTCTTGCTTAAATAGTTCTACGGAGAAGGAAGTAATTGCGCCAACCAGTACACCAATTCCATTAACAATTGAGATTGATGAAAAAATAATCAGTGATAATTATGGTGAACTCAAACTTAAGGGGGTTTTAATATTTGATGAAATTGATGATGAGAATTTTCCATATTCTCAATCTACTGGAACAAAAGCTGTTTTATTCATTTTTGATGTAAAAAATATGAATAATACAGAAGTTGAATTATCTAATTTTGTTTCTATTGACATAATCTATAATGAAAATTTTGTTTACAAAAACAATGACTGTCAAAGTTACGACCCTTCAAATAAAAAAGAAACTCTTATACCATTAGCAAATACATTAATTATGTGTGTTACCGAGTTACCAAATGAAGTTTTTGAAAGTTTTGACAATCTTGTAACAAAAATTTTTTTCAGTAATAATTCATATAAATTTATTGGACCTTATGACAATGCTGATGATTATTTATCAGCTATGAGTGAGGTAAATAAAAAATGGAATGGAATTTTTGGTAAGTTAACTTCTTTATCACTGCAAATTACGTTAAATAAAGAACCAAATAAAAATGATCTTGTGAGATTCGCAGAAGAGTTTTCCGATATTCACGAAACAGTTTTAAATTTGTTAGAGGAAATGTCCGCAATTAATGCTCCAATTTATTATCTTGAAGCTCACACCATATATATAGATGGCATGAAAATCTTAGAAGAAGGGCTTAAGTATTGTGGAAATGTAGATGTTGCAAAATCTAATCCAATTAAATATTCGTCGGATTCCAGAATATGTAATGAAAAAATTAATGAAGCAATAAATATTATTATTCCAATCGCAAAATCTATAGGTATTCACGAATAATACCTCATTGTTATAAATAGAACATTTGTGTATAATAAGATTACACCCGCGAAGACGGGTGTTTTTTTGTTAAGTTCCTGGAGATTTGCATGGCGAGACGACGCGGTGGTCAACCGGGGAATCGAAAATTTCAATTTGCAATTCATCAAAAAAATTATCCGACTATTTTTTTTGTAGATAAATAGCTAAAAAAGTGTGATTTTGAGGATAATTAAGCAAAAAAGCGTCGCACAATATGTATTATGCGATGTGTTGTTAAAAGCTAGGTTTTCTTTGAACAATCGAATATCCCTATTAATCAAAAACAGGCGTTGTCCTGAGTATACTCAAGGCTAAGACAGTTTTTGATTTATCACACGTATAGTGTGGCAGGAGGCAGATATGTCATTTTGGTTTATTTTTTATTTTCTTGTCCTTTTTAATTGTCTTTTATTTACTGCTCTTGGACGTTAATTTTGCGTCAGGTTTTTTCCACTTCAACGTAATTTCATAATTTACACCAACTCCAATTTTCCCGATTGCCATATTTCCAAGCTCGCCCACAGTATTTATTCCGAACTTAACTTCAGCCTCATTGACGTGTAATTCTTCAATCTCATTAAGAAGCAATTTTGCTTGTGCTTTCACATCCTTCAATGCATCCCGAAAACTCTTATTTGCTTTTGTGACGGCGATTTCGCCATCCCCATGGGCAACTTTAACAATCCCACTTGTACTTTCATCAGGCATTTCTATAAGGATTTTTGCTCCATCTCCGAGATCATACTCAATATAATTCTTCATGGTATTCTCCTATCAGGTTATTCTTGATTTTAATCCAACTGTATGTAGTTAAAACAGTCTGCTATACAAAGAGCTGTTTGCTTTGGTAGTGTTTTTCGGTCTCAAATAATTATACTTCAGCTATCTAGTGATTTTTCTATCGACTTTGCTGCAACGATCGGTAATTTACATCAACTTATTATGATCGACCAATTTTGCCCTGTTGCAATGGATATTAAGGTGTATTATTAATGAACTAAAGGTGATTTAGCAGTCCCCCGTTTTAAGAAAGTAAACGTAGGCGATGTTCCACCAATTCTTACAAAGAGAAAAACTTGTGAACTTGATGGGTACCATGACAACGACCATGTTATTAGTGTATCCTTTACGTTAGCAATAGTTTTATCTCTATCACTTATCTTTAGGTCACCCTTCTTGCTCAATACTTGTAGCTTAAACTCATGTAATTTCGTTAATTGATAGTAATTAGAATAATACTTACTCAATTGGTATATTACAGAATAATTCAGCTTTAATCAATTGGGTATTTTAATGCTTGAACAGTGACAAAATGTTAATTAAATAATGACATTCCTCCGTATTTTTCGAATTGATACTTTTTGATGTTGTAGGGTAAATGTTGAAGATGTAAAATGGTTTTATCTAAATGTAATTTGCTGGGGCAAGTAATGTACTGAGGTTTGGTTTATCAAAAGCATTTTTTTTGATAGAAACAAAAGCATAAAAAATGTATTTGTGAGTTATAGATAAAACTAGACGACAATCTGTATTAATTCAAGAAAAAATTTTTTTGCCAAACTAATTATTATGCAAATCATCCTATACAATCCAAAAACATCTCACGAGAGGCATTATAGTTTTTTTTGGATTCCATACTCGCTATTCTCACTTGCAAGTGTACTTAAACATCATGGTTTTTCTGTATTAATATTAGATGGTAATGTAACCGAAATTGATACTGAAAGCCTTTTAAACAATGTGGATATTACTGAAACTTTATGCGTAGGAATAAGTTGCATGACTGGTCATCAAATTACAGATGGATTGGACTTTGCGAAAACAATTCATCGGTACAAACCATCGATTCCTGTTGTTTGGGGCGGAACTCATCCAACCCTTTTCCCGAATCAGTGTTTGAATAATCCTGAAGTTCAATATGTAATTAGAGGATATGGTGAATTTGCTTTCTTAAATTTGGTTGTTGCGCTACTCAAGAGGCAAGATATTGGTTTTATTGAAGGATTATGTCTAAAGATGCAAAGTGGTAATTTCATAACTAAACCAGCAACTATTAATAACTTAAATAATATACCGGATTTTAAGTGGGATCTTATTGACCTGAATAAATATGTTCGAGATGATTCTGCGATTAGCAATCGTACAGTTAATTATATTTCAAGTAGAGGTTGTCCGTTTTCATGTGGGTTTTGCTCAGAAGTTGCCTTACATAAAAAAGTGTGGAAATCTTTTTCATCTGAAAGAACCGTACGAGATGTGTTAACATTAACCGACTTAACAAATGCTAGTGGAGTGAAGTTCTATGATGCTAATTATTTTGTCGATGTGAAACGAGTAATGCAAATAAGCCAAATGCTTGTGGACAACAAACTTAAATGGGCAGCATCAGCCCATCCTCAGAGATTATTAAAACTTGAAAAATATAATTGGAAAATTCTGGAAAAAAGCGGATGTACACGTCTTCTTATAGGTGCTGAATCTGGGATGCAAGAAGTACTGGATTTTATTCATAAGCAACATAATGTGCAAGACACATTAGTTTTAGCAAAGAAATTACGTGATTCTGGCATCGTCGGTAGCTTTACTTTTATTGTGGGATTTTTAGATAATGTTGATATTGAGGTAGAAAAAACATTAGAGATGTGTAAAGCCGTTAGAGAAATTTGGAAAAGGCATGAGACAAAAATTCATTTTTATGCTCCTTATCCTGGCACGCCACTATGGAATTATGCCATATCAAAAGGCTTCCAACCACCTACTCAGTTAGAGGAGTGGGCTAATTTTAATTATTACAATGTTGAAACGGGATGGGTAGACCCAAAATATCAAAAGGTGGTTGATGAGTCAAACAAGGAAAATTGTCCTTATGTACATCTCTGATTCTGATTTATTAAACAATCCTACACAAATACCTCAATTACGCATTGTTGTAACAAGTAGGTGTTTACACTCTTGTATTTATTGTCGCCCAGGCGGAGAAACATTTCCTGTGCCCTTTTTCAATGAGATGACACCCAAACAAATTGCCCTCTGTACCGAAAGACTTGTTGAGAAAGGGGTCAATGAAATAAAAATTACTGGTGGTGAACCGTTACTAAGAAATGATATTTTTGAAATTATTGGATTGTTGAACAAATTGAAGATTCAGCATTTGGAGCTTATCACTAGATATATTAAAGATAAGGAACAATTATCTAGGTTGCTCTCTAGTGAAATAAACATTTTAAATTTTAGTCTAGATACTGTTTCACTACCGCAATGGAAGCAGATTATGGGAAATGATAATTTGCTAAACTATCTGAATTTCATCGAAATTGCTGCTAAAAAGAAAAAGATAAAAATCAACACTGTTATTTTAAGAGGAATCAATGATAACATTTCAGACGTAAATAACCTTATAACATATTTGCAGAACATGGGTGGAGGAACAATAAAATTTCTAGACTACATCTCAGATATTCCAGAGTATACGCCATCTGAAAATCAACTGTCTAGTAATCTAAATTTCTTGGTAGATTATTTAGAGGATAAATCTTTAGCTTATGAAACCATTACCGCAGCAGGGGGTCTTGGACATCCTATGAAAAAAATAAAATTGCCTGGCGAAATTGAGATTCTAGTGAAATCAGCAGATGCTGGAGCGTTTTATGGTGATATATGTTTCAGTTGCTCAAATTATCCTTGTCATGATGCTATTATGGCATTGAGACTTACTCCTGATGGCAAACTTCAACGTTGCCTAAGAAGAAATGACAATCTCCTTGATATCCAAGGTGAAATTTTTCATGGCTGTGAAATGACATTGGTGGATAAAGCATTAGATACATACAGAACAGCGAGATTTCATACTCGAAATGAGATACTACAGCTTAGGCAAAAGGCAATCGATAATGAAAAAATTTAACACAATTTTGTTAATAAACCCACCTTATGAAAGAGCTGGAGTGTCCGAATCTGTATCTAGTGTTTCGATATCCCTAAGTCTGGCAATGTTAGGCGCAATTTGTCAGAATTTGGGAAGGAATACAAAGGTTTTAGATTTAAATCTATATTTTGACTGGACGGATCGTCTTTTGTTAACTGTTCATGATTACGAACCGGACTTGGTGGGTATTACATTCACCACACCTACTTATTATCTCGCAAATGAAATTGCAAAAACTATAAAACGAGAAAATGAAAAAGACGTAACAATTGTTGGTGGGGGAGCACATGCTACTGCATTGCCAAGAGAAACACTTATGGGCTCGGCCTTTGACGGATTAGCAATAGGTGAGGCTGACTTGAGTTTCCAAGAACTTATTAAAACAGCAGATAAAAACACTCCTGGCTGGTTTTGGAAATCTGATAATAATTTTGTTAAAACTGGTGTGTTTCCCCAGATATCATTTTTGGATAATTTGCCTCATGGTGCTTTTGATTTATTTGACACTGAAAAATATATTTATCCAGAAGAAACATCACGAAAAAATCCTGTTTGTCTCCTTGAAACATCAAGGGGATGTTATGCTAAGTGTTCTTTTTGTAATAAAAATATATTTGGCCATAGAATCAGAAAAAAATCATCTAGAAGAATTGTAGATGAAATTGAGTATATTCTTTCCTGCGGCTTTGGAGAAATCCATTTGTCAGACGATTCTTTTACTGCTGATTTGAACCATGCAAAAGGTATGTGTGATGAAATCTTGGCAAGAGGGTTGAAGTTCCCGTGGGTACCAAGAAGTGGCATACGTGTGGATCGAATTACTGGGAAAGTTTTAGAAATAATGAGAAAAGCAGGATGTTATCATGTTCCGTTTGGAATCGAATCTGGTTCGCAAAATGTAATAAATCGAATAAATAAAGGAATTACAATTGAACAGGTTAGAAATTCTGTAAAAATCGCTAAAGAATTAGAGTTTGAAACGACGGGATACTTTATGATAGGACTTCCTGGCGAAACTGTTGAGACCTTAATGAAAACTTTGGATTTTGCGTCTGAACTTCAATTGGATCATGTTAAGTTTGGTTTCACTATCCCGCTGCCCGGAACACCTATGTTTGAAGAGTTGGAGGAAATCGGTAACTTATTAACAAGAGATTGGAATAAGTTTACCTATACTACCCCCTCGTGGGAAATCTTTGGTTTTGAAGATAAACGTTTACGTGCTTTTATAGAATCGGTCCAGTTCAATGACCATATTCTTGTTGACATTGCAAACAAATCTTTGCATTTTGATTATAATAAAAAGAATTATGTTCTCAATAAATAAACGGTTGAGTGTGGATATCCATGTTCACACAATCGCAAGCGGACACGCGTTTTCTACCATTTCTGAATTATGTAGTGAAGCTGGAAAACATCAAGTTCGGATGGTAGGAATAGCGGATCATGGGCCGAGTATGCAAGGTGCTCCCCATTTAGGTTATTTTCGCATGAGACCGGATATAAGAGAAATTAAATCAGACTGTGAACTTCTATTTGGCTGTGAAGCTAACATTATTTCCGTTGCAGGTAATATCGATTTGCCTCAGAATGCCTTGGAAGAACTGGATTATTTTTTAGTTGGTTTGCATAATTACACCCCATATTCAGAAGTGCAAAATTCCACAAAGAACAATACCAATGCCATCGTTAATTGTATTCAAAAGATAAAGCCACTGGCTATTTCACATCCAATTCACCCTGGGTTTAAAGTTGAAATTGAACCAATTATTTCCGTCGCGCAGTTTTATGGCGTCGCATTAGAGATAAATAATCGGGTTCTTAATCGCTATTCTTCAGAAGTTGACGTAGTACCCAATACGAAAAAATTAATAGAGTTTGCGATGGAACGAAAAGTTAAACTGCTAATAAGCAGTGATTGTCATTATTGTGGTCAAATTGGTGATATTAGTTCAATTCTCAAATGGTTTCCTAATATAAATGAAACCGCAGATAGTGTGATAAATAATTCAACAGATACGCTGAAGAAAGAATTATTCAAAGACGATGCGAAATAATAAAAAAAACCAATTGTTGTGTGATCGAAAAATACTTGTTACAGGGGCATCCGGAGGTATCGGGTTCGCAGTGACGCATATGTTACTGGAAAATGGGGCGATTGTTTATGCAGTATGTAATAAAAATTGTCATAAATTGACCTCGCTTATTGAGCAATATAATAATTTACAGATTGTTAATATTGATTTGGATCATTTTATAGATAAAGATAAGTTGAACTTACCAGCCATAGATAGTTTAATTTATTGTGCTGGAGCACCATCGTTACTTTCTATTGAAAATGCAACCCATGACGAACTAAGTAAACAACTTCAGCTCCATGTTTTAGCCCCGCTTTTATTAGTCCAAAAATTGTTTTCAATAAATACACCGTACTTTAAGGACATTATACTTTTGTCGTCGATAGCAGGCGTTAATTTAAACCATAAAAGTGGTGCTTATGGTTTGTCTAAGGCATGTGAAATTAGCCTTTCGAAGATGTTAGGTAATTGGTTGGGACCGTTAGGTGTAAGAGTAAATACAATTGCACCAAACTGGGTATCAACTGAAATGGCGGATTTTGTAATTGGCGCTAGTGGACAGGAGGTCGATGATGTAAAAAGATCTTTTGTAGAGAATGATTTTTTACAACCAACCGAAATTGCTCAATTATGTTATATGATATTAACAAGTAAAATAAGTCACTTACACAATCAAATATTTGTTCTTGATCTTCTAAAATCATAATCATAAAGAAACGTTGGAGGTTGAAATGCAACAGACCAAGGCACGACTTATTCTCGAAAGGTCGCTAATTCCAATCGGCGTTTATTCTTTTGAATTTGCATGTACACATTATGTAATACCACCATGGTATAGTAATGAAGGGAAGTTGTATCGCGTTTTAAGATTTAATAATGACGATGTGTTTCTAGTTAGTATGCATTCAGATAATCCGCTCCGTAGTACACGAATCTCATATAGTGTTTATGGTGACAAAGAGTTATCTGATTTGAATGCTAAGAGAATTGAAGAAACCCTTTATCGAAGTTTACAACTTGTAGCTCCCATAAATGCGAAGATTCAAGATATTGCGAAAGATGATCCTGTTGTTTTAGCTGCCCTGAATCATAATGGTATATCAAGGGGAAAGCTATATCCTGATTTGTTTGAAGCATTGTGCGGCATTGTTTGTGCACAAAGAGCATCCTTTTCTCGTGTTCCAAAAATGATGGGGTGTTTAGCCTATGCATTAGCTCCACATATTGTTATCGATGAAGGGGAATTTGCAGCCTTCCCGAGGCCGGATGAAATTATAAGAGGAGGATTAGATGCTCTTGTTAATTGTGGATTAGGCTTTCGTGCAAAGAGGATCTATGAATTATCAAAATCATGGATTGAAATAGACTTAGAATCTAACCTTGGGTTGTCACCCGAAGATTTAATCCCAAAACTACAACAGTTATTTGGAGTTGGCCCATATACTGCTAATCTTGCCGTAACATTAACTACAGGTAAAGCTCAGGCGCCTCACATAGATTCTTATGTTTGCGCGCTTTTATCACATTTTTATTTTGAAAATCAAGAAGTAGAAGAAAGTATTGCGCTAAAGTTTGTGATAGATAGATGGGGAGATGCGGCTGAAAAAATTATTGATTTGTTAACCACGGATACACAAGAATGGGCTTCTCCACTCGGTTATGAACTTAAAGTTAAATCTGGAGCAAAATCAAAATACGTTCAAAAAATTTGAGGAGTATTATGGATCCTTTGGTCGAGAAAGATTTGGTTTTGAAAGCGATGCGTGGTGTTTTTCAGGACCAAGGTTTTCTTGAAGTTACTACGCCAGTCCGAAGACTAACATCGAGTGTTCCATTTCCTCGCGTTGCAGTTGGCGTTGAGGGATATCTACGTGATTCAATGGAAATGTCCCTTAGGTATGTGCTTCAATATCACCCCAAAATATTTGAAATAGGTGTCTGTTTTCGAAATGAGTCGGATATCGAATCAAGAACCAAATCACCCGAATTCACAATGTTGGAGACCTATGCAGTTGATAAGTCATTAGATTACTTTGTCGATATTATAATAAGGATAATCCATCAACTCAGAAGCGATGTTAAATTCGAGACGGTGTCCGTTGCAGATATTATAAAAGATGACTTATGTGTTGATTTGAATGTCGAACCAGATGAGGTGCTGGCTGAGAAAATTGTGAAAAAAACTGATTTAAATATCAAGACTCCTTTATATGCGCTGGTAAACTACTATATTGAAAGATACATTGAGCCTTTGAGTCAAGACAAATTTGTATTTTTTACAGACTATCCTTTATGCACGATTTCAAGTGCAAAAAAACGCCAAGGAACAAGATCCATTATTAATCGATTTGAGCTGTTTGGTAAGGGCATTGAAATTGCAAATGCTTATGAGGATGAAGATGATATTATGGACTTCATACATAGAGCAAAAAATGTGGGTTTATTTGGCTATGAAGAAGAAATAATTACTGAGACAATTTCCAAAGGATTATTGTCGGCAAAAACTGTTGGCTTAGGTATTGGGGTTGAAAGGTTAAGTATGGCTATATTTGAAAGGGAAAATATTCAAGCATATTTTCCGTCTAAGCCCTTTTCTTTTCAACATGTGAGAAATTTATGAAATGTGAGGCGTTTATGTTCAGTAAGAATATTCTAAAGCCCAAAACGTTGAGACTAGGTGATACAGTGAGTTTGGTATCGGTTTCGTCGCCCGTACCGGAAGATGTTATTGAAGCAAGCAGAGACTACCTGTTAAGTTTGGGACTTAATGTAGTAGTTGGAAAGAATGTAGGAAAACGATTTGGTTACATGGCTGGCACAATTCAAGATCGAATTCATGATTTACATACAGCATTTTATGATGAAAATATATCTGCAATTTTTTGTGCGTATGGGGGTACAAGTTCGAACCAGATATTACCTTATATTGACTATTCACTAATACGAAAAAACAACAAGATTTTCATGGGATTAAGCGATTCAAGTTCGATTTCTTTAGCCATTTATGCTAAATCTAATTGTATCTCATTTCACGGCCCAACGGGCTATAATTTTGGGCAAGAGGGGATGAGTGCGTATACTGAAAAATACTTCAAAAAAGTCCTTTTTTCATCAGACCCACTTGGGACAATTGAGACTGATAATGATTGGGTGGCCATTAAAAAGGGCTTTGCAGAGGGTGAAGTAATCGGTGCAAATTTATCTATAATACAAAGCCTGATAGGAACTCCATTCGAGCCTGATTGGAGAAAAAAAATACTTTTTTGGGAAGATTTATTTATGGAATACCATACTATTGATCTTATACTGACTCAACTCAAGATTGCTGGAATCCTTCACCAAATAGCTGGTATGGTGATTGGAAAACTGGTGGAGTGTAAAGAAGAAGAGTATGAGACTGATGAAACCTTTGAAGAAATAATTTCCAGAATTTGTCAAGATTCTAATTTTCCCATCTTGAGTAACGTAAACTTAGGGCACACCAAGGATAAAATTTCTATCCCAATCGGTACAAGAGCTAAGTTATTGGTTGGGGAAACAATCAACTTTGAATTTACAGAATCTGCCACTCAATAAAGGTTTGTTCTTATGAGATTGGGTATTGAGGCAATTTACAATAGTAATAAATATATTACAGGTATAGAGCGTTATCTTTTTCTAATGCTTGAAGCTTTGGGACAAGTTGATAATTCGATATTGGATGAAATAGTTCTGTTTGTGTCTCAACCTTTGGATGTGTCTGCTTCAGTAAATGGCATCCGTATTTCACAAAAAATATCTGATGTTGAGACTCTTCCCATTCTGGTTACTAAAGAAAAACTTGGTTTGTTACATAGCACTTTTGTCCCTCCGATTGGGATCGCTGACGTTCCGATTTTATACACACTACATGATGTAGGACGATATTTGTTTCCTGAATTAATGCATCCAATAGTTAGAGATGTGCACATACCTCAATTTAATTTGCTGTTAGAGCAAGAAAATGTGCGTTTACTAACAGTATCGAAAACATCGAAAAAAAATATTGAAAGTGTTTTAGGGCTCGCATCAGAAAAAATATCTATAGCAAAACTATTTGTTTCCAAAAACTTGACATCTCAAAAAAATAAGGCGCCTAATCTTAGGACACTGAAGAAATACAAAATTAAGCCCCCTTTTTTCTTGGCTGTCGGGTATTTTTCTCCGACAAAAAATGCTAGCCTTATCATTCGCGCACATCGAAAATATCAACTGATGTTAAAAAATAGTAAGTCTTTAGTAGTTGTTGGTCGAAGAGGATGGGACAAGGAGTTTGAAAGAGAATTGTTATTATCCAAGAATGTAATTAGGTTGGAAAATATTTCTGAAGAAGAGTTGGTGGATTTATATAAACTTAGCGATAAGTTTATTAGTGCTTCGTTGATAGAAGGATTCGGTCTGCCATTATTAGAATCTGCCTTTTTTGATTGCCCAGTGGTTTGTTCGGATATAGAAGTATATAAAGAGATTTTAGGTGATACTGGTTACTATTTTGAACCTCTTGATGAAGATTATTTGGCTCAATTAATGCTTTTACCTGCGAATCCTAGGTTACAAAATCACAAAATTTCGTCTTTTTCTGCAAAAGAAATGGGAAAAGAATTACTTTCAGCGTATACTTCTATTGTATTGAAGTAATATAAACATTAATAAACTTAGTATTAAGAAATCTTTTTTTATTAATCTGAAATGTCCGTGAATTTTCATAAGGTTATTTCTCGAATCGAAGACACAAAAAATGATTATGAATGATATGCCGTTAGAACAATTATTATCGGAAACCGTTAAGCCAGAAATTTACTTCCGTGGACTGAGATATTTTCGTCGTGGTGCGGTTTATGACTTTAGTAAAACGGAGAACTTTATTTCTGCTAAAGTTGAAGGTGGATATGTAAGACCATATACTGTCAAGATAGATATAACCAATAATAAGGCTTATTGTAATTGCCCATTTGGTTTTACTGAGTGGTGCAAGCACATCGTGGCAGTAATAATTTACTTTTCAAACCACAAAAATTTGGGAAACAAATAGGTTATGGAATCTATCCAAAAATCTATTGTAAGAATTTGGGGAACATCTTCAATTACGGGTGGCGGATTTCTTGTTAGTGAAGATTATGTGGTTACTTGTGCCCATGTCATTATTACCGCGGTTCCCACTAACATTGATAAAGCATTGGTTGTCAATGTTGATTTTCCTTTCTTGGCTCCGTTATTAATTATAAGGGGAAAAATACAAGAATTCTACCCATCTAAAGACGATGGGTCAGGGGATATAGCATTGATAAAACTAATAGACCCATTACCTAGGGGCGCTATTATTCCTCGATTTGCAAGTGTAAAAAAAATTTGGGGACATAATTTTCGATCTTTTGGCTTCCCCAAGAACTACAAAAATGGGGTTTATGTTTCTGGTAAAATCTTAGGGACCGATGCCGCTGGATGGCTACAGATTGAAGATATTAAAGAGACTGGTTTTTTTCTAGAGCCTGGTTTTAGTGGGTGTCCGATATGGGATGAGGATCAAAAAGCCATAATTGGTATGGCGGTTGCAGTAAGTAATGAAAAAAGCAAGAAGGTGGGTTTTGCCTTAACGATAGATACGATATCCATCATTTTGTCAAGCATCAAAATTGAGACTTCCATTAGTAGTGAAATGTTTATGGTGGAAGATTTACCTAAAGATTATATTCCAAGAAAAAAAATTAGTGAACAAATATTGGAGTGCATATTAACACGAAATAATTCAAAGCAAACGATTGGATTAATCGGACCCGGTGGATATGGGAAAACACTATTGGCTCGAGCAGTTTGTCATGACTATAGGGTGGTTCAAGAATTTGTTGATGGGGTTTTTTGGATAACTTTAGGCCAAAATCCAGATTTAATAAAAAGTATTGAAAAATTAAAATTTTTACTTTCTGGGAACACCGGACACATAGTTGATATCGAAACTGCTACTTTTGAACTTTCCCGTATGCTTAAGAATAATAGGATTTTTTTGGTTATCGATGATGTGTGGCGCGAAAGTGATATAAAGCCTTTCATGCAAGGAGGAGATAATTGTGTTCGTCTCATAACTACTAGGAATCGATCCTTGATTTCTAGTATTGCAGATAAAATAATCCATGTCGGTGCAATGACTAAAGATGAGGCAGTCGCTCTTTTATCAATATCTTTAACTTCTTTGGATTCAAATCATCTTATGATCTTATCTAAAAAGTTGGGTAGGTGGCCATTACTATTAAAGCTAGTCAATGCAACCATCAGAGAACACATAAATTATGGAAATAAAACGATTCTGCAAGCTTTAACTTATGTGAATTCATCACTAGAAAAAAAAGGGCTAATAGCATTTGATGAGCATAACTCAGAAGATCGAAGTCGTGCGGTGCAAAAGACTATTGGCTTGAGTCTCGCTCAATTGACTGATTTAGAAAATATGCGTTTGTTAGAGCTTTCTATTTATCCGCCTGAACAAGATATTCCTTTAGGAACTATTTTTCGCCTTTGGAAGACTACATCAGGATTGGATGAAACAGAATGCGATGAAATACTTCTTAAGTTTTTTAGATTATCCTTAATTGCCCATTTAGACTATGAGCAAAATAATGTGAGAATCCATGATGTAATCCAAGAAATTCTATCTTATCAAGCTAAGTCAATTCTTACTAAAGTACATGAACAGTATCTTTTATCTTTTCAAATCGATGATTGGTCAAAGCTCGATATTACAGAAGAATATATGTGGAGATGGTTAGGCTACCATCTTATTGCTGCGAAAAGGACTGAGGAATTCCGTGACCTTGTTAAAAACATATCATTTCTTGCAAAAAAGACGTTTATAAATGGTGTGTATTTGGCGCTAAAGGATATCGAATACATTAGTAATCATTACCCTGACGATCAAATACTGCGAGAAGAATTAAATAGTTATAGGAACTGTATGCACTTGCTCGCTAATTTAAATCGCCAAAAGGACATACATAATACTATTCGAAATCGATTTGTGGGTATAAGGAAATTACTACTCGAATCAGATAACTTGGTTGGTCCTTATTGGGAAACTGATGAACTATATCCTGACTCTCCTCATAATGCGCTTATAAGAACCATTAGAGGGCATGAGGGAGAAATATACTCGTGTGATATAGCATTTGATGGAAATTCGATAATTACTGCATCGTCTGATAAAACAATAAGACTCTGGGATTCTAGTTCAGGAGAACAACTCAGAAAATTTTCTGGGCACACTGATGATATATCATGTTGCTGTATAACTCCTAATAATAAATTGCTTTTTTCCGGTTCTTTTGATGGTTCTTTGATTTCCTGGGATGTCAAAACAGGGTTGCCTCTCCATACTTTCCTTGGTCATTCATCTGAAATTCTTGCTTGCATAACTGACCCAAAAAGTGAGTATCTAATATCATGCTCAATGGATGGTCTAATCAAGATCTGGAATATTACCTCTGGTGATTGCTTGTATACTTTATCGGGTCACGAAGATGCTGTAAATGGTTGTTGTGTGAGCGATAAAAGCAATTTACTAATCAGTGTGTCAAGGGATAATACAGTTAGGATATGGAATTTATATTCATGGGATGCTTTGGCAACATTAAGGGGGCATACTGATTGGGTAAATGATTGCAAAGTTACACTGGATGGAGAAAAAATCATTACGGCTTCTCGTGATACTACAATCAGAGTATGGGATATTCAAGATGATTTTAAGTGTGTAGCGAAATTTGTTGGTCACACTAAAAATATCCAGGCATGCAATGTGGATTCTAGAAGTGAACGTATTGTTTCAGCTTCCTGGGATAAGACTGTTAGGGTTTGGGATATAAGGTCGAGAAAACAAATAATGTGTTTATATGGACATGATCATTGGGTGAATGATTGTATGTTTGACACAAGTGGTCAACTTGTTTTTTCTGTTAGTGATGATAGAAGCATAAAAATTTGGGATTTAAATACTGTTGAGAATCCTTCACAAGTGACTGAGACGGAAAGTGTTGGAACCTGTGCCATAGCTAATCAGTCCCCTCTGATAGTTTATTCTGGTGTTAATGGCAGCATTACCGTTGTCGATATTTTTAAAAAAGATAGGGTTTGTTTCAAGGGACATACAAAAATAGTTAATAAATGCATATTTTCTTTAGACGATACAAAAATCATCTCTGCATCTAACGATTGCAATTTAGGCGTTTGGGATGTGAGTACAACCCAACTGATTTATCTTTATTCTGGACACAAAGCAGAAGTTACTTGTTGTGATATTGATGACCAAGGAATTGTGGCTTCTTGTTCAGTGGATAAATCGATTATTCTATGGGACTCAAATAATGGGATGACTTTACATGAATTAATAGGTCATACGGATGTAGTGAGATGTTGTTGCTATAGCAAGGATAAGAAATGGATTTTATCGGGCTCTGATGATAAAAGTTTAAGGTTATGGAGACGAGAACAAAATAAAGTGATAATTGAGAATATTTATAATCACAAATCTGCAGTATGGTCTTGTTGTTTTGATTCTGTTGGGCAAAAACTATTAGTAGCAGGAATGCGAGATGGTTCGATAGCAATATGGGATTTAGAAATCTCTTCCAAACCACGATTGTATTGGAAAGGGCATAATGATGGTGTGAGTGGTTGTGTATTTTCAGATGATGGAAAATATATTATAACAATTGCAGGTGATGGCGCGATTAAGATGTGGGATGTGAAAGATGGTAAATGCTTATTGGAAGAGTATGTTGATGGTCAAGTTTTTGCATGCGATATTCGTCAAGATATACTTGTTGTGGGTGGGAAAAGAGGACTGTATAATTTTAAAATTATATATTAGTGCGGTATTAACTTGAAATTTCTCAATAAGCTCACGATTACAACAACCACACCAAATAAAGGATGATTAAATTAGGAATTTGAGCGTTATCTTAATCGGTGCTCAAATTCAATTCGCTTTTCGCCAGAATTTTTTTACGAAGATAAGCTAGATGTCTGTATTGTATCCATGAACACCTAGAAATTGTGAAATGGCTGTTGATCAAAGGTTGGAAGATTTGTCGATTACGGGCAAGATGGAATACATATTTATTATGTATAATTTGAAATCAACACCGATAGATCTACTTCCGGAGTTTAAAATAATTTTTGAAAATATGTCGTAAAAAATTTTTAATTATCAAACCTGTCTGATAAAAATAACCAGGTTAATAAAACCTGTCGCTTTTTCAAAAAAAGTTATCCATTAATTGAGGTTTAAATTATTAAATGTTAACGTTTTGTTAAATATTTTGGAAAAATTCAAATTTATCGCCAATTTATGGTAAAATAACCCTAATTAACAATATAAAAAGCAATAAATAGTCAAAAAAATGCCGTCACGAACGGTGTTTGAGTTTTAAAATAGGTAATACTTAAGGGGGATAAAAAACCACACGAGCAAAATTTAAGCCTCAAGATTTATATCTTGCGGCTTGTTTTATTTTAATCATTTTGGAGGAGATATGAAGAAAATATTTTTTCGCCGCGATGTCAATGTTACGATTCCAGGTATTGGACCTAACGAACCATTTATTTTTGGAATTAGTGAATCTGTGGTTAGTGAATTTGTGAAAGATTTGTCAATTTTTTACACTGCAACCTCAGTAATAGCGGATGATTTTTCAGATGATAGTTGTTTTTATAACAGTATTAATGAATCATTCGATTCTGTTGAAAAACAAATGAAATCAATTCTGGACTTTCTGTTACCAGAAGATGTAGATTTTATTGAACAAAATACTTTTCCAATGCATAATCATTCTGGAAAAAAATGGGACTTGCGAGAGGTGGATAGCTCTCCCATGATGCTTCTAGACAAACATGAAACATATAAGTTTTACGCAACCTTGCTGAGCTGTTATCGTCTTATGAGAGAAGTTTCCAATTTCGGATACATACAGGAAATCTTGAAAAGATTGACTTCCGAGATAAAGAAGCTAATTCACTTATTATGGTCTTATCATGCAAGATTTCAGAATCTGCACAAAGAAAAAAAACGGCCTGGTACAAAAAACCAGGCCGTTTTTGATTTAAAGAAACGTGTTCAGTTTTATTTTGCAATGCCATTGGGAAAAGAACAGGAAAAAGTTATATCGGAACTTATAGATTATTACTATGATAATACGCAGAAAATATTTATTTTGAGTGGGAGTGCTGGAACGGGGAAATCTGCATTAATTTCAGCTTTCATTAAAGCAATTTTGGAAATTGATAAAAATGTATATTTAATGGCTTCTACAGGACGAGCTGCAATTCTGCTCTCTCAAAAGATTAGTCTTCCAGTTGAAACGGTTCACCATCGAATTTATTCCATTGAAGAAATTGTGGAAACCGGTCCAAAATTTTCCTTAAAAGCAAATCCAGATCGGAACTGCATTTATGTTGTTGATGAAAGCTCAATGATTCAGGCTGTTGGTGATGAAAAGTTAAATAAACAAAAAAAATACTTGCTTGATGATTTGCTTTCATATATTGGTCCACATAACAAGCTCTTATTAGTAGGTGATCCTTGTCAACTTCCACCTGTAGGTGAAAATTCTCCCATCCCTTTAGCGATGATAAATAAAACATATCTTGATAAAGGGATACAAGTAAGTTCAGCAAGTTTGTCCAAAGTTTTTCGTCAAGATGAATCGGGTTTATTAAATTTTGCTCAAAAGGTACGTACAGAGATTAAGTTAGAAAACGCACTTCCGGACCTAAGGAGTTTTGAAAATGGTAAAGATATACAACTAACGAGTTTTCAAACCTTTCGTAAAGATCTGCTTCGAGCATATGATGAATTTGGACTTAACGATTGTGTAGTGTTGTCTGGTTCAAACCAGAATGTTTTTGAATTAAACCGATTAATCAGAAATGAATTTTTGGCTATAAAGAAGGATGTAATTTGTGGTGATGATTTACTAGTTGTGGAAAATTCATATAACTGGGCTCCAAACAGTGCATTAATTGCTAATGGTCAATTAACAAAAGTAATCTCGTTAGGAGAAAAATGCAAGGTTGGCGATTATGGTTTCGTTCAAGCGGAAATGCAATATTTTTTGCCTGGCTTCGGAGATGTTACTTCGCCAGGGATTGCCCACTTAAATCTATTAAATAATGCTCAACGAAGCCTAACTCAAAAAGAAAAATCAATTTTGTTTCAATGTAGGATTAAAGAATATATTGGATATTCTTTAGCGGAGCAACAGATACTCCTTCGAAAAGACCCGTATATTAACGCACTGCAAGTTAAATACTCTTATGCAATGACTGTTCATAAGAGTCAAGGAGGACAATGGCCGTGTGTTTTTATTGACCTTCGCTCATATTATCGGAACAAGAATTTAAATTGGCTTTACACGGCAATCACAAGAGCGAAGTCACGTGTATTTTTGATTAACTAATTATTAAAAAACTTGAATTGGGGGAAATATCATAATGATCAAGTGTGCAAACAAGCCTTTTTGTTTTTTGGCTGGAAAAAAGGCTTTTTTCATTGTATAGCGCATGACGTGAATCAAAGCATCAGGAATACCTGTGTGTTCCTGATGCGTATTTTTTTATCTACTCCTGTTATAGGATCCGGCCAACCAGCGTTCGCTCACCTGGACAAAAAAAGAGCATTTGGGACCGAATGGTTCTTGCCTAAATTGGATTTAACTCAGACTGGCTTATTAAGGGAGTGGGTAAAAGGTTAGAAACAATACTAGTACAGAATCTAGATAAGGCATGATTATCCAGGTAGATTAATCATGCCTAGGTTTACCAAAATAGCCGGGTTGACGTGGTAACGGGAGAAGCCGTTACCACGTAGATAGTAAAAATTGGTGTGGAAAAAAATTAGCAACTGGTTATACTCTTTGAAAAAATTAAATTGTGAGTAGGAAATATATGGGTAAAAAGAAATCTCCATTACAGCAATCACTAATTCTCTTTAAGAAAGGTGATGCTATAGGTGAATCGAGACAATTAGCAAAACAGGATGGATCGATTTCCTGGAAAATTTTCCATTCAACCACTTTTCAGGAATATGTTGGCAATTTTGCTCGAGTTTTAAAATATGTTAGGACAGAATTCAATATTGAGAATGCAAAGGATGTGAAGCAAGAACATATTATTGCTTTTTTTAATTCTTTGAATGAAAGGGGACTTTCTCAATCTACAATTCAGAAATACCAAGCAGTTATTTCTAAGGCAGATTTGCTTGCGAAAAAAGCGGGCTGGAGACAGGAGAAGGACTTGTCCTGGGTTAAAGATGAACCGAAAGGTCCAAAATTACGGGAAAATCCAAAACCTTACACTTCTGAAGAAGCCACAGCGATAATTGCCGAATTAAAAAAATTTAGAGACCAACGTTTTTATACAATCGCACAAATTCAAAGGGGAGCAGGATTAAGAGTGATCGAGGCGATTTGTTTACGAGTTGTTGCAATTAATCAAAATGGAGATTTATTAAATCTTGAAGCTGCGGATGGGACAAAAAAAGGAAGGCCAAGAGAAGTTTTTGTTTTTGATCAACAAACAAAAGAAGTATCAACAAAATGGCGAAATGTTGCAAAAACATCTGGTAGGAAGAGATTATTTATAAATAGCTTAAAAGATAAAAATGCTTTGACTAGAGCTTATCAGAGAGCATTAAAAAAAGTCACAGAGAAATTAAATATTGATCACTCCAAAACGCACGATCTCAGGCGTACTTTTGCAAAAGAAAGATTAACATATTATATCGAACGTGGTTATTCCAAAGAACATGCATTAAGCAAGCTTAGTGAAGATTTAGGACATGGTAGAAGTAGAATGGAAAGGGGATTACTTGCTAGTTATTTGAATGATTAATTTCAGCCATCTTGTATGTGTGACCACGAAAATCAAATAACCAACGTTCAAATTCATCTTCCGGTAGATAAATACCTGAAGAATATTCTAACCACCGAATAGATTTTAATAGAATTGATAATAGAAAATGCAAGTCTGGTCTCGACAATCTGAGTTCTAGTTCCTCGAATAGTTTTTCTAGTCGAATTTGTTGAATTGACTGCAACCAGGCTAAGGTGAAGAAATTTGCATCCGCCTTTATTGTCTTATCAATATTAACAATATCATCAATCTTCTGAGAAATGGTTTCTCCTCTTTCAATTCTTCCAAGTGTATTAAAATTTATGGATGTTTTTAATTCAATTGTGTTTTTATTGATTTTCTTTTCTTGGATTAATTCACGAAAATAATAACCTATATCATCAGGACTTGTGCTTCTATCAAAATAAAAATTAAACTTTTTTGAAATTTCTTTAAAATGGATATCTGGATAGTCTATTTTAAATTTGAATATTCTTGATGGCAAAAAATATTTGGCAACGTCATCTCGAGTAAACGTAAAAGAAGAATTTCTTGAATATAAAGAATAAAAAATAGAATTATTATTGTCATTTGTTTTCAAATCAATTTGAGAAATCAAGTTCCAGAGATTAGCCAGGATATCATTTGCTTTTATGTTGTTCTTAAGAAAGATTTTTGTAAAAACAAGAACATCTTTTTGCGAAAAATAATTTTGTTTTAATTCTTTATTAAGTTTAAGAGAAATCCCCCAGTGCTCATTTAATAAATCAGGGATTGAAACCTCTGGATCATTTTCACTTAAACCGGTGTATATTTTATTAACAGTAACTAAATTTAATGAAGTTATTTCATTTTCAATTCGAAAGAGAGTTGACCGATCAACCCCGGTCAAAACCTTGATTTGTTCAAGAGAAAAACCGTTCGTTTCTCTATATTGCTTCAGCCAATTATTAAATGTGCACATAATTCTCCTTTCTTTAACTTAATCTGAAAATAGGTCGTGAAAACTCTTGACAAACGACATGTTTATTTGTATACTTTTTCAAATATGATTAATAAATAATTGAAACAAACTGGAGGGGTTTTTGGAATCTTATAATATTGGGGATGAACTTGAAAACCAACTTGAGAAATTTTCTATTTATCTTAGGGATCAGAGAGATAGAGCCCCAGGAACTATTAAGGAGTATTGCTGCGATGTAAAAATATATGCAAAATTCTTTTTTGAAGAGGTATCAAGTAAATTTTCAGATTTTACAATAAAACCAGACTATATAATCAGTTACCTCTCTTATTTAAAATCTCCAGAACGAAAATTATCTAGAGAAACAATTAAAAGACGTTTAATAGGTCTTTATGCTTTTTGGAAATTTTTATTTAAAACAAACCAAACAAAATTTCCACCAGTTTCGCTTGATGATTTAGATATTATTATCAAAACAAATCGAAATCCAACTCGTCCTTTATCTCCACAAAACTATAAACATCTTAGAGAGGAATTGACTTATGATTTCGCAAAAATCGAATAACACATTTTTGTTTCAACGTAATATGATAATTGCGCTCATAGCTAGGAACTTTGATCTTTCTATAAAGAAAATAGTAGCTTTAACAAATGATGATTATGAGAAAATGCTCGAGCTTGTAGATTCAAAAGAATCCACAAAGGATTTCACTAAGCTAATTTATGATTTTTATCTATCGAAGAAATCTTATTTTCCAAATTCAGAATTCTTATTTCCCACATCTGAAGGAGATTTTTTCTTACCATGCGATTTTTTAAATCAATTTCGTTCATTAACACTTGAAGTTGATTCGAAAGAAAAAAATCCACACCCCAAAACTTTATCACTAAAAAATTGGGAAAAGATCTATGAACTAAAGTTTGAAAAGTTTCGTCCGCAATATCAGATAATTTTAGCAACTGGACTTTGTGCTTTTCTTGGTTTACGTCCAAGTGAGGTGGCAGAGTTAGAGAAACGCGATATTGATTTTAGTGGACAAGTTATTATTCTTCGAGATACTAAATCCCAAAAACAACAAGAAATTCCGGTTATTCCTGACTTGATTGAACCTCTGAGGCTATTTGTAGCATATCTCCCAAAAAATTCGAGTCCACTATTTGTTACTAGAACTGGAAGAAAATGGGGTCGTCGAGAGGTAAATGTTGCTGTTAAAAGATATTGTGAAGAGATAAACATATCAGATTCGGTAACCCCACAAAGGCTTCGAGCAACGCTTGGAAAAACCTTGTCTGATCAAGGATATCCTCCTTCATTGATCGCAAAAATTATGCGGCATAGTGATCCAGCTACAACAATACGCCATTACACTCAAACAGAAAGAGGGGCTGTTCGTAAATCCTTAATCGAGATCCACACTAACATAACAAATAATTCGTTAGCTGATCAAATTTGAATTTAAGAAACACGGGGCATGAATAAAAGGACGGTAACTAAAAAAAAATAAACTATGTTAAAAAATTTCTGTTGTTAAGGTGCCAAAATACTTATTGGATGCTAGTTGCAAAAAAAGAAGGTTTTGGCTGGTCGATAAGCCGCATTTTGTACGATAAAAATCGTGATGATCATCTCTCTAGATATTTTGTTACCAAAATATTCTTGCAGCCTACCCGAAACTTTTTATGGAGCGAGCAACTCCACCGTATTTTGCGAACAAAATACCTCTTGTTTCTGCTTGGCCTTGCTCCAGATAGGGGTTGCCTGGCCGTCGTATTACTACGAACGCCGGTAGTCTCTTACACTACCTTTTCACCATCACCAATTTGGCAGTTTGTTTCTGTGGCCCGATCCAGCAGGTTATCCTATAAATAGGCTTCCCCGCTCCGGGTGTTACCCGGCATCTTGCTCTGCGGAGTGCGGACTTTCCTCGGCATCTTAGATGACGCGATCATCTGACCAGCCGAATATGATCATAAACTGAGATATGGTTTTCGTCAAATATTTTTCAAGTCCATTATAAGGTGGTTTACATTTGCTTTTTGTACTAAAATTTTATTTGAAAGTAATTAATATAAGGAATCTTTGATGGTTTTTGAAATTGGCACACAAATAGGACCATATAAATTAATTGAAATAATTGGCCAAGGGGGAATGGCGACTGTTTATAAAGCTTATCACGAAGCTTTAGATAGATTTGTTGCAATCAAAGCGCTCAACCCCATTTTTCTTGATGATCCTAGTTTCTTAAAAAGGTTTCAAAGGGAAGCAAAAGTAGTCGCAAAATTTGATCAAGCAAATATAGTACCAATTTACGACTTTTCTGAGTATGAAGGTAGACCATATCTAGTGATGAAATTGATCGAGGGCGAAACCCTAAAGGATCGAATAAAAAAAGGGAAACTTTCAAGTGAAGAAATTTGTAAAGTAATTACTGCTGTTGGAAATGCACTTGCCTACGCCCATAATCGGGATATTTTGCACCGTGATATAAAACCCTCAAATGTATTAATGGCTACTGACGGTCAGATCTACTTAGCGGATTTTGGTTTAGCACGTTTGGTCCAGGCTGGTGAATCGACTTTAACATCTGACCGATTGTTAGGTACTCCTAAATATATATCTCCTGAACAAGCTATGTCCAAACCAGAAATTGATGCTAGAGCAGATATTTATTCATTCGGTGCTATGGTATATGAACTTTTGGTAGGCCGTGTTCCATTTTTAGCTGATACACCATATACAATTATTCATGATCACATTTATACGCCACTACCACCACCTCAAGAAATTAACCCTGATTTGTCAGATGAGATAGCTTATATATTGATTAAATCCTTGGAGAAGAAACCTGAAGACCGATATCAACATGTGACCGATTTTGTAAATGAAATTAATGTAATTCTTTCCAACAAAAAAGATTTTAATACCAATACTTCGTTCTTAAAAAATAAAAATGAAAATTTGGGAGAGCTTATTTTTAAAGATGAAAATGTACCATTAATTGGCAATCATCAAAATGAATCAATTAAGGAATTTTCAGAGAATAAGATAACAAAGAAAAAATTCAGATTCACAAAAAAATCATGTATTTGGATTCCATTAATAGTTATCGTTTTAATTGGAACTATAATTGGGTGTCTTGCTCTTCTTGGAATGGTGTTTGAAAGAGTTGACCAAAATAAATTAGTCACTCATCCAAACAATGAAATTTTCTCTGATGCAGATGTTTATCTTGAAAAAGCATATGAAAATTTCAAAAATAATGATTATCCAGAAATGGAAGAAAATTTGCGCATTGTAAAACAAATGGTTGATTCAAGTCCCGACTATTACTTTGATTCGATCAAACAATTAGAAGAGAAAGAAGAAAATCTTTTTGCTTTAATTGTCGCACTTTCTTACGCAAAAGAAATTCCTATCGAAGATTTGGAAAAAAGCCATTTAGATAAACTGCATGAATTATTATATAAAGCATCAATTGATGATAATATTGAAGTTTTTTTGAGAAACAATGAACGTTTGGCGAATATTGGAAACATTGCAATATTGAGGTTCCGTCTTTACCATTCTGGTGAAATTGAAAATGTTAAAAACGAACTTGGAGGAATTTTAAACAACCCAATCCTCTTAAGAAGATTCCCGGAAGCAAAATTACTTGAGGTTGAAGTGTTTATTTCTATTAATGATTACAATATTGCTAGGCAATTGTCGGATGAAATTCTTAATGAACCACCTGGAAAAATTCCAGAATGGATAATTATTGAGTTAAATAAGTTGATGAAAGAACTCAATTAAAAACAAATTTTGAAAGGATTATTTGCATTATGCGAACCCCATTTGTAGCTGGTAATTGGAAAATGAATAAAACCTCGACGGAGGCGAAAGCATTAATATTAGAATTAAAAGATGGATTAGAAAAAATAACCAATGTGGAAATTGTGGTCTGTCCACCATTTATATCGGTTCCGGCTGTATCAAATTTATTAGAAACAAGCTCAATTGGTGTGGGAACCCAAAACGTCCATTGGGAAGATAATGGCGCTTATACTGGTGAAATATCGGCACCCATGGTTAAGGAATTTGCAAACTATGTCATTATCGGTCATTCTGAACGCCGGACTTATTTTGGAGAAACAGATGAAACCGTTAACCTGCGATTAAAAGCAGCTCTCAAAGCGGGTTTAATCCCGATTGTGTGTGTCGGTGAGACATTAGAAGAAAATGAAGCTGGAAAGACCTTTGATATTGTGTCGAACCAAATTCGAAACGGATTTACAGGTATAACTGAATCTGAAATGAAATCCGTTGTTGTTGCTTATGAACCAGTTTGGGCAATTGGTACTGGAAAAGCCTGTGATGCTGAAACTGCAAATGAAGTGATTCTTAAAACCATCAGAGAGCCAATTCAAGCTATGTTTGGGGCAGATGTTTCCAGTGAATTAAGAATTCTTTATGGTGGCTCTGTCAAAGGAAGTAACGCAAAAGAGTATTTTTCTCAACCAGATATCGATGGTGCTTTGGTCGGTGGGGCTTCTTTAAAACCTGATTTTATTGATATTGCAAAAGCGGCAGGGGCTTGTTAAATAATAATTTTTCAGGTTTCTTGATTTTTCTCATTTGTCTGATTTTACTAATCGCGGTGCAGCGTCTGCTGCACCGCGAAATTCAGACAATATTTTTATTATTAACCAGAAATCCAAAAATTGCTTTAGCTCTTTTTTCATTAATTTTGTTTCCTGGCGTTTTTTTACATGAGTTTTCACATTGGATTATGGCAATATTATTAAGGGTTCCAGTAAAAAGAGTCTCATTAATTCCTCAGACCCAAAAAGATGGGCGTTTACGATTAGGGTTTGTTGAGACGAAAGCAACAGATTTTTTTCGAGATTCTTTAATCGGATTGGCTCCATTTATAACGGGTTGTCTGGTTTTAACATTTATTGGTTCTAAGCTGGCTTTGGTAGATATGATTAAGGCTGTTTTGATTGGAAACTATGAAATATTTTCAACGTTATTTTTTCAATTACCGCAACAGATAGATTTTGGTATTTGGTTTTATCTTGCTTTTTGTATCAGTAGCACCATGCTTCCTTCTTCATCCGATCGTGAATCCTGGTATGTGATTTTAATTGGTATCGGAATCATTCTGGGAATTATTCTTATTGCTGGATTTGGAGATTGGATGATAATCAATTTGACCCCTAAATTAAATATTTGGATTTATTCCGTTTCTTTAATTCTGGCCAGTTCTGTATTTGTTCATCTTGTCTTGTTATTACCCTCAGGCTTGTTTCGTGTAGTTATAGCAAAATTAATGGGCTTAGAAATTTCTCATAAGTAAAACGATTATGATAAGATTGGTATGATTATAAAAACAATAAATTAAAGGTAAACTCTTGGAAGATCAATTCGGAAGAAAAATTAATTATTTAAGAATTTCAGTGACAGACCGTTGTAATTACCGGTGTGTTTATTGTATGCCTGAAACAGGCGTTACCTGGCAGGCTCATGATAATATCATGCGATTTGAAGAAATTGTTCAAGTTGTTAAATCAGCAGTAAAAGTTGGGGTAACAAAAATCCGCCTCACTGGTGGTGAACCCCTTGTCAGGCCAGGCATTGTTGAATTGGTGCGCATGCTAAATCGTATTCCCGAAATTACGGATATTAGCATGACGACTAACGGTCATTTATTAGCTCATCAAGCGGATGCGTTAAAAGAAGCTGGTTTGAAACGTGTTAACATTAGTTTAGATACATTTAATCCAGACCTGTTTAAAAAAATTACAAGAAATGGAGATTTATCTCAAGTATTAGCGGGGATTGAAGCTGCAGAAAAAGCGGGTTTAACGCCAATAAAAATTAATATGGTTGTGGTACGTGGAATTAACGATTCTGAGATTTTAGAATTCGCAAAATTAACTTTTCAGAATCCATGGCATGTCCGGTATATTGAATTAATGCCAATAAAAAACCAAACCGGCTGGGGTAGTGGATTTCCAAATTATGAAGAGGGGTATATATCAACCCATGAAATGTTAAAAATTTTGGAAGAATTAAATCTTAATAAATTTCAACAATTTACCAACCAGGGACCGGCAACGTTATATAAAGCCCAAAATGCAAAAGGAATGATTGGATTTATCTCCCCAATCGATGATGACCATTTTTGTGCGCGTTGTAATCGCCTTCGTTTAACGGCGGATGGACATTTGCGTTCATGTTTAATGAGTGAACAGGAAGTCGACTTACTTCCAGCGATTCGGAATGGTAATAATATTGATGATATGGTGCAAGCTGCAATTCGTAATAAACCAGCACACCATTTCTTAAAAGAAAAATTAAGCCCAAATGACAGGTCTATGATGCAAATTGGCGGATAGGGAAATCAAGAAAGAAAAAAGGAGCCAGAACGGCTCCTTTTTTTATCCAGTACCAAATTGTCGATCTCCAGCATCGCCTAAACCGGGCACAATATAGCCATTTTCATTGAGGTGGCTGTCTAAGACACCAAGATGAATTGGGACGTCCGGGTGTGTATCCTGCATTAATTTCACACCTTCCGGAGATCCGATGATACCCACAAATTTGATGCGATTAACTCCCCATCGTTTTAATACATCTACCGTTGCTACGGCTGATCCACCGGTTGCTAACATCGGATCAAGGATTAAACATACACTCACCGTTGGTTCTGTTGGGAGTTTGTTGTAGTATTCAACAGGCTTAAGGGTCTTTTCATCACGATATAAACCAATATGCCAGACTTCAGCAGAAGGCATCAGCTCCCAAATTCCTTCTACCATGCCCAGACCAGCCCGTAAAATGGGGACTAATCCAACCTTTTCGCGAAGAATCATACCGTCAGCTTGCTCAAGAGGGGTCTGTACTTTGATTGGATCAATTTTTAGGTCCAAAGTGGATTCGTAGGCTAATAAGCCTGCCAGTTCCCTAATAAGTTCTCTAAACTTTTTGGGTTCTGTTTTCACATCTCTCAATTTTGAGAGTTTGTGAGCGACAAGGGGATGTTTTGAAACAAAAACATTTGACATATATCATTCTCCCTGTTTGATTTAGCTAGCTCATTATAGCATGGTGTATACAAGCTGTGTGTATTCGCGATGAATTTAGTGTGTACGGTAATTTGCGAATGATTAACAAGAACAGCCACTTAAGGCTCCTAGCTATAATCTTATGGAAGAAACCAATTAAAAGAAATTTTGCTCCCCAAAATCTTTTATCAAGGCTGCTTTGTGAACAGCTCTAAATTAAAATGTTTTATAAATTGCCTGAATAAATTGATTGCGGGTATAATCGAACGTATGAGCGAAGATAGAATGATAAGCCCAGAGGCCAAACCTGACGACCGAATTGATCAGGCATTAAGGCCAACACAACTTAATGAAATTATAGGCCAGGATCAGGTTAAGGAAAACCTCTCGATATTAATTGATGCCGCAAAACAAAGAAACGAGTCATTAGATCACGTTTTATTTTACGGGCCGCCCGGCTTGGGAAAAACAACCTTATCTCATGTATTAGCTAATGAAATGGGGGTAAATATCCGGATAACTTCCGGACCTGCAATTGAAAAGGCAGGCGATTTGGCTGCTATTTTAACCAACTTGCGGGCTGGTGATATTTTGTTTATTGATGAAATTCACCGTTTGGGAAGAGCGGTTGAAGAGATTTTATATCCTGCGATGGAAGATTTCGCATTGGATATTATTATTGGCAAAGGACCCTCTGCCCGCTCTATTCGACTAAAATTACCGAATTTTACTGTAATTGGTGCTACCACTCGTTTGGCTCTTGTTACGGCTCCACTGCGAGCGCGGTTTGGTGCAGTTTACCGTCTAGATTATTATGACTTGGATGCAATGCGTAAAATTGTTAATCGCGCTGCTAATTTGTTAAATGTGCCTTTTTATGATGACGGAATTACAGAAATCTCCCATCGTGCCCGTGGAACCCCACGTGTTGCTTTACGCCTTTTGCGGCGCGTACGTGATTATGCTCAAGTAAGGGCAGATGGTATCATTACTGCTGAAGTGGCAATGGGTGCATTGGATTTACTAAATGTGGATGCTGCCGGTTTGGATGATTTGGATCGTAGAGTTTTAGAAACAATCATCAAAAATTATAATGGCGGCCCTGTGGGTTTAAGTACCATTGGAGCATCCATAAGTGAAGAGCCAGACACAATTATGGATGTTGTTGAACCGTATTTATTACAGTTAGGATTCCTTGATCGAACACCTCAGGGACGCGTTGCAACACGGAAAGCATATGAGCATCTTGGTTTTCCGCCGCCGCAAAACAACACCCAACCAAAATTATTATAACTTTGAGGTTTTTTTGAAAACGCAAGATTTTTATTATCGTTTGCCGGAAGAACAGATTGCACAAACGCCGATTGAACCTCGTCATGATGCCCGTTTATTAGTTTATGATCGGAAAACTGGCGAAATTTCTCACAAGATTTTTAAAGAAATTGGTGAATATTTTAATAAAAATGATCTGATTGTAATCAACCAAACGAAAGTGTTGCCTGCTAGAATATTTGCCCAAAAAAGCAGTGGCGGCAAGGCAGAGATCCTTTTATTAAGACAAGTAGAAGATCAAGTTTGGGAATGTTTGGTTGGTGGAAAACGAATTACAGCTGGAAAAATATTAAGTTTGAAGAATGGCCCGGATGTAGAAATTTTGGCGGAGTTGGAAGGTTCAAAACGGTTAATTCGTTTTACGGAATCGGTTGAACCTTACCTAAATCAAATTGGGGAAATGCCCTTACCGCCATATATTCATGAGACCTTACAAGATCCGGATCGTTATCAAACTGTCTATGCTAAACATATAGGTTCGGCAGCAGCCCCTACAGCTGGTCTGCATTTTACGCCTGAATTGATAAATTCCTTAAAAGAAAAAGGCATTCGATTTTGTGAAGTTACCTTACATGTTGGACTAGATACTTTTGCTCCTGTAATGGAAGATGACCCTGAAGAACATAAAATTCATACCGAATGGTGTGAACTTACTCCTGAGAATGCTGCAATGATCAATCAAACCGCGAAGGATGGCGGTAGAATCATTGCTGTTGGGACAACCAGTGTCCGTACCCTGGAATCTGCTGCTAGAATTGCTAAAAAATCAGATCGTGTTGCCCCAATTTCCGGTCCGACAGATTTATTTATCCTGCCTGGTTATCAATTTAAAGCGGTGGATTTGATGATTACGAATTTTCACTTACCCAAATCGACTTTATTAATGTTAGTAAGTGCTTTTGCAGGGCGAGAAAACATATTAAATATTTACAAAACCGCGATTGATAAAGGATATCGATTTTTTTCCTTTGGAGACACAACGTTAATAATTTGATTTTCTCCAATAAATCTGCACGGTAATTAGACAAGATACTGTTGGCAAACCTGTGTGAAAATGGTAATGTAAAGAAGGCAGGAGGTGGAGATGAGTCTTCAAGTGCAAGAGCCGTGGGAA
>PABH01000064.1 GCA_002702705.1 Anaerolineaceae bacterium
GCCGCAAATTTTGCACTCATCGGTGCTTTGTGACATTTTATTCGGCCGTTTTGTGCATTTTTATCTTGTCAAAAACACACATCAACCGTTACGGCCGGTTTCGTTTTGATATTGGGGATGATGTTGCATCGTCTGGCTTGCGACCGTTGCGTTCTGATTGAGGCTTAGCGTAGGTTTTCGTCCTTTTGCTCCCAAAACCCCTTACCGTATATCTGCGCGTGAAAATGGTTAATACCCATAAAAGTGATTTGATGAAATTAATGGATTTTAATGGAGCAACAGAAAGCTATTGGCACAAGCTGTTTTCTTTACTTGTGATAAATGAGCGGGCAACACCTGCTGGCATTTTAAGGTTGCCAGCAGCCTCAGTAGTTAAAAATATATATGGTTATTCTTCTTCCATTGCCTTCAGAATCTCTTCTATCTGCCGGTGTATTATCTCCCTATTATTAGGATCATTGGTTAACTCAAGAGCATGGTTTAGATCGGTGATAGCACGACTATAGTTTCCTGAAAACATGTGAACCTTCCCACGGCTAAAATAAGCGTATGCGTAATTAGGATTCAGCCCAATAGCGATATTGTAATCATCCAAAGCATGCTCATAATCACCATTGGCTTCGTAGATAGTAGCGCGATAGCCATAGGCTCTAGCAAAACTCTCAAAATAATATTCTCCATAGCTGTCAGGATCAGTTTGTTTAAAAAGAGAAATTGCTTGATTTAAATCATCCATGGCCAGTTCATACTCGTTAGCCCAATAATAGGTCATTCCACGCTGGTGATAATATTCGGCATTTTTAGGTTCAAGAAAAATAGCTTGTGTGAGATCAGCAATAGCGCTTGAATAGTCATTTGAATTATCAACATGAAGAGTCTTCTGAGTGTTAACAGATCCACGACTGTAGTAATATTCAGCATTGTTTGGTTCAAGGGAAATAGCTTGCGTGAGATCGGCAACAGCAAGATCTAAATCACCTTTAAACGCAGCATAGATAACAGCGCGACCATTGAAGGCCATAGCAAAGGTTGGATCGATCTCAATGGCTTCATTAAAATCTTCAAGCGCCTGCTCATATTGATCTCTACGTATATATGCCATCCCACGATAATAATGGACGTCCCTTGAAGATATGTGACCCTCCAGATAGGCCAAAGCCTCAGAAAAACTAGCGATAGCCTCATCCCAATCTTCCGCTGAGTACCGAGTTAAGCCGATGGTAAGAAGACTCAAGAGTACCATCTCATCTGACAGCTGAAATTGCAAATCAAAACTCTCCAGGTCAGCAATTTCCATTCGCTGGACTTCTCCCTGTACTTCGGCCCGAAGTTCAGGTGTGCATTTTAGTGGGCATAGAATCTCAAAATTTACGCTTAGTGGGACAACCTCCTCTGTCGCTCCATACCATCCCCAAATAACCACATCTGCGTTATTTTCATTTCCGTGCATTCGAGCAGTCATTTTTCCTTCAGCTTCCGTTACCGCTTTGTTGAGCGCGATGACTTCGACATCATCATATGGTTCTAGGGCTTTCCGCAATTGAGCAATAATGGTTTCTGTTACCCGATATCTATCTGGTTCTGGTCCATCAAAATCGGCAATCGCTATAATCACTAGCTTGGACCTTTGCCGCTGCTCATAATTCTGGTATCCAAATGTTCCAAGGACTACCAAAGGAATGCCAATAAAGCCAACTAGCGCCGCCTTGCGTAAACGCGGATAAGACCATACACGTGTGTTTTTTGCCCTTTTTCTGCCTCGAGAGCGAGTCTTGAACAGCTTCTTTTTGTGCTTAAATGAAACATACCCACAACTCACCCATGTGGTTCCAACGATAATAACTAAAATCGGCATCCACCAATTGCGGTCAATTAAGAGCCATCCTACAAAAACCAAGACGGCTTCTACTACCAAACCCCCGATGATCTCAGGTATTGATTCCTCAAGCTTTTTTTTCATTTCGATACCGCCTGTATGCACAAGAAAAATGTACGCTGTTGATATTGCTTCTGCCCCTCTAAGGGTTCACTCGCAAATAACTTTTGAATTGGCTGTGGCCGGTCTCCTGACCATGCCACCTAGGTTGATTTTGAGCGAGCCCTAAGGATATCTTCAATTTTCATTACCTGTAAAGCAAAGGTGAGCAGATGGCCTGATGCAAACGAAAAAACCATTGGCCAAGATTAGCATCAAAAATCCTGCCTATTCAGACACTACCATTGCAATCTCTACCTCTAGTATAAGTGACACAACTCGTCAATAATCAAAAGGTTTTTTTCTCTACCGGACACCTAAGTTTGTACAGGTTGCCCAAACAAATGAAAGGCAACCAGAATATCTAAATCATGCGTCATGGCATACTTCACCCAGTCCAAACCCAAGCGAAACAGGCTTTTATCTGTACGAAGGGTACGGTCAATCAAAGAACGCTTACTTTCATCATGAAACACCATCATGCCCAGATGAATCAGCCAAATGTAGGCCAGTGACGTGGCTAACAAGAGACAGGATAAGCGGGCTGGGTCGGAAAGATGACTCTTTTCAATATGAAAGCCACGGCTCTTCTTGTCAGAGAACAAAGTCTCCACCCGAAAGCGGCGACGATAATAATGACAGGCTAACTGGATGGAAGCACAATTGGAAATGAGAAAGATCGGGTCTTTGTATGATTTGCCCCACCAGGCAATGGCCAACACCGGACCAAATTCTTACGCCGTAAACAAGGCGTCATGTGCCGCGGTGCAGCTGCCTTGGCCAGCACACAAGTCCCGCAAAGGATACTGGATGCCATTGTGGGTGATAAGGATGTTTTTAGCAGTACGCACCAAAAATTCCCAATCTGTATGGTCAGTCACCCATGCCAATAGGTCTGTATTGTCATATTCCCCATCACCCAACACAAAATCCAGGGCAAAATCAATTATTCTCGCGTCTGAGAGCCGCGCTGAGAAAAATTAGGATTGAGAGCGGCCGATTTCACAGCAATTCCCACTCAGGGTGAGCAGATTGACCATATAGTTTTCAATATTCTACCCTGTCGGCTTCTGGTTGCTTATTATACAGTAACAGGAGATACCCAGAATTGGAAAGTGTCACGGGGGCTGCTGGGTGTGCCGATTGAGCGGGACCGGTACTTTGAACCGTGCCGACTCTCGGATGTGAGAAGAGCCTGACGGATCTAAGTTGAAGAGGCTGGGCGAACTTCCAGCCTCATTTTTGTCGTCGTTTAGGTGGGAGATGTTTCCCCCTAAAATACCGCCCGATTAACGAGCGTATCAAGGGCGCGCTGCAGATGCTTTCTTGATTTTGTTCGAATCCCATACTATAGACCCAGTGCTTGATATAACAGGTAAATTAATCTTATATGGCGCAAAGGTCGAAACATTTAGAATTATGTCGCTATTACTTGTTAAAAGTTCTCCCTGTGGGCTGTAGGCAGAAAGGTGGATCGTCCCTTCATAGACTCCGTCTGGAATTTGCTCCTCAACAGTCATTTCCATCAGGAGCATTGCGTGTTCTCCTGGTCCAATTGTTTCTGGAATAGTTAAAACGATGTCCGAGGCTGAAATGACCTCACCTGAATCGCTAATGAAATCCGTTACGCTTCCACTTATATTTGCTAAAGTTTGGCTACCCCCGCTCTCACTTAGCAATACGCCAAACGATTCTGTTACTGTCTCCTTGGGCAGCGAGCGAAGGACATATAATTTCAGGGAAGGTGAGGAGTCAAGTAATGCTGAAAGCACTGGAGAGTCTAACCGGGACAAATCAAACTCACCACCAACAATTGTACTTCGAGCAATCACGCGGATTTCATAATCACCGGGCTCAGGATTGTCAATCTCGATCCACTCCGGCCAAGCGTTGTGACCTGAATAACTTGTGTTAGGAATATTATTATCTACGTCAAGGATGTAGCCATTCCAACCGACATGACGGCCTTCGGGATCGTACAGATGAAGGTCAAAATTGGAACCTTGTGGGAATGAGAGCATTAATCGACTAGTTTGAGTTGTTGCAGGGAATTGGACGGTTGTGCTATAAACGTCGCCGATGTCAAGCTCCTCGTGACCTACAGTACTAAATTCCCGGTCTGTCATAATCGTTAGTTGTTCGTTGGTACCAGCAAAGAAATGTGTCACAAAGGGGTCCTGTATATCAACATCTCCATTAGTATCGTTTGTGGCGGTAACAAGTAGGTGAGCATCATAGCCATGATAATTCACCAGACTTGACTGCAACGCTGTGTAAGCAAACTCAACAAACTTCTGTTCACCAGGTCCTATGAAGATTGGAGCTGAATCTATCATTCCTACGGTAAACATGCTCTCGCCAACTTCAGCTGTGATTTTTCCGTTGACCTTAACATTGACGGCTGAACTGTCTATATTGCGCACTAGCATATGCCCAGTTCCTTGACCGATTGTTTCCCCTTCTGAAAGAACTAAGTTAGGGACACTGATACTTTCTACATTTATCAAGTCCGTTGTGGCGAGCGGAGTGAGCTGTTGCAGGCTTGATTCAGATGGATCAACCAACTCTTGGCCAGTTGCTTGGAACAATGTGTGACGCACAGGTAAATCGCTAGCGAGTTGACCATTAGCCGAGTAGAAAATTTTAATAATAAGTGATTCGGCAGACCAGCTTCCAATCGTTGCAGCCTCGCCAATAATATCAGGAATCTCCGAAATCAATGCCACTTCTCCCCAGAAAACCATTTCAACAGGGATCTCAACGGGACCACCTGCAAGTGCCAAAATTTTGATAGCACCTCCACCCAAGTAAACCGCGACTTTGCTAATATTCATCACAAACGTTGTATCTTCATATACGCCTAAAATAAAAACGGCCTCCTGCATTGCATCTTCTTGATCCTGTAGTGCTCCTAAAAGAATCGTACGGCTACAGAGGCAAGACGGATCATTAATCAAAACATGCGTCTCGTGAGATGTTGAAGCCTCTAAACCGGCGATTTGCAGTTCCATCAGTTCGATCATTCTGTCAGCAGGGTAATCCGGTGGCAAGGGATCGGGTATTAACTGTACATAGCCTTCGTAATATTCATCAATTGTATTTAGTAATCCCTTTACCCCTGCATAGGGGCCTAAATTCGCCTCATTCATCAGGTAATCAAGGTAGATTTGTTTTACCTGCCATTCGCTGGCATCAGATGGTATATCATCCTCTATTTCTCTGAAAAACTGCATTACGTCCAGTCCAAAATCGACCATTCCTACTCCTTTAGCGTAAGCCCGCAACACCTCATATTCTTTGCCAAGAATTCTGATTACATCAGGATCAGGACTTGGCAATGGTAGAAGATCAACTAAAGTCAATGCGGCATCAAAGTAATCTTTGTAGTCCAATCGCATCGCTACATAAGCTTTAGATTCCAATCCGGCAAACGCATCTAGATCTGCTTCTATGGAACTCTTAACGGCATCACGTAGCTCGCCGAATTTGGCTATCAGTTGATCCCGATCAGGAATAGGTAAATCTATCGCGTACACAAGGGCACGCGCGGCTTCAGCTCGGGTGAGAGAACGATTCGGTGCAAACCACGATCCTCCACCCCAAACCAAGGACGATTCGATCAAGTGATGTTTAGCGCCCGCTTCAATCCATTTAGCATACCATTGGTCCAGGTCGACATCTTCAAAGAGACCAACAGGATTCGGAGGATCATAATCTGGCCCATATATTAATCGTACGAACAAAACGCTGGCCTCGGCCCTAGTGACCTCTTGTTCGGGACAAAAGAGTAGGGGATCGCTACTGCAGCCGGCAGCGTAGCCCTCTTGATAAAGAGCATGTACCCACTTAGCATACCACGCGTCGATGGGCACGTCTTCAAAGATCGGTGCAGTTGGCTCTTCTGGCACGAAGTCTGGAGTATGAGCGCCGCGCAAGATAAAGACAGCAATTTCAGCACGGGTCAAAGGGTCATCGGGACAGTACAACAGGGGATCAGAACTACAACCAGAAACATAGCCGGCGTGATAGAGGGATGTAATGTAGCCGTAAGCCCAGTGATCATAGGGGACGTCTTGGAAATAGGGGAGGGGAGGCCCAGGGGTTGGGCTTGGAGTAGGCGTAGGTGTCATTGTAGGAGTGGGATTTGAACAAGCATCAGTTGCGGTTTCCTGAAAATCTTGACCGGTATTGGGGGCAACAACGGAAAGCGAGCAAGGAGTGAAAAATTTATTGGGATAGGAGGCCTGGAGCTCATAAGTGGCACCAGCCGTTAGCCCGGTGATTTCATAGTAGCCATTGTTGTCAGTGTAATCCCCATGACCTGCTCCATCAGATACGTAAACATTGAACAGAAAGTAGCCGTCCAAGTCCCATACACGCCCTGAAATGGAGGTTGCAGGCGTGGGTGTCATTGTAGGAGTGGGGGTTGAACAAGTATCAGTTGCGGTTTCCTGAAAATTTTGGCCGGTATCTGGTGCGGTAACCGCAAGCGAGCAAGGAGTGAAAAATTTATTGGGATAGGAGGCCCTGAGCTCATAAGTGGTGCCGGCCGCTAGCCCGGTGATTTCATAGTAGCCGGTGTTGTCAGTGTAATCCCCATGACCTGCTCCATCAGATATGTAAACATTGAACATAAACTCGCCGTCCAAGTCCCACACACGCCCTGAAATGGAGGTTGCAGGCGTGGGTGTCTTAGTCGGAGTAGGTATCTTCGTTGGTGTCTTCGTTGGAGTAGGTGTCTTTGTTGGTGTCTTAGTCGGAGTGGGTGTTGCGCAAGTATTCGTTGATGTTTGGTAGAAGTTCTTGCCTGTATCTGGTGCGGTAACCGCAAGCGAGCAAGGAGCCAAAAATTTATTGGGATAGGAGGCCCTGAGCTCATAAGTGGTGCCGGCCGTTAGCCCGGTGATTTCATAGTAGCCGGTGTTGTCAGTGTAATCTCCATGACCTGCTCCATCAGATACGTAAACATTGAACATAAACTCGCCGTTTATATCTGTTACGCGACCGGAAATAGAAGATGTACTTTGAGCCTTTGCTCCGTGGTTATGTATGACAGAGAAGACCGAGAGAAGGATTAAGGCGCAAAAAAAGAATAACCTGAGAGGGCGAGGCACAAGGAGATGAAAACGGTGTAAACGACCTCTTTTTGAGAAAAAGTTACCCCAAACGACGGACTTGAACATAATAACCTCCTGCGGCTCTAGCTGTTCTTTTTCTATATATATCTAGCCCAGGCTACATAGCAATGTTTTGTAAAGATGTTTTTTGTATAGATGGTTGGTACCTCAATCATTAGCATCCCAAAGCTCGTTCCTTTAGGAGGAGAGTTTGCCCTACTTCAGAGCCTGCAGAAGAATGGGATGTCAGGCCAAAGGTTGACAGGGCAACCAGGGTAATGAAGACAAGTAATAAGCGGGACGGGTTCATTTTCCGTTCTCCTTATCGAGACCTCACAACAAAGCGACCTATATATTGAAGAGCCTATGGCGTTTTTGAAAAAAAATGAGTAGGGTGATACGTGAAGGGGGCTGGGATGAGAGAGTCGGAATCTTCACGGCGGCTGTGATAACAGTGTATGCCTTGTAACTCTTTTCCAGTGTAAAAAAGACGATCATAAGGCGTAAATCACCCGTGATCTCCTTCATGTTAACTGGGTGAGATATACAATTTGTTCGCTAATGTCGCCTCTCGCCTTTCATACCTGCCGTGGCGTTTTGGGGAGCGCTTGGCCAAATAGGATATTTCACCCAGGTAAAATATCCCATATATCTCCTGTAGGATAGAAAATCCTTGACGTTCATGTAAACGACAACTGCATGCTTTTGGCATGATAAATGTCACAGGTTTTAATCTGGTTTGGGTTTAGGGAGCGAAAATAGGAGGGTCATGATGGTGGCGGCTGAAATCCCCAGCTTTACTGGCCAACGAAAGGCTGAGGTGAGCGATGATAACCTGATAACAAAAGTGGCTGGTTTTGTCAGGGATTATTACGCTTGTTTTGCAACTGGCTGTTGCTTTCCCGACTGCGTCCCTGGATGGGACGCTATCTGCGTAATTCAAGCCTACCAACCAAAACGCTTCGTTGTGTCTGCCGGCAGTAGATGTCTGCTAAACGGCCGTTTTCATGTCTCCTTCAACTGCGCCGCCTGTTCCAACGGTCCTTCCAAAATATCTAGCCACTCCTTGACGATGTTCTTGCCAATAATAGGCGCATACACCGAGCGAGTGGTGGAAATGTCGGCATGGCCCAGGTATTCCTGCACTACTTCCACGGGCACGCCTTCGCGCAGCAGCTCGGTAGCCCGGTAGTGGCGGAAATCGTGGGGGGTGAGGGAAGCATCGAGGTCCAAGGCAGCTACGGCCGTTTCCACCATTCGCTGTACCGATCGGGTCGTTAGCCGTTTGCCGTCGGCGCGGCGGCTGTGGGAGACAAATAGGGCCGGGTTGCTATCGGTGCGTTCGGCCAGATAAGCCCGAATCGCCTCGCGGGCATAATCCAGGAAGTGAATGGTGCGGGTGCGGCCACCTTTGCCGGTAATCAGGACGTCTTCCGCCTGGCCATTGGCCACGTGCTTCCGGTCCAACGCTACCGCTTCGCTAATGCGCACGGCCGTGCTGTACAACACCGTCGCCAGCGCCCGGTCCCGCAGCAGTGACAATCGCCGGTTATAAGGGTCATTGCCGGAGGGGGGTAGGGGGAGCATGCAGTAGTAATCCACGATGAGCGGAATTTGCTGGCGTATCGTGTCCAGATTGACCACTTTCGATGACGGCCGTAATGCCGTCTTCCGCTGTCGCTTCAATCGTTCACGTACTTTTTCCAGCCTTAGCCCTGGGGGAAGCTGGTCAATGCTCACCAAGTAACCAAAGAAGCTGAGCAGCGCCGCCATATAAGTCCGGCCCGTGTTCTGCGACCGCGCGGAGCGCAGCGCTTCGTTAAACTTCAACACCAGCTCGGTTGTTAGCGGGGTCAGGCCCAATGGCCAGGGCTGCTCCAGGTCAAAGCCGGCATGTTTGCCGACCTGGACCCAATCGGCAAAGAAGCGCAGCGCCGCCAGGTACGTGCCTTCGGTCTTCAGGCTGCGACTACCGACGCTTTCCAGGAAGGATACCATGTGCAGCCAGGGCAGTTCCGTCGGAATGTCGCGCTCAGAAAGTGGCAATTGGTGACTCATGTTCTTTTTTCCTATGGTCCCGGTGGGGAGGTCGCAGTTTACCTCCTCCACCCTCATATGTCGCTTAATTAGTATTAAGTGACTTATAGTATAACAGGAGAGAAGGGGGGTGTCTACTGGAGGAATTGGTTATCTTTTATAGGGTCCCATAGTTATTGAGAATCTATATTGGGTATTTTTGCATATCCCCAAAAAAGGTATATTCCAGCATATTTCAGTCGAGTAGACTAAAGTAGATATGGTTTGTTAATTTGGTAGTTTTTGATCATTTGTACTCGAGAA
>PABH01000065.1 GCA_002702705.1 Anaerolineaceae bacterium
CAAAAAGTGGCCCAAATATTCTGGTTTATTTGTTTTGTTAAAAAGAAAATGGAAACTTCCTAAAAATGATTTTGATCGAATCTTCAATTCTGTCCTTCTTGCTTTTATTGATCTCGTTTTGTCTCCTGTCCCAACTCATGTCTGAATTTCAGAATCCCCCTCATTTATTCTACGCTTCATGAAAAGTAATTATAGTAAATCTACTCTCAAAATTATCGTTTAGATGTATTGTGGTCTTAACCTTTGTATTTTGCTTCACCAAAGATGGCTGTTATATGTCCAAAATAAATGCGGTGAAAATCTTTTTGGGGATACATCAGATGGATTTTTTGGGTTAGAAAATTTTCAGGATCAAGATCTTGCCAATACATTTTTTTACACTCGACGATTAATTCTGCTTCTTCAAAACCAGGTGACAAGACGGTTTCAGAAACAATTGGTGTGAGACCGGAATGGTTAATTTTATCCATATCCCGCCCGGATTTTTTTCCAAGTACGCTCAGGGTTTTATGAAAGGTTTTGGGAAAAGCAGACAAGGTGAAACTATCGTATTTTTCAATGAACTGGTATGTGTAACGGTGGTCACGCACGGCAATCAAAGCAAAGGGGCGGTTCCACATGGTGCCGAAACTGCCCCAGCCTACCGTCATACAGTTAAACTCTTGACTTGAAAAATCTCCACTTGTTAATAACAACCATTGATTGTCCCAAAGGTCGTGGGGTTTGATTTGCCAATCTTCAATGGGAATTTCTATTCTAGCCATACGGACCTCCAGGGGAAACAAAATCTGCTTTGCAGGAAGGATTCGTTGTTTCAAAACCAACTTGGGTAAATTTATTTTACCATGACGATGATTTCAAATGTCTCGATCGGTTCCGTATTTTCTTCCCAAGGTCGCAGGTATCCTAATTTAAGGTTGGTTTCACCGGGGTTTTTGGCTTCAAATTTGAAAAGAAACTCACCTCCCGCACCAGCCAATGTTGATTCCGAACTGTATTTTGGTTCACCAGCAGGTTTTAGGATCGTTTCATCAACCGAAATCACTTGCCATTCGTAACCAGTGGTGATATTTCCCTGCAATTTGATTTCTAAGGATTGGCCCGATGGGATTGAGATTGTTTTTCCATTGGATTCTTTATCAATTTGTAACCCACTCGAACAGGCTGATAAAGCCACGATCATCAAAATCGCACACAAAAACCGATTTAAAGTTTTCATCTTTATACTCCTTTGTTTGTATAAATTTTCACAGTTAAGACGAAGATGAAATCAGTTTGGTTCCGGATATTAATTAAATAAAGAATGGCGCATCCCATGATGCGCCATATACTTTTTAATCACTTTTTTCTTATTCGTCGACGGTGAAACCAACTTTAATCGTTACCTGCCAATGTGCGACTGTATTATCGGTAATTTGCCCCCGGGTCTCAACAACTTCAAACCAGCGTAAATTTTTAACTGATTCACCAGCTTTTGTTAAAGCGTTTTGAACGGCTTCTTCAATGCTGTTTGGGGAAGATCCCACCAATTCAATTTTTTTGTAAACATGGTTTGCCATTTCATTCTCCTCCGTTTATTTTGTATGTTTATTATAGGGAAAGTTGATGAAAATTTCTTAAATCTGCATAAGTTTTGATGGTTAAGAGCGGATCATTACCAGCAGCATTTTGGCGGGCTGGCTGGCTTTAAGGGCATGGGGAATGTTGGCTGGCATGATAATCATTTCACCGGTTTTGAGCTGGAAAGGTTCACCACCAATGGTGACATCCATGACACCATCTAAAATTTGTACGTAAGCATCATAAGGAGCGCTGTGTTCACTTAAACCTTCTCCCTCGTCAAAAGCGAACAAAGTAATTGTACCGGTTTTTTCATTGATGATCGTACGGCTGACAACAGCGCCAGTTTGAACGGTTAACATGTCATTTAATGAATGAATTTGGGTTTTTTTTGCGGATTCCATAAATATTTCCTTTAAAGCATTAGATTTCTTTAAGCATACCAAATTTTTAGAAAAAAAGATGGATTTTGTCGTATTTAGTGCAAAAAGACCCGTATCGTCATTTTACAATATACAAACCATCACTTGATGAAAAATCCTCGTTATGATAAGCTAACCTATAAAGGTATAAACCTATAAGGTATAAATGATGAGCGGAATATTCCGTTATATAAAATAAAGGGTATCGTATGCGAAAAATTGCATTTTTAGTTTTTTTGACCGGCTTGTTTATTCTGTCGGCCAATTCTTCCGTGAGAGGGGTCCAGGCAGCATCCGGGGATGAGCCTTATGCAGGCACCCCGCTGTGTCTCCCTGAGGTCTATCCAATTGGGACAACGGACTGCTTGCCGTATGGACCATCCGGTATGTTAAAATCGTTGGCGGAAAAAGGGATTCCTTATCCGATGCGGGAATTGCCGGTAGTGACGCCCGATCCTGCACTTGGAACAGCACCCGATCTATATCTAAAAGTCGGGGATCAGGCCTTCCCGGTTTATGCTTCGTTGGCAGATGCAGAAGCACGCAACCCAACCCGGTATATGGATGCCGGCATGAAATTTCTCACCTATTATGAACGCGTCGATACGGATAACGGCGTGTATTACCGTTTGACAAATGGCCTGTGGGTGGAAGCAGGTGAAGCAGATACTTCCAGGTACGCCACCTGGATGCGTTTGTTTGGTTTGTTCTTTTACCAAAATCCGGTCAATGATTTTGGTTGGATTATTGATCAAGCGGACGTACGAACAGGACCCGGTTATAGTGCTGCATTGACCGGAAAGTCTTTACCCCGTGAAACCGTGGTTCAGGTTTACGATATGGTCAATCAAGATGGCACCGATTGGTATATGATTGGATGGAATGAATGGGTTGAACGCCGCCAAATCCGCCAGTTTCATGTCAACCTGGTTCCTCCGGAAGGGGTGGATAACAACCGCTGGATTGATATTAATCTGTATGAGCAGACGCTTGGAATTTATGAAGATGGAAATCTGATCTATGCCACTTTAATTGCATCCGGTCTTGATCCTTTCTTTACCCGTCCCGGATTGTTCCAGATTTATAAAAAGCTGGAAAAAGGCGACATGAGCGGTGCGTTTGAAGCAGACCGTTCAGATTACTATTATTTGCAAAATGTCCCTTACACTTTATATTATGATGAAGCGCGGGCAATTCATGGTGCATATTGGCGCACCATGTTTGGGTACCCGCAGTCCCACGGTTGTGTGAATGTATCTATTGGGGATGCCAGTATTGTCTTTGATTGGGCCGAGGTGGGAGATTGGGTCCATGTCTGGGATCCTTCTGGTGAAACACCAACGGACGAAAACCTTTATACAGCAGGTGGGGCATAAACCCTATTTACTAAAAATAAAAAAAGAAGCCGGTGTTTTATTCCGGCTTCTTTTCTTAATTGGATTGTTTATTATATGGCGGCTACCGCAGAGAAAAACTGTGGCAGCAAACTAAATTCATAATACATATCTTCAAAGAATGTTGAGTTGGAAATTGTTATGGCAGCAATCACGACACAACAGCAGCATAACAATACCAAAACTACAGCCACAATGATCCAGATTTTTTTATTGTTTTTCTTGGGCGGTTCACCAGAAGATGGACTTTCAAAACTGGGGGCTTCTCCGCTGTTAACTGGTTCACCATACATGGGAGTAGAATCCGGCACGTTGGTTACAGGTGCTGCACTGGCAGCCTGAATAGGCTCGACTTCCACAAATTGTCCTTCTTGTGGTTTAACGACTTCAGGTTCGTTATTTTCGATTGGATTTTCATCAAAAGACATAATTGCTCTCCTCTTTTTATCTTTTTATTTCAACAGTAGTTTATTCTACCGTAAGTATACCCACAATTGTAAAAAAGAGAAATTCTGCAGCTGAACTATTTTAGGGTTATTCGCAAAGTAGCACTTAAATTTCTCTTTACGCCATGTATAGTAATTCTAATGAATCTACCTTGCGAATTACCGTGCGAACTTTTTCCATCAGAATGCTGATTTTTCAACAGATTTCTTCCGGTGGGACTGGTTTAAATGTTATTCAGTTCAAATATTTTCTGCGGTTTCTTCTGCGCGAAACCCACCAGGCGATCACAACAATTAATATAACGGTCATCAAAACCGGAACGATGATGGATAGGATGGAAACAATGGTTGAAATGACATCTTCCAGAATACTGACCGGAACGTTTCCAGCACCAGCGGTGGTGGCTGTAACCGCCGGGCGAATGGCGACCGATTTTACTGCGTGTACTCCGCCTGCAATGAATAACCCACAGACCAGGGAAAGCACTGGTGAGATATCGGTCAGTATTTTGGCGTTGGCGGCAAAAACCACAGCCCCCGCTGCCGGGCGAACAAAACTTTGAATGACATCATTAATATGGTTAACAGCCGGTACCTTATCAGCAAAAAATTCAACCAGGGATAATACCACCAATAAACCTATGATCCACCAGCTGGCGAGAGCATCCCAAGGTTCTTTCAGCTGCAGTAAATCGGTGAAACGTGCCAACAATGCAACAACCAATAAGGGGATGTAGGCATTTAATCCGGCGCTGGCCGATAATCCAAAGGCAGAAAAAATTCCAAAGATATCCACGCACAACTCCTTTCTTAGAGGGGAAAACCACCCCAGGTGCCAGTCCAGTTGAAACGGACAATGTCAATCAGATAGGTTTGGAGAATGGCGACGGTTAACCCTGCCAACAGTGGTACCCAGGCTGAGCGCACGGTGGTGAACTCATTTTCTTTTTTAAACAAGAGCAGAATAATCATGGTGTAACATATCCCTAAAACGAACAACACGGTCAAACCCGATAACACTGCCAGTGGATATAAAAACAAAACGTTTTCTGAAAGGATAATAACATCCAATAGTAAGCCTAAGCCAATCAAAGCAAACAAACGTTTCCAGGACCCTAAGGCTGCCTGATCTTCCCAATCTGTCCATAAGGTTTGGTTGAACACAGGATATAACACTGCACCGATCCCAAGCCCAAGGCCGGTACCGGTTAATAATCGTAAGGTGTTATTGGGTTCATAAAGATGGGGGGCATTTGGGAAAAAATGAAGATAGGAATTTACGCCGTCCACTCCAAAGGCAATAAAAAACAAACCGAATACCATAAGGATTTTTAATGGTGGCAGTTTGGCTTTGCGTCCCCATTGGAGTTGGTAAACAAACGCCAGCAGGGCACCCAACTGCATCCCGGAACAACGAGCACATAAAGGAATGGCACGATCACCCAAATGGAAAGAGCGGGCTTCAATGCGGTGACAGACGGCATAACCGACCGCATCCATTTTCCCCAACAGGCCATCCGGGGCATAACTTAGCCAAAAAAAGCTGATGACCAAGGTGAGGGCAACCAGCCCGATTTTTAAAAAGAGATAACGTCTGGGATTCTTTTTTTCATTTTCCATGGCTTTGATTATACGGTCTTCAACCATCCCGGACAAGGTTGGAACTTTTTGATCTGATTCATCGTCATACTTAAAACGATCAGATCTCATTTTTTGCAGGAGTTGGTAAAATTTAAGAAATGAAGTATGATCGGATTTATGTGTTTTAAATGCAGAATAATATCGGAGATTGTATGAAAAAAACAAAAAAAGCGGCATTTATTTTAATGTTCATCTTTTTGGTAGCGTGTACCCCAACCGGAACGTTACCAGCCACTGAAACCCCTTCCCCACCAACACCAACCGCACTGCAGCCGGTTGAAGCAACCGCGACAGCGACTGCGACACCAACTGAAGTGCCACCCACCCCTACGCCAACGCCAGCGTATCCAGCGGAAGGATATGGCCCAAGTAATTTTCCCACCAATGTTAATCCGCTAACCGGTTTGGAAGTGAAAGATCCGGAAATCCTGAATCGACGCCCCGTGTTAGTAAAGGTGCAGAATTTACCACGTGCAGATCGACCACAGTGGGGTGTCAGCCAGGCTGATATTGTGTATGAATATTACACCGAGTACGGCACAACCCGCTTTGCGGCACTTTTTTATGGGCAAGATGCCGAACAAGTAGCGCCCATCCGGTCTGCCCGTCATTTTGATATCAATTTAATTCGTGGTTATAAAGCCATGTTTATTTTTGGCAGCGCTTATGAAGGGGTTTATAACCGCCTGATCAGTTCAGAGTTTGCCAACCGTTTGATGTTGGAAGGTAGCAACACGGCAGGTGTGATTTACCGCTATGACCCGAATGGGAAAAATTACGAAATGGCGGATACCACCAAAGTGAACGCCTACACACAAACGATGGGGATTAACAATGACCGTCAAAATTTGGATGGTATGTTTTTCCAAATGTCACCGCCAGCAGGCGGCAGCACTGCAGATAGTGTTTTTGTTCGTTTTTCCGGTGCGATATATAACCGCTGGGATTACGACAGCAAAACCGGGCAGTATTTGCGTTTTTCAGATGCCGATGATGCATTGGGCGGTAAACCGGAAACCTACGAACAGTTGATTGACCGCGCAAATGAAAATCCAATATCCGCTGATAATGTGGTGATGGTATATGTCCGCCACAACGAGATTGATCCACGTCCCAATGTGGAAGTGTTGGATGTTAGTTTGTTGGGTACAGGAACCGCCTATATTTTGCGTGATGGCAAAATGTATGAAGCTACCTGGTCACGCCCGAATGATAATTCCGTGTTAACCCTTCTCGATGCGGATGGCAGTCCATTCCCATTTAAGCCAGGCCAAACCTGGATTGAGATTATGGCGTATAACACGACCTTAAAAGAAGAAGAGAACAACACCTATCGTTTTACCTTTGTTTCAGATTGGTAAAATTGTATTTACGGAAAATTAAGATTTTCTTAATTGACTTTTGGTATGAAATAAGGCATACTTTAACCAGGTTATCAATTGGTAACTTACTCCAGGTGAAAAAATCACCATTCAAATGCCATTCTATGAATGAGGAGGTGATGTCAATGTCAGATAGTTTTAAACAACATGCTGTGATGTCCCTCCTCGGTAATCGATAAGGACATCACAGCAACCGCAAGAACCGCCTCCTCTTTCATGTAGGCGGTTCTTACTTTTTAAAAACGGTTTATTTCAATTTGCGAACGGCACTGACTGCCAGATCAAATAATAAACGTCGTGAACTGACTCGACTGACCCATTCTCGCCCATCCCAACCTTCCGGTTTAACCAAATCGCCGCCGTATAAAATTTGCCCAAATTTAATTTGGCGGAATTGAGCAACCGCAAAAAAAGCGGATGCTTCCATTTCAACAACTTCACAACCTTCTTCCAGACGTTTTTCTCGTCGTTTTACAGTTTCACGGTAGATGGCATCCGTGGTCCAGGTTTTGCTGAGATTGTAAATAATTTCGTTTTCTCTGAGGGTTTCTTCCAACACCCGCACTGCATCCGGATGGGGAAACGCCTCACGGGATGGTTCAAGATAATGGAAGGATGTGCCTTCATCACGAACGGCACTACTGACAATAAATGGATGGCCAACATCGACATGGTCATCTAAAACCCCGCAGCCACCGCAGGCTATTGCAAACCGGGTACCCAATTGGATGGCTTCTTCCAGCATGCCGACAGCCAACGGTGCGCCAACCCCGGGCTGGAGTACGGCAATGTCTTCTCCAGGGAAGGCGTCATCATGGTAGATGTAAATGGGGTGTTCTCCCATTTCAGAACGTAAAGAATATCGATGGGTCAGCTTTCCAGTTTCGAGCTGGGAACGAATGACATCTCCAAAAAAACACAATACCAACCGTTCAGGAATCTGATTAGGCTGTAAAAACGCATCCGGATTAAGAATGGCCCGGGAGGTGGAATCAAATTCTAATAAAGGGATCTCGTTAGATTTCATGTAAAACCTCCGTCAATTTTATGCAGTGATTATACAGGAAGATGAACCGGGAGGTAAGTAAATAATTTATGAACGAACCCCATCAAAAAAGATGGAGACCATCAGATCCACAGCTTTTTGGCGTTCTGCTTGGGTTTCTGTATGGCGTGGATGAATAAAAGGATACATCATACCCAGCAGCAAACGAGCACCAAGACGTGGTTCTACCAGTTTGATTTCTCCGCGCTCAATCCCAGCCTGGAGCAGGTTTTCGATGACGCTCAAAAACTGGTCGTGGTAAATGCAGGTGATTTCTTTCCGCAGGCTTTCATCCAGGTGAGGTGCTTCGACAAAAATGAGGTGCAGAATACCACGTTCTTCCGGGCGCTGTAAAAATATCTCGTTAATTAAGCTGCTAATTTGTTCACGGATTGTATCGCTCCCCAGGGCTGTTTTTTCAAATCGTTCTTTGGTATTTGCCAACGTGGTTTTAATGATTTCTCTCAGCAGGTCTTGTTTGTCTTTAAAGTGATAGTACAAAGCGGCTTTGGTCATACCGCTGGCATCTCCAATTTCGCGCATGGAGATGCCGTTATAACCCTGGCTGACAAACAACTGGGCTGCCTCTTGTAATATGCGTTCGCGTCCGCTTCGTTCAGTGCCGTTCATAAAGATTCCTAATCCGCCGTAGCGGTTGATTGATTTTGCTGGGTGGTGGCTAATTCAGCACTTCTCGATTTTAATAAGAAGGTAATACCCAAGAGGAGCAAGCCTACAAAACCGATTACACTGTAACCGCTGCTGTAACCCGCAATCTGGTTAATTCCGGAGGCTGCCATTGCACCAATCATGGCACTGCCAAGTAATTGGCCGATGCTGATAAAGACATTGGTAATACCTTGGGCAATCGAACGTTCTTCCGGACTGGCTTCACTGAGCATGATATACCGCAGTGGCGCACCCAGCAAGGCAGATAATCCAAGACCCAGTAAAATCAGCGCGATGATAAACATGGTTAAGTTCGTTGGGAACAGGCTGAGGATGAACATACCGACAGCGGAAAGCGTTGTGCCCACCGTCAGCACAAGTTTTGAGCCAACCCGGTCTAAAAAGCGGCCTGCCAGGGGAGAACCAACGGACATGGCCAAAACCAGGGGCAGCAGCATGAAGCTGGCAGTTGATTCCGCCATTCCCAGGGCGGCGACAGCTAAAATGGGTAAAAAGACGAGTGATGATTCAATCACGCCAGCACCGATGGAAAGAAAATTTGCCAGGGAAAGCTGACGGCGGCTGAACAGTACCAATGGAATGATGGGATTGGAGACCCGTTTTTCAATTTGCAAAAACAGAATCAGCAAAACAACAAAAGCGATCAAAAATGGTAATACCTGCATGCTGACCAGGCTCGAAAAAAAGTTGGCTGTGTCAATTTGGTTAATGCCATAAGCCAAGGATGCCAACAGCAAGGCCAAAGTACCCATCCCGAACCAATCAAACTGACCACCTTTATCCGGCCGGGCTGAAGGCAGTTCCCTATAGGCTAATACAATGACTACTGCGGCAATTGGCAGGTTGATCAGGAAAAGCCATTTCCAGGTAGCGATTGCCAAAATAACGCCGCCAAGGATTGGTCCAATTAAGAAAGCAATGCCAAAAACCGCACCGATCAATCCTAATGCGCTGCCCCGTTTATCTACGGGGAAAGTATCCCCGATGACGGCGGAAGCAACCGGGAAAATACCACCTGCGCCAAAACCCTGAATGGCGCGGCCCAGCAGAACGGCCCAAAAAGCGGGGGAGAGGGCGATGATTAATGAACCAATTGCAAACAAGGATACATCCAAAATATAAATGGAACGCCGTCCATAAATATCGGATAGTTTTGCCATCAACGGCGTGCCGATCAGGTTAAATAAAACGTAGATAGTGAACATCCAGCTTAATGTACGTTCAGGAAGGTTAAAGTCAGCACGAATGGCTGGTAAGGCTGGGCCGAGGATTGCGATATCCAGGGCACCCATTAATACACCCACAAATAAAACAGCTAAAATACGATTGCGTTGTTTGTTTTCCATAAATAAATTTACTCCATTTGTTTCACTTACCTACCGGTAAGTAAGTTTGTAAATGAAATTATAAATGAAGACATGGGTGGAAATAATAGGGTGTATAAGGTGGCCTCATCCCTAACCCTTCTCCATTTTATGGAGAAGGAATATGCGGTTTCTGTAAGACGGGTAATTTGTATCGTAGTGAGGGTTTGGAAAAATTGATAAGTTTCACTGAATATTGTCCAATTTTTTAGTAGTCAGTGTTGATAAAAAGTTTTGGTTTAAATACAATTAATTTGTGAGGGATAAAAATGTCAGAATTAGCCAGAAGATTAAGAAAACAAGCAACCCCTGCTGAAAAAATTTTATGGCATCGATTATGGAATAAACAATTAAATGGATTAAAATTCAGGCGTCAACATCCAATTGGAAAATACGTTGTTGATTTTTATTGTGCGGATTTAAGGTTGATTATTGAGGTAGATGGAGAAATTCACAAAAACCAATATGATCAAGATCAATTTCGTGAAGAGTGGCTAAAAGCGAATGGTTATTTTGTGATTCGTTTTACAAATCAACAAGTGATTAATGAAATTGAATCGGTGTTAAGTCAAATATCGATAATAAGTACCCCCAAATCATAAAATTATCCAAATACTATGAGAGATAAATTTTGATTAATGGACTTAAAGCCTTCTACCCATCGGGGAGAAGGTTTGGATGAGGGGGGATTGGTATATCCAATAACCCCTGCACACCTTCAAAGAATCGGCCGACATGTAAACCATCCACCAGGGCGTGGTTTGCCATCAGGGAAAGCGGCATCATTAATTTCCCTTCCTGATGGAAATATTTCCCCCAGGAGATACGTGGAAAGGAATCGGGCGGGTTAAGCGGCACCGGGTGGGTGATTTGGGTAAAACTGACCCAGGTAACGGTTGTCAGAAAGATCATATCGTCTCGGCCCGGCTCGTCGTGGATGGTTGGGTTTTGTTTGGTGCGTTCGATTCCATCCAAAACACGCTGGTTAAAGGATAAAAAGTCGGGTGTGTATTCGATGGTGGCAAACCCAAAGGTATCATTTTCAGTTAAGACGGTGAAGGAAGCACGGATGGTTTCATGCTCCACCACCTGATCTCCGCGGATGCGTTGGCGTAATTCGGGGATGTCATTTGCGCAGCGGCTGGTGATGTAAGCGATGGCTGAGAACAAAGAAAAGCCGTTATCCTTACACCACGGTACCAGTTTGCTGACATCGACGTTGGCGTTGATATTTAAGTAAGGAAAGTCCAGGCTGCTGTACATTTCATAATGCGTACGGCGTTTCCAGGTGGATAAATCGATGATTTTCATTTTGTTTCCCCTGCTTCTTCACAATTAACCCAGTTGATCGAATCGATCCCGGCGAAACGTTTTTGCATCACCTGAATTGACTGCGGGTTGTTATCAACCAAAATAAACTGGCGCTGTAACTCAAGACAGGCTTCTGCAGTTGTGCCGGAACCACCAAAAAAGTCGAGCACCACCTCCCCGGGGTTCGATGAAGCCATAATAATCCGCCGCAGAATCCCGAGTGGTTTTTGGGTGGGGTATCCAGTTTTTTCTTTGCCGTTCGTGGCTACTATTGTGTGCCACCAAGTATCCGTTGGCAATTTGCCGCGTTCGGCTTTTTCTTTGCCAACCAGGCCGGGTGCCATATAAGGGATACGTTCGATGGCATCACTGTTAAAAGTGTATTTTTTGGGGTCTTTGACATACACCAAAATATTATCGTGTTTGGTGGGCCATTTGGTTTTGCTGCGTGCGCCGTAATCATAAGCCCAGATGATTTCGTTTAAGAAGGATGGCCTTCCAAAAATACCATCCAGCAAAATCTTACAGTAGTGTACCTCGCGGTAATCGATGTGAAAGTACAAAGTCCCGTGCGGTTTGAGTACGCGGTAGGCTTCGAGCAGACGGGGTTCCAGAAAGCCAAGATAATCGTCAAACTGATCCTGATAAAAACGTTCCCCGAGGGTAATGGATTTGTATGCATTTCCCTGAAAGCCAACCCGGTCTCCCTCGTCGTCACGAACGGTTTTTAATGACTTACGGCTTTGGGCGTGCCCGGTGTTGAATGGCGGATCGATATAAATTAAATCCACGGAAGCATCCGGCAAAGAGCGCAGAATCGACAGATTATCACCAAAGTAAATTGTATTTTGCATGGTTTAATTTTAACACAGGAGGGGAGAAAAAATTATAGATTATCGGGCTTTTAATGGACTAGTTTATTGTTGGTTTAATTCAAATTCTACATTTCAAATTAAAATAAAGTAAAATTTATAAAAATAGGGCTCAATCAATTTCAATACCGCTTTGTGAATGCCGCGCAAATTTTATCTCAGCTTATTGTTTGAAGTATAAAAATTTAATTGTAGCTTTGCGTGCTTATTTGAGTTCCCTAAGTGGAACAATAATGGCGTATAAAATTTTCGTAAAAATAAACGTTAAATCACTTAAAAAAGATATTAAAAGCACTAATTGCTGCTATTTTATTCATAGCAATTTGGTTTAATTTACCTATGTATAATTTTTTACTGGATATCCCAACCATATTATTTTTTCTTCTTCTTGCACATCTCGCAATTGCAGTTACGTTGGCGATTTATCTCATTCAATCCGTTTCACGCCATACTTCTGATAGGAGATTCTTATTAGGTACGTTATTGCAAGGTGTAGGTTTGTATTTAACCAGTCAACGTGGAAGAATACCTAATTATTATTCAGTAAATTGGGGGAACGTCCTTATATTTCTTGGTCTTGCGTTAGTTATGCGGACTTTAATAACACTTGAAAAGCCAAATAAATACCTGGATATATTTTATGCAATAGTTTTTGGTTTGTTTGTTATTGTTTTTTGGGGGACAGTGAAAAATCTTAATCAAAGTGTCATTATTGCATCCGCTTTTTTGGCATTTTTATATCTTTCTTCGGCAGTTCTCATGGCCATTTATAACATCGAAAAATCTATTCTCCGCTATAGTTTAAGCTTAACATGTGCAGTTTCCGGTGTGTTAATGGCTATTCGAGGTATTAGTGCCTTTAATCAGACCAATTTCACTTTGTTATCCAAAAATGGGATACAAGACGCAACCTTCATAATGGTATTTTTTGTTGTTATTTTAGGTGGCACTGGATATTTGCTTTTGTTGCGGGAACGTAGTGAGCTTTTGTTAAAAAAAGCCAATCATGAACTTAGTTAGCAGGCGATGATAGACAGTCTAACAGAGCTACAAAATCGACGTTCTTTTAATGAATATTTGAGACGTAGCATTTTGAAAAGCCGTCGTCGTGCTGAGCCATTAGCACTAATAATGATCGATATCGACTTTTTCAAAAATTACAATGATTTTTATGGACACAAACGTGGAGACGAGTGTCTTATCAATGTTGCATCGGCATTGAATCGATGCTGTCGCCATGATACTGATATGGTGGCTCGTTATGGTGGGGAAGAGTTTGCGATTATTCTATTGAATTCATCAATTGCAGAGGCATTACATATCGCTGAAACGGTTCGTAGAAGTGTTAGCAATCTTGCCATTTCACACGAAGCTTCGAAAATTGCAAAGCATATTACCCTCAGTATAGGTGTCTTCTCTGCGATTCCTTCTTCTGATAATCATAATAATGATTGGTATATCACTGAATCTGACCGTCGATTGTATAATGCTAAACAGGCTGGCCGAGATTGCTGCTTTTGGGAGTAGCAGACTCTCCTAAATAAAGCCATTTTTCTCATCAATAAAACGAGCAGAAAGCGGAGGCTAACAAAACCAGAAGTAGATTGCGAGGATTAGCTTTTTTTAATTGTTTTTCCACAATGTGGTTATTTTATTTTCGGACTCTTTTTTACTTACAGTCACTCAGGCAAACTATTAAATATCTTGAAGAAGTATTTGTTAATCCAAAAAAGAATAAAATAACATCAAAAATGAAACTTAATAATCGTGATAACACAATTTTCTTGCATCCCAAAAAGTTTTGTATTTGCTTTTGTGAAATTACAGGAGATTTTTGAATTTGGTTTATGTAAAAAGTACATGATTTTCGAAGATCAGGCTATCATAAGGTTTAGTGTAGTATTCAGGATAAATTTTGAATGCCTAATGGCATTTCACAACTTCACAAGAAGTGGGTATAAACCATTTGACTTCCAAAACCGATCCAACCCTACAATTTTATTTAAAAAATGTTCGGCAGAACCCCAAAAATGCAACCGCCTGGGAGGTGCTGGCCGATTATCTGGCAGAGCAGGGTGACGAGCAGCGTGCCATAAAGTGTTACCGCCAGGTTTTGGCTTTGCGACCAGGGGATGTGGAGGCGCAAGTTAATCTGGAACGGCTTTCCGGTGAAAAAGAACCCAGCTCAGCTTTTGAAGAGATCGCTGATATTTTCGATGTGGATCGGATGAAAAATTTCCGCATTCCGCTTGTCATTCAGGTTTTATTAGCGATCATTAGTTTTTTGGTAACTTTACTTTTGGCGGAATTCCAGCAGTGGCAGATCACCGATTTGGTGTGGAGTTTGTGGATTTCCAGCCTGACACTGGGTTATGCCTATTTGATCACAGGCATAACTGCTTCGATCATGCATGGTTCGGTGAATATGCCGACAAAAGGTGGTGGAAGTACCATCATATCCCGAGATCAAGTGCCAATGGTGTTGGTGATTGGTTCGGCGATTTTTATGATGGTTTTTTTTACCATTCATTTTGGTTTATTTCATTTTGTGCATTCTGTCTTCTTAAATCTGTTTTTTCCGCTGACGGGTGATGGGTTTGCTTTCCCTAATTTTTTTAGTGTTATTCGTTTCAGTCTAACCAATTATTGGTCAATTATTCTGTTGAGTGCGGTCACCCAACTGCCCAATTTTATGCAGTTGATTCGTCAGCCGGGGAAGGATTTTATGACCATGCCTTACAAAAATGTGGTCAAGATGCATCTCAGCATTTTTGTGTTTGCCGGGTTAAGTATGGCGAATATTAGTGGTATCACTTTATATTATTTATTGATCGTGTACTTCTTTCCGTTTGGGGCGATTAAGGCTTATTTCGCAGAGAAAAGACGGGAAAAAGAGGTCTTTGGGTCGGCTTAGGGTTGATATTATAAAGCGCGTATACAAGGTGCAACGCACTGATTCGGTTAATAGGAACCTGCTTACCAATCTGCCCTGAATAGCGTTGTAATTGCTGGTAAGCAAGTGCATCGCACCTTTTTTTCTCAGGTGCAACGCACTGATTCGGTAAATAGGTATCTTCCTACCAATTGCCCTTGAATAAAGGATTAATCACAGGTAAACAGGTGCAGCGCACCTGTTTGGTTTTCTATACACATTGTTACCAATTGATTAATATTAAATACTTGACAATACTGTATAATACACAGTATACTAGCGGCATGAAAACAGATAAAGATACTTTAATCCCCACTGAAGCTCTGGTGCAGGAACTGCGCCGGGGAACCGTTGTCATGGCAGCGATGACCCAGCTCTACGAACCACAATATGGGTATTCACTGCTGAAACGCCTGGCTGATAAGGGTTTTGAGGTGGATCAGGGAACCTTATATCCAATGCTGCGCCGTTTGGAAGGGAATGGCCTGCTGGAAAGTGATTGGATTGTTGAGGGTTCTCGGCCGCGACGTTATTACAAACTAAGCCCCCTGGGTAAAGAAACGTTGGCCTCTTTAACCAAAGAATGGCAGGCATTGGTAGCTGTACTAAATCAGTTGATTCTTGAAGAGGAGATAAAATGAAACTGATCGATCGATATGTAAATGAAGTTGGTGATATTTTACCGGATGAAACCCGAAAGGATATTGAAAACGAAATCCGCTCGTTGATCGAAGACCGGTTAATGGATCGTTGTGAAGAGGAAGGCGCAGCCGAACCTACCGAAGAAATGGTTAAAGAAATTCTGGCTGAAATGGGGCCTCCGGAAAAAACAGCCAAGGGTTATTTGCCTGAGGTTTATCTGATTGGTCCGCGTTATTTCTTCATTTTCAAAAAAGTGATGACGATTGTTGCTGTCGCACAGCTCATCGCAGTGGCAGTTTTGTTCATTGTGCGATTGGTGATGGAATCTGCCTCTACCGGACTGACGGCGGCTGTAACGGTTGGTGTGTTGTTAGAAACCCTGGCAATCCTTGGACAAGGGTTAGTGACATCGTTTGCGATCGTTGTTCTCATCTTTGCAGCCATTGAATGGTCGCAGCGAAAAATGGATGTCCAGCTTAAATTCTGGACACCACAAACCTTAAACGAGCCAGCACCGGAAAAAATATCGCGCGTTGGTAAAATCTTTGAAATTATTTTTATCCTGCTCGCGTTAACGGTCTTTAATATATATCCGGAATGGGTGGGTATATCCAATCAGGTAAATGGTGAGTGGCGGCATTTGCCCGTGCTGACGGAGAATTTTTGGCGGTTTTTGCCTTTACTCAATATTGCCTGGTCTGCTAGTTTGGTCTTGGCAATGTACTTGTCGGTTCGTGGAATATGGGAGCCCTGGAGTAAATGGCTGGATATTGGGATTAAGATTTTTGAAATGGTGATCCTTTTCTTTTTGATCTCTTCTGGCCCATTGGTCGGTGTTCCCCCGCAAGGATGGAATGAATTGGGTTGGGGACAGGAAGCGATTGCCGCTTTACAAAATAATGTTTTTCCAATTACCAATATTTCAATCCAGGTTGGTTTAGGTGTTGCACTTGTTGTGTCGGGTGTTGAGGTACTTCGTAGGATCTTCAAAATGACACGCGGTGTACCCATTATTGAGATCAAACCATAATAAATTGATTCAATTCAAAACGAGGCTGTTCCCTAATGGTGCAGTCTCGTTTTCTTTCTGTGCTGCTTTGCGAACAGCCCCTTTTCTCTTTAACAAGACGGCTTTGCGAGCAGCCAAACGTTACCCTTATTGAAGGTTTGTTTCTCCACTTTGAGCAGTGTATACTAATTTTACAAAATGATATGGAGAAACGGAATGAAACCAATTTATTTGGATTATAACGCGACCACACCTATCGCCCCTGAAGTAACCGAAAGCATGCTCCCCTATTTGTATGATTATTTTGGTAACCCTTCCAGCAGTCATCCTTATGGGGTTAAGGCTAAAAGCGCGGTAGAACAAGCCCGCATACAGGTTGCAGATTTAATAGGCGCACAAGCACAGGAAATTATTTTCACCAGTGGGGGTACCGAGGCGAATAATTTTGCTATTTTGGGCTATTGTAAGAAGAATCGTGAACGAGGCCGCCATATCATAACTTCTGCCATCGAACATCCGGCGGTGATGGAAGTTTGCAGGGCGTTAACGGAGGATGGTTTTTCTCTGACGGTGTTACCAGTGGATAAATATGGTTTGGTAAACCCGCAAGACTTAAGAAACGCAATTCAACCGGATACAATTCTGGTCAGTATCATGTTGGCCAATAATGAGGTCGGCAGTATTCAGCCAGTTAAAGAATTAACACAGATCGCACACCAGTTCGGTATTTGCTTTCATAGTGATGCCGCTCAGGCGGTTGGCAAAGTCCCGGTAAACGTAGAGGATTTGGGGGTTGATTTACTTTCTATTGCAGGCCATAAATTATATGCTCCCAAAGGGGTGGGCGTATTATATAAACGTGATGGAGTGAATTTACAAAAAATCATGTTTGGCGCCAGCCATGAATCTAATCAACGCCCCGGAACGGAAAATGTATTGGAAATTGTGGGCTTGGGAAAGGCCTGCGAAATTGCCGGTCGGGATTTGGATCGGAATATGGAACATTATCAAAAAATCCGAGATGATCTGCATCATGCTTTGCTTGAAGGGTTAGGTGAACAGTTCTTGCAGTTAAATGGACACCCGGAAAAAAGGCTGCCCAATACTTTGAATGTCAGCTTTAAGGGCGTAGAAGCCAATACCTTGCTTTCAGAGATCGGCCAGCAAGTGGCTGCATCGGCAGGAGCTGCCTGCCATGCGGACCTGGTGGATGTTTCTACCGTGCTGCAAGCAATGGGCGTGCCTGTGGAATGGGCGATGGGCACTGTACGCTTTTCTGTTGGCCGGGAAACAAGACAGCAGGATATCAACCAGGTTGTTCCTCTCATTTGTGACACGGTTGTACGACTTTGCTCTGGTTATACTTCGGTTCCACCGGTTTTGGACAGCAAATAGATTTTGACTGGTAATCCCCACATGTTTTTTTGTAATGAAGTGATGGTATGAAAGGGAAGTGTTTCCAAATAAGGTTCGCTGTCCAGTGGGCGGCAGTCACAAATATTCGGATAGGTTTGGTGTGCCCATAGGTATAAGCGGATCATAAGGTTTGGCTGGGGCAGTTGTGCCATATGAACCAGACAGAGTTTTGCGTTGGGTTTGAGGATGCGGTAAATTTGGTTCAGTACGGTATGAATGGTATTTTCCGGAAATAACTCCAGGGTAAAACTCATAAAAACGGCATCCAGACTGTTGTTTAAAAAGGGTAAGTTTAAGGCTGAACCATTGATTAATTGGGGTTTGTGTTTGATGCCGGAGTCGCGAATCCGTTTTTGTGCCACAGATAACATACCTGGTGATAAATCTAAACCATAAACCGCTCCGGTGGGCTGCACTTGCTGTTTAATTGTCAATAGGGATTGACCGGTGCCGCATCCTATTTCGAGGACTTGATTTCCTGGTTGGGCGTTTAAAAGCTCAAGGCCCATTTTACGGAATTTTTGTTCACTAGAACCGGAGATCAGGTCGTACCAACGGCTGATTTTATTGTAATTTTGTTTGGTTTGTTGTTCATGATAGGTGGGCATAGTTCTATTATATATTTAAAGGTACTTTTCAGCCTATCCATAAGAATCCCTAGTAGGTGAGATGTAAGACTATTATCTCAAAAAGTTCTACCCAACGGGAGGCTGTTTTATCCTTACCTCCCGTTGGGTAAGCTTCTGACAGGGTTAACGCAAATTTCACCAACGGGAGGTGTGATTTTTAACCTGAATTTTGGATAACGATCTAATTTATGTAAATGTCATTGCGAGTAAATGTACGTTAGGGATACCCTAACCTATATAAGGAAAGAAACAAGGGAGAAATTTTCTAGTTTCTTAGTAGCGAAG
>PABH01000066.1 GCA_002702705.1 Anaerolineaceae bacterium
CAATGATTTTATCCATCCCCTCCACCAATTCCGGATCTACAACCCAATTTCCGGATTGCCCCACCCCAGTTTGTTCATCAAAATAAAAATGATCCCCGTGGGTAAATACAACCACAGCAACTTCTCTTTTTCCGATAACTTCACTCGCAGTTTGATAAACATCCATCTTCTTTCACACCCATTTTTTTGCAGGAAAACTGTTCAGTCGTTTGAATGTAACCTGTTTTCGTGAAAAATCCGGAGCGCCATCCACACACCAGCCAGCTTCTTGCCAGACATGCTTCTGTACATGTGTTTTTGGCTTTTGTTCGTAACTCCACCAGGCTTGATATTGATAAGCAGAGTTTGGCAGCTTACAACCTAAGATTTCTTCAATTTTATGAAAGCTGAGTGTGATTTTTTCTTGAGTTGGCTCAATGCAACTCAAATATTTGCCAATTGGATCATATTTGCTCATACTTTTCTCCTTTATTAATCAATCAAACCTAAATTTTTCGCCTTTGTTACTAACTTTGTCCGATTATCTACATTAAATTTTGATAATATCGTTGATACATAATTGCGAACAGTGCCATTTCCAATACCTAAATTATTCGCAATTTCAGTATTGGTTTTTCCCTGAACCAGCAGCCGTAAGATATCCGTTTCTCTTTTGGAAAGATTGGTTTTTTCAGCTAATTCTTTTTGCAAAACTCTCCGTGCACTCACATTTTCCACTTGCTGAATCATCTCAAGCCCTTCCTCCCCGGTTTCATCACTTTTTAAAAAAGTGACTAAGACTGAAAATCGTCCAGTCGGTTTAAACGGAGATAATAAAACGACTTTTCCATCCTGGTAAATTCCTCTTACGCACATAAGTTGGTTTTCCATATTTACCTCGTTTTTTACTTCTTACATAGTTCCATAAAAGTCATCAGGCATACGGTCCCAAGCAATCGACTAGGCCATCGCAATTATTTATCCTTATTATCTTATAAAAAGATAATAAATAAAAATACGCATACCCCCTCACTATCCATCTCCGGTTCCATCCTCCACACGCAAATACGTGATCTCAAAAGCTTTACAGCTGCGAAATTGCTGCTTGCGGTTAGCCAGAGCAAAGCTGTCATTCATTTCATAGGGCTGGAAAATATCCAACCCCCGATCCAGCAAGATCTTCCATCCATGATTCGTGCTGATATGGCGGGCATGAATGATGGCCTTATCATCAAATTCCCATGAGAAATGGATTCCGACCGGTTCCATGGTGGCTTGGATTTTTTCAAAGACATCAAGTTGTTTCTCTATGTAAAAATCATCCTGGCTGGTAATCAGGTGTACTTTCAATTCGTCCTCTTCCGGTTTGATTTCTGCGAGCATTTCTACAAATTCCATCCAATTGCGGAGTTGGAAAAAGGCTCGGATATAAGCATCGGTCACGGTGATTTCAGTTGCCCCGGCCAGATGCGCTGCAAACAATTTCTCAAAAGTAACCCCACGCTGATTTTCTTGAAAAGTCAGATGCCCGGGCTGCGGTTTCGGACGATTAACTGAAACCTGCACAGGGGTCAACTGAGGGAGACTTACCGGTTCCTCACCAATAGCTGGGTCTTCTTCTCCACCAGTAGAACGGAAATGTTGTGGATACTGTTCTTCTTCCAGAGTGCGCACCTGTTTGATCTCACCCGTCGCCAGGTTGGTATATCCAAAATTGACATCAGCATAGGTGGAATCAATGCGCATTAACTGATCCTTAACCCGTTTTCGGCCTTCAATAGCAAAACGAAAGACCCATTCCACTTCTTCCGGGGTGGCTTCGTCATGCGGGAATAGTATCTTCATCAATCCAGAGAAGGTTTTCTGAATACCATCGCGGTCACGAGTGGAGATGTCTTTGGTTAATTCAAAATAGGATTTGTACTTTTGCGAAAAATCGTAGTTACGGAAAGAGCGCAAAATTTCTGCCAAATAGTCCACCACAAAACCATATCCATCGGAGAACATTTCTCCCCGAATGATATCCACTTCCCATCCCGGAACATAAAAATGCAGGCGGTCCAAAAAGGCTGAGTCATAATATTGTTCCGGCAGATCATCAAACAAGTTGGTGTGTTTTAACATATATGGTAAGGTGTGTTGGGTATTCCCCACAAAGGCCATGGAAGCTTCCGCACCTAGGGTTTCGATCCCCCGAGAGAAGGTCTTATTGGCCATGTAATTTTTGAGAATATCCACCAGGGCCTTATCGGCGCGTTTCTTTTTTCCGGCAAATTCATCAAAAGCAACCGCGTCCCAATACCCCACCAGGCCAATTCGGCCGGTGGAGTTATTCACAAAAAGCTTGGGTACACTCACTTCCCCTCCGGAGATGAGGATGCCATGCGGAGAAAATTCCGAGTAGATGTGCGATTTACCCGTCCCCTTTGGGCCCAATTCAATCAGGTTGTAGTTACGCTCACAATATGGAATCAAGCGGATTAATTGTAATAACTTGCTGCGTTTGCCAAACAGTTCGGGGTTAAAGCCAATGCTTTGGATTAAAAGATCAAGCCACTCATCGGTGGAAAACTGCCGTCGGGCTTGAATATATTGTTCAGCATCAAAATGGGAGAGCTGAATTGGTTTGAGCGAGTTCATGATCCAGGGAGAAAAGCGTTTGTCCTCGGAAAATTGATATTCCAGATCCGCAATGCACCATACCCCACTCACCAATAATTTGGGATGGCGTTTGATAGTATCGGCATCCACCAACACTTTGTTAATCCCCAGGTTTGAAAACTCTGCTTCGTAGGTATCCGCCTTTTCATTTAAGGATACACTGATTTTATCAATCACCCGATGACGGGTTTGCTCCCGAATGATAGATTTCACCAACCCGGCTTCACTGCGGTGTACATAATGTTTGCGCAGAATCTCCTTAACCGTTTCTATACCGCTGATAATGCTGTCTTTGTCAGAAGTAGCACAATACTGTCCCAGCAGGTACTCCAGTACGTATGTGGGTACAATCGCGTTGCCCTTCACAGTTTTGACAAGGTCTTTCCGCACCACCAATCCGGAAAAATGTTGGTTGATTTTTTCATCCAATGGGTTCATGTAATGCTCCTTATTAAAAATCAAAGTCGGCAAAGGATTTTCTTAACTGGTACTGGGCTTTTTTATATTCTTTAAAATGGGTTGTGCCTGTTTCCTGCATATCCAGAAGCAAGGTTACTTCCTGGTTGTTAAATTGTTCAGCGAGATTATTGAGGATAAAACGCCGTTTCACTTCCCGTTCCTGTGCATTTTCAGAGATCAGATCAAAGGTCAGGGTATGCTGGTCAGAGATAAGGATCAGGTTACTGGTATCTTTATCTTGGGCATACAACCCTGCCCGCAGTTCCCGGGGTAAATGTTCACCGCTGACCGCTTCTTTTTGGAAAAATGTAACCGAGAATTGTCCCGAAGTGATATTGTTGGTGGTGCCGCGAATAATTTCCACATTCACATGGGGAGTTTCGCGTCCTTCCGCTTTGTGGATCTTTAATACGGGTATGACTACCTCTTGTAAGGCGCTGCCTCCATGTACAAAGCGGCTGCCCGCCCCTTGCAAACGAAAGCGGTTAATCGATTTCGGGATATGAATCTCCAAATCCCCATTTAACCCGATTTGAGCAGCCATATAGCGGGTAGCACTGCTGCTTTCTTGCACCTGGTGTCCTAGGGCGAATCGGCGCGTTTTATAGGTGACCACATCCGATTTAATATCCTGCCCGGCAAAATCACTCTCTTCCAAAATACGGTCTTGATAGAGGAAGCCATGATCGGCGGTGATCAGAATGTGACTGACCGCAGCATTAGCCAGGCGCTTGGTGAGGGTGACCAGATCCTGGATGGTTTTTTCCACCGCATTAAACACTGCATGTTCGGATTCGCGTTTATCCCCCACCGCATCGATATGGTTGTGGTAAACATAAAGTAAAGGGTTTTCTTTTAATAAGTCACGCATTTCATCACGGTTCAAACCCAAAAGCGCCTCCGCTCGGATGGCAGCGGCCTTTTGATCAAGGCGTGTTTTAAGTAGTTTGTCCCGGTTTTCTACCCCATTACTGGGTTTGCCATCTACCAACACCGCCCCGTCCGCTTTGATCTCCAATTTGTCATGCGGCAGCAAGGCGGCCATCCCTAACTGGGTATAAGATGGAAGTAAGGTCAGCATCGGTTCCAGGGTTGTTTCAAATCCTTTTAATCCCTCGATCATCTCCCCCAACTCCTGAGCAATCTCATAACGAAAAGCATCCGAGATGAGCACCACCAGGCGCGTCTTTTGCTGCACAAACGGCTTCACCCAGGTATCGTAAAATTGATCCTGTCGGCGGATCCCGGCGATTTCCCATTTGGTGAGCGGGTTAATGGCCTGCTGCCAGATATCATTAACCGCTAACACAAAACGGCTGCCGTATTGGCTTTCAACCTGATTTAATAATTCTTGCAACAGGGAAATCTGGCCGCTTTGTTTGGCATGGAAAATCACCTTACGGTACAGACGGTCGATGTGTGACCAGGTTTTACTATAAGACAAAACCATGCCCGCTGGATCAGCAGATTCCGGTTGAATTTGACCCAGCAGGCTGAAAAATTGAGCCGCATTTTGAATGGTCAGGTAAACATCTTTAAAGGGTTCATACCAATGACTTTTACGTCTGCGCCAAATTAAGTTATTGGCATCCCCGCCGGATAAGGTGCGGTTATTAACCTGAGCCACCAGAGCTTTAATGATGTGGCGGTCGACCTCTTCAAACAGATCCATTTCAATCAGCGCGGATAAATCGTGATGGTTTAAGTCGTTTTTAATCCCTAAAATTCCTTCACTGAGGCTGCTGAAGAAGGCAAAGGACCCTGCATAGGCCATGCTGTCTTTCCAGCGCTGCATAAAATTTAACGCATCCGCTTTCATCAGTGCCTGTTGATTTAACTCGAGAGCGTAACAGGCTTTAAACAGGGAAACTGCAAAATCTTTTATGGTTGGTTGATCCGAGTGGTATCCCCACGCTCGTTCGGTTTGTTTCCACAAATAATCCGCCAGGCCAAATGATTCAATCCTGTTGATGAACAACCCTTCCCCTGCTGCTGCTTCCGCCAGGAGGATTGTGATCATCTCTTCCAGGGCAAGAATAGTTTTTGAATCAAGGCTGATTGAAAGCATCACCCGTTCTTTAGAGATGCCGTGCTGTGCCTGAGTGGACCACAACACTTTGAATTCAGCGCGATACCCCTCACGCTTAAAGAAGGCTTCATGCGCCTGCACAAAATCCCAATCGTAGGGCGTTAACCCCATATCACTTAACCACAGGGAGATCTGATCCGCTTTGAACTGTCCCTGTGCCAATATTACATCCAGCAGCCAGTTATCTTCATCGATGGGCTGCGGTCCGTCGTGATAAATTAAGAATTTTTGGTGTTTTTTTTCGCGTAAGATATGCTGTTTAAGCCAAAACTCATTGTGATTAATTTCCAGTTTTTCCACCCCGGGCAGCCATACTTCGTTGAACTCGGTGCGTAATTCACGGTTGGCATCATACCAAAAGACAATGCGGTGTTGGTCAAACAATTTGGTTAACGCAGCAGAAAGTTGGTTCATCCCTCACCCCCTGCCTGAAATTGTTTTTTTACCTTATTATGCCCAATCAAGTCATTATATTTACGATAGTTATTAATTTCCCAGCGGATTCGTCCAGCGATGATTGCCGGATCAATTTCCAATTGTTCGGCATGAGCCAAAATTTCAACTTTACTTAATGTTTCTTTTTGTGGTTCGAGGTTGGCTTCCCAATAGTGTTTGGGGATCAGCGCATTCCGGGCAAATTGGTTAGCTTCTTGTTCCGCTGGCAAATCGACTTCTTTACCGTCATTGACGGTATCATCAAAAAAGGCGACCTGAGCATCTTTTAAATGAAGGAAAACATGCGCCAACTCATGCATTAAGGTAAACCAAAAATTATCCAGACGGTCATGGCGCAAGGTTAAAGCGATCACTGGTCGGCCATTTGCAGTTAGGAATGCGGCACCGTCCGTATAGGTTTTTTCCAAATGCGGCAAAAACACAAAATGGATGCCTTTTTTGTTGAGGTATTCCTTAACCAACTGCGGCCCCTTTTCATAATATGAAAGCTGCACCAATTTTTGCATAAAAGCATCGTCTAAATTTTTACGGTCGAAGGGTGGAAGCTGTTCATTTTTGATTAACGCCAAAACCTGAGCTTGCCAGGCAGATAATGCATTTTCATTCACAGTCTGGTCCCCACGTTTACAATAAATTTGCTGCGGAATATTTCCTTGAAACACGCTAAACAGATCGCGCAGCAGCTCTTCGGCATATTCTTTGGCTTCAGCCAGGGTGCCGTTAAAAGGGGAAAAATATCCGGATTTAAACATCTCCGCGAACGGAAAATCCTTCCAATGAAAAGCTGCTTCAGCAAGATGCCCCTCTTTTTCTTGCAAAAGCACTTCAGCGGGGATGCCAAGCCCTTCGTGAAGTTTACGAATCATTGATAAACTTAACGGTCGTTTGCCGGACATCACTTCCGAAACTTTACTCTGGCTTCCCAAATATTTTTGCAAATCCTTGCGGGTTAAACCCTGCTGTTCCATACGGAACTCAATCGCAGCAATTGGATCGGGAAGATCAAGCGGAAAATGTTCTTTTTCGTAATTTTCCACCAGAAAGGCAAATAATTCCAATTCTTCAACTTCCGGTGACTTCGGATCTGCGTCCATTAATGATTCCAGATAAGCCAGGGCTTCCTGATACTCCCCTTCTGTACGGATAATTTTCGGTTTCATTATAAATTCTCCACATTCAATAGATCATATTCTTTATGAGGACCAAACCAACGGATAAAAATTGTCCCCTGTGAAGAAAGATCGGCATAACGGATGCGCACAACCAGACGGTATTTTGTGCCTTTGATATCAAAAATGACATGATGATCGGTCGGAAAATCTGCGCTGCGGTAGCGGTTTGTGATGTCCTGTGGACAGGTCCAGCGCGCATGTTCTGCCTCTGTCAACCAGGCCAACAGCTGCTGTTTAGTTTCCGGGTACTGCTGAATGTAGCTGATGATCGTCGGTCGTGCAATTACGTGCATGTGTATTATATCCCTTTTTGGTAATAATTACAATCTATTATCCCTATTTGGGATATTTGGTAAACAAAGATTAATTTCAGGAAATATTGGACAGCCTCCATGACAGGTAGAGCAAAAATCACAATCATTACATTGATTCCTCATCAACAGTTCTCTCATAATCGTAAATCTCTCATGATTCCGCCAAACCGCCTGAATATTATTTGAAGAGACAGGAACCCCAGCTGATTTCTCTACCAAAAATGAGCATGGGTACATTTTCATGTCCTCCGAGATATACATGGAAAACCTAGCTGCTTCACAAAAATCTAAAAACGTTTGGGAAACAGACATATTTTCCACAATTCCGGATATGGAACAGCTATCAAACCCAATTTTAAAAGGGTGAGGATCGTTAGCTAACTTAAAAAACTCTTTGAGCTTCTCATTCGGTTGTAATAAATAACTCAAATCAGGAGAACGCCCTACCGGTTTATAGTTGAGAAAGATGATGGCATTAATTTGTGAAAGTATTTTTGGAGGATTTCTTAACCAATCGACTGCTGTTTCAAGTGTGTCACTTTTTAATAAAAAATGGATATTGGTTCGAATTTTGTAATCCAAGAATTTTTGAACAGAAGAAAAACATTCATTATATGGTTGGTAAGCACTTACTGCGACTGCCCCACAGTATTTTTTTGAGGCTTCTAGAATCTCATTGGTTAATCCCCGTCCATTGGTAGTATATGAAGGAACAATATTATATGTTTCTCTGGTTAATCGTAAAATTTCCGGGAAATCCGGATGTTGATTTGGGTTTCCACCGCCGAGAGCAATTTGGAATACCTTCATCCGCTCAGCCTGTTGCAGGATGATTTCATAATTTTCCAGGCTCATATGGGACCCAACTCTATTTGATTTTTTATAACAAAATTCACATCCCCGATCACAATAATTGGTAATTGAAATATCCATTAATTCCGGACCATTTTCACACCAAAAAGGTTCATCACATCCTTCATCTTCAACACGAAGAAAAAAACCGGTTTTTTGGTTAAAAATAGTGGAATATTTTTGTTGGGGATACTGATTTACAATCAAGTGCTTGTTTACCATGAACAATCCAGATAGTTAAAATAAATGTTTTCGTTTTCGGCTTCAAAAGATTCAGTACAAAAAAACTGTTCAATTGGTTCCGTATCAGAACTTAATCGACCGGCATAAATACGCCTGCCCTCGTCTTTTAACCTTTTAATTTTTTCTTCAACCGATTTATGATACTGATCAATTTTTTCCTCAAATGTCCAATCATTTAATTCTTCCATTTTTTCGGTAATTAATAAATAAAGACTGACAAAAATCGGTTTAAGTGGAGACCCTTCCTTTATACCGACCAAATCAAGAAAAACTTCTTCTGACAAATCGATTGATGTGGCCAAAATGAAATTGGTCGAAGAGCTGTTGGTTACAAAATCCGTTTTAATTTTCATGTATCACCATCCAATTTCGACAACAAATCACGTACCGAGGCATTCATCTCATCATTTTCTCCCACTGTAATTTTATCGTTATTAACAAGGAGGAAAAACCCTGATGCTGTTTTATCCTTTGAAATCCCTTCAAAAAATTCTTTTTCGACCCCATATCGCCAAAACAAGAAATCTTCTACGGTATCATATTCGCACGCATAGTACTTTTGATATTCATTATTTAAATTTCGTGAATTAACAAAAATAGCTTGATATAATTCTTTAACAAAACTTGATGCATATGTGTCTGGATGTACCCCAGCGATTTCTAATAAATCTTTTTCGGTAGACAGTTTTTTTAAGTATAAAAAAAATTTACTGTAACTAAGATTCTTATATTTCATATGTCCCCTCAAGAAATTCTAATAGGTTAATTAATTCCTGCTTAACTATTTTTATTTTAAAATTTTTTATAACATCTGTCAAAGCAGAGCGTAGAACTTCAAATTCTACATCTTCTCTTAATTCCCGTAATACCATTAATGCGGGAAATCTTTCTTCTTCCAAATAGTGAATATTTACAGAATAATGTGACTTTAAAAAGTTTTTATTTTCAACTAATACTAAAATTGCCAAAAATTTTAAAAGATTTTTAATTTTACCTTGATTACTTGATTTATTAACAATTGCTTCTTGAATTTTTATAGAAAGAAATGAAATCATCGAAATTGATCTAAAATCGAAATCACGATATATGTCAGTTGTGTTGAATATTTTGGTAAGATAACCAAAATATTCTTTTTCACTTAGTCCATAAATAATATCAAAAAGAATATTAATATTTAAAATTGAATATTTAACTGTATCATTTCGATATGACAAATTCCTTAGAATATTAACAGCATAATTTCCATTTAGAAAGAAATTCTTTAATAAACTAATTTCTTTTTCATTTATATAATCCTCTGGGGTATCAAATATGGAATTAACAAATTTAGATTCAAACCAATGAAAATCGCTTATATAATCAAGAAGCTCATAATTGTGATTCTTAATCGTCCATAAACATAAATATTTGGTTACCCCTTCAGATATCCTGCAAACAGGATCTGAAAAGGTGTTTATTAAATTTTTGGATGACTCCTGTTCTGTATCCCAAATTAATAGTATTTTGGAAGCGATCAAAAAATCACGAAATTCATCATAAACAAAATTCACTACTTCCCCTTCACCAAAAGCCACATCCTCTTTTTTCTTAATATCCTTCCTTACGATAATATTTTCATAAGCAATATCATCAAGCCTTAATTGGACACCGCTTTCAAAACTATCAATGGGGATATCTGAAAAATGCTGGTTGTTTATTGCCCAAGTTACAACAACTTCAACTGTGTTTTTCAAGTCCGGAATTGTAGCTTGTTTCACCTTAAAATATTTGTGGAATATTTCTAATCGGTATAAATCTTCCAGAAAATCAGGCTGAGGTTTTCCGTCATAAGCTTCACAGAATATTCTTAACAAAAGTTTATCTTCATCAAATTGCTGTTGGATTTGCTCACTGACATGGTCAAGATTTATACGGATATTAAAATGGTCAAAATATTTTGAAATCAAGAATTTTCTATGAACTTGTGGAATCCTTTCATCAAATCGCCGTTTATCGATATCCATTACAGACATTTTTTCAAGTGAAATTAAATTGCCGAATCGCTCATCAAAATATTCTGAACGACAGGTAAGTATGATTTTTAATTCATCAATAAAAGTACATCGTTGAAGAAATTGCTCAATTTTTTGAGAAAAGACAGATAAATTTCTATGCTCATTAAGCCCATCGATGAGAACAAATAATGTGCGTTTTGTCTTATCGAATTTGACGAATGAAATCAAATCGTCGAATGTATATTTATTCGTGCCAAATAAGATCTTGATGATTTTTTCTTCAATCGTTTCATTCTCACCAATGTCATTAAATTGCCTTGTCGAAAAATAAAGACAGGTTTTATCTTTTTTGATTAAATAATTTTCCGCTAAATCACAAAGGAGGTTTGTTTTCCCATGTCCTGCTTCACTCTTTATAAGAAAAATTTTATTTTGGAGAGTTTTTAAATCTTCATATAAATCTGATATTGCCCATCTATAACTTCCAGTGAATTGAAGATTTGAATAAATATATTCATACTTGTGAATTTTATTTTCAGGAATTTTCTCTTTATATTCAGGTTTTAACCCTGCATCATGATCTGGAAAAATATTTAAAAATTTCTCTTTTTCTTTTATTACATCAAGGTATTTGTCTATTTCAGATTTTAAAGAATTTTTATCTTTTGGCTTTTTAGGATGGTGTTGTTTAGTGTAATCCCCTAATGGATAATCCAGAGTTCTTAAAAGGTTAACAACATATGCGTTATTCAAATTTGCTTCTGTTTGTTCGACGATTTTTTCGAAAAAAAGATAAGGTTCACAGAAATAACGAAGCTTTTCTTTGATATCAGAAACCTCTACAAATATATTCGGAATATATTTATTACTTTTCTTTTCTTTGTTTATTTCTTGTCGTGTAAATTCATCAATCTGCTCTGAAATTTTCTGATATTTTTTTCCAAAGCTATATACCATCCGTTCTTGAAAATCTAGCCCCTCTAAAAATTTTGAAAGCCCGCCCAATAACAACTCTTCAACAACAAAAATTAATCCTCCTGCAATAATTAATAAGGTAAGTGTTTTAAACCAGTTGTTTTGCTCTAACCACGGTGGAAAAAACACAATACTTCCTAAAAACACCAAGAAAAAAATCAAAACTACAAATATGAAAAACCTAATTGTTTGTTTCATCCCCTCCCCCCTAAATCCCCTTCAAGGCCTTGCCAAACTTGGCGTAGTTTACCTTCACCCCATCATCCAGATCGATCGAAATCTGCTCGGTGGCCAGGGGATAAATGATTTCACTTTCATAATCGCGCAGTTCCAACAGGGTACTGTCAATCTGGCGGCTTTCTTTTTGGGCATCCACTTTATCTTTTTTGCTGGCACCCGGGCTGCGCTCGACCGAGTCGAGGTACTCCCGCCGGGCACGTAATTTGTTCTGATACTCGCGCAGGTATTTGTTCAGCAAAACCGAAACCGTATCCGGGCGGTAGCGGTGCATGTAAATAAGGGCATTAAAACTGCCCTTGGGGCTGCTGAAGAGCCAATAAATCGGGCGTTTTTTGTAGGTCTGGACGTGGTCTTTGTAAAAATCCCGCACAAAATAGGAACGCAGGTCTTTCCCCAGGGCGTTTTCGATAAAGCTCAGGTTATCTTCATAATTTTCTTCCCCAAAGGTGATCTTTAAGAAGGATTTAAAGCGGTTGGTGATATCATCCGGGAACCAATCCCCATCCAGAACCGGGGTGACGTTATCTTCATCGGGTGTAAACGTAGGGGTTGTTGTTCCAACCTTATTCAGATAATCAGCCACCGTCTCACCCTGGTTAGCCAGGATCAAGCCCGGTTTATCGAGCGAGTAGCGCCCAAACATGCAGCCCACCGCGTAGGAGAGGAATTCCTTCATGGTGTCCTCCAGCAGCCTGGCTTCACGTTCGGCTTCACTGATTTTTCGGCTTTTTGTATCCGGGTAGCGGTAGTGCGGGTTGCAGGTCAGGGTAATTTCGGACAGCGGCACCTCCGGTGTGAGTTCGTCTTGCAGTCCGTAGGCTTTGATAAAAATACGGTTATTTTCTTCCTCTAACTGTTGCATTTCTAATATGGTTTTTAACCATTCCTGTCGTAAAGCTGTGTAAGCATCTTTTAAATTGAGGTATTGTTTTACCGTTTTTAACAGCGATATACGCTCAAAATCCCAAGAGGTTTCATATGAATCCCAATCTTTTTTTGAAAATTCAATCAATTTTTTTACATTAGGTAGTAAATATGAATAAAAAGTAGAATCTATAAATGGGAACATTGCTAAAACATAAACATTGAAATCCAAAGTTGGGGCTAAAAACGACATTATATTTTTAGCCACTATCGAGTTTAAAAGACCTAAGACAATTTCTTTTCTATCAACTTTATTTGAGAATATACAATTTCCTTTCGTGTCGAATATATAACCTTTATTTGAATATCGTACAGATAATGACCCTGATGTTAATGAAGACCAAGTTAATGATTCTAAAAAATAATATTCCCGACTTTTTAATCTAACATGCCATCCTTGATTTAATTGAGATTGAAACTTTTTTAATTCCTTTCCATTATTATGCCAATTTACAAGAAGTAAATTATTTCCATACCATTTTTTATATGGGCCGCCTTTATTATATGGATACCACTTTTCATAACGCTGTTCAGATTCCTCTAAAGAAGAACAATTAAATGCAATATTTCCATACGACACTTCACTCCAATTTCTAACAAACCTTTCATTATTACTGGTAGCCATTCCCTGTTTAATTGTTATTATCGATCTAAGATTTACCCCCTCCATAAACACCTCCCTGACCCGATCACTAACCCAGTATGCGATCGGGGAACCGGGGATTTTATTAAAATCAGCGGCAGAAGCTTTTGTCAGTCGTTCATTTTTAACAGGAAATTCTTTGGGCCGATTTGCTTCGGATAAATCTTCATAATTCACGTACGAATAATCACCTTTGTATTCAGGCAAATAGTTTTTTCGCCAAACGGTTGCTGCTGTTCCAAAAGCAATCCCCATCACCATATTAGCCATATGTACCATACAATCTATAGTAACCGTATGAAGAAGTTTTTTACGTAATTCTTCATACGAAGATAAAAACATCCAACTTTGCATGGTGACCATTGCATTAAATCCAAGGTTTTGTATTAAATCAAACCCACGTTCAATGAACATAGCAAAAGTATCTGATTTGCTGTCCGGGTAATTATCCTTCGCAAATTTTTTAAAATTTGTTTCAAAATTCCCAAAATAGGGCGGGTTGGCAACCACCACCTGATACCTGGGGGAGAGATATGTGACCATCTCCAGCACCTTCTCCACCTTGCGGTTGGTTTCATATAGAAACAGGTCGTTAAACACCCCCCGTTCCTGCATACGTTCCCTGATGGCCTGAGGGTTACGCACCCTGGGGCGGATTAACGAGCCGAAGGTGGTGGCGTCTTCAAACTGTTTTAAACCCTCCCATAAATCCTGGGTGAAAAGGTCGCTGCCCAGTTTTTCCATATAGGTCTTCAGTTCAGCCGCGCTGAAGGTGATATTCTCCATCACGCAGATGTTGGGTTTTACATTCCGTCGGGTTAAACGGCGGTCTTTTTCGTAGGCTTTCATATAGAGGGCAAAAGCCGCTAATGAACCCGCGCGCTGGTCAATTTCAATCCCATACAGGTTGTGTTTCAGGATCAGGGCCGGAATCTGGACCGGGTCGTAACCCATCTCTTCGTAAATGGCATATAAGAGATCAAAGGCATAGGTTAGAATATGTCCGCTGCCGCAGGCCGGATCGCACAAACGGATTTCTTCGGGGGAGGAGAGATGGATGTATTCCGCTTCTTGTTCAATGGGCTTAATATAATACGCCATCTTTTCGATCAATCTGGATTCAGGGTGATTTAACAACCACAAGCGGCCCAGGGAGTTTTCCACCATGTACTGCACAATCCAGTGCGGGGTGAAGAGTTGGGTCACAGCGGGAATATCTTCGGTTGGCACGGCACTTTTGCGTCCCATGACCTCATCTTTTTTATCGGAGATGTAAAACTGGTATAACCAACCGATCACTTCCACATCCTGGCAGGCTTCCGGTGTTAAAACCTGGCGCACCTGATTGAGGATGGAACTCCCCGAAAGCAGATCGACCGGCATTAATAACTGGGTGGTATCTTCGATTTTTGTAAACAGGAACGGCATCGGTCCGGCCAATTGGTTGCAGACCGCCACCAGTAATAAACGGTAGGCTTCCTGCTGGGGGTTATCCGCCGGGTGGGTATTACTTAACAGGCCCAACACCTGTTTACGATCGACCTGTAAGGTCTCCTCAATATAACCGCCTTTGGCTTCCTGCAAAATCTCCGGCTGGGTGGCGCCGCTGGCGGGAGAAACCACACCGATGCGGTTAAAGCCGTTTAAATCCATATACCGTAAGGCACACAGGCGGTTAAACCAGGTGTAGGCCACGGCTTCAATCACCTGTTCGCGGGAGGTTTGTTGGATCCGCTTTTGCAGTTCTTCAATTAAAACCGCTTTTTGATGACGTTCGACGCTGTCGGTCAGCAGCACCTGCTGTAAACGGGCCTGCACTTCTCGGATGAGTTGTTTGCGTGCTTCCTGGGCGAATTTTTTTAAGGCGGTGGTATCCATGGTTTCTCCTAGAGTGAGATGCGTTTGCCTTGCTGAATAGTTTCCAGCAAAGCCTGTTTAAATTCAACCAGATAAGCATCCACATCCGCTTCCGTTTCCAAAACTTGCTGGCTGCTGTTGGCCCGGATGCTGCGGATGGAAACCACAACCCGCTCTACAGGCGGGGTAGGATTTGGGGTCGGATCGGTCGACCCCGGTATGTCCGGAACAACGGTGGCGACTGCCAAGGCGCTGATCTGCTCTAAAAGGCTGGGGTAGGTCACCTCTTCAAACCGGCGGCGGCTGTCACGTACGGAAGCAATGATTTTTATCATATCCAGCCCTTTGACAAAAAGGGTAATCTCTTCCAGTATCTGCTGCTGCTGGTGGGAGGTCAGTTTTTGATAATCGGCGTATTCCAGCAGGGCTTGTTTGCGGCCCTCAATGGCGTTAATCGTCTGCGTGCGTTCGTGGTTTAATTTATCCTCAATTTGTTTACGAATGTTATCCATCAACGTGCGGGCCTGTACCATCTGGTTTCCACGGTAACAATGGGGATCCGCCAGCATTTCGCGCAGGTCCTGTATCTGAGATGCATCCACCGCATCAAAATTACCTTCCATACGGTCTAAAAATTTCCGGCAGGTTTCATAAATCTCTTTTTGGTCTCCGCCCATAAAACGGCGAATTGGGGCAATTACATTTTCCCTTAAATCGAGAAGTTCCTCGCTTTCCCGGCTGAATTCTGTCAGGAAATAAGGATAGGGTTTTTTATTTAAGGTTTCCAGCCGGTTCACCACATCCCCCAATACAGCCAGGAAGGGAAAACGGTTCTGGTTGATTTGCATATTTTTTAGAATGCCCGTCAAATCCAACAGGGCCTGTTTGGTTTCCATCCCCAAACTGCGTCCGTCATTACCGGAGGGTTGGTTGTCAAAAAATTCCCGGTAAAAATCTTTCAGGCTGCGGATTTGCTGGTTGCTGAAGTCAATTTGAGGCTGCACGAGCAGGTTGCTGAAGCCGTGGGTGTTGCGCAGGGCATCGTTTAACGCCCGCCCATCGAGGATATTACTGTCAGAACGGATTTCAAGTTTGCCACGGTTATGCAAAATAGCCACCAGGCATTGGATAGCGGCCAACGACCATCCGTACGGACGACTGCTGAAAATATTCCTGATCTTGCTGAAGGTGACACGATGTTCTTTTTGATATTCCTGCTGAATCTTATTGAGCAGTTCGATTTGTGCCTCACTGTTTTCATACGCATCCTGGTCAAATAAGGCATCCTGTTCCCTGGTTAAGAAGTTCCAAATTTCGGATTCCTGGTAAGCGACCCCACCCAGCATGCCCAGGCTGGAATAGGTGCGAATGACCAATTCATTAAAGGCCTGCACGATGCGTGTTTTGGGTTCCTGGCTGGTGATCTCCAGACAGGTGCCGTTGACGTAAAAATCGGCTTTGGTGAGCATATTCTGAATGGACGTCTGTAAGTCGGTATAACGGCGTTGATTTTGCATCCGTTTTTCGCTGAGAATTCGCAAGAAAGTTTCATTTTGGTTGTTGGTGGTGGCTTGTTGGATATAACGGATCGTTTTGCAGTATAAATACAGGTCCAGCAAAACGCGGTTATCGGCTGGTAAGGCAACAATAACCATCGGGGATACCGAAGACATCATACTTAACCTAGTCGGATTTGCGGCGTGTTCATGTTCCGGAGAGATCACCTGAATGCCCAGTTCATATTCACGCCCAAACAGCTTTTGGTCAACCTTCTTTGTGAAATCAAAATCCTGTTTTGAGGCTTCGTGATGTAGTTTCACCGATTTAATCACCCCATCAAAAACCATCTTTTTAATTTCATCCAAGATCTGGGAAGAATCCACTTCGGTGCTTTTAATTTCTTCTTCTACATCTTTTTCTTCATCGGTGAGGAATTCGTATTCATCCCCATTTCGTTGGATATAGGTCTGCTGCTCCAGGAGGATTAAGGCCGTTTCAATCTTTTTGGTCAGCTGGCCCAGTTCCTGTTCAAAAGATTCGGTCATCAACACGCGAATATTGTGCAGCGTGGCTTTAAAATCTTTCACATACTTGATCAAAAAAAGTGCTTTTAACACACGAATGGCGTATGGATCTTCTAAATTTTTCTCTGCGATTTGGATTTGATGCTGCACCTGGGTGCGAATCGCCGTGCGGATCCCTTCGTACATGCGGTCAAATGTCGCCAGTACCCCGGGGTTCTCTTCCTTTAAAGTAACAACAACATCCTGAAAAACACCTAACATGGAACGTTCTCCAATGGCTGTGTAACGCCCGGTAAAAGCGTTATGGGCAGAGAGACTGGTTAACACCTGTTGGAAAAGGTCAAATTGGTAAGGGACAAAAGGATACAAACTAATAAAATGGTCTTCGTGACGGAAATTTCGATAGGACCTTCCACCGGAAAAATCAAATAGGGTGCCGAAATTGTTATGCTGTTGACGGTAAATCGGTTCTAAAAGCCGTTCCCCATATTCAGTTTTTTTCAATAAACGGGTAGCAATCACTTCATCCACATTGGCACTGGTTAATTGAATCGGCTTTTTGAGGAAACGGCCTTGAATGCGGGCAAAATCTTGTTCTTGATTTGCGTTGATGTCCCCAATCACCGTTTTCATATCTTGCTGCGAGGTGACGATGATCCATGCACGCCGGTCACAAATCGTTGCGAGACTTTCCGCAATCGTTTGCAGATTGAGCATTAATTGAGTGTCATTGGCAATAAACTGCCCGACCTCATCCACAAAAAAATTAAGCCGGAAACCGGGTTCCTGCTGATCGATATACTCTTTAACCATATGGGCAAAATCTTCAATTGAAAATTTATAATCCTGGCGATACTCTCGGATGATATTGACCACATGCTCCTGATCACTGCCGGTTACCTGGGCATAAACCTGGGCAATGGTTGAATTTTTCGCCAAAGCCATGTGGCGATCCTCCAACCATGGCTTCCCGCTTATTTCAACATACGCGGTTTGAAAATCTTCATATTTTCCCTGCCTGACCAAATCACGTTCAAACTGGGCGATAAACCCATGTTTTCCATAATAACCACACATCTCATTAAATACTTTAACAAAAACAGCCAGTACCGCGTCACGGTCTGAAGTGGTAATCTGGTCTGCCTTTTGATCGATATTAAACAGGATACTTTTTGAGGGAATCTGAAGGGCCCGTTTGATATTTCCTTTTAAAAACTCATCATCTCCGCATTTCGGCAGGAAATAAACAAGCATGTTTTTGCCATTGATCTCACGGTTTTCGAGCAGGAGGGCTAACATTTTTAACAGATGGGACTTCCCCGATCCGAAAAAGCCTGAGAGCCAGGCGCCGTTGGCGATCGGAGAATTAATATAAGCTTCCAAAAAATTGGTCAGGTGCCCGCTGACCTCCTTTGTCAGCACATATTCTTCTACCTCGTTTTGTAAACTGCTTTCGTCATCAGCTTTAATCACCCCTTCAATGGGTCGGTCAACAGGTTTGGCAAAGATTTCTTTTAATGACATGATTTGGGATTCCCCTTTTAAATTTGATAATTAAGGATGTTCGTGGCACGGTAATATTGGTTGCCGCGCAGACGATCAAACAATACCAGGGCTGTGCTGCCCTCCCCTACCTCAACATACTTTCCGGGATAAAATATGAGCATAGGTCGGTCTTTGATTGTGCTTTGCAGGTTATTTAACAGGCTGTGGGAACGCAGGTAAGGAAAAACTTCCCCAACACCGGTGATAAAAACAAGGTCACATGGGGTCAGATTCAGTTTTTCGGCGATGGCTGGGATAACAAAATCCTGCGGGTCCAGCATGCCTTGCAGCAGATCCAACAGCTCCGCCTTACTATTTTCTCGTTCAAATTCGACAACCGTCTCCCAGTTATCCTCTTGGTAAATCAATTCCAGACATAGATCGTATAAGTTAATTACCAGGACTTTAATTCCAGCGTTGGCCAGCTGGTTGGTTAACTGCCCTACAATCTCTTCCCATTCTACAGCCTCATGCGGATGATAGGGGCAGATAAAAAAGGGAACATCATTACCTGGGCCTTTCATTGAAAGAAACTGCTTCGTTTTCAGAACGTTCAGCAAATGCTTAAAGCGTTCCGGGATCTTTTGTTCCAATAAATCAGGTAGTGCCATGTTCCCCCTCCTTAATCAGGTTAATTTGGGTTGGATAAATAGTTAAACTCCACGGGACATCAATTTCAATTTGATTTACCACCGCTGGAGAAAGAATACAGGGAATGATTTGATTTTCCGTTGTCAAAAAATCCGCTTCTCGCAGCATACGGAACAACACTGTGCGGATCTTTACTTGAGTAGTTTCCTTTAAATTTCGCAGTTCATCATGCCAATCGGCTTTTTCATTAAAAAACACTGTGTAATCATATTCCTGCAAATCGGTATGCAGTAGCTGCACCCGCCGGAAAAGCACTTCAGCGGCAAAATCACGAATGAAAGAATACCGTTTGCAGATCATATACCACAGCATTTGTTTTTGTTCATTTAAATTGGCTTCTTCTACTAAAAAGTGCATTTGCCCTTCGGATAAGGTTTGTAAACGTGGTTCCACTTCTTGATACATCCGTTGAACGCTGGAACTTACCCGGGCTTGTAGTAGATTTTTCTCTTTAACCCGTTCTTTCGTTCTTTCCCAATCCCCAGTCGAGAGATAGGTCTCGGCAATCACCAGGGATTCACTTAACCCCAGACTGACTGCCGTGAACGATAATTTATAATGATCCTCCATTAATGATCACCTTCTGTGCCAGGGATCGCAGCCGCGCCGGATTTGACCCAGGAATCCACATCGGTCTGTTTAAACATCCATTTGCGTCCCACCCGATGTGCGGGCATCGCCTTGTCCTTAATCCAGGTATAAATTGTGTCGTTACTGACTTGAAGATATTCGGCCATCTCTTCCACAGTCACCCATCGATCATCCATCATACACTCCCTCACCATCGTAGTCGTTGTCTAATTATAGACCATTTTTTGCCGAATACACCCGAATTAGGGGGAAGTGGGAGGGGAAATTATGAATGCTTTATTCGATTTTTTGCAGACCAATGCCTGACCTTTCCCCCTGCTTGATAATAAGCAGATTCAGCAAGATTACGAATTGCATCGGCTACGTCATTTTTAAGGACCACATGGTAATGGGCTTGTGCTAAAGAATAAGGATAACTTAAATCGGTACTATCATAATGAATCGCACTGTGCACCAGATCCACTTTTTCCGGCTCTTTGGCAATCCACTGGGGAAGTTCAATTCGCATAATTTCATCGTTTACCTTCAAATAAAAGAAATAAATGCCTAATCCCTTTTTGGTAAAACGTTGGTTATGAGCGGAACCGTTAAAAAATATTGCAGAACGTTCTCCATTTTTTAACACATGTGTGAAGAGATCACGGTCTCGATAACCATAGCGTACCGGTTTATAAGCATCCACCGGGATAACCAATGAAAACTCAATTAAATTAATCACTGATCTGGAATGCGGATTACTGATCACGGACGCTATCAATGAGCCCTGACTTTTACTAAAATATGTTTGATATTGATCCAACAGACTGCGAATTCTTAATGAAGTATTCCTTGAAAAAGAGGCCCAAGGAATTAAACTCCCATCTAGTAAAACGACTTTATTGGAACCGCCCTTATCAGCTACTTCAGAAGCTACCTTCATTTCAATTACAGCCCGTGATAGATCAATATAATTTCGAACAGTTTGTTCATCTTCTGCCAGATCCAGGATCTGTTCAGAAACACATAAACCGTCTTTCAGGGTTACCCCATGCCCCATTTCATAAGCTAAGGCAGACACCCAACCGAATCGTATGGGGCTGAAAGGATCTGGATAGATCTGCGAACCGTCTACTCCAATACAAGTAAAAAATAATTCTTTTGTTGCGAAGATTGCGGATATTGGTTCATGTGCAGGCAAAGCACCACCGAAATGTTTCAAATACTGCGTAATCTGGTTGTTAAATTTTTCTGGGTTCTCATTTATTTGCCGTAATTCTTTACATAATAATTCCATACCGGCTGAAGTAAGCGTGTTATCCTGCTTTGCAGATATAATCCCAGTTTGTTTGGCGCTTGCATAAAGATCCCGCTCAGTCATCATCATCGATTATTACTTTCGCTTCTGTAAAGATATCTAAAAAATAAGTTTGGGGAATTCTATCTATAAGATGTTGTTCAGGATAGCAAACACCTAGAGACAAAACAAACGGGGGATAAATTTCGTTAAGGAAACATATGAGTACATCCGGCCATAATTTTCGATTTTGGATACGAATGATTTCAAAAATTCTGACTAGTATGTTTTTCGGATCTAAACCCAGGCTCGGATCTTCGTCTATTATTTGATTGACCAAATTGCTAATATTCTTTTGAGGAATAGGAAATTTTGTCCCAAGAAACCACTTAACTTTTGACAAACTGATTTTTCTATTTTTAATTTTCGATAACAACTCCTTAATATGATAATTTTCTGCTAATGAATAAACTCGTAATTGAGGTTCAGTATAACTGACCAAACGTTCATTTTTTATGAAATCTTTTAATTCCGATTCAGATAGATTTAGGAGTACCATTATTTGGCCAAAGGTAATAAGACAAAGTTTTAAATAATTAATTTCATACCAATCAATACTACCAAAAGAACTGCTTCCAGGATTTGCATCATAGGATTGAATAAGTCCAGATTGCCTCCAGAAACAGATGGCTGGGTCTTTGAATTTGGGTCTCTCAAAGCAAGATATATCACATAGTAATTTGTTTTTTATCGAACGTTGATCTAGAATATTCTTTACTGTATTTAAATCAATTTCTGAATAAAGATAACCATGAGGGGTAGAATTTTTATTTTTAATAGGTCTATATCGGATGACCCTTGCAGCTACAGATTTAAAAAACAATGCTTCATTTCCATGAAATTTGTGAAGCGCATGATCAAAATCAATGTAAATATTTGAAAACCCGTTATTAAGGAAATAATGTATTGGCTGATGTTTCCTAATTTTATTTGCATGGAAAGTAAATCCAAAAAAATTAATTCCAGCATCAATTAATTTTTCGCTAAACAAAGTATTTTCAAATAGGACCGTTTCTAAAAATCCATTTTCAAATAGAAAAACCAAAACATCATAAGGAATATTCATTTTTTTTTGATATTCCCTCAATGAATAACAATTTTTTCCTTTTTCTTTGAGATAAATGTCTATTACATACCAATCCACATACTGACTACATTTATTAAAAATTGTAGGAGAATTATATTCATCGGAAGGAGTATTATAGGGAGGGTGTTGTAAAATTTTCCTGGTCCAATGCGTAAAGGATTTGCCACCTTGGTTTTGCTCAATCTCTAAGCTAGGAAATACAAATTTTTTTTCAATGAAATTACGAATTTCTTGAAGAAAAATTTTAAATAGATTGTTCTGGGGTGCTTTTTTTAATATAAGAGAATATAAAGACTCCAATCCAAAGAGGCGATTTTCTGATGATCCTGGTTTTTTATTTTGTTTTTCTAAAAACTGATCTAACAGTAGATATAAAGACTCCGGCCAATCAGACAGAATGGTATATGCTTGAGATATAACATTATTATCATAATTTAAGTCTAAGTTACGTCCACTTAAATATTCTTGAGGTTCTAAACTTTTTATAAATTCTATTAAAAAATTAAAAAAAGAGAAAAAATTTGCTGAGGAAACCTTTAAATTCAGGTCCGGAAATTTCAAAGAATTAAATGGATTCATTTTTATAGGCACACGTAAAAAGTGGTAGATTACCGCATTCGCCAATTTTTCAATCTCACCACAATTATTAACTTGAGTATTGGGGTGAGTTAATAAAATTCCATGATCTGGACAGGCAGTTATATATTTCAAGTTCCAACAGAGCTTTGAAAAACCTTCTTCTCGAATGCATTTTTTACATACAACCCGTTTATTAAATTCACGAACGTGTGGCATTCTTTCTAGATCAATAAATCGATTACGAGATAATCTATAATATCTCAAACCTTTATAATTTTTTGTTGGTATCCTCCAGAATTCTTGGAAATATTCGGAATAAGAGTGAAATGTCATGTTATACAATTTTTTCACCCCTACTTCTGACAATTTCGCGATAGCTGGTAAATACTGCGGGGTAAGCAAATCTAAATATTTGGGCTCTGGTGCTCTAATTCCAGCAAGAATAAAAAGGGTATCCATTCTCAATAACACATTTTTTTCTTTTAATTCAATAAGGTAACTTCGCATCCCCATGCCTTCTCTCGGTAGTACTTTGATAAATCTATTGGGCATAGTTCACCTCATCCAAATGAAAACGGGTTTCTTTTTGATGACCCAGGACCCCTGCCAATTTGCAACCAAACTTGTGATAAGATCGATAAATTGATTTTTTCTTCTCCTGATTGTATAGCCTGTTTAGCTGCCCTTATTAAGAGTCGCATCAGAACTCGTTTTACGCCTTTTGACGCCAAAAAAAGTTTTTGAGCCATCGATGTCTCTGCCAGGTTGGACGGGTATTTTAGATGAAAACCGTCCTCAACATGAAACAAAAATTCTTGTAGATACCGAATAGATTCCGGTTTTTTTTCATCCCAATTGAAATTTTTCATGTGATGTGTATTGATAAAAAGTGAACCTAACTGAGGATTCAACTCCAAAAACTCCGCAACTTTTCCATCAAGCCCCATCAAAATAATGGGAGCTGAACTTTGTTTAATTATTTGTTTGAGATGATCACATGCTGAAATAATCAATCGTGAAGTTTGCCCATCAAAAAAATGTTGAATTTCGTCTATAAAGATTAGTTCTGGTCGAAAGTAATCGATGTTTCTCTTGATTGTCTCTGCCATAATGTGGGCGTCGGTTCGACCTCTAAACGGAATTTTCAATCCAAAAAAAAATTCCTGGGAAAGTTTTTTCTCGGTCGGATTCACGGGTGTAGTTAACAAAACAGCTTTTATGGCTGACTGTGTCTCTGCATAATCATTAAGAATTCCTTGTACTACACGAGTTGCCAATTCCGTTTTTCCTGAACCAAATGGTCCCTCAATTGTCATACAGTACGGTTCATAGGGTTTGTACCCAGAATCACGGCATATCCGTATCGTTTCGAGTGCTTGTTTAATTTCAGGGGTGATAATATAAAGATTCTCGATCATTTTGATTCGTTCAACCAAAGAAATTTCTTCCGCCATGTCTACCTCAACTCTAAAATATTATTGGTTACATCCCACTCATCAACAACCTCAGAGAAAAAACTACCTTCAGACTCTGAATAATTATCTGTTTCCATTTCCTGTTCTTGTGTTCCTAGATCATCATAATTAAAAGCAGAACGGTCATTTGGGTGATCGATTTTTTCCGTTTGTTTCGTTTTGCTGTCAGAATGAACAATCAACCGCTTTGCTCTTCTGGCTTTTCGCATCGATCCTACTGTAACAAGATCTCGGCTAATGATTTCATTTAGGCGATTACGAGCTTCGATAAGGCTTATTTCATGACTTTTCGCACTCTCCCGGATGAGTTGCTGTTGGTATGCATGAATGCTATGATGAGCATATAAAGATAGTCCTGAAGCGTATTCCTGAAGACTGGGGACGGCTACCAGGGGAATAAATTTTTTTGAGTAAATATGATCAAATACGTATATGCTTCCGAGATCGGTCGGATCGACTTTTATGGTTACCTGCTGCTCTGAGGCAGATAATGTAGTGAGTTTGGTGCGTAATTTAAAAAGGTCCTTCGATTCCGTGTTTTGGTAGCGAAGATTTTCAAAATCGATTCCATAGTGGTGTATTTTTCGGGTAAATTTTCGTCCCAATAATCCCTTTAATTCCTGGTTGTCTGGAGGAAGCGCCGGGAGTCTGCCCCGTTCAATTTCAGCGTTCCAAACCTCCGCTGGACAGCGGCCATCCAAACCACGATGAGCATCGTACGGATAAATATCGACGAAAAAAACAGTTAAAATGCGATTTAAAACCTTTTCTGTTAAACATCGATATTCCCGGCGATCATCATATCCGCTTCCCCCAAAAATCTTTTTTAGGGTAGCTGCCGGAATGTTGGCAAATAACTGAGAATCAAGGGTGCGGAACAATCGTTCCACCATTGGTTTTAACCACGGCGAGTAGGCATCATTGCGATCAATGTCCATCCCAAGCTGCAAAGCAGCATCCTCTAAGCTTGATCCAACAAACTCGAACCCATTATCTACAACAAGAGTATCCGGGATACCGAATCCTAACCAATCATGGCTGGTATCATAATCTTTTTTTGCATCCAATTTGGGTTGGATAGCATGGTATAGGCAGCCCTGGACCCCAACATAACCAGCGGGATCCGTACTGCAATAAAAACCGGTAATCAACTTTGTATGAGTATCTATCATAGATGTTAAAACAGGTCTCCCAAGCGGAATATGGTGTTTTTCATCAATAATGATAATGGGGAGAATACTATGATCAATTTCACACCTTTCCATTGGGTAAGCCACCCTTACCCCCTCGCCAATCAACCTGCCGTTACGCTTGATAAAATCCTTTCCATAACGACGCTCCATAACATCGATCGGGTCCATTGCACCGAGACGCCTACGCATGGTTGAGATGTGCGGAATTGAAATTGGTTCAGCACTAAATTTATTTTCATATGTGATTGTTTGAATGAGTTCCTCATAGGCTTTTGTTAGTGGAGGACGATTATGTTGTAAAAATTTAGCTTCCAATGCTTGCATCAACTTTTTATCCGCTATTGGATGAATTCGCTTTTTGCCTCTTCCCCCACTACGCTGTGTTTGGGGCAGTAGGGACCGGATATCACGACCAGACCGTTCGAATTGCCGTATCCACTCTCGGATGCTGCGATCGCTGACTGCATAAGCAGCAGGCATGCGTTTACCTGTTGCCCTGCGTAATTTTAATTTCTCTTGTTCCTCCAAGGGTAATTGACTAATCAATTTTTCAAACCACGCTTCACTATGCTGTTGAACAAGAGCTGTTGTGCGTTGACTTGGTTGCATATCCAGGAGAGATTTAATTATCTGATAACGCTGTTTAATAAGATCCTGTTTCTCACCAGGAAGCATCGAATAATCCAGACCCTCCTGGTTTTGGTTTGGATCTTCGTTTTTGTTTTTAATATCATCATCTCGTTCAAACTCAAGATCGTCCGCGCAGTACGCCTGTAAAACTTCTTCTATACCATACAACTCATGTTTTTTTAAACCAATGTTAAAAACTTTGATTTGTTGATCCGGTAATCCAACCTCATCGATGCGATAACCAATCCCCCTCCATTGAAACTTTTGGCCAATCCGGAAGAATATTTTAGACATTTTTACCTCCAAATTCGAGCGGCAGCCAGATATAAGATTTGAGGTGGATTGGGGTATGCGTTAACTCCGTGACAAGTTTTCCCGCGTAAAGCAGAGAGTATATGAAAACTAAAAGATTTTTCGATTCCGTCTGGATCATCCGCATCAAATGATCCAGTCTTAATCGGTCGCCATGTTGTAAGATTTCCACAGTTTGTGTTTGCACCTCTAACGGAACAACAACAACGTTAAAACGTCGCAAGAATTTTACATTTTCGAGGAGATATGGTTTCTGAATTTCCTCATCCGTTTTTACAAGATAGCGATACCCCAGTTTTTCACAGCAAGACTCACCACAGGAAAATTTTTTCAGGTTTTTCGGATGATCCAGCTGATGTCTGGGTTTCACCTCAACCACACATGGGCGTTGATCATAAAACTCTACAAAAAAATCGGGCAAGTAGGTCCTGAGCCTGCCATTAAAATCATACTCCCACGCAAATGCTTCATATGAGTAAGTCTTGACAGAGGGGTCAAAATCAAGGAGTTTTAGAAACTCCGCTTCTAAATAAGATCGTAGGAAAAATATTTTTCCTGTTTTTAGACTAACAACTTTACCCCGGTACATAATCGCACTCCAGTTCATAACTATACGAAAAACACAGATTGTTTTTTTCTCCAGTTTGCTTGCTAACCAGTTTCAAACCTTTCGCTTGTTTCAAGTTTTGCCGTATCATGTTTTTTTATGACATTTATTTTGTTGACGTTGGCAATTTTGTTAACAATCACTCATGTTGTTTTCTACAACAACTCTGTCAGATGCATAGGTTGTTCTATTACGTTTTTTCTATGACCATCTTTTAGAGTGTTGTTGTCGTTTTAAGCATAACGAATTCTTCTGCAAAAATTATTCAGATTTCTAAAAGAGATTGCATTAATAAGCCGGTTTTGATGAAAATTGCAGCAAATACTGAATATTTTGGGCGAATTGCAGTAATTTTTCACATACCGTGACATTGTTGTTAGAATATACCGTGACATTCCCTGATAACCCTTAATGTGGTTATTTTCGCTCAGCAGGCTGTGTGTAATTTTTGAACAAGCAAGAAATTTCTTTGTGATCTCAAATACGCAACCGTCCCCAAACCCGGGGTATCAAAAAACCATAAGCTTTTGTTGTTATAAGTTTGTCATTATGACAATTGTGACAATCCAACTAAACGGGGTTAGAGGTGTTGAAGAAAGTCGCTTAACAAAGTCTCCATATTGCATAGGAAAAACATTCCAGCGCAGAAAAAAAGATAAAAACGGGTAAAAGATCCATCCTTACATGAAGTAATCGTATATCAATATCGATGTTGTTTATGTCATTGGAAATTCCGACACTACCCCGAAGGAGTAAGTCATGCGCAATAAACGGAACGGATTAAAGTTTTGGCAACAATCGTGTTCCGGCCTGGACTTAGTTGTCGGGGGATTGCTCTACTATATAACAATGTGTTTAGAACAAAGATCGGCCCGATGACAGCATGGCGAGATGTGCAGCAATGAGCAGCCCGATTAAGAAAAAGTTGGTGTGGAAAAACAACCGAGTTGTGGCTGTGGATAGTGCATATGTTTTGGCGCTAAAAGGGATAGATCTAATCCTTGTTGCGGTAGATATGGGAATACATGATTTTATTCACCCACCAACCTTGGGAGAGACTCATTTGCCCCTTTTTTGCAATTATAATGTTTAATTTGTATAATATCCATATATTTACTAAATAATTTATGTATGAGACTGTTATGAAAAATAACAATCTAAAAATTCCTTTTTCATATGGAAAAAATAGTACTCTCTTCGGGAAATACCTTCGGGAGACTTTCTATAGTTTGCGTGAATTTGATCCCGACTATTTACCCACTGACAGCCCACAAAAATATTTAGTAAAATTCTTGAAATGCCACATTGGTTCTCCGAGTGCTTGGTTTCGTGGAGAGCTGGATGATAAAAAATACCCGCTTACAAGCTATCACATACAAAGGATGATTAAAAAAGCCTGGGTGCTCCAAAAAGATTTACCATCATATCTCTACCTGCCTGAGGATCTATTAAACCTTGCAACTCTTGCCGGAAGACAATTCAGACAAAACCTGCTAAATGAAGGTGATTTTCTAAACTTTGTTACTGAAAACAATGGTTTTATTTATGAAAAAAATTATCCAAGAATTACAGATAGATGTAATTTAGATTCTATTGATTTAGAAAGTGTGGACATTACTAGTAAATTGTTAACTAAGGAGATTCCTCATTCCTCTGAGGATTATCATCAGACTATTGTTTTAGCGGACGCTCCTGGTTTAAACATCATTAACTTTGTTGAACAAGCAGTAATCAAATTAGCTCGAAAGAACAATAAAAGGAATGACATTTCAAACGGATTTCTCTACTATTTTATCTCATGTAAAAATCTGGATTATGACAGCATTATCAAAAAAATATTTTTCCAGGTCACTGGGGTCATCGGAAGACCAGAAGAATTTGAATATGTAAAGTTGCTTTCACGGATATTGAACAATAAAGAGCGGCTATTTATCTTTTATGATATTGATAGTGAATCACTTTTTAAAAAATTACAAAACCTTTTACCTCCCTCAAATCGTCATTGGTTTATTACAAAGAATCCAAAAATATTCTATTCTAGCAAAGATATTCCTTTAATGAAGGGTTTATTTGAAATTGAAAAAAAATCTTCTGTGAAAAAATACTATAATTCCTTAGTAAATCATAATTGTGATTCAAGGGAGATAAATGAATATATCGAATGGTTGATGAATTTGGTACATGGCAATCCAATATTTTTAAAAAAAGCTATTTACAATGCATCACTTGTTGGATTTGAATCCACTGTTAATTTCTTAATGCACCCCACTGTCAAGTATGCACACTATTGTCTACATGAAATTGACACATATTGTAAAGAGTCATTAGATTTGATGCGATCTTTTTTTGGAAATTCCCCTGTAGATAACTTGGTTTATATGGCATACTCAGGTTGGTGGATAATTGACGAAGACTCATTTACATATTTTTTAAATTTTAAAAATGGTAATATTGAAGATTTTATTGATCTATGTGACAAATTTGGATTAGTAAAAAAAAAATTCGGAACCAAAATAATTCATTACATTATGCTTTAAGCTCTCCATTATTTCATTTGTCAAGAGTACTCATGTCGGATAAAGAAAACGAAAAATGTTATTTAAACTGGATAAATTCTGAACTTAAAAAACTTGGAATCTTTGCAAATTTTAGTAGCGTAGAATTCTTCCTGTAAATTCATGGACCTTAACAAAAAGAGGTAGGTAGGTATCCTAAAGTTTGCGAAAACCTAAAAAGGAGAACCGAATGACCTACCAAGATAATTTTACCGCAACCCAAGAACTAATCGCAGAAATCAGTAGAAACGGACTAGAATACATGCCGGAATTAATTCGGATCATCGTCAATGCCGCCATGAAAGAGGAACGCCAAAAGTAATTGGTGGTAAACCCGTATGAACGAGATGAAGACCGGCAAGGATAGCCAATGGGTATAAGGATAAAACTGTAAAAACACGAATTGGAGATATTCAATTTTCAGTACCACAAGTACGCGAAGGTGGATTTTATCCAGAGGCGTTGGAAAAGGGATTACTAAGTGAACGGGCAATAACATTAACAATGGCCGAGATGTACGTGTAAGGCGTAGCTACCCAAAATGTATCAGCTTGCACCTTAACAAAACTTTTGTGATACCTGATTGAATTTACAGAAAAGAACTTGCGCGATCCAAATTTTTAAAATCAGTAGCCTACATTTATTGATTAAAACCGCTATTTTGCGTTTTATATATCAGATATGGTAGCCTCTGAAAGAAAAGATACCGGACAATAAGCCTGGAATCATTTTAATAACTATTGAAAACATAATACAAAAGTTGGGGGGAACTCTCAGGATAAGCTTGCTTGGGCATACTAATTGTTTCCATCAACGCCATCAAAATCTGTCTGATTCAAATTGTTTTCATATAGCGATAATCGATTATAGGCATCATCATTCCATATTTCAAGGCTGATCACTGAAAACAAAAAGATCTTCTTTCATTTTTAAAGAATTTATGCAATAATCAAATTGTTTATTATTCCCACTAAGGATGGGGGGATTATTCAGGAATTTTAATCAAGGAGGGGTTATTGGAAAAATATTTGGTTAGTTTAGATACGAACAAAGTTAAGAACTATGTGTTTGCTACAAATAAATTAAAAGAAATTGTCGGAGCAAGTTCTCTTTTAGCTGAATTAAACGAGGAAATCACAATAAAATGTGCAAAAAAACATGAGGGAAAATGCATTTTTGCTGGTGGAGGTTCTGCTTTATTTGTTTTTTATAAAAAGAATAAAGCACACGATTTTGTGGCGGAAATTGAAAGAACGTATATTGAAAAAACAAAAAAAGCAACGATTGCCTCTGCTATTGTCGAAATTCCACAATCGCAAGAAGAAAATAATTTCATCAAAGCTCTAAACCAAGCCGAAAAATGTCTGAAAAGAAAAAAGGCAAATAATAATCCTTCCACAAATTTGGTATATCTTGAACCATATTTTGAACCATGTCACCATTGTGGAAATTATCCCATAATAAAACATATTGAATTAAATGATAATGACTTATTACTTTGCGAAGTCTGCTTCACAAAACGATCATATGCTTTAAAAGTGGAAAATGAAAATCTCCGCCCACGAAAATATTTTATTGATTATTTTTCGAAACTTAATCAAGGATTGAAATTTCCCAATACACTGGAAGAACTTGGTGAAATGGATAGATCAAATGGATATATTGCCTATATTTATGCAGATGGAAATGCGTTTGGAAACTTTATTCAGAAACATCTAGATTCAGAAGAAAAACTAACCGCTTTTAGTGAAATTTTAAAGTCTGCAATTAATACAACAATTGCGAAATCGATTGAGCCTTTTATTCAGAACAATAAATTTCCGTTCATTCCAGTTTTAATTGGGGGTGATGACTTAATTCTTATAACGCCTGGGAGCCGAGCACTCTCCATTGCTAATAATTTCTTGATTCAATTTCAACAGTTTTTACAAAATGGATTGCGAGATAAGAATCTAGACATTGACGCAACACAATTATCTATGTCGATGGGAGTTACTATATCCCACTCAAAATATCCACTTTTATCATTTCATGATATGTCAAAATCGCTTTTACAAAATGCAAAGAGTCTTTATCAAGATATATATATAAAATCGGGCAAACAAATTTCTACTGTTGATTTTAAGGTTATTTCATCATCAACTTCTAAATCATTAGATCAAATTATTGATGGTGAATATAAGTTATCGAAAGATCATTGGGCAACCTGCCGACCATACCCCTGCTTTGAAGTTGAAGGGTTTTCACGCCCAACTTTTACCAATCTATTAAATGTAGCAGCAACTCTTTCATCAAAACACTTCCCAAAAAATAAATTAATGAGATGGAAAGATATTGTATATACCAAAGAAAGTATCAATGCATTGGAATTAATATCGTTTGGAGCATCATTAAAAATGGAGGAAAAAATATTAATGGAAACCTCAACTAAGTCATTAGGGCTGGCTACCTATAAGAATTTGTTTTTCCAGGAAAATTTTTTGACAACAGATTATTTTACACCTCTTATAGATTTAGTTGAGATTTTTAATTTCGTTTAAGGATGAAATTTATGTTAATCAAATATAAATTATTACCAAAATCTCCAATAAGCATTGGTACCGGCAAAAGTGCTCAAGGGATTGCGAACAATATCGTAGTAAGATCTGCAAATGGGATTGCTTATATTCCGGGTAGCAGTATAAAAGGAATATTACGATCAGAATGTAGAAGATTTGCTCAAACCTTTGGTTTTTATACTCACGATAAAAACTTAGATCCACTGGGTTGTTTAAATCATACAAAAAATTCACCCTGCTTACTATGCAAACTTTTTGGGTCAGTACATTATCCATCAAACCTAATATTTGAAAACATATCCCTTAATTCTACGGTTACCAATATTCTTGAACGATTGGCATTAAATATCTCCGAAAAATCTGTATTCGAGGCCCAAGTAATCGAAAAAATTTCCTCCTATGGACAAAGTATTCGGTCAAATAATCGTATTGATCCTAAAACGAGAACCGCTGCTAATGACCATTTATTTTTCACTGAATGCGTGGATCCAGATACATATTTTATAGGGGAAATCAGAAGTTCATCCAATTGTAAAGTTACCAAAACCGAATTAGCATTCTTAGCAATGTTACTTCAATCAGTAAATTTCATTGGAGGTAGAAAATCGGCTGGTTTAGGGCGGTGCCTGATAAATATTGAACAGTTCATATTTGAGGGTGAAAATCTAGATTGGAAAAAAACAATTGAAGGAAATTCCAATGCTTAGGATAATTGTTGAAACGGTTTCTCCTGTTCATTTATCGTATAGTCCATCTGTGGGAACTTTTTCCCCAACTTTGGATTACATTCCCGGATCAGTTATACGAGGGGTCTTAGCAAAATGGTATGATGAAAATATTTCTTCCACTTCTGAATTTAATAAAGTTTTTTTCCATGAAAGAACGTTTTTCTCTTCTTTAACCCCAACTGGGGGATATAAACGTTCTAAAGTTATTCCGAAAACAGCATATTCTTGCAAATACAAACCAGGATTTATGAAAAATGGCAGTCACGGTGTGTATGATATGCTTTATGATTTTTTAGATAAAGATAAACAAACCATTAAAGACACCTGTGGGCACGATAATAATTGTAATGCATCAATAATCCCCATATCCGGGTACTATGCGGGAACTTCAAAATATGAATCAATCGAGGTCAGAAAAAGAATAGAAATGAAGACCTCTATTAATTCTGAAGTTAACACTATTTCAAGTTCAAACTTATATCAACTTGAATTCATAGAAGAGCAGCAAAAATTCTCCGGGTTTATAAATTTTTCTAAGAAAGACCTTGAAACCGCATTTTTTAATAAATTATCAAAAAATAAACTAATTCTTCGAATTGGCAGTAAAACCTCTTCAGGAAATGGGAAAATTATTCTCAGCGAATTGGAAAAATATGAACCACAAAAATTAGCAGAACAGGAAGAGCGACTGGAAAGTCTGCAAAAAATAATTCGCGAGAACTTTAATAATAAATATTTACAACCAGACGAAACGATTTTTACCATAACCCTTCAATCAGATACAATTTTGCTAGACAAAAGATTAAATTATAAAAACAATATTTCTCCAACAGATTTAGCGTACTATGTTCATCCAAAATTAATTGATTCAACACCCAATCTAACAAACTCTAATGATCCACAAATTGCTTTTTCGTCATCAAAAATTATTGGCGGTTGGAATCATTTATGGGGAACACCGAAAAAAAACGCAAACATAATTGAAGCAGGTAGTGTTTTTATTTTTAAAATAAAGACAAATAGAAAAGATTTAATTAAATGGTTTACAAAAGCTGAAAATGAAGGAATTGGAGAGCGAAGAGCTGAAGGATTTGGAGAAATTTTATTTTGTGATGAATTTCATTTAAGAAATATCGGGGGGGGGTAATTAAGATGGATCATATTGAGTTATTAAAGGAAAGTATTATTAAAATCTTAATTCGTGAATCCTCAAATTCCATGGAAAGTAAATCATCCGAACTATCAAATTATTTAATTCTTCTTAGTAACAGCCAGTTAAATGGATTAAAACAATTGATATTATCCCCCTTTTCTTTGGAAGACATAATAACCCGATATGAAAAACGTTGGAAAGAAAAATTTGATAAACAACCATTAGAAACAAGGTTTCAAGATTTTTTGTTAACTGATTTGGATAAATCCTGTCAAGAGGATGCAGATAGAATTTTAAAACAGTTTAAATCATTGATGCAAGATTCAGATGCTGATAATAAAAACTTAATTAATTCAATGAACTCTAAATTTATAAAACAGCAACTCATTAAGAAAATTTTTTTAACCGCGATTATTAAGGCACAAGCATATAAAGAATAAAAATAGGAGATCAATATGAGGTTTATAGAAAAGAGAGTTATTCCCTATAACCAGGCAAACAATCGGTTTTCTTTTTCAGGAAATTTAGTGTTCTCGAGAGCCTTTCATATTGGTAGTGGTTGGGGAAATGAGTTTACAGATTCCACGGTTGTGAGAAATTCAAAGGGGAAACCAATAATTCCTGGATCATCGTTTAAAGGTGTATTCCGATCTTCTATTGAAAGATTATTAATGTCAATTTCAGAGGAGTTATGGGCCTGTCAACTATATGAAGAAAAAGAATTTCCTGATAATAAGTTGTGTTTAGGAAATCAAATACACCTTAAAAAACATAAAGAAAAAACTTCAAATCTGAATTTCCCTAACGAAGAGATACCCTTTTCTGAGCTGGAAAACAAATTATGCGACAGCTGTAAATTATTTGGAGCTGGTTCATATTGGGCTAGCAAAATAAAATTCTGCGATTTACCCTTGATCCCTAAAAACAACGAATCGAAAAACATTATTGAGATCAGACATGGGGTCGGTATTCATCGTCGTACCGGCACTGCTGCCGATGGCGTTAAATATGACCAGGAAATTGTTACAGACGGATCAAGTTTTAAATTTGAAGCCTTTGCTGATAATTTATCAGCAGTTGATTTTCAATTATTAAGTATTGGTCTTCATCTTTTATTAAATGGTGAAATGTTAATTGGCGCAAGTACAACCCGTGGTTTAGGCACTTGCCAATTGACAAATTTTTCCATTGGATTCGTGGATTTCTTAGACAAAGAACAGACAAAAAATTATCTACTCAATAAAAGTTACAATCTTGTTGAATCCCCCGAGACAGAAATCCAAAAATATTTGAACTGAATTCATTCATATCCGGGAGAGTTTATGCACAATCAATTAATTTTAGAGATAAAAATCAAACTGGAATTGTCTATCCCTCAAGGATCACTTTTATTATTAGGGATGAAAGAAGATGAAAAAAAACCAACCACTCCTGTAAAAAGCGGTGGGCAATTTTATATTCCAGGTAGCAGCTTAAAAGGTACTTTTAGAAATCAGGCAGAATTTATCGCCACACATATAAGTCAGGATAAATGTTGTTGCCATATATTTGACAAAATTAATAATGATCCCAATCCAAGCTGTTCCGAACGAATAAAAAGCCTGAAGAAAGTAAAATTACATTTTTCTGAGGACGAAATAGACAAAATGAATGACCAAATTTGTCCATCCTGTTTATTGTTTGGTCATGCTTTCCATAAGGGGATAATTGGGTTTAATGACTTTATTGCCGTTGATGGAACGACAAGTGAAATTCATCGTCCCGGACTAGCGATCGACCGGGTTGTTGGGTGCGTAGCTCAGGATCCAAAGAATCACAAAGGAAAAACTTTTCGAACACATTACTTATCAGAAGGAATTTTTTGTGGAAACATAACGATCACCAATTTTAGTTTTTGGCAGTTGGGCTGGTTAGGGTTGATCCTTAAGGATTTGGATGATGGATTTTTTGGCGTTGGACATAATCAAAATCTTAATATTGGACGATTAAACATTAAAAATGCTTCTGCAATAATTCGAAATTATAAAAAACCTAAAAATAAAAACAATATTGAGGATTATTTGGGGCAATTTAATAATAGCGAAGATGGTTTTTCTATAACAACCGAATCCCATTGGAAAAAGATTGGTTTTTACCATGAAGTATACGTTGAAAACAAAAATCATCTTTTTCAGATTTTTCAACAATGTTGTGAGAAAACAACTGACTATTTTAAATTTAAAAACCAAGATACTTTACTTCCAATTGTCATTAATAACATAGATTTGGTTAAGGATTAATGGAGGTAAAAATGAAATTTGGATTGTTCAAACGAAAATATGCAGTTTGTTGGGATAAGATTAATGAGGTTGATTTGACAGAAATTATTCAGAAAATAATTCAAATCAGTAATTATTTTTATTATCAGACATTAAATCAAAATCAATTTATTGCAGTGAGTGAAAGTGAAGATATAATGCACTCTCTAAAAAACGGTAAATTTCTGATTAATGGGGAAACAATAAATGAAGGCCGGTTTTTTGGTTCAGAATGTGATTTCCAATTCAGAAAAACGTTTTGGAGAAATGATGACGCAAATTGGGTATCTGGATGGAAAGGGCTATATATCGGTAAAAAAGTATCATTTAAGAAATCAATCCCCATTGAAACGATTGATAACAATTTAAGTACATTCAAACAGGATGAAATCACGATCAAATTGTTTGGAGTGAAAAATGGGTCAGATGAATTCTGGATTGATCCTAGAATACCCAAACAAATTAATTATCCAAATGTAAATTATGAAAAAGTGGGTTTAACAATCATCAAGTATTCAAAAAATGAAGAGGTTTTGTTTACACAATGGATTGGTTTTGAAAAATGGGGAGAATATCATGAGTGATTATGAATTCGTAGAGTTTATTGAGGAACCAATAAGTAGAAAAAAAACACCTTCTAATCATAATGATATATCAATAGGCCTGTTATCCGGAAAGTTAACTTGCAAATTAACGGCATTAAGCCCCATTTTGATACCTTCACTAATAATAGATAACGACCAGGATGAAGGTTTCCGGCAAGATTTTTTGAATTTTTATGAAATCCACGGAAAAAAAGTGATTCCTGCTTCCACTTTAAAAGGCATGCTTCGAGCGACTGCTGAAGCTTTGACCAACAGCTGTGTTTCAATTTTTAGTGGGGAATATGTACACACATTTGATAATCAAATTGAAACAGCCTCTATTAAGTTACCAAATTTTGAGAATATTCAAACTTGTTCAAACATACATGCTTTATGCCCTGCTTGCAGAATTTTTGGTATGGCCTCAGGATTTAATACCGCAGATAATTTATTCTACCGCGGAAAAATATCTATTAGCGATGGGGTTGCAGAATCATGGATATACGATAATCCTACAACAATTATTAAACTTGAATCTCCGAGGCCAGCAAGGGAAAAAATCTATCAAAAAGAAAATTTTGCTCGTGGAAGAAAATTTTACCCTCACACAGAAAATTTAGAAATTAAAACCGATAATAAAAACGACAGGGGAAACATACGCCCCTTAAAGCGCGGTACTCAATTTGAGTTTACCGTTTTTTATAAAAACCTTGAAGAACATGAATTGGCAATTTTGATTCAAACGATTGTTTTGGAATCTGGCTTAAAAATCAATGGAGATAATTCTGTTACATTCTCTCACAATCATCCTGATAAAAATAAAAATGGGGTATACCATAAAATTGGATATGGTAAACCAGCGGGTTTAGGTTCGTGTCATATCCAAATAACATCATGTGAAGTTCTTAATTTATATGATCGATATACTACCTCTGGTTCCGGAATAAATGTACAAACAAATACCAATCTACAGAATTGGATACAAAAATATAAACAAATATTTTATAAGGAATTTTCAATCGAGCCAAAATTTAATGATGTCACCCAATTAACTGCTCCAGCGTATGTCAAACAGCTTTATAAGATTCTTTGTTGGCCAAAAGATTAATAACCGATTCAATAGAATAATTTTTAATGAGGTGTTATGAAAAAACTTTATATATTAACTGGAGGTCTATCATTAGTAACAAATATTATCGATAATTTAATACAAGAAAATGATAAATCATGGATAAAAATAGATAAACAATTTAATGAACTTTGTAACAAAAATGAAATCCCAGATTATATTAAAGAAAAAATAAGTAAAATCTCTGATAAAAACACATTAATCAATGAAATCAATAAATATGTAAACGGTTTAAATGTTGGAATTGAAAAAAATATCGACAAATATTCTGCGGAAATATCATCATTACTCTCTTTAATAAAGGAAACACCCATTGACAATTCAGATGAGATATTAATTTTAAGTTCAGATACACGGGAAGGTATTTTTTGTGCTTATCTGAACGCATTAATTTTATCATCTGCAAACTATATCAAAATTTTAAAAAAACCAGGGTTAGGAAAACTAGAAGAAGAACAGTTTTCAAACAGACAAAATTTTATTTGTTTAAATATCACAGAAACTCCAATTGCAATAAAAATTATTAAAGATTATGACCCAGAAAATATAGAAAATCTTCAAGATAATGGGTTGCAAAATTTTTTTAAAGAATTAACAACAGTCATAATTAATGCACTGAATCGAGGTCTTGATATAGAAATTATCTTTACAGGGGGGTTTAAGGCAGGAATTCCTTTAATAACCCAGGTGGTTTCCTGGCTTCCGGAAGACATTAACATTGTGATGTCATCCAAGGTAGAGAAAAAACAAAAATTGTTAAAAACTCCAATCATAAATTCAATTGGATACACGGAAGTCCATAAACTTATTTTAATTAATCTTTTTGAAAAAATTGACATTTCCAGCGACAAAAATTTTATTGCTCTAAAAAATAAATATTCAAGTGAACATAATATCATCTTTAGACAAGAGAAATATCCAAATGTTTTTGATGTTGATCCTCTTGCTAAGAGTCAAAAAGATGTCCACTTAAAACCACTTGGAGAAGCCTTATGGTATGTTACAAAAGAATTGTTAAACTCAAAAAAGTATGGTGAAATCGTTTTTAAGAAATTAAATTCTTAGGAAAGAAAACTGAGTTAATTATGGGTAATCCTTTAATTGGAAAGACATATTCTAAAATGAGTTCTTCTTCAGATAATTGGAATGATTATAAAAATGAAGAATTATTCTTATATTTTGATGAAAAAACAATAGGAGAGGTTGAACTTAATTTTTCTTCTCGGACCGGCTTTGTGCCGATTATCATGCAAAAAAACATCATAATTCGTTGTGAGTATCCTGAAAACAAAAAAATTGAAGAGATATCAAAAGAATTAAAACCCAATGATAATAATTACCATAAAGAGACCTTGAAACATGCTCCTTTTTGGATTGAAAAAGCAGCTTCGGTTCCTTTACTGTCTTGTACTCCAAAGACAATTGAACACTATATCATTCTTTATAATTTATCGCTTTTATGTAGTTTGGCTATTCAAAACGTCCGACTCCCCAGCGATGAATTAAGATATTCAGATGTATTACTCACTCGTTTAAAATTTAGAATTTTGGCATCAATATATAAGTTTATTTTTCCGGATAAAAAAGAAGAGGTATTTATATCTTTACCTAATTTCATGGAATTATTAAGACAATCCCGAGTTGAGTATGCTGAATTATTACTTAATCATCCGAAATTGGTTCAATTTTCCTTAATCGAAACAGAAAGTGAATTTAAACATACGGATTGGAATCTTGATGAAGAAATAGATTTATTGATTTTTGATCAAAACAGTACGCATATTAATAAGAAAAAGATTTGGTCTTTTGCCAATGAAAATTCATTTGATATAAACTTCACAGACACCATTATTTCTAATTGGTACTTACGAAATCATGACCTACTTAACACAAACTGCATAGTTTCACAAATCTTTAATTGCGTTGGCATAAATTGGATACAAGTTGTGATAATTTCTGGTGCAGTACTAGGCTTTATCGCCTTCTTCGGTCAGACACTCAATTGGGATGGAGCGATTGTCTTAAGTTTATTGGGTTACGGATTTTTTATAAGTGTTTTATATCCTTTGTTTTTAATACTTGCCAATACAATTTTTTCTACAAACAGAAAGGTAATGTCTAAACAAATATTTTATCCTTTTGCCCCCAAAGTTACTTCAATGATTATCGTTGGAGCTGTTGGAGTAATTGGATTATCAGATACAGTTGTGAAATATGCGTTTTCAGCGTTCAATTCACAAGAATCGTCCACATTAATTTTTGGAATCCCCTTAACGTCATTTTTTCTGATTTTGGGTTGTTATCTACTTTCCTTTGTCTATATTTATCTAGAGGTTGAGAGGAACAATATTTCCCTAAGGAAATTTTCATATAAACCGTACTTGCTGTTTTTTTACAGTTTATCGATTGCCTTTTGGGTTTGTGCGATACTTGCCTGGTTTGCAGTGCCTTTAAATTTTTCCCTGGCTGATGAAATCGTCGAGTTAGAAAGAACAATAAATTTGATTAATCCAATTTCATTTGATTTTGTAATGGTTACTTCTGCGATCTCGATGGTAATTGGTTTGTATTCACAAGTTTTTTGGCAGGATAAATCAATAACGGAGCCGATCTGATATGAAAGAAGTCTATTCCACTACACTCAACTTTCGCGCACTGAATGATGTTAACCAAATCCCATATACTGGGGAAATGATACGCGGTTGGTTTTTAAATCAAATTGGATTGTTTGAACCGGATCTATCAGAAATTTTACATAAAGGCAATTCTCTACGTCCTTATACGGTTTCCCCGATTTTTGCAGGATCAAAAATCGCAAGATCTCTCAAAACAGGGGATTACTGTTGGTTGAGAATTACAACATTGAGTCAAGAATTCAGCGAATTTATTGAACACAAATTCATTAAAGAAATGCAATCCATTATAAAAATAACCAACGCTGAATTAAATAATCCCGGACTATTACTGGAGTTACAATCCGATAAAAACCATTCTGGTAAGCTATGGGAATTTGATGACAATTATCAAAGTTTGTTAACATCTGCGTTTCAGGACAAAAATAATAAAATCGAATTAAATTTTTATACACCTACATCAATAAAGGTCAGCGATACGGAAAGCGGTATCGAGAAAGATCTCCCTTTACCCATTCCGGATTTAATTTTTAAAAATTTAATAGACACATGGGAACAATTTTCATCTATTAAATTACCAACTAATTTACGGGAATTTATAAGAATTTATGTGGCGGTAAATGAACATCGAATATCTACCCAACGGTGTATTTTTTCCTCCAATAAAAATGATTCGTACGGAGAAAGGGCGATTGTCGGATTTGTTGGGAATGTGAAATTGATTTTTTTACCCCCAAAAAATAAGGAAATAAAAAACGATACCAGTGAATATATTACCTTTACAAAGGCTTTAGCCTCATTCGGACAATATTGTGGTGTAGGGCACCGAACACCAATTGGTTTTGGTCAAATGAAAATCATGTATACCAGATAGATAAGAGGAGAGAGAATAATACATATTTAAATAATCTACCGTGTCTATAAGAACCACTTATAAATGAGAATCAGGTTCGGAACCAGTGATTCCGCGAGGTTTTATTATGAATTACCGAGAAAGCAATGAAAAAAATCTGATAACAAATCATCCATAAAATTAATTTTCGATTAAAAATATATGGTTTCCTCAAGGTGGTTCGAAAATTGGCACACAACTATCGATTTAGTGAGAAATTTATATGAACGAATGTGATTCAGCGAGTTGTTTGTGATAGAGTCACAAAAGCCTAAGCCCCATGAAGGGGATTGAAACGAAATGAATACCCACCTTACCAATACACTTAATAGCGTCAGGTCACAAAAGCCTAAGCCCCATGAAGGGGATTGAAACAAGTACCCAGGCCACGCCATCAAGCACCATTCCAACAGTCACAAAAGCCTAAGCCCCATGAAGGGGATTGAAACGTATTTCTGTATCTTCTACGATTACGGTTACATCTTGGTCACAAAAGCCTAAGCCCCATGAAGGGGATTGAAACTTGTATATCCTTCCATTTTATCCTCTCTTATTCACGAGTCACAAAAGCCTAAGCCCCATGAAGGGGATTGAAACCCTGGTCCTCCATAATAGAGAAGTGCTTCCCAAATAGAGTCACAAAAGCCTAAGCCCCATGAAGGGGATTGAAACCTAACCGACCCTTCAAAGTGATTCACGGTCTCAAACAAGTCACAAAAGCCTAAGCCCCATGAAGGGGATTGAAACAAAGCCATTGGTATACTCAAACCACCTAACAACCAAAAAGTCACAAAAGCCTAAGCCCCATGAAGGGGATTGAAACTTTCCCCGTGGGGACCGGTGAAAATAACTGAGCCGATGTCACAAAAGCCTAAGCCCCATGAAGGGGATTGAAACATTGAATTGAAGAATATATAACACTGACCGGGTTAGACTTTACCAGGCATAGTCGCCACATGTTTATCACCCAGCGTCGCCCGGTGTTTACCACCCTGGTAATAATAGCAGTGGCAGAATCTCTCCTATGGAAAACAAAGAAGAGCCAAGAGCAAGGAAGGTATCCACGTGAACATCATACGAGAAACCATCTATCGCTTAAGAGCCGGGGAAAGCGAACGGCAAATATCAAAAGATCGGTTTATCCAAACCAACAATTCATAAATACAACTAACTCACAGCCGAAGGCGAATTAATTAATATCAGAATTGGTACCATTACAAAACCCCCTCTATCACATATGGTTTTTACGAAAAAAGTTTTCTCAATCTGAAATATTTGAAGTTAAGTATACTCAGACAGCTACACCTTCACCATCAGGAGCAACGAATCAGGATAGTTTACTAAATCCAACAGGAACCCCAATAGAAAGTCTAGTAAACGCTCACATAAAAACTTTTCCAATTACCAGAACATACTCAATCCTCATATTTAAAAAATAGTTCCTCAAAATTAAATTTTGCATAAATTAATTCTTTGACCATTTCCTTACACTCATCAACTAGAGAAAACGCGTCTTGACCCTTGTAATCATTACTTTGTAAATCAAATTCGATAGTGTCAAGTAACGCATAAAATATATGCAAATCGAGTGTATTAGTTTTATTTTTTTCGTGGATTGCTAAGATATCTTCATAGGTTAGTAGAGATTTTTTCCTAAAGTCGACGACCATATCAAACTCATTCATTTTTGCTCCTCTTGAGAAATTAATTTATTATAACTACTTAATCCTAATGATAGCGATTCAAGCCAAAGAAAATTTGTTCTATAATATATTCTATTATGTTTTTTGTCAAGTATTTTTGGGTAATTTGACTTTTCAATTAAGCAAATAGCCATCAATAACAAATTAAAATGTCGATGAGCAAATTGTCACTACCCGGTGCACTACGGATGCCGGTCGAGTATAGGCAGCTGCCAGCGCTGATATCAGCACCACCCGATGGCAGACGACTATTATTGACAGACGATCTGGGGAAAGAATTTAGTGAGGATCATGAAGAAATCTTTTTTATCACTACTTCCGGTGAACAATCTCAGGGACTTATTTTTCTGATTACTACGAAGAAGATGACGTTGGATTACAGTTTTGCGACAAGGTGAATTTATATCAGAATTCGTACCATTACGAAACCACTTCGAACATCCTCTATCACCTATATTTTTGACGAAAAAGTTTTCTCAATCGTCTCATGTTTGTAATTTGAATAGATCCGCATTCATACGAACTTTTTGTGCCAAAAACCCCTCTGGTCTTACTCTATTTATGAAACCGATTAAGATTTTGTTTCCTTAGTTTGTTAAAAGATATTCCAAACATTTTCATTTGATTCGCCAGTCTGGGATAAAAAAAATACCTTTCTGGTTCGTAGAAAGAGGGGTAAATGACTTTTGATCTTTTTGAACCACCGAAACAATTCATATATCACTTTTGGTTAGCTCACAATTTTTTATTCGGGTCAGAAAATGATTATCTAACATTGGTAGATTTCACTAACGCAAAATTGATTCTTCAAATTTGAAAATATACTTAAAAAACGATGGTTTTTTACACAAAAAAGATATACAATAATAAAAATGAAGTTATAAATCCAAGGAAACTGGAGGGGGCTATGAAATCACTTAATCCCAAAAACAAGCTAATTAAACAGTTCTTTTATTCATTTTTCATTTTTTCATTTATTTTCTCACAGCCCGGATTGATCGTTCTGGCAAAACCGGAAATTTTTCATCCTTCGGAAGAAATTAATAATATTATTGATTATTCTTTAAAGACTTTTTTAAAAACTGAAAGCTTCATCAAACAAACCCTTCTGGTTGCATCCGATGAGGTTTTTGTTTTCCTTCCTTTATTATTAAATAATTACCAAAATGTGCCCAAAGATGGTCCGGACCTGAAAATTACAAAAAGCGACCAGGGCGCAACCGGTATTCCCGGAGAATCCCTGGTATATGAAATAACGATTAATAATTTCGGACCTGGTGATGCATCCGGTGTGGTTGTTGTTGAAACTATTCCGGAGAATACGACGTTTAATGCAAACCAAAGTACAAATGGCTGGTCGGTGATTTCCGGAACCAATCAGGTTCAGTATGAAGTTGGAAACTTCGCTGAAGCTGAAAGTGAAACTTTACATTTCGCAGTTACCCTTAACAGTGATATCCAGCCAACAGTTCCCTCGATCACCAACACGGTGACGATATCTGATGATGAAAGTCATGGTTTGGATCCGAACCCGAATAACAATCGAGCCGTAGAAACCACCCTCATTGAACCACCCACAGGAAATATTGATTTAAATGTACAGCTTTCAACGGTCTCCGCAACGACTACGCCAGGAGACGCTGTAATTTATTCAATTTCTTATGCTAATAACGGTACAGAACCAGCCAGCGGCGTAGTAATTACGGAATCTTTACCAGATCAAACAACTTTTAATGAACTTCTCAGTACATCCGGTTGGTCAGCCGGAAGTGAAAATGAAATCCTGTTCTCTGTTGGCGATTTGGCAGCATCCGAAAATAGATCCGTTTCTTTTGCTGTAACTGTCAATGACCCGATACCAGCCGGAATCGTGACAATCGAGAATGCGGTGACCATCACCGATGACCTGACACATGGTGCGGATTTAAATATATTCGATAATTCAGATTCTGTTTCTATTCCCTTAGAAGCCCAGCCAGATCTTTCCCTCGTGGTACAAGAAAATGCTGCGAACATAACACCCGGAGATACCCTGAATTATTCAATCCAGGGTTCAAACCTTGGAAATCAGGGGGCAACCGGTGTAACCATCAATGCCCAACTCCCTGCAAATACCATCTTTAATGCCGCCGGTTCAACAACCGGCTGGCTACAGGTTGGCAGCACCTCTGAATATCAGTTCTCTTTAGGTTCTTTGCTCGCTGAAACAAATTCCAATGTGTTGTTTTCAGTCATGGTGACCGATAGTGTGCCTTCCGGTGTTGAAACTATCTCCGGAATATTCACTATTTTTGATGATTCCAGTAATGGTGTCGACCCGGATTTAACCAATAATACGGTGAATCGCAGCACAACGCTTGTGGCTGCCCCTGATTTAACCCTCACCAAAAGTGCAGATTCATCCCTTGTAAAACCCGGTGAAGTATTGATATATACCCTGGCGTATGCTAACCAGGGAAACCAGGGTGCCAGTGGGGTTGAGCTTATTGAAACATTACCCGAAAACACCAGCTTTGATCCAACCCACAGCAGCATCGGTTGGCAGCAGGTGGATTCCAACACACAATACACTTTTGCGCTCAACACCCTAAACAGCGGAATTAATAATAGCGTTACCTTTGCCGTGCAGGTAACTGATACTCCACCGGATGGTTTTGATACGGTTTCCAATACTGCGGAAATCCACGATGACGGAAATAACGGAACAGACCTTAACATCAACGATAATACCGCCTCCCTACAAACAACGCTAAGTCTGGCTCCCGATCTATCGATCTCAAAAAATGGAAAAGCTCTCATTGAACCCGGTGATTCCATACCTTACACTATTACCTACGCCAACAGCGGCTATGCTCCAGCAACCCAGGTTGTAATCACGGAAGCCTTACCGGATAACACAACCATTAACACGGCTTTGAGTGACCCCACCTGGGTACAAATCGGAAGCACTAATCAATACACTTATACCCTTTCAGAGTTGGCTTCTGGCGCAAATGGTGAGGTAATTTTTGCAGTAGATGTAAATGATCCCATCCCGGATGGAACCGCCTCAGTTATTAATATGGCTTCGATCAGTGATGATGGAACCCACGGTATGGATCCGCAGACAGAGAATAATACCGGTACTTTCACCAGCCTGTTTTCCAGCGGACCGACCGAATTTTGCGGCACGATCTCCGAAAACACGACCTGGTCAGCAAACCAGAGTCCGTATGTATTAACTTGTGATGTAACAATAAATGCTGGTGTAACCCTGACCATTGAAGCCGGGACAATCATCAAACCCAACAGCACCAGCCGGAAGCTGAATGTTAACGGTACCTTGCAGGCTGTTGGGACAGAAAGATTACCGATTACTTTTACCTCCTATAAAGATGACAGCGTTGGTGGAGACACCAACGGGGATGCGGATGTGACATCCCCCACCCGTGGTGATTGGTCCACCATTTACGTTGGTGATACCGGTCAAGTTAACATGAACTACGTTGCTTTACGATATGGCGGATACAGTTCTTCTTATTATGCGAACCTTTACCTGACCCAAAACGCTTCAGCCATCGTCGAAAATTCGGTCATCGCCCAAAGCTCTTATTATGGGATTCGGGTGAATAACACCACATCCGGAAAAGAGAGCCATCTTACCGTAAACAATTCGATTATTGAAAATAATACGCAGCGTGGAGTTTTTATTTACACATCCAACGGCGGGACCAGTCAGGTGAATGTGACCAATACACTACTTCAAGGAAACGGAAACACAGGGTTTGAAACCAATAATGTTTCCGGATTAACTCTCAACAACAACACTTTCACAAACAATGAGGGATATGCTGCCTACCTCTCCTTCAGCAGCGGTTCTTACTCTTCCCTCACCTCTAACTCTGGTTCAGGCAATGCAAAAAACGGGATAGCTTTAGCTGGCTCGTTAGGACAGGATTTATCGTTACCTTATACCTCTAACCTTATCTATATTCTTCCCAATGCAGGTCTTGTAGTTAATCCAGGAGTTACTCTGACTATCCCATCAGGGCAGATTATTAAAGCAGATTCGACCAATAGTAAATTGTTTATTAATGGCTCTATTCTTTCCCAGGGTAGTTCTGATTCCCCAATTTATTTCACTTCAATTTATGATGATTCGATCGGTGGAGATGATAATAGTGACGAGGCTGCTACCTCTCCTGATAAGGGGGATTGGGCATATATACAAATTGGAGACGGTGGTTCTGTTCAATTGGACTATACTCATATCCTCTTTGGTGGTTCTTCATATTCCTGTTCTTATTCCTCTGGAATATATACATACTCTGAAGGTGGTAGTATTTTTATTTATAAGAATGCTCAAATTACCCTAAACCATTCCTCTGTCCAATATAGCGCTAAAAGAGGGGTGCTTTCTTGCTCCACCGAGTCCAGTGATATCGCATCCATCACAATCAATAACTCTGTTTTGGAAAATAACACCAGCGGTATTTATACCCACCGAGGATCTACGTCTGGATTCGGAACTGCCAATATTGTTGTCAATTCTTCCTCTATTTCAAACAATTCCTCCGATGGTATCTTTAATAATACTGCAGGGTCTCTGACGGTCTCAAATTCAAACATAAATGAAAATGGCGGAAATGGAATTAAAACCTCCTCAAATAACACCTTATCTATCTCAGCATCTTCATTGATTGAAAATGGTGATAATGGCATTTGGAGTATTAATATTGTTCAAGCATTCCTAGATGGAAATTCTTTCATTAATAACGCTGGGTATGCGGCATATGTTGATCTTGAAAATGGATCCTATTCTTCTTCCTCAAACAATATCGGAACTGGTAATGGCAAAAACGGGATAGCTTTAGCTGGCTCATTAGGTCAGGATTTATCGTTACCTTATACCTCTAACCTTATCTATATTCTTCCCAATGCAGGTCTTGTAGTTAATCCAGGAGTTACTCTGACTATCCCA
>PABH01000067.1 GCA_002702705.1 Anaerolineaceae bacterium
ATGGCTGCCTGAACTGTATTGATTGGAAACAGCAGGCCCGCCAGGAAAAAGAGAATAGGCAGGGTTTTTAGCAAATGTTTTGCCATCTTTTTTACTCCTTTTTTTCATTAAGTTATTAGGACCCCCTAAACATTACGATTGGGGTTACATCCATTTCCACTGTTATTTTTGGATCAAGAACATCGTATCGCGCGTACCATTGCAATCATACAGAAAATAAATCTCCTTGCCAACGGCTTAAGTGACAGTCTTTTTGACCAATTTTTCCTGCCCCCCTGTCACTTAAGCCATTGATTAACCATATTGTTTTTGTTATAGTTGTTTTATCACTATGGGGGATAGTCTCCCACAAAACACATCGTTAAAATGAGAGGACATTTATGAATGCTTTAGCCAGCTTTGTGTATGATCATGAAATTTTCACTGTGGTTGATCTGGAAATAACTAATCTTGATAACATTGATTTTTTGAAGTTGCTCCATCAGATATTTAAAAGCCCTGCCGATAAGATCGAAACAATTCTTCTGGACTTACCCCTAAAAGAATGGATATAATCAAATAACATTGTATGAACTTATTTTATGAACCGAAAAATATTCAGAAAATTCACCAGGAAAACCTTCTGTTTCTAAACGGTATTTTGTCTAAAATAAATAGTGCGGATGAATTTAAAATAAATTTTCAGAATGTTATCACTAATTTTTTTCAAACCCAAAAACCAATTTTTTTATCACCATTAATCCCGTTTATTGGTTTTGACAACTCCTACAAAAAAATTATTCCTTTGTTTTCAGGATGGAATTTATTCTGTCTGGCTGCAAAATATTCTGATTCCGCAGAAGATGAGCCATTGGATCAGGCCGAAAACATCAACATGGGTTCTGCTTTCTTGTTTCTTGCCAATCTTTCCGTGATGGATTTAATTACCTCGGGTTTTGATAAAACCAATGTTTTAGAAATTTACCAAAGAATGCAGCACGCCGGGTTAACTGCCTGCGCCGGACAAACGCTCGACCTCTCCATCAAAGAGCCAAAACAAATTCCAACACCAGACGAATGGTTAATTATGGCTGAATTAAAATCAGGCGCAATTTTTTCCTGGGGTACTTGGGCAAGTGCCGCTTTGGCGCAGGAAAACTCTTTAATTTCCGAAACCTTCTCACAGATTGGAATGCATCTGGGGGTTTTCGTCCAAATCCTCGATGATTTTTATGATACATGGGAAACAAAACAAATCGAATCGACCCACTTTTATAAAGCCTTGCCGATTGTTTACGCGAATTTTCACCATCCGCAACGCACCCAAGAATTATTAAACTCGCTCTTAACCAGCAAAACGCATTACGAAAAAGATATGGGGAATCTAAAGGATTTTTTAAATAGCATTCACACCGCAAAATTCATTTATGCGGCTTGCCATGAACAGCGGCTAAAGATCGTCAAATTATTAGCCCAATTGGATCCGGCAGCCATTAACCTTAATCTTTGCACTGATTTTTTAGATCAACTTCTTCCCACATCCATTTAATTCCATAAAAATAAAACCTGATGAAAACCGATCATAACTTATACACAAATCAAAAAACAATCGTTCTTTTATTTCTGATCTCCAGTGCTGTTTCTTTTTTGTATACATTGATTTTATTAACCAGTTCTTTGGCTCAAAACTATCTTACCAGCGATTTTTCCTGGCCAGATTATATTCCCCTGATTGTTTGTTTATGTTTTTGGATGGCCGGAATATACTGCACCTATCGTAAACAAGCAGCGCAAATCTCTATTTTTTATTTTTTGATTTCGCTGATCATCAGTGTCGGGTTATTCGCGGATTCATCCTCATTATTTTCCCAGTCCTTGTTTTATGGGTTGTTAGCCTTACTGCCACCCATTCTGTTTGTTTTTCACTTTAAAATAACCGGGCTTGAGCCAAAAAAGATAGATGCCATCAGCCGGATCGTTTGGTATACCGTTTTTATTGTTTTTTTCTTATTGGTCCTGTTGAATGCCGTCCTGACCGGGCATCCATTAACCAGCTTTCTAAAAATCAGTGTACGCATTAATTTACTGTTCGCTATCCTGTGGACCGGGCTGCGTTTATGGGTGCATTATCAATCCTCACCGGCCTACCAAACCAAACAAAAACTAAGGATCATTCTGCTGGGTCTGCTTTCTGCTTTGTTCCCCTTGGTGGTTTTTACCCTGCTCCCCCAAATCCTTGGGGCAAGTTTTTATCCCACTTCTTTTAATTTTTTATGGTTAGTTTTGCTTCCGATTACAAATTTTTACATTCTGTTTCGCCATAACTGGGATTTTCCCGAAGTGTGGGTGCAGCGTTTTTATGGCTATGTTTTCTTTTTTACACTGTTTTTTTTCTTGTTTTTTCTAACCATTTTTTATATTAACCAAGTCAGCAACACGGTATTGATTCAGGTCTATGCTGGCCTTTTTCTTTTTTTAATTTTGTTTTTTGCGGTGCGCCCCTCACTATTCAGGCTGATCATGTGGTTTTTATATGGCAGTTCACACATGCAGCAAAACCACTTCACTATCCTCATTCGGATATTAAATGAAACCTTGGATCGTGAGTCTTTTACCCGTTTATTGATCGATGAAAGACGGGCTTTTGGCAATGCCGCTGCCGCGGCTTGTTTTATGCTGCGGCAGCAACAACCTGTGTTTGTGTGTGAAGCACAGCAAGGGTTTGACCCGAATGGCTTACAAACCATCGCACTGCCCGATGAATCTGCTCTGGCAAAACAATTAATCCAACACGGTATTCCCTTTCATAATATGATCTTAAAAACAGAAACCCTCTCTCCTGAGGAACAACGCTTTGTAAAACAAGCGGCGGTTTGTTTATGGGTACCATTTATTATTCAGCAAAAATTGATGGGGTTTCTGGTGGTTGGCAAACCAGTAAACGGTGATTTTTATCCAATGGCCGATATCCGCTTGATCAATCAACTCGTTCAGCCCGCCGCAGCAGCCATCCGCAATATTCTGCTAGCCGAAAGAATCCAAAGCGGAAAAGAAGAACTGGCTTTTGCCAACCAGCAGATCCTCACCATTCAAGAGCAGGAACAGGATCGGATTGCAGCAGCCCTGCATGATGATACCATTCAAGAAATCATGACCGTTAATTATCAGATCGAAACCCTTAAAACCAACCTCCGCAAAAACCGAGCCGATTCATCCCTGCTGAAAAAGCTGGTCCAAATTCAAACAAGGCTGGTTGGCATCAATCAGGGTATCCGCATGCTGATTCGTTCTTTTTATCCGATGTCTGGCAGCGAAATGGGCATTTCGGCGGCATTTTGGTTGATGATCGGGAAGATGGAAGAGGCTGAACAAAGCAAGTCATTGGTTTTTGAATTTGTCGATCATTTGTCCACTCAAAATTTTCCCAGACAAATTACTACCCATCTGCTGCATATCAGCCAGGAAGCCTTGCGCAATGTGATCCATCACGCCGCCGCCAAAACGGTGACGATCGAATTGTCAAATACCGATGAAGAGCTGTTCCTATCCATCCGGGATGATGGGAAAGGTTTTTTATTCCCCCGCAAACCAGGAAATTTTGTTTACCAAAATCATTTTGGCATCATCAGCATGTTAAACCGCATTCAAAATTTAAATGGTGATATAGATTTTTACACCCAGCCTGGAGCAGGAACACTGATCAAAATTCGCGTACCGCTGACCGAAAGGAAATTAGCAGATGAACCCTAAATCAAATCCGGTACGTATCCTGATTGCGGACGATCATCCCCTGCTGCGGGAAGGAATCCGCGGTATATTAGAAAATCAAGAAGAATTTGAGGTGATTGGGGAAGCCGCAACGGGTGATGAAACGATCGCTTTATGCCAGGAAAACCCACCGGATGTGCTGTTACTGGATATTAAAATGCCCGGAAAAAAAACGGTGGAAATTCTCCGGGAGCTTAACCAAACCCAGCCGCAGATCAAGACCATCATTCTAACCGCGTATGATGATGAAACTATTTTACGGATTCTGCTTCCGTTTCAGATTGCCGGGTATGTCCTAAAAGACGAACCTTCCGAGATACTGATCGATGTAATTAAAATGGTAGCTGGCGGAAGAACCTGGTTCAGTCCTTCCGTCTCTGAAAAGTTTTCGGAAATAAAACAATCTCCCTGGAAAGAGCCGATTACCGCGCGGGAAATTGAAGTACTGTCGCTGCTTAAGGAGGGCTTGTCATTTGAAGATGCGGCGGACACCTTAGGGATTTCCGTTCGCACGGTTCGTTATCATATTGAAAAGATCAATTTAAAACTTAATACCAAAAATCGGCTTGAAGCGTTGGCAAAAGCGATTGAATCGGGTTTGTTGGAGAAATAAAAGAATCCTGGCCGGCGGCACGACTGGGTTATTCGCAATTTTACCGTGATGTAACGCTCTCCATTTTGGTTGGTACCGGCTTTGTATGTACGACCCAGATCACGTATTGCTTTTCTTCCCAAAAATCTTACGTCTGGCGACCCATCCCAGGGCTTGCAAAAAAGGTTTCCTTGGCAAGGATGCAATTAATTGAATATCTTCCCACAAAGAATTATTTTCATCCAAAAAATTAAAAATACGTTGGATGGGGCTTTTTTGAAATAATATGGTAAAAATTCCAGCCATCTCGTTCGGGTGAGTGCGCATCACTTCAAGCATGATCGAATCAAACAAACCATATCGCGCCGGGTTTTTCGGTAAATCAAATGGGTGTCCGTACTCTACCAGTGAAACAACAATCGCTTGAGCGTCCCTTAATATCCTCAAAAAGGCATAACCGGATGATGGTTTAACTCTGCCACCGCGTGTTCCAATCGCCATCCAATGTTCCCCAAGTTTACGTGGCAGTGGTTGGTCTGTCATTGGAATAACACCTTGCTCCTGATCCACAATGGAATACTTCTCCAGTCCCAATTGTTCTTCGAGATAAACCCGAATAGCGGTTTGATAATCTTCTTCCGTTAGCAGTTCTTCCGAAAACAATGTGTATTCCACCAATGCCTCCCTCTTGGAAAATGGAAGCATATAAAAGAAGCGCATGGCACCGGCTTGCGGGGTGCGAAAATCAAACAAGGTTGGTACAGCAGGATCAAACAGTTCGGTTTCGGTTTGGATCACCCAACCCAAAAAATGTTGTTTTAAGTAGCTGTATTTTGGATTTTCCGGTTTGATTTCCGGCGGACGACTGTCAAAAAACCAATCCGCCTTCACATCAAAATCCTCACCCATAATGATCACCCCTTTATCCGTATCAATAACTTCTGTCACCGCCGCTTGTTTAAAAACCACATTTTTAAATTGCTTAATCTCTGCCAATTTGGATTGATAAAATTTGATCCCTGGCACCATCGTATATAAAAAAGGATTCAAGTTAAATTTTTTGTCAAAATCCAGTCCAATAAAACGCAAGGTTTCCCACTGCCGTACAGGCACATTGGTTAAATTACTGGGCAGGCTCTTCTCCCAAAAACACCAGGTGCGGTCATTTTTGTTTTTTTGTGCCGGATCAAGAATTAATATTCTTTTATTGCTTAATTCACTGTTCAGCATTTCGGAAACCAGGCTTAACCCAGCCGCCCCAGCCCCCGCGATGACGTAATCGTAATGCTCCATATGGCCGCCTACCGTTCTGTTAACCGCATGTGCAGCCCACCGCGCGGTCTTAACGTCACCAGGGCGTCCATCTGCACCGGTTCTTGCTTTGCCAAATCAAATTGAAATACCTGCGAAAGGCTTGCCAATACAATTTGGGCTTCAATTAATGCAAAGTTTTTACCGATACATAAAGCCGGTCCCCCACCAAAGGGTATATAAGCAAATTTATGCTGGTGATTAAATCGTTCCGCTGAAAATCGGTTTGGATCAAAACGCTCTGGTAACTGCCAAAAATCAGGATGACGGTGCATGGTATAAGGACTGATGATCACCAGTGCATCAGCCGGAATGGTATACCCAGATAAATCATCTGGCTGTAATGCCTTCCGCGTAATCAACCAGGCTGGAGGATATAACCTTAATGCTTCCTGAAACACATTAAATGTATAGGTCAGCTCTTGCAAAATGTCCAGTCCAGGGGCGTTTCCGTTCAAAACAGAGTCCACTTCAGAAAAAAGCTGCTGGCGCTGCTCCGGGTTTTGTGAAAGTAAATACCAGCTCCAGGTTAACGCAGTTGCCACTGTTTCATGTCCAGCGATTAATAAAGTCACTACCTCATCCCGAATCTGACGATCCGGCAAGGTTTCCTTGCCTTGTTCTTCTTGCGCACGGATCAATATGGAAAGCAGATCATCTCCCAAGCCAAGCTGCTTGCGACGGTTTAACATCCCCTCCACCGCTTCATCTAAAGTCTTTAAAGCGTTCAAAAAACGCCGGTTTCGTTGGGTCGGAAAAAATGTCGGCAGCCGAAGCGGATTCCGTGCTCCGGACATGATATAGTCCAAACCCACCAATACTGCCTCCACCAGAGGTTTTAACTGGTCACCCAAGTCGCTGCCAAACAAACCCAAGCCCAAAACTTCCAGTGAAAGGTACATCATTTCCCGGTCCACATCAATGACACGATTTTCTTTGGGCAAAGCCATCCAACGCCGAATAGCTGATTGACAAGCCTGGATAGCATAGGGTTCTATAACCGCCAAACGCTGGCGAGCAAAAGCCGGTTGAATGATACGGCGCTGCTTAAGCCAGTGTTCCCCGGAATTCGTCAGAAGACCTTTACCAGTCACCCGCGCCAACGCATTATATTGAATGGTATCTTTATTATATTGATTGTGATGGTCTCTTAAAATGAGACGGGCACTATCAGGATGGTTGACCAAAAAAGCATCCACCGTACCTGCCCGATATTTCACCAGGTCACCATAGTTGTTTGCAGACCAAGCCAAATAACCAACCGGATCTTTTTGGATACGGGGTAAATGTTTTAATAATTCCAATGGGGTTGGTCCATTCGGTATCATAAAAAAATTATAAGCGTGATCAAAATTCATACAGGTTAAGTGTATAGTGTTCGTACAATCTATCGATCGGTTTCAACTAACAACCTCTGTTCATCACTTTGTTGGGAAAAGTCACTGATAACCCGCTTCTCAGAATCAAAAACTGTATTTTTCCCGTTAGATCCCGTCCAGACTGACCAAACCGTGTTTAAATGCTGCGATCACCGCCTGGGTGCGGTCATTTACCCCCAACTTCGAAAAAATGGTACTGGTATAGTTACGCACCGTGCCCTCAGAAAGAAACAGTTCACGGGCAATATCTGCATTGGATAATCCCCTGGCTAATAATTGTAAAATTTCGGATTCACGCTCGCTGAGTTGAATAGAACTTTGTTTTTGGCTTAACGATTTTTGATTACTGATATTGGTTAACACTTTTCCTGCTACAGCTGGGTCTAAAAATGTATCTCCGGTGACAGTACCCTTAATGGCTTTGATCAAATCTGCAGAGGGTGTATCTTTTAATAAATAACCCGCTGCACCTGCCCGGATGGCATCAAACAACCATTCATCATCGTCATAGGTAGTTAATACCAAAACACGCACCTGGGGAAAACGCTGCCGGATGCGCTGGGTCGCCTGAATGCCATTTAATTCCGGCATTTTTAAATCCATCAAGACCAGATCAGGCTGAAGTTCCTCTACCAATCGAAGTGCTTCCAAGCCATCATTGGCAGTAGCGATGACCTTAATCAGGGGGTCATTATTTAATATGGTCGTTAATCCCTGGCATACAATTTCTTGGTCATCAACCACGATGATCCGGATCATTTTTCCTCCTTAACACCAAAACAACCTCAGTGCCTGAACCCACTTCGCTCTTAACCGATAGGCTGGCACCCATCATCGCAGCCCGTTCAGTCATTCCTTGTAAACCCAAGCTGTCTCGTTTTTTTTGTTGTTTTGGATCAAAGCCCACTCCGTTATCAATAACACTTAACTGCCAATAACCATCTTGTTGTTCAAAACAAATCTTGACCTGGCTTGCCTCAGCGTGCCGGATAATATTTTCTAATGTTTCTTGTAAAATGCGGTAAATGGCCTGTTCTTCATCCAGTGAGAATTGATCCAACTGTTCTGGTAGATTTAAATCCGCCTTAATCTCACTCCGACTTACAAAATTATGTACCAAGTTCCGCACCGCATAAATCAGACCCAGATCTTCCAAAGGTTCAGCCCTGAGCGCTTTCATCGCGCGGCGGGTCTCTTCTAATCCCGTTCTGGAGGTATCTAAAGCTACTGAAAGTAAGGATTCGACCTGTTCGTTTTCGGTAGGTAAGACAGTGTGAATTGCTTCTAACTGCACCGTCAAACCGCTCAGTGTATGCGCAAGCGTATCATGTAATTCGCGCGCTAAGCGGTTCCGCTCACGGCTGACGGCTAATTGTTCCTGCACCATAGCCTGGCGGCTGAGCTGCAAATTAGCTCGCATTAATTCCCTGCGTTGTTCCCGCTGGGTATGCATCAACTCCGTGATCATTAATGCCACCAACGATAAAGTCACCACCCGAATGAAAGTGGAAAACAACGGCATTAATAATTCCTGTGAAATACCCCCGTTGATAAAGATCAAATAAAATCCATCCAATATCCCTAACCCGGCAAATAAGACAAACACCGTTCGGAAATTATACTGCCAGGCTGCCGGCACCAATGGGATCATTAATAACGGTAACAGCGACCAAATTCGTAAAATGTCCGGTTCACCACCCTGTTTAAGTTGGATCGTCAGGTCAATGCTCACAATTAATGTTGGGATAATGATAGCAATCAAAATCGCGATGAATAAATAGGCCTTTTTTAATTTTCGTTGAAGCCAGGGAATGGATAAATAAATGGAAAGCAGTAAGCCCTGTAGAAAAATATAATAATAAGAATCCTTGTAAAATTCCCCAAAATCACCAACCATCAACCACTGACCAAACGGCACCATTAAAAATGCCGCTGTTTCGGCAATCACAAAAAAACGAAAAATCCGGATCAAACCGGGTTCAATGGCAGATTGAGCATTCATATAACATCATATTAACATAATTTTGATATTTGACGTAAAAAATCATGACCCATCTATAAATACAATGACATGGGTCATATCCATGTGTGATGCCAATCATAAAGCTTCGTGGCGGGTAACATCTAGCAGATTAAAGCAGGGACGTTTATAACTAAAGCAGGGAAGGCGTATGCCGCCTTAAGGTCAGGGTGCATTTCTTCCTACTACGATTAAAAGGAGTCTGATTTGGAAAAATCACCATCGGATTTAACCATGATCGAAGCCATTCATTTGGTAAAGAAATATCCAAGCCAGAAAGACGGGGTTTTTGCACTAAATGATCTTTCATTATCAATTCCTTCAGGGCAAATGTATGGATTACTCGGACCGGATGGCGCGGGGAAAACCACCACCCTTCGGATTCTGGCAACTGTTTTATTGGCAAACAGCGGACAGGCAAAAATTGGTGGCTTTGATACAAAAAAACAAGCTGAAAAAGCCCGCCGGTTGATCGGTTATATGCCACAAAATTTCAGCCTTTACTCGGATTTATCAGTACTTGAAAACCTTCGTTTTTTTGCAGATGCCAACGGTGTAAGTAAAAACAAACAAAAGGAACGCATTCCCCGAATGTTGGCTTTCACCCGATTAGAAGAATTTACCAGTAGGAGAGCCGGCAACCTATCCGGTGGTATGAAAAAAAAGCTGGCCTTAGCTTGTGCGTTAATGCATGAACCGAAGGTTCTTTTATTGGATGAACCTTCCACAGGGGTTGATCCTGTTTCTCGGCGGGAATTATGGTTGATCCTCTCCCAAATTGTACAGGAAGGTGTTACCGTATTGGTTAGTACACCCTATATGGACGAAGCCGAGCGCTGCTCACGTGTGACCGTATTATATGAAGGCCAAGAATTAGTGAGTGGAACGCCAAGAGAATTACAAAACAAGCTGCCGTTTGAGATCGTCGAGATCAAAGCAAAACCGCGCAAGCTAATCCGAAGCATCGTTAGCCAACACCCATTGATCTCTGCTTGGCGTCCCATTGGTGACAGGTTACGGTTAAGTTCTCAAGATCCCAAAAATTTAATGACTTCCCTTGAAAAAGAATTAAAGAAAAATGATGGTGAAATCAAATTAATACGCCAATCTAATCGTACGATGGAAGACGTATTTATCCATCTGGTAGAAACCAAACGAGGCAATTTATGAACGATTATCAATTTGCCGTTCAAACCAACCAGCTCACCCGAAAATTTGGTGATTTCACCGCTGTAGACAGCGTCGATTTTTACATCCCAAAAGGTGAAATCTTCGGATTGCTAGGCCCTAACGGAGCAGGCAAAACCACAACCATTCGCATGTTGTGCGGCATCATCAACCCTACCAGCGGCAGCGCCAGTGTATTGGGTTATGACATTAAAAAAGATTCCGAAGCCATTAAAAAACAAATCGGTTATATGTCTCAACGATTTTCTTTATATGACGACATGACTGCCATGGAAAACCTTGATTTTTACGCCGCCATTTATGGTGTGCCACGATCAGATCGGAAAAGAAGAATCCAGGATTTAATTGATATGTCGGGTTTGCGGGGTTATGAACAGGAATTAACCAGCAGCCTTTCCGGTGCTTGGCGGCAGCGGCTGGCATTGGCATGTGCCATCGCACATAAACCACCGATGTTGTTTTTAGATGAAGCTACCGCCGGGGTAGACCCTGTTTCCCGTCGCGAATTTTGGGATTTAATCTATGAAATGGCTGGACAAGGTATCAGCATTTTAGCTACGACGCATTATATGGATGAGGCGGAATACTGCAACACGATTGGCATGATGTACCAGTCACAATTGATTGCTGTAGCCAGTCCCGATACCTTAAAAAACGACCTGCCTGGTGTATTGGTTCAGGTTAGTTGTGACAATCCATTGCTCGGGGAACAAATCGCTGATGATTTACCTGGGGTGATGGATGCTGCTTTGCATGGTGTTCAACTGCATATATCAATACGGGATGAAAAGGTGTTTCCTTCATTAAAAAAGGCTTTTACACAAGCCGGTATCCATATTGAAAATTTTGAATTCATCCAACCTTCACTGGAGGATGTATTTATCACGATGGTGGAAGAACGCTTAAAGTTACAAAATAATACACCACCTTCTCAAGGAGAATGACCAATGGATCGATTATGGACAATTATACGTAAGGAGTTTTACCATATCTTTCGGGATTATCGCACCCTGGCTATTATCGTGGTGCTGCCTACATTTTTACTCATCCTATTGGGATATGGCGTTTCGGGAGAATCAAAAGATATTGCGATTGCTGTAGCTGATTTTTCCAAAACTGATGAAAGCCGGCGTTACCTGGAATATTTTACAGCCAATGATCAATTTGAAATTCGATATGATGTTTTAAGCGAAGATGAAATTTTGGGGTTGCTGGATCGAGAAGTGGTTAGTGCAGGGATTTTAATCCCGCAGGATTTTGGGAAAAACTTAGCCACAGGTCAGCCCACCGTAGCTCAGTTTTATGTGAATGGTTCGGATCCATCTGAAGCCCAAACCACAAATTTAAAATTGGAAACCATTGCTCAAGTAGCTACCCAGCAAATTTTAACCGAACAACTCAGCCGTTCAGCAAGTGCAGCCGGGTTAAGTAATATCCAACTTCCTGTCACCACCTATACAAAAACCCTGTATAACCCGGATGGAAAAGATAAATTGTACATGATTCCCGGTTTAACAGCGATGGTTTTACAGGTACAGGCATTATTGTTAACAGCACTGGCAATTGTACGGGAACGGGAACAAGGCACAATGGAGCAGTTGGTTGTTACCCCCATCCGTTCCTGGGAGCTGGTGTTAGGGAAAATCCTGCCTTATTTGGCTGTGGGAGTTTTTAACACCATTGCCACGCTATTGGTCGCAATTTATCTATTTGATATCGTTATTCAAGGCAGTTTCTGGCTTTTGGTTGGGCTCAGTACCATCTTTACCCTTGGTTCTTTAGGAATGGGTGTCTTGATTTCTAATATTTCCCGCACCCAGATGCAGGCTATGTACCTGGCGGTAGGTATCGTTCTAATCCCAGCCATCATCCTATCAGGATTAATGTTTTCGCGAGAAGGCATGCCCTGGATCACATACTGGTTTGGTGAAATGCTTCCAATCACTCATTTTTTGGTAATTATCCGCGGCATTATGGTCAAAGGAACCGGATTCGCCTTTTTGTGGCCTTCCATCCGGGCTTTGATCATTCTGAGTTTGATTTATTTTACCGCTTCAGTAGCAACATTTAAAAAACGCTTATAAATTTCCATCCATAAGGAGGATTCTTTCATGAAACGAAAATTCTTTTTACTCACCCTGGTATTAACTGTATTGTCCATAACTGCCGCTGCCTGCGGTGGCGTTAACCCAAACGGAACGAATCAACAGATTACAGCTTCTGGTTCCATTTCGGCTGACCGTTTTGATATTTCGCCTGAGGTAGGTGGACTGGTCGCGGAGATTTTCGTCCGAGAAGGACAGGCTGTACAATCTGGAGAAATACTTTTCAGTATTAACGATGAACTTCTTCAAGCCCAAAAACGCCAGGCGCAAGCCGCCGTTGACCTGGCAGAAGCCAATATTACTGCGGCTCAAGAACAATTAAATGCCGCAAAAATTCAAGCAACACGCGCAGAACAAGGCGCACGATTGCTCGATTTACAAAGACAACAAACCAATCCCACACTATGGGATCAGGCTGTTCCCACTGAATTTAATCAACCGAATTGGTATTACCAAAAAGAAGAATCTTTAACAGCGGCTCAAGCTGAATTGGACGCCGCGTGGGCCGCCTATGACCTTGAAACGAATAATTTGGAAAGCATATTATCCTCTATTGCTTCCAGTAATTTTTTGGAAATTGAGCAAACACTCTCTGAAGCAAGAGCCCATTTTATCGTCACCAACCAGACCCTAGAAGAGGCCAATCGTGCCCAAGATAATCTGACTTTGCGTGATATGGCCCAGGAAGCGTATGATTCGGCTCTGGCCGATCTGGAAACGGCACAGCGTGACTATGATCGCGCCCTAACAACTGCCGCTGCGGAAGAAATAATGGAAGCACGTGCCAAGGTAGCTGTAGCATCCGCAAGAGTAGAAAACAGCCAGGACCTCGTTGATCGTTACCAGACGCGAGAATTGTCCCTGGATGTTGAAGCCGCACAAGCAGCCGTAACCCAGGCTGAAACCGCTGTCACCCAGGCAGAGGCAGGTAAAAGACAGGCTTCCGCTGCGCTATCCTTACTGGAAATACAATTAAAGAAGAGCAGCATAACAGCCCCAGCTGACGGTGTGGTGATTGCGTCCAGCATCCAACCCGGTGAATTGGTTGGTCCTGGCAGCATCGTGATGACGATTGCCAAACTAGATACCGTTGAACTGACTGTTTACATTCCGGAAGATGTGTATGGCCGCATTAAGTTGGAACAAAACGTGGATGTGATGGTTGATTCATATCCCGGTAAAGTTTACGCCGGCAGTGTGGTATATATTTCTGATCAGGCAGAATTCACCCCACGAAATGTTCAAACGGTGGAAGGTCGAAAAGCCACCGTGTATGCGGTCAAAGTGCAAATCCCCAACCCAAATCACGAATTAAAGCCGGGGATGCCAGCGGATGTAAATTTCGGAGAATTTTAAAGTAAGTTAGTAGATATCCAGTTATCACAACCTGGGCATCCGGCTGGATGTCCAGGTTTTTTTAATAAAACATGAAAAATTTCACAAGTGAAAGTTGAATTTAATTTCCATTTAATATACCCCTGATAAAATGCAACTATCCATGAGCAAAAACAGGAATTTTCCCACCTTTTATGAAAAAGCTGTTCCAATTTTTTTGGTTTTAATTGGACTCGCCTTGATAATCCTCTTAGGGGTCATTGTTTTTGTTTTAATCAGATCATAACTAGCCATACTTTATAAAAAGGAAATAATACATCATGTTTACTTTGTTACCGTTTTTAAGTTTCCTGATCAGTTTCATTTTTGCTTTTTTTGTCTTGAAAAGATATTTCCAAAAAAAGGGTCTCCATCAGCTGTTATGGGGCATTGGGATGTTGTTTTACGGAACGGGTGGTTTTTGTGAAGCCTACTACGGTTTTTTTGGATGGAATCCGCTTATCTTCCGTTTATGGTATATCTTTGGCGCGATTTTGGTCGCGGCCTGGCTTGGACAAGGCACTGTTTACCTTTTGGTCAAAAAACGGGTAGCCCATACTTTGATGATTATTCTAGGTGTGGCTTCCATTTTTGCCATCTACAAGGTAGCTACAGCACAATTAGACCCATCCATGATGTCAACCAGCCTGCATACTGGCAGTGAACTAAGTGGACATGCAATTGTTAGTGATGGAGTGCGTGTATTAACTCCCTTCTTTAATCTGTATGGAACGTTAACACTTGTGGGTGGAGCCGGGTATTCTGCATGGTTATTTTGGAGAAAACGTGTGCTCTTACACCGGGTAATTGGAAATGTATTAATTGCCTTCGGCGCGATCCTACCCGCTTTTGGAGGAACATTCAGCCGGTTTGGCATTCCGGGTGCTCTATACATCAGTGAATTATTGGGTGCTATTATCCTATTTTTAGGGTTTTTACGGGCTACAACACCAATTCAACAAAAACAAACTGAAGTGGTTACCGGAGATTAAGAGCCTCCCTCAGCTTTGGTATACTAACCGACACCTCGAAACTTCTTTTCGTGCGACACGAGTATCGCATACGTGTCAATAGATATTGAGTTAGATTATCTAAAGAAGTTTCGAGGTTTTCGTTGTAAATCCATAACCAGAATTTTTTAGATTTCAAAGTTATCTTAGAAAAAGTTCATTTATGATAAAATTCAGAACACCGTGATCATATTCCATTTCACCTGAATGGTTATGTTTTCATGGTATTAAATTTATTTGTTTTTTATTATTATGCCATTCAAAATAAGGCATAATTGGATTTGTTTATAGATCCAAAAATTCGGAGTTTTTTTGAAATCGAAGTTTAAGCAGTGGTTATTCAAAAAAAGATCATTGGGTGTTGTGCTTACCGTACCTTTTGTTATACAAATTATTTTTATCGGTGGTTTGGTAGCGTGGTTATCATTTATTAATGGTCAAACTTCCGTTAATACGATCACTGATAATTTACGTTCAGAAGTTTCCAAACGGATTGAAGATCACCTTAATGAATTTTTATACGCTCCGATTCATATTAACAATACCAACGCAAACCTTATTTCTACGGGAATATTGGAAACGAAAAACCCTTCAGAAATACAGCACTATTTTCTAAATCAGGTAAAACATATCAATTCCATCACCAGTATGTATTTTGGTAATGTAGATGGCGGCATAATCGGCGCTGGTCGAGAAGGCCCAACCGGAAACTATTATGTTTATCAAACCGAAAATATGCAACCAGGGAATTTCATGAAATACAGCGTAGATGTGAATGGAAACACGGATCAATTATTGGTAAACGTTCCCGATTTTGATGCTCGCAAAAGACCCTGGTATACCAATGCGATGTTAACAAACACCAATAGCTGGAGCGGTATTTATTTCCTCGTGACTGGCCAAGATTTAGCGATTGCTTCCAGCCAGCCCGTATATTCACCAGATAAAAAGTTGCTCGGTGTCGTTTCAGTCGACATTTTTCTCTCCCATTTAAGTGATTTTATGCAAGATTTAGAAATCAGCGATAACGGCATCGCATTTGTCATTGAACCAAACGGTGAGTTAATTGCCACTTCTTCTTCCGACACCCCGGTTCAGGTTCAAGGTGAAGGCATAAACCCAAGCCGGATCAAAGCAAGAGATAGTCAAACCAAAATTATTGCCGATACGGCCCATTTTCTGAGGGAACAATACGGAGATTATTACAATATCTCCAGCACACAACAGCTAGACTTTTCCATCGATAATGACCGCCAATTTGTTCAAGTTACACCAATAACAGAAAATTACGGCCTAAATTGGGTGATTGTGGTTGTTGTGCCTGAATCCGATTTTATTGGACCCGTAGAACGAAATAATCTTATTACTGCAGTTGCAATCATTGTTGCTCTTTTAATAACGATTATGTTTAATATCCTTTTAGCCCGCCGAATTAATAAACCGGTTGCACAATTAAGCCATTTTACACACTTAATTGGTAATGAACGTTGGGAAGGAATTAAATCCATTCAAAGCTGGATTTTGGAAATTGATTTATTAGGTCAGTCATTTATAAAGATGGGACAAAAATTAAGAATGTCTCTTCAAAATTTAAAAGATGAAATTGAAGAACGGAAAGTAATCGAAAATAATTTAAAAATCAGTGAAGATCAGCATCGAACCCTCTTAGAAAACATACCCATCGGAATTTTCCGCACCAGCCTAAACGGCGATATCATCACAGCCAATCGGGCTGCGTATGAGATGTTTGGTTACACAAAAGAAACCGCCCATCTATTAAAAAATATCCGGTCTCAATATCTTTATCCCGACCATCGGGAAAAATTATTGGAAATATTGAGCAAAGACAAAGAAGTAATTGATTTTGAAACTGAATTTAAAAAATTTAATGGTCAGAGTTTTTGGAGTTCGGTCACCTTACGCTTTATTAAAGACGAAAAGGGTGAAGAAACGATCCTGGATGGAACAATTGAAGATATCACTGACCGTAAATTGGCTTCCGATCAATTAAGATATATAGCCACCCATGACCGCGTCACGGAATTGCCCAATAGGGTTTTGTTTGAAGATCGTCTAAGGCATGCCATTAAATTAGCTGATCGAAATGAAACAAATGCCGTCGTACTGCTTTTGGATCTTGACAATTTTAAAGCGGTAAATGATGCGTTTGGTCACAAACAAGGTGACCGTTTGTTAAATTTAATTGGACAACGTTTGTTAACTTGTGTTCGCAGCAGTGATACGGTATCTCGATTTGGTGGTGATGAATTCACCATCCTGCTCGAGGGAATCACACGATTAGAAACTACTCACATCATTATTGAAAAAATCTTAGCAGCAGTATCTGAACCAGTCACATTGAATAATGCAGAAGTATACGTTACCTGCAGTATCGGTGTCAGTGCTTACCCCATTGATGGACACAGTGCAGACGAGTTGATTCAAAATGCGGATCACTCTTTGTATAAAGTAAAAGACAACGGAAAAAATGATTTTCAATTCTATTCAGCTGAAATGAAAAGCGAAGTATTGGAAAGATTGGAATTAAAAAACTTCCTCAGAAAAGCACTTGAAAAAGAGGAATTGGTTATTTATTACCAGCCCTTTATTGATTCCAGTCAGCACACCGTCTATGGAGCGGAAGCATTGGTACGTTGGCAGCATCCTCAAATTGGGTTGCTTACTCCAGGCAATTTTATTCCACTGGCTGAAGAAACCGGATTAATCGTCTCAATTGGAGCCTGGATTCTGGAACAAGCCTGCCTGCAAATGAAAACCTGGCTGGATGAAGGTTTACCGCTTACGCGGATCACGGTTAACATTTCCCACCGCCAATTAAAATCCTCTGATTTAATTCAAACCATTAAAAATGCTCTTCAGAAGAGCGGATTATCAGGCGAAATGTTAGAACTGGAACTTTCGGAAAATATTCTTTATAAGGAAACTGACATTGATTTTTCCGTATTAAGCGAAATAAAATCATTGGGTGTAAGGCTGGCTGTGGATGATTTTGGTACAGGTTTTACATCGCTCAGTCGGTTGACAGATTTTCAATTTGACACGTTGAAAATTGACCGGTATTTTGCAATTAACAGCACATCAGAAAAAGACGCGGGTATTGTACAGGGCATCATCCTGATTGCTAAAAATCTGGGTATGGAAGTAATCGCCGAAGGGGTCGAAACACGAGAAGAATTAACTTTTTACCAGACATACGGTTGCAAAAAGATACAAGGTTGGTATTTCAGTAAAGCTCTCGACGCTGATGATTTTAAGAAATATTTTTTAAGTTTTAGAAAGTCTATTTAGTATTTTCTTATTGATTTTTTTCATTATCACTCTGTGTTATTTTATGAATATTAATATAATCTTTTGACAAAATTTATGGGAGCTTCAAGTTAATCATGTTATAGTGTTTATACAAGCTCAACTTTTTTGCAGGAGATTATGTTTTTACTCGATCTCGTTATCAGAATTTTAATTAACGTGTCCGTTGGATTTATTTTTATTTATTTGTTATCCATCGCCAGTATCCAGATCAAAAAAAAAGTTAGTCCTTTTTACTATAAGATTGTTATGGGGGTAGGGTTTGGTCTAACGGCATGGTTTACAATGTATACCGCTGCCTATGTTACAAATCTGCCTGATTTCGACTTTAAATTATTTTTAATTTCAGTTGTCGGCGTTTTACAAGGACCGATTGCTGCAATAACCAGCATGCTGATCATCGTGATATATGCAGCCCTTACCGGAATTAACGGTATCAACTGGGTTATTTTACTTTTTTCTACCGCTTCCGCTGTTTTAATTGGGTCTCTCTTTGGCAATCGGGTACGGAAAGATTATTCGTACCGGATATGGCTGGTCATTTTTTTTGTTTCGCTCATCGCTGTATTATGGAAATTAATTTGGTTACCATCACCTCAATTTGAGGACCTTCTACAACAATATGCATTGCCAGCTATGATCTTTTACATACTTAGCGGACTGGCAGCCAGTTACATATATCTTGATCGTGAATACCGATTGAATCAGGTGAAAAATCTGGAAGAAAAAGTAAAACAAGAGAAAGCACAACGAGAGGAAATTACTCGTTTATATGAACAGTTAAGAACAACAAAAGAAGAACTGAAAACAAATTACGTAGGAATTGAAACAACTTATGTTGATCCACTAACTGGATTACCCAATAAAAAAGCTTTTAATGAAGAATTACATAAGACTTTAGAGCAGTGTCTAAGCTCACCGAATAAAAGATCCGTGTTTGGCGCTGTAGCATTTATGGACCTGGATAACTTTAAGTTATTAAATGATAGTTTTGGACATTCCTTTGGAGATCAATTATTAATACAAGTGAGCGAACGAATCAAAGAAACCAGTTCGGATAATCTATTTGCAGCTCGCGTCGGTGGGGATGAATTTGTTTTGATTTTTTTTGATGAAACCGATCTGACAATTATTCAAAGAAAATTAAAGGAATTCCAAGATTTGTTCATCGCCTCATTTCATTTGATAAACAAGGAAATTCAAATTAATTCTTCAATTGGGGTGGTTTTGTATCCTCAAGATGGGATCACGGTAGAAGAAATTCTCAAACATGCGGATACCGCCTTATATCAGGCAAAAGATCGCGGAAAAAATCAAATTGTCTTTTTTGATAATTCTATGGCAAAAACGGCAACCACTCGGATGAACATGGAAATTAATTTAAGGAATGCCATCTTGAATCGAAGTTTCACTATTGTGTATCAACCTCAATATAGTATTCGAACCCACGAGTTAATTGGTGTTGAAGCATTACTTCGCTGGTGGAATCCGGAGATAGGCCATGTGTCACCCGCCGAATTTATTCCGATAGCAGAAGAAAGTGGATTGATTAATGACCTTGGCCGATGGGTCTTGGAAGAAGCCTGCATTATGGCGAAAAAACTCAATCAAAACCGTAAATTTCCAATTATCATGTCAGTAAATATCTCCACAAAACAGGTGCATATGCCAGACTTTGTGGATGAAACCATTGAGATTTTAAAGAAACATGAAGTAAACCCAAATTGGATGACCTTGGAAATTACAGAAACTGTTTTAATGAATTCTTACGACGAAACCATATTAAAAATTAAAGCTTTAACTGAATACGGTATTAATTTTGCGCTGGACGACTTTGGTACGGGATACTCTTCCTTGAGTTATTTATTAAGCATCCCATCCAACTTGCTCAAGATAGACCGTTCTTTTATTCAAGATATGCCCACCAGCGAACGCCATGTTCGCCTGGTAAACACCATTATTGATGTAGCTCATGATTTAAATATGGATGTGATGGCAGAAGGTGTGGAAACAGAAGAACAAATGGGCATTTTACAGCAATACAACTGCGATTATCTACAAGGATATTTGTTTAATAAACCGCTTTCCGCAGACGACCTTTTGTTATTAACACAATAACCAGTCGAAAACCACCCATCTGGCTAGTTGACCGAATTTCATTGCCCTGTTAAACTGAATTCAATTCATTAAAATAGGATTTATGGTGAAATCAAATGAAAGTTTTTTTAATCAATATGATTAACGTCGCACGAACAGCTCTCGCAAACGGGGAGAATATTTCCTTATCGGAGTGCGCCTGTTGATCGTATAACTATACGCAATGTTTCAGCCGCGGTGTGCTCCTGCCCGCGGCTGTTTTTTTCTCGTGGGCTTCCCGCGGCATTCTTATTTAATCTAAAAAATGATAAACTTACAGGAGAAAAATTATGTCTTTATTATCTGCAAAAAACCTCGGTGTATCTTTCGGTGCCTTTGATTTGTTCAAAGGGATATCTGTTAATATTGCAAATGATGCAAAAATTGGTTTGATTGGCCCCAATGGGATTGGCAAAACGACGCTAACGCTCATTTTGGCGGGAATTTACACCCCTACTACGGGAGAAGTTTCCATAGCAAAGAGCAAAAAGATGGGCTATTTGCGACAGGAGGCAGTTGAAGCGTTTGCAAACCGTGATAATACCGTTTATCACGAAATGTTATCCGTATTTGATTCCTTACGGGAAACACAATTCTATTTGCATGATTTAGAAGAGCAAATGGCTAATGCCAATGGCGACCTTGATATGCTGCTGGAGCGGTATGGTAAAGTCCAGGCTGAATTTGAATTAGCCGGTGGTTATGATTATGAACTTCGGACACAACAGACTCTGGAAGGCTTGGGATTGGGAAAAGACACCTGGGATATGCCATTAAACCATTTAAGCGGTGGTCAAAAGACCCGCGCTCTTTTAGCCAAACTGTTATTGGAAAAACCCGATCTTTTAATGCTGGATGAGCCTTCTAACCATCTTGACATTGATGCGGTTGAATGGCTGGAACGCACGATCCGAGAATGGCAAGGAGCTGTGTTAATCGTCAGCCATGATCGTTATTTTTTGGATAATACCGTTAATACCATCTGGGAAATGAGTGCCAATGGTGTTGAAACCTATTCTGGTAATTACTCTTCTTACCTTCTGCAACGACAAGAACGATGGGAGTATCTGGAACGAGTATTTAAAGAAGAAAAAGCCCGCTTAACAAAACAGGTGGATTTTATTCAAAAAAATTGGGTGCGCGACAGCACACACGCCCAAGCTCTTGGTCGGTTACGTCGGCTTTCGCGGGAACTGGCAGCCATTGATCAATACGGCATCATGGTTACTCGCAGCGGTAAAAAGTGGAGTGAGCTCGGTATCCGTTCAGAACGCCCAATGGATGTCATTGAAGCGATCCGCAAGGTAAATGCCCTGCAATTACCCGGTCACCGTCCACCTGAAATCCGGCCACAATTTAATAAAACGCATAACAGCGGTAATATCGTTTTACGCATCAACCAGGTAGAAATTGGTTATCCGGGTAATTCTCTTTTTACAGCATCAGAAGTGGAACTCACCCGTGATGAATGTGCAGTTTTAATTGGACCAAACGGAAGTGGGAAAACAACTTTCCTCAAAGTATTGTTAGGCCAATTATCCCCACTAAGTGGAGAGTTACTACCTGGTGCCAGTCTTCAAATTGGTTATTTTGCACAAGCACAGGAAAAACTTAAAGGCGAACATGATGTGTTAACCGAATTTTTGGCTCATAAAGAAATGAACCAAGAATCAGCCCGGAAACATCTGGCAGCTTATCTTTTCCGTGGCGAAGATGTGTTCAAGCCATTAAACGGGCTAAGCGGTGGTGAGCGTGCTCGTTTGGCTCTGGCAATTTTAGCTATCGACGGGGTAAATTTCCTGGTATTGGATGAACCAACCAACCACCTGGATATTCCCGCCCGTGAAGCTCTTCAGGAATTGTTGGAAGCCTTCCTTGGTACCATCTTGCTCGTTTCCCATGACAGGTACCTGATCGATCGGTTGGCTACCCAAGTCTGGGAGATAAAAGATTCAAAATTGGAAATCTTTAATGGGCGTTATCGAGACTATGTGTTGAGGAAACCAAGCGGTAACAATATCAATGCCAGCCGTGGTATTTTATTAAAAACAACCGAACTCCCTCGTGATAACAGCCGTGCTACCAAAAAACGGATGTTAGCTTTGGAACAAGTGGAAGAACGTATCCGAGATAATGAGTTGAAGATCAAAAGGCTCTCCAAACAATTGGAAAAAGCTGGTGTACGTGGTGCGTTTGAAGAAATGAATACCGTCAGCCGTGATATTGCCAAAACCCAGGCTCACCTGGAAGAATTACTGCACGAATGGGAAAAACTGGCGGAATAAAGTTGATGGAAATGAACCGGCGAAAAATTGAAATCATTTTTTTAGCAATCGTTGTTCTGGTGGCGTTGATCACTATTTCAACATTGATTTCAGCCGTGCAAACCAAGGTTGCCCCACCCACCAGCACCCCTACCCTCACCCCGACCTTCACGGCAACTGTAACCCTCACTGCGACGGTTACGCCAACCCATACACCAACATCGACTTTAACACCAACGTTTACATTCACCCCAACCCGCACAGCCACCCTGACCTTAACACCAACGGTAACACCACTGCCTTCAAAAACCCCCACACCGTTTGTGTTTGATCAGGGTGTGTTTGAGCGAGCTCTTGTGATTGAACAAGTCATCCCTGGTGTGGTGAATGATTTAATGGTCGCCGATGATGGCAGCATTTGGATCAGTTCACCCTACGCTATTGGGCGCTTTGCACCCAATACCTACCAATTTTCACAGGTTAATCTCAGGAATCCGGTGATCGGTCTGACGAAAAATGGTCAGGGGTGGGTTCTGCCACCGGAAGGTACACCGCTTGAGGTTTGGAATGGTGAATCATGGTTAAGTTACGATGAAACCAACAGCTGGCTGCCTCCAACGGGTTATGGTTTACCATCTCCGTTGGAAACAGCTTTCCACTATGACCAATCCGGAAGTCTTTGGATTACTACGGAATATGATGTTCGTCGTTTGGTTGGAAATCAGTGGCGGCAATTCCTTCCACAAGAAATGGGGTTTGATCTGCCTTACCTTAAAACACAATCTTCCGGTTTTCGAATGACCACCTCACAAATTAGTGAAGTCGTTTGGGTTGGAAGCTGTGATTTTTTGGATGGAAACAAAATTGGTGGGGATGGATTACGAAAATATGATGGTTTACGATGGTCGAAAACTGAGCTGCCTGCTGATCCTGGCTGCGTCACTGCGCTGACTTCAGATCGTTTTGGTTATACCTGGGTGGGGATTAATAACGAACTCTGGCGCTTTGATGAGCGAGAAAACTCCTGGCAGCTATTTATGCCTCCTGATCTATCGCAAGATACATACCCTGGATTTTCGTACGGCGCTGTTTCAGCATTAGATGCTGCACCAGATGGATCGGTTTGGGTGCTGTATGCGTTATGCGGCAGTTCCGGTTGTGAAAATCGGCAAATCCGTTACCGGTTACAATATGGGTATTGGTCACCAATGCGGAATGAAAATAAGCTCGACCCTCCCCTGCTCTTATTTGACGGTAACAGCACCGCCTGGTCCTTCTCACCTGGAGAAATCAGCCGCCTGGAAGATAACAAATTTATCCCAGCAGCCAACATACATTGGATTGATGCCGATGTTGATCAATGGGGAAGTATCTGGGTTCTCTCCGGTGAATTAAACGGACAAATGATTCTCTGGCGGTACACGCCTTAATCGATTGATTTAGCTTGTCCCCAAAAAGGGTTTTTATCAGTTGGTTTTTGTTTAAGCAGCCAGCTCATGCCCACGCAACAATTGGGCATTGATGGCAACAATTACGGTACTCAGCGACATAAGCAGCGCACCAACCGCTGGTGATAATACAATACCAATCGGTGCTAACGCACCAGCCGCTAAAGGCAATGCAATAATATTATAACCAGCCGCCCAGATTAGATTTTGAATCATTTTACGGTGACTGGCACGACTTAAATCAAAAATTTTGACCACATCCAACGGATTACTTTTTACCAAGATGATACCAGCCGATTCAATCGCAACATCTGTACCACTGCCAATTGCTATTCCCACATCAGCCCGGGTTAAGGCGGGAGCATCATTGACTCCGTCACCGACCATCGCAACCAATTTGCCCTGTTTTTGTAGTTCTTTAATTTTTTGATCTTTATGTTCCGGGAGCACTTCCGCAAAATAAGTATCAATTCCCAATTCATCTGCCACAGACTTAGCCACAGCCTGACTGTCACCCGTCAACATAGCGACGTCAATGTCCATTTCATGCAATTTTTTGATCGCATTTTGGCTTTCTGCCCGAATCACATCCGCCAAAGCAAAAGCAGCTAAAATATTAACTTCACCAGAGTCTTCCTTAACCAAATTAACGACACTTTGTCCTTTTTCACTTGTTTGTTGTTCAAATTGAGCTAGTTCCTCAGGTAATTCAACATCAAGCATTTCCAACAAGCGCGGTCCACCTACAAACACCTTATGGTTATCGTATTTGGCCTGCACTCCACGACCTTTAATCGCTTCAAAATCCGAAATTGAGGGATAAGATAATTGTCGTTCTTCGGCCGATTTACGAATACCCCGTGCAATGGTATGTTCTGAGTCTCCTTCAATCGCCGCGGTTAGTGCCAAAGCTTCATCTTCAGTAATCACATCCGTTGTTTTAATCCCAACGACACCAAACTCACCTTCCGTTAATGTGCCGGTTTTATCAAACACAATCATATTAATCTCACGTGCTTTTTCCAAAGCCAAACGATCCCTTACTAAAATACCGTTATTTGCACCGATTGACGTTGTTATTGCCACCACCAGCGGCACAGCCAAACCCAAAGCATGTGGACATGCGATCACCAAAACGGTCGCGACACGAGCAACAACTTCCACATTAAATCCGACCGCAATCACCCAAGCCACGGTCGTAATTACAGCAGTACCAAGCGCTACATAAAACAACCAACCTGCAGCTTTGTCCGCCAGGATTTGTGTATTCGATTTACTTTTTTGCGCCTCATCCACCAGGCGCATAATTCCTGCCAGCGCTGTTTCATCACCAGTAGCTTTTACTTTTACACGTAGGCTGCCATCACCGTTAATTGTACCTGCAATGACGCGACTATCCTTCTCTTTCCGTACCGGTTTTGATTCACCAGTAATCATTGCTTCATTTACATCCGATTCTCCTTCAATCACCCCACCATCGGCTGGTATACTGGCACCGGGGCGAACCAAAATCATGTCTCCCTGTTTTAATGAATCAGTCGAGACAGTTTCTGTTTCACCATTCGCGTTAATTCGCTCTGCCGTGTCAGGCATCAATTTTGCTAGTTGGTCTAATGCACCTGATGCCTGCCGGATGCTGCGCATTTCAATCCAATGTCCCAACAACATAATATCAATCAGTGTTACCAGTTCCCAAAAAAAAGTTACACTGGTAGGTAAAAACAAAGCAGCTAAACTGTAAACAAACGCCACACTGATCGCAAGCGAAATTAATGTCATCATACCTGGTTGGCGATTTTTAATCTCAGGGACCGCCATTTTAAGGAAGGGTAAACCACCATACAAAAAAACAATTACTGCAAAAACGGGGGTAATCCAGCGACTCCCGGAAAAATCAGGAACCGTATAACCTAACCAATTTTGCAGTGCAGGACTGAAAACCAATACAGGAATAGAAAGTGCCAGCGAGACCCAGAATTTCTGACGGAACATTTGCTCATGCCCACTATGGTCTGTGTGTGCCTTATGACCATTTCCACCTTCGTGTTTGTGGTGCTCTTTTTCATGATCAGGATGTTCCCCCGAATTAGTGTGTTTTTTTTGAGATATATTTTCACCACCCTCCGTTAAATTCGAAGGATCATTTTGATTATGCTGATGGGGTTGATTCATTTTTTCTCCCTTCCCCGTTTAATTACAATGCAAAAAACATTATTTTTTCTGTATCTTAATTTTAGCTCGAACGTCATCAGAATTAAACCCGTTATATAAGTTACAAGAATTAAATTGTCCTTAAATCAACTCGCCAGCTAATACTCAACAAAAAACTGGGAAGTTCGTTATATTCAGGTCATTGGATTTGGAGCGTATGCTGCATAGACTTTTCTCACCGCACTAATAATTTCATTTGGAGAAGCTGTTTTAAGAACAAATCCACGGGCAGTTGTTTTTAATTCAACAGACATTGTTTCCTCATCGTCAAAAGAAGTAAGGATCAGTACACCTACTGGCAAATGATGAGTGCAAATTTCTTGTATAATTTGTAAACTACTCAATTTTGCCATCTGTATATCCAAGACAGCGACATGTGGTTCAAGCTGCTTAATTAATTCCAGCGCAATTTCACCATCTTCCGCCTCGCCAACAATCAAAATATCTTTTGCTTGTTCCAGAAACTGACGAATTCCTTCTCGGACCATCGCATGATTATTGGCAAGAATCACCTTAATCGGCTCTACTTGTCGATCATCTTCCATATTGACCACCAGGCCTAGATTTAAATTGTGATTCTCCTTCATTAAGGGATTTATTATCATGGGTTAAGCGTTATATGAGGTTTTGTTTTTCCGTACCGATAGTCGTTTGATTTTGAATCTTAAGTTTAACAATTTCAGCTGAATACAAAAAAGATTCATTTAGATAAGGAAAACCAAACCAAACCAATCCCAACCCAAATAGCACACCGGTTAATAATCGCATCCAGGCATTAAACGAACCCCAATGATCACCTGTATAAAAAGTGAAAACAAATTGATTATTGGTCAGGTTAACAAGCCACTGGTTGTAATCCCTGAAACCCAACCCGATACCGGCAAAATCGCTGATCATATGGGTGGTGCCATCAACCGCCATCGGTAAGATCAATAAGAATAATCCCCATAAAGGTAATGTTTTTAACCTATTCTTTACACCTCCCCATATAATAGCAAATACCCAAATGCTGGTATACATGGATACCATTCGGTCAGACCAGGCTACTTTCCAACCCATAGAAGGAATTCCAACAAATTTTCGCAGTGTCAGCATATTCTCAGCCCCAGGCCAAACCGAGCTGATTTCGGAAATACTATACGAAATTTTCGGACCAAATGAACTACCCCACAGCAAACTGTGGGGTTTCCAGCTTCGACGTCCCTGCCTGATTGTGTAAATATTGCACTTCAGGTCTTACTTGAACTCCACTGGCGTTACTTTCCGTAGCTCCTACGGTAGTTTGTTTTAAGATATTCTTTGCCGCATTGACATCTCGATTATGTTCAATTTGGCATTGAGGACATTTCCATACGCGTACATTCAACGGCATTTCTTTCATCACATATCCACACTCAGAGCAAGTTTTTGACGATGGATACCATCGATCTATCATTTGGGTGTG
>PABH01000068.1 GCA_002702705.1 Anaerolineaceae bacterium
CAAAAAATGGTTCACTTTTAAAGTTTTGTTCATGTTAGGAAAACTTTGGAGTTCACTTTTCAAGTTTCGTTGAGTTCACTTTTAAAGTTTTCCTAACAGGAAGAGAATAAATAATTTAGGAAGCCATACCAATTACCCTGCTACAATGGCCACGATAAAAGTATCTATTAACCAAAATCCTCTTCTAAAACGGCTACTCTCATATCCCCACGAACTCAATTTGTAACCCAACAACATATGAGGTGATTAAAGAGGTGTTTGGCTTATTAAATGATTATTTTATGGATATACAACTGGTTCAACCATTTCGGTTGGTGAAGTTTCAGGTGCTGTAGCGGGTGGAGCTGGATAATTGACTGTGGAGAGTGTTGCAATCAAATAAGGATCGGGCGTTGGTGTGATTGGTGTTGGTTCAATTACCGTGATTTCCCCCGGCATGATAGTGATTGTTGTTTTTGGTTCATAAGCTGGTGCCTCCGCCCCGTAAGTTTTACCAGGTTTAATTTCTCGCCCTAAATGATCTAAATGCATACTATACTGGTTTACAAGAAAATCAATACCCGGAAACTGTGTTGATGCTTGTATATCATATTGCGCCGAATCACCCTCCTCGATCACTGTATATATAGGTGGTGATATCTCAACCTCTGCCGTTATTGTATATTCTACATTTCCTAGGGCATCAAATTGCCAGACGCAGTTTCTTTCACTTTGCGATATAAGTTCTGCTCCTTCCGGTGCTGAAAGAGAACGAATTATTTTCATTCCGGGGAAAGGATTTAATGATACTTTCACTCCTGAAATATCATGATCGGACTGTATCGTAATAACAACTGTCGCAGGTCCCCACTCCTGGATTCTTCCTTTGAACCCCACGTCAATACACACTCCCTTCGCGCATTCAGCATCGCTACTCAAAATACAAGAAGTTAACAACAACACTGCTATTAAAAAAATGATTGTGTTTTTCATAATTTATTCCACCAAACAAAACTATCCATTAAATATGACCGGTAAAAAAGAACGAGATGTCACATCTGAGATAGTTGCTGAAAACTATTCGGTATTCCATATCATCGGCTGGTTTTGTTAAACATGATTCATTTTTTTCGTTCGTATCTATATCGTTTTGTTTCGCTGATGTGTTCAATTCCGCCGTATAAACGATAGGTCGCTTCATTCCAACCGGAGATATATGCCGTTTTAATCCCATGATCGTATAACCGTTTGAAACAAGTTAATATCACCAATCTGGATAATCCTTGGCGGCGATAATCTTTATGGGTACAGACACGTTCCACCTCTGCAATACCATTTTCATAATCAATGAAGGCTTCACACCCAGCCACATGCAAGCCATCCGGCGTTACCACAGAAAAGTCAAATTCCGGCGCATAAATTGTACTTTCATGTACGTATTTTCTGGTTAACAAATCGATTGTCTTGACTTCGTTTCGGTTTTGAAAGGCGTTTAACTGCAGTGCAGCTTTACCAGCCAAATCCTCATTTGATTTCATATCCTCAATGTGATAACCGGAGATTTGTTTTAAAACCGAAAAATCAAATGTTGACAAATCATACTGATAAGTCACTTCGGCTAATCCTTTATTCTCAAAACCAAACTTCTCTACAGCCTGGCGCAGTTCAACATCGGATTCGGTCAAAATTGTCTCTAATTTTTCCTCACGATCCAGCCAATGATCAACAATCCATCCCACCATTTCCGGAATTATAGCTTTATATTGAGGTTTCACTATCACGGAGAATTGACTGTTTCCATTTTCCGAAATAACAAAACCGATTAAACCCCCAAAAGGGTTTTCCCATAAGTGGGCATTTTGTGGAAAAAAATTCGGAAAATATTTTTCTTCCTGCCATAGGCCATATTTCCAATCCACAATTCGACCCAACAACCAGGTGAAATTTTCCTGATGGCACCGATAATCATCAACGACTAACTGGCATAAGTTCTTAAAATCATCTCCTTCCAAACGGTAAGGGCGGTGAACTATTTTCATCTTTTTCCTCGTTTTTAAAAAAATATCTCAAAAATAGTATAGTAAGAAAACCATCGAACGAACAACCGACAAAGGCCCAGATTTATCCTGATCCTTTAGAGAGGTAAAACTCCGGTTTTAAAATACTCATCTGAATTGCGCTGTGATATTCACCTTCCCACAACAGAACATCCCGTCGAACACCTTCTTTTTGAAAACCCACTTTATCATATACATGCTGGGCGCGGGGATTAAAATCGTAAACTTCCAACTCAATCCGGTGCAAATCCAAAGAGTCAAAACCAAAGGCTAAAATCAACTGGGTAGCTTCGCTGCCATATCCTTTTCCAAAATAATTTTTACTGGCCAGCGCAATCCGAAAATTAGCAGAGCGATTTTCCCAATCAATTTCATTTAACACCACCTCCCCCACATACTCACTTGTATCTTTTAAGACAATAGCATAATCCACCCGATCCTCAGCTGTTTCTATGCGTTTACAGTATGCCAAAACATCTTCAAAAAGGAATGTCTGGGTTGTACCGGTTAACCGCATTGATTCCTCATCTGCCAGGCTGTTAAACATATTTTCCGCATCATCAACTGTGATCGGGCGCAAATAGATTGTTTGTCCGGTTAGGATTGGTTTATCGAGCATAAATATCACCTCGTTTTTATTTTTTTGTATTATCCCACGATCCGGGTTGGAATTGGGAGCTTTTTGATAGTCTATATTGGAAGAGGTGTAAAAAATTAATATTATAATTGGTGTACGTTTATTCTAACTTTCGGTCATAACTTCAATAAAACGAAGTAAGGCACCGAAAGTACCATGGCACAATATCCAACGTCTAAGTTCTACAGGGTAGGAGTTTGTTGGATTTTCAATAACCACATAATATTGAAAGGGGAAATTAATGGATGATCTACTTGACGTCTTTTTAAACTTGTTTGAAGTTTTATTTCGATTGGCCCTGCTGCCGTTCCAATTATTCTTTGGGTTAATTGGATTAATAGGCGGTGCCATCGCTGTGGTGATTAATACCGCTGGATGCCTTGTTTATATGGCAGTGATTGGTTTTATCTTAATCGTATTCCTTCTGGTAATCTAAAAAAAAGTAATCATACGGTTTATTAAGTAACAACTGGGCTTTGGACATCACTATCCATCAATTGAAAGGAAATTCTAATGGGACTTGATAATTTTGCTTTTTGCACCTTCGACGTATTTGTGGCTCTTTCCCAACATACCTTTATTCACCTTGTCGGGGATCCTTACCGCGGATACATTCACGGAAAAGCTTATAATGACGTGGTGGAAGGATCGACAGGAATTACACTCTACCAGAATTATATTACGCCAGATTATGTTAAAGAAATCAGCGAAAAAATGGACGTATACACCTCTTATGAAGGAATTTCCCAGGAAGAGTTGCAAGAATTACAAACCTTTTTTAAGATACTGGCGGAACACGGTGCTGGATTAGTGGGTAGTTGGTAAAACTATAGATCTGCTATTTAAACCACCTTCTTGGGCTGCCATTTACTTCGTAGTTAAATTGTTGGGAAAGTAGGTATTGTATGCCTGTAAACGCCTGCCTTATCTCCAAAATAACTGATCGGATTTTCAAACCCCCTCTCTAGCTACAGTTAGTTCCTTAAAACAAGTACTTGCTTTTTTCACTAATAATTGTTCGTTTTTAACTGCTCCAACCTACAAGTGGTACTCACTTTTTCTTTCATATATAATTAACATATCCTAATTCCAAGACGCCCTGCAGCGGGAAAGAATAAACTCACCATGAAACTTCTTCGTTTTAAATCCTTTAATTACGCAGTCGGGATGTTTGGTACGTCCATTCCGATTAATATGTTTAAAACCTACGCCGCCATTTATTACGTTGACCGCTTGGGTTTAACCACCGTGCAGCTCGCCTCAATTTTGTTCTGGTACACCTTCATCGATGCCATCGACAACCCGGTTTATGGCTTTTTATCTGACCGCACCCGCACTCGCTGGGGCCGGCGCCGCCCCTGGCTGGTTATCGGAACGCCACTGCTGGTGTTGTGTTTTATTGCCTTTTTCAGCACACCTGCCTTTTTATCGGGTAATTCATTGTTTGCTTATGCCATGTTACTTTATATCCTGACCGGCACCCTGGATTCCGTTATCAACGCTAACTACGGTGCTCTCTTCCCTGAATTATTCCGCACCGATGCCAGCCGTGCCAAAACAAACGCCATGCGTCAGGCATTTCAACTGGTGGCGATGATCGTTAGCATTGCCCTCACCCCGTTGGTGGCCGGAGCTATCGGTTTTAGTGCCACAGCAATCCTATATGGACTGTTGGGGGGAGCCGTAATTTTATATATGTCTTTTACCTCCAAAGAAATGGATGTGACCGAAGCGGAAGAAAAACCGAAATTCTGGCAAAGCCTGAAAGATCTGGCTGCCAATCGAAAATTCTGGTTGACCGGCTTTACCAACGCCTTTTACAGCGCTGCCATGGCGCTGGTCTTAGCCTCCTTACCCTTTTTCGTAAAATACACCCTGCAAATTCCCGACGGTCAGTCCACTATCTTGTTCGCTTCCGTACTATTAATTGCAATTGGTTTTGTGACGGTATGGGCACGTCTGGTACGTAAGTATTCCCTCATCCCAATCTGGCGAATTGCGCTCGTCACTTTGGCGGTTGCTTTTGTTCCGCTTTATTTTGCCAATTCATTGGCCACAGCCGCCATCGGCAGCGCATTGGTAGGATTTGGCTTCGCTGGTGTCATCACTACGATGGACCTGATTGGTGCACGCATTATGGACGAAGACACCCGTAAACACAACGTGCGACGTGAAGGGATTATCTCAAATGCGCTCGGTTTTATGAACCGGCTGAACGGGCTATTTACCAGTTTTGCTTTTTACCTGATTTTTGTTTTGTTCGGTTTTGAAAGTGGTGCTAACCCGGGGAATGATCCAGCCAGTGCCTCCCGCTTTTTGTTAACCGTGTTTCCCTTTGTGTTGATGTTGATCAGCTTTGGTTTTTCTTGGTTGGTTAATTTTCCGGAACAGGAAACCGAAGTTGTTGTTTCCGAATTGGATATACCCGAATTATAAGGAGTTTTCTTATGGCGCTAATTCGATTGGACCATGTACCAGAGACCGTCAAGGTCAACCTGCCCCTAAACATCATCCTTCCCGATCCGAACCGTATGGGAGATGTTCCCGTGCGAGACCGCAAGGTGCTTTACCTGCTCCATGGCTTGAGTGATGATGCAAGTGCATGGCAGCGTTATTCTTCTATTGAAACCTATGCCAATGCCTATGGGTTGGTGGTGATAATGCCCTCCGTCGGCCGCAGCTTTTACCTGGATTTACCCAACGGACAGGCCTATTTTACTTACCTGGTAGAAGAATTACCACATTATTTAGAACTCGTATTTGGGTTAAAACCCAAACGAGAAGACACCCTCGTAGCCGGACTCTCGATGGGTGGATATGGCGCTATGAAAGCTGCTTTCCTGCGTCCCACAATGTTCCATGCGGCCGCTAGCTTCTCCGGTGTACTTTCTTTAAACATTCTGTCCGACGAGCCGAATGACCCCCGCCACGATGAGTTCGCCCTGCTCTTTGGTGACTTGTCCAAATTACCTGGCAGCCAACATGATCCGGCGGTTTGGTTACAAACTGCCGCCCAACAGCGGCTTGACCTACCCAAACTGTTTGTTTCTTGCGGACGTCAGGATGACTTATATCCCCTCAATGAACATTTCCACAAAGCCTGTTTGACCCACGGCCTGGAACTGGACTATCACACAGAAGATGGCCGCCATGATTGGCTGTTTTGGGATAAACAAATCCAACGCTTTTTAAAAGCTGTGTTGGGACCTATGCCCTGAAAGGACATCATGAACCAAATCATTAACCAGTTTATTGAACCTGCACAACAAGGTTCTTATTTCACTATTCCTTTTAATATACCCCAAGGGGTTGAGGTTCTCCATGTTCGTTATGCCTATAACCGTTTTAACGAACAAGATACCCGGATCGAAAACCGGATCATTGGATCAAAAGAAGAAGTGAATATTATTGACCTGGGTTTGCTGGACCCGCAGGGAAATCAGGTCGGAACCTCCGGTTCGGACAAAGAATCCTTTTTCGTCAGTGAACCATTAGCCACACCTGGTTACAAACCCAGCCCACTTATACCCGGAGAATGGCAAATTCTCGTGGGTGCTTATAAGGTGGCTCCGGAAGGGGTAACCGTTACGTATGAAATTACGTTTACTTTAAAAAAACCCAACCTGTTAAAAGGAGATTTGCACACCCATACCATTGCATCTGACGGAGTACATACAGCGGAAGAGCTGGCTTGGAAAGCGAAACGTGCTGGACTGGATTTTGTAGCTGTCACCGACCACAACCAGATGGTTTCAGCAGATGCGCTACCACGCCTGGAAGGAGTGACCCTCATCGCCGGTGTGGAGTGGACTCATTACAAAGGACATGCCAATTTTTTGGGTGTGGATAAACCGTTTGACGGTTGTTTTGCAACAAACACCGCAGAAGAAACGCAAGCCATCTTTCAAACTGCGCGGGAACGGGGAGCACTAATTTCAATTAATCACCCCTTCGAGGAGTGCTGTCAATTTCAATTTGACATGAACACCCTCCCCTTTGATTGCCTGGAAGTCTGGAACGGTCCGATGCGTGAATCGAACTTAAAAGCCATTGGGCTATGGCAGTCTATGCTAGCGGCTGGTAAAAAGATGCCGATCTGTGCCGGCAGTGATTATCATAAAGACACCCCTTTTATTTTTCTGGGTGGACCAACCACCTGTGTTTATGCTTTATCGAATGGTACCAGTGACATCTTACAAGCCTTACGCCAGGGACATGCTTATCTTACCTTCGCACCGGATGCACCCAGTTTAAAAATGTCAGCTGATAACAACACCATCATGGGTGACAGTATTGATTGGTCAAAAGATAGTGAAATGAAGATTGAAGTTGATAAGCTGCTGGCAGGAGATGTGATACGTCTCATCACCGCACAGGAAAGTCAACCGGTCTGGAAAGCCGAGAAAAATGGCCGTTTCGAGATGACTATTCCTGTTGAACAGCCAGGGTTTATTCGACTTGAAATCTTACGTGCATTTTTACCAGGATTACCACTTTTACCCGCGTTAATTTCTAACCCCATCTACTTTGATGCAAAATAATAATAACGGATAATTCACAAGGCTGAAACTACCCACACCAAAAGGCGTCAGGTTTCAACTCTGTATTTTGGTAATTTTCACTATTAACCTAAAGCATTTAACTTTTCTTTACAAACCACCGTTATTAAAAATTTTGTCAATTTTTGCTGCCAAAATAAAATCGTTTTTATGCAAACCATCGATCACATGCGTCCATAACGTCACCGTGACTTTACCCCACTCCGTAACGATGACGGGATGGTGATCCTGTTTTTCCGCTAACTCCCCCACCTGATTGGTGAAATTTAAAGCATTCATAAAATTTCCAAATTTAAATTCCTTCGTTAAGCGGTCTTTGCCTTCTACCTTACCAATTTTCCATGCATCCAGCTCTTTAATCCATTCGCGAATTTGCTCAACTGTGGCGGGATCATCATTTTTATTAACACGGGTACAATTTAATTCATATAGGGATGTAGTCATCAGAATACTCCTTCTTTTATATTTAAGCTTACCCATTCCATAAACCCATTACAAATGAATGAAAAATCTTTGACTAATTCAATTAATAAAAAAAGCTGACCGAACCAGCCAGCTTTTTTGATAGTTAAGAAAGTTATCTTACCCGTAAATGCGGATATAATCTTCGGCTTCTTTCACCATTTCTGTATTACCAACATACAATGCAGAACGTTGATGTAAGGAGGTTGGTGTCACATCCAAGATGGGACCATATCCATTTGAAGCACTCCCCCCAGCCTGTTCAATAATATATGCCAAAGGTACAGCTTCATACGCAAGCCGCAATTTCCCTTCGGGCTTAGAAATATCAGCTGGATAATAAAAAATACCACCGGAAAGTAAGGTGCGGTGAAAATCCACCACTAATGAACCAACATAACGCATTGAAATCGACTTGGTTTCACTCGTCATACTTTGCAAATGTTGGGTATATTTTTGAATGCCAGGAGACCAGCGGGTAAAATAACCCTGGTTTACGCTGTAATAGGTCGGTATATTGGGGATACGGATATCTTCATGAGATAATAAAAATTCACCAATGGATGGGTCGAGTGTGAATCCATGCACGCCATGCCCGGTGGTATACACAAACATTGTGCTGGCGCCATACACAATATAACCCGCTGCAACCAGATTACGCCCAGGCTGCAAACAATCTTCCATTGTGCCGCGGCCTTCTTTGGTCACGCGTTGATAAATGGCAAAAATAGTGCCGACGCCGACATTAAAGTCAATATTGGAAGAACCGTCTAACGGGTCAAATAATAATACGTATTTTCCAACCGGGTATTCATCCGGAATGGATAACACATCCTCATGTTCTTCTGAAGCCATCACAGCCAAACGACCGGTATGGTCATTGAGGATATAAATGGTTTCATCAGCCAAACGGTCCAACTTCATCACTTGTTCGCCCTGCACATTGGTATCGCCGGTTTTTCCCAAAATCTGCGCTAATCCAGCCCGGGACATTTGGCTGGCGATCATTTTCCCGGCCAATGCAATATCATACAGCAGTTGGGTTAAAACACCGGTCGCTTCCGGATGAAACCGCTGCTGTTCTAAAATATGGCGTTCAATGGTGACAATTTTGTCCGTTTTAAATTTATTTTTGTCCACTCCCATTCTCTTTCTTTCCTCCGATTCAAGAACGTTTTAAGAACATAATTCCGCTATTGATTTTATAAGATGGGTAAAGTCAACACCGGTTAATACAAACACTACGTTTTGATTGTACCGTGAAGATAGTAAAAATCAACCCAAAGTACCTTAAAGGTTGTTAATGGCAAAGCGAATATTTCATATATTGAGCCGTACAATAAAATAATCAGGAGTACTAATGATGAAACGTATACCAAATGCAATAAAATGGTTGAAATCTTTATCCAATCGATATGGAAAAGAAAAAGCAAAAGAAATTCTAAAACAAAGCATTACAATTTATCAGGAACTTTTGGTATTTTCACACTCCACACACAAAAAAACTCATTCTCGCCAATATCACACTATCTTATCCGTATTAGCAGTTTACAGAACTCTTTTAGAAAAAAACAAATATACGCAAACCGCATTAAGTGAAACCGAAGTTCTGTTTAAGGATGTCTATTTTCAGACTCAGCTTAAAGGTATTCATTTATTAAACCGCATTCCAAACCCTTTCCCAATTATTCGCCCTGTATTAAAAACGATAACTAAATTCAGCGATAAAAAAAGTGGGCAGGAAATAATTCAGGATAATAAAAACTGTTTCGCAGTAAATGTTTATCAATGCGGTATTTTTGATACCTTAAAACAATTCGATGCGGCAGAGCTTACACCTATCTTCTGTGCAAGTGATGATTGGCTATCAGACGCAATGCCAAAAATCGATTGGCAGCGCACTCAGACACTTGGTCGAGGTGGGGAGATGTGTGATTTTAAGTGGTGCGTTCGAAAACTATAATCGTTTGTTTCAAATATTTTTTCAAAGTAATGGTCTAATCCTTATAGCTAAAACTTACAGCTATTAACAAATCATTTGCAGATAATTATCTTAAGAAGTGCGAGGCATCATTTGGATTAATTACAAGAAATTAAGAAGAAACATTTCATGGCTTTTGTTTTACTTCAATGATTTTTTCATACGTATCTAAAAGAGAATTATAAATTGGCTCATTAACTTCCATTTTTAGGTCTTTATAAATTGGAAAAATTAAATTATAAGCCTTGTTAATATCTTTTGATTTTAACCATAATAAAGCTAAATTTACACTACATTTTATTTCCAACATTTTTGATAATTGTTGTTTCGCGATTTGAATTGCCTGAAGAAAATCAAATTCTGCTAAATCAAATTTTTTTAACTCTTGATATAAACAACCTCTAATTCTTAATAATTCAGGTTCAAAATAATGTTCATTTACCTCTTTCGCGCAATTTAATCCATCATTAATTATATTTAAGCCTTCTTGATAAAAACCCGCCTCCAAATACACTTCTGCTAACATTCCGGAATATTGACTTGCATGTCTTTTTGCTCCAGAATTTTTCCACATACCCCATGCCTCTTCAATATCTCTTAATGCCAAACCTGTTCTTTCAATTTTGCAACGAATATAAGCTTTTGAAAAAGACTCACTAGCTGTATATGAAACAATACCTTCCTTTTGTGATAAATAATTGGAGACATCATTCCAATATTTCATTTCCAAAATGTCTCCCCTCATTTGATTTAACAAAACTCCTGCAATTCCAATAGTGAAGCCATGCGTCAAAGTATGGCCAAAATCCTCTGCTAAATTTAATGTTTTTTCAGCATAAATTTTTGCTTCCTCAGGCTTACCTAAAAACCATGAAACCCATGACATCCTCGTATGTGCGGCTATACCTGGGTGATTACCATATAATTGAGTAACCCAATCATACAATTCATGCTGGTAATCATTCACAATAACTTCTAAGTGAGATTGTGCTTCAATAAATTTTCCTTGGTACACCTGCTCATATCCTAATGTCCAATGGGCAAGGGAGACCAATAAAGGGTTATGTTTTTGGTCTAAGGTATCAATTATTTTTTTAGCGAAAGCTAAAGCGGATTCCCAATCATTATAAGAAGGATAAAATATCCGTAATAAATATAAACAAGACTTTATAATATTAGAATCCGTGGATGTTTCAACCAAGTAATTTAAACGATCATACGTTCCCTTAACTTCTTGGTTTTTATAACCTTTAATTGCTTGAAGAGGAGATAATAAACTGATTTGTAATTTTATTTCGGTTTCTTTTCTAAGTTCCTGGTCATCAATTTGATCTACAATTGATAAGGATTTTTTATACAACCAAACAGCATCATCAAATGCGTTAAGTTTTAAGGCATAATTACCCGCTAAGGATAAAAAGTGTAAAGCTTTATCGTATTTGTGGCTTAAGAAAAAATGGTTGCCAATTATTGCAGAATATTCATTTATTTTTTCTTCATAGTTTTTATATCTGTTCTCAAGAATTTCGGCAATTTGCAAATGAACAGTTTCTCGATAATAAGGATCCATCTTTTGATAAAAATGTGATTTATATATAGCATGACGGAATCGATAAATAAGCAATCGGTCAGAACCCATTACTTTTGGAGTTTCAAATGTTATCAATTCTAATTTTAAGTGTATCAACTTAGCTAAAATTCTTACTACAGAATTAATATCCATTGCTGTGACTTTGGCGATTGTATTTGCAGAAAAAATCTCGCCCTCAACACTAGCAATCATCAGAAGATTTTCAATAGATTCATTCAAGTTTTCAAATCGAAAAGATAATAAGTTTTCTATTCTCTCAGGTAAACCAAGCAAGTCCAAATTTTCATTTTTTAAAACCCATCCTTTTTTATTTTCTTTTTTAATAATTTTTTTATCAATAGAATATTGCCAAAAATCTTCTACATATAACGGATTTCCATGAGATAAGTGTGCCATTAAATTAATATATTTTTTGGGCAATTGGTTAAGTTTATTGTTTAGAAAACCATTTACATATTGATGTGATTGGTTTTCATTAATCCCATCTAAATCAATAACCGTTTTTTGACTTGTTTGAATATCAATAATAATCTTACGTAATTCTTGTGTATTGATATTGTTTGCTTTGACAACCAATTCTTTTTGGTAAGTAACTACAATAAACACCGGATTGTTATTTAGGTTTTTTATAATCAAATTGATTAAACCGGCTGAAGCTAAATCATACAAATGGAAATCATCAAAAATCAATACCAATGGGTATTTTTTTGTTAATTTTTTTATCCAATTAACAAATACCATATAAAACTGTCTGGAACTTGAATCAAAATTATCAATTTTTAATTTTTTACAATAGTCAGGTATATGAAATCCATAATCTGATATAACGTCATCCATATACGAATCTATTGGTACAACTGCATGTAATCCTAAATAATTTTCGAAAAATAAGTCGAAAATTTCAAAAGAATGTGCTATGAATTGTGAAGTATATTTATCTGAAAATATTCCTTTTCGATATAAGTCTTCAATATTACCAAGTAACTGATAAACGATCGTTCGAATTACAAAAAATGGGGAAATCGTTCCACCAGTATATACTGTGTTAGCAAAAGCCATTAATAAAGGTTCATTTTTTATCGAAATATTACTTAGAAATGCTCTTAATAAAGTTGATTTTCCGCTTCCCGGTTCACCACTTATTAAAACAACTTGAGTTTTATTGTTTTTACTTTTATTAAAAAAATCATTTAGTAAATTTAATTCTTCTTGCCTTGAAATTATCGTGTTTGTAGTATTGTTTTCTAATCCGTGAAACCAATTAGGTTTTTTTGCTTTATCATTAAGAGTTTTTTCAATTCGATCTCTAGAATCTTTAATTCCTAACTTTGTAAGATACTCCAAGTTACTTTCTTCAGCCCAAGAAAATTTTGTGTTTAAAATTTGTTTAATTTTTTCAGCATCTGTAAACCGAGTTGTTTTTAATAATAATGCATAATGTGTTTGTAAGGCAATTAATGAATTCGATTCAATATTCATCCATAAACCTGATAGAACCAATGCATTATTTAAATCCCCATCAATTTCACTTTCTTCGATTTTCTTTTTTATCGATCTTTCAAAAGAATTAGAATAATAAAGACTACGAATCCTAATCCATTCCTCAAAACTATTATTTGAAGGCAAAGAGAAACCTTGCAAAAATTGGCCCCTATATAATGATTGGAATTCATTAAAATCACACTGCTTAATTTTTGATTCAAATATCTCAGTATCAACTTTAATAAAATCAAGATTAATTTTTATTTGTTTTTTATTTATAACTATTGCATCACCAAAGATTGTCTTTAAATTATTAATGGCCACACGTAAATTTGCTAAAGCCCTTTCATTTGTACTCTGGGGCCAAAAGAACTCCGCCAAATAATCTCTGGAATATCCACGTCCTTCAACACACAAATAAATAAACAAACCCAAAACTGTATTTGAACGAAAATTTTCAATAGAAATATTCTCTTTTTTTATTTCTAATCCCCCAAATGTATTTAATAAAAATATTTCCGTTCTCAAAATCACCTCCCTAAGAGTATGAATATATTTTACCTGAAATGTTTTTGAAACGATACGGAAACGCTATGTCATTAACCTTGATTTAAAAAAGGAGGTTAATAATGATAAAACTTTCAGTTGGGACAAATGAATTTTTAATTATAGGAAAAAGAGGGAAATTACACAATTACGGGAGTGCTATCACAAAAATCATTTTCCCATGGGAAATTTATCACTGCATTCCTGCTACAAAACAAGAAGTTTCTTTCGAACTTACACAAGAAAGTCAAGATGGGATTCCATTACGATTTAAAGGAATAATTATATTTCGAATTCAAGATCCTCTCACCGCATGTAAATTTTTTGATTTTAATAAAAACCAAAATGATATTCACCAATTATTAAAAAACATTGCTATGGGTGAATTACGCGCCATTGTTTCCTATAAATCGATGAAAGAATGCATTGAAGAAAGGAAAACAACACTTACAAAAGGAATATGGAATGAGCTAAATATTATTATTGAAAATGAAAATTGGGGTATTCATATTGAAATGTGCCAGGTCGCGCAAGTGTATATCGTTGACGAGAATATTAGACAGCAATTGGAATCATCTGTCCGGAATCAAATTCACCAAGATAGTGAACTATCAAATATTCAAACAAAAACAACTATCGAGAAAGCAAAACTCCTGTCAGATAAAGAAGTTCAAATTCAAAATAATCTAAATCAAAAAAATAATATTCAATTGATCTTAGATTTATTCCAAAAAGAAAAAGAAGCCGAACAAAATAAAATGGAAATATCTTTGCCAATAGAAAATCTAAGAATCACTAACAATTTACAGTTAGCAAAAAATGAAAATTTATTGTTAAGAACACAACTCAGCAATGAAAAAATCAAAAATGAAATTGATTTCATCTCTAAAATTAGTGCTCATAAATTGAAGATGGAAGCTTTACCAATTGAACAACGAACAAAAATTGCAGAATCGTTATCAAATTTATTCAATGGTACGAATCTTTCAATTTTTGATACTGAAAATAATGTAATTGGTTGGATCGAAGTGCTTTTTAGTAAATTACTCACAATGAATACTGGTTCTAAAAATTAACGAGAAAGAAACACCATGAAAACAATGATTCCCGGAATTAATAAACACATTATGCACTTTACTGATCCATTTATTCAAAATTTTACACTGGTATTGAATTCTTCTCCCATTCCTTCATTAATTTTGGAAAACAAAAAACCTTTTAAAATTTCTTATATAAATGGAGCAGGAGTAGATTGGTTTGGCATAAGTGGAGAACCCATTCCTCCTTTTTTATATTTGGTTCAAGAAAAATTTATTAACACTTCGAGTATTTTTTTTGAAGAGGATTTAAACAATTTTAATCAAATCAATCAATCTTTAACTTTTGAAATAAACGATAAATTTCAAAAAAAATGGGGAACGGTTTCTATTAATACAATTATCCAACCTCCAAATAATAAGCATTTATTTTGTCAGATCTTAGATACATCAGCGTTGAGATCATCAATCACAACACTTAATGAAATGTGTTTTTACGATTCGTTAACGAATTTGTATAATCGAAATTATTTTCATATGGAATTAAAACGAAATGAAGGAGGGAGAGCTTTTCCGATAAGTTTTATATTTATTGATGCTGATAATTTGAAATATATTAATGATAGTTTTGGCCACGAAAAGGGAGATGAGTTACTTTGCAATATTGCTGGAATTTTACAAAAGTGTTTCCGGAAGGAAGATGTTGTGGCCAGAATTGGGGGTGATGAATTTGTTGTATTTTTACCCAATTGTAATAAAGAACAAGTTAACCAAGCAATTTGTAGAGTAGATAAAAGGTTAAAATTCTTTAATAAGAATAATCCTGCTAATCGAATTAGCTTTTCAGTTGGATGGGCAACTGCAAATAAAGGGGATGATCTTATTTCAGCTTTAAATGAGGCTGATATAAATATGCTTAAAAATAAACGGAAAAGAAAGACTCAACTTCTCTTTACAGAAAAGAAGAATTAAGTATTACTCGAATCAAATAAATTGAAAACTATTTGGGTAATAAACAAATTTTGTTTTGATTAAGACTGAATATCAACCGTCGAACCTGGAATTAATAAACCTAATCTTTCTAACTGAGTCAACAAATCACCTTTCTAATCCTAATTTAAGTCAGCAAAATCATATTGATTTGGTAAGGTTTGTAAAGGTTCTTTGTCAATACCTATGTTATTTCCGAATTGATATAAATTAAAATTGACGTTTCTGTAAAAATCCATACAATAGATAAATCCCCACTGTATAGGAAAAATAGGTATGGAAACATTTTTTGGACTCGAATTTTCAGGAGGCCCCTTTGTTTTGTTTTCAATTCAACATTGGGTTGCTATTATCGGTATCATCGCTACCGGCATTTGGATGGTAATTTCCCAGAAAAAAGCCAGTGAATCATCCCGAAAGGTTGTGAGGTACTTTTTAGCTGGTATCCTTATTGTAAATGAATCCTTATGGCATATCTGGAATCTGACCACCGGGCAGTGGACTATTCAAACCATGCTGCCGCTTCATCTATGTTCAGCCCTGGTTTGGGCCTGTGCCTATATGTTAATCACAAAAGATGAGCGCATTTACCCATTTGCTTATCTAATTGGGATTGCTGGTGCATTACAAGCTATTCTGACTCCCGATTTGGGACAATACGCTTTCCCACATTTCCGATATTTCCAGGTATTTCTCTCCCATGGTGCCATTATTTTATCGGCCGTGTATATGACCCTGGTAGAAGGTTGCCGTCCTACCATTAAATCTGTCAAACAGGTTGCTATTTACGGAAACCTTTATTTGGTATGTGTATTTATCCTAAACCAGATCATCGGCAGCAATTATTTGTTCATCGCCCATAAACCGGAAACAGCCAGCCTGTTGGATGTCTTGCCTCCTTGGCCATATTATATTCTTATCATTGAATTATTAGCGGCTGTTTTTATCTTTTTATTTTATGCCCCATTTATGATCAAAGACTGGCTTGTTAAAAGAAAAACCGTCCTCTCAACTTCAGTTGAAGGCTAAGATTGTTTTCAAGGACGGATAATGTGTCTGCCCATTTTCACCAAGACCACACATTCTGATCGTTGAACGTGTTGAGAATACTTTATCTACTTACCTTGGTGCCGCAGTTCCGGCAGAATCTGGCATCAGTCGATAGCGCAGTCCCACACTGTTTGCAAAACATAGGTTGTGCAGGTGGATTCTTGCTTTTTCTTGGTGCGGCCAAAATTGTGGGCGTTTCATTCGGAGAAAGTTCCACATCAAGTTTATTAGGAAGAGATGGGGGTACCGTCTTTTCCTGCACAATTGACGCGGGTGGAATTTGATGTGACTCAGGCTGATTTGGATGGTGGCTTTTATTCAGCTCCTTGGAATAGGCATCCATCGAAACCCAGGCGGCTGTTTCAAACTGTGGCAGAAAAACCTGAAGCGAACGTTTGCCTTCCAACACTAACTGAATCTGACCAGCACTGGACTGGATTTTAAATGAACTATGGCGGTTGATTTCTCCAGGCACCCGCGATTGCCACATGCCCAAATAAGGCTGGCCATTGCCATCCTGATTAAAAACCACTTCCCACCGCTCGCTGCGGCAGGTGACCATTCCGCCCAAACCCTTCAATCCAAAAGGCTCGCTCGTCCAACCCGAATCATCATCTAGGCTGGACCCTGATTGGTTTTTCAACCAGTCTGAAAGGCGCGACAGGCAGTTTGACAAAGCATTAAGATCTGTCTGCCCGCTGTTTTGCAGCAAATCCAAATCGTGGCAAAGTGCTTCCAGATCTTTTGCGACCCGAGTTGGTACAGGGAAAACCTGCTTTTTGAACATCCCTAACAGGTCTGGGGTAATATTGATCGATGGACTCATGACTTCCTCCATTCGTTCAAATCTTGCTGATTAAGCCGTTGTATAAACTCGATCAGCCAATCTTGTGGGAATAATGGAAGGCTGCCGTCATCATAGGCCAGTGAATCATAATCAAAGTAACTCGAAAAACCGACATTCGTCAAACCAGCCGCTTCCAAGGCAACAGTCAACTTCAGACCAAGGAGAAGCCCCTTGATGAGCGTGGCCATGGCTACCGCCGAAACGGCTACCCCCACTGCTGCCAAGGCACTTACTGCCGCAGTGACAATGACACCTACTGCAGCTGTCATTTTAGACAGGTTCCAGGCTTCGCCGTAGGTGGTCATCAGGTTTTCTGGTTTGTTAAAAGATGGATCATCCCAGCGTTGTTCCCACCACGGATCCAAGGCTTTGTAATCGCCAGAACTGCTGCCTGAAAGGAAAAACCCCGCCCAGACATGTACACTCCACACGTAATATTTTTCGTACTCGATGCCATTCATACCGCGCATTGAAGCCAGGCGTGTATTCAGGTCTCCTTCATTGTGATAATTACGGCGCTTTTGCAGATAATCAATGATATCCGACCGCATTTGATGACATACATATGGCCGATTGGTATCTAATTTTTGGTAGATATTCCACACCGGCCCACGCAGACAGTACGGTAGATAGGAATCTTTAAAATAAGGATTGTTCATCTTGGACTGGATTTCGTTATCACTGAGTAAATCGCTCAACATAGTATTCACGTTGGCGTTTACATCAAACGAATCGCTGGCTGTAACGAAATTACCCACCTTATCTCGCGGACCATTACAGGTGACCTGAAACTGTGCCCCAGACAGGTTGCTCCACGTCAGCCCGGAATAGGTCAGTATCCAACGCGCTGTTCCCTTAACCATCTTAAAATTGATCTTACCACCCGGTGCCGGATCTTGTATTTGTGTCACCTTCTCGTAACCATCACTTGGGTTAAGAGTTGCTCCACCCCCACCCGAAGTCTCCAACGTCAGTGTCAATCCTGTTAACGGCTTTTGAGAAGGCAGCAGTTTGGCATAGGCAATCGCTTCCGAAGTGCTGCGTTTATAACCCGGCACCACCCACAGCCTCAATAAAATAAACTGCGGCTTTACTATAAACTGCAAGGAATCTCTTTCAAAGGAATAATTTGTTGGCCCACCAGCGCGAATACGGGCATCTACATCCAGACGATAAATACCGTTTACTGTATTCTTGTCCGCGGTGATCACCCCACTGGAGACAAGGTCATATGCAAAAAAGCCATCACCGGTGTTTTCTAAGTTGATTTCTGGTTCCTCAAACGATTCGGTTGTACTCCATTCAAGTTTTTTCACCTCAACGATATCCTTTACGGCTTCAGTCTCGGAACCCTCGATAACTTTTTTATCGCTGCGAATGAAAAAAATTACGAGTGGAAGTTTATCAACCCCATCAGCAATAAATTCCATTTCATCACACACAAGTCCCTTATATGGACTCTCTCGATGCCCGCGTGTTTTCACATTTTTATTGTAGCTGTAAGTTATCATCCGCAGCTGCGGTGACACTTGAAGTTCTGTTTTTGCGGTGTATTCATTCCCTTTATCATCCTTCACCACCACATTTACCGTGACCCTGCCGTCGTTATCGGTCAGGTCTTCACCAAAAAATGTTTCAAGGTTGATATTATCTTTTACATCCAGCTTAAAATTGTAGGTTAGGCCGTCATCCGAAGAATAACTTTCCTTTACCTCCAAAATATCCGGTTCAAACGTGAGCGGTGGATCCATAAAACCATAATAAAACCCAACCTTGACCGGTGTATTCTGTACCGGATCACGAAAAGAGGCTATCAGTTCAGGAGCTTTCCATTGTTCGTCTTTCTGGTAGTATGTAATTTTGGGAGTGTTTACCGGAGAAATTGAAAATTTCGCTTCAAATGCTAATTGGACCTGCGTATTTGCTTTTCCTTTTGGAAACACACCATCCACTTCCAATGCAGCCGCAGAAGCGGATGGCATTTTTATTAGAGTAATGATGGAAGAAATCTGACCGTTTGACCCTGTCGTCTGCAGGGTGAAATATTCTGCCAGGTCAGGCGGCAGGCTGACGGAGATCAGCGCACCCTTTTCGATCTGGTAACCCTCCTGGGTTACCCTATACCCAGTGACAGTTAGCGTCACCGGCTGGTTGACCTGCAGGTTAAATTGTTTATGCGATGGGTTCAGAACATAAACGATCTCTTGTGTTGGCTGTTCATCGTTTTCAGAGGCGGCTGCTTGTGCTGCCTTATTGGCCAATTCCCCTGCAATTGCGCTCATCGTTCCAGCTATCGCGATGCCCACCACGACGATGATCCGACTTAATACCCCACCTGAAGTTGGGTTTGTTGTTGGATTTGAAGGTTCCCACTCAGTCTCTGGTTCTACATTTTCTGGTATCGTTATTAGCCCTTCGCTTTCACTTTCCACCCATTGATAATTATAACGGTTCATTCCAGCAGTACAGCTTACATAGATGCTTTTTTCATCACCATCACTTCCTCCGGATGGAAATGTGGCAGAAACTTGCAGCGTTTGGCTTCCTGTGACAATCTTGCCATAGTCGGTTTCAACTTTAGCGATATATTCACCTTGTTTGTCGATAAATGAGATTGCACCTCTGGTCACACCACCCGCACCAATACCAGGTTCATCAATTCTTGCAGTGATACTGGCGCTCATATAATTTAGACCTTGATTAATATAGCCAGGTTCATCCTCATCCCAAATATATTCATCGATATTGACGCTGATGGTGAGATCTATGCTCTGTCCAGCAGCATAGCGCTGCCCTGGTTCCGTCCAGGTCATGGATGCTTGAAAACTTTCTCCATTACTTTCAGCTCTGACTGTTCCACTGCCGCGGCTGATATTGTATGTATAAAAGTCTGCAGGTGAAACTTCCTCCATATCTACTGAAATCAGTTCCCAATATCCACCCGCTTCCTGTGCTTGTGCTGTTCCACTCTTTGGGTTAAACATCATCAGGATTGCCATACAGATGATTATCCAGTAGCAGCTGTGCCATCGTTTATTTTTCATAATCCTACCGTCTCCATATCCCTTTTATTTACACCGGTTTCATTTTCGGCAGCGAGAGTTTGCAGCCATAAAATATTTTATGAAATATTTTTCACCGCTGGTTTATGTAGTAGAAAATAGCCAAACAGCGTGCTGATCAACGCAGTGAAATGCATGGCTGTGTAACCGGATGCAGAAATTGCGGAACATCCACAACCAAACAGCATGGGTACTGCCAGCGCTATCCCCAGACGTAAGGGATAGGGAAATGATCCTTGTAATTTTTGAAGCGGCATCAGCAATTTGTCCAGTGGTTCGCGCAGCAGCCACAGTAGCAGCGGTACACCAATAAGGATCACGGGTGTTAGAAGGTCCACACCTCCCGTTCCGCCGATGATCAACCGCAAGAGGGTATAAAGGAACCAGATGCCGCCAATAACAATCCCAGGCAATATCGCCAAAATGGGTGTGGAGACAATTTTTCGCCAGACCTTCAATGAAGAATTCGTTTTTCGTGCATTCGTTTGGCTACCGTCTGCAGCAGTGGGTACGGCCTTTGCAGAAGAGGCTGATGAATTTCCATCAAGTGCGCTGGCTATTGGAGGCTGCCCCGGCACCCAGCGGCTCCCGTCATACCATACAAAACCACCCTCTGGGGTGCAAGACCACCAGCGGTTTTCTGTGTCTACCGCCTTCAACCGGGTAAGGGCTGCTGAATAAGCGGCTTTATCCATCCGCCTTGCGTTGAAATCACTGGTTATCTGCCGGTAGGCTTGCATCATCTGGGTTAAAGTCATCGTTTGTTGTGCCATAGGGGGTCCTTTTCCTCACGCCTTTTTAAGTACGGGAAGTACCGTTTTTATAGTTCACTTTCGCTTTTTTACAGCGGCTGATGATGGTGTTTTTTATAAATTCAAAATCACCCGCATCTGCATAAACCTGGTTTTTGGTCAGCTTTTCGTTAACATAGATGACATTTCGTTTTTCATTCACCGTGATGGATTTTACTTTTTCAAAACTGCTCACCAAACTTTGTTTTGATCCGGCTAGCATCCCCGCCGCTGTTGCCTGAATATTGCCTGTCATTACCCCCGCTATGGAAACAATCATCGCAAGGACCTGGCTTTTTTTGAATTGTTTTTGCATCTGTATGTGTTTTACACTTTTATCGCCCATCTCAAAAATGACACAGTATACACCCCCGTTCAGGATAGCAATCAGGGGATAAGCGAATAGCATGAGCCCTGTGACAATACCAGCGACAATAGCCATAATTTTTACAAATGCAAAAATTGCGGAACCAAAACCATCCCCAAGATTCAGGAAAAAAACCAAAAGGGCCGGTACGAACGCTGCTAACAACAGCACCTTCCAGATCGTAATAACCAGGGTGGGATTTTTCCACATATTCATTTCATAAACCCATCTCATAACGCCATCCCCACCCAAAACCACGCCAGGACTTACCGGCTGACTGGCTGGTTGCTGAATAGCTTCTCTTTTTGGAAGTTCTCTGCCAACCGGTGCACCGCAGTGCTCACAAAAAAAACTGCCTTCAAGAATTTTCTGATCACATTTAGAACAAAACATCATGTTTTTCCTCTTATGGTGACTGATGTCTACCAATTTTTTTCATTATGATCACATAAACAGCCTGCATGCAGCACAGAAAATGCTTACTTGATTAATCCAAGTATTTCCTGCCCGGGTGTTTCCACTACCAACTCACCTCCACTAAATTGCGGAGCACTTGATAAGAAAAGCCGGTTATTCTCAAAAAAGTAAATGTTCTGCCCATCCTGACTCCACTGTGGCACACCGCTAAATAAAGGAGATATTTCGACCAAATTATTATTGTTTTCCGTGACCCAAAGACCGGTTTGGAAATGCGATGCCCAAACCCAATAATCCCCAACAGGGGATGGATAGGGGGTTAAGCCTTTGAGCTCCGGCAAGATATCCAAACGATAACCTTCATCGTAGTAAATCTGTGACAAGCCCTCATCCCCATACACAGTAAAAAGATTTCCCTGTGGAATAAAATCGATTCCATATACTTCTAACTGTTCAAATTTTTTTCGGCCAATGTCACCAGCGATAGGAATACCGATTCCCTCTCCAAAGATCATTAAACCGGCATCCATCGGTTCACCACAATTACAAAATTCATTATTAAATTGCGTAACGGAAAACATGCCAAACTTTTGTTCAGGATCATAAGCAGAAGCGGTGAAACAACCATCAACAATCACCTGGTTGTAAAAACTGGCTGCATCAACGAGCCGCAAATTATACGATTCACACATGGGACTCCAGCTGGAGATTAAAAAATGACTGGCATCTGTCCATGTCAAAAAATCTTCTCCACTACTTTCTGGCATTTCCAGACGTTGTGTTTGATTCCCTTGAAAATCATAAACCCACAACCCTTCCATTGAAAATCCTGCACCGGTACCAAAACTATTAACACTGATATATTGGAGAAGTAAACCATCCGGAGACCAATGTAACTCAAACGCATGCCCGGATTCTTCTGTAAGGCGGGAAATTGAATTGTCATCTCTATTAAACAAATAGACATCCGCACTATTACCATCCAGAGCTGCGATAAAAGCTAATCGGTTTCCGTCCGGAGACCAGGCAATACTACCTGTAAATTCAATTGCCCGTAATGCTTCAAAGGCTGGATCACCTATTGAGCCACCCATGCCCGCTTGAATAACTGGTCCGGTCAGCTCCAATTGTATAAGGGTTGTCTGGTTTACAAGATCCAGCACCACTAACATCGGATTTACAGAGGCACCGCCAAAACCGGTAATATAAGCAAAAGACTTCTTATCCGGGGATAAACCTTCATTTAGATCCCAGGGAGCATCCAACGGATCATAGCTGATTTGAACTGCTTCACGTGTTTGCTCATTAACCACCCAGATTCCCGAACTGGTTACCATCACAATATTATCTAGCGAGAAATCATTTTCTAGTGGCGCTGTTTCATCTTGTGGGGTAGGTTGTGCCGCTACTTCCGAAATTGGCGTTGTGATAAAAGCCTCTGGAATATCTAATAGCTCTCCCAAATCACTGGGAACCACGTCCTGCCATGACGTCTGGCCTTGATTACGCAGGTACAGTAAACCACCGCCAATAACAACAACACAACAACAGACGAAAACAACTAAGATTATTATGATAATCCATAGAAAAGATTTTTTTGTTTTTTTTGCTTTAGGCTCTTTTGTTGAAATTTCATTTAATGGTATACCTCTGCCACCGAACACTACCTCGGTGCCAGCTTGCTGAATCGAAGGCTGATAAACAACCTCCCTATTTGAAGTGACGGCATTAACTGGTGCACCACAATATTCACAAAAACGACTTTCAGCAGGAATGTTTTGACCACAATTTATACAATTCATCACAATGCTCCTTTAAATTTGCCTGGGGGTTAACACATTTCTTAAGGCTGTCCACAATAGATGAATACAGTAACAGTAATAAATCTTTCCTACCAAAATATTCCAATTAACATAAATCTTACTTTTACGCCTTTTATAAAGAATGATGATCGGTCTATACCATTCAATTACTATCTAAATTTACACACCAAAACCAATGGGATTACCTTTTAAGATGGATTAATCGCCAAAACAATTTATTAAATAAAATTAAGGTTGTATGGAGAGTATATCAGATATAAGATGATTATAGCCCAATCCTTTATTTGGAAAGAAAAAAACAGGTTCTGATTTCAAAAAAACCCAATTCTTCTTATGATCCGGGGACCAAATTTTGTGTCAAAAAGAACAACACGCTGGTTTGGATATAAAGTGCATCTTACAGAAACATATCTAAAAGAAAATGTTACCGAAGTGACATTTCGTGGTAAGAAGATAGATTGATGCTAATCTTTTGCCTGATACCCCACACCAGCGGGTTTCATTAATTGGACTCGTTCGCGAAGATACAAGTTGGCAAATGTAAGTGAGGACTGGATGCGATATTCTTCAGACCAATTGTAATGATCAAAAGATGAGCGCATTTACCCATTTGCTTATCTAATTGGGATTGCTGGTGCATTACAAGCTATTCTGACTCCCGATTTGGGACAATACGC
>PABH01000069.1 GCA_002702705.1 Anaerolineaceae bacterium
ACCCTGCCAGCTATCGGGGGCATCACCGGCTTGCAAACGAGTGGCCAAAACGGCACGAGCGTTTGTTCCAGCGCCACCAGCAACGGCTGCGTTGATAAATTCGATGTCAGGGTATTTTTCATTAAAAACCTTAATCATGGCTTCTAAACCAGCGGCTTCACCGCCACCTGTCCACCATGAGAAAACTTCCACCTGCTGTTTTTCAGCCGGCATTTCTTCGCCAGGCTGTTCAGCGGGTGTTTCCGGTGCTGCCGTGGGGGCTGCGCCGCCGCATGCAGTTAATACCATCGATAAAATGACCAATAGTGCTACTGCAAACCAACTAAATCTTTTACCAAACATACGATCTTCTCCTTCTAAAAAACTTAACAAAAATGGGTTTTGGTATTACGTTCCTTTGTGGACAGAACATCTTTAACAATAGATGATATCCAACGTTTAAAAATGTTTTTTCCGATACACGCCTCCAATTTTATTAAAAAGATTAAATGAATAGGAAATGCCCATAAGGCAAGGTAAAATCATTATAATAATGCTAAATTTGATTAACAAGGGATTAACGGACATTAAGAGGACGCCCTACGGACATGGAGAAAACGAACCACAATGAATTTTGAGGACTTTGAAAACCTGGTAAAAGATGCTTTGGCTAATATGTACGATTTTGCTGCGATGGAGACTCACCCATTAATTGGTGCTATTTTTTTTCCAGCAGAGGAACACAAAGGCAGTAAGGGGGAATTTTTAAGGCAACTTTTATTAGAAACAATTGAATCTTTTAAGCCAACTGGTATCGAGTATGATTTGTTTTCAAATGAATGGCGGGCATATATTATTTTGCAACAACGGTACGTGGAGAATATCAGTACGCAGGATTTGGCAAAAAAACTATTATTGGGAGAACGTCAAATTCGACGCAGCCAGAAAAAAGCGGTACAGGCGGTGGCAACACAATTATGGGATCGTCTTTCTGTAGCTAAGCAGGAACAAACACCACAAATTTCACAGTCCGAATTTGTGATCAATCTCGAAATGATTAATTTGGATCAGGTTTTAAATGGAATTTTAAAATTGCTGGACAGCCGTTTTAAACAGGAAGAGGTGGAAGTAGTTTTTACCCCTTCACAGAATGAGAATATGGTTTATAGTGATCGAATTATTTTACGTCAGATATTAATCGGAATCTTAAACCTTCTGCTCCAAAAAGAAGCGTTGAATCAAATTCAATTACAAATTAAAGAATGTGATGAATCGGTGTGTTTGGAAATTTCAGTTCCCGAGCTGCGGCTTGAAAAAGACCACGTCATGAAATACCTAAAAGACCAGGAAAATTCCGTTACTCAGTGGGCAAGTGAGTTGAATTTAGAATTTAACGAATACAATTCAGATCGAGTATTTCATTTTGAGATGGTTTTTGCAAAACAAGAAAAAAAGCTAATTCTTGTTGTGGACGATCAGGAACCAGCATTACGTATGTACCAACGTTATTTATCAAAAAGTAATTACAAAGTATATGGACTTTCCAAAGCAACTAAGGTGATAAGCAAAGCTGTTGAATTAAAGCCTTCTCTCATTTTATTGGATATTATGATGCCTAAAGTGGATGGTTGGGAAATTTTACAATCGTTAAGATTAAATGATAAAACCAAACATATACCCATCATTGTTTGTTCTGCGTGGGGGGAACCCGAATTGGCAAAATCCTTGGGTGCGAATCACTTTTTACGAAAACCCATTGTGCAGCGAGAATTATTGGATGTTTTGGAGGCTTTGGTTCCTGGGTAATCATGAAGCAATTAAATTAAACACGAATTATATCTCTTCAAGGTCTGATTGCGTATATTCATTAACCACGTTGCCAGTGTTAAGGGTGGTTTCCAGTTCGAACATCAAAATCAAACAATCTGTTTCGGCAACCGGACGGTGTTCTACCCCTTGGGGAATGATGACCATCTCTCCGGGTTTTAGGTGGATTTGTTGATCTTTTAATTCAATGATCATTTCTCCATCAATGACGTAAAATAATTCATCTTCTTTTTCGTGATGATGCCAGGTGAATGTTCCTTTGATACGGGCAATTTTAGCCATCATCTGATTCACTCGGCCAATTATTTTAGGGTCCCAATAGGTGCTGATTTTTTCCGCTTTTTCTTTCAGGTTGACCTTTTGAACTCTCTCACTCATTTTTATTCCTCTCGAAAATTTGGTTTTAAAACTTCTAAAACCGAGCGAAAAATTACATTTAACTCGGTAGGGTTAAACGGATTTTTATACATAATCTGAAAATAACCTGGGTGGTTGATTTCCACTTCTTCACCAATATCACTGGCTGAAATGATGATCACCGGTGTGTTTTTGTGTTTTTCAAGTTTTCTTAATTCTGCTAATACCTGTGTGCCGTGCATATCCGGTAAATCCAAATCCAGCAAAACGGCATCAATATGCTGCGAAGATAAGGTGTCCATCGCCTGGGTTCCCGAATAAGCCGGGTAAAAGGTTGTTTCGTTGATTGATTCAACTAAACCGGAGTATGACTTTATGGCTTGGGTGAATAACCGTACCATCGTGGGATCATCATCCACAACCAATAAGTTTTTTGCCTGTTTACCCAAAGATTGCAGCGTTTGAATGAGCAGATCACGCGAAACAGGTTTAACAAGGTAGCGGTAAATTCCACCAGGCAGAGATAAAGAACGATCTGATATGTCGGAAAAAAGAAAACGAATAACAGGGATTTGATACGGGATACCTTCGATCAACTGATTTACTTGCGGATCACTAATAACAGCGTCATCAAGAACCAAAGCTGAAGGATAATAAGCTTGTATTGCCTGTCGCAAATCGGTTAAATTATTAACAGTCATTACTTCGAACTCAAACAAGGTTTGACCAATCTTTTTTGCCTTAACCATCTCTGTTGCATAACAAACGATAATATCCGATTGTTTTTTAGCAAACAAACTGGCAACCCGCTGTTCGCCACCTTCCATCAAATCCAAACGCCCTTCATGGATCGATTGGAGCGGTTCCATCACCGGAATGGAAATACGGATGGTTGTGCCAGCACCCAATATACTCTCTACGAACATTCGCCCACCATGTAATTCTACAAAACGTTTGCTGATGGGCAGTCCAAGACCTGAGCCTTTTTCCCGGCTCCAATTTTCATGACCCACCTGGCGGAATTCATCAAAGATTTTTTCCAAATCCTGTTCGGCAATACCCGGCCCGGTGTCTTGTAATATGATTTCCACTTCTTCCTCGCCATGTTTGCGAGACTGAATGGATATTTTTCCTTGTTTCGTAAACCGAAGGCTGTTTGTGATTACATTTAATAGAACCTGCCGAATCCGGGTGCGGTCAACAAAAATATAGGGGAGGTTTGCTTCACATTCAACTTCAAAGGACAGACCTTTTTGGGTTATTTGTGATGAAACCAGATCTTTTATTTCGTCAAGAATTGTTTCTGGGCTGATACGTTCTCGAAAAAGCGGCATGCGACGGGCATCCATTTTACCCATATCTAAAATGTCATTGATTAAATCGAGGAGATGTTTACTGCTGTTGTAAATTTCTTCCACATCATCGTATAAACCAACTGGCCAGTTTTCGGGATCGGCGTAGGTTTCTGGTGCATTTACCATCAGGTCACTAAAACCAATGATGAAGTTTAGCGGACTGCGCAGCTCATGCGAAACAGCCATAGCAAAACGGTCGCGGTCTTCCCGGGCTTCTTCCGCTCTTTTACGGGCTTGTTCTAACATTCGGTTCATTTGTTTTAATTGATAGTTGGATTGACTTTGTTCTTTTAACATACGGCTAATTTCAGCTCGATGTTGGCGGGTTTCTTCTAAACGTTTTCGGGCTTCATAATAATGAAAAGACGCATCTTCAATGGCAGATATGAGGTTATTTGAAATACCCCAACCGAACACACCGGCAAAGATGCACATAAAGATAATTGCAAAAATATAACCACCTGGGAGTGTTGGAAACCAAACGAATTTTGGTAAAAGCAGTACAAAACCAAACAACATTGACTCAACGACGATTGTTCCAACAACCCCCAGTGTGGTGATTGCCATGAAAGGCAAAAGCGAAAATAAAAACAAAACTTCAGCCCTGCCAAACACTAAAAACGCGCTTATTATCGTAGAAAATATTCCAAACAGCCAAAAAATCTGGGCAAATAAATAGTATTTCCGTAAAATCCAAAGTGTTCCCGCAAATGCCACCAGAAAAATAATGCTGCAAATCCATAATTTTGGACTAAAGATGCGGGGGAAAAATAATGAGACAATAAAATGAAAAGTAATATAAATACTTCCGGTAGAATAGATAACATACCGCGATGTAGATAATAAGACTTCTTTGGAAATTTTTTCTTCGGTTAAGAGAGATTTTACCCAATTCATAATTGATTTTTTACCAGGGGATTTTAGAATCTTTTGATTATCTTATCATCTTTTTTGTTTGGTCGTAGCATAAACCGTAGTCTATTCTTAACGAAAAAGGTGATGAAACCAAATACAATCGAGAAAGATAAGAAAAGCTATTAATCTTTGTTCTGAACATTACTTAAGAATTCTTAAAGTTTTAAAACCGCACCTTTTTTTAAGATTAAAGCAGGGTGGGGGCTGGTAAAATCATAGAGGATGGGGATAACCCAGGTTTGATCATTCATTGAAGGGAGCACTCTGCATGGAGCAATACCGTATTGAGGGGATTTTTATTAACCGACGCGGTGTAAAACGGTTAATGAAAGATGGCATACCGCATCCGGCAGATATTGAGCCGTTTACGAAAGCATTTTGGGCATCAAATGCGGACGAAGCGTATCAAGAGGCGACCTACGCCTTGAATGGGGGAGAATGGATTGAAAAACCTCGTATTTCCGTTGTGAGTGAAGCAGAGCGAATGCGGGCGATTGGTGCACCGGAATTACCCGGCTTAATGGCTGTTTAGGTCATAAATCGTAAACTCTAACATTCGACCGTGTTTATCAATTCCAAAAAAAAGAATGATAGTGCTGTGGTAATTATTCTACTGACGCGTAGTATAATTTTAATCTAACAAACCAAGGTTTGACCTGCCTTTATAAACGTGTTTTTCCAAAATTCCGAAAGAAAAATTCTTAATAAACCGCATGGACTCCAATAAAAACAATAACCTTCAACCACTCTTGCGGTTGACCCGATTCATCCGACCTTATCGCAAAGAAGCGGTTTATGCGTTGTTAGCCTTAACCAGCGCGGTTGTGTTTGATTTGTTAATACCACGTTTGGTTCAGTATATTGTTGATGTTGGTATTGCCCAAAAAGACTTAAATGTTGTTTTGCAGACCAGTCTGTGGATGTTGGGAGCGACGGTTATCGGGGCGGGATTAGCAATTATTAACAGCATTTTTTCGATCCGGGTGGCACAAAAAACAGCAAAGGATCTAAGAACTGTTTTATATCAAAAAGTGCAGACATTTTCTTTTGGCGATTTGGATCGTTTTCAAACCGGGCAAATCCTGGTTCGTTTGACCAGTGATGTAAACCAGGTTCAATCTGTATTTTTGATTTTTCTCAGAATTGGTACACGAGCGCCATTATTGATGATCGGTAGTCTGATATTCTTGTTTGTCACTAGCAAACAGTTGGCGATGATTATGCTCATCATTTTGCCGCTTACCCTGGGTTTGACCTATGTCTTTGCACAGCGATTACAACCCATGTTCCATATTGTCCAAAAACGGTTGGATGTTTTAAATACGGTTTTACAGGAAAATTTATCCGGTATCCGTGTGGTAAAAGCCTTTGTGCGGTCGGAATATGAAAAGCAGCGCTTTGAACAAGCCAATATCAGCTTGATGGATAAAAATATTCAGGTGATGCAGTGGGTAGCTTTCTTAATGCCATTACTGACCCTGATTATTAACATTTCCACTTTGGCAGCTATTTGGTACGGTGGCAATTTGGCGATTGAAGGCAATATGACGGTTGGTCAAATCATTGCTTTTGTTAACTACTTGATGACAACCATGCTGCCAATTGGCCTGATTGCGATGGCGATTGGTTTAGTCTCGGCGGCGATGGCTTCGGCAAATCGCATCGAAGAAATATTAGCCATTCAACCGGAAATCCAAAACAAAATTAATGCAATCGCATTGCCTCCTGGTGGCGGACATGTTGTGTTTAAGAATGTTCATTTTGCTTATAATGGCGATGAAAATGAAGCTGTGTTAAAAAACATCAATTTGGAAGCAAAGCCAGGGGAAACTGTAGCGATCTTAGGAGCAACGGGTTCCGGAAAAACCACATTGTTAAACCTTATTCCGAGATTATATGATGTTACAGCTGGAGAAATTCAAATTGATGGCATCGATGTGCGAGCATTAAGACAGGAAGACCTCTGGAAAGAAATCGGGATTGCCTTGCAGGAGACGGTGTTGTTCAGTGGAACCATAGCCGATAATATTCGCTTTGGTGAGCCTGATGCACCGATAGAAGTTGTAATGGAAGCCGCTAAAGCGGCACAAGCGCACGATTTTATTTCTTTATTGCCACAGGGATATGATACACAGGTCAGCCAACGCGGGGTTAACCTATCCGGAGGACAGAAACAGCGTCTTGCAATTGCACGAGCATTGTTAGTCAAACCACGTATTCTCCTCTTAGATGATTCCACCAGCGCTGTCGATGTGGAGACAGAAGCCCGTATTCACGAGGCGTTAGACCGTTTGATGGAGAATAAAACCAGCTTCATTGTTGCGCAGCGGATCAGCACAGTGTTGACTGCGGATAAAATCGTTGTCCTTGACCAAGGAGAAATTGCCGCAGAGGGCAGCCACCAAACACTGTTGGCTTCCAGTCCGATTTATCAGGAGATTTATCATTCTCAGCTGGGAAATGGAGTGGATCGAAATGACTAGTTCATTCCAATCTGCTCGCAATGGAGGGAGAGCACGGACGATTGAAAGTGCCCAGAATCCACGTGATACCGTTAAACGTCTGTTAGGTTATTTTTTGCCCTTTAAAACCACATTGATATTGATGTTTATCCTGGTAGTGATTAATACGGTAACCACTGTGGCTGGGCCATTTTTAATGGGTTATGCCATTGATCAATTTATCGCCGCCGGAAAACTGGATGGGTTATTACGAATTTCATTATTAATGCTTGTACTCTACCTGATCAATTGGGTAACACAGGCTGGCTCGGCGTACCTGACCGCTGGTATTTCTCAAAAAGCACTAAAAGCACTCCGCAAACAGCTGTTTGATCATCTTCAAAGTATGTCGATTCGGTTTTTTGATCAGAACCCTCACGGCGAATTGATGAGCCGGTTAACGAATGATATTGACGCCATTAATCAGGCCATCTCCCAAAATATCATCCAGTTGTTTTCAAGCATTCTCACTTTGGCAGGGGTGATTATCGCCATGTTTTTATTAAATGTGTGGCTGGCGCTAACGACGATGGTTGCGATCCCAATGATGTTGTGGCTGGTGAGTGCAGTGACCCGTCATACCCGGAAAAGTTTCCGTTCCTTACAAAACCAGATTGGTAACCTGAATGGATTAATGGAAGAAAACATAAGCGGCCTACGAGAAGTAAAGATCTTCCATCGCAATCAAACCGCAATGGAAACCTTTGATACTCAAAACCAATTGGTTTGTGATTCAGCGATTAAGGCCCAAACCCTGGCCTTTCTTCTGATGCCCTTAATGACAGTGCTCAGCAATCTGAATATTGCGATTGTGGCTGGTGTGGGGAGTTGGATGGCAATTCAAGGTTGGGCTTCCATTGGAAATATCGCTAGTTTTATCTCCTATACCCGCACCTTTGCCCAACCTTTACGGCAGGTCAGCAATTTAATAAATGCCATTCAAGCTGCCATTGCCGGTGCAGAGCGGATTTTCGATATTTTGGATCACCATCCGGAATTGACCGATGATTCTCATGCACTTCCATTCAAAAATGTAAAAGGAGATGTACAGTTTAAAAACGTCAATTTTGCATATATTGAAGGTCAACCCATCATTAAAAATATGAATATTCATGCTCAACCAGGTGAAATGATTGCGTTGGTTGGCCCAACCGGTGCAGGGAAAACAACCTTGGTTAATTTATTATCTCGATTTTATAATCTGCACGATGGTGAAATAAAAATTGATGGAATCAATATCCAGCACATTAAACAAGCGGATTTACGGCAGCAGTTAGGTATCGTGCTGCAAGATGCCTTTTTATTTTCAACCAGTGTGATCGAAAATATTCGTTATGGGCGATTGGACGCTAGTGATGAAGCATGTTTCGAGGCAGCTAAAATTGCGAACGCTGATTTTTTCATCCGGCGTTTGCCTCAGGGTTATAATACGCAGCTTTCCGAGCGTGGTAGTAACCTCAGCCAGGGCCAGCGCCAGTTATTAACGATTGCACGGGCAGTTTTGGCCGATCCGGCTATCCTCGTTTTAGATGAAGCTACCAGCAGTGTTGATACCCGCACCGAAATTCGCATTCAACAAGCTTTGCAACGCCTGATGAAAGGTCGTACAAGTTTTGTCATTGCCCACCGCTTAAGTACCATCCGGAATGCAGACCAGGTTTTGGTGATCAATCATGGAGAAATCATTGAACAAGGAAATCACACTGAGCTTTTGGCTGCCAAGGGGTTTTATCATGACTTGTATTACAGTCAGTTTAAAGGAACATTACCTCAGGATTTGGAGGGCAATCCAAATTAACTGAGGATTGATTGCTGAAATATTAAATGTCTTCCCCGAGAGGAATAATTAATTCTCCTCGGGGATTATTGTTTCTACATTAACTGAGATAAGGGTTAAGTTGAGGTCGCGGATTATAGACAAAACGCCAAATAAAGCTGCCTGGTCGTCCAATGAGCCGGAGAGTAAAACTTCCCCGTTGTCCTGGTTCTCGAGTAATAAACCTTCAAACCAATCCTGCCAGCGCTGATCCAGGTTTCCCTTAATCCGAATTTCGTATCGGGATTTATTAATCATATTTCATATTCCAGGAAAGCGTAATTTATAGACCCAAATTAATGATCGGCGTAATCTTGTCGGTTGATGTTTTCGAAAGAAAAGATTCCGAATGATTTTGCCATTGTTTTTTAGCCAATTTTTCAGCTCGTCGCTGGATTCCCAACATGCACTTTCTCATCATAATGATATCTGCAAATTCGATTAACAAGTTAAAAATGATATCCGGAGAAAACCAAGTATATCGGACCCGAACTCGGGTGATCAGGCGAGTATGGGTTTCATCAACCGGTTTGAGGACCCATAACCAGCTTGCTTTACCTTTTTGATCCCACCATAACATCTGCCGATGCGGTTGTAGTTCTTTCACCCAAAAACCCTGCGTCCCGTCTGGACTGAGGGGAACCAAATCACCAATCTTCAGATTTTGGAACTCCGGTAAAATTTGTTCCGCGCTGGGTCTAGACAGGTTATCAAGACAGTCATAAGAGTACCAGCCTGCGCGATTGATTCTAATCTGAACCAGCCATGGCCAGATATTCTCCGGATTTGCGTGGATTGTAATCCCTCGCGTTGCATTAAAGGTTGGGTTATCCACAACCTCATCACCCAGCATAACTTGCTCCACTTCTTGATCTGTGGCACCCCACCTCAGCTGCCAGGGACGCAGCCAACGAAGATACACAATACTGAAAAGGGAAACAAGGAAAAGGATTATTATAAAAGTTTGCATTTTGTCTCCTTAATTGCTTAAAAAAGATAGTGGTGAAGGCCGGATACGATCATTTTTGCTCCGCCAAGCAGGGTTATGGCGACGAGGGCTTGCCGAGGTGTTGTAATGATCGAAATTGGTTTTCCTAACCATAACGTTATTCCAATCACAAGGATGGCTGCGCCAATGATATATGCGAGGAGTGCCAGCGGGTGAGCCCACTGTCCTGTGGCAGCGACACGACCAATACCACGTGTACACATTGCCATTCCTAACATCACCAACCAAAAAAGAACAGCCTTTTCACTGGTGACAAAAGGAATTTTTTTACCGTACAGGGTTAATCCAACCAGTAAAACCGCCAAAACACCAAGAATTACGGTTGTGAAGGTGTTCCCCATCATTGTCATTTCATTTGTTTTCATTTTTGATCTCCTTAAGAATTGATTTAAATAAAAAATTTTGTTGTTCTTAATATAGAAGATCAACAACTGAATATCATTGCTCGAAAGGATAGTATTTATCAACTGCCGGAATCGAAGAAAGGTATACTTTTGGGTACCTTTTTGCTTTTAAAAAATTGTTAAAATATGGTTGTGAAAAAATGTTGGGGCTTTTTTAATCTGATATCAGGCCTATTTCTCTGGCTAGAGCCACCGCCTGGGTACGGCTGTTTACACCTAATTTTCCATAGATATTACTGGTGTGTTTTTTTACCCCGCTGATGGATATATACAATTTTTGAGCAATTTCCAGATTTGAACTTCCGGCACAAAGCAAGCCTAGCACTTCCAACTCGCGGCGGGAAAGTGGTTCAACCAGGGTTTCTTGATTTGGATTCGGACTGCGGTGTTCACCTGAAAAGGAATTTAATATTTTTGTACAATAGGATTTATGTTTTGTTTTTTTATTACGACAGTAATCCGATAAAATGACCTGCATGGGTTCCCCTTCATCTAAAAATATACGCAGGTATCCTTCCGGTTCTGCAAGGGACAAACACGACTCCAATGTTTTTTCGACTTGAGATGATTTTTCTAGACCATTCAGCGCTAAAATTTCAAGAAGTTGAATCTCCAAGAGACGTCCATACCGTTCCCCTGATTTTGCTCTGGCGGCCAATTTTTCGAGTAAGGAGAGCGCTTCGCCGTGTTGTCCTTCAGTAATGAACAGTCTTGCCAGAAGAATGTGATCCGCTTCGCGGCGAAGTGATAAAGGCTCGATGGGATGTAAAAATTGGACCAGTGACCGTGCTGTTTGGTGGTCTTTTTTTGCTAATAGGAGCTTAACTTTCATAGATCGCAGATCACTTTTAAGTTCCGGGGTGGTTGATTTTCCCTGAATTAATTGGTCTAGTTGATCTAAAGTGGATAAGGCACCGTCAATATCACCCTGCGCCTTTTGTAACTTGGCTTTGGTTAGATTTTGGGTCAAAAAAACGAGCGGGAATTTCCATGGTATATTTGCCTCAATACCTTTTTCCAATAATTCAGCTGCCTTTTTTAAATCATTCCATTCATAAAAGATATTGGCTAAACTCATGTAGAGATTTCCACCGATAAAAAACCGTTTTTCTCCACGTTTTTGGATATAGGTAATGTACGTTTGGGTTAGAGAAAATGCTTCGTTTAATTTGCCTTGAATCATTAGGTTGCGAACCAGACGGATGATACAAATGGCGACAGCTGTATATCCGTTTCGGTTGATATCCCGCTGAACCGTACTCAACAGTAATTCTTTGGATGCCTTAAAATCTCCCTGTAAGTCTAAAAGATAAGCATACAACACATCGGCTGTATTGCGCATGCCCAGATGTTCTTCGGGAACAAACGACAAGACCTCCCGATCCGGTAAAACGCCAGACGGCTCTGTTTCGTTCATTTCTGAAATATACAATAATAGTAAGTTTACAAACGCGATTAATTCTTGGTTTTCTTTTGTTTGGACGGGTGAAGAAATATTGTTTTTGATGGTATGTAATAATTTTTCACTGGTTTCATATTGGCCAAAGATGAATAAGATCCAGGTGTGATAAATGGTTAGATTTGGCCTGGTGTGTAAAATTTCTTCCGGGAGTTTGCTTACCAAAGACATAAAATCGATGTCGTTTACAGACCACCGACTTTGCCCGTGTTTTTCAATGAGGTCGGCAGCCAGGGTAAACTCTTTTGCGGCCGTCAGATGACCGATGGCTTCAGTGATAAAACCAGACTTTTCATACCAATTGGCAGCTTTTCGATGCAGGTCAGGGACGATTTCAGGTTTCACCATTTGTAATCTAGCCCGTAACAAATCAGTAAATAAATGGTGATACCGAAACCAAAGTCGTTCATCGTCAAGCGGGACAATAAATAAATTTGCGATTTCCAATTGTTGAATTAATAACTGTGTATTGGTTCGTTCCGTAACAGCATTACAAAGATCGGCATTAAATCGATCAAGAATGCTGGTTTGGATCAGAAAGGTGCAAATTTCTTCCGGCTGCTGCCGAAACACTTCATCCACCAAATAATCCAAGATGTATCGTTGGCTGCCGCGAAAGTTATGAATAAAAGACTGTTTATCGGCAAGATTTTGCAAAGCTAACCCCGCCAGTTGTAGTCCGACAACCCACCCTTCCGTTCGTTTTTCCAAAACGGACAAATCTTCATCTGTCAGGGATAGATTCATTGAAGATGAATAGAATAAACGGGTTTCTGTATTTGTGAATCTTAAATCTTGTGCCCGAATTTCGGTTAATTCACCCCGTGCTCGCAGCCATGCCAGCCGTAACGGTGGATCTTGACGCGTTGTAATAATGAGGTGTGTTTGATTGGGCAGGTGGTCAATGAAATAATGGATGGCTTCGTGAATTTGAGGATTGGTGATGACATGATAATCATCCAATGTGATCACAACTGTCGATTTTAAAAGAGAAACCTGATTAATGAGATCATCTAACACAGTAAAAATTGATTGCTCATCTGGTTGGTTAAAATATGGTCGAATATTTTGGGTTAAAGTTGTTGTTCCCTGCTGAAAGGCTGATAAAAAATATACGAAAAAACGAGAAAAGTCATTGTCCGCTTTATCCAGAGAGAGCCAGGCTGGCTGATAACCGCTTTTCTGCTGGCTATGAAGCCATTCACTAACCAATGTGGATTTACCATACCCTGCAGGGGCGGAAACAAGGATTAATTTGTTTCCCTTGGATATCCCATTGGTTAACTCTTCCAGCAATCGTGGACGGGTTATACTTGCAGTTTTACTGGTTGGAATGTGAAATTTGGTAAGAAGCAACTGAGCATTCATCGTAACTGAGTATACAATAATTCACCGTAAATTTGCGATCTGTTAAAACAACTTATTTGAAATATTTCTCTATGCCTTTGATGAAACCAAATCTTGTTGATTGTGTATACCAACAGTTGTATAGACTTAATCTGCTTTAATTCCTTGCAGGTGATGTATAGTAAAGTATAAGGTTAAATTAAAGGAGGAATTAAAATGAAACTTAGTAAACCAAAAAACAATACCTGGATTATTGCCGTGATTGCTGGTGTATTAGGAATTCTCGGCACCTTTATTTCGATCCCGGTTGTTAGTGAATATTCGTTTTGGTTGGTCGTGATTGGATTTGTTTTACTGGCGTTAGCGACCTATTTTAAAGATTTGTAAATCACGGATCAACATACCAGGTGGTGGGGCCGTAAATACTTAATTGTGGGGTTAGTTTCATTTGGCTTAAGCCCGCGTCTCCGCTGCAGTCTTCTGCTGAAAGAGCCCACTCGCCAGGGTTAACGTAAACCGTCAGGGAACCCCAACCTTCAATCATTTGGCTTTCAAGGATATCTCCAAGCCATTCTGATTCCGGTACTCCGATCCAGACATAACAGATGGGTTCGGAAGTCTGGTTGACGATGGTTAAAGGAACCTGACCGGAAGCATTACCGCAGTCTTGGGGGCAATTGCCCGGATTTTCAAAATCACCACAAACCCCGTTTCCGCAGAGAGGTTCATTATTGACGTTAAAGAGGGTTACCGTATCATTGGGTGGAAAACTGACATTGTATTCTTCATATAATAAATTATTGTCACAGTCTTGTGCGTTGAGATCGTAGGTGCCGAAGGGAACATCATACAGGGTAAAAGTTTCACCGGGATAAACCAGATTGTCTTCGAGTTGATCTACACCCCAATCGGAATTGGAGGAAAGCGATAGATAAAAATAACAGATGGTGAAATCGCTGTCGTTGATTATATAAAAATTGTTGGAATCATTTTGGACATCAGCAGGTGGTGGTTGGGTTGGCGCGGCAACCTGTGGCGGCTGGGCGGGTGGAGCTGGCTTTGTTGGCTGCTGTTCCACGGGTTTGGCCGGGTTGTTTTGGTTTTGCTGTTCGGCAAGCTGTGTAGCCTGGACGGATAAGGCAACAGCCGTCTGGTTAAGGGCTGCAGCCGTGGCTTCGTGGCTGGTGTTATTGTTATTGCTGCTGAAACTACAAGCCAGCGTGCTGATTAATAAAACAAAGACGGGCAGGACAATTTTTATCAAACGAATGGGACGACTGGACTGTGAAAATATCATGGCTACCTCCGGTGTGTTTTTTCGCAGGTTAAGGGGGGAATAATTTATTTGTTATTTGAGGAGAAGAAAAAGGTAAAAAAGAGCGTATAACTGAGGTGCTTTTTCCATTAAGAATGTTGAAACTCATTTGGGAAAAAGCAAATCTATTGTACCATTTTCGGCATTTCACAGCCGTAAATTTTACAGAAAAAACAACAAGTTGTGCGTTGGATTGGTCTCTTTTTATTAATCGGTTAAGATAAGCGAGTATCTTAAAAAAGAAAAAGGTAAAAGGAAACAAAACATGGCGGTTTATGTTGACCCGATCTTTGATCATGGCGAAAAAGGATTATGGTGCCATCTGACAGGGGAGTCGATGGAAGAATTACATACCTTTGCCAAACAGCTTGGATTAAGAAGGATCTGGTTTCAACCAAAGTCGATTCCGCATTATGATTTGAATCCCTATTTGCGGCAGCTGGCAGTGGAAAACGGGGCGATCCCATTAAGCCGCAAGGAGTTTGTGAAAAAGGTGCGGGAAATGAAGGCGCAGTGGGGAGAGTGAACACATAGGGACAAAAAAGGCGGTGTAGCGGTGTAGGTTGGGCATGGACTGAAAATCAGATCGGTTTTTGCCAATTGAGGTATATTTTTACGGCGATTGGATAGCCACGTGCCCAACAAATCTATTATATGGGCGCATTGGGCACATTACAAATATTGGAAATCTTTAACAAAGTAATCTTTGTGATGGATCGAAATATTATCGAGCCATGCTCATCTACGAAAACTCTCCTAATATAATTCATCAAGAACAAAAAATAGCAAATGATATAATCTTGTAAATATTTCTATATGTTTATCACCTAGAATCTCCAAGGGTTCAGTGTTGTGTGCGTAATGATTCCGGATTCCTAATGCCAGTAAATATGTTTTATCTATTTCATTTGCAGATGAAAGGTCCTCAAAAATAAAACTATCGCGCAATAAATTTTTAATAGTTAAATTTGAAGCGTTTTCTCTTTCTTCGTTAAATTTGTCAATTTTTACTCTATCCAATGAAAAACAATCTTTTCCATTTTTTAGGAAACTTAAGCGATAGCTAAAATACCGTCGATGTTTTTTTGTGTCATCAATCAATCCGTTGATTTGTATTTCTTTTATTGCGATCAATTTTTCTATAATTTTGGTTAGATCAAAACACAGAGATAAAAGGATTTGTAAAGATAATGCGTTATTTGATTCAAATAAGAGTTTATCCCAAATAAATACAGAAGAAAAGATTTGTTTTATGCGGGCAGTTATATACGAAAATAGGTAAATCTCTTCGATTAGTTCAGTATTTCCAAGAAATTTTGATCTTAATTGTTCTTGGTCAAATGATTTTGAATATAATGTGTTGAAATCATCAATTAGTTGCTGAATAAATTTTGCTTGTTCTTGAACCCAAGTTAAATAGAATTGGTTTGGATTTTCATCATTAGTAGTTAGAAGCAGATAAGAGGGGGTTTCAGGTAAATTGTCTGAATCAGGATTGTTTTCTTTTTCAGTTATTTTGTCTTCCGCATAAGACTTATGGCAATATAGGTATCCTCTTTCAACAAAGTTTTGATTAAGGAAACTTACACCAAGATAGTAATATGGGGAACCTTTGTGGATTCGTGATGGCTTATTTTGTTCTTCCCATTGATAAATAGGGTCCAAAATTCTCAACCAAAAGATTTCTGTTAATGTAATGTTACCCAGTGGTCCTAATATTCCTCTCCAAATGGGAGTGAAATTATTAAAATAATTCTCTTGAAACTTTCTATTATCTTTACCTGCTAGAGAAGATAAAGAATCATAACAAGCTTTGTTGAAATTTTTTATAAAATCAGAGTTTGTTATCTCAAAAATTGGCACTGAATAGAAATAATCTATTGCTTTTTTTATCCCATTAGGAACTTCTTTAAAAATTATTCCTCCCGGATACATTTCATTTAAGATTTCAATCATTGGTTTACTTAAATCCACTTTCCCCTCCTTTAGTGTGTTGTTTCCAATTCAACCAGTGCAAAAAAATCCTCTTCAGATAAAATCCGGATATATTGCCCATCTTGAATCGCTTTTTCAGCTTGTTTTTGTTTTGTGCTTTTTTTGTTTCCGTTTAAACTGCGAGGGTCCAATTCTCCAATAACAAGGATTGTCGTTGTTCGATTAAATCGATCTATTACATCACAACCGGCTTGGGCTGCTAAACTTGCAGCCTGGACTCTTGGAATGGATAATTTTCCTGTAAACAGGATAACTTCTCCGGATAAAGACCCATCCGGGTTTCCGGCTTGGCATATGGATGGCGGCAGGGTTGTATCCCTGGAGAGTTTGATTTTGTCTTTTGATTTAGTTAACCAATTGTCAATTTTTATTCCTGATTTTTTAATTGCTTCCATCACAATCAATCCGGCTGTTCTGGCGTCTGCCAGGGCGTCATGATGTTGGAAGAGAATATTTAAATCATTTGCAACACAGGCTAACCCAAACCCATCGCGTGCATACTCATCCCAAACATGGCGAACAATACGTGTCACATCTATGTATTTCAAGTTTGGCATTTGTATCCTGTATTTGGCAGATGCCTTTCGCAGTGATCCCAGATCAAAGGTGGTGTAGGAAAGCAGGATTTGATCATCCAAAAAGTTTAAAAATTGAGTAAACACAATAGGGAATGAGGGGGATGTTTTTACATGGTCTGGTGTGATTTTGTGAATACCGATATGAAAGTCATTAAATTGATCTTCAGGGTTTACATAAGTTTTGAATTCATCAACGATTATCCCATTTTCAAACTTGACCGCACCAATCTGGCATATGCTGGAAACATCATAATTAGCTGTTTCTACGTCGATTACAACAAATGTGTTTTTTAGCATTTCCCCCTCCTTCAGGGTGTTTGATCATGAATTTTTTGTTGCTCAACAAAATACATTAAAAATTCACCCAGTAGTTTTGTTGGACATGCCGCAATTTCGTGGGAATGTTTTCCCCAACGGCTTTGGACAGCGATTAACCAATATCGTTCTCCAATACCTGGTTCTTTCCTGAAACCAAATATCGGTCCACCACTCATTCCACTAATATCTCGTAAATCATCTTTTATGAGTAATTTCCCATAAAATATATCAGGATCAGAATCGTTGAAAAAAACCGGTTTATTACTTAATCTTTCAATTTGAATTGGCCTTGTATCAAATTTATTTGATTTTGTTCTTGACTAATGAGTTCATGAGGTATTCCCACCAACCAATATTCTTCAAAGTCTGTTGGTTGCTTTAGCCAGACTTCTTCGTTTAATGGTTCGATATTATTAAATTCTAAAGATTCTCGTAAATACTGTGATAATGGATAAACCCCATAATCGTATGATAATCCATATACCTCACTTAAATTGATTAGTTTTTCTTCATCATAAACAAATGAAACTGGTTCAATATGTTTAGAATCCCAACCAATATAATCGATTATCCTTGTGGAAATTATAGAGAATTTGGCTTCTTTTAATTTTCTAATCTCAGAAAACCAATGACCGGCTGTAATTAAGAACCATTGGTCTGAAACAGAAATAATAAAAGCAGAAACGATTATATTTTTTTTGTTCTTTTCATTTTTTAATGTAAAGATTAAAGGAGTCAGATGTTTATATAAATAAGTGATATTGTTCTTATCCATTCATTTCCCCCTCCTTTTGGGTTTTCTATCAGATTTCTATCTAATATAGATCTTTGTTCTAGTTTATTGCATTATCACAGAATAAACGGCCATTTTATGGGAGTGTTCGAAGAGTGAAAATTTATTTGGCATTAATAGTTGTTCTGGAATGATGGCGTTAATGTTGAATCCGTGTTTTATAGCAGGGACAAAATAAATATTTATTATTAAATTATAGCGTAAAAAAATAATTAAATAAAAAAAGACACCTGATTTCTCAAGTGTCTTTGTGGGCACGGAGGGACTCGAACCCACGACCTCACGGTATTGGTCTAAAGACCTGTTACGCCCATACTTTTTAACCAAATTTTGTCAAAAAGTGTGACCGGGCAAAATGAGCTGATTTTTCATAAAATTGGCTCATTTTTTTGTTAATTTCCTTACAAACATAAACAAAAATTAAACTCAGTATCGATGTAATATTCCTGGAACATTGGATCTTTATTGATATCTGTGAGCGGTCTGTGATGGCCATAACCTTCTCCACCGACCCAATAGACATGTTTCAATTTGGCCCAATCACTGAAAGGAATTTCTTCAGTTACCATTTTAAAGACCCTTTTACTTATCGTATAAACAATCGAATCCAACAATGAAAAATTAAAATAATTTGATATGTAGTTTATGACGTCTGATACAAAAATCCCTTCTATGGGAGGTTGATCATATTTATTAAGTACGGTAGGTGTTGCTAATAAGATTGCTTGGGTAAGCTGATTTTGTCCATAAATGGGCCGGGGTGAATTAAATGGATCTTTGCAAAAGATATTATAGAATCTTAAAAGAGTTCCATTGAATTCATAAGTATCATTAACACTATTATTTAAATTCGTTTTTTGGCCGTTTTTTATCTCAGCGTTTATTTTTTTGTTTTCCGGAAAAACAGTAATGTTGTTTAAAATTGATTCATTGGAATCTACATCAATTTTAAATAAATGATTCTGGGGTATTACGCCATCCGCTGGTAAATAGAAAACAATATCATTTTTACCACTTCTGGACCGCATTTTATCGATCAAGACCCACAGTTTTATGTCTTTTTCAGTGTAGCCTTTCATAGTTTCTCCTTAAAACAACCCCGGTTGATTTTCTTCAACCTTGGATTTTTTGTTTTTGTGCTTTTTAGGATGAGACGTTGACAGGTTAACCATCGATGTGATCTTTTGACGGTTGATACCGTCCGGGTTTTTATGGGTTATATCGGATAAGCTGACGTGGATTGAACTGCTCACGAATTTTCCTCTTAGTTAGGCAATAAGGATAAGTATAATAGAAAAATAAAATTTTATTTTTTGAAAATATACAAATAATTAATGCGTGGTATTATTAGCGACGTTTTGCTATGAGAAAATTCATTTTCCTTTCACAAAAAGTATATCTCTAAATGATTTTTGCATATAATTTAAGAAGGTATTGAATTTTCTTTGTTGTCGTCTTGATTCCTCTCAAACAATGAAATCAGGTTATTTATGAATGATTTTGAGATTAGAAATGCATTTCATAACACATTTCTAACAAATGAACATCATGATTCATCGACTCTAGTTGTTGATGAACTTGGGATTAAACACGGTAGATGTCGAGCTGATATTGCTGTGATTAATGGACATTTGATTGGGTTTGAGATTAAAAGTGATGTTGATTCTTTAATTCGATTGGAAAACCAAATTGAATATTACAATACCGTTTTTGATCAGGCTTCGATTGTTACCACGCAGCGTCATTTAGAAGAAGTGATAAAAATGGTGCCTGATTGGTGGGGGATTATCTTAGTTTCGCATATTGAGAATCTTGAAATGGAATATCAAATCGTAAAAGAGCACAAAACAAATAAATTTGTGGATGATTATTCCGTTGCGCAACTATTGTGGAAAAATGAAGTTCAAGAAATCCTTCATGAACTTGGTTTTCGGGGAAAAAAGCTTAGAGAAAATCGAGCACATTTGTATCAATATCTGGCTGAAATGCTCGATTCAGAAGAATTAAGAAAAATGGTTCGAGAATATCTCAAGATGAGAAAAAAGTGGAGAGTTGCTGGATAACGAACTCAATATGGTGGTTTGTTCCAACTTTTCGCCAAGTGGTTAAGTTGCCTGTGAGTTTTGGATTATTTGCACAATCATAAATATATTTATCACCAAAAGAGAAAGTATCTCCTATAAAATATCCTGATTTGACTATTTTATCGCAAAGATCAACAAATATTCCGTACCCGTTATCCCTAACATTATCGCCTCTTGCTATAACCCAGAATGTTTCTGATGTATACCTAACATTAGCACAAGGTTTAATAAAACGCATATCGTAATTTTGAACTTCAGGATTATTAATTGTATAATCTCCAAAATTTGGTATTCGTGCTCCTTGTTGCTTTAGTTTTTTATAAAGCAACTTATATAGTTGCCACTCATTTCTTGGAATCGTGAATAACCCTTTATGTGGACTTAAAGAAGACGGAAATGAATTGGCTATTATTCCAAATGTTCGCCATTTATCTAAAAATGGAAGATCGGTAATTATTGATGTTAAAACATTAGAAAAGGGTTTTAATAAATCATTATCTGGAAGTGATAGATCGATAATAAAATCACAATTTTCCGCATTTAAACCAAACTCATTTAAAAGTTCTTGTATATTGGAACTAAAATTCGGTTCATCAATATCTTCAATATCCACCCTTATACATAAACCATATTTATCGATATTTGTAACTTCTTTGATGTTTTTTTTATGGACATTATCTTGGTTGATACGTGTAATAGGGATTGCATGGACTCCTTTTGCACGGAGTTCATTAAAAATGCGCTCAACTGGAGGTTGCCCGCTTTTCAATTTGGGATATTCCTCAATATATTTTATATCAATAAAACATTTTTCTTTACCCCATTTATCAATAATCCTTTTCGTAAAAGGTTCTAAGTGTTCATCGATTGTTTTATTATTTTTTTGGTTTTCAAAATCATAGCCAATTTCAGGAACTTCAATAATTGGTAGTAACATTTTTTTTGTGGAATTTTTCAGTGTTAATACGGCTTGGTATTCCCCTTGTTTCCACCGTAAGCATGGAATATATTTGATTTCATTTTTATCCAAGATTATCCCCCTTTTTTAACAATCATCACAAATTGATTCAGGAAATTGGTTTCTTAATTCGCCAAACCCAACCATATCTTTAAGAATACTGAAGTTCTGAGTTTCATATCGAATTCTTCCAGCTACAATTGCTGGGGAAATTTGTAATTTCTTGGCAAAATTTCTTACCGCTTTCTCTGTTTTCGTAAATCTGGCAATTGCATTTTGCCACAGATCCTTAGGGATTAGTGCCTCTGAAGCCATTTGGTCTGCTTGAATTTCGATTTTATCTACGTTCTCTGAATCTAAATTGTCATAGATAGTTTCAAGTTTACCTTTTTGTAAATGAACTTTAACATGTGACAGCTCATGTAATAACACAAACCAAAAATTATCTATACGATCGTACCTTAAAGTCATTCCAATTATTGGCATATTTTCAAACAAAAAAGCCGCGCCATCAAGATAAGTGTTTGGTAAATGTGGTTCAATAATTAAAACAATTCCAATTTCAAGTAGCTTGTCCTTAGCTTTTATTGGACCATCAGAAAATTGGCTTAACTGAACTAGCTCTCTAAGCCATTGTTGATTTAAGTTTTTGCTTTCAAATTTAGTTTTAGGTTTTATTGTTAAAGCTAATGATATAACTCTGCATTTCCATGCAAACAATGCATATTCATCTAGCTTAGATGCTGAACGAATATGCATTCGATTTAATGAAACAAAAGACTTATTAATAACTGGATGAGTAAAATCACTTATCAATTCTCCACCATGTTTTAAAGCTTCATTCAGAGATCCAGTAAAATCTTCAAACCATCCCCGTTTATACATTGTTTTTATTGGGAATTTGCTCCAATTAGTTAAAATGTTTATTAGGTCTGGATTATCTTTATCCTGAGATTTCAAATCAGGTAAGTTTGAAATTGATATTCCTAAGACATTGGCTACTTCAATCAAGCGTCTCAGGTTTGCACTCATATACATTTCAGCTTCATATCGTTGGATTTGTTGTTCTTTTAACCCCATGAGTTCAGCCAAATCTTTTTGGGAATAATTCTTGGATATTCTTGCTTGAATTAAAACCCGAGGTAAATCATTAAAACTAGTCACATTAAAAACAACTTCTGAGCTTGATTTTAATGTTTCATATTCTTTTATTTGTTTTGAAAGATTTTCAATTTCACTATTAAGGGCATCTAATTCAGCTTTCGCGAATAATTCAGATCCGATTTTATTTATTGTGCCTTGTAAATCAAAATTATCAGCAGCATCTTGAAGTTTTGCAAGCTGACTTTTCGTAATTCGATATTGACGTTCATTAGTAATCATGATTCAGCCTTCTTTCATCTAGATTAGGTTGATACGTATGATCCCTTTTTTATGCCCTGTATCTTTGTCGATTTGAAAGAATTCTAGGAAATTGTGCTGTCCATCGGCTGGAAAGTGTGAAGGAAAAAACTCACCTCGATATTCAGATTTTTGATTTTTTCTTTCATCTTTAAAATCCAAAAAAATCGGTTTGATTTTTTTATCATCTACACCTGCTACATCCCAGCAACAATCATAATCACCAGGATTTTTTTTCTCAGTGATAAAACTTCCGTCAAGGTAAACTGTCATGCAACCAGCGAACTTCAGATCTTTGAGAGCTCTTTTTAGACAAGCAAAAAGTTCTTTCCGTCTTTTATTTGTGGCAAATCTTTCATGGATTTCATTTATGGTTGCGTCGTGAATTCCCTCGGGCAGAACTTTCCACAATGCACCTATGTCTACGGCTTCCGGGATCATAACACAACAATAACATTGTGTTGAATGTTTGTCAATATATCAACACAATATGTAAAATGTATTTTGTGATTGTGATTTTTTAAAATGATCATTTTTCTCTCCTTATATAATCATCTATCAAATCCGCATACGTTGAGCTGACAAATACCTGGTATCGTTTATCCATTTTCATTCCTTAATGAGGGTAATATTTCCAAAAAGGTTTTTGCAATGATTTTTCCACTTGTGGAAAGCGCGTAGTGGCTTTTTATAATTGCAAATGCGCTTTGGAGTTTCATGCCAACCTCAGTGTTTTCAATAAATTCATTAATGGGGTCGAGATAAAAACGGTCTGTGTAGATTCTCAATTGGTTGTTTTCAATTCTTCTCATTAAAATATAATCAAGGTCTTCGTTCTCCAATCCTGGTCTTGGAATGAAGAGTCCATTTGAAATGATATTTTCTATTTGATACATTCTTGTTGCTGCATTTTCAAAGGGCGTGAAAATTTCCTCAAGTTTTGAAGTTACTGCTTCTTTCGTATTCTCTTCGATTGGATTGCGATATTCATAGGAGGTAATAATATAAATCAGCGAAAGTCTTCTTAAATCCCACATCGTTAGGTATTGGATCGTTTCAATTGCTTTATCAATATATGGTTTCTCTTCCATTCCAAAGAAGATTTTATTGACAAGTAAAGAAGCTAAAATCTGGTGTTTTTCTATTTTGCTAGTCCTGAAAGCCGAAACACTGATCGTATTTAACAAATAATAAAAATTCGGATGGGTAGAAGCATCTTCTAGTTTGTCTTCTAAATCTTCAAGAGAATCCACTTTTGATTCTAGGTCGGATAATTTTTTTCCAATTTCAGCAATTAAACTCTCTAAATTTTTTAAACCTAGATCAATTGCTGTTGATTTGTTGTAAATGATTTTTTCTTCAATAACTTTGTGCAAAGTTTTCCATGATTCTAACAAAAATGGTTTTGCATATTCAGCTGCATATATAAATTGTGGTAAATGTTCTGGATTAATTTGCATATTTCCCCCTCCTTCAGGGTTCTTCCTTCAAATCCGCTTATGTCGTGTTAATTAATTAAAGTTAGAATCAGAAGGGAATGTAATGATCTATATACAAAGTCATACCAGGAAAAATATGAAGCGATGATAACGGTTTGAATTTTTCCTTTTTTGTAATAGGATAACTTATATCAATTTCTTTCCCATTAATATTCGATATTAGAACTATGGAGCAAAGATCTTTTTCATAATTCATTTTAGGGTTAATTTCTTCCAATAATATTTTTGCAAATTCACCAAGATATTGAACCTTATTTACATCTAATTTAATGAGTTTTTCTATTTGGAAATAATTTGACAGATCAATGGTTAAAAAATTTTCTTGATTAATACGATTCACAGTTTCTACAGCTTGTTCTTCAAGAAGAATATTAAGTTTATTTCTTATATCTGAAGTATCTTTATTTGTTAAATCAATAATTTCGTTTTTGAATTCTTCTGAAGACATAGTTTCAATTATATTTTTTTGAATATTGTCAGCAAGTTGGTTTTCTGAATAAATATTATTTTTTCCCATGACATCAGCAAATGTACGCATATTCTCAGTATCTTTAAATTCACCTGGAGTGTAAAATACTTGCGGTTTTTTCCATAAAAACAAGAAAAACATTATTGAGATATATACTGGAAAAGAAATAACAAACGCTGTCAATGCTATTTGAATACCGGCGTTTGTAAAATTTATTGCAATCCCCAAAACAGTTTCAGTAAAAGTCACAAACACAACAATGATCCATAATGGGGATAACGATTTCTTTGAGTATATTTCTTTATTCACTTTCCCCCTCCTTTGGGTCTTTCGGATTTCTGTTCTAATATTGATTTTTGTTCTACTTTATTGTATGATCATAGAACAACTGTTCAATTTATGGGAGTGGTAGAAGATTGAAAATTAACTTCGTTGATCCTGGAGCTCAAATTTCTGTGTTAGTGTACTTAAAGCCGAAATGCTCAAAGATTTCAATTACGATCGATTCCGCTTCGGGGGATTCACCGGTTAGTCCGCGTTCTTCTAAAACTCGTTCTACTTCGGCAGATGCTGCCTCTAGTCGGAGTCGAAAATCAGGGGGGAGTGAATCAAGGGGGGATCTTTCAGATTCTGGTATAGAATAACCAAGCATTTCTAACAGGGAAAAATCATTCAACTTTTCGCATATTTGAACAGCTTTTTTATATGAGGGGTTATTCCTGCCATTTACCCAGGTATTTAAAGCTTTGTCTCCTACACCTAAATAACGTGCAAATTCAGCCATTGAACTTAATGTTTCGTTGGCTTTTTGCCAATCTAAGTATTTATTTACAAACCAAGCAGATACCGGGTTATTTTCCATGTGTAAATAATAGCATTTTCGATCTGTTTTGTTAAACCCTCTTGACATATTGACTAATCGTCTATATAATATCTACATGTGTAGATAAATTATACAAATGTAGACGGTGAATAATGAATGAAAAAATTATCGCGATCACAAAAAAATATTTAGCTGAAAAATCACTTGAAGAGTTTGCAAATGGCTGTGGAATCGAAGCCAGCAGACAGTCTGTGCACCAATGGAAAGAGGGAGAACATATCCCCAGCGCGATGACATTGTTCGCGATCATGGGGTCCGACCTGGCACAACCGTGGGCACGGGCCTGGGCACAGGAATGTTTATCCGTTTTGCAGCAGGGGGCAAGAAAACGCCTGGTTGCTGCGGGCCGGCTGAATGGTGATGTGGCGGTTGATCCATCCTTTAAATAAATCATAAACCTAGTGTAACGGATTTACACCAGGTTTTCTTTTTGGCCAAATTTCGGCCGCTTTTTAGCACTTTTTAAGTGAAAAACGAAAAGTGAAAAACGAAAAATAACCACTAAGCACACAAAGCACACAAAGAACTTTAACAATTGAAATTATGAAAATCACCCCGCTGTTGTGGATGCAGGCAGCGCATGCCGGGAGGCATCGCGGACTGCTGGCGAATCTCTCCTTATGAGAATATTTGATGTTATTGGTTTGATCGGACGGGGTGTTTTGAAGGTCGGCGGCGGTGTGGTGGCGAACACGCTGGAGCTAGGTAGGCGAAACGGTTTGATCACCGTTGAGAAGCACAGGATAGGACCCTACCGGTAACCTATCAATCAGGTTCGAATCCTGACCGCTGAATTATTCCTTTGACACGGATACGACAAGGGTGCCAAGCAACAGTGTCAGAAGCGAGGTCTCCAATATCCCACGGTGATAAGTGCTATGAGAACGTCAGGAAGCAAGCAGGGAATAGATCGACGTGACAGCCCGGAGAGACGGGCAGCCGGATACGTCGCATAACCGATATGGCGTAAGCCCTCTAGAATGTCCCTTATGGCTCGGTGATCTGTAAGGGCTATCCGGCTCACTTTTGAGCCCAATGAGCAGTGCAAAAACGGAAGGGATTAAGTACATACAACTGATATGTACAGCGGGCAAAGTGAGGATGCAGCCCATGAGTTTAGCGGTAAACACAAAACCAGTTCGGCCAAAGGCCTCACCCGTGCACTGCGCAATTTATGAAATGGGAGGGACAGGTGGAATACGTCCCTCCCTAAAGATTTTAGGAGGTGTTTATGGGTTTGGTCAGTTTTGTGATTGGGTTGTTTATTGGTGCCTTCGCGGCTTTGATGGCCGTCGCTCACATCGAAATTAAGACCCTGGGGAAAGGAAAATAAGATGATGTTTGAAACAATTACGATCACAATCCACCTCAACTTTGGGGTGGTCGGGATGGTAGTGCTGGCGCTGGTTTTGTTTGGGATTTTTTATAACCAGGTGGTGGCCTGGCTGGACCGCAGCTGGTACATGGAGGGGTATCTCTCCCTGATTGTTGCGCTGGGGGTGTTCATCACTCTGCTGGGTGCGGCCGTCATCAGCTGGCAGGCGGCGTTGTTGGTGCTGGTCTGTTTTACGGCATCCGGATTGCCCATGATTGTGGGTTCCATCTTCCGTTATGCCAAACAACGGGCACAGGAACAGGAGATTGTTCGGCAGGGGGTGAAATGAGCCATAAACCAAGACCCTGGCCAAATGTGGCGAAAGAAGCCAGAGACAGGGCCGCGGAAGAAGCGATGGTTGTTCTGACGAATTTGAAACCGTTATTAAGCGGAACAACGGTAACGGAGACGGAACGGATTCGGCGGCTGGCTTTGGCGATGGATGCGGCTCAGACCTGCCTGCGGCACCTGGAAAGTGTTGGGGCACAGACGAGACCGCGGTAAGTGAAGAGTGAAAAGTTAAAAGTTAAAAACAAAAATAACCACGAAGAACACGAAGAAACACGAAGTTTTAAGAAGTTAAGAAAGGAATAAAAAAATGGCGAAGTGTTTCTATGGAAACGTTTTTTCAAAAAACGAGAAAAAAAGGAAAGCTCACTTTCTTTCTGAAAAATATTTCATTTTTTCAGAAAGCGTGAGTGAAAAGAAAAACGCTTAATGCGAGGGGGGCGCACTAAGCGTAATTCATAAATCAACAAGGTGATTTTATCATGAAGGATTCACTTAAACAAGCAATCCAACCAACGATTGAAAAAACCAATACAGATTGGCATCTATGCCGGGTTCAGTGGTTGGAATCAATAAAGAATGAAAATACACGGCGTTTGTACAGCCGGGTGAGTGAATCGTTCTTTTTGGTTACCAGCTGGCCGGTGGGGACCGCCGCTGTAACCCGGTGGGTGAAAGGTCTGCGGGAAGCCGGGTTAAAAAAATCAACCGTCAATGCCTATACTGCCGCGCTCTCTTCTTTTTTTGGTTACGCGGTGGGGTGTGGATTGGTAATAAAAAACCCGGTGGAGATATCCTCCCTGCGGTATAAGGCAACCCGATTCAAAGGTAAACGGATTCTGACACGTTCCGAAATTAAAAAATTATTAGGCGGGATAAATACCCAAAAACCATTAGGGAAACGGGATTTTGGTCTGATTGTTGGTTTCCTGCTCTTTGGCAGACAATCCCCGGATTGGCGGTTGGTGCAGATGTCTGATTTTATGTTTGATGGAGAGCATGTCTTTTTTGGCGGTGAGATGATCCCGGCCGGGTTGTGGTCTGTATTGGCGCGGTACATCCAGGAGACCGGCGGGCGTGGTCCGTTTGATTACCTGTTCCTGGATCGATCCGGGTCACACCCCATCACTGCCCAGCGTCTGCGGGCCATCGTCCGGCGTTATGCGGATCTGGGAAAGTTCAGCACGATTCGGGTAATGGATCTGTGCCACACGGCAGCCGAGCTGCGGCAAGACGGCAAACAAGCCGATTCCATTTTTATTGGAATAACCAATTAAGAAAAAAGGAGCACGATGAGCGATATTTTTGAAACCTTACCAATTGTATCTTCCCGGGTGATGACACCCGACGGACCAGGGTTGGTGGTCGGTTACGTGGCCCGTGGTTTGGGTGTGGAAAACATGCACGCCATTGTGAACCTGGATCAAAAACCACTGCCGGTATTTGATACCGGTCAGAACCCGGTCAATTTGTTTACCTATAACCATAGTGATTTGGAGGTATTGGATGCGGGCAAATGATTTTTACAAAACGTATTTGATGCAGTTGGATGACCACCTGATCTATGAGGTGGGGAAGGTGCTGCTGAATCATGTTGGTATGGCGAATGCCATCCGGCGGGATGATTTGGTGAGTGTGATTCATAACCGCTTTGCGGGTGCACTTTCGGAACCTGATCGTAAGGTTCGGCGTGCCATCGAGCAGCTGCGCGGTGATGGTTGGTTGATTGGTTCGAGTGCCAGCGGCGAAGGATATTACATGATTCAAAGCCAGGCCGAGTATGACCAGTTCCGCAGCCAGTACACGGCGCGGGCTTACCAGGTGATTGAAACCGCCAAACAGATGGATGAAGCGGCAGGCCGGTTATTTGCCGAGCCGACCGGTAAACAGTTGAGTTTGTTGGGGTAGGGCAGGCACGGGGGCCTGCCCGAACAAACGGAGGAAGAAATGAAAGAAGCGATTTTAAAAGCGTTACAGAATGCGAAAAAATATATCGATGCCGGGGATTTGAACGCGGCGAAACAATGTATAAATTGGGTGTTGGAAGAAATCGAAAATCCTATTCAACCGAGTCTGGAGTTTGATCTCTCGTTAATGTTAACCCGGGAAGAAATGGAAGCGTTTTTCTTTAATCCAGCTGAAGGTGGGACAGATGGCAGCATTATCAATGAGTAATGATGGGGATGGCATCAGCCTCAAGTTTTTGTTGTGGCTGGTGGTGATCTGCCTGGTGTGTTGGGCTGGTTATTCATTCCTTACCCAGGTTGGGATCCATGCTATTTTACGGCACGGAGCGGCAGCCTCGATGGTTTCAGGCATGTTTGGCCCGGATGGCAAATGCGACCGCGGACCATCGGCAGAGTTATACAACGAAATCACCGGCCGCTGGACCTACATTTGTTTTGACAAAAAAGGCGAAAAAGACCGCGGGCATTTTTGGATCTTGTCGGACCGGATTAATACGATCAATACCGAAATTACCGCCATCCCGAACGTGCGCAACCCGGCCAACTATATTTCCAATTTATTTACCAGGGGGAATGTGTTGGTTTCCTATACCGATGGGGTGCCGCGCTGGTTCCTGATTTTGTGGGAATTTTACGAAAGGATATGCAGATGAAATTATTCGCTTTTTGTTTTTACCATCTTTTTAATTTTTTCAATGTTTGGATCTGTGACGATATCTTTTGGTGTAAATTGAGCTTTTTTTGATAAAAAAACGTTGTTGATTTCAGAGGTGATTTTTACCTGAACACTGTATTTTTTTGAATCCGGCTGCATTTTTAGAACTTCATCAGTTGATATATATGCTGTTCGTTGCTGGTGAGGTTCTATCATTAAATCTTCTGATGATGGTAGTGCTGAATTTTGATTGGTTTTATAGTGAGAAAAATAATAGTCGGAAAAAGGTCTCTTGTTTATATAAAAAATAATAGAGGATAGTTTCACCGGCTGTTGTCCAATATTCATTATTTTTACTTGGATTGTTAACATGGTTTTCCATATTTGACCACCAGCCCCATCGCTCCACTTTGTATTGACATTCTCGTATTTAGTAAAAATCTCAAGTTTTAGATTTTCTTCTAATGATTTTTTGCTCATACGATATCCAAGATAGGAGAGAAAAACAGCAATGCCGCTAATTAAAAAAGCACCTAAACTGATCAGAATGGTTATTAAATCAACGTTGTTTTTTAACAGATCAATATTCATTATTTTTTTCCAGATAAATTTGAATATTACTAAAAATGATTATATACCAACAGGTTTAAATTTTATTCGGAGAAACGCATGCAATTAACAGTTGAAAAAATACGTACCCTGAAAGGTGCACCACTTTCGATCTTGATGGCGCTGGCATTGACCCGGCAGCCTGTGACCGGTGAGTGGCTGCAGGCCGTCACCGGGTACAGCGACAAATCGGTCAGCTCCGGATTAAAAGCCTTGCAGGAATTTGGATACATCACCCGCAACGGGCGGTATGCCTGGCAGCTGGCAGGGGATGTTAAACAGCTTCCCCTAACCTTGGAATTCCCAGAAGGAGGGGCAACCATACCCACAGGGCACAAGCCAGGGAATTGCCCGAACGTGGGACACGGAAATTTTCCGAGTCAGGATATTGTCGATGTGGATAATTTATCTGATGTGGAAGAAACTGTGGATAACTCTGTGGATAAAATCGCCGAAAATGTGGATAAGTCAGCTGAATCTGATCCAGGGGCATCCACAGGGGGCTGCCCAAACGCGGGAGTCGGAGAAATTCCGAGTCATTCGGATGCTCTAGCTAGTCTAGAGTCTTTAACTAGTTTTAAAAAACCTAAAAAAGAAAAGATTCTAGCTAGAGGTGAGCCTGACCCGGAAATTTTCCGTATCCTGGACGAAAACGCCATCCGAGAACCAGCCCGGTCCCAAATTGCGAACCAGCCGGATGTTTCCGCGCGCCTGATAGCCTATCACTGCAAAACGGCACCGAATACAAGCATGGCGATTTACCGGATCAAGAAAAATTGGCGGGTGCCCAAACATTGGCAGATGCCGGGTGATGTGGATCTCGGGCCTGTGGAACCTGACCAACCAGCGGAAATATTTGACCCGCTGCCCGAAAATTTACCCTGGGAAGATACCTTGGGGGTATTGGCCAACGAATGTTCAAAAGCGGATTATCAAACCTGGGTGGCCGCCATGAAGCCGCTTGGCTTACAGGGTGATGTTTTGGTGATTCGGGTGGCGAATGAATTTGCAAAAACCTGGTTGGAAAAGCATGTCAAAAAGCGGGTAGAGCAATTATTAAATTTTGTTGTGTCGATTGAGATTTAAAAAACAGATAAACAGGAGTGAGAAAATGATTGAAATTTTAGTACCATTAGAGGCCATCCAGGCCAACCCCTGGCAGCCGCGTGAGAGCGAGGACCAGGACCATATCCAGGCCTTAGCCATGTCGATTCATGAAGATGGTTTATTACAAAAACCAGTTGGGCGGTTGGTAACAGCGGGTAACCATGCCGCATTTGCCCTGTCAGATATTGATTTTTACGGAATGAAATTGAACCTGCGGGCAATGCTGGCAGATGCCACACCAGCCAAAGCATGGGAGAAGGTTTTTGCTCCGCATAAACTGCAGGTGGAGCTGGCTTTTGGTCATTCACGGTTGGCTGCCTATCAACGGCTGCGGGAAGCGCAAGAAATCTCGGATGTGAAGGGGGATTGGACGATTATGCCCATCATCGTGCGTGATCTGACCAATGAGGAAATGTTCCGCTTTGCCATTACCGAAAACATTCAGCGCAAATCGCTGAATGCGATTGAAGAAGCCAAAGCGATGGCATTTTACAGGGATGATTTTGAAAAGACCAGTGCCGAGATTGGTGAGCTGTTTGGTTTATCTGATTCGGCCGTCCGGAATAAAATGCGGCTGCTGAAGCTGCCTGATTTTGTGCAGGATATGCTCCGTAAACGATCGATCTCCGAAGGGGTTGGGCGGGTATTGGTGAATCTGTTTGAGGTCCCACAGAGAAAACTGGATATGGTGCCGGATGACGTGGATGAAATTCTTGTTACGGCAGAAAACGGGGGAACACCAGCACAAATTACAGAAATGGTGGATGAACTGGTGAATCGGATTCACCCGCAGCCCAAACAGTTATCCATTTTGGATTTACCTAAACCGGGTGATATCCAGGCTGAGGAAGAGGAAACCGAAGAAGATTTTGAAATGGACGAACCGCTTCCGGATATGGATCCTGATTTTTACGCTGAAGGGGCTGAACCGATCGAAACTGATCTCCCTGACGAAAGCGAGAGTGTTTCCGTGGAAACAGTTGGGCAACCACAAGAGTTGCCCGAACTTACTCCCATGATGGAGGAAGAACCGGACGCGCCGAGTGTGCCAGGGCAGCCACTAGGAGCTGCCCTAACAATCAACCAAATCGCTGACGAAAAAAAATCCATGGATTTACAAGAAGATGAACCAAAAAATGGGGCAACTGTAACCACGGGACAGCCATTGGAAGCTGCCCAGACAGGGCCAAAAACTTGGGAAGAATCACAAATTCACATCAGCCTGACCTTTTGGCCGGATGATGGCAATGACCTGGGACGTATGGTTTCGGTGGGTGTGCGGTTAAACGATAACTTGCCCAAAGTGTCCTTAATGCGTGAGATCAATCTGGATCTTCCGGAATCAATTCAACAAATTTTAGATGGTGTAAAAATGGAGGTGATGGCATGAATTACCTGGTGAAAATTGAAGGGCAGGAAATTCCTGTTCCGGAAGAGATCGGAAAAGATGATAACGCGGTTAAATCCGCGCTGGCACCGTTTTATCCTCAGGTAGCCAATGCGATGATCACGCGGGTGGAAAAAGACGATACCACCACCATTACAGTGGTTAAACGAGCTGGCACCAAAGGCGGTTATGACCAGGTGTTAAAACATTTGGTGAACTGCCAGGAAAACAAAAACCCGGCAATTGCCTTGTATGAAAAAATCCAGGCAGAGGGTTTAACCAATGATCCGGTTTTGTTATTGACCGCGGCAGATGATATTGACGATGCCATCAACAGCGGGGAAGAATTGGCCCAGCGATTGGAACGGGCCCGTGACCGCCTGATTTATGCCCGGCATCAAGCCGCGCCAATAGTGGTGGTGGGGTTTTAAATTATGGAAATGGCTTTGGATGGATTAACGCAGTTGAAAAAAATCCGGCCATTAACCATGCCAGCTGTAAAAGAGCGGTTGTTGGCACTCAAACCGCTCTCCTTTGGTTCCATCGCTGCCACCATGCGGGTTTACGGCACCATTGGACGGGCAGGGCAGATCTTACAGGAATTAAACCCGGAACGGTACCGAATGGTTTGCCGTCAGGAATTGGTTTATGAGGGGGGGGTGGAATTTCCCGTAATTGCGGAAGCCCTGGCAGAGATCGATTTACGGGCACCCTTGGATCTTGACATGATCGAAGGTGGTATTGGAGGATTGGCAGACCTGGCTTACATCTCCCTGATTCCGGTCCAACTTGGCTATCCAATGGGATGGGACGAATGGGAAGAGATCAGCCAAGACCCAACAGGCTGTGACGATGTAATGGCAATCAATATCTTTTTTAACTGCCTGCGGTTGGGCCAACCTGAAACCTTTAATATGGCATCAGACCATTTTGGTTGGGGTGTGTATTGGAATGCCGCTTGTAATCTGCCGGTTGATTGGGAAAGATTTTGTGAGCTGCTGCATCAGAAAAAAATGGGCTTTTACATCAACGCGATTAATACGGTCTGGTATGACACCAACAACCCTTATTTTGATATGAATCCGTTTGATGAAATGTCCTTTGATAATTTTTATTATGATTTTGACCTGGAAGGTTTCCGATCCTTGGAAGAAGCCTGGCAGGATGCCCAACCGATCCGTGACGACCTGGCGAGAGCGATTAAGGATTTTACGATTAATAAAAAGGCACCACGGCGGTTATTAAATATCTGGACCAAGGCTGTTGCTGAATCCGATAAACGATTAGTGCATATTTTGGCGGAGACATATGATTAAACCTTTAACTGAACCGTTGCCATCCAACGGATTGTTATATTTTATGGATGGCCAATTTTTGTTTCGTTATAAAGAACGCGGTGGGGCGGAGATCTCCAAATATCTCACGATGGATGATGTAGCTGCGGCCTTTGTGCAGGTGGAGCAGGACAGCGGGTGGATGCCTGCGGGTGTGCTGCGGGTTGGCACCAGCCAGCAAGGGCGCTGGTACGTTTACAGCGCACCAGCTCAAAAGGTGACCATTACGGTACCCCCGGCAGAACGGCTGACGATCCCGATTCCACGCACGGTCATGTTAGGGATTGGCACAAAGTTTTATATTTGGGCGTTAAAAGAGACCCATTTTAACCCGAATGCAAAAGCCTACCATGCGCCATTCTCAAATGTCCACGCGGATGGATTGATTTGTTGGGGCAGGGCAAAAACCGCGGAGGTTGATGCCAAACATGCCCGCCGGATTTGGGATGACTTTTTTTATGCCAATTTTAATAATGACCTGAGTAATAAAAAATCGGTCAAACATCCAGCGAACGTCCTGGAAATGCTGCGCAGTTTACACGACGAGAACAAAAGAAAATACCCGGTGGCTGACCTGGTGGAAACCAGAGAAACCATTGGGCAGGCCATTGACCGGAAGGTGAGGAATTAAATGTTTGTTGATTATCAATTTGTAAATTCAGATATGCTGCCATCAATGGGAAGTAAGTTATATCAATACCTGGTGGCAGCCAATGGGATCTTTGTGCGAGCCTGGCGGCCTGGGATGGATGCTTTGATTCCCGTGTCCGGATTGGCGCAGCCAGTGCGGGGATTGCGCCCGTTGAAACCCTTTCTACGGATCGAGAAGATGGTCCCGGCGTTGATGGTGGCACGCATGTTTGAAAAAGCCTATCGCGCGGGCAGAAAAGAAATCTTGTTTTATCTGAGCCGGTCCGATATCTGGAAATTACAGGTGCCCGATCAAAACCAGAGCGGCGCGGCAGTTTCCCCGGTGGATCCTTTCAGCGGCGGGGATGTGATCCTGGAGGTCCATTCCCACCATTATATGAGAACCTTCTTCAGTAAAACGGACGACCACGAAGAACAGGTTGGTTTTCGGCTGTATTCGGTGATTGGTGATTTTGGACGGCAGCCCAGTATCTTAACCCGGGTTGGAATCTATGGAAATTTTTATAATATTCCCAGCCGGTGGGTGTACGAATTTCCGCGCGGCCTGGTGGATGGATTGGAGAAGGACCATGCTTGATTTGGATTATCATCATGCCAGAAAATTATTACTCACCACGGATGTACAGATTGTAATCTCCCTGGTGGGCTGCGGTGGAACGGGGTCATGGTTGGCCCCGGCTGTGGTGCGGGTGGCCAAAAAACTGCTAGATGAAAACAAGGATGTGCAGGTTTATTTTATCGATCCGGATTTTGTGGAAAAGAAAAACGTGTACCGCCAAAATTTTTGTGAAGCGGAGATTGGGTTAAACAAAGCCATCACCCTGGCGAATCGTTACGGCCTGGCCTGGGGTGTGCCGGTGCGTGCGGTGGCCAAAGCCTTTCAGCCGGGCATCTTCAACCGAACCCCATATACCTTGATGCTCCTGATCGGCTGCGTGGATAACGCCAGCGCCAGGGGTGTGATTCACGGCTTTATTAATGAAAAACACGGGCGGTATAAATCTATGTGGTGGTTGGACTGCGGCAATGAAGAATCAGCGGGGCAGGTGCTGTTGGGCTGCGGGGGGAAGTTGGAAAAGGATGACTTAAAGCTGCCCGGTTTCTGCGGCTGGCTGCCTGGTCCCGGCGTGCAGCATCCGGATCTGCTGGATGTACAATTTAAGGATTTGGAGTCCTTATCCTGTGCGGATATGGCAATGCAGGACAGCCAGGGTATGGCGATCAACCAGCGCATTGCAGCCGAAGCAGCCGATTACCTGGTGCGAATGCTGATCACCAAAGATTTGCGGAAGATGGCAACTTATTTGGACCTCGAATCTGGCAGTACAAGATCGAAGTATATTACCGATGAGAATTTGGGTGTGAGTGTTTCTACGGAAACGGTGGAGGAATTGCATTGATGGAACATACCACGGACAATCAACCAATTTTGGAAAAAATAGCCAATGCTTTTGGATTAACATTTGAGATTTTATCGCAGTTATTTGAATTGATTCGGATTGTTCGTGAATATGGGTATGGCAGCGTCACCATCACGATCAAAAAAGGACAGGTCTATAACCTGTCCTATACGGTTGAGGGGGAGCCGAAGCGGTTAACATCATGAGATTTTTATAACAAAAGTTAGTCGAATATAAAAACAACTTGACGATATTCTTTATACATCTATAATTGTTAACAACTTAGAAGCTTTCATATTATGTGAGAGTGGGGTAATTAAAAAACTTTATTTATAAAATTCTTTAATATGATTATGACTAGGTGAAAAGATGGCGAAAAAAGAATTTCATGTAATTTTTAAAGAAATAATAAACAGTAAGACAAAACCTGAATCTACAGAATATGAAATTAAAGAGAGTTTCAGTTATTCAGCGATGGATAATTACTTAAAATATTTTGCGAGTTTTGCAAACAATAGAGGCGGATACCTTATTTTTGGTATTACAGATAACATGGATTTGGTAGGAATGAATGAAAAATCTTTAAATTTTTTTTCTCGCTTAGATCCGGAGAGATTAACAAATGAAATTAATGTTCATTTTATGCCAAGTATTAATGTTTCCCATTATATATGGGAATATAACAAAGCCAATTTTGGTGTTTTTGAAGTTTTCGAAGTTAAAGATAAACCTGTAATAACTGTAAGAGATGCAAAAGATGTACTTAAAGAAGGAGAAATATATTTCAGATATTCAGGCAGGTCAGAAAAAATTAAATATGGAGAATTAAATAGCATAATCCAACTGAGGATTCAATCAGTAAGTGACAAATGGTTAAGGTTTATGGAACGCGTTGCAAAAATTGGAGTTGAAAATGCGTTTGTTTTTGATGCTAACCAAGTTAATATTGATGATGATGGAATTCGAATGTTTATTATTGATGAGAATTTGGCAAATCAAATTGAATTTATCAAACAAGGAGAATTTGTTGAAAAGGAAGGCGCTCCAACAGTAATGTTGATAGGTGAAGGGGAAGTACGAGGACAACAAATTGTTAATAAAAAAGTTGAAACGATAATAGAGACTAATATTTGGGATAAGTATCCTTATTCTTTTAAAGAGATGTGGAATATTCTAATTGAAAGAAATCCAAGAATTAAACAAAATTTATTGCACAAATATATTAGGGAGAACAAGATCAAAGATAACCCAAATTTTAGTGGGTATAATTTTAGAAGTAAAGAACACCAAGAGGAGTACTTAAGGACAGGTAAAACGAAAGGACCTATGGTATCAAATTATAATGAAGAGGCTATCAAATTATTTGATGAAGTGTTTCGAAAGCAATAGAAAACACTGAAAAACAGATTAAAAAATTATTTTATTGAAAATGTTTTCTAATTTGATATAATACATTTAACGAACGGCAGTAGACCGTCGCAAATCTTTTTGCGGCGGTCTTTTTTTGTTAATTTTCCCGGAGGTAAAAAATGAATACAAAACGATTGGTTAAAAGTGTGCTGCTGGTGTTGGTGCTGTTGGTGGTGTTTGTGGTCCCGGTGTTTGCTCAGGCAAGTGGTCCCCCCGATACATCTACCGTTTCTGTAGAAACGGTAAGTGATTCAATATTCGGTGCTTTGGCCGTCATCATCGCTTTGGCCTTTTTGGTGGAAACCCTGGTGGAAGCCCTCTTTGGCCGCATCGCAGACCAGATTCCAACCCTGGCGGTTTATAAGTGGTTATTGATCTATATCGCGGTATTGGTGGGTGTTTTAGGAGCTTTTGTATACCAATTTGATCTGATCTATTTACTGAGTATCTATATGCTGTCACCGGTGCCAAAGACCATGTTTGGGATCGTGATCACCGGGGTGAGTATTGGCATGGGTGCCGGGTATCTTCACCAGTTTGTATCCAAGTATTTTCCACAACAATCTTAAGGGGGCATAATGCCTGGAGATACCACCATGATTCCTGAAACCGTCTGGCAGCAGATCCCCGCGCTGGTGCTTTTTGTAGTGTTTATTCTGGCAGCCTCGGCCGGATTGTGGAAAGCGTTTAAAGAATACCGCACATGGCAGGCAGAAGAAGCCGAAAAACAGCGAAAATGGAATGAAGAACAGGGCAAAAAGCGGGATGAATTTCAAGAAAATTTGACAATCCAAAACCAGCGATTTATTGGGGAGCTGCAGCAGGATCAAGCCAAAAGCACTGAATTGTTAAACCAGGGCATTTTGTTGGTGTCCGGAAAGATCGATCTGGTTACCAAGAAGTTGGATGAACACCACCGCTTTACGGAAAAGGAGATCGAGCAGATCAATAAATGGCGTAATGGCATTGATAAACGGGGGATTGAATAGGATGCCATCACGCACCCTGAAACCCTGCACGTACCCCGGCTGTGATCAGCTGGTGAAGAGCGGCCGCTGTGAAGCCCACCAGCAGCCGCGCGTGATTCAACGTGACCCGGAACGTCAGCGGTTGTATGGGCGTAAGTGGCAGAAACGCCGCGCTGCCCATCTGGCCAAACATCCCTGGTGTGAGCTCTGCCTGGCGGATGGAATCTATACCCCTGCTACCGATGTGCACCACACCATTCCGCACCGCGGCGATGTCAAACTGTTCTGGTCCAGTCCCTTGGAATCGCTTTGCCATTCCTGCCACTCGCGCGAGACCGTTCGAGAGGGAGGGGGGGCTCAAAAAGTTTTGAACAAGGGGATGTCAAGCGCAGGGGTAGAGCGACGCGAAAAAAATTCCCAATGTGAGAAATTCCGTTAATATGCCAGCCCGTAAACCTAATTCACTTAATCGAAGACATAATACGGCCGCGGAGAACCAGGCCAGAATCGATGCTGAATCTGCGATGACGCCAGAATCGGATTTATCCATGAAAGTACCGTCAAAGCTGAACAATCACCCGATTGCACAGAAAGCCTGGAAGAATCTGATCGGGCTTTACAACGAATTAGAAGGGGCAATCGTCAGCGCGTTGGATTTTGATTTGTTAGTGGATTACTGCCTGATGATGGAGCAGGCTGCAGAATTGGACCAAATGAGAAAAGAGGCCGTTTTTGCAGTGGAACTTTTGAAGAATCTGAGAGACCAGCAAATAAAAAATGAGGATCTCGAAAAGGCAGAGCGGACAGCTGCAAAAATGGCACCAGCAATTGAGTTAGTAGCAAAGATCGATGCTCGTGTTGATGGAAAGCGGAAAGAACTGAACAAAATGCGGACCTACTTATATTTGACGCCGCGTTCCAGGGCCGGGGTATCACCCAATAAAAAAGAAGAGGATCAGCAGGAAATGGACCCAATGGCGATGCTGTTGGGAGAAGTAACGGATTATGTGAACGGCGAGAACGGTGATCAGGATAAATGAAGCGAATACTCTATTTTTTAATCATATTTTCCTTGATATTTGGACAGTTGGGGGCGGCCATGTTTTCTGATGCCCATGCTGACCGTGCTGTTAATTTCTTCCACCTGCTGAAGCACACCAAAGGCAAATTTTACGGCCAGCCCTTCTCCCTCTTACCCTGGCAAAAACCGATCATCCGGGACGTTTACGGCACATTAAAGGATGATGGAACCCGCCAGATCAAGTTTGTCTATTTAGAAATCCCTAAAAAGAACGGAAAATCAGAAATCGGGGCCGGTGCCGCTTTGTACCATTTATTTGCCGATGGCGAGCGTAACGGGGAAGTGTACGGCTGTGCTGCCGATCGTGCCCAGGCATCCATTATTTTTGATGTGGCCGTGGATATGATCGACCAGCTACCCGCGTTGAAAAAACGGGCTAAAGTGATTGCCAGCAAAAAACGAATAATCGATAAAATCTCGGGTACCTTTTACCAGGTGCTTTCCGCGGAAGCCTTCACCAAACACGGCCTGAATGCCAGTGCCGTTATCTTTGACGAACTGCATGCCCAGCCCAACCGGGATCTGTGGGATGTAATGACCTTTGGCGCCGGGGATGCCCGCTCGCAGCCTATCTGGTGGGTGATCACCACCGCAGGTGACGATCCGGATCGGGTTTCGATTGGTTGGGAACAGCACGAATATGCCCAAAAAATATTGGCCGGTGAAATCATTGATCCAACCTGGTACCCGGTCATTTACGGTTATGACGGGGATGATATTTATAACGAAAATAACTGGGCCGTCGCAAACCCCAGCCTGGGTGACACCATCACCCTGGAATCAGTACGGGAAGCCGCAGCCAAAGCCAAGATCAAACCAGCCGATGAAAGGCTGTTCCGCTGGTTGCGCCTGAATCAATGGATCACCAGTAAACTGACCACCTGGCTGCCGTTGGATCTGTTTGATAAAACCGTAGGGGATTGGAATCAATCGGAAATGATTGGTTTGGATTGTTATTTGGGGGTGGACCTCTCCAGCACAACCGACTTAACCGGGTTGGCTTTGGTGTTCCCTCCCCAAGGAAAACTGTTGGAATGGCGGGTATTCTGGTATGCCTATATCCCCAAAGAAGGCATGTTGGACCGAATCACCCGGGACCATGTGCCCTATGACGAATGGGAACGGGAAGGCTGGATCACGGCCACAGATGGGGACACAGTTGATTACACCGTCATTGAAGAGAAGATCCTGGAATTGGCCAAAATCTACAACATCATTGAAGTCGATGCTGATATGCACTTTGCCATCATGCTCACCCAGCGGTTGGAAAAAGCAGGCTTAACCTGTGTTGATATTCCCCAGACCTATCTCAACATGACCAGCCCGATCACCCAGACAGAAAAACTGGTGCGGGATGGCCAAATTACCCACCCGAATGACCTGGTAGCCCGCTGGTGTTTTGGTAATACCAGTGTGGCCAAAAACGGGAATGATAACGTCAAATTTGTGAAGGAATCCAAGGGAAAAACCGTTATCCGCACAAAACGGATTGACCTCTCTGTGGCCTGGATCAATGCCATGAGCCGGGCCTTACTTTACAAAGGCAGCACGGATCTATCAGCCCGCATATTAAGTGACGATTGGGGTATGTAATGAAAAAATTCCTGGATGATATTTTGATTTTGATCGGCTGTGTTCTGGTGGTGTATGGAGTCTCCCTGATTTATATTCCTGCTGCCTGGATTACGGCCGGTATTTTGTTTGTTGCTTTTGGGGTTTTGTTTGGGATTGGTAATGAAAAGAACACAAATAAGGAGGCAGAATGATCATCAGTCAATTATTTGGCCCGAAGAATCAACTCCCGGCACCGCCTGCCGCGGTGGTACCGCAGACAACACATTCCATGTATAACCCATTTGGACAGCGGACCGTATCCGGAAAACGTGTTTCCGCGGAAACAGCAAAAAAAATCGCCACGGCCTACCGCTGCGGCAATATCCTCTCGGATGATATCGCCTCCATGCCGTTCCAGGTGTTTCAAAAAATCGGTAAAAAGATCGAACAGGTCTCTCCGGATGTGATCACCCGCAATACATCCTATTTGATGGAGATCCAGCCAAACCGCTGGATGACCCCGTTCATCTTCAAAAAGACGGCCATTTTATGGCTGTTGTATTGGGGAAATTCTTATATTTGGGAACCGGCGGGTAATTTTCGCGAGTTTTTCATCTTACCAGCTGACCGGACTTACCCCGTTTTTGATGAGAGCGGAAACCTTTGGTACAAAACATTTTTCCCCAGCGGCAAAGAAGAGACCATTCCCTGGGTGGAGATCACCCATCTGATGATCAACTCCACGGATGGGGTATCCGGGCGGTCGGTTTTGACCTATGCGGCCGAAACAATGGGGCGCCAGCTGGGTGCCCATGAAACCCAGAATCGAATTAACGGCAACGGCCTGAACCCGGCTGGAATTATCTGGGTGGAAGGTGAGATTGCGGATCCCAAAGCCCGGAAAAAATTAAAAGATGAATACATGAAAGAAATTTACGGCAGTGAGAACGCTGGCGGCATCGCTGTTTTTGATGACACGATTGGAAAATTTGAAAAAGTGACCATGAATCCTACGGATGCCCAGTTCCTGGAATCAATTGAAGCCACAGATTCAGAGATTGCCAACTTCTTTGGCATGCCGCTTTACAAACTGAACATGGGCAAACAATCCTACCAATCCAATGAGCAGCAGAATCTGGACTATTTACGAACCACCCTCAATCCATACCTGGTGCAGTGGGAACAGGTTGCCAGAATCCGCTGGATCAAAGCCCAGCAGCAAAACTATACCTATATGCGATTCGTACGGGACGCCATCCTTCAGACGGATGCCAAAACCCGATCAGAAATCACCAGAAATCGAATTTTATCCGGACAACTTACCCCGAATCAAGCTCTGCAAATTGAAGATATGAGCCCGTATGACGGGGGAGACCGGCATTATTTCCCATCCAATATGGCTGTTATTGAAGATGACGGTTCACTGGTTGCAGCAACCGGAGCCGGGCAGCAAATTACCTTAAATGGAGGTGTTTCATGAAAAATAAACCGGTGCGTGTATATGAAGGAAGTCAAAAACCCTTTGAACCGTTTTGGCGGGTGGTGGATGCTGCCGAATCTGACAGCGGAGAAACCGAAATTGAATTCTACGGTTATATCTCTGAATATTCCTGGCTTGAAGATGATATTACCCCCGCAAAATTCAAAGCGGATTTGGCCAAATTAGGAAATAAACCGATCACGATCCGGGTCCACAGCGGCGGTGGGGATGTTTATGCGGCCAGTGCCATCCGGGCCATGATTATGGATTACCCGGGCAAAGTTACCGCCCGCATCGATGGGCTTTGCGCCAGTGCAGCCACCTATGTGGCGATGGCTGCGGATCATGTAAAGATGCAGGATTCGGCCTTTTTTATGATCCATAATCCCTGGATGTTTACCTGGGGTGATGAAGAGGAATTAAAAGCCGCGGCCAACTTCCTGAAAAAGATAAAAGCCGGGATTGTGGAAACCTACCAGAGCAAAACCAGCCTGGACGCGGAAAAGCTCTCCAAGATGATGAGTGCTGAAACCTGGATGACCGCCAAAGAAGCCCAGGAAAACGGCTTTGTGGATGAAGTGATCAGCGAATCTGCAAAAAGTTTTGATCTGAAAAACGCTGCGGTTTTGAATGCCCTGCGCAATTACGAGAATGTACCACCGATGTTGTTAAATTCCAGCGACGAACAGCCGGTGATAACAGAACCCTCCACCGAAGGTGAAGGCGAAAACCTCATCCAGCCCGATGAGGAAAAACACGAAGAAGATCCGGAAATGGTCAGCTTACGTGAATACCTAAAAATTTTTGGATAAGGAGTAACAATGTTTGATCTGAAACCCTATTTTGATGCCGCTCGATCGGCTGATGAAGAAGTGAACAAAATCATGAACCAGATGAATGATCACTTCACTGAAGGTACGGATGAAGGCAAACAAGCAGCTCTTGACCTACGCCCGGCGCTGGACGAGGCAAAGGCAAAAGCTGAAGAAGCCAACAAACTGTATCTTTCCATGCGGGAAGCCGCTTCCGTGAGCAGCGGAGCTGCCAAGGAATTTGTACCCGCCAGCGAAAACCTCCCCGAAGCGAAAAAAGGGGAGATGAAGCGCGGTGAGTTTCTCGCGCTGGATGCCAAAGCACAGATGGAATTCATCAAAGCCGGCGGCAAAGTCCGTGAGGATGAAGAGTAATCCTTTTATAGAGGATTTAACTTCAGAACAAGGAGTAAATAACAATGGGTAACACTTTCACGAATTTAATTCCAACCATTTACCAGGCGTTGGATGTTGTCTCCCGAGAAATGATCGGGTTTATCCCTGCCGTGAATAAAAACACAGCAGCGGAACGGGCCGCCGTGGGTGAAGAAATCATGTGGCCGGTTGTTGAACCCGGTACCCCGGGGGATGTAAGCCCTGGCGTGACCGGCCCGACCGGAACCGACATGGCGCCAACCACCCCAAAGGTGACCATCAGCAAATCCAAAAATCAGGTGTTTTACCTGACCGGTGAAGAGCTGAAGGGTTTAAAAAACAGCAATTCTGACCAGACCATCATTCAAAATTCTTTTGAGCAGGCTTTTCGTTCGCTTGCCAACTTGATTGAAATTGATCTGGCAGCTGCTGCTCTGGCTGGTGCCTCCCGTGCTTACGGGACCGCAGGCACAACCCCCTTTGCCACATCCGGTGATATGACCGATCTGGCTGAGACCATGAAAATTTTGGATGACAACGGCGCACCGCAGAACCGCCATCTGGTGGTGAACACGGCTGCTTTGGCCAAATTACGTGGTAAACAAGCGGTTGTTCTGGCTGAGGCCGGTTCGAATGAACTGCTGCGCCAGGGTGCATTGGCCATGCTGGAAGGTGTAAAACTGCACGCTTCCGGCGGCATCAAACAACATACCAAAGGCACCGGTGCAAGTTACGTCACCAGCGGTGCCACCGCTGTGGATGTGGAAGACATCGCCTTGATTACCGGTAACGGCACAGTGTTGGCTGGTGATGTAGTCACCTTTGCCGCGGATGCGGTTAACAAATATGTGGTTGGCACCGGCGTCACAGCTCCCGGCACGATTTCCTTAAATCGCCCTGGTGCCCGCGTCACCATCCCGACCGGTAACGCACTGACCATCGGAAACAGCTTCACCCCCAACGTGTTGTTCTCTTCCGATGCCCTCTTCCTGGCCACCCGTGCCCCGGCTGCCCCTGAAGGCGGCGATTCCGCGGATGATGTGATGGTCGTTCGTGATCCTGTATCCGGACTGGCTTTTGAGATCCGCATGTACCGCCAATACCGCCAGGTTGCGTATGAAATCGCAATCGCCTGGGGTACCAAACACATCAAGAGCGAACATATCGCTATCTTGTTAGGTTAGGCGGAACCTGATGGCTGAAAAAAACTTTGTTAAGGTAACCAAAAATGGGATGCACCTGGTTGTGCATCCCACAACCGTAACCGCTCACCAAAAACGAGGTTGGGTTGTTGTTGGTGATATTGAAGTGAATGAAAACCCGGAGCTATCCGAGATGAATGTCAATCAGTTGAAATCTGTTGCAAAGGATCTTGGTATTGAAGGGTATTCCAATATGAAGAAAGAAGAACTCCTTGATTTACTTCAAGGAGAAACCAAAAAATAAGGAGGTCCACCTGTGGCAAATATTCTGACAGCGGCTGAAGCTGCACGGGTTTTACGAACAACGGAAGATGATCCAATCCTGTTGGATTTACTGCCGCAGGTGGATGCCTATCTCAAAACCGCAACCAGCCATGATTGGGCCGGTGACGCTGAAATTCGAACAGAGGCCAAATCTGCAGCACGTATGATTTTGGTTACCTGGTACGAAAATCCGGGCATGATGGGCAGCGGCGGAACGAGTTTGCAATTTGGCATTCGTGCCGCACTAACTCACTTAATCAGCCTGGCTTTTCAATACCGTGAATTTCGCGGCCGGTTGGGTGCCGGTTCGATTGTGGTGGACGGTGCCAGGGTTGGAGATACCGTTGAATCAATAACCGGCTTAATTGGCGTGAGTGGAGACCAGGCTGCCAATTTTGAAAGTGTGATTTCCGTGGATGATCAAATACAGCAGATTAGTGGTGCGGATCTCTCCGGGAATTGGTACCGTGTGCACCTGGTACCGGTGGGTGAACTATGATCCTGAACGGTAAACCAACCAACCCGGGCCAGCTGCGGACCCGAATCACGTTAAAACGTCGCGTGGTGAATAAAGATGCTGGTGGTTTCCCAAGTGTTTCCACGGAAACGATCACCCAGGTACTTTCCCGATGGAAAAACGTGCATGGTTCCGAGGTATGGGCTGCTGAAGTGGCGCAAGCCCAGCAGGCCGCGACAGTATTGATCCGCTACCGATCTGATCTTGATGAAACCTGCCTGGTGGATAAAGGTGGGCAGTTGTTTGAGATCGTCTCGATCGACAACATCGAAGAGCGCAGCGAATACATAGAACTGAAAGTAAAACGGACGGTGCCAGGATGACAACCCAAGGATATATCTCTACAAAAGGTTTTGAAGAATTTTTGGAAAAGATCGTTGAGGCCGGGCGAGATGTTGATGAAGCTGCTGCTATTGCGTTAATCGAAGGTTGTGAAGTTCTAAAAGAAGGTATGCAGCAACGGGTTCCAAAAGATTCATGGAATTTACATGACCATATTCAGATAGACGGTCCTCATCAAGAAGGAAACTATATTTATGCCGAGGTCGGAGTAATTCATAAAAAACAATTCACTGATGCCGAAACAGCAAGATATGGGAATTCCCAGGAGTATGGCACCAGCTCAATGCCAGCTCAACCATATATCCGTCCAACATTAGCGGAAGATAAGCGAAAAGCAAGGAAAGCCATGCGAGAATCGCTGATTGAAAGCGGGACCTTATGACCATTTGGGAACGTGTTGATGCTGCTTTAAGCGGCCTGGGTGTACCGGTTTTCGCCAACGCGTATGTTTCCACGGGAACGGATTACCCTGATTTATACCTGGTTTATTTTTTGGTAACGGCCCCGCCGGTTTTGCATGCCGATAACAACGAGAATTTACGCGATAACCTGGTGCAAATCAGTGTATATAACCGAAGCGGGTTAATAAATTTGCCGGACGTTGAATCGGCAATGTTGGCAGCTGGATTTACGGCCGGAACCCGGCGCGAGCTGCCTTACAGCGACGATACCAAGCATTTTGGATTAATGTTTGAGTTCAGTTATTTGGAAGAAAGGAATTAATGATGCCTGAAGCTGCTGAATATAAAAGTGTTGTTGGTGTGGATAATATCAAATTCGCACTGGTGACACAGGATAATGAGGCCGGATATGTTGCCGGAACCCCGGAAACATTTGCACCGGCCATTAATGTAAACGCGGAACCGCGTACGAGTCAGGAGACTCAGTACGCGGATAATGCGCCGTTTGATGTGATGACGGGTGAAGGCCCGACCATTATTACGATGGATACCACCAATATCCCGGTGAGTGTGTTGGCCACGATTTTGGGAAAAACATTTGACGCCGCCAGCGGCCGCATGTTTGATACCGGATCGAACGCGACCCCACCGGATGTGGCTTTAAGTTTCCGGTCAATGAAGAGCAACGGAGCCTTTCGATATTTTCAATATCTTAAGGGTAAGTTCTCTGTTCCCAAAGATGAAGCCGCCACCGCCACTGACAAAAAGGAACCAAAGCCGACCCAGATCATTTATACCGCAGTTAACACGCTTTATAAATTTGATGTGGGTGGAAGTGAAAACAAAACCGTTAAAAGAGTTATCGGGGACGATGACAGCGTGAATTTTGACGGTTCGAATTGGTTTGCCCAGGTTCAGACACCGATCACAACCAGCCCGAGCGCGTTGGCTTTGTCCAGTTCTGTTCCCGTGGATGAAGCAAGCGGTGTGAGTGTTGGCGCTGATTTGACGCTGACCTTTAATAACGCCCTGCAGGATGCCGCAATCAATGGCGTGACATTGATCAAGGTTTCGGATGGGTCCGTTGTTGCTGGTGTGAACACCTTAAATGTGACCAAAAAGGTTATGACCATAAACCCAACCGGATCACTGACAGCTGCCACCGATTATTTATTGGTGTATGCCGTGACCGATGTTTTTGGCCAAACCCTGAACGGGTCCGTGAATTTCACGACAGCTTAAGTTAACCCTCCCCTAACCCCTCCCTTTTTAGGGAGGGGAATTGGGTTAGTAAAAAAATAGACATCTCAGGAGGATGAAATGGCAAATAATGGGGCACCCCTTACGATTACGTTATACGATCCGGAAACGGATGAAATAAAAGCAGAATACTCCCGGGCATTTGTGCCGTGGGAAATTTTAAAATCAGCCATGCGGTTAATCCCCAAGATAGATCCGGAGAATATGACCCCCGATGTGGTGGATGAGCTGTCAGCATTGGTTGCTGAAGCATTTGGGAATAAATTTTCCGCACAGGAAGCCTGTCGCGGTTGTGATGTAGAAGAAATGACAGCGGCCCTCATGTCGATTGTGAGCCGGGCTAAAAAATTCATGCCGGAAGGCAGCCAAAACCCTACGCGGCCGGGAAAGACCCGGCGGCGATAAACCAGACAGGTAATTGGATGATCGATCTGGAGGTATCCCTGGTGAAAGCATTTGGCTGGAGTCTGGACGCAATTGATAAGACCAGTATCGAGAGTCTGCTGCCGTTTGTGTTTGGCATCAGCGGTGGGCGTGAACATCAGACAAATAAAAAATATTGCGATGAAGTTCCCTGGTTGTAGCGGCTTTTGAAAGGATCAAACCATGACAGATAACCCCCTGAGCGGAAAAGTAGGACTAGATACCACTGAATTTAAAGCGGCCATCAGCCAGATGAATCGTGATATTCGGGTGATTGAATCCGGATTTCGGGCGTCCAGTGCCGCGTTAGGGGATTGGTCCAAGGATGCATCCGGATTAGAGCTTAGAATCAAGTCGCTTAATTCAGAGATGGAGGTTCAGCGGAAGAAAGTTGATGCCGTTGCGGATGAATATAAACGGGTAGCGGCAGAAAAGGGAGAGACCAGCCGGGCAGCGCAGGAACTGCAGATTAAGTTAAACCGGGAAACCGAAACCCTGGGGAAGATGGAAAGCCAGTTAAAAACCGCTGAGGGAAAACTGAATGAGATGGGGGAAGAATCCAAAGAAGCGGCCAAGGCGGTTGATAAGCTGGGTAAGGAAGAAGATCAGACCACCGAGAAAACCCACAAGTTTGCTGGTGTGATGGGTGGTTTGGGTGGTGCATTAAAAGCCGGTGGAATCGCAATCGCCGGAATAACCGCAGCCGTGGCCGGTTTAGCCGCTGGCATGGCAAAATCAGTTATCGATTCTTTTGGAGAACTGGAACAAAACCTGGGCGGGTCGGAGGCGGTATTTGGAGAATACGCAGCATCGATCCAAAAAACAGGAGAAGAAGCTTATAAAAACCTTGGTGTTTCGCAATCGGATTACCTGGCGATTGCCAACAAAATGGGAGCATTATTTCAGGGATCCGGAATCGAACAGGTTAAGTCTTTGGAATTAACCGAAAAAGCGATGCAGCGGGCTGCGGACATGGCATCTGTGATGGGCATCGATATGCAGGTCGCGCTGGATAGTGTGGCTGGTGCCGCTAAAGGTAATTTTACGATGATGGACAACCTGGGGGTTGCGATGAATGCCACAAATATTGAGGCCTATGCGCTGGCAAAAGGTCTTGATTTTACCTGGGCTTCAGCCAGCAATGCAGAAAAAGCAGAAGTTGCGATGCAAATGTTCTTTGAGAATACCGAGCAATATGCCGGAAATTTCGCAAAGGAATCCACACAAACAATATCAGGATCACTCGGGCTTTTCAAGGCTGCCTACGGATCCTTTTTGGCAGGACTGGGTAATGAGGATGCAGATGTAGGAAATCAGACAGATAACCTGGTGGATGCATTTGGATCGGTGGTGGATAACATCGTTCCAGTTTTGGGAAATATTGTTTCTGTACTGCCTACAGCTACCAATGCAATTCTAGGTGCTGTTAGCGAAATGCTTCCGTTGTTGTTGGAAACCGTCACGACCTTGTTTTCACAGGTTTTGGAAACGGTTGTTGCTCTGCTGCCCGAGTTAATACCTGTGGCCGTAGATGCGATTATGACGATCGTGAATGCGCTCATTCAAAATTTGCCCATGCTGATGAGGGCCGGGATACAGCTGCTTTTGGCTTTGATCAATGGGATTCTGCCTCAACTTCCTTTACTGATAAAGATGGCCCTGGAAATGATTGTTACCCTGGCGAATGGAATCACAGAAGCCATCCCGCAGCTTTTACCGGTTATTGCTGAGATGATTCCACAGATCATTATTACGCTGGTTGAAAATCTGCCGCTGTTGATTGAAGCTGCTTTGCAGTTAATTATGGCGATCGTGGACGGGTTGATTATTGCCCTGCCAATTTTGATTGAATATACACCGGACATTATACAGGCGGTGTTTGATGCGCTGCTTGCGGCGCTGCCAATGATTGGTGATGCGGCGGTGGAGATTGTGATGGCATTGATCACGGGGATTGGTGCGATGCTGCCAGATATAGGGACAGCAGCGGGTGAGATCATCACCACATTGGATGAGGGCATTCTGGCTTTATATGATTCCATATATGAGATGGGCAGCAATATTGTGATTGGAATTTGGAACGGAATCAAGGAAAAAGGCGGTTGGCTGATGGATAACGTCAGGCAATTTTTTCAAAACATCATTCAGGGATCAAAAGATGAGCTGGAGGAAGAATCACCCTCTAAGGTTTACAAAAAAATTGGTAAAAACATGGCCTTGGGTACGGGCATCGGATTTGTGGATGAATTTACCCAGGTACGGGACCAGATAACCGGTGCTTTGATGGGTGCCATCAATGTACACGGCGGGTTGGTTCCGGCTGTTGGTTTATCCGGATCGAGAGGCAGCCAAAATATAACAGCTGCAGGCGGCTGGCAGGGCGATGTGATCATTCAGGCGAATGTCAGCAGCGATATGGATGTAACCTTGTTGGCACGTCGCGTGGCCAAAGAAATCGAAAAGCGGAGGAATTAATGAACCTTTATTTAACAGCAGATGATGGCAGCACGGTTTCTTTGGTATCGGATGGGGTGGTCCTGCTGGATGGGTACTATCCACGGACCAGCCGAGACCAAAACACGCGGGTATCAGACGGGTTTGACCTTCGAATCAATGGGACCTATGCGGAAATTTCGGCCAAGGTGGCGGAGATCAACCGTTTATTTGATTATGCCAGTAGAAATTATTATGGGCCGGTAGGTGTGTGGTTATATTTTGCAATGGGTAGTGAACCAGCCTGGCGGGCGCGGGTGTATGGCGGCCTGATTGAATATGATAACCGGTTGGGTTTTTATGTGGGGCGCCAGGCGCTGAAGGTTGGTATTGTGATCGAACGGGATCCATTTTGGGAAGGACCGGAAGCACAGATCCCGCTGACGAATGGGAATGGAACCAATAATCTTTCCGGAATAAATGTGTTTAACTGCAACGACGGGACCGGCACCAGCCCGAACAAAAAAAATAATTACGTGGAAATCGCGGCGGCCAGTATTGGCGGTGATCTGCCGGCGGCGGTGCGGTTGGAAATGATAAACAGTCTGGATTCGACTGCCAGGTTACAAAACATATGGATGAGCCTTAATAACCGGTCTGATCCTGCTAATTTTCAAAATATCCTGGAAGCGGAAGATGCCAGTTATGGCGGCAGTGTTGTTGTGAGTTCATCTTATTCCGGAGGAGAATCGAGCACATTTACCTGGAGTGGTGATAACCAGGCCATGATTGCCCGGTGGACGTTGGATACAACCTTCTTGAACAGAGCAAATAAACGCTGGTTTAAGATACTGGCGGCTTTTACGGTAGCACCTTCAGCCAATACGATTCGAGTGCAGTGTAAGATCACCTTTCCAGCGGGCACACCATTAACCGAAGTTGCGAGCAGCCAGGAAGTTTTATTAAGCAGCACAAAAATGCAGGAAATCGGAGAACTGCAAATCCCACCGTGGTTGTTATCATCCGGAGACCTGGCACCGGTTGATTTAACGTTTTATGCCAAAAAGACAGGCGGGGGATCCCTGGGATTAGATTATTTACATATCACGCCATTGGATGGATACCGGGTATTGGTTCCGCGCGGGTATGGTGCTGCCTACCTGGTGCGCGTAGTGGATGATGGCATCAACAACCAGATCTATACTGATGGTTGGAGCCCAGCAGGAAAAACCGGGCACTATACCAGCGTGGGAAAACCACTTACAGTGGAGCCTAACAAAAAACAACGCATTTATTTCCTGCAATCCGGAAACACTGGTGATATCAGCACCAGCCGAAAATTAAGTGTCAAAGCTTACTACCGGCCGCGGCGGGTGGGCTTATGAGCAGTGTCCGAATTATGACACGGGATTTTTCTAACCCGCTGACTCTGCCACCAGTGGAATTAAAACCGGTGCGTTATGCTGCCCATGCGATTGGTGGGCCAAAAACCGCAGAGATTGCCGTCACGGCCGTGGATGGTGACAGCCGAGGAATTTGGGAGCTGCTGGAGTGGCTGCGCTGCCCGGTTGAAATTTATGATAAAAACGAAAGCTGCGTGTGGTGGGGGTATGTGGCTGGTGTGACAATCAATGTGGGTGCAATCAGTGTGAGTGTCAGCCTGGATAGCATGAGCAACCGGGTGGCTGCCATGTACAGCACAGCTGAGAATCAAAAAGCGACCACGGACTGGGTACAGGATGATGCCAGTGTCTCTGTTTATGGCACAAAAGAGATCCTGCTGACCAGCTCGATCATTGGTGTGGATATGGCTGAGTATATCCGCGATGTGATGTTAAGTTTTGCAAAAAAACCGGTCTCGGGGCGCGAGATTGGAGATGCCGGTGAGATCAGTGCCAGCCTGGAATGCCGCGGCTGGTGGAGCACATTGGATTGGAAATATTACAGCGCGATTGATGGCACCGCTGTGGATACGGTGAACCAGATCGCCAATATGGTGACGGCCTGCGGCCAGTTTTTGATCGGAACGGAAATTAAAGGCGGTAACGGATTGTACTGTTCACCGTTCAGGGATGGAACCAATACCGCTTTGTTTGAAATCATCGAACTGCTGAATGTTGGAGATGGATCCGGTAACCGGCTTTTGGCGACGGTAACCAAAAGCCGAGAAGTTGTTGTGAATGTTGAACCAACTTTAAACACAAACAATATTGGCATTTTTATAAAGGAAAATGGCAGCGTGGAAGACAAGTGGGGCAACCCAGCTTATGCGAGTGCCTGCCCGGTGGGAGTCTGGGCACAGCTGAAGGATGTGATTCCGGGCAGTTTGGATTTTGGATTATTAGCCGACCCGACCGTGTTTTTTGTGGAAGAGGCTGAATTTGATGTGGAAAAAGAACGGTATTACCCGCTCGCCAAGGGTCAATCTACCAGTATTGGAACACGAATTAACGAGGGCTAGATGGAATCATTAAAGTTAGGTGAACTCTTTCAAAAATTACGGCCACGGATATTGGATCTGATCAGTCTAAGCGGCGGCGGGCCGGGTCCCTTCGCATCCAGTCCGCATGATCTGAACGGTGCCCATCACAGCGGCACCCTGGCTGATGCACAGATGCCGACTGCGTTATTACGCGACGGCAGCCGCAGCCTGTTGGGAAACCTGGCAGTGGCTGAGGGAAAAACGATTGACGGCGTGGATCTGAGTGCCCATGCTTCAAATGCAGCGGCACACCATGAGCCGGTTACGATCTTGGATACCAGTTCAATCAATTTAAGTTTATCTGGCCAGCAAATAAGTGGGTCGGTGATCGCATCTTCAGATGTGCGTGGTGCAAGTTCTGAACACGTTCTTAAGGGGGATTCATCGGGTGGTCTTAAATTGCAAACTTTGACACTGGCTGGAGATTTGATAGTTGATACCGATCTTTTGGTGGTAGATCAATCCGTCGGAAATATTGGTATCAACTGTTTGCCTGATTCCCAGTTTGATCTTGATATTGCCGGAAACCTGAGAGCTCAAGGTTGGATCGTTGGAAAACACGCCCTACAACTTCCGGATGCGCTGATGATTTGCCATTATGACGGACCAAGACCATATGAGCGTGATTTTTCCGGAGATGCCACTGGGCACATGGGTCAGAAAGCAACAATTGAAGGAGGGGTTAGTTTTCGACCAGGAAAGTTTGGTAAAGCGGTTCAGGTTGCGGAGGGTGGAACAAATAAATTCGTAAACCCAAGTTTTGAAACAGGTGTGACTGGATGGTCTTTACCAGTTGGTTCAAATACAATAACCCAGTCAAATGAAGAAGCTTTATTTGGTTCTTACTCGATGAAAGCAACATATCAAGATACAACAACCCTAACATTTGAAACCATAGTTTTAACAGCCACAGCACATACGTTTTCAGCGTATCTATTCATACCAGAAGATTTTGATGGTACAGGGGTCCAAATAGCAGCGAATCAGTTTGCTGGCATTACAGGCGTGACATCTTGTGATGCAGACATGAGCAAAAAGGGTGAGTGGCAAAGGCTTGCTTTTACAGCTACTCCAAACGCAGGAGATTTAACGGGTAACTTCGTTGTCGTTATTACAGGTACGCCCCCCACCGCAGGAAAATATATATTTATAGACGGTGTACAGTGTGAAGACAAAGCTTATGCTACACCATATTTTGATGGTTCAATGCCTGGATGTGCTTGGACTGATGCGGCACATGCAAGTACGAGTACAAGAACAGCTGGGAAATTAAGCTATTCAATCCAAATGACAAATGAGTATTCTACTTGCTTTTGGTTTAATACAACCACTCCTCTAGCAGATTACCCAAATTATGCTCGTATTTATACCTGGTATAAGGATTCAAATAATAAAACAGAAATAATTTTAAATCACGTTGGTGATCAGTTTTATTTGTATAGGTACGTGGATGGAGTTCAAAATAGTATATTTTCGAATGATTTTACTTTTGACGACAATATTTGGGTGCACATTGCAGTCACATTTGATGGAACTGACACCAAACTTTATATTAATGGTGAATTTATTACTTATGAAACCGAACCCCATTTATACACTAACTTTCCCGACACACTTTATATAGGAACGAACGAATTAGGTCAACAGCCTTTTAGAGCACTTGTAGATGACCTAGCTATCTTTGACCGCGCTCTGACCGCAGATGAAATCCGGGCGATTTATGAAAGTAATGCACCTGTGTTTGCAGAAACCAGTGCATGGACTTGGCGAACCCCGGATGGTGGCAGCTGGATGGATGAGAGCGGAATCAATTTAAAGGGGTTATCTTTTGCCACATCTTCACCAGGATCCCAAACTCTTGATTGGGTAACTGAGGATAAAGAGTATATCGGTGGTTTGATGGGTATCCATACTTCGACAACGTATGAACTCCAAATGCAAGCATACGGTGGACCTGGCAGCATCGGAAAAGATGGAATTATCACTCTCAAAACCTGGATGAATGCAGCAGCTCCCTATAGTGAGCTTTACGCGATATTGAATCCGAAGTTTGGATTATACATATCAAAATCAGGATCAGCATTAGGAAATCTGCTGGTCGATGGATATTTAGCTATTCTGGATGGAGTGAGTGCTCCATCTCCCATTGTGAATCACGCGGTCATTTACGTTGATAGTGCAGATGGCGATCTGAAAATCAAATTTAGTGATGGTACAACAAAAACGATTGTGACAGATTAGGAGAGAAGATGAAAAAAATGACACCACAAGAGGCACTTAGTATTTTAGATCAGGCTGCCAGCCGTGCACAGTTGAGCCGGGCGGATCATGTGGCCGTGCAGCAGGCCGTACAGGTTTTGGCTGAGGTGATCCACCCGCAGGGTGCAAGCCGGCCAAAAGAAGAACAAAAAAAGGAGCAAAAGAATGAGTAGAAATCGTTTACCAAAGGGGAAAGGTTTTTTTATTTGGGGCATCAAAACCACTGAAAGTGGGGATCCTCAAAAGATGGCAGCAGAAGCAAAACGGCTGGGGTTGGGGCATGTGCTGCTGCATATCCATGATGGGTATTTGGGAGAAAAGTCTGTTTTTTATGGTGCGGATCTGACCCCGTTTATCAAAGCATTTTCCGACGTCGGAATCGAATGCTGGGGCTGGGGCGCGGTGTATCGCTCCACCTGGTTAAGCGGTGCCAAGCGGGTGGTGGAGGCCTTCGCCCGTCATCCGGCGCTGGTGGGGTATATCATCGATGCTGAGGGACCAATATCCTTCAGTCCGGAAGAATCCAAAAAGCTCTGTGTTTATATTAGGGACCAGCTGCCCAATATCCCGATTGGGTTATCCAGCCACCGGTTTCCAAATTTGCACGGTGAAATCTCTTGGGATATCTTTCGTGAATACTGCGATTTTGATATGCCGCAAGTTTACTGGGAACAGGCATCCAATGCACGTTCTCAATTGATTGAAAGTTATACCCAGTTTCAAAAGATGAAAAAGAAATTACCATTCATCCCCACCGGTCCGATTTATAAAAATAATGGCTGGGCGCCGACCGTGGCACAGATCGATGAGTTTTTACGGGCATCCAAAGACCTTGGTTTTCCGGCCGTCAATATGTGGGTGTGGTACCAGGCAAAACGGGATCTGCGAGATGTGTATGAATATTTTGGCCAATTTGATTATGGCGGCGGGGCTGTTGTGCCTCCAGTACCCGGTGTGGATGTAACACCGGAATTGGATGCGATTGAAGCATCCGTTTTGGCTATTCGTGAGAAGATGAGCGGATAGCGCGTCTGTTTTCTCCTCCTTGAAAAACCCCCAGGTCAATCACCCGGGGGTTTTGAGTACCAGTTAGTTATCGAAACATATTAATTAATTATCGAAACAAGAAATTTTGTTCTGGGATGTTATTCTATAACCAGTCCGATCCACTGTAAGGAGATTTTATGGAAAAACGAAAACCGCTATTAAAGCGCGAACAAATAATAAAATTGCAACGGCTGTTAGATATGATGTATAAACCGAGTGAGATTGCAGATGAAATTGGGGTAAATGTTTATACCATTTGGCGGTCTTACTTGCCTGCTGGGGCTCCACATGATCGGGACAAATCCGGAAACATCTGGATACATGGTCCATCGTTCCGAGAGTGGGCGTTAACTCAAGCAGGTTTACGGAAAAGGAAAAAACACGAATTGCAGCCGGATGAAGCATGGTGTATGAAATGCAATAAACCAGTAAAAATTAACAATGGTAAAGAACGGCCTATCAATAAACATACTGGCTTGTTGCAAGGAAAATGTGCATTATGTGGAGCAAAAGTTAATCGACTGACCGCAAATGGAAGTAAGGAAGGGAAAAAATGATTAATCGAAAAAACTATGCCGATGTACTCTATTACCTGGATTATTCGCGACGTGTGCTGCAGCTCGCAGATGCATCAATCCATAACATCCGCGGATACCTCCGGCACCTGTTGGAATGGGCAGATGAAAGATCTTTTGATTCTGCAAAGGAGATTGATCCAAGTTTTCCGGTTTATTTGTTGTCAGCGAGAAACTCGGGTGGGGAGGGGCAACTGGCGCCATCTACAATGAAAAAAACGTGCGAGTATGCCCGTCGTTTTTTTGATTTCTGCAGAAATGAATGGCCAAAAAAGTATAAAAATCTGTCACTAAATTGGATTGATACGATACGACCGCCGCGTTCCAAAGGAATGCACAGTGAACTTCAGCAGCATGATTTTTATGATTTTGAATCTATTCAAAAAATTGCTGCTCTGGTGCCTGAGAGTTTGCGAGAAGAACGGGATATTGCAGCGGCGTGTTATCTTTACTTATCAGGCATGCGGGCAGATGCGTTTATCTCAATGCCAATCAAAGCCGTTGATATGCAAAGCCACCGGGTAAGCCAGCTGCCAAAATTGGGCGTCAGGACAAAAAATCATAAAGCAGCCATCACAACACTTTTACCAATCCAGGCATTGATCGATATCTGTGATCAATGGAATGATAAGGTGCGGGCAAACTTGCCAGATGATGCATTGTGGTATGCACCGATCAAAGGAGATGGAGAAAATTTATTGTATAGATCCTATGCCAGTAAAGGCCGCCGTCGAATGCTGGAAAAGGGAATAAAGAATCTTTGCAAAAAAACGGGGATTGAATATAAATCCCCACACAAATTTCGACATGGGCACGTTGTGTTTGCATTATCACGAGTGAAGGACATGGCAGAGCTGAAAGCGGTCAGTCAGAATGTTATGCACTCGTCGGTTGGGATCACAGATTCAATTTATGGGAATCTGGTAGATGATAAGGTCCATAGTGTGATTTCAAATATTGGGGTGGAAAAGAAAAAAGAGACACCAAATCTTGAAAATCTAGTGTCTCTTTTCACGCAGATGATCCGGGAAAATCCCGGTCTCATCAGTGGACAGGATTTTCACAATGAAGGTTAAACCCTGTATTTTTGGTGGGCACGGAGGGACTCGAACCCACGACCTCACGGATGTGAACCGTGCGCTCTAACCAGCTGAGCCACGCGCCCTCGTGTTCGTCATTATAGCAAAAAAACTGAAAAGTGAATAGTGAAAAGAAAAAAACGAAAATCAAATAATATGCGTGTAGATAGAAAAAACCGTTAAATTGGCGGAATTTTGCCTTAAATTTGAATTTTCAGGTGAAAAATCTTGTTCATGGTATAATAAAAGTTTGAAAAATGAAAATCGGCCGTGTTTTTGGCCTTTAAATAAACACGGTTTTCGGAGGAAATACAATTATGGAAATTGGCAAGATTAAGATGGTGGATATTGATAACGAGATGCGCACGGCGTATCTCGATTATGCGATGAGTGTCATCGTTTCACGAGCCCTGCCGGATGCGAGGGATGGCTTAAAGCCGGTCCACCGCCGCATTTTGTTCGCCATGCACGATATGGGTATTCGGGCAAATTCATCTTATAAAAAGTCGGCTCGTATTGTGGGTGAAGTGTTAGGTAAGTATCACCCGCATGGCGACTCCGCCGTGTATGAAGCCATGGCCCGTATGGCGCAGGATTTTTCAATGCGTTATATGATGGTGGATGGTCAGGGTAACTTTGGTTCCATTGATGGTGATTCCCCGGCTGCCATGCGTTATACCGAAGCCCGCCTGGCCCAAATGGCAGAGGAAATGCTTTCGGATATTAATAAAAATACGATTGATTTTGCAGAGAACTTTGACGGTTCCTTAAAAGAACCGGTGGTTTTACCGGCTCGATTGCCAAATTTACTGCTAAACGGTTCTTCCGGGATCGCGGTGGGTATGGCGACCAATATTCCACCTCATAATCTAAAAGAACTGGTGGAAGCGATCAAGTACTTAATTGATCATTATGACGAGATGGAAGATGTTACGGTTGAAGACCTGATGCAGTTTTTGTCCGGACCTGATTTTCCAACAGGCGGTATGATCATTGGGAAAGAATCGATTATTTCCGCATATTCAACCGGGCGGGGCCGCCTGGTTGTGCGCGGAAAAGCCATGATTGAAGAAATTCGCAATAACCGTTTTGCGATCATCATCACCGAAATTCCATACCAGGTTAATAAAACCAGCATGATCGAACGCATTGCTTCCCTGGTGCGGGAAGGCCGCCTGGATATGGTTTCCGATATGCGTGATGAATCGGATCGCAAGGGGATGCGGATTGTGGTGGAATTAAAACGAGGCGCCCAGCCGCAGCGTGTGTTAAATCAATTGTTTAAGTACACCCAATTACAATCCACCTTTGGGGTGAATATGTTGGCTCTGGTGGATGGTGAACCGCGCAGCCTGCCCCTGCGCCGTATGTTGCAAATTTATATTGATCATCGGGTGGAAGTGATTACCCGCCGGACCCAGTTTGATTTGGACAAGGCCAAACACCGCGCCCATGTGTTGGAAGGTTTGTTAAAAGCGCTCTCAAACCTGGATGCGGTGATTGAAACCATCCGCCGTGCGCCGGACGCGGATACTGCCAAAACCCATTTGATTGAACGATTTGATCTGACCGAAATTCAAGCCCAAGCCATTCTCGATTTGCAGCTGCGCCGTTTGGCAGCCTTGGAACGCCAGAAGATTGAAGACGAATATCAAGAATTAAAAGCCCATATTGCCTACCTGGAAGATTTGTTAGCCAATCCATATAAGATTTTGGCGTTGATCAAAGACGATTTGAATGAAGTTTCTGAAAAATATGGGGATGAACGCCGCACCGAGATCAGTATGGATGCCAAGGAAGAATTGGCAGATGAAGATATGGTCCATGATGAAGCTGTCTTAATTACGATCACGGAAAAAGGCTATATCAAACGTACCCGCGCCGATGCCTACCGCATTCAAGGTCGCGGTGGCCGGGGTGTGATTGGACAATCGATGCGGGAAGAAGATGAGGTTCTGTTGATGGTGCCGGCTCGCAACCTGCACACGGTTTTGTTCTTCTCAAACCGCGGGAAAGTGTATTCGGAGCGGGTATTTAACCTGCCTGAAGCTGGCCGCACTGATCGTGGGGTTTCCATTATGAACGTTTTGGCCTTGAATCCCGGTGAACAAATTACTGCTGCCGTTTCGATTCCCAGTTTTGAAGAAGCCAAGTTCTGCACCATGGCAACCGAAAAGGGTTATATCAAACGGGTTGAGCTTTCTGAATTTGCCAGTGTGCGCCCTTCCGGTTTGATTGCGATGAGCTTAAAAGACGAAGATCAGCTTGGCTGGGTGTGTGTTACCTCCGGTGAAGACGAAGTCATGATGATGACCGCTTATGGGCGTGCCTTACGGATGGATGAAAAAGAAATTCGCTGCATGGGCCGGCCAGCTGGTGGTGTGACCGGTATCCGAATGGATAAAGGGGATTATGTGATCGGGATGGATGTTGTTGTGGAAGGCGCTGAACTGCTGGTAATGACCGAGAAGGGATATGGCAAACGCAGCCCGCTCGATCAATTTATGCCAAAAAGCCGTGGTTCAAAAGGTGTTTCTTCCATTGATAAACACAGCCGAAATAAAATCGGTTATCTGGCAGCAGCCCGCATTGTGGAAGAAGAGGATGAAGTGACCCTCATATCGAGCAATGGGGTCTTAATCCGGCTGGATGTGTCCGGGATTAGCTCAATGGGTCGAACGACCCGTGGTGTACGCGTAATGGATATAAACGAAGGAGATTCCCTGGCAACGATGGCGCGGATTAACGCATCAATCTTAAAAGGGAAAGAAACGGGACAGCCTGATACAGTGACCTCGCAAGCGGAAGAAACCGGTGAAGTGGCTCAAAATGGAACACGGGTTTTGGAAGTAAGTGAACAATCAAACGAACCCAATCCGGAAGAAAATCCGGACGAAGAATAAGTTAAAATAACAAGCTCCCAATTGGGAGCTTGATTTTTATTATGAATGGATTTGCCCCTTACCTTAACGGAAGTAGTTAAGGAAGAACGATTTTACCGGTTGCAAGCAGGCAAAATGTGCCCAATACGATCACAATGATTAGCAGGAATAAGGCTACAACAAATCGTTGAACTGCTGTCATTCCCAAAAATTGTTTTTTTCTTCTCGGTCGATCCGTAGGAATGGGTTCAACCTCGGTATAAGAATTTTCAGCGGAATTTCTTAAGTCATCTAACATTTTTATCCTCCGTACTTGTCGGGTTATTTTACCTGTTTTTGGCGTAGATGAACATCACCTACAGTAAATGTTTTAATTTCTTGTCCTTCGGTTCTGATCTGTAAATCTCCGTTTGGTAATATTCCGTGAACGAATCCTGAACAGATGGTTGAACCATCATTTCCTTTAATATATACGTTTTTATCGCGAAAAGCCAGTAATTTTTCCCAGGAATTAAAAAAGATTGGTTGGGTCAGGTTTTTTCGCCAATTAAATAAAGATTGCAAAAATTGTGCCAAAAATTGGAAACGGTCGATGGGGATCTCTACATGATTTTGGATACATGTGGCAGGATACTGTAGGTTTTCAAGAGGTGGTAAGGATTGGGGAGTAATATTGATTCCAATCCCAAGGACAATCCCGTTTAGTCGATCCCCTTCCCAGTTCGCTTCACTGAGAATACCGGCGGTTTTGGCTTCGTTGATAAGGACGTCATTGGGCCATTTAATTTCCGCTGCCAGATTATATATATTTCTTAAGAGATCTGCTAAAGCTACACCGGCCAGCGGAGAGAATAAATAGGAAAGCTTTTTTTCTTCCGGTGTGGGTTTGAAAATAACTGATACGGCAACCGCACTACCAGGGTTGGTAACCCAGGTGCGGCTCAGGCGGCCTTTTCCACTGGATTGGTGATCCGCAAAAACAATAGCCTGATCCGGCGCACCTTGCTGCAGCCAATCCAGGGCAACCTGGTTGGTTGATCCGATTGTTTCGTAATATCGGAAGCTGCTTACCCCAACTAGGGATAGTGTTTGTTCAAAATTAACAGGTAAATTCATAAGTTGAATTGTACCGCTTTCCCGAAAATTAATCTGAAAAATTAATCGTTTTCCAGGTTTGACTCTGGGTCATTAAAAGTGTCTAATTAATAATGAAAGGAGCGTGTAATGATGGGACAAAAAACAGTTTTTAAAGGGCGTTTATTTATATTATTATTTGTTTTGATTGTTATATCAATCGCATGTAATTTGCCGGGAACCTCTGAACAATTGGTCAAAGAAAAAAGTTTACAAGAAACCCAATCTGCCTTATCGGTACAGCAAACGGTATTGGCAATCAGCCAGGAGACAGAAGCTGCTCAACCGGAACCCACCATGCAAGCTCCTCAGTCTGAGGTGATTCAACCGACAGTAACCCCATTTCCAACCGTTACACCACAGCCCGAAAACACACAGGCACCTCAACCAACCCCTACGCCGGATTTTGAAGCCTGGATGGATCAAGCAAAGATCTTGGTTTATGAGGATATGAAAGGTAATTTCTCTTTCTTACCTCGGGTGGATCAGGCATTGGATGCCTTGGGGCTCTCCAGCGGGAATGTTGTGCGGGTTGGTGATGCACAAGGAGACTTTCTGCGGGAGTTGAATACTGGTCGTGGATGGGATCTTGTGATTGTTGCTGGTGAATCTCGCACGGCGCCGACTGGCGAGTTTTGGGAATCGATTGGAGACCTGGTGATTCAGGACGATGTGGCATTAATTGCAGAGGTGTGGAATCTGGACTCTTATTATATCGGCAAGATTTCTCCGCTTCTTAATCGCTGCGGGATTACGGTTTTTCGGGATTGGGAACGAGATCCATTCCGGTATGATATTTACGATTTTTCGATTTATTGGTTGGAACCCGAACATCCCGTTTTTACCCAACCGAATGTGGTTGAGCCTTTATTGGTCACTGATTTGGTTTGGGATTGGGATATTGGTGATTTGATTAAGTTAAAAGGCGGCGATGCTCAAATTTTAGCCGGAACACAAAAGAAAGAACACTCTTCGTATGGATTGGTAACCACTTGTATGGAAGGCCGTGTCATTTGGCAAACTTTTTCCACACACGATTATCCGGCAGATGATACCATTTCCTTATGGCAGAATTATATTTTTAATACCTTAAAAAATCGGTTCGAAAAAATCCAATCCCAATAATACAAAGATGGTTTAAACACAAAAGAGAGCGGGTTCCCGTCCGCTCTCTTTTGTGTTGTTCTATTCAACCCAATCAAAAGGAGAGAAGTGATTAGTTATTCGATATTTTAATTTTTCGTGGCCGTGCCAGTTCAGATTTTGGAACTTGCAGGGTTAAGACACCGTTTTGTAATTCTGCTTCGGTTTTATCTGCATCAACTGCACTTGGCAGGGTGATCACGCTGCGGAATTTTCCGCTGGGCCGTTCGGATAAGAGATAATGATCTTCTTCATTTCGTTCGACCACAATTTCACCCTCAATGGTGACGGTATCCTCAATAATTTCGATGTTCAGGTTTTCTGCGCTTACACCGGGTAAAAAGGCACTGATCGTGAAACTTTCTTCCCGAGCAATCACATCAACCGGGAAAACAACCTGGTAATTTTGACCTGAAGCTTTCGATTCCAACATTTGTTCCCACATGCGGCGTCGAGCCATTTGTTTGTGTTGTGGGGTCATATAATAAAGGGACATTGTTTACCTCCGAAAAACGATTAATAAACTACGATTATTTTTTATATTATTCAGATCACTTAGTTTCTGAATTATTCTAATCATAATCCCCGAATATATAAGAATTATTTGAGAAAAATTAATTTTGTATATGAAAGAAAAAAACCTTTAAAATTGGTTAACCAAGAAGTAATTAAAACACAGGAAAAAGTTAAAAAAGGTGGTGAAATATGTTTCACCACCTTTTTTCTGTTAAGCTAAATTACTTATAGTAAGGCTTACGGTACGCCGATTTCCAACGATTCAAATTCCACATTAATCGGAACGACATTATAGGATGATGCAGAGATACCGATCATTCCCTCTTTAAAGGAGTTGTCTCTGACAGAGTTCGTCTGCACACCGTTGATCCAGAGTGTGATCGTATTTCCTTCACAAGAGATGGTGTACTCATTGTATTCCATTCCAGTGCGGATATTGTTCGAGCCGCCGCTGGTTAATAATTTGTAACCACCGTTATCCAGGCTGCCATCAAATCGTAATACATCATACAGACCATCACTACCAAAATTGACTTCGTACCACCCTTTGTTCTCATCATAACGACAAACTAAACTAACGGAGTTGGTGTTTTTCCCTCGGTTTTCTACCACAGCATGCAGGTAGACATCCTCGTAAATGTATTCACCATAGATTAAGTAAGCATAGATATCCGTGTCGGTCAGATCAAATTTCATACGGCCTTGATCAAAATAAATATCAGTGTAATTTTCATCACCGCTGGTCAGGAACCAGGTCCACCAATCAGAAAATTGATCAAATTCCTCAACGCGGAAGGGGTCGTTTGTTCCGGAAGAAGTCTGCTCACCAGTGTTTTCATTAGAGGTCGCAACATCAGATAAGCCAGCATATCCTGTTACCTCTAACTCTTTGCTGTTGAGGGTGCCTTCCAGAATCTCGTCAGTAGCATAACGGTAGACCATCACCTTCAACGGGTCGGTCTCTTCATGACCACGAAGGATTTCACAGTAATCTTTCATGGTGCCGTCCATTGCGATCAGAATATCTTCCACTTCATGGATAATATCTCCTGGTTCAATGCCGACTTCATCAGCAATGCCACCGGTGGTAGTTGATTCCACCCAGATGCCAGGGTATTCGCCGTCAGGACCAAAAACAATGGCGCTTCCGGATAAGCCGAGTGAAGCCAGGTTCTGGCGGTCTTTTAATTTGTTTACGATGGGGATGGCCAGATCGGCGGGAATGGCAAATTGTTGATCGACAGAAGCACGGGACATGTAATTGACCCCAACTACCTTGCCATCAGAAGTGATAAGTGGTCCGCCTGAATTGCCACCGTTGATTTTTGCATCATGTCCGTAAATATAAGGTAATGATGACCAGTATGTTTGTCCATCAGCGTTTGTTTTGGAAATAATGCCTTTGGTTAAGTTGTATTCCGGTTCAACCAGAGGAAAACCAGCCGCATAAACATCCAAACCGGTTTTGACAGGTTCGTTAAACCATTCGAGATAGGGGAAGTTATCACCTTCGACCTGGACTACTGCCAGATCGGCACATTCTGATGTGCCCAAAACACGGAGTGTTCGTGGTGCGGATTCGCCATTGATATACGCTTTCAAAAGTGCTGCGCCAGCAACGACATGGTTATTGGTTACACCAATACCCGATGAATCAATAAAAAATCCGGTGCCTCCCCATTCGGCATTTAAAATTTCACCCTCGTCAATATCGTTAATCGTGCCGGTACCAATAATTTGGAAAACTGCGCCTTGGACGTCATCGATATTGTTTACAGCACCTGACGATGGTTTTGGATTGGTGTCCTCAGTAGGGGATTCCACATCGGGAGCTTGTGTGGCAGGGGCTGGCGGCGGTGTTTCAACTTGACTGGTTCCCAAATTGCAAGCCATTGCAGCGAGCATAAGAATAAAAACAGGTATTAACAACTTACGATTCATTTTTCCTCCAATAAAAGATGGGTTAAATTTAATTCTTTTGGAAAAAATGGGTAGAAAGAAATTCTACTCAAAGGAACATTTATTACCGTATTCTAATTTTATGGAATAGATTCTAAAAGTCAAGATAATTGCTCTGGGTAAACTCTATACCAAAAAGGTAAAAATTATCTGATAGAGAAGTTAATAAAAAAACCAAAAATAGAGCGTAGGATAAGTTAAACAACGAGTATTTTCCCTAAAAATCTGTATAATGGTAATTATATGGTTGAACTTTTGTAAGGTCTTCTTATATGGTGTTAACGTTCTGTTTATGGAAAATTTAGTGAAACCCTTTAAAATGAAGAATAGAAACGGTTTTTTGTGGTATGATAGCCGGGTTGGAGTAAATAACTATGGACGATAGAATAACAATTATTGAAGGCCCGCCCCCAGACTTTGAATATATCGATGATGGTTGGGCATTAGGATTAAATGAAGGACCGGCTTTGTACGATTTAGCCTTAACCCGCTTGCGCACCTTTAACGGGCCAGCGCTGGTTGAGCGATGTTATCGTGCCTGGCGGCGAAAAGACACTATCTTTTTACATTACCGGAATGATTTTGGTTTGGAAGAAAAAGTGCCGATTATGGCGGCCCGAACCCTGGATTCCGGTGAAGGCCAGGTACTTTATTTGTGGATTCGGCGAAAAGCTGGTGAAATTGAATATGATTTTGATTTTGATATAGATGATGATGAAGATGAACCACCGATGATGGATAACTAAAAAGACGCCCGAAAGGGCGTCTTTTTTTGCCTGTTTGATTTTTCTAATGCTATATTAAGCGATAAACGCCTAGGTGAGGGGGGCACCCAAGCGTTTATCATTTATTATTATACCTATTTTTAAAAAAAATGCAAGGACAATTTTTGAAAAATTGATTAGAAATATATTAACATTTTTGTTAGCAATTAATTTATTCAGTACGCCAAGCGTTGTGCTTTGATATACTCCGGAAGCCAAATTTTTTATAGGTGATTTGATTTGATGGCATACCAATAATCGTGGAGGGATTCAAGGTTATTGGAAGGGATGTTTTTCGGGACAGACTTACAAAACCAGGTCAGGTTGCAATAACGGTGCAAGAGCAGCCAGGACATGATGCGACGGCTAAACGATGGGGTTAATTTTTCGGGTTTGTATCCATATCCCAGCATAAACTGCCGGAAAAGGTGCGGATCACCTGGACAGATAAATACCCCAACAGCAGCAAAATCATATTCACGGTGTCCGAGCATGGCAGGTTCAAAATCGATTAATCCGGTAATGCTCCATTTATCTCCGGTCTGTTCCACAAAGATATGTTCCAGCATTAATTCCGTATGAAGCGGTACGATATCTTCAGAATTTGATAGATCCGAGCTATGAATATTTACCCATTTGATGATTTGATCTATTAGTTCCATGTTTACACCAAAGTTGGTATGATTTTTAACCAAGTTTTCTTTTTGGTCACGAATGAATGGAGACCAGGGATGGGTGGTATTTGTAAATCGATTTTTTGGTAGATGATGATATTCTTTTACAATCGTCCCGAGTTGGTATAACAATTCAGATTTTTGAGCATACGAAATTGTTTCCCATACCTTATTTAAGGGAACACCTTCGAGTTTTTGCATGATCAAATAGGGCAAGTTTTCTTCATAATCGGATAGGATCAATTTTGGCGTTTTAATTGGCAATTTCCCAAATAACTGCTGTAAAAACAAAACTTCATTTTGGAAAAATAGTTCATCATCCGGGTTGAATATTTTTAACACAAGGCTGTCATTTAACAAAAACACCAATTGTGAACCTTCTAATATCCGGACAAGACTAGCGGATAGGTTGTGTTTTTCTGTTATTTTTTTCGCGATTGTTTCTGCGGCTTCTGCGTTTTTCGTGAGTGATAAAAAAGATAAGTTCATGATTTCACTATTTTTTATGTTTGAGTTGGTAAATCTCGTTTAGATGAACCAGGTTATGGCGAGTTGCTGGCATTAACAATAGCCCGGCAGTTGTTCGTTTTCGCCAGTAATCGATCAAAGATTGGGCTTCTTTACGAACACAGCCATTGGAAAGTAAGCTTGATGAACGATCTGGCTGTACTTTTTGCTTCAGATCTTCGGGGGTTAGGTTTTTAATAATGGTCCTGGTTTGCAAAGCGACCATTTGACGATAAGTTCGTAAGGCTGATAAATCTATGGTTTCACTTAATACAATAATCTGGTTCGGAGGCATATTATTGCCTGTATCTGTAAAAGGAAAATTAAATTTCTCTTTCCACTGTTGTTTTTCAAAAATAGTTGGTGTTCCTGCAACCAATGTATTCATGGTGCAGTCTTCAATTCGCGCCATATGCCAGAGATTCCATGCGATTGAATGTTCCTGATTTGCCGGGATATGCCGGAACGTTTTTTCGTCTAAATTGTCGAGCAGGAGGTCTTCCAGAGAGTTCAATGGTGAATCTTGGGTGATCTGGCTGCTGTGTAGACGGGCATGCTGGGTTAGACATGCCTGAATTGATGTGGAATAGTCAGTTGGTTTCGTGAGTAAATCACGTAATTGAGTCTGAAATTGACTGGTTTCTTTGCGAAGCTGGGTAAAACGATCCATCGATTGCCCTTAAATTTGTGGGATTTATGTTCTATATTTGTATTATAGGGTATATCTAAGCTAGTGGCAATAAAAAACCCCTGAATTGGCTATTCATAGCCAATTCAGGGGGGAATATATTTACAATGTAATTTTTATGATTTATTTTGCTCACAGTAAATATATACAGCTTGTTTGACAAAGGCAGCACCGCCTTCACGAATCTTCTCGTAATTGGCTGCAAACCGGGGATCGGCTTCCCACATATCAGCCAAACCGCGCATAAAGGTCACATCACAACTGTAGAAATAGTCGTTGATTAAGGCGTGGTATTCCGCCACAGCTGTCTGAATTTCAGGATCATCCGGTTTATTGGTGTCTTTCCCTACCATACGTACTGTGATTTCGCCACTTTTAACTTTGATGGTTTCTTTTTCCTGTTTGGAATAGCTGCCCCATTTGCGCTGGGATTCAGCGTATTGTCGGGTATTACCCCAGCGCTGTTGTGCTTCTTCGGCATATTGGTTCTCATCGAACCCTTCAAAATAATCTTTTTCGCTCATGATCCATTCTCCTTTGAATGATGCGATGGTTTCATCGATTGTCTCAATCAGGGTTTTAACTCGTTCAGCACGTTGTTTCAGTGCGTCACGGTGTTGTTGGAGGGCTTCCACCAGATCATAATCCGGCCGGTCGATTATATTCCGGATATCCTTCAACGGTACATCCAATTCCCTGAAAAATAAGATCTGCTGCAACCGCAGCAGGTTTTCCCGATTGTAATAACGATACCCATTTTGTCCGATCTGAGCGGGGGTTAATAAACCTAACTGATCATAATACCGCAGGGTGCGTGTGGTTACCTTCGAGAGTTTTGCAAGTTCGTTAATGGTATAAATCATGACTTCACCTTTACAGACATTATGATACACCTTAACGTAACGTCAATGTCAAGGATTTGGAAAAATGAAATGACAGGGAAAAACACAGATTGAGCGAAACCAGGAAAACAGATCTGTTGTTTTTGCAATTTGAGCTCAAATCTCTCAGCAATGGGGAAACTATAGCCCAACAAGAATCTTTGTAATGCACACAGAATTACAGAATCACAGAGAAAAACGGGAAAAGATCGGCAAGGATTGGACAACCGATCGTACGTTTACGTGATAAGGCTTTTGAAAAAAGCGACCTGATGCCCACTGGCCATATCATTTATTGTGGGACTGCCTATGGTCAGTTAGGAAAAGAGTCGATCTTAAACGTCTGATACCTGCGCTCGCTGCCAGGGCCAGGCGTGTACGGTGATATTCCGCCGTTGAAATGCCAGGATTGCTAAAAGAAGAAAAACAACCGCCACACCCAAAAGTGTCCATAGATCAGCAGGGTTCACACCTTCTTTAAAAATGGTTGGGGTTGTATCCAGATACGTGAACAAAAAGAACGGTTTCAGGTTTTCCAGGGAATCGACCAAATCAACCAGGTTTCTTCCAAAAAAACTGGCTACAAAAAAAACGGTTGCAATTGCAGCAGCCGGACGTTTATGGGGTAAATAAGCCCCTAAAAATAAACCGAACATACTGAAAGCCATGGTGATCGGCCAGCCATTTAAAACAGCAGCAAATAACTGCGTTGGTGTCACATCAACTTCAGTTGTTGTTTTAATATACTTGAGGACTTGGGCATTGCCGAACCCTGCGATTAACAAAATGAGAAAAACGACCACAGCGATTGCAAATGCTTTGACCAAAACAATTTGCCAGCGCCGGATGGGCATCGCTACAATCATTTCCAGGTTGCCGTTATCCTCTTCCCCAGCCAGGGTTTGGGTGCTGGTGATGATGGCGTATATACCTAACAGCAGCGGCAAAAATTGTAAAACAACAGAGGAGATAAAGCCCGCAAAGGACTGCATGTCCAACCCCATTGCCCGATAAATTGCGAGATCAGAAAGATTCCCCATTTGGGCAGATACTTCGGGAAAAACCGTGATATATAAAGCGCCAAAAAGAATCAATCCAATGCCCCAGCCTATGGTTGCCGTAACGCGGGATAATAGTTCATGTTTTAATAAATTAAGCATGGTGATTGCCCCCATTCGGATGGCGGTCATAAAATGTGAGGAAAATTTCTTCCAGACTGACAGGTTTTGATTCTATATCTTCAATACCAAATGGCAAGGCAAGTTCCATTACTTTATCCAAATTTCGTTGGATTTCAAGTTTTATCTTTAGCCCTTCTCTGCCGGTTTCTGTAACACCATCAATGGCAAAAATATTATCCGGTGGTATTTGTTTTAAGGTGATGTGCAGCCGTTTGAATTGTTGGTGAGTTAATGTTTCCACATGATCTGTTTTGATGAGCGACCCTTCACGAATGATGCCAACCCGATCACATACAGCCTGTACTTCCGGTAGAATATGAGAGGAGAAAAATACGGTGCGTCCATCCTCTTTTGTTTCTCGGACCAGTTCCATTACGGTCTGCTGTACCAAAGGATCCAAACCGCTGGTTGGTTCGTCCAGAATTAATAAATCCGGTTTTCCCATAAAGGCTGTGATAATGCCAATTTTTTGTTTGTTTCCGCGGGAATATTCTTTCATTCTACGGTTAGGGTTAAAATCCAAACGCTCAAAAAGCTGATTCAGGTAAGCGGAATCCACCTTGTTTTCTTGCATGGACGCCATCATATCCAAAAAAGAACGACCTTTCATATTTGGATAAAGGTTCAACTCACCAGGTAAGTAACCAATTCGTTTGCGGATGGTGACCCCTTCTTTTTGACAGTCCATTCCAAAGATAAAGGCACTTCCTTGGGTGGGGCGGATAATATCCATTAATACCCGTTGGGTGGTGGTTTTTCCGGCGCCGTTTGGCCCCAAAAAGCCAAATACTTCCCCTTTATTGACCGTTAAGTTAACACCAAGTACACCACGATGTTTACCGTAATAAACGGTCAGGTCTCGCGTTTGAAGGATTGGATTCGTCATTGGTTTCCTTTAGGTGCCCCAGGAGGGAATCGAACCCCCAATCTAAGCGTTAGGAGTGCTTTGCTCTGTCCATTGAGCCACTGGGGCGAAGTTAACAGGATTATAGCATTGCCCGTCATGGGCGGCAAGAGAAAGACATATCGTTCATCGGGCTGTTCGCCAAAGGCAATGTAAGGAGATGGGAGGTTAAAAAAAAGAGACTGCCATCTTTTTAAGGACAGTCCCTTTTTGTTTTATGGGTCAGTTATTTTTATATCAAGGTGTCAGTACGGTTAGATAGTCAAACCCGATGTGAACAGGATACTTGCCGGCATAGGTATTAACGCCAATTCCAATGGCTCCACCGCTATTGACATTCATTTTTTCGTACCAGACTTCTTCGCCGTTGATCAACAAAGTTAATGAATCTTGCATACATTCAAAACGCATGGTGTTCACTTTATTTTGGCCAACCTGGATTGCAGGTGTTCCACCTTCGGATAAGGTTGTATAGGGATTTTTTCCTAATTCTTTGTTGACGGTTTCATATTGATAAACATGGTAATATCCACCACTTTCCATTCTGGCTTCATACCAACCATCTTCATTTACGTGGCATGCTAAGATAAAACCGTTTTTGTTTACGCTGGGTTCAATTTTGAGAACATTGGTCTCCAGGATAACCTCAGGATAAAGGTTGTTGGTGTTAAATGAATACAGGTACATTTCCTCCGGAATTTTTACTTCAAATTCGAAAGCACCGTCTTTTATACCGGAAAAAACCTTCCGCATATCAGAAACAGTTGTTACCGAATAAAGTTCTTCCGGATCATTTGGCCAACATGGGCTGACTTCATCAAATTGGTAGGTGCCGGTAACCAAACAATCAAGCGTATTATCTTCTGTTGGTTCTACTTGGGCAGCAGCTTCTTCTTCAGTTGGTACGGCTGTTGGTTGCGGCGGTAAGGTGGGGTTAACCGCTGTATTGGTGGGCCGCACGATTGCGGTTGCCGGAACTTCTGTGGCTTTTGAACCGCCCAGACTACAGGCGACGGATAATAAGATCAACAAAAAGATTGGAATTAGAATTTGTTTTTTCATAAATTTCTCCTCTTAAGTCTTTATAACCCATAGACTTATTCTAAGAGATAAAAGGAGAGTTAACAATTACAAAATTGAAAGTTATCAAATTGCATTGGTTTGAGATTGGTTTGTTAATTAAAATAGTCGACCGCCAAGCATGGGGGGGACAAGCTTGGCGGTCTCCAGGGAGGGAATGCCATTCACCGTTTAATTTATTGGCGCAGGGGGGGTGCGCGAACAACAACAAATGAATGGTAGACACCTTCTTTACCATTAATTATGGTGTCTTATGGATATTATATACCAAAATTGTCCAATTTACATTAAAAATGTATAAGAAAATTTAACTAGATTTCTTGTTAAATAAATTTAACCAGTTTTCCAACTCTGATTCGGACATACGGGAAGGATCAGGTTTGCCTCCACTGGGCGAAGATGTTAATGTTTTTTCAATTTGTTTTGCGAATTCTTCAGATGAAATAACTGAAGCGTGAACAGCTTGTGCTTCACGGATGATCCGTCGATCTGATGTTACAACGGTTATCTGTTTAGCGCGTTTCCCCATATTTCGCAACCGGAGCACTATAGCATCATCAGCTGTCTGTCCTAATTTAATAAAGTACGTTTGAATACCACCCATTTTCCGGGGTCCTGCCTGATCCAATGGGGCACCATCAAAATAAACCTCCATTTTTTTTCGACTGAGGCGTTTGTAATTTTGTAATACATCAATTAATGCTTGTTCATCATCCGCTTGTTTTAAGGTCAGGCCGCGAATTTTTGGAATGAGATTGTGTCCGTCAATTAAGTACATGGCTTTTTATTTTTTGATTTTATTTTACGTCTATTCTATGCTATGATTCAAGCAGGTTATGTAAAGGATTGTACCCTTTAACTTTGTTCTTGTTGAGGAAAACATTGATGAAACGCAAAAATTGGCTGCCTTTTATAATTTTAAATATTATCATTTCTGCGGTGACGACCCTGATCGTGTTGATGATATGGAACCGGGCACATCCTCCACAAGAGCTTGTGATTCAAGTGCCGGTTGAAAATGGTGTCCGCGTACAGGGTCAGTCTACCCCTGTTTTGAACCCTGCCACTCTTCCTCCTTTAGAAGAAGAGGTAATGGATATTCGGACTGTTATAGCTCCTGGTGATGCACAAAATGAATTCGTTATTTTGGATAGATTAGGTGAGGGTGCGTTAACACTGACGGGTTGGTATTTACAAAACCAGAATGGACAGCAGTTTGTATTTCCGGAATTCCAGATTCTGCAGGGTTCTGTTGAGGTTTATTCCCGCGCTGGATCAAATACCGTTAATAAATTATTCTGGGGCACTACAGAGTCAATGTGGCGGTCCGGGGAAAGTGTGCGTTTATTTGATTTCGCCGGTCAGGAGCGAGCCGTCTATCAAATTCCCTGAGGAAGAGGAATATAATGTTTGACCGAATTGCCGAAGAGAAAATTCTGGATGCGATTAAAAGTGGCGCTTTTGATGATTTGCCAGGGTTTGGCAAGCCGATTGATTGGAAACCGCTCAATCCATACGCAGATGAATGGGCGATAACGTATGACATCCTTCAAACTCATAATATCACATTGCCCTGGATTGAAAAACGAAAAGAGATTGAACAAGATCTAAAAAAAGCGGTACAAAATTGTGAATCGAATTTAAATTTGAGTTCCGATATTGCTTTCCGGCAATTTTTTAAAGAAATTCAAGCCATCAATCAGAAAATTTTCGATTACAATTTAAGTGTACCCGTCAGCAGATTGCAGCGGCGGCAGTTAGAAGCAGAAGTTTTGTTTAACCGGATTAAAAATTCAAATTCAACGGATTGATTGGAAGCTGTATGTCACAAGCGCTCTATCGAAAATGGCGACCACATTTATGGGAAAAAGTTGTTGGTCAAGATCATATTGTTCAGACCTTAAAAAACGCGATTCGTAGTAACCGGGTGGGACATGCTTACTTGTTTTCCGGTCCACGTGGAACAGGGAAAACAACCAGCGCTCGTTTGTTGGCGAAAGCGGTAAATTGTCTGCATGAAGATATAACCCAAAGACCATGTAATGAATGTGAACATTGTCTGGCGGTTAATAACGGACGATTTATGGACCTGATTGAAATTGATGCTGCCTCGAATACGAGTGTTGATGATGTGCGTGATTTACGTGAAAAGATTGGTTTTTCTCCAACACAGGGTAGATTTAAGGTTTATATAATAGATGAAGTGCACATGTTGTCTACCGCTGCTTTTAACGCTTTGTTAAAAACACTGGAAGAACCCCCTCCACACGCTATTTTTATTTTGGCAACAACAGAGGTTCATAAAATACCGGCTACTGTGCTTTCCCGCTGCCAGCGGCATGAATTTAGACGGATCCCGGTTACAACCATTGTTTCCTATTTGAAAAAGATGATAGCGGATGAACCAGAAATGCAGGTGGATGAAGAAGCATTAATCTTAATTGCAAGACAATCTACCGGCGCAATGCGGGATGCGATCTCCTTATTGGATCAGCTGGCTTCTACTGGTGAAAAAATTTCATTGGCTGCTGCCCAGGAAGTATTAGGCACGGCAACAAATCAATCGGTGATTGATCTGGTGGAGGCTATCTTAAATAAGGACACGGCAGCCGGACTGGATTGTATTCATATCGCTTTGGATACGGGAACCGACCCACGCCAGTTTGCCCGGCAGGTGGTTGAATATTTGCGAGGTTTGTTATTGGTACGGATGGGGAATGTGGAACATATTGATGTAACCAACGAACAGCGGGCGGTTATGGGAAAACAAGCCAAAACCTTTGAAATGCCTGCTTTGGTAGAAGCGGTACGTTTATTCAACACCGCAGCAAACGAATCTCGTTCGGCCTGGCAGCCCAGTCTGGCATTGGAATTGGCATTAGCACAATCGATGTTAGAGCCACAGCCCGTCGCGGAAACCCAGGCTGCTGCAGTACCTCATTCAACCCCGCACACAGCTGGTAAAAAATCAAAAGTTGTACAAAAACAAAATAATGAAACCGAGGACGCAGAACTGGAAGCGGTATTTGGTAAAAAAGAAAAAAGACCTGCATCGATCCCAGTATTAGATGAAGAAGAACCAAAACACGAAGAAGAAGCGGAGGATCATGGCCAATCTCATCAAGCTGGTTTTACATATGCACAAATGCGAGAAGCCGTGCCGGAAGTGAGGCAGTTGATTCGGAAGTACCGCAAAAATACGGAAGCACTGTTGGCTTCCGCAAAATCATTTAGCCTGAAAAACGGCGTGATTGTGATTGGGTTTAACAGCCCGGTATTAAAAGAAAGAATGGAAAAAAGTGACCACCAAGAGATCATTCAGCGGGCTTTTACCCATGTTTTAAAAAGTGAAGCCCGGGTTAGAGCGGTAATGGAACGGTCAAAAGGTGCAATGAATGACCTGGATGATGATATTTCCCCGGACAGTCTGGTAGGTGCCGCGCTGGATCTGGGTGGTCAAATTGTTGATAAGGAGTAAAAATCATGGCAAAAGGATATGGACGAGTTGGTGGAAAAAAAGGCGCTGGTGGCCAGACTGGTATGATGCAGCAAATTCAACGTTTACAGGAACAAATGGAAGCTGCCCAAGAAGCATTAGCGGAAGAGGTAACCACAGCCAGTGTTGGCGGTGGGGCAGTTAAAGTAACGATGACGGGCGACCAACGATGTAAGGAAGTTGTTATTGATCCCGAGTTATTAAAAGACGCGGATGCTGAAATGCTTCAGGATTTAATTTTAAGTGCTGTTAATATGGCCTTAGATCAAAGCCGAGCGATGCAATCTGAAAAATTGGGTCCGTTATCGGGAGGGATTCCTGGATTGGGTTTTTAAGAGAATTATAAATTATGCCGATCTTACCGGAACCAGTTCAAAATTTAATTACTGCTTTTGAGCGCCTACCAGGCGTGGGACCAAAATCAGCATCCCGCTTAACGTTTTTTTTGTTAAGAGCGCCGGAAGAGGCTTCCAGTAAACTGGCAGAAGCGTTAATTGCCTTAAAGAGTTCTACAGCTTTTTGCAGCAGGTGTTTTAATATCACCATGGCAGGAAAAGATTTATGTGAAATTTGTGCCAGCAGTACACGAGATGAAAGCCAGGTCTGTGTGGTGGAAGAGCCATTGGATGTATTGGCTTTAGAACGAACAGCAGGATTTATGGGCCAGTACCATGTATTACATGGTGCCCTTTCTCCTATTGAGGGAATTGGTCCGGAAGATTTAAAGATCAAACCGCTTGTGGATCGAATAAAAAGTGGTTCAGTTAAAGAATTAATTATCGCAACCAATCCTTCGATGGAAGGGGATGCGACTGCTTTGTATATTAAACAACAATTACAAAATACACCGGTACGCCTTACCAGACTGGCTCGTGGATTACCAATGGGGGGGGATTTGGAATATGCGGATCAAAACACATTGCTGAGAGCTTTGGCAGGGCGCCAGGAAATGGACTAGAAAAATGAGGTTGGTGTAAATACCAGCCTCTTTCTTTAACCTACAACAACGTGCAATCATCCATTTTTCCTCATGGTAAAATTTTTATAAGGAATTATGTTCTTTTTTTAATAATGAATTGACGATTTTTAACCGTTAATCAAAAATTTCACGCGGCAAAAAATGCCTGTGTTTATAAATGGAGGATAGCTTATGGCAAAAAAAGATAAAAAATTAAAAGTAAATGTAAGAACGTGGACAGAGGAGGATATTCCCAGTCTTGTAAAAGTACATGCAGCTACCTATGGGCATATATATGAAAAAGAAGAATTATATAATGAGCGCCAATATCACATGCAGTTAAATGCCTTTCCTGAAGGACAGTTTTTAGCTGAAATTGATGGAAAAGTGGTAGGTTATGCGACGTCATTAATAGTGCAGCTTGATGATGAGGATGAAAATTATTATCGTTATGTAGAACTTTCTGGTGGTGGGACATTCAGCACACATACACCGGCAGGTGATACCCTCTATGGAGCTGATATCGCGGTTCATCCTGATTATCGAGGCAAGGGTGTTGCGGCGGCGTTGTACGTTGCCAGAAAAAAATTAGTGAAAGCATATAATTTAAGGCGAATGGTTGCGTATGGCCGTATTCCTGGGTACGAACAGTATGTTGATCAATACACGCCGGATGAATATGTTCAAAAAGTAAAAGCAGGTGAATTAAAAGACCCCTCATTAAACGCTCACTTAAAAGCAGGTTATGATGTTAAAAAGGTTATTTTAGATTTATTGGTCGATGGAGAGAGCTTAAATTACTGTACTTATTTGGAATATACCAACCGTAAATATAAACCAGTCAAACACAAGATCTCTGCACAGCCCTTGAAACGCTCTAATCGTAGAATCAGAGTAGGTTCAGCCCAATACTTATTGCGTCCAATCAAAAGTTGGCAGGACTTAAGGGATAATGTTGAGTTTTTTGTTAATACAGCAGATACATACCACTGCCATTTTTTGGTTCTGCCGGAATATTTTGCAGCGCAATTTTTTACTTCGATGCCAGCCGATTGGGATGATAAACAAATGATTTTCGCTTTGGCAGATAAGGCAGAAGAATATGTGGAAATGTTTAAATATTTTGCACAAAAATACAGCCTTTATATCATTGGTGGATCTCATCCGGTGCGGCGAACGGATGGTCATTTATATAATGTGGCACATTTGTTTTCTCCATCCGGGAATGTTTACACCCAGGATAAACTACATATTACGCCATCAGAACGCAGTTTATGGAATTTTCACCCGGGTAAAACCATTAACTTGTTTGACACTCCTTACGGAAGAATTGGCATTCAGATTTGTTATGATATTGAATTTCCGGAAGTCGCCCGCCTGATGACATTAGCCGGGGCAGAAGTGATTTTTGTGCCATTCAGTACAGATGAGAAAAAAGCGTATTATCGGGTACGTTATTCTGCACAAGCACGTGCTGTGGAAAATTATATTTATACTGTTATTTCAGGTAATGCTGGAAATCTCCCAACCCGGTCGTATTTATTAAATTATTCACAGAGTGCCATTTTGACTCCCAGTGATTTTGCTTTTCCGATGCATGGCGTGGCGGCTGAAGCAGATCCCAATGTGGAGACTGTTGTGATAGGTGAATTGGATCTTTCCAATCTGGCAAAACAGCGAGAAGTGGGCAGCGTACGACCCTTATTCGACCGCCGTCCTGATTTATACGAACTAAAGCCAAAAAAACCGGTGCAGATTATTAAGGTTGAGTAAGTTTAAACCGGCCTGATAGAACTGGCGGCATTTGCCATAAAGTTGTCCAATGTAATGGTTTCGCGTCTTCCGGTTTTGGTGGGTCAAATCCCGGTTCTAACAGAGCATCCAATACAAAGCCGTTTTGGAAGGCATATCCCAACAACTCATGTAACGGTCTGTGATAGTAAATATGTGGAGCGGGTTCGTTGGGTGCGCCTACCCCTTTAATTGGTGGCAGGCTGAGGTAATTTGTTATTTTTAGTGCATGGGTATACACTGTTTGTCCATCCACTTCATTTTTTTCGCTGATAAAACCCGGATTGTTGGAGAAAAAAGCAGGGTGCGCTGTAGCGAATACAAAGGAGCCGTTTGGTTTAAGCAGTTTTTTGGCTGCCCGGAAAAGGGGGGTGAGGTCAGGGATGTCCATAAACGCCATCGTACAAACCAGGTGATCAAATTTCTGTTCACCAAGAGATATTAGACTTTTTTCATCGGTGGCATCCATCACCTGATAAAGAATAGGATTTCCTTGCGGTGTGCCGCGTTTTTTTGAGAAGTTAATCAATTCCTCACTAAAATCAATGGCTGTGACGTTACAACCTAATGCAGCCAGACGGCGAGACATTTGACCACTTCCGCAGGCAATATCCAAAATCTGTTGTCCCGGCTGAGGTTTTAACAAAGCTTCTACACTAGGACTAACCAGTTCCTGATGAAAACGGTTGCCGAATTCCCCATGTAAATTATCCCAAAAAGCAGCTTTTTGATTCCATAAAATTCGTCCTTCTTGGTTTAAATTTTCAAAATCCATCATTATTCCTTTGTATCTCTTAAATCCTGGTAAACGTTTGATTCGTAAAAGCCTTAAAAATCGGGGATTATTCCTTAGACAAACCGAAGACCTCACCTATTTAGTAAGATGGTTGTATTTTAATAATAAATTTACCGTTTTAATGAAAAGCAGGGAGATCTGTAATGCGGCCGTTGATCTTAACCTGATAATACGGTAGCCAACCGATGCCAAAGGTTTCGATGTAAATGTCTTTTTTATAAGGAGTCACAGAAACATCACTGATATCTTGTGCTTTTTTTGCCCATTCCAATTCCAGTTCTTTCATTTTTTCCTGTAACTCCGTACCAATTGAATCCAATTCTTTTTGGGCGACTTCCACGTCTAGTTTTTCTTCTTCCAATTTTGATTTTGCTTCGGCAGTCAGGCGGCGTTTGGTTAGTGAGGAGGAAATGGATTTTTTACGTTTGTTAAACATGCTTAATAACAATTCAGCATGGGTTCCGGTTTCTTCCAACCTGCGTTGATTCAAGCGCGTTTCTGCCGTATCCACATCCCGCATTTCTTTTTCCAATTTGTTTTCCAGGCTATCTAATTTTTTCTCGTAAGTCTCTTTGAGTTTATCCAATTCAACGCGGTGATTTTCTTCGGCTGCCTGTGCACATTGTTTTTGGAAATCCGTTTCACTTAAATCCGGGTTCCCGTATAGTTTTAAGCTCTCATTGACGGGAATTTTTAAGGTTGCTTCTCGATAGAGCCAATCAACCAGATCGGATTCAAAACCTTTTAATACTTTTGGATCAATCAACCATGCGGGTATTGTCTCAAAACTGGCATTCGGCATAGGAGTCTTTCCCAGTTTGTTGCTTTCCACAGGTGGGTTTTCATGTTTTTCCCATTGGATCATGCGGCCATCCCCATTTTCTACCAGGAAACACTTTTTTCTAACCGCGCTAACATTGTATTTTCGGGCAATATAGTTAATTTCTGATTGAGCGAGCAAGGTTGGACGGTATAAAATACCCAATAAATCGGTTCCGGCTGGTAAGCTTAGTTTAAAAGTTTCTGCAGCAGCTTCCAGGGTTTGGTTGTTTGGAAGAAAAAATTGGTTGATCTCTTGTGGTACGACGGGACGTTTATTTTCCATTGGGTCTTTTGTTATTGTATGGGTTTGTTTGCTTACAGGTGCAGACGGTTGGTCACTGGCGGGTACCATTTCAGGGGACGTCTTATCTTGGGTTTCTACCGTTTTTGCTGCGGCTAGATCGTTTAATGCTGGAATTTGATTGCGGGTCATTGGCCCCGCCAAATAATTCATCGCCCAGCGGGTATGGAAGAGGGTCAATCCCTTTTCATGTACGTTATGCAATAAAAATACTCGTTTGCCTAAATTCGAAAGCAAATGATCCGCTTCTTTGCGGTTGATGCTTCCGCTGGCGTTTTGCAAACCATCCATGAGACGTTCTTTGTCTTGATCCGTTTGCAAACGTCCAATCATCCAGGTGCCTGCGTTGGAAAGAGCTTTATAGTCGAGATCAACCGGATTTTGAGAGGTTAGAACCAAACCCACCCCAAAAGCACGTGCTTGTTTTAACATGCGCAGCATAATTGTGTGTGAGGGCGGGTTTCCAATTGGAGGAAGGTAACCCAGGATTTCATCAAAATAAACCAGGGCTCGCAAACCGCTGGTGCCGGATTGGCCGCGCATCCATGATTCAACAGCTCCATATAAAAGAGTGACAAAAAACATACGTTCATTTTCACTGAGGTGAGCCAAATAAAAGATGGAATGGCGAGGTTTTCCCTCTTTGGTAAAGAGCATATTTTTTATATTTAGACTTTCCCCGGTAATCCAGGCTTGAAAGGAAGGGGATGCCAGAAAATTATTCAACTTCATTGCCAGCGAAAAGCGGTCTTTTTCCGGGAAGAATCGATCGACAGGAAATGCACCCAGCCGGTTAAAAGGCGGTTCTTGGGTCTTTAAGATGAGATCAGTTAAATCAAATGATTCTCCACGCGACCAATAATGTTCCATGATGTTTGAAAGAAGTATGTGTTCACGGGAAGAAAGTGGATCAATATTATCGTAGCCGATTAATCCTAGTAAGGCCGTGATATTTGAGGCAATTTTTTCTCGTAGGGCTTCCTGGTGGGTTGCCCAATCCAGGTCAGGGGCTGCAAAAGAAGAAAGGATATTTACGGGAATACCAGCAGTAGAGCCAGGGGTGAAAATTGCGAATTGAGCTGCGTTTTTGAGTGCCAATAAATCTTCTTCACCCAACCCCCAGCTTGCCAGGCCATTTTTCCAAAGGTCAGCAGTTTCTTGAGCTATTTGATCGAGAGATTTTTCTTGGCGGCGAGCGGTTTCAGCATCGAGCCAGGGTTTAAAGTCTTCCGGAAGAAGGTCTGGAAAATGAAGAAGGAGATTGGTAAGATCCCCTTTCGGATCAATAATTACGGCTGGAATGTTTTGTAGGGCGGCTTCTTCCATCAAGGTAACACATAAACCTGTTTTTCCGGAGCCCGTCATGCCGGTTACAAACATGTGAGTTGTTAAATCGGAGGGATCGTAGGTGACTGCTTCATCTATAATCGATTTGGATTCAAGGTCATATTTTCTTCCGATAAAAAAGTTGGTTTGTTCTGACATAGGAGGAGCCTTTCCAAAATTAAAATAAGAACTGAGTTTTTTCATGTTTATTGTATACGAAAATTTAAAAACTTGTCCGAAAATTAAACAACCTGCTGATTAAGCAGGTTGTTTGGAGAAAAAGTCGCCTATGAATGATTACTTGAAAATAATGTGAGAGCCGGTTACGCCGATACCGGCTCTCATTTAAGGAGGAGAAGAAGAGAAGTCGCCCTTTGTTGCATTTATAATAGCAGATGACTTCATTTAATACTTGACGCTTACCCTACGCTTACCCTACGCTAAGTTAACAACTACCTGTCAATTCCATAAAAATTGACTTTAAATATCCTATGAAAAATAAAAAATGAATGATAAAGGACCTGTTTTGTTTGCAAGCTGAGTTTTTACTAAATGGAAATGATCTAACCTTTTGATCAGTGCAAATAGAAGTCTTTTATTGAATTATTTATTCAAAGAGTTGTTCCCGTACCGTTCAATATGTATACTAAGATTGTAAAAGATACATAGATCCATTATTCGTCACAAGATTTTTCATTCTTTGGACAAGAAAATTATATATTTTATGGATCAAAATGAATTAATTAAGTTTGTCTATACCATAAGGGAGTGGTAATTATGTTTAAACGAATCTTAGTGCCTTTGGATGGATCTGCTTTTGCGGAACGGGCCATACCACATGCCGAACAATTTGCAAGAATATTTGGAGCAGATTTAATCTTACTTAGGGTATTGGATGTATCATCTCCGCAGGATTCAGCTGAAGCGGTTGATCCGTTAAAATGGCAAATTCGTAAAACGGATGCAGAATTATATTTGAAAGAACTTGCTGAAAAAATTCAAAAGCGATTATCTAATTACCCTGACATAAACGATGGGGGAGACAAGTCTGGGAACAGTCGTGTTCAATATATTATTCGTGAAGGACGTGTAGCAGAGAATATTGTTAACTATGCCCAAGGAGAACAAATCGATCTCGTGGTTATTTGCACCCATGGAATGGGTGGACTTAGCCGCTGGAACATCAGCAGTGTAACGCATAAAGTGATTAGTCTGATTTATTTACCTGTCTTAATAGTTCGTGCCTACAGCGAGATGGAGATTCAACCTGAGATACACCATTACCAGCGCATCTTGATTCCGGTGGATAGTTCTCGCCGAGCCGAATGTGTTTTTTCTACTGGCATAGCTATTCGAGAAGGACAAACTGCAATCCAATCCAAAACAAAAATTGAAACGGATGACTTTCAAACGACCACACTTCTTTTGGTCAGCGTGATAAAACCACCGGAGCTCCCAATTCCTGAACCATATTCGGAAGAGATTAAACAACTTCAAGATCAATTTTTGCAAGTAAGCCGAACCGCAGTGAAAAATTACCTCGACAATTTAAAAAATCATCTTTCTGGGGATTGTGAGACCTATTTATTGGAAAACCAGAGCGTCCCTACCGCAATTCAAGAATTAGCAGGAAAAGAAAAAATTGACCTGATATTAATGAGCGCTCATGGTTATGGTGGCCAATTTAATTACCCCTACGGCAGTATTGTCAGACACACAATTGAACACGGTAATGTTCCTATTCTTATTATTCAAGATATTCCTTTGTCACAAGTAAAACCCACCCAGGCTGAGATAGCAGTTAAAAAATATGGGAGCCGATAAGTATGCAAGAAGTTCATGATAACCAGGCTAACCATTCAGTAAATGACACAGAAGCAAAAGGTTTCGCCTCCAACACAGAAAAAACACAAAACTTTATTCATAATCTGATCCAAAACCTGACAAATTATTCAGAAAAATCTTCACCACATTCCCCACCTATTCATTTACTGGATAAAGTGCTTGAAGAGGAAGAGGGTTGGCTAGAAGATGCTCATCGTTATTTTCGAGAAACTTCACAAAAATCGAACAATTTAACCTTTGCTTCTGAATGGATCTTGGATAATTATTATATTATTCGCCAAACAGTTCAACAGATTAAAGAAGATCTTCCGGCCAATTTTTACAAACAACTTCCTAAAGTTACCAACCCCGATTTGACTGGTATTCCCCGAATCTCTATGATTGCCTTTGCCAGCCTTACCTATCAGCGACTGGTATTTGATTCAGACAGTTTACAGAATTTAATGATTGAATTACAAAAAGAATTGTCGTTAACGATGGGAGAAATTTGGGCGTTACCTATATTTTTGCGTTACCATCTGATCAATATTCTTTCAGCCGCCTTGGTTTCTGTTATCAAACCTTCAGATCCACCCCAACTTTCGCCTTTATTAAGTTCGTTTTCATTTTTAGAAAATCCTCTGCCTGAAAAAGGTACCCCAGCTGAAGAAGCAGCCAATAATGATCATATTGCCAATATCATTCTCAGTCTGCGTGCGCTTACCGAACAAAACTGGAATGATTTTTTTGAGTCCGTTAGTTTTCTCGAACAAACATTGCGCAGCGATTCGGCGGGAATCTATTCAAAAATGGATTTTAAGACACGTGATCTTTACCGTAAAGAAATTGAAAAATTGTCTTTTATATCCGGCATGGAAGAACTCACTTTAGGAAAAGTTATTATTGATCTTGCAAAGGAAACAAAAAATAAACCGTTATCAGAATTAGACCCGAGATCTTCTACGATCATTGGTGACAAAACATCTGAGCATATTGGTACATTTTTATTTGGTCCAGGCCGTTCTTTGTTAGAACAGAGAATTAATTACAACCCCAGCTTTTTTATTAGAATCAAAAACTGGATTTTTAAGTATTCTGCGCCGGTATATCTATTTGGTGCTTTTTTTATCACCCTGTTGTTTTTTATCCTCATCTGGTTTTTAACGGATTTCTCCTTCATTATTAAAAATTTATCAACAACTTTTAAGATTTTTTCCTGGAATACATCATTTGCAACAACCAGCACTTTTCTTCCTTGGGTGATCGTTGTTGTTTTAGTGCTGTTATTGTTAATTCCAGCGTTTACGATTGCTTCAAGTTTACTTAACTGGTTGGTAACCTTATTGGTTCCGCCACGTGTTTTACCTAAGTTAGATTTCAAAAAATATATACCTGAAGAATATCATAGTCTGGTTGTCATACCGGCTATGTTGACGAACATGGATGAAGTCGAATCTTTGGTTAATCAATTAGAACTGCACTATTTGCGAAATACACAACCTGGTTTATTTTTTGCGTTGTTAACTGATTTTCGTGATGCAGATCAAGAAAATCTAACTGATGATACGGATCTGATTAACCATGCTCAAACGCTTATTAAAGAATTGAATAACCGTTATGCTCACATTTCTACGTTAAAAGAGCCCACATCCAACCAAGAAAACCCGGATCGGTTTTATTTATTACATCGTAAACGTTTGTTTAATCCATCGGAAGGGAAGTGGATGGGATGGGAACGTAAACGAGGTAAATTGTTGGAGTTGAATCATCTGCTGCGGGGCAAGAATGATCTGAGTTTTATTCCCATTGATAATTCCATCGATGCATTACGAATGGTGCAGTATGTAATCACATTAGATGCAGACACCATCTTGCCTATTGGGGCAGCTGCTCGGTTGGTGGGCACAATGGCTCATCCCCTTAACCAACCCGTGTTTGATAAAAAAACCGATCAGGTCATTTCAGGTTATACCATCTTACAGCCACGGATAGAAATTCACCCAAAAAGTATAAACTTTTCATGGTTTACGCGAATATTTGCAGGTGATGCCGGTTTAGACTTATATACTTTGGCTGTTTCGGATGCCTACCAAGATCTTTTTGGAGAGGGAATTTATGTTGGCAAAGGTATTTATCAGGTAGATGCTTTTGAAAAAAGTGTTAACCAACATATTCCGGAAAACTCAATACTCAGTCATGATTTATTGGAAGGTTTAATGGGTCGTGCTGGTTTGGTCACAGACATCACTGTGATTGAAGATTATCCGCAGAGTTACCTGATTCAAATGTTACGCCAGCGGCGATGGATTCGCGGTGATTGGCAGCTATTACCCTGGTTTTTCTTTCCAAAAAAATTTGGCATTCGTTTTTCAGCAATTGATCGCTGGAAAATCTTTGATAATTTGCGCCGATCTTTGTTAGCGCCATCGCTTGTTTTAATTTTTTCTTTGGGGGTTGTCTTTCTGCCTGAGCTAGCTGGTTTATGGACGGTTATTGTATTGTTGTCTCTCGGTATTCCGGTATTGACAGGTCTGGCGAAAAGCACACTTCAGATTTTGGGTGGAGAATATCCTCGTAATGCATTCCGTCCTTTCAGTTGGAATTTAATACGTTGGGTATTATCCATTGCTTTTTTGATTTATGAATCATATATTGCGCTGGATGCTGTCATTACGACGCTTTACCGTCTCATTATTTCTCGTCGTAATCTGCTTCAGTGGACCACAGCTGCCCAAACAACGCGTTTATTTGGCCTCGAAAAGCGGAGAGGAAATGCCTGGCAAAAAATGGGCATCTCTGTGTTATTGGCAATTATCTTAGCCCTTCAGATTCAGTTTGTTTCCGAAATGTCACGCAGCCGGGTTGCTCCTGCTTTAATTTCCGCATCTTTTGTGCTGCTTTTATGGATTCTTTCCCCCATCATGGTTTGGTGGATTAATCGACCGATTCACGAAGAAGCACCTGATTTGAATGCTGAACAAATCAAACTTTTACGCCAGATTACCCGGCGGACTTGGGGTTTCTTTGAAAAATTTGTTGGCCCGGAAGATCATTGGCTGCCACCAGATCATTACCAGGAAAGCCCTGTTGGTTCCGCAGCACACCGCACCTCTCCAACCAATATTGGACTTTTATTAACTTCCACTCTGGCTGCGTATGACTTTGGTTATTTGGAACAATTTGGTCTGGCAGCCCGTTTACAAACTACTGTGAATACCCTCATCGATTTGGAGCGGTTTCGAGGTCACTTTTTAAATTGGTATGATACCCTTACTCTTCAGCCGCTTAACCCTCGTTATATATCTACTGTTGATAGTGGTAACCTGGCAGCGGGATTGATCGTGACTTCACAGGCTTGTAAAAATATGCCGGACGAACGAATCTTCCGTTGGGAATTGTGGCAAGGTTACCTTGACACCCTCGGCAATTTAAATGATTTGTTAAATGGAGTTAAAAATAAGGATTTTGCCCCTCAAATTAAAGAAATTAATAAACAGATCCGTTCGCTGTATGCAGAAATCACAAAAGTTCGTCCTTTTACTGATCAGTGGTATGCGCTCTTTCTCAAAGCGAGTGGCCCTTTCTGGAATCATATTTCTCAAGAGTTAGTCGAGTTGCTCAAACTGCCATCCTCTGCTTTTGATCAAAAGGCATTGGAAAAATTACAAGAAGTTGCTTCACAAATTGAACGTCAGCATGCTGCTGTTCAGCGTACAATTACGGAACTGGTTCCCTGGATTCCTCTTTTTGAAGCCGTGCCGGAATCGTTAAAGTCATCTTCACATGCTGAAACTTTGGAAAATCTACGAAACTGCCTGCCGAACAATTTATCCATTTCACAGATTCGTACGCAGGTGGAAACTGCATTACCTCATCTTTTTGCTCTACGGAATGAATATACCCAGGAAAATCTCTTATTGGAAACACCACTTGACCCTACCCCGCTTTTCGAAGAGGATCAAGATGAATTGGTGCTGGATTGGCTGGATCGGTTTAGCTCAGCTCTATCTCATGCTGATTCAAATGCAAATGCATTAATCAACCAGTTTAATCAAATAAGTGTTGAATGCGAAAAAATGTTACAGGAGATGGATTTCCGCTTTCTTTATCATCCGACCCGGCGAATTTTCCATATTGGTTACAATATGGATGCTGGGGTATTGGATAAAAATTTTTATGATTTGCTTGCCTCCGAAGCAAGAATTACTTCCCTGATTGCAATCGCAAAGGGTGACGTACCACAATCCCATTGGTTGTATCTTAGTCGTCCCATCACCGAGGTAAAGGGATCAAAAGTGTTACTTTCCTGGAGCGGCACCATGTTTGAATATCTGATGCCTCCATTGTTTTTGCGTTCATATCCCGGGACTTTATTAGCAGATAGTACACGAGGTGCAGTTAAACGCCAGATTAATTATGCAAAAAACAAAGGTGTTCCTTGGGGAATTTCCGAATCTGGTTTTTACCGCTTCGACAATAATCAAGCTTACCAATATCGTGCTTTTGGTGTGCCCGGGTTAGGTTTTAAAAGAGGTTTAGGAGATGATTTAGTGATTGCTCCTTATGCTTCTATGATGGCAATTGCTCAAGCACCACATGCTGTCGTACAAAATTTAAATCGCCTGATCAAACTGAACATGTTGGGTTTATATGGTTTATATGAGGCGATTGATTTTACGAATTACCGTCTGCCACTTGATGAGGAATATGCAATTGTTTCAGAATACATGGTTCACCACCAGGGTATGTTATTAATGGCAATGGTCAACTTCTTTTACGATGATATTATGGTAGATCGGATGCACCGAGATGCCCGTATTCAAAGTGTAGAGATGTTGTTACAAGAACAAATTCCTCCGGAAGGTGTTTTGGAAGATTTGACCGCAGAAGATGTGAAGGGAGTTCAACGACTGACACCTGCTCCAGTGGAAATTAATCCCTGGCGAGTTCCGGTTCAGACACCCATTCCTCAGGTACATTTGCTCTCCAATGGTAGTTACAACGTTATTATTTCAAATATGGGCGGAGGTTACAGTGCGTGGCGAAAAACCAGTCTGACCCGATGGCAGCCCGATGGAGCGTTGGATAATTGGGGTTCATGGATTTTTCTAAAAGATGTCACTGAGCCACAAGATCAGGGGCAAACTTATTGGTCGGCTACTCATCAACCCATACCGGGGGACGCGGCCGAAATGAATGTTACTTTTTTTGCCCACATGGTGGTTTTTCGCCGCAGTGAGGTCGGAATTAATTCCACTCTGGAAGTAACCGTTGCTCCGGATGACCCAGCGGAAATTCGACGGCTGCATTTGCAAAATCAAACCGATTTGCCCCGAGAACTTCAGATCACATCGTATGGCGAAGTAATTTTAACTCCGCAAGCGAACGACGCCCGTCATCCCGCTTTTAATAAATTGTTTATTACTTCGGAATTTATCCCCGAGTTAAATTTACAAATTTTTTCCCGACGACCTCGTTCAGCAGATGAAAAAAATATTCTAATGGGGCACATGTTGGTTTTGAAGTCTGAGATCACCACAGCTCAACATGAAGCGGATCGCCGTCAGTTTATTGGGCGTGGCCATACGCTGCGCGATGCAGTTGTTTTATCAACGGATCAATATCTAACAGGATCAAGCGGTGCCACGTTAGACCCCATTTTTTCATTAGGGGAAACAATTCCACTCTTGCCCCACCAGAGCGCGGATTTGGCTTATATTACTTTTTCTGCTGAAAGCAGAGAAGAAATGTTGGAATTAGCTAAACGATATCAGAATTGGGCGCTCGTTGATCGAACTTTCCATCAGGCTAATATTTCTGCTCACACCTGGTTAAGCAAACAAAATATTAACAAAAAAGCTTTTAAGGATATTTTACAGGTACTTTCAGCGCTCATTTATTCCTTTAAAGCTGTCCGTGCCTTACCCCAAACAATTGCGGCGAATCAGCTAGGTCAACCCGGTTTGTGGCGATTTGGTATTTCGGGTGATTACCCCATTTTATTGGTTAAGACAGATGATCCAAAGCAGCTTGATCTTGTACGTGAAACATTATTGGTTCACAAATACTTACGCAGCCGCCGATTTAAAATTGATCTGGTATTGATTAACCGCCAGAAAACAGATTATGGCGCTGAATTAAATACCACGCTTTATCGTTTGGTCACCAGGTTGAATGAAGAAGATTGGTTAAACCAAAACGGGGGAATATTTATCTTGTATGAAGACCAAATGCGCATGGATGAACGAGTACTGCTAGAAACGGCTGCTAGGGTGCTGCTGGATGGTAAAGCGGGATCGTTAAATGATCAACTGCCTGGTTATTCCATTCCTGTACGGCACTTACCGGAATTTACCCCTACCCGTCTGCCAGAATCTGTTAATGCTGGATTACCCCCTTATACGCTTCCTTTATCACCCATTTCGGATTTGAAATTTCAAAATGGGTTTGGCGGTTTTTCTGCTGATGGAAAGGAGTATATTATTGATCTTCTCCCTGGCAAAAACACACCAGCACCTTGGGTAAATGTGATTGGTTACCCTGAGTTTGGATTCATGGTAAGTGAATCCGGCAGTCAAAACACCTGGGCTATAAATAGTGGGGAAAACCGCCTTACACCCTGGTCTAATGACCCGGTTTCCGACCCCACGGGTGAAGCATTGTACTTGAGGGATGAAGAAACCGGAGAAGTATGGAGTCCTACGCCTAAACCAGCTGGAAAAGGTCAGCCTTATCGCGTCCGCCATGGTGCCGGGTATACCATTTTTGAGAATCATACCCATGGATTAAGCCAGGTACTTACCTTGATTGCCAGCCCCGATGATCCGGTTAAGGTGATTCAACTTTCCCTAAAAAACAATTTGCAACATACCAGGCGAATTACTGCTACACAATATGTGGAATGGGTTTTGGGTACGACTTCGGCAATCACCAAGTCTTACATCATTCCCGACTATGATGCCGAATCAAAAAGTCTTTTGGCTTCCAATCCATACAATGCGGAGTTTGGGAAATGGGTTGCGTTTTTAAGTGCGAGCAAAACCATTCATGGCTTGACGGCAGACCGAACGGAATTTTATGGACGAGGTGGTTCAGCTGCCTTTCCGTTAGCTTTAAAACGGTTAGGTTTGGAAACACGAATCACACCCGGAGAAGATCCCTGTGCTGTGCTGCAAGTTCATATAGATTTACCGCCAAACACGGAGGAAACCATATATTTTATCTTGGGACAGGGTGAAGATAAGGAAGATGCCATCTCTCTGGCAAATAAATATCAGAATCCGGAACTGGTAAAAGAAGTTTTTAAAAAATGTGATAACTATTGGGAGTCTTTATTAACGACAATTCAGGTGAAAACCCCCCAGCCTGCCACTGATTTCATACTCAACCGTTGGAGTTTGTATCAGGCTGTTTCTTGCCGCATCTGGGGTAGGACTGCATTTTACCAATCGAGTGGCGCTTTCGGATTCAGGGACCAACTACAGGATGTGCTCGCAGTTTTACCGATCAAACCAGACATTACTCGTGATCAGATCCTAAAAGCTGCAAGGCACCAGTTTGAAGAAGGTGATGTTTTGCATTGGTGGCACCCGCCATCAGGGCGCGGTGTCCGTACGAGAATTACCGACGATTTGTTGTGGATGCCGTACGTTACCGCTTATTACATTCAAGTAACTGGGGATATTGGGATATTGGATGAAAAAATAAACTTTTTATCGGCTCCCCCGCTAAAAGAAGAAGAGGAAGAGCGGTATAACGAATATCCTAAAACTGACCAGACGTATACATTGTTAGATCATTGTTTACGTGCAATTCAACACGCTTCGACTCAGGGGATGAACGGATTACCGTTGATTGGAACGGGTGATTGGAATGATGGATTAAATAAAGTAGGAGAAAAAGGCCGTGGTGAGAGTGTCTGGTTAGCCTGGTTTTTGGTAGATGTCTTAAGGCGTTTTGCAGTAGTATGTGAACAAATCGGAGATCAGCAAACAGCCGACAACTATCAGGCAAAGGCTCAACAATATGCTGATGCGGCTAATCGTTCCGCCTGGGATGGCGAATGGTACCAACGCGGCACGTATGATGATGGTGAACCGTTAGGTTCCAGCCAAAACCTTGAAGCCCGCATTGACGCAATTGCCCAATCATGGGCTGTGTTGAGCGGTGGTGGTTCACCTGAGCGCGCTCGCCAGGCAATGCAGTCCGTGTTAATGCACCTGGTTCGCCCTGAAGACAGGTTGTCTTTGTTGTTTACCCCTCCTTTTGATCAAACCCCGCATAACCCCGGTTATATCAAAGGGTATTTACCCGGAATCCGTGAAAATGGTGGTCAATACACCCATGCCGCCACTTGGACTGCCTGGGCTTTTGCCTCATTGGGAGATGGGCAACAAGCCGCTGATTTGTTTGACCTTTTGAACCCAATTCTCCAGGCGGATACAAAAGAAAAAGCACAAGTTTACCGGGTGGAACCCTATGTAGTTTGTGCAGATATTTACAGCGTTAAACCATATATCCGGCGCGGCGGTTGGACATGGTATACCGGTTCCGCTGCCTGGACGTATCGGTTAGGCTTAGAGGCCATTCTAGGATTTAATAAAATCGGAGAGACATTGAGGATAGACCCTGTTATTCCACCGGACTGGGATGGTTTTGAAATCCATTATCAATATGGAAAATCAACCTACAAAATTGAAGTAAAAAACCCTGACCATGTTTCCAGCCAGGTGAAACAAACTCAAGTGGATAAAAGGATATTAAAGGATCCATACGCCATCCCATTGGTAGATGATCAGAAGAACCATATCGTAAAGGTAATATTAGGAAATAATTCCTCTGGTAGTATGGAAGATTAGAAAAACAGGCAAACAAAAATAAATGGACTGAAAAAAGAAGGCGTATGTTAAAATGAAAGCATATGAAACGTAACCCCAACCCAGATCCCTTATATCAGCTCATCGTAACAGATACCCCGTTAGGTAACATCCATTACTTTGCAAGTTCGTTTGGATTGGTCTCTCTGGCTTTTTATGCTGAGCTAGTTGATTTGCCGCCGATGGTTAATCTACCAGAGGGTTTAACTAAACTAAAAAACGAGATTATTGCTTATTTTAAAGGAAGTAAGCAGGGCTTTACCACGGAAGTTGATCTTTCCGCACTGACTAGTTTTCAACAGGATGTTTTGGAAGCCTGTATAGAAATTCCGTTCGGTGCGACGAGAACGTATGGGGATTTGGCAAAGGCAGTTGGCAAACCGAAAGCTGCGCAAGCTGTTGGCGGTGTAATGGCGCGTAACCCGATTCCATTGGTGATACCTTGTCATCGTGTGATAGCAACAAGCGGTGGAATGCAGGGTTATTCTGCGGCTGGTGGAATAAAAACAAAACAATTTTTATTAGCCCATGAGGGTATTACTTTGTTTAACAATCCAGAAAATGAGGAAAATATAAATGACAGAAAATAACAATGAATTTCGGGCAGGTTTTGTTGCTGTGGTTGGACGTCCAAATGTCGGTAAATCGACCGTGATGAACCGTTTGGTAGGACAAACCATAGCGGCAGTATCCTCTAAACCCCAGATGACACGAAAGCAGCAGTTTGGTATTTACACTGATGATCAGGTGCAAATCGTTTTTATTGACACACCTGGAATGCATGTCGCAAAACATAAACTGGGTGATGCCATGAATCAAGCAGCTGAGATTGCGTTGATGGATGGTGATGCGATTTTGTGGATTGTGGATGGCGGCTTGCCGCCCAAACCGGAAGATCTGTTAATTGCTGATCGCATTCATGGATTGGAAAATCATCCACCCCTCATTATGGCATTAAACAAAACAGATTTATTATCCAACACGGAACAAGAAGAACGTGTTCAGCAATTTAAGAATCTGATGCCCGACGTACCTTTGATTGAAATTAGTGCCTACAGCGGTGAAAATTTAAATGTACTGATGGAAACCCTTATTCCATACATGCCCGTTGGTGAACCTTTTTATGATAAGGATCAGGTCACAGATTTTTATGAACGAGATATCACCATTGAACTGATCCGTCAGGCTGTGATGGAGAATTTACATGATGAAGTGCCGCATGCCGTCGCTGTGCGTTTGGATGAATATGCTGATCGGGGGGAAGATAAAGCGTATATATCAGCAACCCTGTTTGTGGAACGTGATTCTCAAAAGGGGATTTTAATTGGAAAAAGCGGCAGTATGATTAAAGAGATTGGCATGTTGGCGCGTAAGGAAATTGAACAATTAACAGGGCGGCAGGTCTTTTTGGATTTGCGGGTTAAAGTTCATAAAAATTGGCGGAACAATCCCGATGCATTAAAGTTAATGGGTTATGGAGCTCATGAGGACTAAATAAATGATTTGGTTGCTGCTGTTTATTATTGTTGGCATTGTAGAATGGGCAGCTGCTGGAAAAAAATGGCGAAAGCTGCGTGTGGTCACGAAACCACTTTCTTTGATCCTGCTTTTCATTTGGTTTGGCATGATGGGCGGTTGGCAGGTGGGGTGGTGGTTTGGCTTGGGTTTGGTATTTTCTTTGGCGGGGGATGTGTTTTTATTACTGCGTTCCCGATATTTCATTGCCGGATTGGGTGCATTTTTAACCGCACATATTTGTTACATCATTGGGTATAACCAAAGCCCCCTAGTTTTTTCTTGGTGGATGTTGGTACACCTTGCCATTGTTGGTGCGGTTGTTACCATCGCTTATCCAAAAATTATTGGGGGTTTGCGCCGCCGTCTGGAATATAAAAAACTAACCATTCCGGTTAGCCTTTATATTCTGACAATTGTTTTTATGCTGATCTCAGCTTTGTTTTGTTGGTTCCGTCCGGATTGGGGAATTGCCCCGGCTGTAGTAACTGCTACCGGGGCATTATTGTTTACCATATCGGATTCGCTGTTGGCAGCGGGTCGTTTTTTAAGGCCCATTCCCTATGGTAATTTTATGGTGATGTTTACCTACCACCTTGGTCAATTGGGAATAATCTCAGGGGTATTGATGGCGAATGGATTGATTTTTTAATAAATTGTTATTTCATTTCTTGCAGTGGTCGGAATCCTTCTCCTAATGCTTCGTGCGCCTGACCAATTACCATGAAGGCTTTTGAGTCTGCTTCCTTCACGATTTCTTTTAATTGTGGAATTTCTGATTGGGTAATGACCACGTAGAGGATATCCCGTTCTTTGTGAGTATAAGCACCTTCCCCGTGCAGGAGGGTGACACCACGTTCCAAACGATCCATGATGATATCAGCCACCTGGTCCGGTTCAAAAGTTACAATCATCGCGGTACGATAGATGGCGCGACCTTCAAACGCCATTTCTGCTGCCAAACCGCTGACGTAAATGACGGCTAAACCATATAAGGCACGCTCCCAATCAAAAATAAACCCGCCAGCTAAAACCACCAACGAATCGGTGATGAGATAAGAACTGGAGATAGAAACACCAAATTTATGGTTTAGAATGCGGCCTAAAATATCAGAGCCGCCGCTGGTGCCTTTGCCACGATATACAAGTCCAAGTCCCACACCATACATAATGGCACCGTACAAACTGTTTAAGACCAAATCTTGCGTTACCCCAACTTCAGGAATAAAAAGGGTCAAGAAATCCGTAAAGAAAGAGAAAAAGATAATCGCAAACGCTGTTCGCAGCGCAAATCGTAATCCGCCTAAATAACGCCATCCCAGAAAAAAGAGGGGTACATTTCCAAGGAAGATCATTACACCAATCGGAAAATTGGAGACATAATTAATTAATTGAGCCGCACCGCTGACACCACCACTGACCAGGTGAGCCGGTACCAAAAATAAACGCATTGCAAAACCCTGGATTAGAACCCCGATAAAGATAAAAAAATAGTCTTTTAAGGTCTGCCGCGTGAATCTTAAAGTCCCGAATTCTCTTTGAAAAGTGGAAAAAAAGTTGTTGGTTTTAATCATGATTACTCCAAAATGCCCCCGTATTAACGTGGGTGAATGAAAATGTAACAATTTGTATACTCATCACTGATTTTATTTGGGCAGCGTCTGGGGGTTGGAAACCACCGCGCCCGCTTACAGCGAATCTTTTCTTTATTTGAACGCACGGGATTATACATGGTATTCACATTAAAGGCCATAGTCAGAAATCACCTAACGAGAGATAGATGTCATTGACTTTATAGATTTTTGTTGATTTTTTTGCTCGACATTTTTTGTAAAAATTTTATAATTAATATCATTCGGCTTGTTGTTTAACTTAAGGGGTGTCCATGTCTTGGTTAAGATGGGTAGTTGGTTTTATGATTTGTGGAACGATGGTAATCGTTTCCACTGTTTCATCATTGGGTTTAACAAAAACTTTTCAAACAGAAATTGAGCCGCTGCCGCCAATTTATGATTTGCGTAATGAGGGGTATCCCTTTGCGGTGATGGATCAAAAAACTTGCCAAATGGGATATGTTTTGGCAGCTACAGAACAATTTCAAGCTGCGATCTGGCAAAAAGAAAACCAAGTTTTGCAATTTTCCGTCAATCAGGCCAAAGAATGTAATTGGTCAGCTTTTGTGGATTATATAAATCCATGTGTAGAAGGCAATTTGCTCGATATCGTTAATTTGTTTACCACGCAGGGTGTCGTGGCGGAAAGTTGTAACCCGTTGTTTTATGGCGATGGTGAATGTGTAATTGGCTGCCCTCCTTTATACCAATTAAGCGGTTGGTTGCGTCTCTCTACCAACCAGATTGCTTCAGAAGACGAGATTAAGAGGGCATTGCTGACTTACGGACCAGTGTATACAAAAATCAATACAGATTTAGAGGGGTTTTTGTTGTATGATGGCAGCGGTGTTTTGTACGATCCAACCAGTTATTCAACCGTTAATCACGCATTATTAATTGTAGGTTGGGATGATACGCGATCATATGGCGTGGGTAGTGGTGTTTGGATTGTAAAAAACAGTTATGGATCGGATTGGGGGGATGATGGGTATGTTTATATCGCCTATGGCAGTGGTGGAATAGGAAAAGAAAGTTCGGTGATTACCAGTTGGACACAAAGTGAACCTAACAGTCATTTGTATTATTATGATCAGGCTGGTTTTAAAACACAGATAACGCCAGGAAATTTGGACACGGAAGCTTACATGATGACACTCTTTACCACCCAACGCGCCGAGATGATCCAACAGGTTGAACTTTGGACGACTGATGCTGCAGTGGTTTCGATCTTTGTTTATGATCGCTTCAGTAATGGAGAATTGAAAGATTTACTTCTATCGATTCCGGATGTTTCCATTTCAGGGGCAGGTTATCATTCCGTTCCTGTGATAACAAACGTAGAACTCGGTGCTTATGATGAAGTGGCCGTAGTAGCCCATATTCGTAATCAAAAAAATATTTTTCCTTTGGCGGTGGATCACATCAGTAATTACGCCGTCGGGAAGAATTGGTTAAGTGAAGACGGTGTTAACTGGATCACCCTGGACCCAAACGGATTTTCTGCGAATATGGGTTTGCGGTTAAGAACAACCCTTCCGGACCCTCCACCACAGCCCTCTGGCTTTGTTATCAGCGCTGCTACCCAATCTACACTCCGACTGAATTGGCAGGCAATGATTTCTTCCTGTCAGGGTTTTCTCTTGGAGCGGCGTAATCCTACCACTTTGGTTTGGGAGCGTATCGCTGATCTTGACCCGTCAAACACCATGTATCTAGATGTTGGTTTAAGTGCAGATACCGCTTATTATTATCGTCTTTCTGCTTATAATTTGGGTGGACTTTCTCTTTCAGCAGAAACTCAGGGTAGCACGCTGCCTAATGCTCCCGAAACTCCATCGGATATAAATGCGGTGATATTATCACCGGCGTCTGTCCGGCTTGAATGGACTGATCAAAGCAATAATGAAACCGGTTTTTGGATTGAACGGCAAATTGTTGATGGTGTATGGGTAAAAATTGGCCAGGTAGAGCAAAACAAACAGGTATTTATTGATGATTCGATTGCTGCTGGTGCGACATACCGTTATCGAGTGATTGCCTATAATGCGGGTGGTGATTCACCTGCGCTTGTTTCAACATCAGTTTTGATTCCAAACTGGCCCTTTTGGATTTGTTTACCAATGATTTTAAATTAAGATCAGACAACGAATACTATCTATTCGTTAAGATCTTTTTTTGTATATTAACGAAGAAGCCCGGTTTAAACCTTTGACATTCTATCCGCCCAAGGCTAAAATGATAGTCTAGGTAAATTACTTCTCCACTAGAAGGAGCTAATGTGAGTAAGTGGGCTGGAAAATATGTCATCGGTTTAACGGGTAATATCGGCACTGGTAAAAGTCTGGTGCGCCGGATGTTGGAACATTTGGGCGCGTATGGCATTGATGCGGACGCCCTGGCACACCGTGCGATTGGTAAAGGTGCGCCGGGTTATGATCTGGTCATCCAACAGTTTGGACAATGGGTGGTTGGAGAGGATGGACAGATCAATCGAGCAAAACTCGGCCGGTTGGTATTTGGCGATCCGGCTGCGTTAAAAGCACTGGAAGATATTGTTCATCCCTTGGTAAACCAAGCCCTTGACTTCATTATTAAACGTGTAAAACATAAAGTGATTGTGATTGAAGCGATTAAGTTGTTTGAATCAGATCTTGTGAACGTTTGTGATCGGTTCTGGGTGACCTATGCACCGCATGACGTACAATTAAAACGTCTTGTAAACAAACGCAAAATGACCGAAGCTGATGCATGGCAGCGCATTTTAAATCAGGCTCCACAAGAAGAAAAAGTAAAAAAAGCTCATGTTGTTATCAAAAATGTTGGTTCAGTGGAAGATACCTGGAAAATGGTATTCGCCGCATGGAATAAAATAGGGGCAGCCACCACAACACCAGCCAAAGAAACAACACAGCGCAAAGTTCAATCACAAATGGGAGAACTGACCGTAAAACGAGGAAATCCCAGCAATGCCCAAGAAATCGCCGAGTTGTATAACCGTTTATCATCCGGTGGAAAGAAGATGAGCCGGGTGGATGTAGTGGAAGCCTTCGGCGAAAAAGCCTTTTTGGTCTTGCGGGCTGGTGAGAAAGTGGTTGGATTGATTGGATGGCAGGTGGAAAACCTGGTTGCTAGAACGACGGATTTGATTTTTGATCCTGCTTTAAAACTGGATAAGGCGGTACCTCTTTTGGTTGATGAAATGGAAAGGGCTTCAAAAGAATTACAATGTGAGGCTTCTTTACTATTCATTACTCCTTCCCTGGCCAGCGAACAAAAAATTTGGATTGATATGGGTTATGAACACCGTAGCCCACAAACCTTGAGTGTGATGGCATGGCAGGAAGCTGCACGTGAATCGATGCCGCCCGGTTCTGTTTTATTTTTTAAACAATTACGTACTGACCGCATTTTGAGACCAATATAAAAAAATTTGATGAGAAATTGTGTCTGAGTTAATTAACGATATTTTGTTTATATTCCAACGATTAAACTGGCTAAGTGTGCTTGACCTTGCACTAGTAACTGCTATTTTATTTGGTATTCTAATTCTACTGCGGGACACCCAAGCCACTGTCTTATTACGTGGTGTCATCTTTTTAGTGATCTTACTGGCGTTATTGGTTAATTTTGTAAACTTGCCAGCCTTTTCGTGGTTAATTAATACCACCTTACCGGCACTGTTGTTGGCAATTCCGGTTATTTTTGCCCCAGAGATTCGGCGTGGATTGGAACGTTTAGGTAGGGCGGGTTCGACCAGCCTTTTTCGGCGTAGTGAAACCTCACTTGAAGAATTACAAGTTACTTTTCAAGCCATTGCGACTGCATGTGCCCGTCTTTCCGCAAGAAAACATGGGGCTCTCATCGTTTTAGAAAGAGAAGTTTCTCTAAAGGAATATGTATCAACCGGGGTTTATATGGATTCTACAGTAACGCCGGAAATGTTACTGCAAATTTTTTACCCGAATACGCCCCTGCATGATGGTGCTGTTATCATTGCGGATAATCGCGTGCTGGCAGCTTCTTGTGTCATGCCGCTCTCTGCAAGCGGCATCTTGAATCGCTCACCAGAACGACAAATGGGTTTGCGCCATAGGGCTGCTTTGGGAAGTTCGGAAGCCAGTGATGCAATTGCCATTACCGTTTCCGAAGAAACTGGGTCTATATCAATTGCTCAAGGCGGTAGAATGATCCGTGGGGTGGAGAGCAATCGTCTCGTTAATTTATTAATGACTTTCTACCGGCCAAACATGATAACGAAACAAACTTTCAAATTATTTGGGCGCATTATCAACCTGCCTAATCAAAAAAAGCAGGAGGAGGAATAAGATGTTAGCCCAACTTCGAAAACTCAGTAAAAATTTGCCAACCTTTTTAACGGCGCTGATATTAGCAATTACGGTATGGATTATTGCCGTGACTGCCAGTGATCCAACGGAAGATCGTTTGTATCCATTTACCGTTCCAGTGGAAGTAATTGGACAAAATGCTGGATTGGTAATTACGAGTGATATTCCATCCAGTATATCTCTCCGATTAAGTGCTCCCCAATCGGTATGGAATATATTAAATAATCAACAAGCCTCGGTGCGTGCCTTGGTGGATCTTTCCGGATTGGAAGCAGGAACCCATGTGGTGGAGGTGCAGATTCAAATTTCCGCCACCCCGGTTAAGGTCATCAGTTATTCACCAAATACAATAACAATTCGCCTGGAAAACCTGGCCAGCCGCGTAATGCAGATTTCTTTGGTCACAATTGGGGACCCGGCGGTGGGTTATCTGGCGGAAGATCCTGTTTTGGAGACCGATCAAGTGACAGTGACCGGTCCGGCTTCTCAAGTGAATCTGGTTCAGGAAGTGCGCGCCACATTGGATATAAACCAGGCGTATGATAATATCAATCGCACCATTAATTTATTGGCTCTGGATGCCAGTGAGAATGTGATTGAAGATGTTAACCTTTCACCGGAGCGGATAACCGTTCAGCAAGATATTAATCAACGGTATGGTTACCGGAATGTTGTTGTAACCGTACAAGTTGAAGGACAGGTGGCAGATGGTTACCGGCTTACCAATACCTCTGTTTTTCCTCCTTTAGTGACTGTTTTTTCGTCCGATCCACAGGTAGTAAATGAGCTGCCAGGTTATGTGAATACAGTGCCTTTGAACCTGAGCGGTTTAAAAGACGATGTTGACATTTCTTTACCGCTGAATTTACCGGATGGGGTTTCGGTAGTAGATGATCGTACTTCCGTATTGGTACGATTAAGTGTGGCGGCTGTGCAAAGCAGTTTGCCGTTGGCGAACGTGCCGGTGGAAGTGACCGGTCTTTCTCCCTTACTAAGTGCAAAATTGTCCCCACAGACTGTAACGATCATCCTTTCCGGACCACTGCCGCTCTTGGATGCGATTAACTACGATGATATTCGCGTAGTTATTGACATGACAGATTACGAAGTGGGTACCTATCAGCTCGAACCAGTGGTAGAATTGGTTCCCGGAGAGATAACCGTAGAAAGTATTCAGCCTGAGGTGATTAATATTGAGGTGATTGTAGCCCCAACACCCACCCCAGGGCTGCCATAGGAAATAATAAAGATGAATAAACCAATTGTAGCGCTTGTAGGCCGTCCGAACGTCGGCAAAAGCACCTTATTTAACCGCCTAACGGGAGAACGTTTGGCAATTGTTGACGATGTACCTGGCACTACCAGAGACCGCTTAATGGCAGAAGCTGAATGGACTGGACATCCTTTTTATGTAATTGACACGGGTGGCATTGATCCATCCACAGGTGGCAAAACTCCGCTTTCAATTGGTTCTGCGGATTTTATTACCGAAATTAAACAACAAGCCGCAGTGGCAATTGAGGACGCGGATGCGATTATCTTTGTTGTGGACGGCACCGCTGGTGTAACTCAAGCTGATATCGAGGTTGCCGAAATTTTACGCCGCTCACAGAAAATGATTAATGGAGAACCCACACCGCCTATCATTTTGGCTGTGAATAAGGCTGAACATGTGACCATCCGTGATGAAGCCTACCAATTTTATGAATTGGGGATGGGCGAACCCTATGCCATCTCGGCCATGCACGGCACTTCTACCGGCGATTTGTTAGATGCTGTGGTTGAAACTTTCCCTGAAAACCTTGAAAAAGAAGATGATGATTCCGTTAAAATTGCGATTGTAGGGAAACCAAACGCTGGAAAGTCTAGTTTATTAAACAAATTGGTTGGTAAAGAGCGTGCCATTGTATCCCCAATTGCAGGCACCACCCGTGATGCAGTCGATACACATCTGGAGTATGACGGCGTCGAAGTGACTCTAATCGACACGGCCGGTATTCGCCGCCGTGGACGAATCGAACAAGGGGTAGAGAAATATTCGGTGTTACGAGCCATGAAAGCAATTGAACGGGCAGATGTGGCTTTGTTGTTAATCGATGCCACCACCGGTATAACTGCGCAGGATGCCCATATTGCCGGGTTTATTTTAGAAGCCAAAAAGAGTTGTGTGGTATTGGTGAACAAATGGGATGCAGTTGAAAAAGATACTTTCACCATGCTTGAGTTTACTGAAAAAATACGGCAAGACCTGAACTTTATGGACTATGTTCCATTATTGTTCATTTCTGCAAAAACCGGGCAGCGTGTGGATCAGGTGATGCCGCTGGCGTTACAAGTGCAAGAGGAACGATTAGCCCGGCTTACTACTTCATCGATTAACCGGCTGATCCAGAATGCGCAAGATGTGCATACTCCCATGCGGGCTGGAAAGGTATTTAAAATGTACTATGGGACCCAGGTCCGTAGTGATCCGCCGACGTTTATGATCTACTGCAATGATACCAAATTGGCTCATTTTACCTATATGCGCTTTTTAGAAAAAAAGATTCGAGAGGAATACCCCTTCACAGGGACCCCTATTCAAATTGTATTAAAACCACGGGTTAAAAAAGAGCGCACTAAATCCTAAGCCTGTACAAAGTATACCTTGACGAGAACGGATAAGTACGATAAAATTCCAATCGTTAAGATACACGATGCGGGGTAGAGCAGAGGCAGCTCGTCGGGCTCATAACCCGGAGGTCGTAGGTTCGAATCCTGCCCCCGCTACTAGAGACAAACCAGAGTCCGTCGGGCTCTGGTTTTTTGTTAGCCCGGCATACAGCGGTAGACATTTTTCCAAAAATGGAGGAATTTCTTATGAACCGCAGCTCGCCGGGCTCGACAAAATCAAAATCAACATTATTAATATCAAAATCGATTGATGGCTTCTTGAAGTTCAAGACAGCAGAGGGGTTAAGCCAACGCACAATCACCACCTATGAATATACACTCAACCAATGGTTGAAATATATTGGTGACCAATGTGTTTCCAAAGTTCAACCTTCCGACCTGACCGGTTATTTGGCCTGGTTGCGGACTGAATATAAACCAATACGTTTTAATGGTAGTGAGGAACCTTTGTCCGCAAAAACGATTCGTAACGTGTGGGTTACCTTCCGTTCCTTTTTTGGTTGGCTCCAGGTAGAGTTTAAATACCCTAACCCTGCTAAAGAAATCAGCGCGCCAAAATTTCAAAAACATCCGGTGCAAACTTTCACTAAGGAAGAGCTTGAAAGAATAATGAAGGCATGTTTGTATGCGCGAGAATCGCAAACAGAAGTGAGGAAAAAATTTATTATACGGCGTCCGAGTGCCAATCGTGACCAAGCAATAGTGTTGGTTTTGTTGGATACTGGTTTGCGCGCTACTGAACTGTGTTCTTTGACGATCAATGATGTGGATCTCAAAACCGGAAAGGTAACTGTCCGCCACGGTGTGGGCGGTGGTGCCAAAGGTGGCAAGGGGCGTACTGTTTACCTGGGCAAAGTTGCCCGAAAAACAGTCTGGCGGTATTTGGCTGGCCGGGAAGATGGGGACGATTCCGACGCCCCCCTCTTCATCAGCCATGCTGATCGACCGTTCAACAAAGATAGTTTGCGTGTGTTGATCAACCGGTTGGGAGCCCGGGCAGAAGTCAAAAAGACCTATCCACATAAATTCAGGCACACATTCGCCATCACCTACCTGCGTTCCGGTGGTGATGTTTTTACGCTGCAATCCCTTTTGGGACATGGATCGTTGGATATGGTGCGTCATTATGCTCAAATTGCCGAGGTAGATGTTGCACAAGCACATCGCAAAGCGAGCCCAGCCGATAATATGCATTTGTAACCAAATTTTAATCATTGAGCCAACCTTCCTGCAATGAAGACCAAAGCCCGTTTCTGGCTTTCTCGATCAAGTGTATTAAGGAATGACTCAAGCTCATCACCCATAAGGGGTGCTTGGCAACCCGGCGTGGACATTGCCTTTCCCGACAGTCCTGCGATGCGATCTTGAACATCGGAGGACAACATAGGAGCATAAGTGCCATCAGTAATCTCGATACTTTCATGCATCAGATTCATGGAAACAGCTTTGTAATCAGCCATAGTCTGAGCATGCAGTAACCCGTAAACGGCGTGTCCATGCCGGAATTTGTGCGGTGATTTGAATTCAATCTTTGCCAATGAAAACAACAATTTCAGACGTTTTTGAAGGGCTTGAGCGCGTGTCTTTCCTGGTTCATCCAACGAAAGAAACTGATCTCCCCAAGAATGCGCAATCGGTGCATACCAGGGGCTTGAACCAGGAAGTGATTTGCGTACAATTTCATCCCATCGGTGTGCTGACTCCAGTATTTCAGGAATGTTTAATAAAAAGGTGGTTGCTTTTTTTCCGTTCTTTGTATGAACTCCTAACTCTGGCCATTGGCGAAGGGTCAGGTTATCCAGATCGACTGCCGAAATGGGTAACGTGGTAAAAGCGCTGGCACGTATTCCTGATAGGAACAGCATGGCTGCAGCTGCCTTGTCGCGTAATAATGCCAGGTTATCTTCAGGAATAGGTGTATTAACTAATGTAAGAACTTGTTCCAGAGATACAAAGACATTCTCTGAAGATATTTGTGGTTGGCGAGGCAGACGCAGCGTATCAATCCACGAGAGGGGCAGGCTGTTCATTTCACGAGGGTATGTAACCTTTGCCCAACGGAAAAAACGTTTGCTTGAGTCGATGATCTTTTTTTGAGATGCGCTGGCCAGAATTCCTTTTCCATCTTTACCGGGTAATGAAGCCAGATAGGACGGTAATGTTGGACGAATGGCTTGAACATCTCGGATATGCTGATCGTCTGCCCACAGCAGCAAATGGCGCAAATAAAAACGGTAGCGTTCGACGGACGCAGCATTTAGCAGCAGGACTTCCTCTAGATATTTGAGATGCTCTTTAACTTTGAGATAGTTCTGGCGTTCGATCACGATGCGCTCCACGATTAATAATATTTCCACACTTTTCACAAGTGCCTTTGATCAGGACAAGATTTCCCTTGATCGGTTGAACCTGAGGAGAGATTAGCTTTGATACCTGGTTACAGTGCAGGCAATAGGCTTCGTCTTCATTTAAATTACTTACTGTTTTTGGTTTTCGTTGCTCATTCACCCAACCGGCAAAGTGTTCGCCATTAATCCAGATGCGATTGCGTTTATCCCGTTGGTGGGGAATTCCTGTTTGTAGCCAACCGCGAAAGGTGCTTTCAGCAATATTAAGCGCTTCACTTATTTCACGTGGGGTATATAACATCGGTAATAAACCGGGTGCTTTTACGATTACTTGATGAGGAAGTTTTGTCCGTTTTGTATTGTTTTCCATCCAACGATGCTCCTTGAGTGTTGAGTTTAGATCTGATATTTTATGCTAAATCGAGGCTCCAATCAGAAACCATATTCATAATCGAATTGTTAACTGTCTGGTTAAGCTGAACGATGTCATCCGGCACCTTGCCATTTAATTGTTCCATTTCAGCATGGATTTTCCGAATAGACATGTTTAATTGATTTGTTAACTGATTTGCCCGTTTGGCTTCCTGGCGAAGATTTGTCCATTGGCGATTGGGTAAAGCACCAGTTTTATTTGATTTTTTAATACCACAATTAGAAATATTGTTTTGTGTGTTACTGATTTGGCGTTGTTCTCCAATTGTTTTCAAATAGTGGATACTTTGATTAATTGAAATTACAGGATCCAAAAGGTCCAAAGAATCCAATTCTTCATTCGTTAACCCCACTAGAAGAGAGAGTTGAGGAGAAATATTTTGTAAGTTCGTTAATAAATTATCTAATTGGGTTGACAAATTTTTTCCCTGTTTAGTTTTTGGGTTAGAGAGATAACATGTCATGGCTGCCTTCCTTTTTTGAAAAATGATATCAGTAGCATAACATTCAGGTTGCGTTCACTCAATCTATTAATTCCGATAGGGTATATACCTTAAAACCTATCGTAATTGATAGATTGATTTATTTCTGATCTACTTGCACAATAGGGTAATCTCATCTATAATTTTACTGAACACATGTTCTAATTTTCGTGTTCAACATTACCGTTACCTCATTTGCGCATACGAGTCTCGAATGAAAAATATCCTCCAACCCCACATTCAAAAACAAGGTTCTCTCCTGATTAATGCGCAATTCTTTTGGGGAGTTATGCTTCTGAATCAAATATTTTGGTTAACTTAGGGGAGGATTACATCGATGCCATCCATTGTTGTTATCATCGCAAACGGTACTGTTCTTTACCAAAATGTAACAGATGATATCCAGGAATTGCTAAAGGCGATCCGAGATGGCGGTATCTTGCCTGGTTTTTCCGAGGCGTGTCCGGGAGTTCAAGTAAATGGAATGATTATTCTCGCGGAACAACCACCTAAACCGAAAAGATTAGCACCGACATTATCAGCGAGGCAAGTGAGAGTTTTGCAGTTACTTGCTAAAGCATACACCACAGATCAGATTGCATTAAAACTTGGTTTATCGGAAGCAACCATCCGCTTACATATCAGTGCTTTAAAAAAGAAATTCGGTACAATAAGCCGCGACCAAATGATGGCGATGGCAGGTACTTTAGGATTATGCGATCCTTTTGATTTGGAACCTGGACATGATCCCATTCTTCATTATGGAAAAGAAAAGTGATCCAATCAAGTAAAGGGGGATTCGTTGCCAGAATGATGAAAATATTATATGATTAAAGCAGAACATATTTATCATTATTCTGATTCTCATTGTTTAAATAAAGTAAAAGACATGTCAAAATTTCCGGCCTGGTTTAACAGAGCATACAAACGATGGAGCCGATCCCAGCCGGGGGAGGAAGATTTTTTAGCCTTTTGTGATCTTTTAGGACAAAAACCGGTTGTGGTCTTGGCGTGGCTGCATGGTGAAACTGTTCCTCATGAAGCAGAGTTATTACCAATTGCTGCTTTGTTAGGGATGGACGTATATGGTTTATTAAATGAACCAGAACCCGATCCGGAATTGTTAAAGATTTTTCATTCTTTCTCACATCTTACGGGGGAGTTTCGACTTCGTTTGGCCCAAGCATTATTTGAGGTTAGAGAACGCATGGGGATAGAGAATTTATCTTTTGATTTAAAACAGACAGAAACCATTATTGATAATGTTTTTAAAAAGTATGGTTTAACCTAACTTTAGTTTGAATTTTAGATTCGAAAATCTTCTTATCTAAAACCAAAATTAATAATAAAAATGTTCCGAACAATGAGAAAAAGAATCTTCTCTTGCTAAAATCAGGGATAAAAACAATTGTTATATTGGCGTGTCAGTAAGGAAATGTTCTTCTGGAAGAAACAGAAAACTTACTAATGGCTGCGTAATTAGGGATGGATGTGTATGGTTTATAAGAAGATCCCATAAAAAGAATATAAATAATTATTGATTTATATTCTTTAAATTCGATTTTGAGAAAAATAAATATTTTTACTGTAAAATTAAGAATAAAAATTGAAGCTGGGGTTTTTATGAGAAAATTTGAGGTATGGATCGGTGAAAAATTTAATACAACCCATGAACGGGTTGCGTTGGATTCATTAATTCAAGCATTTGAGAGTGAAGATTTCCAAGAGGAAAAGTTTTTTATCCTTGCTAATTTTTCAATGAATGGAAAACCAGTTGATCTCGCATTGGTAAAGAACGACGCTTTTGTAATTGTTGAACTAAAAGATTGTGAAGATGCATTTACTGCATCTGAGAATAATGAATGGGAAATAAGTAATGGAAAGTATTTGCAAACAGGGAATCGGAATCCTTTCAGGCAGGTAGAAGAATATCGTAATGCTACTATTAGCTACTTGGTTGATAACGCCATTGAAATATTTAAACAAGAAAAAGAAAGGTCGGACTTTTATCACCTCAATGGTTTTGTTGTGATATCACCGGATATCCATCCCAAAGTTAAAAACAAGATACCTGAATACATTCGTTGGTTTCGATTAACAGGATTAAAAACGCTTCCAAAATATTTTTTTCAGACGACAAGTAACAAATTAAAATTTACAAATGGTGATATTAGACGATTAATTAAGTTACTAAACCTTGTACCGATAAATGATGCTTTATTTATAAATCAATTCAAAGTACCATTTCAGGTTAACAACCAGTATATTAAAAATGAAGAATTTTTTGCAGAAGTTCGGGAAGTGCTTACACCCCAAAATAAACCGGTGATTATCACAGGACTCGGTGGTTCTGGAAAAACACAGTTTGCTGTCCAATATGCTTATGAAAACCGTGGTGACTTTCCGGAGGGGGTGTTTTGGATTAATGCGGCTAATCATCTTATTGATGAATTTGCATCGTTAGCAGAAAAATTGGGACTGAAAACTCCCAAGATGAGTACATCTGAAGCGCAAAAAATTCAAAACGCTAAGAGTTTTGTTGAAAGAGTGGTTGATTCAGAAAACACATTGTTGATTTTTGATAATATCAATTACCTAACAAAGTTTTTTCAACCGATGGAGGAATTCAGCCTTTCTATCAATCAATTTAAGTGCAAAATATTAGGCACATGCATCATTCAAAGTCTTACTAAAAATGCGGAGTTTAAACATTTGCCTGAGTTAACAAATAAACAGGCTGCCGAGTTTTTGCTTAATAAAATGGGTAGAATGAATTTGATCCCTTTCACTGATGTGCAAAACGCTCATGAAGAAATCAAATATGTTTTTGAAATTTGCCGGCAACTGGGAAATCACCCACTAGCTTTAGAGATAGCAGGAAGTTATCTTTCTTACTACAGTGATGTCACCCTGGAAGATTATATTCAACTTTTATCTATTAATCGAACAAATTTACTGCAGTCTGGTGAAATTACGGATGCGACAAATCATTCTCAGAATATTGGATCCACCCTTTTATCCCATATCGAACAAATCCAAAATTCTGAAGAGGAGCGATTGTTGCACTGTATCAGTTTATTAAATGACAGCAACTATCTTTCCTTAGATCGCTTATGTCTCTTTTATAATGGAAAACAATTTCAAAAATTAAATCCTGCTGACCCATTCATACAATCCCTTAATAAATTAGTTTTACTGAATTTGGTAAAAAGAATAGATGGTGGAAATAGGATATGGGTACACCCATTGGTAATGGATTTCCTTAATGAGTTTTTTAAGGAAGATTTTATACAGAAAAAAACATTTTTTACAAATTTTCAGGATTTTTACTACAAATTTTCTAACATTGTTGACCATTTTCAAACAAGGTCTGTTTCAGACGTTCTAAAAGATTATTCTTATGCCATTCGCTTAAAATTCGAAGAAGAAATTGACATTCAAATTGAGCAATTTTTCATGAGTTTAAGTATTGGAGCAGATAATTTCACTAGTAACCTAGAGGAATGCTATTTATTACAGCAAATTCGCAATATTGCTTTCCATAACCAATATGATAAATTATTAGATTGGATTGAATTATATTTAGAGCCTAATAACCTGGCATATATTGCGGAAAATAAAGTGTTAAAAAATCGATATTCGGCTTTACATTGGAAATTGGAATTCGAAGCCGAAGATATTAAACCGTTGGCTGATAACGAAAAGTTCTTAACTCTGGCGGAAAATGGAGATTTGTTTTTGGGGAACGCCCACAATAAAGAAATTCAACCATTCTATCAAAACCTCCCTGCTGGCGACGGTGTTAGCCACCATAAAATAATCCTTTCCCCAAATGAAAAGTATTTAATAATCATCGCAACCCAACAGGTTGATCAGCCAATCACTGAATCTGATAAAGTCAATCGATGGTTTACTTATATTGCTAAAGTGTTTAATTTAAAAAATAAGGAATATATTATCGAGTTCACCGAAAAACAAGATGGTGTTTTGGATAAATTCGTTTTTTTGGATGATGAAACCTTGGTTTATGAGAGTAATCACCACGAAGTTATTGTTTTTGATATTTTACAACGCAAAATTAAAACTGTCTTAACTGGGCATACTGAGCCATTGGTAATGATTGAGACTTTAAGACGGGAAGAATCAATTATCAGTGCCGATAAAAACCGAGTTTTGATTTGGAATTTGAGTAACAACACCATTATTAAAGAATTTACGTTTTCTTTCAATATCCTCGAAATAAAAATCCTGCAATCCAAAAACTGGTTGTTTGTATACGGAGAAAATGATATTGATTTTACATATGTCGAGGTAATTGATATTAGAAACCTTAAATCACAATATAAAATAGAAAACGCAGGTTGGATAATTGAAAATAACCCTAATCATCGTGAGGATGCAATTGAGATATTTAAGCAAATCCCTAAAGTGAATCCCGATTATATCTCCCTTAATTTTTATCGAAACGAGAATTTTCCACATTTCACAATTCATGAAAACAGGCAAGAACTCTTACTTTATGGAACAAACTGTGAAATTGTTTTTGATCTGAAAACAGGCAAAAAACTAAATATTATTAAAGATAACGATGCTGTTAAATCTTTAGAAATTGTCTCGGATTTTTACTTAATTCTCGATGTTTGGTTAAACGAAAACGGTGTTCCCCCAATGCGAGTTTATGATCCCATTAAGGATCAAACATACAGCATTTATAGTGCACCAACGATAATTGATAACTATAAAGTATCCTGTAATAAAAACTATGTTTACCTGCTTGGGGAGAACCGATTAACCGTATTAGATTTTTCACAATTAATGGATTTGGTTACAGATGATATACTGCTACTTGATATTTTCATTTCTCCGAATAATGACTTTATCGTAGGGCAAACTGAGAATTTTCATAGGTTTGCTTTAATTGATTTGGTGCAGAGAACAGTAAATTTGGTTCCTCATGATCATGTGGTTTCAGGTTTTACGTTTTCATTGGATGGGAAAACTTTAATTTATCAATGTGACGATAAATTTATTTTTTATGATTTAGAACATAAAATAAAAACAAAATCAATTGATTGTGATGAATCACTTAGTAAATTAATTGAATTACCGGATGGTAAATATAAAATCGTAGATAACGCTATACATGGTCAAGATCCCGAAATGTTTTCTTGGGATGATGATGGTCTTGAAATTATCATAAAACCCATAAAGCAGCTAAAAAATGATTATTTTCAGACAATTAATGGCGGTTATCGTTGTGAATATGGAAAAGATCAGATGGTTCGTTTTTATGATTTAGATTCTGATCATTTATTACACGAGCTGTTTGTTGATAGTTTAGAAGTCTCGGATGTCCAAATAAATTTTGAAGGAACTCATTGCTGTTTTAAAAGTGTGAACAATTATCTGCAATATTGGGACCTTTCTCAAGATAGAATGATTTTTCAGAGACAATTCGACTTTGATATCCATAATTTATCATTATCAGAAAATCATACTTGTTCTTTTTTAGATAAATCAGGAATGCTGTATGTTTGGGATTTGATATTTGGAAAACAAATCGGTTTAATTTTCGGCCCATTTACCAAAGCAAAAATCTCCCCGAACGGCAAATTTTTATTAGCTCTGGATAACTACGGATTCCCTCACTACCTGACCCTGGAAAACATGGACTAAACAATGGTGAGTAACCAGTTTGAATGATGAAAAAATGTGGTGAGCGTATATTGGTTTTTTAAAACGAAATAGTGTAAGCTATATCTATAAACCCCTATACAATAGCCTTTTATTGGAGGGCAATAATTATTTGGAGAATTCGTTATGCCATTGTTTCGATATGAATTATTTAAAGAATTAATTAATCATGGAGCAAAATTTGACAATAATGTGATCATTGATCCAAGTACAAGTAATACCTTAAAAGAATTTGGGCTCGGATTGGTGACATCTCATATCCAGGAGTTATCGTTAGTTGATGTTATTAGGGACCCCTTTCCAATATTTGGTTCTGAAGGGGGAATGTGGATTGGTTATAAACTAACGGAATATGGCCGCGGTTTGGCGTATTCAGATGAAAAAATCCGGGAGGCCGTCAGTCAATTAATGGGTCCAGAAACATCTGAAATTGCAAAATCTGTAATCAAGTTAATCGATGAGTGTAAACAAAAAAATATTAATGAAAACTATCGTGATGATTTTTTTAGAACCTTGGAAGAAATATCGATTTGTTTTGATCAGGAATGTTATATTGCAACAATTTCTTTATGCGGAAAAATTCTTGAAGTGGGTATAAAAGAAATATTAATTCGTAATAATATTGAATTTGATGAAAAAATGATGCTGGGACGACTGATTCGATTGGTCCGTGAACAAATGCCTGCTGAATATCTGGATCCTTCACTGGAAGATCTCTCCAAAGTTATTAGTCGTAGTAGAAATTCTGCCATACATAGTAATGAGCGAATTCCAATTCCTTCCCGTGACCAAACGGTTATGGTGATTTACGCTTTACGGGATGTTGTTCGACGGACCTTATTATATTTTTAATCTTTTCCTTCTCTCTTTAGCGTAATATTTAATGCAATAACCTCCCATATCTCCCAATTTCTTTACCGATAATTTATTTGACATTAATCCAGCGATATGCAATAATTAGGACTAACGCCCAATAACTAGTAATCAAGAAGGGGTAATTATGGATTTCTCATCGGATATTCTGACGGTAGAGGAAGCGGCGATGTATCTCAAAATTCCAATCTCCTCCATTTATAAACTTGCCCAGGAAGGGAAAATTCCGGCCCAGAAAGTGGGACGTCATTGGCGTTTTCACCGCAATACCTTGGACCATTGGATTGCCGGTGGTTCTCAGTTTGATTTTAAACCCGATGAGAAATCAAACAAGGGCTTGGATTTTTCATGAGTGAACCCATCTCCAGTAAAGGTCATCGTGACCGTTTACGAAAAAAATTCCTCCTGGATCCTCAGTATTTGTCACAGGTTGAAAAAATTGAATTGTTATTAACCTATGCCATTCCCCGGGTGGATGTAAAACCGATTGCCCAGGAATTACTAAACCGCTTTGAGGATTTATCCGGTATCATTCGCCAGCCCGTGGCGGTGTTAGAGCAGGTGCCAGGGATTGGTGCTTCGGCGGCCATATTTTTGGCATTTATTGGTACTTTATTAAACGAATTGGAAGGTCAGGAAGAAACGATGGACACCTTACAACCCAATCTTTTTTCCATGCCGGAGGATGACTCTGAGGTGGAGAAAAAATTAACCTTGTTTGCGAATGACGAAATTTTAAACAGTTTGCGGTTTTTATCATTGGCTTATGAGTTACCCAATAAGGATCGTTTTGAATCCTATCTGGTGGAGCATTTGCCGTATAATTCAAAATCGACCCGCATCCGGCGGGCCCGTTATATTCTCAGTCGTTATTTAAATTATCCGGATATAAAAAACCCCTTAACCAAAGTTTTTGCCGAATCGGAAAACGATACCGTTAAGAAAAATGTTTTATTTTATGTCATCCAAAAACAGGAAAAAATTGCCGCGTTATTCGCCGAAGAGGTCATTTGGCCGAACCTGGCCTTGGGCTTTATTTCAAAATCGCTCATTGAGGAATTTGTGAAACGGTATTTCCCGGAAGCCAAAGAAAAAACAATCTATGAGGTTCAGAAGTCATTGGTTAATACTTATAAATTGTTGGAGATTGGTGATCTGGCTGGTGAAAAACTCTTCTTTTCTCTGCGGAATGGGGATCTGGAAAGTTTTATGTTTGTTTTAACGTCCGAATATCCCCAACCGGCGACCGTGCCCTTTGAGAAATTGTTGAATGGGTTTATGCATCGTAACATGCTTTGGCACCGGGATTGGATGCAAAACCAGCTGTATCGATTACGGTCGTTAAAAATCATTTCAAAAATCAGCGAGATTGATTTTGTAAAACAATTTACCTTGGATGTGGATCAAAAAACCGCATTTGAAATTTTTTATTCATCCGCCGAATTTGGCGGTAGGGGTGAGCATGAAATTACAACCAACTGAAATTCTGGAGATTTTAGAACAAAATCTATCCGTGAATATTGGCCGGCATTTATATGCCATTTTGGGGACCTATCAGGCTTTGGACCAATTTGAATTAAGTGCCCTGGCACACGCCAAGTTGGATAACGGTGATCCGTTTCCCAGCCCGTTTTCCATTAACCGGGTGTTATTGGACAGTTTTGACCCCGACCAGTTACAGGAAGTAATAAAAAAGGAATCCAGGCGTCCTCAAAATACGCAGGATCGGTTAAATAAAGCCCTGGAAGAATTTTTATACAACAGCCGCGAAAAGACAAATTTTTTAATTCTGAAGCATATCGAATTGTTGTTTGCTTACAGTCTGGATGTGAGCAAATTACGCTTGTGGGCATCTAACCAGCAGCATATCCTGATTTTACTGCCAGGTGAAATGCGCGGTAGCCAGATTTATTTGTTCCATGAAGCCGCTGCCGAAGAAGAGCTTAAATTCGATAACCAATTATTCGCAGAAAATAATATTTGGGAGTTAACCAATGCCTAATCCAATCATGAACCAATTATTCAAACGCCAAACGCTGGACCAGATTCTGACCTATCCAAAAGAGATCACCAGTGTCTACATTGTGGAAAACCATATTTGGAAAGAAAACGGAAAACAGGAAAGCCGTCAAAAACGATTGGCGGAAACGAAGACGGTGGATGAATTTTTAATCAACCCGGTGCGCTCTTTCTTAAATGACATCTTAAAACAAATGGCCGCTCCTTACCAACCAGACCGCAAAGACCTTACGATTGGGCAGGGTTATTGGATCCAGGCTGACTTTGGATCGGGGAAATCGCATTTGCTTTCTTTTTTAGGTGCGATCGGCATTGGGGATGATTCCATTTGGAAAAAAATTAAAGAAAAAGAAGAAAAAGCCGGGATGGGAAAACGGGAAAGTATTTACAGTTTTTATGAAAACGGCTTAAAAAGAAAAAATGAAACCACCAAAGGTATTTTGGTGGCTGTTAAAACCCTGGTGGGCAGCGGCAGCGGTGGGGTAGGGCTGGAGAATGCCGATAAATCCTTAACTGCACATATTTTGGACGCGGTTTCCGAACAATTTCGGCTGGAAACCGGACGTTCCCTGCCAATTTACCCGACCCAAATTTTAGCCAAGCGTTTTTTGGAACAGGATTATGCTCGTTATAAAGATGATCTAAAGGCCTATCTGGCGAACCCAAAATATTTTGATGAGGAAGAACAGGAAGATTTAAGTGATTTTATTAATGATCTGAGCAGTTCGGATGACCCATCCATCCAGCGGGATTGTGGCCAAAAATTGTGGAATTTTTATAAGGATTATTTAGAAATCACCCCCAATATCCCGGTGGAATCGGAAGAGGTGCTGCGCAACATGGTGGAACAGATTCTGGCAGAAGGGTACGCAGGTTTGTTCCTGATTTTGGATGAAGTCTCCTTATATATGAAACAGCGTAGTGATCAGCAGCGGGCGGAGGATGAACAGGCGTTGGTGGTGATGTCGAACCGCCTGACCCGTCACCATAATTTCCCGGTGTGGACGGTATGTGCCGCCCAGCAGGCCATTGAAAGCAAAAGCGCCGGATCGAAAAATATTATCGCCCGCGAACGATTGGATCTGGTGCCCCTCCTCAAAAATGATGATGATTATTATAGTATCGCCTTAGCCCGGGTGCGGGAGATTACCCAGAAAAATGCGATTGACCAATATTATCAGGATTATAAACACGGTTTTACCTGGGTGGAAACCCACGGTAAGGATCAATTCAGTGAATTTTTTCCCTTTTACCGCAACAGTATGGATGTTTTACGTGCGGTTTCGTTTAACCTGACCACCGTTCGTTCGGCTTTATATTTTATGCTCGAAACGGTCAAACGCCAATCTAAAAAACAATCCAATGAGTTGATCAGTTTATGGTCTATGTTTGATGAAGTTGTTTCTTATGAAGAAGACCCCTCCGGTGTAAACCGCAGTATTGCCAATATCCAGACCAAATTCCCGCAAGAGTGGAAGGCCTATGAGCAGGCCAAACGCCAGATTTCTTCTGCCACCAAAGGTTATCTAAAAACCTTCCCGGCACGGTGTGAAAAGATCACCAAAACCTTGTTTTTGGAATATATCGCCAAAACCGCAGAAAAAGGGCTGACGGCCGAAGAGATCATGAATGCCGTGATGGAATGGAAGGACCATGAATCCGGACAGGCCTCCGATAAGAATGATAATTTGGACCATTATGAAATCTTGCTGGATAGTTTGCAGCGGGAATTGGTGCAGATTGAAGAGGTGAACGGGTTGTACCGGTTTAACCCGGCGGGTGCTTCCGGTATTTCTCCCAAAGATGAATTTGCCAAATTCCGGGCAGAAGCGGAAAACAACGAAAAAGATCGTTTCGATGCCTGGAAATTTTTACTTTCGATGAACGAGTGGCTTTTACGCACGCCGACTATGGTGCTTGATCTTTCTGCCGGGGCGGTTTCCCTGTTTTCCGAACTGCCGGTTGATTCAAATAGCAGCCTGAATATCGCCTGGCATAAACGCGGCATCAAAGGCCGGTTGTTAATGCGCGACCTGAACCATTTGCCACAAGGTGCCCTTTCCCTGCCCAATATCAACAGCGAAGAAACCGGGGAAGATTTTATGGTCTTTATCTCTTCTTCCCCAGCTGAAGAAAACACCAAAACCATCATCCAACAGAAAAAAGACCCGCGCCTGTTGGTGTGGAACCCGGATGTGCTGACCGGCAGCGAACAATCCCGCCTGATTGATTTTACAGCCTATAACCGTCTGATCGCCGAATACCGCAACAAAGAGGGGGAAGACGCCCAGGTGATTTTGCAGTGGGTGCGGAAACAGTTGGAAATTGAAATGGGTTCCCTGGTGCGCATGGTGAGTGAGGTTTATGGCCGCGGCAGTTTACGATCCTTACATCACCATGATCTGAATTTTTCAATGCAGGGCGACCTGAAAACCATCCTGACCCCGGCCATCAGCCAGGTTTTGGACAGTACCTATGACAGCGCCGGGATGATCTTTAACGCCCAGAGTGTTTTTGACGACACCGCCGTGGTGAACGTCATTAATGGGATCGTTAAACAAGGAGAGTTTGAACGGGGTATAAAAACGGGAAAAGAGGTGGATGCCTCCCGTACGTTTGGCCCGACCTTAGGTATTGTGCGACCGGGAGCAGAAAACAAACTTGATCTCAGCCAATGTGCCTATGCCAATGACCTGTTGGAGTGGATCGGCCAAAAATCAACCAGCCTGGGTACAGCCATTAAAGTGGATACCCTGGTGAAAAACTTTACCGGTATTAATGGACCGAATGGAAAAAACTACGGTTTAAGCAAACGGTTAATCCAGCTCTATCTGCTGGCATTGGTTAAAGAAGGCAAACTGCGCGCTCAGGTGCAGGGGCGTAATCTGCCGGTGGAAGTGATTGATTATGCCAATATTAACGACTTAACCTTTAACGCAGCCTTGCTGGATGGGCTGGAGGCGGTTGAGATTTTAAAACCGCCGGAAGGGTGGGAAATCATCGCCCCCTTCGCCGCGATTCTATTGGAAAACGAGCAGATCAAAACCGATCAGGAAGAAGCCCAGATCAAAACCAATCTTGTCCAGTTTCTAACCAAACGGCATGAACTGGCCACTCTTTTGCCACAGCGTTTTGCCACCTTGGAAACGCTGTTTAAGGATTTGAATCAACCTAATCCCTACATGGAAGTGATCAAACAGTGGCAGACCTTTTTGACCCAAAATATTCAAACCGACAATACGATTGAAACCATCCGCTATGCCCTGGAACAGGCTTTTGGTTATTTGGTGTACAGTGAGTTGGAATATAAGGGTGCGGATGTCGATGATTTTGCCACCCGCTTTGCCCAGTTGAAGCAGATGACAACCCTGTTGGAACAATCGGAAACGTTAAGAGCCATTGCCCGTTACGGGGAAGTGAATCTGCCCGAAGAAAAACAATTTGACCCGATTCGCAAAAAACTAGGGGTGGCGCAAAGCGGCCTGGAGAATTTAAAAAACCTGGCAGCCCAGCCGGTCCGCCTGGCGGAAGAATGTTTAAACCCTGGCAAAGAAGCAATCGAGGCCTATGCCACCCTCTACCTGACTGTGTTTGACAAGATCGTTCAGGCCAGCGAAGAAACCCGCCTGGCCATTCAACAGCTCGCGCGGGGAGCGGAATTAACCTTGTTGGAAGCCCTGGAAACCATTCCGCAGTTAAATACCGGTCAGCGGCGTGATTTGTTAACACTGTGGCATAAAAGCCAGCAAGACGGCCGTTTATTCCCAGCGGAATTAACCAGGGTTCAGGTGCAGCGAGATCTGCGCCAGATGCCGCAGCCGGTTAACTGCCCATTAACTTTTTCAAACGCCAAAACCTGGCTGGATAACGCCAAGACCGTTTTGGATACCTGCCGGCTGGGGTTAAGCACCGCGCTGATCGACAAGGCAGCTTTATTACGCAGCCCCCTGGTCCAGAAACGGTTACAGGAAGCCACACCGGACGAACGGATTGGACAACTGCTGGTCGCCGAATCAGCGTTGGATTTGATCGGTTTGTTACTCACCTACCAAAAGAGCCGCGATTTTACCGAATGGTTAAGCCAATTGGCGGCTGCTTTCCGCACAGTGCAGGTGGTGAAGCTGCGTCTGGCTGATTTTAAACCGCAAAAGAACACCTACCAGGCCCACGAAGTAAAACAACTGGTGAACGAATTTGAAACCTACCTGCAAAACCAGCTGCGACAGGCTGGTCAGGCGGATGATATTATTTTGGAAGTGGACACCCCAGCCGAATAGGGCATTAAGGATTTAATATGGCAAAGCAGAAAACTACCCAACAACCATCGATGTTTAAAAAAGAAATCCCGCAGATGCCGGAAAGGTATTACAGCAGCGGGCCGAACCCTAACCTGGAAAAATTTGTGGCCGAACACAGCACACCCTACGATCCGGGGACGGATGAGTATGATGTGCCGCCGTTTAATGAAAAGATCGAAATTGGAAATCGACGAAACCCGATTAATGATTTGCATACGTATTCCTCAAAAAAGCCATACAAAGCCATAATACAATATATTAAACATTTTACAAAAAAAAAGGATTTGGTATTTGACCCTTTTAGTGGAAGTGGTGGAACTTCTCTTTCAAGTTTGTTAATAGGGAGGAATGCAATTGCTATTGATATTTCTCCAGCAGCAACTTTTATAACCAAAAATTATTGTTCATCAATTTATGAAGAAGAAGTTGAAAAAGCATACATAGAACTAATGAATGATATTGGCGAAGAATTGGATTGGCTTTATAGAACCAAATGTGATATTTGTGATGGTGAAGCATTAATTAAATCAATGGTTTGGTCAACAGTATTTGAATGCCCAAGATGTTTATCCAAAATAAGCCTCGTGGATTGTATTGAGGAAGAACAAGTAATAGGAGAAAAACAAAAAAAACAAACAGTGAGTTTGTGCCCTGTTTGTTATGGTAATGAAAATGAAGAAGAAATAGGAATGGGCATAGCAAAAAAAATAAATGAAATTCCGGTTATCACAAATTATGAATGTTTGTGTGGGTGTAAGCCCAAGATCAAACAACGAACTTATAAAGATGAAAACCCCAAAAAACGCGAATATTTTGAACGGTATGATGTGGGTAAGATTAGTGAGATTGAAAGAAAGGATATCCCCTATTGGTACCCGCCGCATCGCATGATGAACGTTGAATCCGATACCGAACCCTGGGGAGATAAATGGCGAGCAGGTACCAGTAATTTCAGGACCGTGTCGGAATTGTTTACTAAAAGAAATCTTTGGGCATTGGCGCTCTTTAAAAAAAATATTAACGACACCTCATTATTATTTTGTTTATCAGGGGCAATTTTAAACGCAACAAAGATGTATCGATTCCGGAAAAAAGGAGGAGGGCCTCAAGAAGGGACCTATTATTTACCACCTGTTTATAAAGAAATGTCATTTCGAACACTTTTTGATCAAAAGTATACAAATCTCATAAAGGCAAGCATTGAATTAAATAAAATCCAATCGACAAATGTTTGTATTTCTACACAAACTGCAACAAATGTGAAGAATATCCCCAATAATACTATCGACTATATCTTCACAGATCCCCCGTATGGCGATGCTAGACAATATGGAGAATTGAATTTTATTTGGGAAGCATGGTTAGATTTAGACACTAATTGGCATGATCAAGAAATTATTATCAATCGTACAAGAAGTAAGACTGAAGATGATTGGGAGAAATTAATTTATCAAGTCTTTCAGGAAAGCTTCAGGATATTAAAGCCAGGACGTTGGATATCTATTTGTTACCATGATGCAAGCGAAGGGACTTGGGGATTGTTGCAAGATATGATGACTGAAATTGGCTTTATTCCAGAAAACTTGGACTCTGCTTTATATATTGAGACAGGACAGAAATCTTTCAATCAATTGATGTCGGACAAAGTGACCAAACGCGACCTTGTTATTAATTTCCGTAAACCACGCCCCGGCGAAACCCGGGCGGATCTGCGTTTTACCGGGAAGGAGGACGCGCACAGTTTTACCGAAAAGGCACAAGCTATTTTAAAGGAAGCCTTGGACCGTAAGCCGGGCAGCACTGCTGACCACCTCTATGATGAATTGGTTTCAAGGATGGTACGTAAAGGGGAATTTGAACGTCATGATTTTAGCGGGTTATTAAAAACGGTGGCCGAAGCTGTACAAAACCCGGATGTGAACGGCAAACTCATAACACGTTGGTATTTATTAACAACGGGGGATCCGGTCGATGAAGCGGAGAGCAAAAAAGAAGAAGCGGCCGCCGAACGGCTGTCCCGTTATATGACCAACTATTTAAAGGAAAACCCCCAATTTGAAGGGGTACATTATTCGGACCTGTTTGAACAGTATCTGCCAATTAAGGACAAACCACGCCGTTTGTTAATCGACTGGCTGCCGGAATATTTTTACCGCTCCAGTGAAGGCACCTGGCGCCCGGCGCAGGATGAAGCGGAAGCGACCCAAAAACAAAACCTTCGCAGCAGCGGTGCTTTGAGGCGGGTGAGACGATTTACGAACGCCCTGTTAAATTCGGTGCTCCCGGCGGAAAAAGACCGCCCCGAAAACCCGGCTACCCTGGCGGATTGGATCTACCAATGCCGGCGGGCCGGTTTGTACGAATTGGGCAAACTGCTTTACGAACAGGGCGGGTTAAGTTTTGAGACCCTCTCCGAAACTGCCAAACTTGCGGTGCAGGAAGATTATTTGTTGTGCACCCGGCGCGCGCGCCAGGCAGCTTTTGAAAAAGAAAATCAGAAAAAGCATGGTTAAGCCAATTGGGGGAGAATTTAAAACTTCCCTGCAAAACAAACAGACCTAGACGGGTCGGTAGATGATATTATTTATGAAGTGGACACCCAAACCGAATAGTGAATTAAGGACTTAATATGGCAAAGCAGAAAACTACCCAACAACCATCGATGTTTAAAAAAGAAATCCCGCAGATGCCGGAAGGGTATTACAGCAGCGGGCCGAACCCTAACCTGGAAAAATTTGTGGCCGAGTACAGCACACCCTACGATCCGGGGACGGATGAGTATGATGTGCCGCCCTTTGATAAACCAATCACCACCACCAAAGCCACCGCCATTTATAATATGCACACCTACTGGAGCAAAAAACCGCACGATGCCATTCAGGAATATATTAAACACTACACCCAACCGGGTGACCTGGTGCTGGACCCCTTCTGCGGCAGCGGCGGCACCGCCCTGGCTGCCCTGATGGAAGGGCGTAAAGCAATCGCCATTGACCTTTCCCCGGCGGCCACCTTCATCACCAAAAACTACTGCACCCCGGTTGATACCGACCAGCTGCAGGCAGCCTTTAACCAATTGGAAGCAGCGGTAAAAGACGAAATGGACTGGTTATATGAAACGCGCTGCGACCGCTGCGACGGCAAGGCCATCACCAATTACACGGTCTATAGTTACGTTTTTGAATGCCCACGTTGCCTGCGGCAGATGCCCTTATTTGACTGCCCCGAAGTGCAAATCCCCAAAAAGAGTGGCGGTGGTTTCAAAAAAGCGAATGTCTGTCCCTATTGCCATCAAGAGGGACATGATGAAGAGATCAAGGCAGGGAAAACGAAACGTTTTGACCCGATCCCGGTACTGGTCAGTTATGAGTGCCTGGATGGCTGCAAACCCAAAAAAGACCAACGATCTTATAATGATAAAAATCCCAAAAAACTGGAATATTTTGATCGTTATGATTTGGGAAAGATCCGAGAAATCGAATCAAAAGAAATTCCTTATTGGTATCCCCCGCATCGCATGATGAATGTTGAATCTGATACCGAACCCTGGGGAGATGAGTGGCGGTTAGGCCGTAATTTCCGCACCGTGTCCGAGTTGTTCACGAAGAGAAATTTATGGGCTTTGGCTTTGTTATTTGATAAAACCAAACAACTTGCCTCAAAAAAGTCTGTTATGTTATTTGAAATTACTTCAAATATATTAAAATCATCGAATATGATGGGCCAAAATAATGATGGCATTGGACGTGTAAAAAAAGGCACTTATTATATACCTCAAGTTCAACATATTATAAATGTATGGAATTTTATGAAGGATACCCTTTCAGATTTTTTGAAAGGATATCAACAAATTAATAAACTAATCTCCAATGATCTAATTATATCAACCCAAACATCGACTTCAATAAATACAAAAAAAAATTCAGTAGATTATATTTTTACCGATCCCCCATATGCTGGAACTGTACAGTATGGTGAATTGAATTTTATTTGGGAATCTTGGCTGAACTATGATACTAGTTGGATTAATAAGGAAATTATCGTGAATTCAGTACGGAAAAAAACCGAGGAAGATTGGGCTTTTCAATTAAAAAAAGTGTTTACAGAATGTTATATGGTTTTAAAACCAGGAAGATATATCTCGTTGTGTTTTCATAGTGATGAAAAAATATGGGAATTATTGCAAGATATTATGGCAAACGTTGGTTTCATTTCTGAAGAAATTGATCAAACATTATTTATTGATACAAGAACAAAAACGGAGAACCAACATACTGGAAATAAAGTCACCAAACGTGACCTGGTGATCAACTTCCGCAAACCGCGCCCCGGCGAAACGCGGGCCGAGGTGCACATCACCGGGGAAGAAGACCAGACCAGTTTTACCCACAAAGCCCAGCTTATTTTAAAGGAAGCCCTGGAGCGTGTTCCCGGCAGCACAGCGGATCACCTTTACGATGAATTGGTTTCCCGCATGGTGCGCAAAGGCCAGTTTGAACGCCATAATTTTATGAACCTTTTAAGCAGTGTGGCCGAAGCGGTCGAGATTCCCAATCCGCAGGGCGGGGTCACCACCCGCTGGTATCTGCTGGATACGGTGGATGTGGTGGACGAAGCCGAGAGCAAAAAAGAAGAAGCCGCCGCCGAACGCCTGTCCCGGTTTATGACCACTTATTTAAAGGAAAACCCCCAGTTTGAAGGGGTACATTATTCGGACCTGTTTGAACAGTACCTGCCAATTAAGGACAAACCACGCCGTTTGTTATTCGACTGGCTGCCGGAATATTTTTACCGCACCAGTGAAGGTTTATGGCGCCCGGCGCAGGATGAAGCGGAACTTGCCCAAAAACAAAACCTGCGCAGCAGCGGTGCTTTAAGGCGGGTGAAACGGTTTACGAATGCCCTCTTAAACTCGGTGCCCCCGGCGGAAAAAGACCGCCCCGAAAACCCGGCTACCCTGGCGGATTGGATCTACCAATGCCGCCGGGCCGGTTTGTACGAATTGGGCAAACTGCTCTACGAACAGGGTGGGTTAAGTTTTGAGACCCTTTCCGAAACCGCCCAACTGGCGGTGCAGGAAGATTATTTGTTGTGTTCCCGGCGAGTGCGCCAGGAAGCCTTTGAAAAAGAAAATCAGAAACAGCAGCCTAAAGGACAAAAAGGGTTGTTTTAAGGGGATAAACCATGATTAATGATTGGATTTTAGACAAACTGAACCCGCTCCAAAATGAAACCACCGTCATCCTCAAAGATCCGCAGCGCATTATCCGCCCGGGTGATTATATCCTCGACGAATGGTCGCTGCAGCATGGGTTCACCACCCTGATGTGCACCGGTAACCTGGCTTTGCGCAGCTGGTACGAGAACCTGCGCGGGGACCCGGACATCAAATTGCTGCTGGTAGACCGCAGCCGGGTGAACGCCAAACGACCGCGTTTGTTTTACCCCGACCTGCAGGCCCAGGCGACACCCCAGACCCAATTGACGATTTCCCTGCGTGATTTTTTAATCGAACAGACCGGTGATGAAAACTGGCCGTTGTTAATCAACCATAACCGCCAAATCTCGGACTTAATGCTGGCCCATTTATCGTCTATCTTAAAAACGCACCAGGACTTACGGGTTGTTTCCCCCAGCCGTTTCAGCGACCAGGATTTTTATAAGATCCTGTTTGGGGCGATGTTGAAGATCAATCCCTTTGAAAAACTTTCCCCGGCAAAGGTGCGCAAACTGTGCATCGAACAATCGCGGGCCTTTAAAGAACTGGAAACAATCCTGCCGGCTGATGTCATGGAAACCTTCAGCAGCCTGATCCAACAAACGGAACCCCCCTTTAATTTGCTGCTGGGTGGGGATGCGGTGCAGATTATGCGTGCTTTTAACCTGGCGGCCATCTTACACCAGCACGGCCTGGATTACAGCCTGATCATCGGCAATCTGGACCCCGTTTTGATGCCCTATCGCGAAATTGACCCGGCCTTCTTAAACCTGGCGATGCAGGATCAGATTGGTGCCGATCCGGATCAGGTTTTGACCGATGTGAAGGATCTCGAAGATCATCTACAACAATCCCCCAAGGCAATTGAAGACCTGTTTAAAAAACACCTGCAGGTGGAGGATCTGGAGGCGGCTTTTTTGGTTTTAAAGCGGGAAAAACTTTCCGAAATGGTGCGCCGCACCGCCCTCTATAACCTCTATATCGAACTTTTCCGCCAGGATCCAAACCTGAAATTCCACAAAAACGTGTTAAAGATTTTAAAAACCCAGGAAAACGATAATACTTTTTTGGTTTTACGACGTCCCAGCCCGGTTTGGGAAACCTTATTGGAACTGTACCAACACACCATTGATTATTTTTCCGTCCTGGCAAAATTAGGGAAAACCGCCATGGGGATAAAACATACCCCAGCAGCGCAGCTGGATGTTTTGGATTTTGTTGGTTTTTGGAATAAGGATCAGCTCAACCGGCTTGAATATTACGCTGCCAAAGTAAACCGCCAGATGCGGGTGGGGGATATCCATCCATTAAAAAAAGAATGTTTCTGGGAAAGCCTGAAAACCCGCTGGGAGGTTGCTCACCAGTACTTAAAAAAATTAAATACGACCGGTGATCAAATCCTGGCCCTGCTGGATGCGCGTTTTCAGGATGTTTATCATAAACACTACACGGATTGGATCAAAGATTCAGAAAGCCCGCTTATTTTTACGCACCAGTTTTTGGAACGTATTTTCCGTAAATATTGGGACCCCAAGGGTAACCAAAAAGCCTATGTTTTGGTGTTTGATGGCATGCGTACGGATGCCTGGGATCTCTTCCTGAAACCGGTCTTTGAAACCCGTTTTCAGGTGGTTCAGGAATATCCCGCCTCGGCTATTTTACCGACCGAAACCAATCTGAGCCGCAAAGCGATCAGCGCGGGTTGTCTGCCGGAAAGTTTTCCGAAATCGACCCGCGAGTCGGCCTTACTGGCAGCCTGGTTGGAAAAAACATTAGGGTATAAGGTTAAGTTTAACGCCATCAAAGATGACGATACCGAAAACTCGGGTATCACGGTTTGGTACCAATCCGAAAAACTGGATTATATTGTGTTTAACTTCAGTGATGAAAACCTGCACCATAATAACCAGGAGTTATCGTTAATTTACGAAAGCACGGTTGACCGTATCATTCGGGAAGATGTGCAGGCGGTATTAAGAGACATCCCCGATAACGCTGTCATTTTTGTCACCAGTGACCACGGTTTTACCACCATGCCGCAAAAAGCAATCCCGGTGCCGGAATCGTTAGCCCCCGGCAACGACACCAAATATCGTTGCATGCGCGCCCAAGAACGGTTTACCGTCCGTGAAGAGGATGTGATCACATTTGCCGCGGACCAGATGGCCATACCCACCAGCAGTACGGATAAACACAGCCCCGATTTCCGGTATGTCATCTTCCCGCGGCCGAATGCGGTTTTCCAGCGATCGACTGGGCGGCACGACCCGGACCGTTATTCGCATGGCGGCTTGACCATGGCGGAATGCCTGATCCCGATGGTGGTCATTAACGGGAAAGAGAAAAAAGAACCTTTGTTTCAGTTTGACTCGGTTCGGCAGGTGAACATGAGTTACGAAGGGGAAGCGGTTGAACTGGATATCGTGGTGCGCTCCACACAAATGATTGTGCAGGATACCCTGATGACCTTTAGTTTTAACGCCAAAAATATGCCGCCGCACCGCGAAGTGATCACCACCCCCAAAAAGCGAATTACCGTGCGCTGGGTGCCGGACCTGCCGCAGATCACCCCCGAGCAACAGCAAAGCGGGCAGATCGAAATTCCGCTGCTGGTTAAGATGAGTTACCTGGAAAAAAACAAAGAAATTGTATCCACCTACCCGATTACGGTGCGGGTGCGGATCCAGCAGGATAAACTGCGCCGCAAACTCGATTCCAAATTAGATTTGATGATGGGCAAAATCCCCAAGACATTTAATGGGTAAATCGTAAAAATTAAACTTTTTTAATTCCATCAACATGGTAGCAAAAGGAAAAAAACTGAAGTTTCTCATGGAAAAAACCCGAATAGATCAAAATCTAGCATATATCATAGAACTAATTGAAACTTGGCCCGATTTTTATGAAAACTCTGATTTTTATATTAACCAACATGTTCCAGATCTTTTAGAAAACCCGAATAAGTGTTCAATGCGTCAAAAGATGTTATTTGATTTTATTAAAGACAAAAACAATTTAGGAAATATGCTGCGTGATCAGTACAAACAAAAAGAAAAATTGTTATTGTTAGCAAAAATTACTACTTATTTGAATCAGTTTAATTTTGATAAAGCGGATCAATTTTATAAAGAGAACCAAAAAGATATTGCGGGATATGGAAATTTACGTTCATCTGCAATGGAAAAATATCGGGAAAAGATTAAACAAGAACAGCAAGAAAATGTAATACAAATTACTAATGAAATAGAAAGACTGTTACAGCAATTTGATTATTCCGCAGCAGCAAAAAAATATAATCAAATACAAGATCATTATGCTATAGAATCTTTTAGAAATCTGGTTAAAAAATATAAGCTCCTCGAAGAAAAAGAACATTTAATTGATTTGATAAAAATGGAATTAAAAAAGGAGTATTTTCTTAAAGCAGATGAACTTTTTTTAAATTCTGATTTATTATCGCAAGAGGAATATGCTCAAATTAAAAGTATATCAATTGAAAAATATATTTTTAATCAATATGGCGTACAGTTAAATGATGAAAAGAATTTTGCATTGGCTTTTCCTGGTGAACAGATTCTTTTATCTGCGCGAGCTGGCTCCGGCAAGACAACTTTTCTGGCTTGCAAAGCTGGCTTATTAATTGATACTGAAAAAATATTGTCCGATGAAATCATGGTTCTTGCTTTTAATAAGGATGCTGCAACAGAAATTCAAAATCGAATTAAAAAGAGATTTAAGCAACGTGAATTTGATAATGCAAGAACTTTTCATAGTTTTGCGAAACAAATTGTTAAAACGGACAAAGATTTATTGTATGACGATAACGAATCGATCCATACACGGCGGTTATCAAAATATGTTCAATCTATTTTAAAAACAGAAATAAAAAATCCAGCTTTTATTGAAAAAATGTATCAGTTTTTTAGAAACGAAACACAAGAGATCGCTCAGGCTGGTTTTATGCTTGATGAGGAAGAATATTTTGGTTATCGAAGAAATTTGAGTTATGTAACACTGAAGGGAGAAAAAGTAAAATCGCTTGGGGAAAAGTATATAGCGGATTATTTATTGGAGCATGGGATCGATTATCAATATGAAAAACAGTGGTTGTGGTCTGAGCAGATTTATCGTCCCAATTTTACTATATACCACCACCAAAAAGTTTATGTCCTTGAACATTGGGGGATTGATGAGTTCGACCTGAATAAACAGGTGCCTCAAGAATGGACCATCACTTGGGGGGATTATCTTGCTCAGATAATTAAAAAACGAGAATTTATTAAAAGCAAAAATGCATTCATGATTGAAACATCAATTCGTGATTTAATGTTAGGTAGAGAAACTTTTGAAGGTATCCTTGAAGCACGATTATTAAAATTCGGTTTTGAAAATAAAAAATTATCGTATGAAGAATTGATCAAACTTGTTAAAGAAAACGATCATACAATAACAAAAATGGCTGGGCTGTTTACTCAATTCATTCAAAAAGCAAAAAAACTAATGCTCACTGCTTCTGATGTTCAAGGAAAAATCAGCAGTTATCAACCGAAAAGCGAACGCGAGGTAGTTTTCATTGATTTGGCGGCAAGAATATATATTGAATATGAATGTCTATTAAATAAAGATACAAAAATGAATTTTGATGATTTGATTGTTGAGGCGATTGAAAAAATTCATGATACAAAAGGGGAATGCGAAATTTGGATTGGGCATATGAATCGAAGACCAATTAAAATAAATAGTTTAAAATGGCTGTTAATTGATGAATATCAGGATTTTTCCAAGTTGTTCTATGAATTAATCCACGCATTACAAATATACAATCCGGATTTAAAAATAATATGTGTTGGTGATGATTGGCAGGCTATCAATGGTTTTGCCGGTTCAGATTTATTCTACTTCAAACAGTTTCAAAGCATTTTTAAAAAAGGCAAAATCCTTAATTTATCAACAAATTTCCGAAGTCTATCCAAAATTGTGAATTCAGGAAATGAACTGATGAAAGGAAAAGGAACACCTGCAAAAGCCTTAAATGAAAATATCGGGGGCGAGGTCTTTATCCGGTGTATGGATGAGGTGGAATTAGAAATTCGAAATAGGAATGTAGACACGGATCAGTATCGGTTTGATCAGCGATTTTTATTTTCAGATGAAAATAACGGTAGAGGCAAACCGAATTACAATAAAATAATTGCAGCCAAGTATCTAAAAAGCTGCTATGAAATTATTTTGGAACCAAAAAACCATAATAAATCAATTGCAATATTAAATCGGACAAATTATATTGACGGAATAAAGTTGCGTGAATTTAAAAATCAACTACTTGGTTGTTTTTCAAATTCCGCTATAGAGCAATGTGGAAATTTATCGGATAGAATTGATATTAATACTGCTCACAAATATAAAGGGTTAGAATCGGATGTGGTTATTATCCTAAATGTAACAGATGGGGCATTTCCCCTGATTCATCCTGATAATGAGTTGTTTGCGATTTTTGGTAAAACAGGTGAAGATGTATACGCGGAAGAAAAACGATTGTTTTATGTTGCGTTAACCAGAGCTAAAGAAAGAGTATATTTGATTACAGAAAAGGAACGAGAATCAGTGTTCCTTAACAATCTTTCGATTTATGAATCGTTTTTAGATTATGAAGAAGATTTGCCATTTTAACATACAGGTTAATTGAAAGCAGGTAATATGAATCAGCGTTTTAAAGAAATCTTTAGCGGAAAAATTGTCAATAAAAAACTAACCTTTAACACCGGGATGGATGAATTCCCGCGCTATGTGTTGGAATATTTAATTGATAATTACTGTCAGGAAGAGACCTTTAAAGAAGATTTTGCCCTGGTGAAAAAACGGTTGCGTGAAAACTTTGTGCACGGCGCGGAAGCGGAACGGATTCGCTCCCATATCCGTGAAAACCGAGAACATACCCTCATCGCCAGCATGGAAGCGCGATTGTTGGAAACCGAAGATAAGTATTGGGCCAGTATTGGAGCGATCAATGAGAGTTTTGTCAATATTCCCGATCAAATCGTAAAACAGTATCCCATGTTACTGGCTGGTGGCATGTGGGGGACCATATCCCTGGTATACGATGAAAGTGAAGTGCATAATAAAAAAATCCGGCCTTTTAAAGTGGAGGAATTTACCCCTTTCCAAATTTCGATGATTGATATTCATGAATTTATTGAAAAACGGAAACAATTTTCTTCACAAGAATGGCTCGATATCCTGATTAATTCCTTTGGTTTGAATCCGGATAAACTGAGCAAACGCGAGAAATTATTATTCATCAGCCGGGCGATTCCACTGGTGGAAGCCAACCATAACCTGATAGAGTTAGGCCCGCGTGAAACTGGTAAGACTTACCTCTATCGAAATATATCCTATTACACCCATGTGCTTTCGGGCGGCAAAGCCACCCCGGCCAGTTTATTTATCAATAATAATAATGGGCAGGTTGGTCTGGTTGGAACCCGGGAAGCGATTGTGTTTGATGAAATCGCCAATACCGATTTTACCGATCCGAAGGCAATGGTCAGCATTATGCAGGGGTATATGCAGGATGCCAAATTCAGCCGTGGTAAGAAGGAAATCCTGGCGTTTGGGTCAATTGTCATGGTTGGAAACCTGGATGTGCAGAATGGCCAGCCCCATGAATCCTATTACCATCTCTTTCAACCCTTGCCTGAATTTTTGCAGGTGGAAGCCCTGATCGATCGGCTACATTATTATTTGCCGGGGTGGGAAATGCCAAAGATCACACCCCAGTCTTCCAGCCAGGATTATGGGTTTATTTCGGACTATTTTTGTGAAATCATGCATGAATTACGCCGGGTTGAATTGATGGAGCCAATTAAGAATCGTTTTGAATTACTGGACAGCTCGGATTTTGGCATTGGGTTAACCACCCGTGATTATCGTGCCATTCACAAAAACCTGTCCGGTCTGGTACGATTAATGGCTCCGCACGGGGAAATAACGGATGAAGAATTGGAAGATTTGCTTTTAATCGCCATCGAAGGCCGGCAGCGGGTGCGGGATCAACTGCACCTGATGGCCCCCGGTGAATACGCCCCGATTGTGATCAGTGCACGGATCAAATCCACTGGCAAAGTCGTGACACCCACTTTAATGGAAAACAGTCGAAAACGGACCACGTTGTTAGCCATGACACCTCAGGTGGGGGAAGTGATTGGATTGGCAGTGGCTGGTGAGCAAGGAGTTATTTTACAATTTGAGATGCAGGCCTCCAAAGGGCATGGGCGCATTTTACCTTTGGGATCAATCCAGCGGGTGATGCGCGAATCCATCGAAGCCGCTGCGCAGTATATTCGAACCCATGCCACCGAAGTTGGTTTGTCTGCAGATTGGGGTGAAAATTTTGATATTGCTGTCCTGGCGACCATGATGGGCATTCCCAAAGAAGGTCCATCGGCGGGGATCACGATCGTGACCGGGATTGTTTCGGCGTTAACCGAAAGACCGGTGCGTAATGACGTCGCTCTGACGGGAGAAATCACGATTATGGGGAAAGTATTGCCGGTAGGTGGCATTCAACCCAAACTCATGGCCGCCATTGATGCCGGGTTAAGTTTGGTGATCTTACCGGAAGCCAACCGTAGTGATGTGGAGCAACTGCCGGATTACATTCAGAATAAAATCGAAATCGCGTTTGTTTCTTCAATCCAAGAGGTGCTGGAGAAGGCGTTGGTTTCGTAAGCTTCAAACGAATAGTAAGAATTTCAAAAAATAACGGAACAATATGGTGTTCATGTTGTTTAATGATTGCTGTTAGGGTGTTTGTTGTTGCTCTTATCGAGAGAGTAAGAAACAGTCATGGAAGTTTAAGAGATACCCGGTTTGACAATGATTCGGATTGGAAAAGTTACCATTCCCGTATTGAAGACAAGGAAATCAAAGAACGATACATCTATATGGATGCGGATGACTATTATGATCATCTGGTAGAAAATTAAAGGCTCACTGCATTTCTTGTAGCATTACAGAGGATTCATGAAAAATAAAGAAAAGCATGTTTTTATAAAAAAAGAGTTACCAAACCAAGACCTAATTCTTTCATTTGACTTCGAATTGGAAGAACTAAAACGAAAAATTAATATATTAATGGATCGTTTAACTGAAGAGGAATTATCCCTAATTTCTTTGGAAATTGAACTTTCAGCTTTTGAAAAAATTTATATTTCTGAATTAGGACATTTAATTGCAGAATTAGATCTTTTGGATGCAAAAATTTTGGAATTATTATCTACACTCTATCCATCCCGTGATAATTTAAGAAATAAAGCTTCAAAAGCACACCAAAAGGCAAAGATTTCGGGAGAAGAAGTAAAAAAAGAACCAGAAAATTATAAAAGTGATAAAAAATTTTTACCCTCAGAGTCTTTAAAATCCCTTTACAGAGAAGTAGCAAAACGGATTCATCCGGATTTTTCAATAAATGACGAGGATTGTGAATTAAGAACCCTCATGATGATAGAAGCGAACAAAGCTTTTGAAAATATCGATGAAAACAAATTAAAGGAATTATTAATTGATAGCGAAACATTCAACAAGACCTCCATGATTGAAAAATTGGAAATAGAGATCGATAGGTTGAAGAGGAAAATCATTCAAATTGAACACCAAATAAAAATTTTGATTGAGAAACAAATGGTTATAAAATCCTCAGATCTTTATAGTCTTAAATTGAAGGTCGCCAATGCTAATGATAACGGAATCAATTTATTAAAAAAAATGGGCGAACATCTAAAAAATCAAATCGAAGATAAAAAAAAGATATACCGTGACTTGTTAAAAAAATTTACTGATGAAGATAGAAGTTATCATTTATAAATTAACATATCCATGCAAGAAGGAAGTAAAAAATCTTTTTAGTAAACATACGATTATCTTAAATAGGAGAAAGGGTTTTATGGAAGCCAATAATAAAAATATTACAAGAGTTAATAATAACGAGTTAGGACTTAAAAAACAAATAGCGAATCGAGGATTATCTTTGATTGGTGAGTTAGATTTATTAGGCCAATCCACGAATTCAATTGTTCAATTGTGTGATCCTAAAGAATATAAACCTTATTCTTATGATATAAATTCATCTCATACAAAAATTTTGGCTGGTTGTAAAGACGGAACCATGATTTACTGGGATATTGTGAATGGAACCGAAATATTTTTGGGGAAGGCGCATAAATTAAAAATAAGGTCTATTTCAATTTCTCCAAATGAAAGATTTGCATTAAGTACGGGTGATGATCAACAGATAATTTTATGGAACCTGGAAACAATGAACCAAGAATTAGTCTTTTCCAGTGGGGGGCAAAATATACAAAAAATAATATTTTCTGAGGATAATCGATATGCAATTACTGGTAGTTTATTTGGGTTGATTCAATTATGGGATCTGGAATCAGGGAAAGAATTCAATCGATTTGGGTATCCAACTTTTCCGAATGATGATTGTGCATTTATCGGGATGTCATTATTTGATAATGGAAATTTACTGGTAGCCTGTGGAGATTTTACGGGAGTATCTATCTGGAGTATGCCTGATGGCCGTTATATTGGCGTGTGTGATGATTGCCATGACAATTTGGTTTGGAATGCAAGGTTTGCTAATAACACTAAATTATTGGCCACCTGTAGTCGGGATCATAAAATTGGATTTTGGGATATTTCTAAAGGCAAATTATTGGATTGGTTATACGGACATTCGTCTGATGTAATTGATATTTCATTTCCAAATAGTGGTAGATTCTTTTTATCTGGAGGATTGGATAAAAGGGTTTGTTTATGGGATTTAAAATCACTGAAACAAATAAATGCTTACGATGGATTTCCTAATGGTGTATCAAGAGTATTCTTTCATAATGATGACAAAAGTGCTCTGGTTTGCTTATTTGATGAAGGAGTATATCGTTGGAAGTTTAGTGATTAAGGGAGATTATGAATTAATTTTCCACAAATTTAATTACTACAATTTTTGTAACCATATCAATATTTTTATAAATGAATGATCGTACATTGTTTATCCAATTTGGAAACTTTAAAATAAAACAAATTCATAATTTTGAGGCAAAATGCAAAAAAACATAAATGCGAACATAACAGATTTTTTATCAATGGATGAATTTATTTCATATAGTCAAGAGTTGTATCATATTAATGAAGAGGCCATTGAATTGGCAAAACAAAATAATTTAGAAATTGCTCTTCAAATACTTCATAAACTGACATTATTAAATCCAAATTCTTATATAGGCTGGTTCAATAAGGGGTTGTGTTTTGCACGAATGGGGAATCTACAAGAATCTTGGGATTGCTTTAACAAAACAATTCAAATTGACAACTCCGAGCCTTTGGCTTGGTATAACAAGGCGGTAATTGAATGTTTCTTGCGTTTAAATGGAAAACGTTCTTTCATGAAATTTTTTGAACTTGATTATTTGGATGAATACCAAGAATTAATTTCAAGATCAACAAATTTCTTAAGAGAATTAGAAGTTCTGTTTTCTCCTCAACAACCTGAAAAACGTTTCGGTTTGCCTGAAAGTGATCAAAGGTATGGGACAGATGGCACACCATCTATTGTAAGTTTCAGAACTGCAACCGAAAAGCAAATATTTCATAGAGAAAACTATAAGGAAATTCTTGCTAATAATAAAGATGAAAATTTCTTTAATCAAAATTTTCTAAATTCATTGAAAGAACAATTTGAAGTTGGTCCAAAACTAATGGGGGATATGGCAAATTTCCAAAGACTGATCCATTTAAAAAAAATGGAAATTTATCTAACAATTACAGAATGTAATCTTGAAGATAGACTTGGGCGACGATTATTTAAATTTAAAAACTATGAGTATCATCAAGTATTAGATATGACTGAATATGAATTTGAGGAGAAATTCCATGAAATTCAGACAGATGTGATAGAAGAAATGCATAAAAATATGTTAACTATGAATAACCAATGGAGAAATTTTTCCTAAATAATCATTGATTGATCACCTTTCTGTTCTTGGAAGTAATTTAGCTAACATATTTTAAATGAAAGAAACATTTTGATTAAATTTGTAGTTTTGAGTATTGTGAAGATATTAATAAAAAGCTTTTGTTACCATCTCTAAAAACTCTTTTGCTTTTCCGCGTTTTAATTGATCGTGATAAACTTGATTTCGATAATTCCTTAGACATTCATAACAACTGGTTTCTGGTCCACAACAATCTTTTTTTACACGGTCGTAAGCGGTGATTAAGGTTTCTTTTAGGTGATTTCCGATATGAGCAACATGCCCAGCACCGCCGGGAACGTCATCGTATAAAATAAAGGAAGGGATTTCTGAATTGTTGGCATAATGCATTGTCCCATTTATATCGTCTCTGCGGATGCCAACTGCTTCACTAGCACCCTCTAAGATTGCATAAAGGACTGATAACCATGTTTCTTCTTCGACATGGTGTGATTTTGGATTTATTTGCAGTTCCAACACATCGGTCATAAATTGATGCCCTAGTGATAGCATTTCGATTTTTCCGCGACATTCATTTTTTGTTTTTGGATTTTTATGGTTTGAGGATTTTTTTCCAAATAACGGTGGAGCAGCAAAGCCGCAAATTGAACATACGCGGTATCCTTGCCCGCCCATTCCTTTATTAATTACAACAATATGTCCAAATGGTGAACACAGCTTCTTGATTTCAATAGATGAACTGGATAATTTCTCATCAAGTGTTAGACTGAAATTCTGAACTATCTCTTTTCCAGGTGTTTTGTATTCTCCAAAATGAATGATTGTGGAATAAAAACGTTTGGGTCGGCTGTCACCAACATGCCCAATTTGATCAGAATCAGCAATAAAACCAAATCGCGGAATGATAAAATTTCCACGGTTCCGTCGTTGTTTTGTATTGATACTATTACCACAAGCAGCACAAATGCTCGTACTATTTTCGGTTTCTTCTATCCTGGAATAGGTAAATCTTTTACAATGTGGACATTCAGAAAAATAAAATTTGTCCAACTCTTTTTTGGGTGGTTTGTATATACCAGCACTGGTCCAAACTCTTTTAGCGGCAACAATACTGTTTCCAGGGGCATATTCTCCGATAGCGATCCGCAAATCTCGATCCAATTCAACTTGTTTTGCTTCCGGGATATGGATATGAGTTGTCCGTAACGGAACAACATCCGTTGGAAATCCGTACTTTGGCAAGATATTATGTGACCCAAGGAAGCCAAATAGATGTAAATTTTCTAAGGTGACCAAGGTTTTTTGCAACTGGTCGGCTAATTTGTATTGTTTTTCTCTCGAGGCAATTTCGATTTCTTGGTTTATTAATGCAAAATCGCTGATCACTTCTTCAATCGTTCGGTCTAAAGCTGGATCAATCTCTTCGTTAGGAAATGGGTTTAGTACCTGGTCAAAAGTTAGGTGTTCAACCCACCCCCAATTACTTAGGTCAAAATTTTTATGAAGTTTTTCCGGAATAACGCGATATAAAGAATCTTGAACTGTTTTTGGCCGGCTTTGTAAAAATTTTTGAAAAATCTCAATGCCTGGCGGTGTTATTGTTTCCGTATCAGCTTGTTTTTTTCCAAAAAAGAAATCCCATACCCGACTGTAATCATGATTATACGAATCTACTGCCCAACGGAAAAAACTGGCAAATAAAACGGAATGGACATGACGCCGAATGATTTTCTCATTTTGTAAACTGACGATGGGTGGTGGCATCAATCCGGAAACCATTTTCTTGGGGTTTTCGTAATACATTAAGTCGTGTGACCTACGTTGGGCGAAAGTAAGTGTAAATGCTGCGGAATCGGTTCGGCGACCTGCACGACCGGCTCTTTGAACGTAATTGGCTGTGGTTGGAGGCATGTTACGCAACACAACAGCCTGTAATTCGCCAACGTCGACGCCTAACTCAAAAGTAGTTGAACAACTAAGTACGTTTGTTTCCCCCGTAATGAAAGATTGTTGTTTGGTTAATGCGGAATTCTGAGTCCATTGGGCAGTGTGCTCTTCGGTTTTCATCGGGATTGGATTTAGATTTTGATAAAGGTTACGATAATGGTTATTGGTCCAATATGGCGATGAAGGATTAAAAACTTCAAGTTCCCCATCACAGTTAAAAGTTGGGCACACTTGATGCACATTATATGAACTGATATTGTTACATTTATTGCATCGATAAACGATTTCATCATTATCTTCGACTAAAGGGATAATATTCCACGCTTGATAATTGATTTGGTATGGAGCATTAACTTGTTTTTTGACAAACATATCTTTCCATGCACGAGATGTTGTGATTTCTCGCCAAATACCTTTTAATGCTTCAAGAGATACGGATCTCAAATCACCTTTATCCATTTCCGGATATTTAGAAAAAAGTATTTTTTCAAGAATGTCGAGACGTCGATTAGATCCCTTTTTAGGAACCCATGAAAATATGTGCTTTTTGGTTTGTGGGTCGGATTCATTTACGTAGAATTCAAAATTTCTTGGTTCAAATTCTTGGCTGGTTGGGTCTACTTGGTCAGGGAATAAAACCGCGCCTTGTTGTCGTAAACTATCTAAAAGAAGAGCGGTTAAGTTCCAAGCTTCTTCTTTTGAAAAATTCCAGGGTGGTGCAGCCAATGCTGAGGAAAGCTTCCATGATGGATGGTGCCGAAGTTTAAATTTAACTAATCCAACACCTTCTAAACTAATTTGGCGATCGAGCGCGATCAACTCTTGCATTAACCAAGTTTTTACAATTTTATTTCTGGCTACATAGGTATCATTAAAATCAAAGATATCCAATTTTTCGGCGCGTTTTTTTAAAGAGGGGGTTATATCATCAACTGTATAAAGGCCAGCACGTGCATCTTCATCACTTAATAACGATTTAATAATTAATCTACGACGAAATAAACGTTGATAAGTTCCTTCGAGATAAGGAGCAAAAAAAGCAGCATCTTGACGACTGTCAGAAAAAGTGAGTAATTTTCTGCCTTCACCAGGGAGTTCTCGTTGAAATTCATGTGTGTCAGGGGGGATTTGTTGGTACAAGGCAGTAGCTAAAACAGAGACAGGGGCATCCTGACCAGTAAGAAAACGGTAAACGATACCACGATTACTTCTGGCACCACAAGAAACACATTTTTTTAGGGTATTTGTATCTCGAGATACTTTGATATCGTAAAGCAGAATTTTTGGTGTTTCAATAGAACAATCACAAAATTGTTTTGAGGCTTGTCCTTCATATAAATTCCCGCAGCCAGTACATATTGTATACTTTTCATGTTTTTCAGCAGTGATCTCAGTAGATCCACTGATAACATCTTCATCTTCATTTTCTTCAGCAATTTGTTCCCCGAGATAATAAAAATGTGTATCCGTACTTTCAAGATCTTTAAGATTTGTTTCATAAGGCAATAATTTTAATTCGTGATCTTCTTCGATATTTCCAAGAATATAAAATGATCCACATCGGATGCAGGTCATCACTTCAAAAACCGGGGATTGACAGTGAGGGCATTCTGTATGTCTTTTTAGAAAAATTCTAGACTCGTCTTTTGGGTGTTTGTGGTGGTTGAGGCAAATAAATGCTCCTTCCAGCGCACGAGCAAATAAATGGTATCTGGCAGGTAATAAGGATGCGCTTTCATCAATTGGTTTTGCTTTGCCTGCCAGGTTAACCAGACTAATCAGCGGTTCAATTGGTTCGTCTTCACCCGGAAAAATTTGTGGGGCTATCTCATTAAGGAATTGAGATTCTTCTTCTAAATGTTTTTTTAGTGTCGCTAAACTTTGATTTTCTCGTAATAGTTCAAATAAGAAGCGGTTTATGGTTAAGTCCGAATTGCTTGCTCCAGCAAAATTAGCAGCTTTTTTAATGATAAAGTCTGGTACTGAGTGTTTTTTACATATTGATATAAAATTACTTATCGTATCAGCAGGATTTGATTCTTTCTCTAAAAATTTATTTATTTCAATAAATACGGAGGGTGATTTAACAGTCCAAGTTTTTTGCCCATAATGATAAGGTAAACGTGTTGCCTTGACCACATCCTGTTGGGTTGAGTCTTTTTGGTTCCAGGAAAAAGGTTCACTAAATAGTGTGGATGCAAATTGAACAACTTCCGGGAAATCCTGTTCCCCACGACCAAGGGTTGCACTGGTTGCAATGGCTTGAATTGTTTGATTATGGTGTAATACACGATCTTTTACGCGGCGCAAAAGCATGGCGATTTCCATGCCCATTGCTCCGTTATAAATATGAGCTTCATCAATAACAATAAATTTCCAATGATTTGCGGTTTCGCCGTCAAAAAAAGCGTTATCTGCTGGTCTCAAAAGCAAAAATTCCAACATGGCATAATTGGTCACCAATAAATGAGGTGGGGTTTTTTGCATGCGCATTCGGCTTAAGGTTTCGTTTTCTAGAATTTCTTCATCTGGAAACTGTTCATAAAACTTTTTAATTGCAGCATCTTCATTAGTTTCCGTATCGCCAATATAACGTCCAAAAGTGATTTGAGGATAATTCTTTAAGATCTTACGAAGACGTTTCATTTGATCGTTTGCTAGGGCATTCATAGGGTATAACAATAAAGCTCTTACACCAGGTTGGTAAAGGGTTCCAGCGTCTTCTTCTTCAAGTAAATGATTTAAAATTGGAATTAAGAATGTTTCCGTTTTACCGGAACCCGTTCCGGTTGTTACCACGGTATTCCGTTTATATTTTGCGATTTTTTCAATGGCCTGATCTTGATGTTTATAGAGTGTTCTTTCAAACGGTAAAGCAGGGTTACATAATTTTTCAAATCTTTTATTCAAAATTCCTTGTTGTATAAGCGTTTGAATACTTCTACCCTTTTCAAACTCAGGCGTTGCTTCTAAAAGGGGTCCTTTAACCAACATATTAGTAGTTTCCAATTCACCCCATAGGTTCTGGCGTAAGTTTTCTTCTTGAACCGGAAATAAGGTTTTTAAATAACGAAGATAATTTTCACGGATTAAATTTGTTGTTTGTAGTGGATGTAAAGGTTGTTGTTTTTTCATAATTCCTTTCCGGTGTGTTTGTTTTGATAATTAAATTCCAATTTTTTTAGTTCAATTGTATTCTTGGGCGGGAAAATTGGATAAGGATCCTTTCCCGGATGGTACTCAGATATGTGGTTAATAAATAAATTTCTATAAGTGGTTGCAAATTCATTGCAATAAGAACAGATCAGCAATCTGTTTTTTCCTGGAAAATGGATGGTGTTTTTAACCATATCAACTTCTGCAATTTCGTAATTTTTATTCCTAATACCAAGCATTTCTCGTTCATGCATTAATAAATGAATTCGATAAATATCTTCACCCTCAAAAAAAGAATTGACTGGTTCTTTATTTATCTTATTTATTATTTGGTCAATTCTTCCCCAGCCTGCATTGGTTAAAACCCAGGTACCAATTTTTACTTCTTGTAGCCCGGTATAAGGATTGTATTTTTCAAGTTGATACCTAAGGTTTTTGACCGATTCAGGATTAATTTGTAATGACTCAAGTAGGTTTCGGTGATCGTAAAGGTGATGAAGTGTTTCATGGTTCGGAAATATCCCATTTTCCCACGCATTAATAATCGCCTTGATAGCGCGATTTTTATCTTGATCCAATAGCTGGATAGCTGCTAGATTTCTATATTTTGGTGATGGAAAGTTTAATAGTAGCTGACAACTCATTAACGAAAGGTCGTTAGGTTTGGGTAGATAAGATAAATATTTGTTTAATTCATCGATCTCTACAAATTCATAATTTGAGAAATTCAATAATTTTTGAATTGAAAGTGGAGAATTTAATGCATTAGAAAATGCGTGTTTGATTGACTCGTCTTTTGTTAGTTCTATTTGTTCAAAGAGTACCCGAAATGTGACTAGGTCAATATCTTGTATGTGGTCGATACAAAACAATAATTGCTTGAGGTCAGGACTCTTTTCATAATCCTCTTTTTGAGTTAAGTAAATTTCAAGATGATCTTGAATAGAAAGTTGATTTGGATATTTATTGAGTTCTATAAGGCGACTTATTGGTTCTTTAAACTTAAGGCGATAATGTTCACCTTTAATATTATTAAAAATCTCATCCGAATTTTCTTCTGTTATCCAAGGATCATAGATGTCAAAATGTAATTTATATAAACTGCCAGTGAGTTTTTCTTTTGGAATGGTTAATTGACAGGTTTCAACAGCGCTGTCTGGAATATACTCCTTATGTGCTTTTAACCAAGGTTGACAAATCGATTTAATGTATAAAATTCGGTTGCAGAAATGAAAATTTTCAACCCAATGAAGTGTAAGGTTATAACTTTCTCCAGAATCAAAAACTTCATAATTTGTGATATTGATATCTAATTTTTTGGAAATACTAATTAATGGCAATATTTTTTCTTGTAAAGTTTGGGGGTTATTTTTTATTCGTAATTTTACGCGGATAGAAGGAGTTGTAGATAAGCGGATTAGGTCATGTAAAAATGAAAGGTCAATTCGCCAAAACCTTTTTTTCTGTTTGTTTGATTGTGGTGCTTTTATTAACCTTGATTCAGTTAATGCTTGTCCACTAACATCAATAACCTCCAGGTTTATTTCCGGATTATCTTCGTTTTCTGATGGATAATCTAGAATCATAAATGGTGTGATTTCACCTTCTAATAAATGCATCGGTATTTGAAAAGGTGTATTATGCCAGGATTCATCAACAACATGACCAACTACCAGTTGCCAGCGAACTCTTTTTATGAGAACAGAAAATTTCTGGGTTATTAATCTACTCATTTCATCTTGATGTGTATAAAGCAAATCCAATTTTACGTTATCAGGACCATATTGGCTTTCATATTTTCCTCCTCCAAGCGGTATGAGGGAATTACATGTTTTTTCCATTGGTCTAATTTGATCTTGATTGGAAACATGTAGATAGGTCGAAATTATTGGAGAAGTAAAATTTTCTGTTGGAAAATGTAGTTTTTCATTTCCAAAAATCTTTAAATCTGAAAAAATTGTGAGATTAAAATCTGCATCCATACCCAGAGGACCGCGAACATGAATATGGAATTGACCAAAAGGATTTTTTCCTAAAAGATCTTCGTGATTGAGATTTAGAATAATCCCATTGTTGTTTGAATTGCGTATAGCAGAATTGTTTATTGTATTTAACGGTTGTTCTGCCTTCATAATTAAAGTGCTATTTTCACCAGGAATAATCGAAATTATCCATAAATCTTTTTGATCCTCATATACATGAATTGGAATAAATAATTCGGGTGCCATACCCAGGTAAATCGGATCTCCATTCTCATTTAACACTGTGTTGTAAGGGAAACCACCAATCAGTTTGGGTTGGGGAATGTTGTCAAGAGCCTTAAACTGGATATTAATATTTTTATTATCGTTTTGTAAAATGAATCCCTGTAATTCTGATAAATCCCAACACTCGCTAATAAATTCTTCAAATTCTCCAAATAAATCTGGGAATTCTTCGATAATAATTCCTTTTTCTAATGCGGTATCTAAGATTATATGATTTGGTCGAACAACCCAAATTTCACGATTAGAAAATTCACGTAGCAAAGTAGCTGGGTCTCGATCCGGATTGAATAATAAGTAGGGATTCTGTTCATTAATTCCAATAAAATTCCAAGTATAATCTCGATTATCTATATGGAATTTTATTGTGTAATGATTTGAAACTTTATCAAGTCGGTAGAGAATTTCACTGGTTTGTAAATAATCTCCAAAATCACGAACTCTTGTTTTTACTTGTTCGATTTTATTTTCATCATAAAGAATTTCCCAATAAATATTATCTGAATTAAACGTTTGAAATTTTTGTTCAGGTAATCGAAAAAATAATCCTAAACCCCAAGGATCATAACAAAAATCAGGTTTGACAAGCTTGGTAGTTGATTTTTGGTGTTTATTCAAAATTAAGCCAGGGTTATTTTTTGTCCATTCATAAAAGAAACTAACAATATGTGGAGGTAAACCAATTTGTTCCGGTGTATAAACTGTTTTATCCTTTAGCCATGATATAGCCATTCTTTTTGCCCGGTGTAAACCATCCACCGCTGTTTGACCGCCATATTCAAGAAAATATTGGATTGGTTTATCTGTTGTATGTTTCACGCTATTACTTTCCAATAACTCTTCAATCAGGGTTTCACCTTCAAGTCCAGCATATTCTGGGCGGTGAATACTGGGAATTATCACGTATTGAAAGTAATCAGGTAGACAATGAATCGGAATACCACAATGTAATGCCATCGGGGTCACATAACGCATGGATTTTTCTTGAAGATTTGGAAACCGAGGAAAACCAAATTGATTTAATAATTTTTCGAAAGTTGGCCCTAGATTATTTGGAGAGTTTAATCCTAATTTTTCATTAATTTCAGGCCATATTCCCTTTTCATCATAATGATAAATCGTCATTCCAACTAAAAATACGAGAAATGTAGATGGAAACTCTACAGCTATGATTTCTAATCCATCTTTTTTGGTACAGGTGTAGAAATAAGATTTTAGATCGTTGCCGATTTGATAAATCAATTCTTTCGACAGATCAACCTCACCAATTAAACGAACTTTGGATAATTTTTTCTTAAGTTCATTTTCGCGGTCAAATAATATCGTTTCTTTGTCGAAGTCTTTAATTGATCTTTTTGGTTGAGTTCGGGTGTTAATTTTTGTTTGATTTCGGAGTGAATTCGTAAGTGACTTTGTTTCGAAAGTTGAGTTGATTGTTTTTTGTTTTTTCTTTTTTGGGATTAAATCTTTTTCTTCTAAGAAAGTATGATAATTTTCATTTAAGATATTAATCTCATTATCATTAAGGTAAGGAAATGTAGCTTCATCGCCTAAGATTTTTAAGCACATAATTTTTTTATGTAAATCTAGTGCAGTTTGTACTCCATTAGATTTTAACTTTGTTGAAAGATTGGTGTTTTCTATTACTGTACTTAAATTTGTATTTTCAAGAATCTTGAAGAAATCTGACATTGATAAAACCCCATTTACTTTTCGATTTTTATACAATTAAGGTAAATGATCTGATAATAATCACATAGGTATACCGAATGATTGGGATTAAAAAACCCCCAAATGATTATCTAATTTTACCGCAATATCAGTAAATTTATGGCTTTAGAAAATGAATATTGTAAGAATCGGAGTAAAAAACGTGTAAATAAACAGTAGTTATTCTCAATATTTAAAATTTTTTCGGTGTAAAATGATATAGAAAGTCGGGTTAGTCATTCAACCATAAAAAAAATTTGTTTTAGTAAGTTAAATTCAATTTTTCTTAATCATTTTTCAAGAATGATATGTTTTATTTCCTTCAAAATTTTCAGGAGTAATCAATGACATATTTTTTGGCCATGAAAAGGTCGTTTTTAAATGATTTTTCTCGTTTGGATAAAAATCTTCAGAAGAGGATAATAACATCTATTTCAGAGTTAGAAAAAAACCCTGGAGAACAGCGTGGAGACACCATTAAAAAATTGATTCATCATGACAAACTATGGCGATATCGAATAGGGGATTATAGAATGATTTATGCTTTTTACCCTAGGCGTGAAGTAATTCAACTTTTGGGAATTGCTCCAAGAGGTGAAGTTTATGAACGGTTTAATTATCATCCCGATTCACCAGCATATGAAAATTACAGTGCATTGGTTGAACAAGCTTTAGACCCTGACGAGGAAACACCACTGGAATGGGTGGATTACCTGCAAAAATTGGAAAAAGCTGAACAGACTGATCAAAGCCAAACCTTGCCGTATCGCCTTTCAAAAAAACAATTATTAGAATGGTATATTCCAGAGGAGTTTCACATTCTGTTAGGCCAATGCGAAACGGAAGACCAATTAATGAATTGCGAAATACCACAATCGGTGATATTTAAAATAATGGGACATATATACCCAAGTTCGATCGAAACTGTTTCGCAAGAGCCAAATTATGTTTTGAAAAAACCAGAAGATTTAGAAAAATATGCGAAAGGGGACCTAAAAGAATTTTTGCTTCTTTTAGATGCGGATCAAGAACGATTTGTTGATTTTAGTTTAAGTGGTCCAACATTAGTAAAGGGTGGTCCCGGTTCAGGAAAATCCACAGTTGCGCTTTATCGCGTAAGAAAACTGGCAGAAAAGAAATTAATTAACGGTGATATGCCGCGTATCTTGTTTACAACGTATACCAACACCCTTGTTGAATTTTCCCGGCAATTGCTAGATCGATTAATGGAAGATCTTCCAGTAGAGCTCAACATTTCAACTGTTGATCGGTTGGCTATGGAAATAGTGACACAACTTGAGGGAAATCCAATAATCGTAGAAAAATTGGATTTAAGGTATGCCTTAATTGGAGCGAAAACCTTTTATCAAAATATATCTGCCCAAGACTTGGATAAAAAATTTATTCAAACAGTTCTAAATGATATCCCTGAAGACTATCTTTGGGATGAATTCAATTGGGTACTTGATGGTATGATGGTTCCAAACTTGGCAGCGTATTTAAGGGTGGATCGTAGTGGAAGGGGAATTAAATTTGATCAAAAAACACGGATGGCAATTTGGCGCATTTATGAATATATCAATAAATACCTATCCGAACTTGGAAAGATCACATGGGGAGGATTAAGGAAAAAAGCACTTCGTTATGTGCACAATGGACAATGGGAAAATAAAGGAAATCAAAAATATGATTATGTTCTAATTGATGAAGCCCAAGATCTGACTCCAGCTGCCTTATCCTTATGTGTCGAACTGTGCAAATCGCCGACAGGGTTATTCTTAACTGCTGATGCTTCTCAATCTTTATATAATCGTGGTTTTGTCTGGAAAAACGTCCATCAATCACTAAGAGTTACAGGAAGAACCAGGATTTTAAAAAGAAATTATAGAACAACTCGTCAAATTACGGTGGCAGCGAGTGATATTATTAAAAATTTTGGAGCAGGAGATGAGGAGGTTTTAGCCCAGACATATGTACATGTTGGACAAAAACCGACATATTACAGTGCAAAAAACGAACAGGATATGTATATATGGCTCGCAGAGGCAATATCTAAAGCGGCTCAGGAATTACATTTACCGTTGGGTTCAGCTGCTATTTTAACAACAACAAACGAATTAGCAAAAGAGATAGCATTACAACTGACCACATTAGGGTTGGATACAAAATATATGACAGGAAAGGATCTTGACTTAGAATCACCAAAAGTTAAATCTTTGACAATTCATAGTTGCAAAGGATTGGAGTTTCCTATTGTCGGAATTCCATTTTTAGAAGAAGGAATATTACCTCGAAAATTAAATGATTCGAATGATGACTTACTAAAACATCTTCAACATGAACGACGTAAATTGTATGTTGCTTGTACACGTGCAATGCGTAGATTAGTTATTACTGGACGTGAGGAATATAAGTCACAATTCTTAAAAGATTTAAGTTTTGACCGTTGGAAAATTGAGTAAAATCTCAAAAATTATCCAATTGCATCAAATAACTATTGGGTTTTGAATTTACGATTTTAAATTCTGGGAAAATCCCTCGCTAAAAAACAGGAAATTATAATGGAATCCAACAATGACAAGATTGAGCTGCTTATTAAAAAAATAAAATTTGCCCCAAACAGAGAGTGGGTGAATTTATATTTTGACTTGGTTAAACGTGTTCTTGATATAACTGGCTTAAAAAATCACGACCCGAGATTAGTAATGTCTTTACCCCGATATAGTAAAGATTGGTATTTTCCAGTATCAATTAACCACCGATATGTTGTCGCCCTTGGTAAAAAGAAAGAAGATGAAAAAACCAATTTTTATGTTGGTTTAATTTTTAATTTTTTAGCACGAGAAATTTCTCAATTGCAAAATAGTTTCGAATGGCAATTTTCAAACCTGCCTGGCGAGATTTCCGAACCGCCATATTTTATTAGATTTTCAAAATTTCCTGAATTACTCTATTGGCTAGAAACATCAGAAGAGGTTTTTCATAGTTGGAGTGAAGCATTATTAGCTGAAGTTAGAAGAGCTAAATCATCTTCGTATAGAAAATCTCATGAAGAGATTATGTATAAAATGACGGTAGATGTGAATTTCAGAGCAAAAATCTTAGATCTTGCTTTCCCAGATAGTAGCCCCAGTTTGGAATTATTGCCTGAACAAATCAATAATCCTCAAGAATTTTATGAGGGTGTATCCCAACAAATTGCAGTAAATATTTATGAACGAAATCCTGTTGCCGGAGCAACCTGTATTGAACATTACGGTGCAAAATGTATTGTATGTGGTTTTAATTTTCAAGATAAATATGGTGATATTGGGAAAGATTTTATTCATATTCATCACACAAAACCCCTGAGTGAAATTGGCGCGGATTATATCCTTGACCCAATAAAAGATTTACGACCAGTTTGTCCTAACTGCCATACCATGCTTCATCAGCGAAAGCCAACATTGAACATAAATGAACTTCAGTCAAAATTAAAAACAAATAATTGACTATGTGTCTTGTCCATTTTTAAATTTTGAAATAATTCCACTGGTAATTAAAAATTTGAATCATCCGAAAGTTTAGCATTTTCCATAGTTTATACTTTTTGAAATTTCCCCAACTTTAGTTATATAATTTTTCAGCTCGAGAATAAAATGAATCGGAATCATATAGACAATACAACAATGGAGGGTAAGATGATAGACCACGCACAATACTTAGACGATTTGGTTGACCAAGCGAATGCAAATGATCCAACAATGGATGGATGGGGCATGTACTTTTATTGTGATGTCGGGGCTGCCTGTGGCGGTGGCCAGGGCGGTTTTTATTGGTTCGCAAACAAAGCAGAGCTGTTGGAAATGGCGAAATATGTTTCGTGGATCTTTCCTCCTTTTCAAGGAGATAATGATCTTGAATTACTAGAAGAAAATCATGAACTGATTCAGCGAGTGATTTCAGATGAAATTACGCTGGAAGATGCTCGCATTAAGTTAAACGAAGCCCTGGCAGGATTAATTCAAGTAAGCTGGTGGGGTCGTGTTCCAGAACTCCTCGATGGAGATGGGGAAGAACTGAAAGTTATTCGCAGTTATTACTGGTCTCAATTTGCGGAGGAGGTGGAAGATGAGGACAATTTCACACCCATTCCACCAGACCACCAGGTAGAATTTTTAAAATTTGTAAAAGAATTTGTTTAATAAACCAAGGATTGAACGGTTTAAGCCCCGAAGCCTTTTAAAGTTTCGGTTTTTTCATTTTTACGAAAGAGACTTGAATATTATTTTGAAAAATTGAATCTTTGCTTAAATTTTGATAGTTCAGGCGGCAATTGAACAATTTTTTCACCATCAACCGTTGTGACCTGAATTTCGTTTTCATCCAGATAAAAACCCAATTTTTTGTTCATCTCATTTTCAGGTAGATTTAAAAGTTGGGATAGTTCTGTGTGGGTGATGGAATCGGATAACCATAACTTGCGGAAAAACAGCTCATCTGAGTTTAACCCTGCGCACATCATTCGTAATGTGTTGTCAAAAGGTTCATTTTTTGGATCTTTTGTCTGCGCAACGACGCCTTTTTGGATGGTATTTTTCATCCAGACTGGCAGCTCCAGCCATTGCTCTGCAGGTAAGAGCTCTGCTAATGATTGTAAAGCCGGGTTGTTTTTGGATAAGGGGCGCCATCCTAATGATTCCTTATCATCCAAATCTTCTGTTCCTTGAGCAATATGGAATATATCGATTCCATATGTATTCGTTTGAGAAGCCGCTGCTTTTTTACTTTGATTTTTTATCCAAACCTGGGCAAGTTCGTTGCGCCATTCAAAGGTATCTCCAGCCAGAAAATCGACCTGGCAATCCGGATAGAGTGCCAGCAATAACCCCAGTGCTAATCGATGTGTGCTGCCGGTTACATAAGCATCGTCCAGAACAAGGATGGAAGCAGGGCTTTTTCCGGAAAAACGATTTCGGATTAGCTCATCTAATGTGTTTAACCAATCATATTGTGTTTTCAACCAGGCCAGAAAAAAACCACATTCGATGGTGCTGGAATAATCAGGGACAAACGGGTGTGTATGGATGAAGGGTAATCCCTCTCGTGCTGATTCGTAACGCCGTATTTTTTCGGTGCCGAGATTCACGACCAATACAGGTGGTAGATTTCGTTGGTGAGTAAGTTGCCATAATGCTTCAACCGCCCAAAGGACCCCAATTCCGCCGTGGCCTAACACCAAAATCAAATCGGGCTGAAGTTTTTTTATGTGTTTACTTCCAGTTTTACCCAATTCATATAGGCCTCTTAAAGCATCTTGATAGTTTTTATTCCATTCTTTGTTGTTGAATCTTGTTTTTACAGCTTTCAATGTTTTTTCCAATGCAGAGTTCTTTTTTCTAATCTTACCATCAGAATCTTTTAAGAAATGCGGGTTTTTCCGCATAACAGAGCAACCTGTATCGTGTAACCTTATTCCTGATTGATCGTGATTTAGTGGAAAAGGAAATCCTGTGTGAGCGGTATGTTAATCTTAATCCATTTCCATTTTTACGAAAAATTTAGATCTGTTTGGCTTGGTGGTTAATGCCAAACTTTACTATACTTAAGATATCCGATCCTGCTTAAAAAGCGCTTTAAAATAACCAGAAAAAATATTTATAGAGGGGGATTATCGGGAATTTATGGAAACAACCTTAATGATCGAAGCCCAAACCGTTGGAAAAAACAAAAAGCAATCCCCGATTTGGGTGTTAAATTTAAATACAATTTCACAAACATATACCTTACAAGAAATGATTAAAATGATCGTACATGAAGAGGTAACCCACCTTCAATCTCAGCAGTCCCAAAATCATTTGTCCCCAGTCCGAACGTCTGCAGAAATTGAGGTGATGCATAAAACAGGTATGGTGCATTTTGATGATAAAACAAAAAATCCCATTTTGGATCTTGATGATGCAGTTGCCAAAGCGATCCAGGCTTTCGAAAATAGCATGTTTTATGTTTTTGTGAATGAAAGACAAATCCACGCACTTTCTGAAGAAATAAAATTGATTGATAAAAATAAAATTGTTTTTATTCGTTTTGTTCCCTTAGTTGGAGGTTGATTATTGTGGCCAATATAGATATAGATAAAATATTACCGGTAATTCAAAACGAGAATTCCTCTCAGGAGGAACTTTTTGATTGTTGTAAAGAAATCTTCTACTCTCATCATTATGGTAAATCTTATAAAAATGTTTATAAATATGAAGATCTTCCAGAGGTTTTACAAAATAGTATTCTATTTGACCGGTTGGAAGCTTTATATCCAATTGCCGATGATTATCCGGATGTTTTTATGGGGAAAGAAAATCCAGATGAACCAATGGATGCTTGCAAAACCGTTGTCGCAAACTGGTTGTCAATGCTGCACGGTTCCCGTTCTTTTGAACGGATAACACCTTATCTACCAGAAATGAGTCACAAATTTAAGTATTGGTTGGTTTCGGATAAATTACTTTACAATCATAAACCTCGTTATTCAAAGGCTGAAACTCAGTCTCTGTTGTCCTGTATTAGTTCCCATATTGATTATTCTCTCCTCGATTCCTTAACTCGTTGTAAGTTTAAAGAAAAAGACATCTTGGTGATAGAAGATAATCTTTTGGTGGACAAAAAACATCAAGATTCGTTTGTGCTGAACATTTATCTCCAATTGAACGATGATGAATTGGCGAATGTATTACGTCGCTTTGTTAATGCCAAAACAAGAAAAAAACGTTTAACCGCTCTAGATTTGATGCAAAAATGTAAACAGAAAAAACGTTTAACCGACCTTTGTGATGAACTTCAAACACAGTACAAAAAAAGAACCAATCTTCTGGATATTGAAAAACACCTGTTGGGTATTGAATCTCCCATGGTTTTATTAGGCCAGAATAAAGTAAATGGTGTTGAAAATTTATTTTTATTACTGGCTGGTTTAGGAAAACATAAACTGGTCAATAGTTCCGCAGACAATTTCCCTGCCAGGTATAGTGAAAAAATTTTTTATTGCAAACCTTTCAAAAGTGATACGAAGGAAGTCTTTCAAAAACATGCACTTGAATTGCAGCTTTCTGAAGAGCGATTTTTAGAACTTGGTTTTTTTGCAGAACAATGGTGGAAATATATCGATTACGTTTTGGGTTGGAAAGGGTACCTGAACGCGATGCAGTGGTTTGATAGCCCATTCGAAATGCGTAATCAGTTTAATGAAATATATCAGGAATTGGGAGAAGAGAGATGGCAAAAAATGCTAAAAATTGATTCTCAAGACCCTGAAAGTCAACTTTCGGTGCTTACGGATATATTTTTAGGCAATCTCTCGTTTGATACTTTTCTGGAAAGACTTAAAGAAATTTCCCCTATCGATTATACAACCAGGAGAAAAATATTTTATTATTTAGGAACTATTCCTTTACCAAAAGGGAATAATCGACAGGCGGAACTGCTTTACCGGTACCAATGTTTTCAAGATATTTTTCGCGTTGCCGGTAACAATGAAAATGATAAAAATTGTATTCAGGAAGCAATCTTAATGCTTGTAGATGAAGCTGGATTTTTTGATTTGGAAGCTTTCCAGTTTTTTATGGAAAAGGAAATTGTTAAGGATTTAAAAGACAGAGTCGTAGAAGTCGCATTCGATGAATATAAATTACGGTTATCTTTAAACCCAATTGGTGAACCTGTTTTTGAGGTCATCAAAAATGGCGCAGTAAAACGAAGTTTACCGAAGGCTTTAAAAGATCACCCGCAGGTGAAGCATTTTAAAGAGCGAGTCAAACAAATCAAAAAAATGACCACGCGCCTGCGGCGCTTTTTGGAAACTGCCATGTGCAGTGAGAGAACATTTTCTCCCCAGATTTTAAATTCATTTTGTGAAAATCCGGTTTTAAAAATACTGTTGGAACAGGTTGTTTTTCACAATTCTCGTCTGATGGGGTATCCCATAAATAACGGCAAAGCTTTGTTTACGTTGGATGGGGAAGAAGTGGCGCTGCGAGAAGGGGAGGTGCTGCAAATTACCCACCCTTGTGAAATGTTAAAGCGGGGAGATTGGTTTCGTTGGCAAGCGGAATGTTTCGCCCATGAACGTGTGCAGCCATTTAAACAAATCTTCCGTGAAGTTTATACAGTAACCGAGGCTGAAATTAATGAAGAAGCCGAATCCTTACGTTTTTATAACTTGCCGATTGAAGCGGGCAATGCGGTCGGGCTGTTCAGGGCAAGAGGATGGAATGTTGATGCAGATTCTGATCAAATTGCTTTTGCTTCTAAATATATTAACCATTATTCACTTTATGCAAAATCTGACACAGTTCTTTATTTATACCTGGCTACTTCAGTCGAAACGACCTTTGAAAACATATATTTTGTGGATTTTAAAAGCAATAGAATCCCACTGCAAGACATTCCGCCGCTCATCTTCAGTGAAACCATGCGCGATATTGACCTGGTGGTTAGTAAAGCATACGTTGGTGAAACATCATGGGAACAATCTACCACGACCAAAGAAAGTCGGGCGTTATTGATCAATGAAACCTGCCGGCTGCTCGATATTAAAAATGTTAAAACTGATGACGGTTTTGCCTGGATATCGGGTAAATTGGGCAGTTACAAGGTGCATTTGGGAAGTGGATCGGTTCACCAACAGCCAGGAAATTATCTGTGTATCATTCCTGATCCAAAAGTCAAAAATACTAATATATATCTGCCCTTTGTTGATAAGGACATGGTCAGTGCTATCATCCTTTCGAAAGTATTATTGTTGGCAAACGATGAAACAATCACCGACCCGGTAATCTTAAGTCAACTTCGACCACCAGATTTAATGATTTTCTGACCTTGCGAAAAAAAACGTTTCCATTATATTTAGGGTAAGTAATATCCTATCATATGATGGTTTTTACGCCCCCCCCCTTTGATTTTTGGTAAAAACCCTCTATTTGGGAGGGAAAGCGCAAAATAAAAAATGGTGGGAGAAAATGCTCAATTTTGACAGTATTTTTGGAAATTAATGAAGAAAAAACCGCTAAAATGACATCCTTATCCCGTAAAACACCATGTTTTTACCACAAGAGTGAGGGGGCTCAAAAGTGCTGTCGGAATCACTAACATTCGCGATGGGTGCGAAGCACACGGAGCACTCTTCGAGCCCGCGTTGCCCCGTAAACAGGGTGCTCCGCGAGGAATTAAGTTGGTAGTGTAATACAAAATTACTTGCCACTTTGAATCTTTATAACCTGCTGTAACAATTCCGGTAGGTCACCTACATAGGTAAACACCAATCGCTGGCCAGCACGAGTTGCAGCCATGTAAATCTTTCTTGTATTATCTCGGATGACTTCTTCACGTTCTTCGTCAGATAACCGTAAGGATTGCTCCTGCTCAAATAATTCGCGAAGACCCACCAAAAAAACAATTGGGCTTTCCAAGCCAGCACCTGCATTTAAGGTGGTGACACGCACATAATTGCCAGGGTAGGTGTCTTTTGGGTCCATTGCTGTGCTCCTGGTATTTCGTTGGTTGATCGCTTTGATTAATGCATCTACGCCATTACCATTGGCATGCAACAACAAAAGGTCTCTCCGTGGACAACCATTGCTGAGAAAATTTTCGACTTCATTTGCAACACGAGCAATTTCATCCTGAGCACTATCCAGAGGAATGATCTGCGGTACTACACCATTTGGCATATTTAATAGATCCGGAGCCAGGATATCCTCATCCTTTTCCTCATCTAATCGCAATCGATAAAAGAGGGTTGCAAATTGCAATATCTCATGGGTTGTGCGATAACTATGCTTTAACTTATAGGTGCGACCACGCGCATCTAAACCGAGGCTTTTCCATGAAGTTTTTCTCCCAAGAAATCCCTGAGTTGGGTCGGCAACCAAAAACAGATGCGGGTTTTGTGGTTTTAACACACTTTGAATCAGATTGATCCAGATAGGCGCAAAAAACTGAGCTTCATCAATCAATACAACATCGTATTGTGGCAAGGAAATATCCCCGGATCTAGAGAGATGCCATATCTGCTGCGGTACGTCGCCCCAGTCACAGTTTTTTGCATCCTGTAATAAGTTCTGGTACATTTGCATGGCAATCCACATGCGTTTACGCTGTTCAGCTGTGAGACCAAACCCACGTCCACGCCGATCGACATTTAGATATTCGATCTCATTCATTGGAAGTTGGTCTTTTACCCAGTCAATTTCACCTTGAAGCATATATTCGTTGATCGAAGAACCCTTTAAGGTTGTTTGCCAGGCTTTACGAATTAATTCAACACGCTTTTTTAAAGGAAGTGGATCTTTCCAACCACCTGCCGTAGTCGATGAATTCAATTGTGTTTTACACCATCCAAAAAATGTATTCCAGGTGATATTGTTTGCCTTTTTTCCTTCTAACCGTTCAAATCGGCTTTCCAGGTCAAAACGTAACGGCCGGTTGTGGGTAAGAACCAAGTAACGCTTATCAGGATAGAATTGATATAACAAACGCAAACGGTAAAGAAGAATTAATGTTTTTCCCGATCCAGCTACTCCATTGATGATATTTAACCGAAAATCACTACCCAAATTTTGCCCATCTGTTTCCAATGCGAGATCAAGTTTTACAGCTTTTTCTTGATCATAATCGAGTAAGTAGTTGGTTAGTCCGGCTTTCAGACGCCGTGGATCGGACATACGAACCGTCATATCTTCCGGTACAACCACTTCAGGTGTAAAAATTTGTCGGATCTTCTCCAATGAGCGCGGATCGGGAATCTCCGGAAGTAAAAAATCTAACCAGTTGATATTCGAATCAGATTGTAAAATCTCTTTTCCGACCCACTGTGGTTCGCCTTCTTCGCGTTTTAGGCGACTTTCCAATATATGTTTGTGGCTGATATTTGGAAAAATCACCAGTGTTTCCAGTGGGTAATTGGCAGGCAAATCCAATTTAATTTTAAAGGAAGAGAACATAACTGATTCAGCTACCCCCAATGGTGGACGCTCCTCCTCTGGGATTAACAACATCTGTGCAGCAATACTTGTCTGGGCAGTGGTGGAACCACTTACCTTGATAAGTAATACTTTTCCTTCTTTGGTGATCATCAAAAAATCGGGCGTATCAGGCTCCCAAGGTGCCAAGTGATGCCAGATATAAAAATCATTTGGCAAGTTTTTTAAGGCGCGAAAGGTTCGGTGCACCTCACTCGGTATGGATTGTGGTAAAACATCCGGAAGTATATGCGCCATGTTAAACCAGGGAACCATCCGGTAATGTGATAAACAAACAATGGTCAATCAGATCGCGCAGCATGTTAATAGTATCCGTCTGATTGGCATCATAACGATCAGCATCAAGCATGTGATGGCTGCCAATCAGGATCAATTTGGTGCGCGGGCGGGTGACGGCCACATTTAATCGCTGTGGTTGAAAGAGAAAATCTGCCACTTGTGCAGCAAACGCAGGGCTGGCTGTTGCAAAAGAAACCAATACCACTTCACGTTCCTGTCCTTGCATACGCTCCACAGTATCCACCACAACTTCTTTCCAAATCTGATCATCCTGAACAGTACGTCGCAGCAGACTGCGGATCAGTCGGCTCTGTGCCCTATATGGCACCACGACCCCGATTTCATCTGTAGGGATACCGTGGGTCAACAAGGCAATAATTAATTCGACAACGGTTTCTGCTTCCGTACGGCTGCGAATGGTCGTGTTACGGTGACATAGATCTAAAAAAACGGCTGGCGAATTGGGATCAAGTACAAAATCCCAAGAGGTTGATTGGTTAGAAAGTTGGAGACGCCGGACCGCAGCATCTGGGCTTGATTTTAAAATATTCTGATAAAATGTTTTGCTTGGCCAATCCGAGAGAATATCGTTCAACCGATACGTAATATTAAGCATGGTTTCATTACCCCGCTCGGAAAGATAAGCAAAAATGGATGCTTTTGATATTTCTTCTTCTACAAAGGTTGTGATTGGCGGTAGTTGATTTTCGTCTCCGATAAAAATGTACTTATTTCCTGCAAGCATTCCCATGATCGCCAATGGCAGAGTCACTTGAGAAGCCTCGTCAAAAATGACCACATCAAATTCGACATTTGATAAACGTTGTGATTGCAGGGAAAAAGGCGTAGCGCCAACCACATAACCACCAGAAAGATTCCCAAATTCTGAAACATCAAAGTTTGAAAAATTGGGCACTACCAGATCAACAGCATGTTTTTCATCTCCAATTTTACAAACAGCCAGGGTATCATCCAGACTTGCGATTTTGTTTAATGCATTATGTATGGCGCGATGGGTCAACGCAGTGACCAAAACACGCTGACCATCTGCCACTAATAATCTGGTCAGATGTGCCAGCATAAAAGTTTTTCCCGAACCGGGTGGTCCCTGAATGAGGTGTAATAAATCGACCGCATAAGCCTGGGCAATCGCTTCTACCTGGCTGGGATTCAAGCCGCTATCGGCTAATTGATTAACAACACGATCATAACGCGCATAATCCAGTTGAGGAACGAGCGACCCAAGAAGTAATGGCAGAATAGTATTTCGTCCACGCAGCGAATCGGCTGCCATGTCCAGCGCCGAAAGATAAAAAGCACTGGAATCAAACCAATCCTGATCGGCAATCCAACCATTCGGCTCTGATACCAGGAAAAATTGATTTCCCTTAATAATATTGGCTTCAAGTTCGGTTTCGCCATCATATTGCAGCTCAATATGCAGTGCGTTTGGATCCTTTGGATTGCCGCGGTGCAAAACAAGCAAATCTCCCTCACGAAAACGCGAGTCATTTGTCTTACAGAACAATTGAATTATTCCGTCGTTTATCTTTCCTGAACGTATTCCTTCGATTGCCCATCCTTTGACAACACGTTCTCCTAATGGATGTGACCATTGTTTTTCCAGGGCAGAAAATTGGTGTTCAGCCTCAGATTGCACAAAATGACGCAAGCGTTGTAGCAACTGTGATGAGGACGACATTATATTTCTCCATATTGGATGGGGTTTTTATAAATTGCACCCCTAAAATTTACTTTTCGTTTTTTGATTATATCATCAGGGAAGAAATATAAATGAATGTATGGGGAATGGAATTTCTGGAAGTTTTATGGAATTAATAAGAGACTTGGCAGTCGAGGACTTATGGTACTATAAAATTGACCAAGGAGAATATCATGTCAATTCAAAAAGTAACCGGTTATTTGTTTCTTAATGAATACCCCGAAGTTCCAGCTTCTGAATTCCCAACCAAAATGGATTGTGTTGGTTATACCTACATGTCGATGGTGCAGCTGTGCAATATTTCCGAGGCGTTCGGTAATGGAAGGTCTTCTGCTTGTAATGCCTTTGGTGGGGACAATGGTGCCATACCTGTTCAAGCAGACCGGCAAACATGGGTGTGGAATCAGTCAGGTCACAGCAGAAAGAAATTCGTCAAGATTAGAGCGGTATTGAAATACTTTGAGGAAGTCGGGCTTGATTGGAAGTAAAAAACACGTTTTATTCTCTGTCATATTATCATTGATATCAATAACCGTACAACTGGTTTTTAATCTAATTAAAGGAAAATCACACACAGTTTTCTCGAACCGAGGGGAAAACACGCTGACTATGTACTCAACAAAACAAATAGTATGACCGAAACCAAGTTGGTGTATGGGTACTTTAAGTTTGAGAAATCATAAGAATAAAAAATAACACCCCGCAAGAAACAAAAAATCAGGCTGAATTATACTCAGCCTGATTTTTTGTTATATTCCAAATCCCATCTGACCCTCCGGGACTATCTCCTTTCGTTTCGGTCTGCTTAAAACGATGGTTTTTTGGTTAATCCATTCATCCCAGGTCAACGTCTTAGTGCCAGGAACAATGACGGCACTCGGTAAAGTTAAACTACCAAGTGGGTTATGACTAACCTGCAAATCATCCGCAAACAAGGTCTGCAAATCAGAGAGCTTTGCCCCATCTAACACGTCACGGGCTAGTTGAGTCAGGAAGTCACCTTCCTCTTCCGGAACGATGGCACCACCGACTTCATCACCATATACCAATTGAGCAGCTTTCATTTTTCTGCCCATCAGTGCCAAGGCGGTTGCTTCCATGGTTGTGTTGTAAACCGAAAAAATCGCTTTAACTGGCTTGGTTTGACCCAAACGCCATACGCGCCGGACACTTTGCCATAACGTATAGAGCGAATATTCGATCTCAAAAAATACAACGGTTGAGAATTGCACCAGGTCGAGACCCGTCTCCACAAGCCGAGGGTTACAGATCAAAACATCGATGGAGTTCACACGTTTGGCGATCCATTCTTCGCGTTTTCGCGGGTTTACATTACCGCCCAAGATGGAAACTCTCAGTCCATTGGCTTGCAGCGGCATCATTACCCGGTCTTGTATATCGCGGGTGCCGGTTTGTCGTACGTAGATCAGCACTTTGCGCCCTTGCTGCTTTTCGATTTTGCAGAAATCAGCCAGCCAACTTTCTTTTGGTAACCACTTGCAGCCATTCGGGTTACTCGAAGAGTACCCCGTGGGTATTGCCGGTAGATCCATTAGCGGCACTTTTCGCACGGACTTCCCATCCTCGCTATTTATTTCATCCACAATTACAACCTCATCCCGAAACGCAGAATTTGGTCTCGCGAGACTCCATTGCAGCCAGGAGGAGAGATAACGGCCGGATTGGACTGCTAGTTGTTTGAGACTGTTATTCATGCTGTGGTACTGCTGTCCCTGATCATCGAGCATATCCAGGGTTACCACCTCTTCTTTGTAAGAAGGCATTGCCATGTTCAGATCCTTCAAACTCAGGAAGATTGTTGTATCCAACAACCGGCTGACGATCGCCGGGCTCACACCAGGTTGTTCTTTTGCCTGATTGCGGTAACGCCGGTTGCCAGTGTAAACGCCATCCTCGTCAGCATCATCATATCGTCTTCGCCTGGTAGTTTCTAACACACCATACAATCGCGCCCAACGTTTCTCATCATGAAATGCGAAGTCGCGTCGAACGCCTTGGTTCAGACGATGCAGCAGCCAGAAAATCGACGTTGATTTCCCACCGAAGAATGTACCGGTGAGGGTTAACGTCCACTTCACAGCGGTAACCAATTGATGAAACGCTACACCGCGATCTGATGACTTGGATTTAAACTGATGCACCTCATCTGCGATTAACAACTTGAAAGCACCTTTGGCATGTTTGGCGATGTACTCCGAGATACTATGGCGTCTTGCTCCATAGAATTCAAACAAAGGTGTCCCACAAGGACGAGAGCTCCAGATTGGGTCACCGTTGGCGTCCTGTTTAGCCTTTTCGTCTGTTTCCAACTCCCATCCGGGAATACGATTGTGGCAAAACTGGCGTTTATCGGCAAATGTTGTTGCTTCAGTCACGGGAATGATAAATCCGTCCTTTTCGGACATTAGCACTTTACCACATCCAGGACAGGCGCAGGCATCTACGATCTTACCAGTTAGTGGATCCCTCGCTTTTCGGGTGATTACCGCAGGTTGCCACCTTGTTCCGAACTTCGCAGAGGTGTGAGCTATAACCGCCACCCATTTGGGTTGTGAACCTCCTGTTCTTTTTGCTGTTTCACTCGCCTGGTGATATTGATCAAGGAAATCACGCACATCATTTACATCATAAGCTTCATTGCTGTTACGCCCAATCCGGCGCAGTTCACGCGCATGAGCCCCTGGGATCACCTCTTCGATCTCGCGGATCCATTTGGGTACCAGATGCGGCGGGCAAAGTACAATTGCCGGATAGGCATCTAGCAGCTCAATCACGCCGGTGGAAATTGTCGTTTTGCCGGTTCCCATCTCTGCCTGGCAGTTGGCTACGCTGTTCTTACGAATAGAGCGTGCAAGCGCTGCCGCAGCATGTCGCTGTGTAGGTAATAATCCTGCCCGTTCTTGACCCGGCAGCGGTTTCCGCTGTGTGCCAAGCTTATCCAGTATTGCGATCTCCTTCTGTGATGGGTCAAGATTGTAGAGCGGTTTGTAGGTTTCCAGAACATGGGTTGCGATCTTCTCACCATGAGCTTTCATGAACTCCGAGAGGCCTTTTACGTCCTGGATCACCTGAATACCATCCTGCTTCAGGACTGCAACGGTTGTTACAAAGCGGTCTTTATAAGTTTCAACGACGGTATTTGAGTCTTTGGCATCTGGCTGCTCAGTCTTCTCGATTACTTTGATTACCCGGCCCTTGATTAGCATCGGCTTACCCTCTTCATCGGTTAATCGTACCGTGCCCATCATGCCAGAGGCCATGAGCATAGCGATATGCCCTTTTTTTAAGGGCATGACCGGCTGGGAGAGCTGAGCTAACCCTCGTTTTGGGTGAATCAAATCCAGCCATTCGCTGGTTCGGTGAATGCCTGCTTCAATCGTGGCTTCAACCACTTCCTCCGGTTCCCAATCCGTGCGCTTGAACACAATCGCTTTGCCATTTGCCGCACGTGTTGGCGCGGGTTGCAGCTCATAGATCGGTTCATTAGCAGGTCTGATGGCTTCCAATTCAGTGGTAGCCAGACCTTGCAGGGAAAGTACCTCCTTATCAGTTGGTGGTTGGTAGAGTTTGCGTTTGTATCCCAATACCACCACTTGTTTGTATTTCTCATACAAGCCATCAGGAAAACGATAGACTGAGATGGCTTCGTAATGTCCTGTCAGCAAACGAGCGACTTCCACCACACCCAGGATTTTTTGAGGGACGATATAGGTCAGTAAGCCACCTCGCATCAGCTTGGATGTGGTTGTTTTGAGGAAACCCCACTCCAATCTTTTGCTTGTCCCACTGCTTTGTGTGGGGTGACCTTCAAACCGGTCAAACTCGTAAGGTGGGTTCAGGTAGAGCCAGGAAACACTTTCGTCGCTCAGTGTGCAAGCCTGCCAGGGAGCCTGGTAGACTTTATCCATCACATTTTGCGCCTTCTCAGCTCGGTCTGGAGAGAGTTCTACACCCCAGGTTTCGCAGTTAAGGGCTTTTCCCAGGATGGAAACGGCTTTTCCTTCTCCTGCACATGGATCAAATAACCGCCCTGAATCGATAGGCGGCTTCAAGTAGGTTTGAATGATTTCAACTACTGGTTCATCTGTGGGGTAATACCCCATTTTTTCAATTGCTGGTGGACGCATTGTTCACTCCTTTGGAACAATCCGCACAAAGTGCAGAGGTTTGTATGAAATTATTTCCCCGTTGGAGATGCGTCTAACCCCTTGAGGGGAAAACGGGCCCCCTCCGGGGTGAAATTAGTAGTAATTTACAAGTTGGTTTAGACTGTTAGTGAGATTTCCTCCAGTGTAAACAATTCAGAAAGAAATTCTTTCCAGTCAGCTTGCAGGTCGATACTGGCTCCCAGGACACAGTCTCCTCCAACAACCAGGTTTTGGACCAAATTGTGGTTTCGTGCATGGTGCCAAAGTGTTGCAGCCCATTCGTCTAGAATGGGTACTTCCAAGGCTTCTTTGATCCGGTCGACAAAAAGTTGGATCAAAGTACCTCGAGGATCTGGTGTTTCTCGGAACACGAGCAGAAACGTTCGTTGGTCTTCGGGTTCCCATTTGCTTGATAAAGCCAGCCGTGATACAAAACCAACATGATGGCTGGTATATTCTGGCATGGCTAACCAAGCTTGTTCATATTTTTCGGTGGGCAGTAGAGTAATATCACTCATACCATCTTGTGACATTTGTAGTTGTTTTCCGCACATGAGTGTTGCCCGCAGCGAATCCAGACTGGTCTTGTAACCGACCATACCGATGTATGCCAAATTGTGGTCGCTGTCATAGGCATAACCAGTGACATGTGCCAGGGCTTGCCCATTGCGTAACTTTGGAACCGCTTCAGAAAAAAGCCGGTCGCTTGGTTGAACAATTATATTTTCCGATATTGAGATTTTCCAAATAACAACCCCTGCATTTATCCTCGTGAGTTCTTCATTTATCTCTCTAAGCACCTCGTATAACCCCTTCCAGGGTTGCACACCAGTGAATGTTATGTGAGTTTCACCGTTTTGGATCGTAATTCGGCGACCCTGAATATCTAGGTTGGCTTCAGCCAACATTAAAGGACGATAATTAACCAATGCGGACGGTAATTTTTCTCCAGGTATTGCGATAAACAGGTATGCACCAAGTTCTGAGTTGTAATTTAAGTAACCGGCTTTCCCAACTTTATAATCATATGGGTATGTCGCCCGGGATAGATCCCGACCCAAATCATCTCGGGTTGGGAGTCCACTACCATCTTTGTAAGCAGAAATCACAATATTCCCTTCCCTTTGTTTGGCGATAATCTGTTTCACTTTATCGCGCAGATAGACGTCCTCATAATCATTCATATATTCCTCCTTGTAAAATTTTGTTAGTGAAGTTACGCAAAACCGCAGGATGTTCAAATCCTGCGGTTAATCAAAGTTCGAAGAGGTTAAAAATTGGTTAAAGTATCATCACTGTTTGCCCAATACCCTTCGTCATCCCCCAAACGAGAAGCATTTTCGTATTGCTCTGTTAAGGATCCTTCATCGTCTTCCATATCCGGTGGTTCGAGTAAAGCTCGGATGGTTGGATGTGCATTGGTGAGTAGGCGAATGTAGGTTTGCCATGGCAAGGGTTTTTCATTTACCAACGATGTTTGGATACTTTGGATTAAATCAACCAGACAATTCTCGTCTAATCGGTCCGCTGTTAATCCATAATCAACGAGGGTATGTGCGAAAACCTCAGCTACCTGTCCCCAAGTGATCATTAATGCCGGGGACTCTAACTGAAACCCTGCCTGAACAAGTATTTTGGATACTTCAAAACCATTTTCTAAATATTCAAGTTCTTGTAAAGATAGTAATTCTTTCATTTGCTTCTCCTTGTATTAATCAGAAACCCAAGCCTTTTTCCTTCAGGGATACCCACCGTGATAACCCAATCACCAAGTGATCCAGGACGGAAATATCCAATAATTTTCCAGCCTGAACAATGGCGCGAGTTACATTGATGTCTTCTGAACTTGGACTTGGATCACCTGATGGGTGATTATGTGCTGCCACTATTGCGGCCGCATTACGTTGCAGGGCAGGTTTGAACAATTCTCCAATCCGAATCATGGAGGAATTGAGCGAGCCATGATAAACCTCAACCACATCCAACACACGATTGCGTGTGTCGAGAGGCATGATTACCATGTATTCCTGTTCCCGATGTGCTAATATAGGCAGCAGAATTTTGGCTGCATCACTTGGTGAATTGATACTTGGGCGTTCATCTTCTGGTTGAAGCAGTTTACGCCCTAATGCCAGAGAGGCTTTAAGACGCAAAGCAGTCAATTGACTAATGCCGGGTATTTTGGCAATTTCATTTAGATGTGCCTGGGCTATCTTTTGGATGGTACCAAACTCAGCCAATAATTGTTCTGCGTATTCAATTTGGTTAGAACCACCGATAATAACTGCCAATAATTCAGCCAGACTGCACGCATCGGAATCTTTAGCGACACGAAAAGCCGGTTGTTCTCGAATTGGTAAATGTTTCAGTCGTGGCAGGTTATAAGGGTTAGTCTGTGTGTTATTGATCAGGTGTGGTTGCAGGGCATTCATATCTGTCTCCATTAAAAGAGGGGACAGATCACCTTAAGAGGGGTCTGCCCCCTCTGTGAGGGTGGTTTAGATTAATTTCTTGGATCGTAACCAGTGGTTAAGAAAACTTGTTGATGGATTCTTTCACACGTTTCCCAGGTCATTAATTCATCTCGTCGGACGCCCGGATAACCGGGAGCTGGTGGGAATAACCACGGATTTTTTAAAAATTGTTTTCTGATGCGCTCTGTCTTGACTTGTAAAAAATGTGATAATCCACCACTAGAACAGCGCCATCCTAAATCTCGTGTGATTTTCCCATCCCAATTTGTGTCACGATATGTTTTTTCGCCACAAATAGGACAGGGGGGTAAGCCGCTTGGATCGGGAGCACGTGCACCACCGGCTTGTAGATAAAGCCGGACTGCATCAATCGCCTCACAAAAAGGTGCTCCACAGGAACACTCCTTGTTTTTATTAACACGATGAATTCGATGATGGTGGTCTGTACCTAAATCCACATGATATTCACAGCCTCTGATCAACACACACGGTGCTGTAACAGGGAGCGTTTCTCTGAGCTTAAAGTTGTTGGGTTTTTTCATGTTTAATAAATCGCGATTTTTAGAATTGGTTGTTCTACTCGGAGAAAGTTCTGTCTTCATACGCTCCCTCCAAAAAATAATCTGATGAATATATCGGGGTCGGGTTTGGGTGATTATTGGGAACCTCAAATTCCTTTTCGGGGTCATTCTCTATCCGGATGTTTTGTAAACTCGGAATAAAAACAATTGAGGAATTTTCTTGAAATGGTCCGCCATGACTGATTTTTTGAAATGGCTTTAAACCATTTAAGGCTTGTACCCAAACGGTCCCTGCCCGCGGTCCTGCCTCTAGGATTTCTACCGAGATGGTGGTTTTTCCATAGCAGGTGTTAATGGTGATTTCTGCTTTAATCATATTTTCTCCTGTGGGTTTTCTTAAATAAGAAAAGGACATGTGCTAAAACCATGTCCTTTGTTGTGATTCTCCGATTGATACAAATGATCTTAAAATTCGATATCCTCAATTTCCGGATTGTGTGTTGATTCGTTAGCTTCCTCGCTGGTTGTATCGTTCCAGCCATGAGCATCACGCCCAGAAAGGAAACGCACAGTGGAAGCGGTTACCTCATAAGAAGCATGGATTTGTCCGTCCTTTTTCCAAAGGAAAGGACCACCGGTCTTTGGATCAGGTGTGAGACGTCCTTCAACAAAAACTTTACTGCCTTTACGTAGGTTATTAAAACAGGGTTCAGCTTGTTTTCCCCATACGGTCACCCGGAACCATGTGGTTTCTTTTACTACTTGCCCGGATGAGTCGCGGTAACGTCGATTTGTAGCTACCGACATCGTAGTTACTGGATGTCCACCAGGGGTAAAGCGTTTTTCCGGGTCTTTTCCTAAGTTGCCAATCAGGATAATTGTCTGGTACATATGATTTTTGCTTTCAGAATGATGGTATTACCTGTGATTTTTCTAAAATATTTTCTAGTTTTATCCATAAATCTCCTTGTAGTAGGTTATCCAACGTTTATCTTAAAAACGATTAATATATTTGCCTTTTTCAGAAAAAGGCATCCAAGGTAAAAAACTACCCATAAAAAAAGTAGGGCAGTAAACACCAAAGGAGAAGTGATTGTTTCTCTTTTCGTGTTTACCACACTAAAAAAAGTAGTATGGGTAGACCAGGATGTTTTTGACCTACCCATCATTTCAGTATATTTTCATTTAATATGAACCTCTTTTTTTAAGTGCCGAATGGAGGTTTTTTTGTAAGGTTCAAGAATTAAAATAAGGAGGATCCACCACAAATAAAATTTGTGGTTGGTTGGATCACTCACCAATGGTGAGGTGAACCAATCAGTGATCCTCCTTGTGAATCTAAACCGGAAGAAGTTCCTTTTCCTGAATACAATCGGTTTTGTAGTTTAGTAGGTTTCTCGTTTGTTTACAGGGGGTTGATCCTGGATTTTAACAAAAACATGAGAAAAAATTAAATTGTGTCAGGAATTTTTTATGATGCCTGGTAGTTGATCATTAGGCATCTAAGGTTTCTTCTGGTTCAGTGATTCTTAATGGGCTGGTATTGTTCTCTTTATGTGACTTCTTTTCAGTATGTGGTCCTGTATCTAGCACGATAATACGTTGACTGACCACTTCGACGATGTTTCGGTCAATTAGAATTTGATCTTTTTTTCGATCAGTGCCTTTGATTTCAACAATAAAGTCTTGAGTGGACTTTACCTTCCGGGCCTTGTTGATAAATTCTTCCAGGCTTTCCCGGAAATCTCTAGATTGCAGGAAGCCATGTATTCGCAATCGCATACCACGGTGAATCTGAATTAATCCATTGGCCCCACCGTTTACCCGGATATTAACATAATCCCCGGCGTCCCTTTCCATATCTAATTTTTTGGTTGGTAAATCATTGTCTCGATAGATCACAACTCGGAAAAACAAATCCTCCATATATTTCCATGGATTTCGCACAACGATTCCTTCTAAAATAACTTCATTAATCAATTGACCTCCTTGTATCTGTTCCCTCATAGTAGAGGGATTTAAACAAAAAACCGGACAAGATACCAAAGTAGGAATTGTCCGGCCAACGATAGAAGAAAAATTATTCAGTTATGAAGAGTATAGCAATCTCCAAGGCTTTATCCAAGATGGCCAAATATGTTTATGGGTGATGTTACGCCTTGAATATTTAATGAATATCAGTGGGTAATTGCTCGGAGTTTTGCGATACCAGTTTGCGTTACAAGAATTCTAGGGACCACCGATGGAAACAAAACTGACAAATCTGCTGACACACCAACCTGGATGGAATTGTCTCCGCTGTTGACATGAATTTCCGTAACAAATGCATGAACACCTTTGGCAGAAAGATTGGCTGTGTTAGCGGTTACATAGGATTGGATGTTACCCCAGGTCTTTGCAGTGGGTACTAGATTGCCAGTATCCTGAAAAACTTGCTGATTTATCTCAGCAGATGCAGCGACGGCTGCTGCGTCTGCCGCTTTTTGCACCTCTGCAATCGCGTAAAAATATCTTCCTAATTCAATCGATAACGCCAATGTCGGTACCATCACAAGACCGATAAACATTGCCCAGAAGGTCATAGAATACGCACGCCGATCACGTAGCAGCATTACCAACCCTCCTGACGAAACGTCGAATCTGCACGAACCATAAATGTCTGCCCGGGTAATCCAGGAAACAGGCCGGTCAAGGGAGCCATGAAGTTAGGAACACTGCCGCTGACCTGAATTTTAAGGATACTACCTGCGCTGCCTCCAGGAGCTAAAACAGTAACAGATGGATTTTCCAGAATACCCGCTTCTGTGATAGCAGACCTTGCGCCACTGATCGCATAACAAGCCGGGCATTGTTGGGCTACACTTCCCATGCGTGCGCCATGCCTGGCCGCTGCTTGAACTGCTTGCTGAGCATAAACCAGCATGCCCAAATTTACGATGGCTAACATCACAAGGATCGCGATTGGGGTGGTGATGGCAGCCTCTAACAGTTCCATTCCGCGGTTGTCTTTTAGAAAATTCATAGTCCTCCAATTTGATAAAACATACTACCAGTTCCTCCTTAACAGGCAGAAATTTGATCTGGCTAAATCCTGCTAGCGATATCGGTCACAATAGTGGCAATATTTTGCCCGAGCAGACGATACGCACCGTAACTAACTAGGACAACAACTGCAATGATCAAAGCGACCTCGGTCGACTCGATTCCCCGGTTATCTTTTAGAAAACGCAAAGCCAATCACCTCCTTTCAGTTACGAAGTCCTGCGTACAGGTTTGTTACACACAACATGAATAAAATGTCCACTGATGCGGAATCATCAAACTTTTCCCAAGAAGCAGGAGAAATATAGATAGACAACAAACAACAAGGTTCCACAGAATATTGAAGCAACAAAAGGAATCTCTCTCTTCTTTTGTAGGCTAGCAATTACTCCCTGGACACCTCCAACAACGGATATAGGGATTAGGACAGCAGGATTACCAATCACCAGCGTGGTGGCGATTAAGAGTTTAACATCCGCACCACCGAGAGCTCCAAATTCCCAGAGCAACCAGCTCACTAAAATAATCAGACAAATCCATGCTGCGGTAGGCTGGAAAATCGCAGAAAACAAGGAGAAGAATAAAACGAAAGTCAGACGTTTCTCTCTTGGGTCAAAGTCTGCTACGAGGGTCAAAGCGATGGTTAGTAGCACGGGAGCCCACAATCCTATGAACAACGCATATACGCCGCTACCAACCAGTCCTCCTACTGTTAATGACATCGGAACTTCACGGTCACGCAGATCATAAATCGTGCAGGCAAAAAACAAGGCTAATAATGCAATGCTTGTGATCAGGAGGTGCTCCTTCCCATTCTGTTATGAATGGAGTGATTAGATAAAAAAAGCCGGACAGAATCCCAGGAGGTTCTTTCCGACCAACGATTAATAAATGATTGTCTAACTCTAATTATAGTAATGGAATGGAGTTATCCAAGGTGGGAACAAAGGTGAAAAACGGTACTCCTAGTAAATCCGATTTGCCACAGATTTCATACAACATTTGCGATATCTAACCCGATAATAATATTTTTGGACTCCTGAGCATACTGGAAGGAAATGGTTGCGCCATCTTTGGTATGTTGATAGCCTTTTTCTTGGTGGAAAAAATCTCGGATTTGTCTAACGCTGAATTTTTGGAACATATCTTTTTCAAATGCGAGAGCAGTCAATTTTGATGCCATGTAAAATTGCAATCACCTGTATTGTGCGATCAGACTTTTTGTAATAAGAAGTTCTGGTAGACAATATCGCCGGTTTGGAATCCTTTGTAAATCCATGTGTCTTTATTCCCGGCAAATTCCCGCAGCAATTTGTGCAGCATTTTCGGAACACCGCGCTGGATATGCGCGAACCGGCGGCCATGGTCAGCGTCCAGAGCTTTGATCACATTGGGAGTTATGTTCTCATGAGTGATACGGCGCATCCCGGTCTGTTCAAGTTGTTCTTTAAGCTCATCGAGTTGTTCAAGGTTACGAAAGTCTGCAAACATGAAATATCCACCCGGTTTCAAGACACGCTTAACCTGCGCAAGGAAATCCGACATGGATCCATAACAATGGGATGATTCCACATTCAGGACAATATCGAAACTCTGGTCGTTAAAAGGGAGACTTTCGGCGTCGCCTGGTACAAAACTCAGTCCTTTGACGCAATAATGTTCTTGGCACAGGTTCACGGCATTGTCGGAATAATCCACACCGACAACGCATGCTGGATCAAGGTAGCGTTTGATGTAATCCGCTCCACCACCCCGTCCACTACCCACTTCCAGTAGCTTAAGTCCGCGTAATTCTACTGCACTTGCAATGTAATGATACAACTGGATGCAGTAGCGGTTTATCTCATCATCCGCATGCAAAACTAACTCTGCAGTTGTACTATCCGGGGCATATCCATAGTTCATGAATGTCCAATCTCGCTTTCTATAGCCATACGCCATAAGCTGGTACATTTGTTTACGAGAAGATTTTCTGAATCCTGGAAAAAGATCACACAATTTTGTATAAGACTTAGCTAACATAATTCTCCTGATATTTGAAGCCTTTGGATTCCCATGGGTACGGTAGAAAATGGGAACGCTGTTCATTAATTTTAATTAGTCATTCCTGATTTCTACGTTGCCTTAAAATAATCCTCATTTTTTATTATACAGTTGTAAAAAATTTATATATCTATTATTGTCCAGAAGTGATAATTGTGCTTCGAATGAATAGGGATCATTCACCCCGAATGTTCATCTCTTCAACTTTGTCAACGGCATCTACGTTTTTACCAAAAATCCAAAAATGACCGGGATGGTATTTGTCAGGATTCGGACCAGATGAATAATCTGCGATGGCAACCTAAAGAATTATTTCGTCTCGTAATCTGGCATTAATTCCGAATTCCCTAAGTGATTGGACGTTTTTTTGATGTTCTTTAACAAAATAGTGACTCTGACCCTTGATTTCCTTAAATTCTTTCAGGAAATCAAGGATTTAACGGCGCAGTTCTTCTTCTGAAAAACCTTCCATGTACGCCTCAGTTATTTGTTTATCAAAGGACTGTTCTTGGTGGTTCAAATAATATATTTGATGCCAATATTTATCAATTGATATATATTGATTGGCTAAAACAACTTCATAATTTCATCCGCCTGGAATATTCGATTTCTTGTGTATCCGGTAATTTCTCGAAGTATCCCAGCTTTTTCAAATTTTGAAAGATAAGCTGTGGCAGTTTTAAAAGGAATACCCAAACCATCTGATGCCTGTCGGGCTGAGAGGATTGGACGAGAGAATAGATAATCTACTACTTCTTCCATACGTTTAGAATTGCGGTCTTTATCGATTATGGGTTGGTAGGCATTCCGTATTTCTCGCAATCGCTCCATTCGATATACACCATCACGGGCTTGTTCACTGACACCTCGCAGAAAGAAACGCAACCAAGCCTCCCATGCTCCTTGTTGAGAGACATCCAGGAGAAGATCATAATACTGCTGCCGATAACGTTCGATATACACGCTGAGATTGAGCAACGGCTGTGGTAACAATCCCCACTCACACAACAGGAGCACAATCAGAAGTCTGCCGACCCTGCCATTCCCGTCCAAAAATGGATGAATAGCTTCAAATTGATAGTGGATCATTCCAGCCCGAATAAGTGTAGGAATCTCAGTGTCAATATGTATGAATTTCTCCAGGTCATTGAGCGCCTGGTGCATCATATCTACTGGGGGAGGAACAAAAGGCGCGGAGGAAGGTGTGCAGCCTATCGGCCCAATCCAATTTTGGCTTCGCCGAAATTCACCTGGTGTTAAGGTTCCACCTCGAACATTTTCCATCAACTTTTCGTGCAATTCACGGATCAGACGTAGACTGATGGGTAATGTTTTCAGACGGTCGAGCCCATAGTCTGTTGCTCTTACATAGTTGTAGACTTCACGTACATCATCAGTTCTTTCAAAGAAAGAAAGTTGGGAGGTTTCATATGTGTAAAGATCTACCAAAGATGCACGTGTTCCTTCAATGCGGGAAGAAATAACCGCTTCATTTCGGATGAAAGGCTGTATCAGAAGTCGTGGAAAAGGGAAAGTGCTAACCAGAGCAGCCAGCCGACTGAGTTCTCGTTCTGCTTCGGACAAGGTTGATACCAGTGATACTGACCAGGAGATATTTGGTGGTAAAGGGTTAGGGAGGAAAGCCCAGAAACCCGTCGGGGTGAGAATAACTTTCCCTGCGTCCTGGCTGCTAAAATCTTTTGGATTCATTTAGTATTCCTAATCATAACTTAATGTGTAAATATAGCATATTTATATTATCACTTAATGCAACAAGTGTAAATATGGATTTCACGTATTTACACTTGTTGTAATTTATATTCAGGATCACGTTTGAATAAAAAAAGACCCACCTCGGTGCGCACGCTAATAGAGGCGTGATGGGTACCGTTAATCTCAATTATAATGTCTTTCGATTGCTGAATACTATGTAATCAAGCTAAAAAATGGATGATCTGAAATGGGATTACCGTAAATAAAATTAATGGTATGCTGGGAATTTTATGCAAACAAACCGTGTTTTCCTTGACCTTAGATCTTATTGCCAGCCCTATGGTTGCAATCACATGGACAATCAAAAAAGTTAGAATAAAAGTGATTTCTGGATAGATCAAGATTAAAGTTATAGCAGCAACTGCATCTGCTCCACCCCACCACTTCAACTCCCAAGCAGCCCAAAAGCCGATAATTGACAAAGCCGTAATGGGGGATGCTTGAATAGAAAAAATTGCTCCAAGGAATAACAACGGAAACCAGGTTTTTATCCGAACAATTTCTTTCCAGCCAATGATTTGAGAGATTCTTTCTCGCTCACTTACGGTCGCAACCAAGCCAGCGAGTAAAACGAATAACCAGTCTCCCTGCCAGATCCGATAAACCCCCGCTCCGAATAGTGGAATAATTACCCAGGCACTATGGGGAATTTCATTTTTGCGAATATCAAACCAGGAAATGATCCCCAACCAGATAATCACAAGACCAAATATAATCCAATTCATGAAATGTCTCCTATCTATGGCTTAATCTGTTCTTCAATTCGGCGGATATACGCTGCTCCACTGGTACACCCGCTGGAAAAATTGGACGCGATGGCACCCCAGCTATTTGGATTTTTTGTTTTTCTCAGAGCTTGATAGACACATCCGGCTCCGGCATGGTAATTAGCAAGAACCAAACGCCAATAATCGTCATAACTTAATAAACTAGCTGGCGATTTCCCTGTTACCATCGTTATAATCCGGGCAGATTGTAAACAGCTTGCATTGAGGGTCTCGGTTAAAACTTGCACCGCTTGTTTTCCTTTTTCGAGATCAACCCCTCCCTGGCAATTCGGGCACATGGCATCAATCTCTCTTAATACCATTCCTCTTAATAGATTTTGGGTTGAAGGTTCCAGAAACAGATATTGTGCGGCACATCCATTCTCCCCAAATGCTTTTTGGCAGATGCTCTGAAAATAGGCTGGACGCCACATCAAAACAAGATCAGCTCCGTATCCAGTCATCTGACCTAACCCTATTTCACCCAATCTCCAATTCGCCCCAGGCCAGAATTGCGATTCAACTGCGATAACAGCTTTCACGACTTTCGGTGGTAATTCAGTAGATTGGGAAGCCGAAAGAATAACTGCATCATATTGGTTCTGCCAGGCTATCACATGATCCGTGGTTAGCTCCACCCCGCAACCATTCGCGGAACCATCCGGATTTAAGCCGTTGGACGGACAGGTTGAGCCATCAACCAGCCCCGATGAAAGAAGCTCCGCAGCCAAAATATCATAACGGTTTGTGGTTGTTAGATCTGTATTTTCTTCGGCTGCCATCAACCAATCGGAAACCGAATCTGGGGTAAGACCATATGCTGCTTGGCAAGTTCCCTCGGATTCTGCTTTCACCGGTAAGCTATTCCAACTGGCAGAAATCATTACCGTAAGGATGATCAACAGGATGCGGATTAGGGACGACCATGAACGGGATGCCATGCCACCTCCCATATTACACTGGGTGTCTGATAGGTCTGGCCGGAACTATCTTGCAATTCAGCCCAGGCAGTCCAGATGCCTTCTTCGGTTGTTCCAAAGTTAATAACTCCTGAATTTTCAGGGGTTGCAGACCAGGTTGGTCCACTCCGGTTGAGGGAAACCACACTTCCGGAAGGCGCACGAACTCGGACTACGATTAAATATGGCGGCGTGCCGCCTGTTACTACCCCAGTTAAAGTTTGAGCAGGTTGTTCAATATTGGACGCAAACAATACCAAACGAGCATAAGTTACTGATACTGTTCCCCGTAACGGTGCAAAAACAAAAACAGTAACGGAATCGCTTGAAGTTTCATACAGATTCGAACAGGTAATTGTGTAGGTGTGAGTTCCAATACCGGCGCCACCTAGGAAGCGATTTCCGGACACGGATACGCTTCCGGTCCAATTTCCATCGGAACTCATAGCAGAACAACTGGTCGCATTCTGGCTGCTCCAACTTAAGGTATAGTCCGCAGGAGATACTAACGTAAGAGGACCATCTGAATTGTTAACCTTTAAATCCACTGTAGGTGGATTATAGACAAAAACTGTTACGCTATCCGACGCAGACCCAATCGGATTGGTACAGGTTAGTGTGTATGTATAAGTCCCGATCGTGATACCGTTATAGTTTCTGGTGTTATTTCGGTTTTTACTTCCGGTCCAACTGCCTGAAGCAATACAGGTATCCGCATTGGTCGATGTCCAACTCAAGGTATATTGGGCAGGAGAAGTTAAGCGGATTGTTCCATCCTGGTTATTGACCTTTAAATCTACACTGGGGGGAAGGGAACAACGAATGGTTTTATTGGTTCCCGACAGATCAAACCAGGAGGTATTATAGGGGTTTTGCCCCTGCACACGAATTGTGTGTTGAACATTAGGAGAGATCAATCCCCATAAATTTTGATTAAATCCACACGTGCCGCCTGTGCAAATGCTGGTTAGATCAGAACGGTATTGATTGGCTACCCCGCTGGTTACTACAATACCATCAACGAGAACCCGATAATTAATATCCAACCCAGGAGCGTCATCTTGCATTACCCAACCAAAAGCTCTGCATTGGGATTGGGAAACAGTTCCAGATGGTCCATCGTGATACCCAGTAAAAGTGTCTCGATATGCCCAAACTAACACAAAATCTTCAAAATCGTGGTCATATCCGCCGTTGCTGTTATCCTCATCCCAATCTCCCCAGCATTGCGGAGTACCGATGATTGTATCTCCCGAGGTCTGAAAGGCAGTCATCAGGCTGCTAAAATCCCTTCCACCCTCACTGGGGTCATAATTCGGCGTACGAAAATAGCTTGGGCAAAAATAATCATGGTGGGGCGTTTTCCAACCCACATGAGGATTGGCACAGCCGCCGGATCCGCAGTTGCCGCCATAACAATCACACCCACGGATCTGGATCGTCTCGCCAGCAGCCACTGTAATCGGGGTGAGCACAGCCTGGTTGTTAATGACATCCATATAAGTGCAGTTTTGACCTACCCTGCAGCCATTGCGGATAAAGTAATAGCGTGAAAAATACCCGGGTGAGCCTGATGTAATGACGTTCCATAAAACAATTTTTCCAGCTCTGGGAAACGTGATTGAAACCGGATTTGCATTATACGCAACAATGGGATGTCCATAATTTGCAAATGCCGAGATCGTGATTGCCAATCCAATAACAATTGCCAGGAAAATTCCCAAGAAAGTTTTTTTATGTATTAAAAGATTGGATAAAAAAATTTTCATTGCACAACTCCAGCTGAAGCAAATACCCGCACTTCTTTTAAACCAATTCCGAAGATATCTAAAATTGTCCACTCCACCGGAACTTCCAGGTAGACTCCCACGGCGGGTTCATCACTGGACCAATCACCTAAGGCCTGTCCCATACGGACGGGATACGGAGGAAATCCGGAAACCGTGCCTCCAAAAGAGTCTGGTAATACCCGGATTGAAACGGCATATCCGGAAATTCCACGGGTCTGCATGGCGGATGTAATTACATTTTGAGCTTCAATGTTGGCTGCTGTTGAATCTAATTTAATATAACCAGTATCAAGCACAGCGCTCCAATTTCGCCCAAGGGATACGCCTGCGAGAGCAGCTTCTTGTGCAACCGAATAGGTCCAATTGCGAGCTGCGTATAGCCGATAGATATCTACCAATCCAGCGGCAATGATCACCAGAACCAAAACGGTTAACAGTCCCCATACCGCAGACTGCGCTTTGCGATCCAAAATCATCCCGTTACTACGAATCGTTTTTTGTGGGGTAGGGGGCACCTGTTTTTGAATAGTTGGTGTATAAAAGAATGGAGTCATGGGTACCGCTCAACAATTCCCCAGTGTTGAACCCGGATCGTCATGGCAGGTTCAGAAAGAAACGGAATATCAGCCTGGAATGGCGCGGAAGCCTCTAGGATAAAGGTTGTTCCAAATGGACAACCTGACAGCCAGGCAGAGCTGCGCAGCGTTCCAGCGGTATCAAAAACCTGAAGGTTCGTGGTCACATCCCCGCCCATAATGTTCTGGTTGGTTCCGTCTTGGATTATGTCTTTAGCATAGTTCCATTGAGAAGGATCCAGACTCAGAGCACGAACAGCAGCGCCGGTACTGCTATCCAACGCCTGCCGAATCGCCACACCTCTGCTGAGTTCAAAGCCACCAAAGGTTACTAAAACAAGAATCATTAGAACCAGCAAAGATTCAATCACTGCCTGTCCACGCTGGTTTTGCTTAAGACCCGATTTCAGCGTTGACATCATTAAACTTGATCCTTAAAGTTGAAAAAACTTCCCAGAGTGCGCCGCCAACCAGAGTTATAAAAATTGCCAGGACAACAATATACTCAACAACACTCTGCCCATTTCGATCAGTTAACATATATTTTCCTCTCTTTGGAAACCCCGCCGTTAATTTGCGGAGGAAATGTTTTGATAATCGAACGTTGTGGCGGCATGGTTTCCAGGCAGAAACCATGCCGCCAGGTTCAAATACACGGATTATGGATGTGCGGCAGGCACAGCGATACTGTTGATCCAATTCGCAATACTGCTGCCCTGAGTACCGATATTACTCAGGATGGCCCAAATAGCTACCGCGCCTAATACAACGGCAATTGCCAGAACTACCACAAATTGTGGAATTTCAGATGCTTTTTTATCAAACAACATAAACGAACTCCTTATCCCTTTTGGGATTATAAAAAAATAGATTTGACCATCCCTACCGCAAAACGATGGGGGATTAAAACCCACCGCCAATCGACACCCCGGAGAGGGTTTTCAGGATGCGATCAACGAGCGGGTAAAACAACAGGATAACGATTGGACCGAGAAGAAATGGCATAGCCAGCAGGGTGATACGCAGAGGCAAGCGCTGCATCTGTTCTTCTGACTGGTAACCAATCTCTTCGTTTAATTCCGCGATGACACTGGTTATTGCCTGATCAACATCGGAGACACCGCCGGATTGCTGGGCAGCCTGAACTCGCTGCGCAACACGTTGTAACTGCTGGGATTTTAAATCCTCTGCAAGTTGGTTAAGAAGATCGATACCACTGCGAGCAGAACTCCCTTTTAACCGTCTTTTCATGCTTTCGTAAACAACTGAAGTTTCCACAGTGGTTTTTGCCAGGCTTTCCAATCCAAGCAAAAGGGATCCTTGAAGGCTCATATGCAGACGCACGTCGATCAGGAATTGCCGAATTTGTCCTACCATAAATCGTTTGTGCTGATGGATCAGATAACGTTTGATCAACCACACCAAACCTGGTAAAACCAGGAAACCGAGTTTGATCGTGGGAAGGTGCGGACCCAGAATTACCAGTAAGACCAGTCCTATCAAGGCAGCAACCGCATAGCAGGTATTCCAGGGAATATTCCCAAATCCCAGCAGTAATTCTTCGGTTTTTTTCTCTTCGTTTTGACGATTGTTGTCAAGCCCAAGGGCGTGTAAACGTCCACGCTGAACCGGGCGATAAAACCTCCTTCCAATTTCATAAATGATTGATATGACCGTATTCGTAATCATGCCCACGCCGATTGCCAGGCCAAAACCTACCACCAGAGAAAAGGATTCCATTTTTAGACCTCCCCAAAAGTGAGTTGGTAAACTTCATACTCAAAATATAGGCTAGCCAACACAACCCCACAGATCATGACGACCAGCATTACCCGATGCGAGATATCTTGCAGGAAAAAATCACGCCAGGCAGGAGCCAGCACCACAAATGAAATTGAAGCAGCAACGACACCTTGCAATAGCCGAATCGTTCCGCGCACCAGCGATAGTGTTTGGTGAGTCTTGGAACGCAGCAGTTTCTGGCGGTGCGCCTCCTGTTCAAGTGAGACAAGTAAAGCTTCCTGGATTTCTTCGGTCAGCTGTGCGTTATTTGCGATTAGGGCAGACAGTCTGGAAGTGACGTTGCCAGGCATGCCCTTTAAAGCCTGTGCCGCCTGGGCAGGCGGTTGATGCATTCTTAAGCGGCTCGCAACCTGCTCAATGGCATGTTTCATCACACCGATTGGCAGTTTGACTTGTGTCAAGGCGTTCAAAAGAGAGTGATCCACGCTCATCAAAGACCGGATTTGTAAAGCGACGGCTTCCGCATCTTCATTAATTTGCGCCCTTTCAACCTGCTTTTGTTGAAAGTTAACCCAACTCAGGACGATCAAACCAATCACCAGTGCAATCGGGGAAAGCATAAAATCATGGACTGCAAATGCTAAAACCGGTGTGGTAACCAACAAAGTTAGCCTTTTCCAATCTAACTCAGTATTCGCCTGATAAGGTTTTTCTTGAATGACACCCATAGCCCGCAGCCGACGTCCTGCCCAGGAGACAAAGGTTTTGCGCCAGGTTTTAACAACAATTTCAACGCTTGTTATTAGAAAGTTGTAGAACGTCAGAAAAACGCCGCCGGTCAGAATGACCGTTCCGGCATCAATTAAAAGCCGAAATAGACTCATTCCAATTCCTCCTGAGAAAACTCTTCGAGATCTGGGCTGGTCCAGTATCCATACGAAGGAATTGAAAACCCCAATGCCCTGCATGTTTTTTCAACCACTTTACCTGTAACACCATATAATCTGGCGATTTGAGAAATTGGCATTTCCCAAACCAGTTGGTGCAGTTGTTCCGGATCAAATTCAAATGTCTGGGAGGCCGTTCTTCGCCGACTATTGGTATCAGAATCGCGCCGGTTTTTTTGAGACGGAGGAACTTGGAAGGGTAATCCACAATGTGGACAATACAAAATGGGGGAACTTTTCCGAAAATAATGTGCCGGTTTTGTAATGGGCTGAATGCTGCGGTTGGTATCACTGGGCTCCATGTTCACCTCTGATGGATTAATAAAGAAAGTTCCTGAGACTCTTCTTCAGAAATAATTTGCCAGCATAAAAAGCCATATGCAGGATAGGTTGGAGGTTCCCAGCCATAACGGATAAACCCGTTGGATAGGCCGGTACCCTGATCATCAAGCACAATCATGGTGTCGATCATCTGCGCCAGATGGCAATAATCCGATTCACAATCCTCCCAGTAGACTCCATTCTGGGCAACATAATCGCCCTTCAATTGGACACCAATCACCTGTCCTTCCCGAATGGCATGGGAAGTGAGAGAGTAAGTCGGCTTCCCCCCGAATTGGATTTCAGTAGCTGCCCAGGTAAAACTTAGGTCTCCATCTGCTTCAAGGTAGTAGACTTTCACCAGGCTGATGGGTTGAATCAAATCAATTTGTTTGGTTTCTCCAGCCACCCCGTAAAATCGCCAGGTTCGTTCCTCACGGATAAAACGCAGTCCTTGCCAAGGTGCATGGCGTAATTTATTTTCGATTTCCTGGTTTTTTTGATTTACATCCTCAGAAACCTCAACCTTTATAGATGTTGGATCTACCTTCATAACAGCATTATGGTTGACCAGAACAAAAACCAGATAACTAGCTAATAAAAGTAAAAATACACCCGCTAAGATCCACTTTAAGAAGCGGTTCATTTTATTTCCTCCATCTGTTGATAAACCTGCTCAAAGATAGGCGTATTCTGTTCGCCCTCAGCTCGGTAGAGATAGTTCAAACGATAGTTCCCATTCGCATCAATCCCCTGGATGGTGGCAATCGCCTGTAACGTACGCTGAACTCTTCCAAAGTGGTTAACCCTCCCCATCAAAGCGACAACGTCCAAACCCATCGCGACCATCGAGCGTATAGCTGCCAAACCCAATTCCGGAGCAGATGCCAACGCTAACTGTTCCAAGCGCATTAATGCTTCTTCTATTGTGCCACCGTGAATGGTGGTTAAAGCTTTACGTCCAAGACAGGTTGCTTTTAAGAATTGCAAGGCTTCATTCCCTACGACCTCACCCACCAGAATGGCAGCGGGATTCATGCGGGTGTAGATGATGTTTAAGACCCAATCCAATGTCACCCCTGGTGTACCTTGCGGCAGTTCAGCTGGAGCAACCGTACGTAATAAAAAGGGGTGTTGGATTTCCAACTCACGAAAGGTTTCCAGCGCAGCAATTGGTGCAGAAATTGGCAAGAAACCTGAGAGGGCATTCAGCAAAGTTGTTTTACCTGACCCCATTTCGCCAGCGATCATCAGGCTGCCGGATAAAGTAGAGACCATCCAAGCTAAGAATCGATCCGGTGTGTCCTGCAGCGACTGGATCCGTTGTGTTTGTTCGGATTTCACACCGTTTTCCGTTGTATTGGCAAAGATTTGGAAAAGATCGGTTGAAGATGTTTCAAGTTTGGCAAATGTGCCGGTCCGTTCCATCTCTTCCAGCGTTCGAACCCGTCGTCCGAAGGTGCGGATATTTATCGCTGTTCCTTCTGTGGATAGACGTGGCACGATAGCCGTAAACCGTTCCCCGCCAGGCAGGTCAACGAGGACGGCAGGTCGATCTCCTCTTAAGGTTGCGCCACCTTGATCCGCAACATGCACAGCTAGATTTTCAAAGTAGCTGTCATCTGCCAGCTTTCCCATGTGATGGAAGCTCCCGTCATATTCTACTGCCACAACCCCATTACGGACAAAAATTTCCTCAACAAAGGGATCACGCAGGAGTTGATCGAGCAACCCTACGCCGGACAAAGCATCTGTAATGATTTGTGCGTTGCGATTGATTGCAGTGAGGTTCTCGCCCTCATCAATCAGGATGGAGCGTACTTCATCAAAAAAACTGCGACGTTTTTCTGGATCCGTTTCGCGCCAATTGGGTGGATTAATCCCACGCAGGACCAGTTCCTCACGCACCCGATCAATCAGTAATAGATCAGATTGGCTTAATGGTTGAATCCTTGGCGGAGCTGAGGGGTGAATTAAGGAATTGCCAGTGTTGTCCATAATAAACTACCTTGTTTTTTGCTTGCTGCAATGGCATTAAGAATTAAATCCACATCTTCAGGTTTTACAGCCAGTGTTAGGATCTGTACCTGTTCGTTTTGAGGGCTTCCACCAAATACTGAGTTATCTTCATGATTCTGAATGGATTCAGCGGTTACACCTTGAGCATTACGCACATCCACTACCAGAACTTTGTCTGCAATGAGTTCTACTTTAAAAGCAGGTGGATCACTGACATTAAAACCCGACTTGTCCGAGTCCACATCCTTGGGTTGCACCTGGTAGATATTTACACGTTCCCCGATCCGGATTTGTCCACCGACCGCAGAAACAGGTTCAACCGGGACGGACAAAACTTCATAGTCAGCATCCGCCAGGCGGAACCGTACGACAGGCACCGCATTCGCCTGAGCGACAGGTAGATCTGCTGGTAGCGAGACCGTACTGATCTTTCCACTCAAATCCTGAAGGGACTGGTAATAAGGTAAAGCTTCCATCGTGCGCGGCATCTCCCGCATTTGGAACATGTCTGCATTAAGAACGGTATAAGCTGAGATAGCGCTGATCGGTACAGGCACCTGGTAAGTAGATACTTGTTTGAGATACAAATTGCGACCGTAGAATCCTGCTCCCAAGGCCAGTGCGATGGCGATCAAACCAATAATGAATTGGGTCAGACGGTTCATGTCTTACTCCTTAATTGGAATTAAATAAAAAGCCGAACAAATTACCCTGAAGGTTTTGTCCGGCCAACGATTGAATGGAATAAAAAGAATATTCGGCTGTTTACTATTATCAGTTTATCAGTCTGGGAAGCCTTATCCTAGGGGGAAACAGCGGTTTTTAAATTCCTCCGAAAAGCTAAGGATTCAGATTTGACGAACTGCTGTGCCGTTCCCACTATGCCGACCGAGCAATATACATTTGAAAGCTTAGCCATAGTTGTGGCTATAAATACAAAACGATTAATTGATTGGCTAAATGAGGTGCTTACTTACTTTGCCCGTTATTCTCGTTTTATCCTAATTCTGCCGGATGCCTGATGTAAGTCTAGATTTTCGAACTAATGATTACCCATCATTCAGCTCAACCATATCTATGGGGATCAACTGATCTGTTATTGTATCATTTCCCAATTCGCTACGATTGCTGCGTGCTGTCCCAGCATTTTACTCCGCTACCAATGGTTGCAACACACGAGTGATTTGATCCACCACCTACAGAAGTTACTCCGATACCCAAGCCAACAACATTCACAGGGATAGCGAGACACAGTAGTGCTGTCACCCAATTTGTCAACACCATTTATCCCCTAACATTTCAACCCGATAGTATCGGTTAGGATGCAGGTGTGGTCGTATCCCGTGTCTATAACCATTATGCCACCGCTAAGTTCTACGACATCTACAGGGGTTGACCGCTCCATAAATGTGCCGTCCCCTAACTGATCAGTATTATTTTTTCCTCACCATTTTACTCTACCAGCATCCATTAATATCCCTTGTAATTTTGACTTATATATAGGATAATAGACATAAAGTGTCTATTATCCTATATGAAACAAAAAATCCTTTCCTCACTTGATTCTTTTCCATACTTCACCACGGAAGCAATAAAACAACTTCTTGGTGATGAATCTATTGCAGCCGGTACCATTCAAACTGCACTTTACCGATGGATGAAAGCCGGGCAAATTATCCAGTTAAAAAAGGGCTTTTATATGACGCGCCGTTTTTATGAAAACCACCGCTCAGATGTCGGGTTTGCGCCTATGGTAAGCGCCATTTTGATCCCCCAGTCGTATCTATCACTAGAGTATATCCTTCAGCGCAATGCCATTCTCACAGAAATGACTTATCCGGTATCCGCGGTTACGCTGAAGCAAACCCGCGTATTTGAAAACAAACCAGGAACTTTTACCTACCGCAATATCAAAGCGGATCTCTATCTGGGTTTTACAATAACGGATTATTTAGGGATTCCCATAAACCAGGCAACGGTAGCAAAGGCTCTGTTTGATTTTCTCTATTTACGACCTTGGAAGGGCAGCAGACGGTTGGCCAGCTATGACCTGGCAGAAGATCTGCGCCTTAACCTGGAGGACTTTTTAGAAGAAGACAAGGATGAGTTTGCAACCTTCGTTGGGATGAGTAAAAGTAGAAAGATGGACCAGATTTTAAAAAACTTGAGGAAAACAGTATGGCGACTTTAATCCAATCAATGCAAAACGTACTATCTCAGATAGATCCCTTGTTGGCAAATGAAACCAAGCGGGTGATTCTTAAGGAATTTCTGCAAGCCTATACCCTAGATTTTCTTTACAACCATCCATTCTATCGGACGCTCAATTTTTATGGTGGTACCTGTCTGCACGTGATCTATGGACTAAACCGGCTCTCAGAAGATATCGATCTGGATAACAGTAATGGTGTTGAATTGAATAATCTTGAAACGGATCTATTGACATTCTATCGTTCCACCATTGGATATACCGATGTAACAGCCAAAACCCAGATTGGTGAATGGGGTGTCCGGCGAACGACCTTAAAATTCCCTGTTCTTTATGCTTTAGGATTGACCTCCCATGCTAATGAACCACTGCATTTGAAAGTGGAAGTCAGCCAGCACAAGCAAATTTCCATTGTGCGTCGAACGCCAATATTGCTTTTTGGCAGAAGTTTTGTGGCCGCGCATTTTTCGTTGGAAACGATGATGGCAGGGAAGATGTTGGCTTGCCTGGAACGCAACTTTCAGAAAGGTGAAGGAGCCACAATCAAAGGTCGTGATTTTTACGACTTGCTCTGGTTCATGCAGCAGAAAATTCAGCCATTAGAAGAAAAGCTGGCAAAAGACAGCCGCCAGCCCTACACCGTTCAAACTTCGATGGAAATATTGAGCGATAAGATTGCAGGATTGAAAATATCTGACTTAGCAGAGGATCTGCTGCCATTGTTTGAACAGCGATCTTTCATTGAGGCCTGGTTGGAAGGGTTTAAGGAAAATTTCAGAGAGTATGTGAAGAATTATTTATAATCAAAAAGAAGCATTTATCCGAAGCTTGCGAATTATACTGAAGCAAGAGCCATAAAGGGAAAATATCTCGTATGAGTATAATATGAACCTTGAGACAATCGAGCATTTGAGAAAATATTTTTAGCCTTCGCCATGGCAATACGTTGGAAGTGCGTTTTAGCTAATCCAACATAGCGAGATTGACGAAGCCCAAATTTCCAAACACCTTGTGAAATCGCACCCTCCACTGTTTATTACTTCAAAAAACAAGATGGTGAAATCTGGTTGTAAACGATCTATAGTAAAAGTGAAACAGAAAATATACCAGTTCATATCTTGCGGAAGAGTTTCAGAGGAAATTCAAAATGTCTAAACGTGATATTGGTTGGGAAATACTGGATGGAATTCAAGAGATCAAGGCGTTCAAAGCGGGTCGAGGCGACTTACGCACCCACTCATTAAAAGAACCTGCATCCCCGCAAGTGATTCGTGCCAAACTTAATTTATCCCAGTCCGCATTTGCAGGTTTAATGGGCGTTAGCTTACGAACCATTCAAGATTGGGAACAAGGTCGACGTAAACCCAGCGGTCCTGCAGAAGCATTGTTACGCATCGCAGATCAAAAACCTGAGGTATTTTTAGAACTGGTATAAACCTTCCTCTCCTTATTCCAGAATTTGATCTCGGTTGGTCGTGATCGTTGAATACTCCCAAGGAAAGATGTTCATCCGTTTCATAGGTACTCACGCTGAATATGACCGAATTGATGCCACAAGCATTTAAAAACAAGGATTTTATCTATGGAAATCAAACCATTACGAACCGAAGCAGATTATGAAGCTGCCCTGGCCGAAGTCGAACAATTGTGGGGATCTGAACCCGGTACACCTGATGGGGATCGCTTTGAGGTGCTGTTTATTTTGGTTGAGGCATATGAAGAAAAGCATTATCCTATCCTTCCGCCCGATCCGGTTGAAGCGATCAAGTATTTTATGGAAAGCCGGGGATTAGACCGGCGAGATTTGGAACAATACATCGGACCGAGTGGGCGAGTCTCTGAGGTATTAAACCGAAAACGACCGCTAACCCTGACGATGATCCGAAAATTGAATGTGGGGTTGGGGATTCCGGCAGAGATTTTAATTCAAAGCCCAACGCACAGCGAATGACAGAAAAAATGGTTTTTTAGATAAAAAATAAAATTGCTACTTTACCTTACAATCATCTCCAATAAGATTCAACCTCTTAAGGGAACTATCGATTTAGGTGAAGGTGATACCTATCGGGATAATTTCTTTTTTCCCTTCCAACCCTTATAAATAAGTTCCAGTATTGGATCTGCTAAACGCGGGTCAGAGGATTGTGCCCAGGTTTCGTTGTAGGGAAGCACAACAGATACGCCCGTTTCTGTGCGATCAGCCAAAGATTTGGTCATGTTTAATACTAAGTGGGAAGGTTCTGATACTTCACTCATTAAACGCCGGGCTTGCATAAGCGCATCATCGCGGGGAGAAGTAACCACCAGGTTCACCTGCCCGGGCTTATTTTTCGAAACTTCTGCAAAAAGAGGATGTCCGGGAAAACAATCCACCACAAAAAGTGTGTGTTTGCGCTGGATATCTGCCAGTAAATCACGAACCCCTTGTGGATCCTCATTCTCGCGCAGCACCCCTTGCGGGCATAAAACCGCGATTGTACGACCATCCATTGGAAACAGACTGACGCCATTCCAAAGAGCAGGTTCTGACTTATGCGTGGCAATGCTGAAGAACTCAGGTAAGTCAGGGGAAATGCGAGCATGCAGAGCGCTTCCACCCATACTGAGTTCAAGCAAAGCTGCTGGAAGCCCGGTATTTTTTACGAAACGTTTGCATATAGCCATCGCCAGGGTTGTTTTGCCCACCCCGCCAGACCAATTCACCATGTTAATTTGCCGCGCAGGTAAAAACGCAACCTGCTTGGCACTGGTCAGGCGTGCGCGTCCAAGCCATTCAGCCGGTTCTTTTACGAATTCTTCTTGGGAGACGACTGGAATACCGCTTTTATCCAGCGTACTCTGAAGTACCTCACTGGATACATCTCCAAGGGAAATTAAATCTCCAAGGATAACCAGTTGGGCTCCGGATAAATTCTGTAAAACCCCCTGTGTCGTGAAAGCCTCTCGAACGATGAGGTCACTATTTTGAGAAAGTGTTTCTAACACGGCTTTTTCCGGTTGATGGGCTCCTAACAAAACAACAAGTGATGAACTTCGATCCAACTTAAAAGAATTGCCAAAACTAAATTTCATTTTTATACTCCTCTCCTTTTTTGTTTGTTATTGGTTGGGATGTATCCGCATAAATTGCCAGGAGTACGGCAAAGACCAAAAGGATAGCGGACATAATCGTTAGCATGCTGCCAGGAAGTGAACTACTTCCCAACATGAAATAGATCAGAGAAAAGCCGCTGACACCGACAATTCCTATGGAACGAGGCCACATTGCGAAACCCCTTTTAAAGGGTTGATTGGTCAAAATGGCAGAAAAAACGACGCTAAATACAGCTAATCCAATCAATTCACCCTGGACGTTAAAAGATTTCATTAAAAGAGAACTGCCGATGGCTAAACCAAAGCACATGTTTGAAAGATTTTTTGTCATTTTTTCACCACAATCCTGGTATTAATCGCCAGGGAACGATCTGCACATAACATGAATAACCGTCAATCATTTTTTCTTCCCTGAGGATGCGCCAACATTGGATAAAGACCAGAGCCAGAGACAAGATGATTCCGGCAAAAAAATTTTGTGAACTAAAAACCATGCCCACACGAAAAACCAGTTCTCCCAGATACATAGGATGACGCAGGTATTGATAAGGCCCGTGACTGGTAAGGCCTCGATCAGCGGGAGCGACTCCAAAACGCGGACCCAGTGTGATCAGCGACCATAAAACCAGGGTGTATCCTGCCAATGCAGGTACGAGAAGGTACCACTCGTTGTGAATGGTGGTTGTAAATGTGGGCAGGAATGCAGCAATCATCCCAAGCCACAAACCGATACGATCATAGTTTTTGGCCGGTCTGCGTCGGGCATAAAAGAGTGTTAATAGTCCGTTATGGATGAAATACAGCCAGGATAAGATGGAAGGGTGCTGCCAAGCTGCCACACCAGAAAGGATTGTGGCAAAAAGGAAAAAACTAAATCCAGTTAGGTTTCGCAGCCGATCAGAATGTCTCCGGAAAAAATGGTTGAGGTTTGCAAGCATCACATTGCCCCCAGGTTCTGCACAATTGGCCAGCCAATAACAGCCATAATGGTTACAAGGAATGGCAGGAAGTAAAAAACCACCATCGGGATAACCAATTCGGATCCTACTTTTTCTGCACGCTGCTCAGCACTGCCAATATAATCGGCTGCAATACTGGTAGCCAGTTGTCCCATTAATTCCTGTTGGGCGGTGCCGCGCCGGATGAACTCAAGCTGCACAGACATGCCGATCAATTCCGGGAGTTGTGATTCCTGAGCTTCGCGCTGCATTTGCTCGATCAGATCACGACCTTGCGCCATCTGAAGCACCCAGCTTATCCATTTCCCGACTAGGCTTTGTGATTCGGATTTTCCCTGAACGGAGTGAAAGGGAGCAGCAGTACGGCGCAGGGCTTCTTCCATTGATATGTTGGCGGACATTTGGGCTGAAACCAGCTGCACATATTCCGGAAGCTGCGCGATGAACCGGCGGCGATATCGACGGGCAACCCCGCCCATCGACATGGCAGGATATTGAAATCCAATCAAACCACCTACCAGTGCAAATACCGGTTCTGCGGTGGTCACCATCCCCAATCCAAAACCAGCTACCGCTAAAGCTATTCGGAGAGAGGTGAATTGCACTTCATTCCAATCCATCCAGCGATCCCCCATATGTGCCCAGTACAAATCAGAGCGTGTTTTTCGGAGAAAGTCAGCCGGAATCCATTTGGAGACAGGTTTGTCGAGCGGAGATAGGGATTTTCGCCACCCAGTCAGGATGACACCATCTGCTGGTGTAAGAATTTCGGATAGTTTACCAGTTGGCGCAGCTGGAGCTAGTTCAAGTGTCAGGTAAATAACCAATGCAAAAACTGCGATACCTGTGAGATAAATTAGGGCTGTCATCTACACCGCCTCCATAATCATTGAGCGCATAATGAAATACCCGCCGACCATAGCTGCCATTGTCACACCAATCACAATTTGCACTGGTAATGCAACTAAAGAGGAACGCACCATCGGGTCCTGGCTAAGATAAATCAAGATAAAAATCAGGACGGCTGGCAGAACTTTGGCAGAGACCAGCGAATCGCCAGCTTTTGCCTGAGCACGATTACGAGCAATCAGGATTTGCTGAACCCGGCTGGAGATATCCATAAGAACGCCTGTATAAGCACGTCCACCAGCTTCGGTATAACCTTCCAGGAGTTGAGCAAGATTTGCCAGAGATACCGAAGGGCTTCGTGATGCCAGACCTCGCAGGGCTTCAACCCGATCTTTGATACGCATCTCGGAAGCGGTTAATATAAATTCCGGAGTCAAGGGGTTTTTCTTTTCCATCTCCAACGACTCGCCAACTTGTTGTAGGACATCTGGCACGGAACCACCTGCCAGCAACCCGGCAGCAGTGCGGCCAATGGCGATTGGAAGCAGTTGATCGATATTACGACCACGGCTTTTCACCCGATCATTTAACCATGCACCAGGAATGTAAAAAACGATCCCGCCGATGACAATCGCGGGCAAGCCAGGTAGAAACAACCAGGCGACAACTATCCCACACACGCCGGCTGAAAAACGCAGTAAGCGAAAGGTAATGGGTTTGATGTTCAATCCGGAGGCTAAAAGTTTATAGTCCAGCGATTTTTGATCGAAGCTGGACAAGGTACGGGCAGAATCAACCGTATAAAGTGCGGCCAATCGACCTGTTTTGATTTGTTTTGGATACCAAAGTAAAAGCACCAACGTAGTGGATAAAAGACCCACCACCGGGATTAGAATCGTCATACATCCTCCAGGTAAGTTTTAAATACAAAAGCCGGACACGACTTGCTTTTCCAGCAGGTTCTGTATCCGGCCAACGATTGAGAGAATAAGTTATTTAATTATTAATTTAATATAGCAATGGAAATGGGCTTATCCTAGGGGACAAATACGACTCAAATGGAACTTAAGATTCTTTTTCTTGAGAAATAATTCATCATGAATCTATATTTCGCTCATCTAAATATTCAACAATCGGAGGGCTTGGTAAAAATAATAGAAAGCTTCTGGACTTGTTTTCTTGAGCTTGTTCAATTTGTTGTATTCATGATTGGTTATCTTCCAGGAGGAAATATCCATATCTTTCTGAAATCGGTCTATTTGATAAACTTCTTCTAAAATCAATGCGGAGAGATATGCCGTTTTTGACGCGCAAAGAATGGCTGAATCGAGCGAGAAGAACCCGGAATAAACAAAACCAGCCATTTTCTTAAAACCAGCAACAAGCTCATCAAATTCACTTGTGGATCCTATACCCCTGGTACCGATGAGCATAGATGTATTTATTGAATCCCATAAAACATCTGACGAGGACAAATTACTCATTTCCCGATAAACCAACTCTTGGGAAGCAATATTATGAAAAGTAGTATTTACTAGACTGATGTCCTCTGTTACATCAAAAAGCGCGGCTATATCAAATAATTGTTTAGCTATTTCAAGATCTTTGCCTTTTCCATATGGGATACCGGTTGTGTGTGGAGCGTAAGCTGTTAATTTATCGCCCAGCAAACCCTCCTTCGATGGACAGACGACCTTTGTGGCCTGCCCATCCAGTGAAACCAACGATGATTTAATGTCAACAGAATAGAGCTTTGGGTACGGATTTTTCTCAAAAAGGATATCCAGTAAAATATGACTTTCTTTCTCCTGGATCACACTTTGAAAATAGAACTTGAAGTGTTGTTTAGGCAACTGGCCAGAACGTTTACTTTCCTCAAAACGCGTAAATATGCCCTGCCGTAACACATCCTTGAAGCAATCGTCCAGATTTGGCGAGTCTGGCAGGATGATATCGATATCAATCGAAAATCGTTGAGGTGAACCTAATAATAAGATTAAAGAGGTTCCTCCCTTGAAAATAAAATCCAATCCACCTAACATCAGGTTTTCAACCAGGTTTAATGCCATGATCATTTTTTCGATCAAAATCGGGTCTTTTCCTGGAGATGCTTCTCGGACTCCCATAATCCATTCTTTGGTACGCGATTGTGTTGAAATCATTCAATATTCTCCAACGGTTTTGATAATTTAATCCGTGTCTCGGTGTTGATGAAATATTTCAATTTCTCTACTACTTTCCGCCGTCCTGCGTAACGGAATAAAGTTTTCAAATTTATCCAGTACATGGAAAATGCATTTTCAAAAATATTAATCATCTCTTGACCATGAAAGGTAAAGAATAGATCTTCATCTGAGAAAATATCCACAAGTATTTTCTCTAATCTGGCAGAGACAACGCCCTTCGTTTTTATCTTGGGAGATTGTGTGACCAAATGAAGGAGCAGTATACTTTCAGGGGAATCAATGATGTATCGCTCAAAGATCACACTGTCAGGTTCCAGAAAAATATTCCGAAATTGTTGTTCTTTTAATTTATTGAAAACAGATTCAGTAGCTTCTTTTTCAATTTCCAGAATAATTTGGTTCTGTCCAGGTTGATGAGTCATAAATTCATGAAGCACCCTGGTTTCCCATGTTATATACTGGGTATAAGGATAATACTCACTTACCTCTAAGCTTAATTCCTCAGCAGTTGGAGAAAGATTGGGAACGAATTTCTTTTTATTAGACGAAAGAAATGGATTCAATAATCCATATATTCCAGCTCCTATCGGAATAATGCGTCCCTCTTTTTCTAAAGAATACAAAATTCGCCGGAAAGCCTGCTCGGTCAAATCGGGGTTTCGTAAATAGTAAAAATCCCACAACTCACCCTTGCGCACAGATTCCCGGTTAGAGAATTTCGCCATTAATTTTGGAATTGCTAAAGTCGATATATTTGTTTTCATTACGTCACCAGTTATTGAATTTTCGTAATTCGTCACTAAATGATTAAAAGTGACGAATTACGAAATTTATATCAGTATATCAGATAAAGAAAATTAGGTTCAAAGAAAAATCGATAGAATTCTGGTAATTGATTTTTATGATTTTGGCTTTCCGCTGCATTACATTACTCACAAAAGGACCTCGATATATTCCCTGCTCATTTCGGGTAGGATGCAGGGGAGTGCATGCGCAAGAAGCGTTTTGCCAGTCCCTGGAGAACCTGCGAGAAGCATGGTTGGTCCAAAAACCGGTATACTTTTCTATCCATTGAGAACAGGGGGGATTGATTCCGGCATGTCCAGCCCTGGACAATAACCCCATGTTTTTTCGTTCCAAGTTTGGACGTGACTATAATTTCGCATCATTTCCAATGAAAATAGCCAGCTTTTTCTAATTACGGTTACCCAAGCATCGTTTTGTCTAAGTAACCACAAGCGAAAACAATGTTTAGTGAGAGCAAGGCGGAAAAGCTCCATTAGAAACTGTCCGAAACCTTTGAAGACGTAGATCCAGCCGCGCCGAAGCAGTGACCCTGGCATTGCGAAACGGACTTGTAACCTAGAACACCCTCCCCTGGTTTGGGTAAAAGCAGCTTCAGAAGCAAAATTCGCCGGGTCAGCTTATTTACTTGTTTCTTAGTAAGTATGCGATTAAAATCATATTTATTACTTCTTCTCTTTCAGGATTCTTGTCATATATCACTTATGCTTGAACGAAAATTGATTGGAGGGTAAATGTTACCAAACATCCGCCGCCTCTTTCTTGTGCTGTTTGTGTGTGTTTATTTGCTTTTTGCACAGTTTTCTTTTCAGGCCAATGCCCAGAATGAATTATCCTTGCCAGACCAGGTTCTTCAAGCCACGCTGTTGAAATTGGCCCCCTCTGATACACAAATTGTTGTAGATTCGGCGCTTCTGCTGGAACCTGATGAGAGTAAAGACGATTTCAAATCGTTCGCATCACTGTATCCTACTGATGAGGAAGCTGGGGTCTGGTCTGCCCGGTACAAAGTGAGCACAACCCATCCAACTGGAGCTGTTCACCGTGACTTGCCTGCCTTCCAGGGTTGTCACAATGATGTCGAGATAATCATCATCAACGCCCTGATCGCGCCACCTGGAGCAATCCGCGAGCCGGTGTTTGGCGATCTTTCTATCGCTGATGCGGCAGAGAGCGGGTTTGCCACTCCAGAAATTGCCAATGAGCTCAGAGAATCCGGGATCAATGTTGACCAGCATATCATCGGTTCTCAGCTGTCACTGACCGGGTTAGACTTTACCAAGCATAGCCGCCACATGTTTACCAGGGATAGTCGCTCGGTGTTTACCAGGCATAGTCGCCCGATGTTTACCACCCAGCGTCGCCCGGTGTTTACCACCCTGGTGGTAAAAGCTGTGGCAGAATCTCTCCTAAGGAAAACAAAGGAGAGCCAAGAACATGGAGCGGATCCACGTGAACATCATACGAGAAATCATCTATCGCTTAAGAGCTGGGGAAAGCGAACGGCAAATATCAAAAGATATCGGATTATCCAGACCAACAATTCATAAATACAAAGAACTCGCAGCCGAAAAAGGGTATTTGGATATAAAACGGCCATTGGTAGAAGAAGATGAATTAATATCCGAATTGGGACCAATTGCAAAACCACCCAAGATATCATCCAGCATAGAACCACATCGAATCTATGTCACCGATATGCATAAAAAAGGGGTGGAAATGGTTGCGATTTGGCAAAGATTACGCGATGAATATGGTTACAAAGGCAGTTATTCCTCACTGCGGCGGTTTGTAAGGCATCTTAAACATGAAGAAGAACCAGAGAGTTTTACAAGAGTACATACGCCCGCAGGAGAAGAGATGCAAGTAGATTTTGGACATGTAGGGAAACTATATGATCCAAAAAGTGGAAAAATTAGGAATGCCTACGTTTTTGTAGCAACCTTAGGATATAGCCGTCATCAATATGCAGAGATTGTATTTGACCAAAAAACACCGACCTGGATCGGACTTCACCGGCGTAGTTTTGAGTTTTTTGGCGGGGTTCCCAAAATTATTGTGCCCGACAATCTAAAAGCAGCTGTACAAAAAGTATTGTTTTATGATCCTATTTTAGGAGAAGCCTATCGAAGAATGGCTCAATATTATGGGTTTCTAATCAGCCCAACACGACCAAGAACCCCGGAACACAAGGGGAAAGTAGAAAATGGGGTTCATTACGTACAAAGAAACTTTATGGCGGGCCGCACATTTGAAAGCATTGATTCTGCCAACAAACATCTAAAACAGTGGATTATCGAGATTGCGGGAGTAAGACAGCATGGAACCACCCGCCAGGCGCCTTTGGACTTATTTCACCAGGATGAAAAACAGTCGTTGATTCCCTTACCAAAAGAACCGTATACCCTGAACGAAATTCGGATAGCAAGAGTTCATAAAGATTGCCATATTCAAGTAAATGGCTGTTATTACTCGGTCCCCTATCGATATGTGAGTAAAAAAGTGACCGTTCACCTCGGAGAAAGAACGTTGTCCGTGTATGATGAACAACAGAACCTGGTCTGTACCCATGTGTTACTGACCCGAAAAGGGCAGTGGAGCACCAGGAACGAACATTTTCCAACCCATAAAGCGGAATATCTCCTTCAAACACCCCAATACTGTCTGAAAACAGCAAAACGAATTGGGCCCTCTACTTACACGGTTGTTGAGCATTTACTCTCTGAGAAGCCATTACACCAATTACGATCCGTTCAAGCGATCTTACGTTTGGAAAAAGATGTCGG
>PABH01000070.1 GCA_002702705.1 Anaerolineaceae bacterium
AGTTATGTCAAACTTCTTAGCCGCTTATCCCAACCTGGATGGTTACTGGACACAAGATGGTATGGCCATTGGTGCTTTACAGGCTGTTATGGCTGCCAATCCGGCTAATTTCCCGGTTGTCGTAGGTGAAGGCCGCTGCCAATTCCTTAATTTATGGGAAGAAGTTTTGGCAATGGATCCTGAATTCCAGACGATCGCAGTAGCCAACCCACCTGGGGTTTCCCCGACCGGTTTACGCATCGCTGTTAATATGTTGATGGGTAAAGAAGTTGATGAAAGCAAATTGGGTGGCGTGAATGGTCAATCTTTTGTGATCGACGTGCCCGTTATCATCACCTCAGAGAACTTAGATGAAGGTTTAGCCATTTGTGCTGACAAACCGGATGCCTACTTACTAGATGGTATTATGGCAGAAGACGAAGTTCTCGACGCGTTCTTTAAATAAAAGCTTATGAATGTGTCGCTTTCTGCCCGAAACATTGTCAAACGTTATGGTGGTGTCGTCGCGCTGAGTGATGGAAACCTGGATGTTCAATCTGGGGAAGTGCTGGCACTGATTGGCGCCAATGGCAGCGGCAAAAGCACATTAAGTAAGGTTATTAACGGAGTAGTTGTCCTCGATGGAGGGCAACTACTCCTCAATGATAAACCTGTGCAGTTTTCCTCTCCACAAGCAGCCAAGGAAATGGGGATCTCAATTGTTTTCCAGGAATTGAGTCTCATTCCTTTAATGACCATAGCGGATAATATCTGGTTAACTAGAGAACCAACAAAGGGCTTGGGTTTGGTTGACAGGAAAATTATCGAGAAAAAAACCCTGGAATTACTTTCATTGTTTGAAGGTACGTATGAAACGGTACTCAGTCCGGATACAGTAGTGGCTGATTTGCCGCCGGATGAAAAACAGATTGTTGAAATTCTAAAAGCGATTAGTTTTGACCCGGAAGTGATTATTTTGGATGAGGCAACCGCGAGCCTGGATAGCCGTCAGGTGCAGCGTTTGTTTGAGTTGGTGGAAACGTGGAAAAAGGCTGGAAAAGCAATTATCTTTGTTTCACACCGCATGGAAGAAATTTTCCGCATTGCGGATAAATATACGGTTTTAAGAAACGGCTTTACGGTCGGTTCAGGTGAGATTAAAGACGTCACTGAAAATGATTTGGTGAAATTAATGATTGATAAAGAATCGGTATTGGATTTCACCAGAGATACCTATGACGAAGAAACCATGAATCAAAAACCAGTCTGCCTTGAAGTGAATGATCTTAAAACAGAGGTTTTGGCTGGTGTTAGTTTTAAGGTAAGAGAAGGTGAGTTGCTAGGTTTGGGAGGTTTGCAGGGGCAAGGACAGCGAGAATTGTTGTTAGCGCTGTTTGGTGATATTCCCTTTAAGGGAGAAGTTCGCTTTCTAGATGAGAGTGTACATTTTCGACATCCTCGTCAGGCGATGAAAAAAGGTTTGGCTTTGGTACCGGGAGATCGAAACAGGGAAGGTTTGTTATATATTCGCTCAATTTTAGAAAACCTCCTGTTACCTTCATGGCGGAAATACGGTCTACCCTTAAAAATGAAAAAATCTATTTCCGATGCGAATCAAGTTGCAGCCAGTTTAAATCTTAAGATGGCTGGTTTACAGGAACCTGTCAGCAGTCTATCCGGTGGAAATGCTCAAAAAGTTGTAATTGGAAAATGGCTGATGCGTTCACCGCAGCTTCTATTGTTAGATGACCCAACCAAAGGTGTTGATGTAGGTACAAAAGGGGAGTTTTACACTTTATTAACAAAACTCTGTGCGGAAGGAAAGACAATTTTGTTCTACAGTAGTGATGACGAAGAGCTGCTTGGTTTGTGTGACCGGGTTTTGGTATTACATGATGGCAAAATCCGCAGTGAATTAATCGGGGATGATCTAAATAAAGAAAGTCTGGTAAGTGCCAGCCTGGGTGTAACGAATGGTGGTGAATCATGAAAAAGATTACCTGGAATTCGCTGACAACTCGTAACCCGGCTTTATTTGCTGCGATCCTGTTGGTATTGGTGATCGTAATCAATGCTATTGTGCAGCCCAATCTTTTAGCGATTGACACACTCAATGGCAATATGCGTGTTTTCTTGCCTCTCATCTTATTGGCGGTGGGGCAAACGTTTGTCATGATCTGTGGTGGGATTGATATCTCGGTTGGTGGTATCGTTTCGATTGTAAATACCATTCTGGCAACTCAGGTTGGTTTAAATGGATCAATTGAACAGCTTTGGAAGTTTGTGTTAATCTCTCTCGTTGCCGGTTTATTGGCAGGAGCAATTAATGGCTTTTTCATTGCGATATTAAGGCTGCAGCCGATCATTACTACCTATGCGACGGGTTTTTTGTATGCCGGATTTGCTTTGTTTTTATTGCCCAATCCGGGTGGTGGTATTCCACGGGCTGCTGCTGATGCGTATCGTACCACAACACCTTTGGGGATACCGTTAGCCTTTTACATCATAGCCGTCATATTATTGTTATGGTGGTTTTTGCGTTCTACTAAATATGGCCGTTATTTATACGCGGTAGGCGGTAACGCGCAGGCTGCCTATCAGACAGCAGTTCCTGTGACTTGGGTCATCTTTAGTACCTATGTTATCTCAGGGGTAATGGCTGCTTTTGCTGGCATCGCGATAACCTTGTTAAGCGGTTCGGGAAATGCTGAAATTGGTAATGCCATGACATTAACGGCTATCACAGCGGTTGTGATTGGCGGTACTGCCTTAAGTGGCGGTGTGGGTGGTGTGGCTGGTCCAATTATGGGCGCGGTTACCATGGGTTTGATTCAAAATATTATTTCATTTTCAAATGTTAACACCTGGTGGGAAACCCTCGTGAAGGCATCCATTATCGTGGTCGCTCTGGCGGCTCCAGGCGTCATTAATTTATTCGGTAGGAGGAAATCATGAAAAAGTTCCGAATTTCTCCCCCCGTGGCCGCCATCATTTTGGCCGTTGTATTGTTTTTGTTATCCGGTTTATTGCCGAATGGATATGGCAGTGATGTGGATGTAGCAATCAGCCAGGCAACCAATATTGTTCGTTTAGCTGTGTTTTTGGGTGTAATCGCTGCTGGACAAACCCTGGTAATTATCAGTGGATATGAAGGCATTGATCTCTCGGCTGGTTCTGTGGTGACTTTAACTGCCATTCTGACATATGTGATAGTCAGTGGTGAGAACGCGATGGTGATTCCAGCCCTGCTAGTGGCTATAGCGGTTGGCGCGCTGGTAGGTTTTATCAATGGCCTAGGGATTACTTTCTTAAAGATTTCCCCGCTGGTAATGACGCTCGGAATGTCCGGAGTTGTTACAGGTGCCATTATTGTTATTAATCATGGTAACGTCAGTGGTAAGATCGCACCGATTATGACAAGGGTGATTGCCAGACCAGTGGCTCCTAATATTCCTATTCCGGGGGCGGTTGTCATCTGGCTCTTGTTTGGTTTGTTTATGTGGGCTTTATTGGAACGTACAACTTTTGGAAAAAACTTGTTTGCTATTGGTACCAATAGAGTTACCGCGAAGCTATCTGGTGTGAATGTGACCTGGACCAATATCGGCGCATATGCTCTGGCTGGTGCCTTAACTGGCTTTGGTGGATTTTTGGTCGTTGGTAATACCGGTGTGGTATTCATTGCCTTAGGGCAGCCCTTTTTATTCCCTGCCATTGCGGCGGTTGCTGTTGGTGGCACCTTACTTTCCGGCGGAAAAGGCAGTTATTGGGGGACTATGGCGGGTGCGATTGTATTAACCTTAATCACCAGTTTGTTAACAACGATGCAAATGGGTGAATCTGTGCGGCGGATGGTGTTGGGTGCAACTTTGTTAGCTCTCATTTCATTGTATGGCCGCCAAAAAAGCTTTAGACAATAATTATATTTTTAGGAGGAGATACTGATGGATAAAAAGGTAAAGGTTGGAATCGTAGGTACAGGTTTTGTGGGTGATATCCACCACGCCTCTTTTCGAGATTGGGTGCCCAATGCGGAAGTTGTTGCGGTTTCAAGTCCAAACAATGCATCTGAATTTGCCAAATCGCGTGGTATTCCAAATGCTTACAGCGATTATCGAAAAATGCTGGAAGATAAAAGCATTGATGTTGTCGATATTGGTATTCCAAATTATCTCCACCACCAGGTGGTGATGGATGCCGCCAAAGCTGGAAAACACATCATTATTGAAAAGCCACTTTGTTTGACATTGGAAGAAGCGGACGAAATGATCGACACCTGTAAAAAAGAGGGTGTACTTTTGATGTATGCGGAAGAATTGTTGTTCGCTCCCAAATATGTACGGGCGAAAACATTAATTGAAGAAGGTGCGATAGGAACACCATTCCTGGCAAAACAATCGGAAGAACACCCAGGACCGCATAATGCCTGGTTCTGGGATGTGAATCGTTCCGGTGGGGGTGTTATGATGGACATGGGGTGTCACTCGATTGAATATACCCGGTGGGTATTGGGCAGGCCAAAAGTGAAGAGTGTCACGGCTTTTATGGATACCTTTGTTCATAAAAACAAAACAGAAGGGGAAGACCATTCATACGCCGTTATCGAATATGAAGGCAACAAAATTGCCATGATTGAAAATAGTTGGGCAAAGGGTGGTGGCGTGGATGATCGCTGTGAAATTTACGGTGACAAAGGTCATACCCGTGCGGATCTCTTGCGCGGCAGTTCCCTGTTAACCTATTCCGAAGAAGGTTATGGGTATGCAGTTGAAAAATCCGGCGTGACTCAGGGTTACACTTTTACCATGTTTGAAGAGATTTGGAATTATGGTTTTCCTCAAGAAATGCAGCATTTTGTGAATTGTGTTTTAGGAAAAGAAAACTGTATTGTGACCGGTGAAGATGGCCGTGAAGTTTTGAAAATCATGTATGCCGCTTACCAGGCTGCTGGTGAAGGGCGAAAAATCGAGTTCCCATATGACCCTCCCAAAGTAAATAAACCTATTGATCTGTGGAAAAGAGGAAAATAATTAATATGACTACCTTGAATACTGAAACAATCACCTATGAACAATTAGCCAAAGTAATCGATCATTCTTTGTTAAAACCGGAATTAACCGAACAAGATGTCATTGATGGCTGTCAATTAGCACATCAGTATCACACCGCCACAGTTTGTGTAAAACCATGCCATGTAACATTGGCTGCTGAAGTTCTGAAAGACTCTGACGTATTAGTTAGCACAGTCATTGGGTTTCCGCATGGTTCAAATTTAACCGCTGTGAAAGTACTTGAAGCAGAAAAAGCAATGGATCAAGGTGCGGTTGAACTGGATATGGTATTAAACATTGGACAACTACGTTCGGGTAAGTTCGACTATGTGCGTGATGACATAAAGGCCGTGGTTGATGCGGCTCATGCTCGCGGAGCTAAAGTAAAGGTTATCCTGGAAAATGCTTACTTGACCGATGAAGAAAAAGTAAAAGCCTGTCAATTGGCAGAAGAAGCTGGGGCAGATTGGGTTAAAACCTCCACCGGGTTTGCCCCTAGCGGAGCTACCTTGGAAGATTTACGTTTGATGCGCAAGACCGTTAGTGATGGTGTACAGGTTAAGGCAGCCGGTGGTGTACGCACCTTGGATGCCATTCTGGCAGTTATTGATGCCGGGGTAACCCGCTGTGGTGCTACCGCTACCAAAGTGATTATGGATGAGTTCGCTGAACGAAAAAAAGCAGGCAAGACGGCTAAAGGAGATGCCCAACTAGGCGGCGGATATTAATAAGGAGCTAAGATGATGAAAAAATTAGATAAATCAAACGTGGGTGTTGGTATTGCTGGAACTGGTTTTATTGGACCAGCCCATGTTGAAGCACTTGCTCGAAACGGTATTCATATCTTAGGTCTGGCTGAAAGTACGCTGGAATTGGCGCAGGAAAAAGCTGCCTTGATGGGTATTCCCCGAGCATATGAATCCTATGAAGCCATGCTTGCTGATGAAGATATCGATGTGGTGCATTTAGCCACACCCAATTATTTACATTACCCACATGCCAAAGCTGCATTAATGGCAGGAAAGCATGTCATTTGTGAAAAACCACTGGCGATGGATTCAAGTCAATCCAAAGAATTGGTTGAATTGGCAAAACAGAAAAAATTGGTAAACGCGGTTAATTTTAATATCCGTATGTACCCAATGGTGCAGCAGGCGCGTAGTCTGGTGCAAAGTGGTGAGATTGGAAAATTATTTGTTTTGCAAGGATCTTATTTACAAGATTGGTTGTTGCTTGAGACAGATTGGAACTGGCGGTTGGAACCCGAATTGGGCGGCAACTTACGCGCTGTAGCAGATATTGGTTCTCACTGGCTGGATTTGATGACTTATATTACCGGACTTAAAATTACCGAAGTGTTTGCCGATTTCAAAACCTTCCATCCTATCCGTAAAAAACCAACCAAACCATTGGAGACTTATACCGGGAAGATGTTAACCCCGGAAGATTATGAAGATCAACCAATCCATACCGAGGATTACGCTTCCATTCTGCTGCATTATGAAAATGGCGTAACTGGTGTGTTGACGGTGGCTCAGGTGTGTGCGGGCCGTAAAAACCGGATTGCCTTTGAAATTAGCGGGTCTAAATCTTCTCTGGCTTGGGATGGGGAGCGTCCGAATGAACTATGGATTGGTCATCGAGACCGTCCAAATGAATTGATGCTAAAGGATCCTTCCATCATGTCGTCTGAAGGTCAGGCTGTTGTATCGTATCCTGGTGGCCACAATGAAGGTTTCCCGGATACTTTTAAGCAGCTCCATAAGAAGATCTATGCCTATCTTTTTGCGGGTGATTTTGATAAAGAACCAGACTTCCCAACTTTTGCGGATGGGCATTACGAAATGGTGCTGTGTGAAGCTGTTGAACGCAGTGCCCGTGATAAAACTTGGGTGAAGATTTAAGGAAGGAGATTAATCATGAAATTAGGTTTCTTAACAGCCGCCTTACCGGGGCAAAATTTGGAAGATGTGGCGAAATGGGGTGCCGAGAGTGGTTTTGAAGCGATTGAAATTGCTTGTTGGCCTTATGAAAAAGCTGCCCGGCGGTATGCCGGTGTGACCCATATTGATGTGGAAAATTTGGATCAGGCAAAAGCTAAACAAACTCGTTCCATGCTCGAAAACTACGGATTAACGATTTCTTCGCTGGCGTATTATCCGAATCCTTTACATCCCGATCCAGAACACCGGGCAGCCGTAATTGCGCATTTAAAGAAGGTGATTGATGCTGCAGCTTTATTGGAAGTTCCGGTAGTGGGTACCTTTGTTGGAAAAGATAAAGACAAAACCGTACCGCAAAACCTCGAATTATATACTCAGGTTTGGCCGGATATTGTTAAGTATGCAGGTGAACGTGAGATAAAGATCGCCATTGAAAACTGCCCGATGATTTTCTCTTATGATGAATGGCCGGGCGGAAATAACCTGGCCAGCAGCCCAGCTATCTGGCGTAAGATGTGGGAAATCATTCCGGATGATAATTTTGGTCTGAATCTGGACCCCTCACACCTGGTATTACAGATGATTGATTACGAACGGGTCATTCGTGAATTTTCAGATAAGATTTTCCATGTACATGCAAAAGATTTGCATATTGATTGGGAAGGTGTATACAACCATGGTATCTTCTCACAAGGTATGGGTTGGCAAATTCCCCGTCTGCCTGGTCTTGGTGATATGGATTGGTCAAAATTCTTCGCTGCATTAACTTGGTCTGGTTATGATTACGTGGTTTCGATTGAGCACGAAGACCGGGCTTTTGAAGGTGATGAAGCCCTGGTGAAACGTGGTTTTTATCTTGCACGGGATATGTTAAAACCGTTTATCCATTAATTAAAATAATAACCACGAAGCACATAAAGGAATATTAGAAATACCTCTCCGGGAGGTGAATGGAAACGAACCTAGTTAAAAATTTTCCTCCCGGAGTTTTGATCACAAAATCCTCTTCCCGAGGTTGTATTAAAAAAACACGGTGTAGGTTGGGCAAGGCTCGGATTACCTGAACTAATATTAATAATGAGCTCTGCAAAAAACCACTGGTTTTGCCACAGGCCCAACAAATCACGAAATCCTTCGAGAGGGAATCAAAATAATTTCTCTGGTTAAAGATTTCCCTTCCGATGGTTTTTACAAAAATAGTCTTCCGATGGATTAAGCCAACTACGCCATAATATTGGAAATAGTCATTCAAACGTGGAAATGGATCGACCCTTCCGGGATGATAAATTTTAACTTGTGAGGTCTTTAGAAAAAACACACTATGAAAAAATATATTGGTTGTGATTTAGGTGGCACTAACCTACGGGCTGCCATCATTGACGTAGAAAGTGGTCAGGTCTTACATCATCTCAGTGAACCGACCCTGGCTCGGGAAGGTCATGCAGCCGTAATGGACCGTATGGCCGAGCTTTTTCTGCGGCTCATTGATTTAAGCGGTTTGCCAAAACAAGAGATTGGTGGAATTGGCATTGGCGTCCCCGGTGTATTGGATTTGGATAAAGGCGAAACTGTGTTTTTACCCAATCTGCCCGGCACCTGGCCGAATGTGCCGCTGAGAGATACCATTCAAAATAAAACTGGTCTTCCCACGGCATTACTGAACGACGTACGTTCAATAACTTTTGGTGAGTGGATGTTTGGTGCAGGTAAAGGTGTAGATACCGTGGCGGTGCTGGCAATCGGAACAGGCATCGGTGGCGGATTGGTTATTGATAATAAACTGCATTTGGGTATCGGCGGTACTGGTGGAGAATTGGGGCACATGGTGATCAACTTTAACGGCCCACGTTGCGGTTGTGGCAATCATGGATGCCTGGAAGCATATGCATCCGGCCCAGCAATTGCAGCGATGGGTATGAAGGCTGTTTCACAAGGTCTGACCACGCGGATTGGCACATTATGTGAGTATGATCTCAATCGCATTACGCCGGAATTAATTGCTCAGGCTGCACATGCCGGGGATTTGATCGCCCAGGAAATATTTGATCTGGCTGGTTTTTATTTAGGGGTTGCCGCCAGCAGTTTGTGTGCTGGAATTGGTCCGCGCCGCATCATCATTGCTGGTGGGGTTGCTAATGCGGGTGATCTGTTATTTAAACCAATGGAAAAAACGATGCGTGAAAAAGTGGGTGTCATGCCGGTAGAACAAGTCGAAATCGTTCCTGCTTTGTTAGGGAACGATGCCGGCGTGATTGGTACAGCTTTATGGGCCAGGCAGCATTATTCTTAAATAGGGTTATCAAAAGTTTTTATGGAGCCGATGTTGGGTATATTTATTGGTATTGATTTAGGTGGTACGAACGTCCGTGCTGGTGCTTTTAATCCGCAAGGCGAATTAATTTATTCAACTGAAACCCCAATTGAGGCTGCACGTGGTCCCCAGGTTGGATTAGAGACTATTTATGCCTTGCTCGAAAACGTTCTCAAGGAAACCCAGCAGCCCGTATTGGCGATTGGGATTGGTTCGACCGGGCCATTGGATAGAGAGCGAGGCTGCATACAAAATCCATTTACATTGCCAGGCTGGGAAGATGTTGATATTGTTTCTCCGCTGGTACAGAAATATGGAGTCACGGTAACACTCGAAAATGATGCTGACGCGGCTGCTTTGGGGGAAGCCTGGATAGGAGCAGGGGTTGGTGCGGAACGATTTGTTATGGTTACAATTGGTACGGGCGTGGGCTTTGCCTTTGTGATCAACGGAAAGCTTTACCGCGGAATGGGTGGCGAACATCCTGAAGGTGGGCATGTGTTGGTTGATCCATCGGGGCCGGTCTGTTATTGTGGTGCACGTGGATGTTTGGAGAGCCTTGTATCGGGTCCTGCTATTGCGGCTTATGCCCAAACGCTGGTATTAAATCAGACCGGTTTTTTAACAGAACAAACGAACGGCGACTTTAGCCAAATTGATGCGGGGTTGGTTTTTTCTGGAGCTCGCATTGGGGATGAACAATGCCAGGAAATTGTAAATACCATTGCCGAATATATCGGGTTGGGGTTGGTTTCAATCATTATGCTTACCCTTCCGGATCGTATTGTGTTAACTGGTGGCGTTATCCGTTCATACGATCTGTTGGAGCCTGGGATTAAACGTGTTCTCAAACAGCACAGTTTAATGATCCCCGCTGATAAAGTAGAACTCCATCTGGCAGCATTGGGCCAAACTGCAGGCATGGTGGGAGCAGCCAGAGCCGCTCAAATGAAATTTCAGGAGACATCTTATGAATGATTATATTAAAGACATCCTTGCACAACCTGAAACGTTGAAAAATGCCGTTCAAAGTTACCCTTATCAGCAGGTAAATGAACTGGCTGCGATGTTAAAGAACAATGAGTTTGACCGGGTCATTTTAAGCGGTATGGGCGCTTCGTTAGACGCTGCGATGCCAGCCGCCAGGGAACTGAGTAAATTACCCATCCCCATCATTTTGCTCAATTCGGCTGAATTATTAAATTACCACCTATCCCAAATTACTCCCAAAACCTTGCTTTGGTTGCACTCTCAGTCTGGCCGCAGTGTGGAGCTGGTAAATATCGTGGAAGAGATCCTAAAATTCCCTCCAGCGGTAATGGTGGCGAGTGTTAACGACCCGGATAGTCCGCTTGCCAAAGCGGCTGATCTTCAACTGTTTATCCAGGCGGGTGAAGAAGCTACAGTTAGTGTGAAAACCTACACCAACATGTTGGCAATCAATTTGCTGGCGGCGATCCATTTGACTGGTGAAGATGTGCAAACTGCCCAAGAAGAACTGTTGCTGGTTTCGGAAAAGATGGCTGTTTTCCTGGCGGATTGGGAGAACCACTTAACCCGATTGGATACCTTGCTGGGGGATTTTGAAACCTTATTTATTTTGGGACGCGGTGGATCATTATGCACCGTCAATTATGGTGCATTAATCACCAAAGAAGCAGCCAAAGCCGCTTTCCATGGATATCATGCTGCCGAATTCAGGCATGGTCCTTTAGAGTTGGTGCAACCTGGATTCTGCGCCATCCTTTTTGCCGGGGATAAAACAGCCGAAAAGCCTAACCTGGTCTTAGCAAAGGATATTCAACGTCACGGCGGCAAAGTGATCTGGGTGGGACAGGAAACGCACTCTGATTTACCGACTTTCCAAATTCCATATTTATCGGATTGGATGATGCCTTTTTTTGAAATGTTACCTATGCAGGCACTGAGTGTGGTGATGGCAAAACGGAATGGATTTGAACCTGGGGTGTTTCGTTATGTGGGCAAAGTGACGACGGTTGAGTAAGAGTATCTTTTCTTTATTTTATTTTACTCTTTTTCCTGCGAGAGAAGTTTGTCCAATTGTTTACGGCGTTTGGACAAGGAATAAGCATGTCTCATTATACCGGACCATGGATCATTTTTCTAAGATAGCCGGTTCTTTATAGATTTTTCGCCAGGAAACCCCGAAGTTGAAGACTTCGGGGTTTCCTGGCGAAATTCTAATGGAAAAAGTGTGGACAATTTTGGTAATTTTGTTCTATAATCATCTATAAATATGCTAACTCGAAAAGCCTACCGTTACCGCCTCTACCCAACCGCCGACCAAGAGCAGATTTTCGCTCATAATTTTGGTCAGGCGCGGTTTGTCTACAACCATTTTCTGGTGGAACGCATGGACTTTTACAAAAAGCATAAAGATGAAAAGAAAAAGGGGCTTAGTTACTATGACAACGCAAAGGCGTTGAAAGAAATGAAAAGAGACCCGCAATTCGATTGGTTGAAGATAGCACACTCGCAAGTGCTTCAGCAGTCACTAAAAGACCTAGACCAAGCCTATCAAAATTTCTTCTCCAAACGCGCTAAATTTCCGAAGTTTCACAATAAAAACAGCAAGCAGTCCGTGCGATATATGCAGTATGTGTTCGTAGGCGAAAACGAAATCACATTCCCAAAAATCGGAAAGGTAAAGGCAGTCATCCACCGTCCGTGCGAAGGCAAAGTAAAAAACGTGACCGTGACGAAAACCAAGTCCGGTCGCTATTTTGCCAGCGTGCAGGTCGAGTTGGAAATACCTGAACCGAAATTTGATCGAACGGATGATGCTATTGGAATTGACTTGGGTTTGAAGGATTTTGTGGTGACTTCTGGTTTGGTAAAAATTCCCACACCAAAACACCTGCAAGAATCCGAAAAGAAATTAGCACGGTTACAACGCCAATTATCTCGGCGCAAAAAAGGGTCAA
>PABH01000071.1 GCA_002702705.1 Anaerolineaceae bacterium
CGATCGTTAAGGCTGTCTGCGCCGATGGTACTTGGGGGGCGACCCCCCGGGAGAGTAGGTCATTGCCAAGAGGCTTTTTTTATTTAATTCTTCTGGTGTTATGTGGAAGATACAACCAGTATTATATGACCAAACATGTTGGGGGCTAAAATAAATTGATTTCTGTTGGTGGATCGAAATTAAATGAAAAAATTTATATTTGCCTATCTTTATTAGAATTTAAATGGTTGTAGATTATAAAATAGTTTGGTTAAACGAAGCCACAACTCGTAAATTTGACAGTTTTTGGGATGTTAAGGTATAATTAGAAGGCGTGTGTAGGCGTTATACAAACAAAAACATGCTCTGCTTGGTCAAAAGGACTCGGCGTACTACAGCCGAGTTTTTTTACCGGAAGAATTCAAATTACGGAAGGAGGTGAGCAAGTTGGCATTTGTAAATTTACGCCCCAATGAATCGCAAGATGGTTTATTAAAACGATTCCGTAAAAAGGTTGTTAAGAGCGGTGTGTTAAGCACAGTTCGACGCAAACGATGGTTCGTATCAAAGAGTGAAGTGCGTCGTGTAGAAAAGAAAAAAGCTGCACGCCGTATGAAGAGACGTCAGGTATCTCGTTATTAAAATGATAACCTCACGTTTCCGGGTTCTAAAAAGTGTAAGTGGTTGTTTATTAGCTGTTTTCGGAGGTGACGATGGCGAAAGAAGAAGATAAGATTCAAGTCGAAGGAACAATTATAGAAGCATTACCAGGGACACAGTTTCGTGTGAAACTGGATAATGATCATGAAGTATTGGCATATCTATCCGGTCGTATGCGTAAATACTATATTCGTATTTTGCTAGGCGATCGTGTACGTGTTGAAATGTCACCTTACGATTTGAGCCGTGGTCGCATTGTTTACCGAGCGAAAAAACAACGTAGTCAACCTTCACCCGAATGAGAAACCGGACTTATTGATTATTGTAAATAAAAGGACCCCGATTTTTCGGGGTCCTTTTTGTTTTAATTGTTCTGTCTAACGGCGAATCACAGGGTCAGCTTTAAAGCGGCTGTCGTAAGTTTGTAGAATTTTCATGTAATTGGCACGTTCAAAGGCTGCAGGTTCTGCAACAGCTTTGTGACTCATACTGCCGCGCATTTGCTCAATGGACTTGTACTCATATTCGGTCATCCAGGCTTCCAAACCAGCCAGTAATTCCGGTACTCTCTCCGGTCCTTTAGCCAGCAGTTCGGATGCCAGTTCCACAATATTTGCACCGGCCATCATGGCTTTTAGAATATCGGTAGGAGTGTGAACACCACTGGTTAAGGCCAGGTCTGCATGCACACGACCATACAGAATGGCTGTCCAGCGTAATGGTAATAATAAATCTTGTGAGTCACTTAATACCAGATTTGGATTTACTTCCAGGGTTTCGATATCAATATCAGCCTGGTAGAAGCGGTTAAACAAAACGAGGCCATCAGCACCTGCTTTGGTTAAACGTTTGGCAAAATTGGGTAAAGCGGTGTAATACGGGCTTAATTTCACAGCCAAGGGAATGGTAATGCTGCTTTTTACATCCCTTACTAACTCAACTTGAGCGTCTTCCAATTCTTTGCCATCAATCGTGGTTTCGGTCGGAATATAATAAATGTTTAATTCTAATGCGTCTGCTCCAGCTTCCTGGATTTTCTTCGCGTACTCGATCCAGCCACCTGAGGAGATGCCGTTTAAGCTTCCAATTACGGGAATTTTGACGCTCGATTTGATTTTGTTTACCAGCTCTAAATAACTATCCGGTCCTACATTGTAATTTTCAAGTTCCGGAAAATAACTGAGTGCTTCAGCGTATGTTTCCGTTCCACGATTTAGAAAATAATCGAGTGCATTACTTTCATGGGTGATTTGTTCCTCGAATAAGGAATACATCACGATTGCACTTACACCAGCCTCTTCCAGTTTTTTTACATTTTCAAGTTTTTTTGATAAGGGTGATGCAGATGCGACGATTGGATTTTTCAGCTCTAAGCCTAAATAAGTGGTCTTTAGTTCTGCCATTTTTTATACACTCCTCGTTTGTTTATTAATCCGTATCCGGTGGAACTCTTTTAGAGAAACTCCACCGGATACATTTGTTAATTATTTATTCTTCTTTTTTTCCGTTGACGGCCTTATATTCAATCTCAGCCATTTGTTTGTAAAGTTCCCAACGTTTGGCAACATCGTTTTTCGCTTTTTCCATCAAGTTTTCTGCACGTGGTTCATCACTTTGTAATAACATGCGGTAGCGGGTTTCGTTGTATGCATAATCTTCCACGGGAACACTTGGGTCTTTGCTGTCAATTGTTAACGGGTTTAAGCCTGCATTGATATTTTCGGGATGGTAACGATAAATTGGCCAGATACCGGATTGAACTGCCATCTTTTGTTGGGTCAGGCCCTTGCTCATGTCGATACCGTGGGCAATACAATGGCTGTAGGCAATGATCAGAGACGGTCCATCATAGGCTTCGGCTTCTTTGAATGCTTTCAAAGTTTGGGCATCATTTGCGCCCATTGCAACTTTTGCCACATAGACATAACCATAAGCCATAGCGATCATACCCAAGTCTTTCTTTGGTAAGGGTTTTCCGTTGGCGGCGAATTTTGCAACAGCTGCTCGAGGAGTCGCTTTGGAAGCCTGTCCACCTGTATTGGAATACACTTCGGTATCCAGCACAAGGACGTTCACATTTCGTCCAGAAGCTAAAACGTGATCTAAACCACCGTAACCAATGTCGTAAGCCCATCCATCACCACCAAGGATCCAGACACTCTTTTTGACCAGGAAATCGGCAACGGACAGGAATTGTTGAACAACGGGGTCGGAATCTTCGGCCAGTTTGGTTTTTAATGCAGCAACGCGATCTCGCTGGGCATTAATACCTGCTTCTTCGGATTGGTCTGCATTTAAGATCTCATCAACCAGATCACTTCCGATCTTATCCGATAAAGTTTTCACTAATTCCCGTGCATATTCAGACTGTCGATCAACCGTCAAGCGCATACCCATACCAAATTCGGCGTTATCTTCAAACAAGGAATTGGACCAGGCAGGACCGCGGCCTTTATCATCCACTGCCCATGGGGTTGTGGGGAGATTACCGCCATAAATGGAGGAACAACCGGTGGCATTTGCAATGATGGTGCGATCGCCAAAGAGTTGAGATAATAATTTAACATAAGGGGTTTCACCACAACCTGCACATGCGCCGGAGAACTCAAATAAGGGGCGCAGCAGCTGTGAATTTTTCACGGTATTTGTGGCTAAAATATTGCGGTCAACATCCGGAATTTCCAAGAAGAAATTCCAGTTATCTCGTTCAGATTCACGGATCGGCACTTGGTTTGCCATGTTGATGGCTTTTAAGCCAGCCTGTTCTTTGTTTTTCGCTGGGCAGGCTTCCACACACATGGCACAACCGGTACAATCTTCCGGCGCAACCTGGATGGTGAACTTGTTACCGGGAACTCCCTTAAATTTTGCATCAATGGATTTAAAGGTTTCGGGTGCGTTCTCTAATACAGTATCATCGTAAACTTTCATACGAATAACGGCGTGGGGGCACACAAAGACACATTTACCACATTGGATACAAACATCAGGATCCCAAACGGGAATTTCGAGGGAAACGTTTCGTTTTTCCCATTGGCTGGTTGCGGTGGGGAAGGTTCCATCGTGCGGCATAGCGCTGACAGGAACATCATCTCCTTCGAAGATCATTAATTCACCCAAAACATTCCGGACAAATTCGGGTGCTTTGTCAGAAACGGCGTCCGCGCGGGAGAAATCACTGGTGACTTCCGTTGGAACCGGAACTTCTACTAAATTAGCGAGGGTGTGATCCACTGCTTCAAAGTTGCGCTGCACAACAGATTCACCCCGTTTGCCATAGGTTTTTTGGATTGATTTTTTGATTTCCGCAATGGCTTCTTCACGTGGTAAAACACCGGAGATGGCAAAGAAACAAGTTTGCATAATGGTGTTGATACGGGAACCCATGCCGGTTTCCTTGGCTACATCGTAAGCATCAATGATATAAAAACGCAGTTTTTTCTCGACGATGCTTTTTTGTACTTCTTTTGGTAAATGGTTCCAAACTTCATCTTTATTGTAGATGGAGTTTAACAGGAATACTGCTCCTTCACCAGCATATTTGAGGACATCCAATCGTTCCAGGAAACCAAACTGGTGGCAGGCGACAAAGTTCGCCTGGCTTTTGCCGATCAAGTATGGAGCACGGATATTTCCCGGACCAAAACGCAGGTGAGAACGGGTGACGGAACCTGATTTTTTGGAGTCGTATTCAAAGAATCCCTGTGCACCAAAGTTGGTTTCTTCTCCAATAATTTTGATCGAATTTTTGTTTGCACCAACAGTACCATCAGCACCTAAACCAAAAAAGACACAGCGTTTGGTTTGTGGTTGTTCAATAGAGAAGTTGGCATCATAAACCAGACTGGTGTGGGTTAAATCATCATTAATACCAATGGTAAAGTGATTTTTTTGAGAATCTTTTTTGAGTTCATCAAAAATGGCTTTTACCATTGCTGGGGTAAATTCTTTTGAAGAAAGCCCATAACGACCGCCAATTGTGGAGGGAACTTCACTATATGGAGCGATACCAAGTGTTTTTCCTTCAAATAAGGAAGAGACTACATCTTCAAAGAGCGGTTCTCCGGCAGCGCCAGGTTCTTTGGTGCGGTCCAGAACAGCAATCGATTTGACGGTAGCTGGTAAGGCTGCCATCAGGTGTTTAACTGAGAAGGGGCGATAGAGGTGAACATTTACAACACCAACTTTTTCGCCTTTATCTGCCATGAATTTGGCAGTTTCTTCTGCTGTTTCTGCACCAGAGCCCATGATGATGATGATACGTTCTGCATCTTCAGCACCGGTATACTCAAATAAATGATACTGTCGGCCGGTTAATGCAGCAAATTTATCCATCACTTCCTGGACAATTTGCGGACAGGCATCGTAATATTGGTTAACAGTTTCACGTGCCTGGAAGAAGACATCGGGGTTTTGGGCTGTGCCGCGGATGACTGGTTTGTCGGGGGTAAGGGCACGGCTGCGATGTGCGATGACCTTTTTATCATCGATCATGGCGCGCATGTCGTCATTGGTCAGTTCACTGATCTTGTTGATTTCATGCGAAGTACGGAAACCATCAAAAAAGTGGATAAAAGGAATACGGCTGTTTAAGGAAGCAGCCTGTGCAATCAAGGCATTATCATGTGCTTCTTGCACGGAACTGGAAGCCAGTAAAGCAAACCCAGTGGATCGAGCGGCCATTACATCCGAATGGTCACCGAAAATGGATAATGCATGGGTGGCAACTGAACGAGCGGATACATGGAAAACAGCTGGGGTTAATTCACCAGCGATTTTGTACATATTCGGGATCATTAATAATAAACCCTGAGATGCTGTGAATGTGGTGGTTAATGCGCCAGCCTGTAATGCGCCGTGTACTGCCCCTGCTGCTCCACCTTCGGCTTGCATTTCTGCTACTAAAGGAACGGTTCCCCAGATGTTGGGAATTTCTTTGGCAGACCATGCATCTGAAAATTCACCCATCCCGGAGGATGGTGTGATTGGATAAATAGCAATCACCTCATTCAAGCGGTAGGCAACGCGCGCAACAGCCTCATTTGCATCAATCGTGATTTTTTTTGTCATAACAACACTCCATTAAGTATGGTTTTCGGATAAACCGAATTTGTAATTAAAATCACCTTGTAATTAAAATCACTTTTTGATTTTTTAAAAGACCAAGATGTTTTTTTCTCGAACTTAAGTTTAATCCTGACACTTGGAAAAATGTAGTAATATTGGTCATAATTGTTTGTGTACCCTGTCACAAAGCAGAATGAAATAGCCAAGAATGGATGGGTGGTCATCCTGGCAAATCATCCCCCGCTAAATTTCACTCCTACACTGTATTATACCGGAAAAAACCTCATAAATTTGGTTGATTTTTTAATAAAAACGAAAAAAAGCAAAATAGCGGTGAACAAGTAAGAATCCCACAAATAATGAATTAAGCACGAAAAATTTCACACACAAGAAGGGAAACCTGACGGTGTGTGAAAAAAAGTTTTTCTTTTTTTGTGAACCAACCCCTAAAAAAGGGTTATGGAAATTTCATCAAAGAGAAATGGTATGGTACCTTGGTTGCAAAAAATTAAGGTATCGAAAGGTGGGGCAGTGCCAAGAGCAGCGCAGCTAAAGATTTTGAATCTTTGAGTTCCCCCTTTTTTGCCATTTCATATACTTGGGGAAAAGGTATTTTTACGGTGTTTAAGAACTCATCTTCATCATGAGGGAGTTCTTCCGGGAATAAACCGGTTGCTAAAAAAACAAACATATGTTCACTGGAATAACCCGGTGCAAGATAAAAATCACCCAAAAATTGTAGTTCTTTTGCCCCCATGCCAATTTCCTCGCGGACCTCTCTGGCTGCACAGACAAGTGGGTCTTCCTCTCTTTCCAGTACACCAGCAGGTAATTCCAAGAGTTGACTTTCGGCGCCAAGCCGATATTGGCGAACGAACCAGATATTTCCCGCCTCATCAAGAGGCACAATGGTCACGGATCCATTATGTTTGACCAGATCAAAAACACTTTCTTTTTGGTTGGGTAAAAGGAGGTTTACTTTTTGAACTCCAAAAGCCCGGCCAGAATAAATTGTTTCCCTGTTAAGAATCTCAAAATCCATGATTTTTTCCCTTAGGTGATTTAAAGTATAAAGCGGGGGGATTAGCCCCCGCTACAAAGAGCAGATTCATTCCATCAAATGTTATGGGATTTGGATGGTGGTACCGCTTGTTAGTGAATAGGGTGATTGGAGTGCATTGGCAGCGATAATTGAATTCGGGTCTACGTCACCAAATTTACAAGCCACGCTGTAAATGCTGTCACCACTGATAACGGTATATGTAGTGGGGTGGGCTTTTAATGCACGAGAAGCGCTATCCGGCCAGCTGCTGTTGGTGGGGATTTTTAAGGTGGTGCCTGGAGCAACATTGCCAGAGATTCCGTTTATCGCTACCAGATCGTTCGGGTTGACATTAAATCGGCGAGCGATACAGTAAGGATGTTCACCTTCCTGTAAGATATAGGTGCTGGGGATACCTGGTGTTGCAGATGGGACCACAATAACAGGAGCTTGGGTCGGTTCTGGTGTATTCACTACTGGTTCAGGCGTTGGTTCGACATTGCTGTCACCACCTACGACAGCAGTCTGAGTTTCCATAGCCATTTCAGTGACCCGATTGGTTGTATCACCAACAGGAAAGGGAATCTCGGCTTCAACAGTCGGCGGTTCTTCGATTCCTTTGCTGGAGGATAAGTTACACCCACTTACGGCAAGACTCAATAATAGAACCATCATAATTAGAGCGTATGGAATTTTTTTCATAGATGATCTCCTTCTTTATTATGTAACCCCATCCTTAATTTCGGGTCTTTTTTGTCATTTTAATTAACTTAAGAAAATAGTAGCATAAGCGAAACACAACGTCAAGCGAGATAGACAGGGAAAAATATTCAACAAGTGACTAATATTGTTTGTACCAATTGTCATGCTGCGCTTAGGATCAAAATCATCATCAAGCGGTGACTTTTATTTCTGGTTAATTTTCATGGATTGGCGTATATTTATAGACGGAGACGGGATAAATATAGGACACCTCCATATTACTCATTGCTGTCTCCTCCTTTGGCGAAAGCCTCCGCTGAGTTCCTCCTCACCGCCCTCAGCGGAGGCTTATTTTTTAAAAGATATCTCCCATTTCGGATTATGATGGTGTCTCAATCGCATCCATCTGAAAACGGTTTGGAAGGACGATTTATAAATAAAAATTGGGGCCTGTCTTTTTTAGAATCAAAATAAAATGATCCTAATCGTTAGAGAATCCTTTATTCAGAAATGGGTAAAACAACGGTAAAGATGGATCCTTTACCGATCACGGAATCTACCCAGATACGGCCATGGTGTGAATCAACAATTGTTTTTACAATGGCTAACCCCAGCCCTGTTCCGGAAATATCAGTACTGATGTTTCCAGCCCGGTAAAATTTTTCAAAAATATGCGGTAAGTCAATCGCAGGAATACCAAAGCCTTCATCGATAACCGAAAGAAGTAGTTGGGTTTTTTCTTGCCGCATCTCAACTTTCACTGTGCTGCCGATGGGAGAATATTTGCAGGCATTACTTAATAAATTGGAAATTAATTGGCGTAGTTGAACTGGGCTGCCAAAGATATGCGGGAGATTATCTTCAATCTCCGTGACAATGGTTTGCTGCTGTGCTTGTAAAACTTTGTGCATGCCTTCAATAGTAAATTCAACTAGTTTGCTGAGATCAAGGAATTCTTTTCTGGTATCAAATCCCGCTTCTATGCGGCCCAGGTTCAATAAGTCATCTACTAGGTTGGTGATATTGTGAACGGAGGTTTGAACACGGTTAATAAATTCCTTTTGGGTATTATTAATCGGGCCAACTCGCTCTAACAGTTCAACATATCCCAAAATGGCGGTTAAAGGTGAGCGCAAATCGTGAGATACGGTACTGACAAAATCGTTTTTGATTTGGTCGAGCTTTTTTAAGTAGGTGATATTATGGAAAATAATGGCTGTTCCCACGCCGGGAATAGGGGTAATTTGCGTGCTGTAGGTTTGTTCATCTTTGTCATTAATTTCCGTGTGTATCGATTCTGTTGGCATGCCATACTCAAATTGAGCGGCCAATTCTGGTTCAAGAATTAATTCTTTTATCGTCATGCCAGGGTTAACTGGGGATTCAATATTAAGAATATTCTCGGCTACGTTATTAATCAGGATCAGTCGGTTATCCTGATCCAATACCAATACACCATCCTCAATATTCTGAATAATGGCGTTTAATTTGTTTTGTTCATTTTCAGAATCGTTGAATAAATTCGCATTTTGAATGGCAATTACAGCAAATTCGGCCATTGCCAGTAAGAGACTGATGTCATTTTGCTTAAATGTTACCCGCTTATGACGGTTATCCACTCCTAATACACCCAGTACCTTTTCTTTTAATTTTAAGGGGACGTAAATCAGGCTATTTACCAGATAAGATGTTTTGATCTTTTGGGGTGTCTTTTCATCCAGAATGACGGGTTTGCCGCTGCGCAGTACAGAACCGGCCAGGGAGTCTTGAATCGGTAAACGAAACGTGTTTACAAAATCATCATTAAAATTGCGGGAAGCACGCATGTATAATTCACCGCTTTTTTCATCCAGCAATAAAAGGCTGCCTTCTTCTGATCCAGTCACTTCCACAGCAGCATCCACAATTTCTTTCAGCACGACATCCAGATCGAGAGAACCGGTTACAGATTGTCCCAAGCGGGTTAAGGCTTCCAGATCATTTACCCGTGATTGCAGCTGCTGCGTATTTCGGCGGGACTCGAGCAGAATCCACTGCCTTAATTGGAGATTATCCCGAAGCGATTGTTCTATGATTTGGTTAAAAACTTCTTTTTTAATTGGTGGGCTGATGACATGTTTAAAACCGTAGGGCATCAGAGATATCAGAAAATCGGTTTCGATGCCTAAGGAATAGAGAATTAAAGGAAGTGCAGGAAAACGGTTGTGAGTATTTTTAACCCAGGTCAGTTTATCAAGAATCAGGAGGTTTTCATGAATAATGAGTAGATCTGGGGGGATTGGCTGCAAATATTGTTGTGCCTGTTCAAAACTGGTACTGATTTCGACGGTATGTCCCATGGAAAGTAAGATACGTTCCATTAAATAATTGGCATGAGAATCTGCGGAGATGATGAGGGTGAGATGTGTTTGGTTTGGATTCGTCATGGTCAGTCTATCATTTTTTGGGATAACGGCAATTGAATCCGGAAGGCGGTGCCGTTATCTTGGGTTTGGTCGATACTTATCTTACCATCATAATGAATGATAAGCTCGCGGATCAATTCAAGGCTGATTCCGATGCCGCCAAAACGTTGAGCTCGTTGTTTTTGTTCCTGCGATTTTTTTCTAAAGATTGAATCACGCAGGTTGTGGGCAATAGCGCCAGAATTACTAACAGTTAACTGTGCGGTTGTATTGGATAATTGAGTGACATGTAACCGAATGATACCTTGGGGAAGGCAGTATTGCAGTGCGTTGGAAATCAATCCCTTGATAATTTCCGAGAGATGGAAAAATTCCACATTTACCAACACAGGATGGTTAGGTACTTCTACTACAAGTTGTAAACGATGTTTTTGGGCTTGTGGTAAAAAGTGGGCTCCCATATCTTTCACTATGGTGGAAAGATCGGTATGATGGTCTGGTTGGCTGCTGGTATTGGTAATAATTGTTTGAGAGACGGTATTGACGTCTTGTAGACCTTCTTGTAATTGGGTTAATAATTTTCGTTGATTGGGATTCCAACGCGCTGTTGGGTCTTTGGTAAGATCATCCAGTGCGATCTGACTGCTGGTATTCATATTAATTAAATGATGATGTACGGTACTTAACAGTTCCTGAGTGATTTTTTCCCCATATTGGGTGCGTTTGGCAAGATCTTCTAGTGCCTGAGCCCGTGCTTCTATGGCACGAAAGAGGCGGGAATTGACCAATGAAATAGAAGCATAATCAGCCACAGCTTCCAACAGATGTTGTTCACTTTCCGTAAAAGGCTGGGCATGGGTTCTCATTACGACCAAAATACCCATCACCTGGCGTTGAACTTTTATGGGAACAATGATAATTGATTTTCCGAGGGTTTTTACACGGAAGCGTTTGATTGGTTCCCCATGCATACTTAATGTTTCGCCCGACATAGCCACAAGAGAACTGATGCCATCATCCCAGGCTTGTTGCAAATTATCCAGCATGGAAACGGGTAATTGATGCTGCGCCACCAAAACAAAAGTTTTTGGTTTCTCTTCTTCACGCATTAAAAACCAACCTAAGTCGCCATAAGAAACCTGGCAAGCAACCTGGATAATTTTGTTAAATAAAACTTTTTGGTCCGTGATGGATGTAACGGCTTTTCCCATAGAAAAAATCGCAGTGAGTTCACGAACACGCTGTTGTAATTGTTGATTTGTGTCTTTTAATTTTCGTTCCAGAAAACCGCGGTTCCGTTGTTCATGAACCTGTTTTAAAATTCTTTCTGCAGCCCGTAAGATTTCCGCTTCACGCATTGGCCAGGTTAGATAATCGGAAGCCCCCAGCCGAAAGGTTTGTATTACTTCCGCTTCCTTTCCTTCCGGGGCGATTACGATGACCGGAGTTTCAATTCCTTGAGCGGTTAAAGCAACCATGAGGTCCTTACCGCTTAAACCAGGCAAGTTGATATCACAAATGATCAGATCAGGTGAAGTTTGCACAATTTTGGTAATGGCGCTGGTGACATCCCCGACAGTATAGACCTGGTACCCGGCAGAAGAAAGCGCCTGCCGCCCGATAAAATCGCTGATGACAGGGTCATTTTCTACAATAAGGATACGGTCTTTATTCGCACTCATTTGTTAATGATAGCATGGAAAAGCTGAAAAGAGATAATAATGAAAGTCCTTTTTTGGTGATTTTTGTTTTATATTCATGAGGTCAAGAAAGGAATATAAAAAATTTATTAGACTTTATCTTTAAACTTGACACGGGCTAATGCAAGGTATTAATATGAGATTATGGAATATAAGGATTATTATAAAGTTCTCGGTGTATCCCGGAATGCCAAGGAAGATGAGATTAAAAAAGCTTATCGCAAACTGGCAATGAAATATCACCCGGATCGTAACCCGGGCGATAAAGAAGCAGAAGATAAATTTAAAGATATCAACGAAGCCAACGAAGTGCTCAGTGATCCCAAAAAACGTGCCCGATATGATCAATTGGGCGAATCCTATTCACAGTGGCAGCAAGGCGGAGGAAGCCCAGGTAATTTCAATTGGGATGATTGGTTCACGCAGGCACAGGCCGGCCAGGGTCGCGGAGGTGCTACCCGGGTTGAAGTCGGCGACATTGGCGATATGTTTGGTTCTGGCGGTTTTTCTGATTTTTTCAGTGCTATTTTTGGCGGTGGCGGTATGTCGGGCGGTGGTTTTAACACTGCAACGCGCCGGGCTCAGCCACGTCAGGCGCAGCCGCGCACCTATGAGCAGCCCGTTAAGATCTCATTTAATGAAGCTTATCAGGGAGCCAAGCGCATTTTGCAATTAAACGAACGAAAAATCGAAGTTAAAATCCCCCCGGGGGCAAAAACAGGGACCAGAGTACGCGTTTCCAAAGTAGGTCCAAATAACTCGGATATTCATCTTGTAATTGAAGTAGAGCCTGATGCAAAATATGAACGGCAAGGAGATGACCTCTATAGTGATGTAGTGGTTGATCTCTATACTGCAGTGCTTGGTGGTCAGGCGAAAGTTGCAACCCCGAAAGGTGATGTGATGTTGACGATCCCTTCCGGATCGCAAAATGGACGTATTTTCCGTTTAGCTGGGCGTGGTATGCCCTTGTTAAAAGATCCAAAACAATTTGGCGATCTCTATGCAAAAATAAAAGTAGAGTTGCCTACAGAGTTAAATAGTGAGCAAAAAGCTTTGTTTGAACAGTTACGTGATCTTAAGAAATAAACCACTTGCTGAAAATAGCTTTTTGAAAGGTAGGTTTAATGAATAAACGAGCAGCCTTTTTATTGGTAACGTTATTGGTTTTTGCATCGATGGCATGTTCTTTTTCACCGCGATTGTTGAGTCCTTTTTCATTTGATAATAATGTAACAGTGACAACACCAGAAGAAATACCTGCCCCAACCCAGGTGCCGGTTCAGGATGAATCATTCACCGTAGAACCGGGAAATGCACCCCCCGCAGTTTATCTGGATCTTTTGGAAAAAGAGCGATTAATTGTGGAGTTGTATGAACGGGTTAGTCCCGGCGTGGTATCCATTCAGACTTTAACCGTTCAGGGTGGTGGTTTGGGTTCCGGTTTTGTTTATGATATGGATGGCCATATTGTGACAAATTACCATGTGGTGGAAGATGCCACTGATTTAGAAGTTGATTTCCCTTCCGGATATAAAACACGCGGGCGCGTGATTGCAACCGATTTGGATTCCGATTTGGCAGTCATCAAAGTAGATGCTCCCGACGAGTATTTGTTTCCGGTGCCTTTGGCGAATTCTGATCAGTTGAAAGTTGGGCAAACCGTAATTGCCATTGGCAATCCATTTGGTTTATCTGGCACAGTGACATTGGGTGTGGTATCCGCGAAAGGGCGCACCCTGGATTCTTTTCGGGTTTCTACTTCCGGGGCTCCTTTTTCTGCCGGTGATCTGATCCAAACGGATGCAGCCATTAACCCCGGCAATTCCGGCGGGCCTTTATTAAATTTGAATGGTGAAGTGGTTGGTGTAAATCGAGCAATCCGAACCGATTCTTCCAATGTAAGCGGTGAACCGGTTAACAGCGGCATCGGCTTTGCTATTTCCAGTAACATTATTAACCGTGTAGTTCCTTTCTTAATTAAAGATGGTTTTTATAATTATCCTTACGTTGGTGTCAGCAGCCGTGAGGACTTATCCTTGATTGAAAGGGAAGCACTTGGTATTGAATCAACCGTGGGCGCTTATATTTTGGTTGTTACCCCAAACAGCCCTGCTGACGCAGCTGGCTTGCGTGGTGGGGTGGAAGAAACCGATATTACTGGTTTATACGCGGGGGGAGATTTAATTACTGCTGTGGATGGCGTTCCTGTTCGCGTGTTTGGCGATTTCCTGAGCTATTTAATGACCAACAAAAGCCCAGGAGATCAGATTGTTTTGACGATTGTTCGTGAAGGTGAAGAAATGGAGGTAAACCTGACCCTGGCGAAAAGGCCGTAAATTGATCGAATTAACTTAACAACTGGAGGAGGTATTTATGTTCACTCAGAAAGATCTGCGTGAGTTAGTTGATTATCAGTCTTCATCGGCGATGTTAAGTGTTTATTTGAATACTGACCCATCTTTAGGGAATGCAGATGCTTATCGTTTGCGATTGCGCACGATGTTAAAATCTGTCGATAATACGGAAGATATTAATCGTATTCTGCGGTTTTTTGAAACGGAATATGATTGGACTGGCAAAAGTGTAGCCTTGTTCTCTGACGTAAACAATGACTTTTTCCGTTTTTTCCCATTAGCAGTCCCCGTTCAAGATTTGATTTATGTTGGAGAACGTGCCAATCTACGTCCTTTAACGGGCCTGTTGGATAGTTACGGGGGATATGGTGTCGTTTTGCTCGATAAACAAGGGGCACGCTTATTTCATTTTCATTTAGGGGAGTTAAAGGAACAGGAAGGTGTGCTGGGGGAGGAAGTTCGTCAATCCAAAGGAAGCGGTTCCGCAATGACCGGTATGCGCGGCGGAGCAGGTAAACAGGCTCGGGTTGTTGAAGAAACAGTCGAACGAAACATTAAAGAGATTGTGGATTTTTCAATTCGCTTTTTTGAACAGAAACATGTTCGCAGAATTATTTTGTGTGGTGCTGAAGATACTTTGGCTTTATATAAATCCTATCTACCAAAAGCCTGGTTGTCTTTAATTGTTGGCAGTTTTCCGGCAGCAATGACAGCATCCAATACAGAGATTCTCAATCGTGCTATGGAGGTAGGGTTAGAGGCAGAACGAAAGCGTGAGGATTTGCTGGTAGATCAATTAATCACCAACCATGCTAAAAATGCTGCCGCCGTGATGGGTATTAATCAAACCTTAGATGCAGTCAACAGTGGAAGGGTGAAAACCTTGGTTGTGCACCATGGCTATACAAAATCCGGCCACTATTGTGCAGATTGTAATTTAATCACCATTTCTCCCCAGGGCACATGCAGTGTCTGTGGCAATGGTGTAAAAAGTGTGGATGATGTGGTTTCACTGGCGATTAACACTACGATGAAAAATGGTGGTGATATTGAGATCGTTCAGGCCCATGAAGGTTTGTTCAACGCAGGTAAGATTGGTGCGTTTTTACGTTATTAATCAACTTCTGTTTGGCTTTTTTGTCATTGTGAACAGAGCAAAAAAAGCTTAAACCGATAAAAATCTAAAAACGAGACCTCTTTTTCGGGGTCTCGTTTTTATTAGTCGTTCATTTTTTCCTTATTTAATCCGCTCTAAATTTTCACTCAACATTCTTAATTCTTCCGCTGCTTTATTAAGGTTTGATTTAACATTTTGTTGGATCGAGTCTAATCTCTCTTGCAGGATTTCAAAAATTTCGGTATCCAATAAACCATCCAATTGCTCCAGATTATCCTCAGCCAGATTTACACTTTGGCGGGCGCTGAGTTTATCTTCGCTGGCAATGGCTACTCTTGCCATAGCAATATTATATTGAAGTTCCAGCAGGTTGGTTTGTCTTTGTTTTTCATTTTCCGATGTTTGTAGATTTTGGTTGGATTCAGACAAGGATTCCCGTGCATCCGATAAACTGGATTGGGTATTGGCTAATTCACTTTTTGTTGATTCCAATTCCGCTTTCAAGTCATCGGTTTCTTCCAGATGATTAATGTTCTGGGAAGTAATATCTTTCAAATTATTTCTCAGCGGCGTAACGCTCGTAAGCTGAGAGAGAATGACACCACTCAAAAAGACCAACACCAGGATAACAATCCAGATCAGGGATTTTTTTACCCAGGTTGGGGTTTGTTTCTTTTCGGTTGGTGGTTCACTTTCCAATGTTTTGTCCTCTTCCACAGCGGATTCTTCCGCTGTTAATGGCTCGTCTTCTGTTTCGACAACAGGTTCATTTTCTGCGTTCACAGCTTCGGGCTCAACCGAGTTGTCGAGTGGTTCATTTGTGTTTTCATCCTGATTATCTTCAGGAAATAATTTTTCGTCGGTCATGCTCTTTCTCCTTTATGGGGTCGCTGTTGGTGTAGGTGTTTGAGTAGGCTGGGCAGTTGGTGTGGGGTTATGTGTTGCCGGGGCTTCCGTGCTTTCCGCATCCATCACACTAGTTGAATCGCTTTTGTTCTCCGTTTCATTGAAACCCTCCGCCATACGCTGCCAAAGAATTTCCAGATCCTCATTGGCTAATGCCGGCTGATCTGGCAGGTATGAGCCTATCAATTCCAGGCGTGTTTGCCATAAGAGGATATTATCCTGTTGGTCTGGGGTAGCAAAAGGAATCATTTCACTGACAAACTGCATTGCCAGCTCGATTTCCTGTTTTGCAATGCCATAATTGGCCTGCAGGATGAATAACCGGCTGCGGTTGATCTGCTGCATCGATTTTAACAATTTGAGTTCTAATTGCAGTGGTTTTAACATTTCTTGAGGGTCTTCATCCACCTGCTCGTTTTGTTCAGTTAGGTCTTCAAAATCCTTAGCAAGTTGGTTCTGTTCTTCGGTTAAGGTCTTAATGTTTTTATCCAGACGGTCAAATTCATTTAAGAAAGCTTCTTTATTCTTCAAGACTGCTTCATAATCCGATTGGCTTTGGGTGAGCAGAGTCTGTAATTCATCCAGTTGATTGGCCTGTTCTGTCTGGTTAAGTTCCAGTTGGCTGATCCGGTTTTCCAACTGTTGATTTTTTTCTTTCAACAACTTGTTTTCTTCAGCATACTGGGTCTGCATATTTGCCACAACCCGGGCATTGTCTTGGGTTGGCAGCACAGCTTGTTGGTATACATAACTGCCAGCCATATACAAAGCGGCACCAATAATCAATCCCAATAAAATGGCAAGCAGGAGTTTAAATAACCCCTTTAGGAAAATGACAAAACCGGAAGGTTGTGATTGGGTTGTCATTTGTTTTGTCCTCCTTCCAGCATTGGTTCTACTAAGGGAAGGATGGCATTGTAAATGCCAAGGAAGCCATTATTATAATCATCGATCCGTTGTTGGATATTTGACATCGTATCCTGAATTTCTGCGATTGTTTTTTGTGCAGATTCAAGCTGGTTTTGGGTCTCTGTCAAATTATCCTGCATGGTTTGGGTAGTTTCTTCTAAAACCGTTACCCGACCAGCCACTGTTTCCATGGCATCCATTCTTTTGCGCATTTGATCCGCCTCTGTTTGGAGAGAATCGCTGCGTTCTGACAGGTTGGTGATCTGATTACTGAGATGTTTGGCATCATTCCAGGTTGCATACCGTAAATCCCCATTCATAAACGCAAGAATGCCCAACGTGAGCGCAATCGTCAGAAGGACAGAGGCAACCACTGCTGCAATCACGGACCAGGTTAATTGCTGGCGGGTCACATATTCTGGCTTTTCTTTCTCTACATCAGAGGTTTTTTTCTCTGCTGCTGCAGTCTGTTTTTCTTCTGCAGCTTGTGAGGATTTTTCTTCGGCGGGTATTTCTTTTTCTTCAATCACATCCACTTCTTCAAAAACACTCCCCGGGGTCGCCATTTCTTCTTCAGGAAGATCGTAAAAAATTTCATCCGTTGTGGGGATCGCTTCATTTTTACCCATCATCGCTTCCTCGTCTTCTAAATCATTTGTATAAAACTCGCCATCTTCGGATGGCAGAACTTCGGTGTCTACCGTTTCAAGGGGGGAATCGTCTTCGGATGAAAAAGATTCGTCAGTGCCGATTTGCAAGTTAACCGTTTGTATATCTAAGGCATCAAGGGTTAGATAGGATTCAAGATCATTAAGTAACTTTCTATTGATCCCGGAAACACGAACCAGGTCATCAATCTCTTGGTATGGGCGGCTTTCAATAATGCGTTGGGCTAAAGCCGGGCCGATTTTTGGCACTGATACAAGTTCATCAAGTGTGGCGGTATTAATATTTACTAAAGTTTGCGTAGTCAAGATATTCTCCTTTCCGTACTATTTATAAGGAAATATGGTTTCATTTGATTAATTAGGCCTGAAAAAAAATAAAAAAATAAGGGGTTAATCCTATTTATTTTTGTCCTGCTTTATCTTTATAGCAGCAATTTAGATTGTGGTTTGATAAGCGCAGTAACTTTAATTTTTAATAGGGAAAGGGATGACCCCTCTCTATATTCAGTATAACTTTCTGTGAAACTTTGTGCAAACTTCTGTAAGAAGGGGAAATCAATATTTTTTCTAAACCCAACCTACACTCTATTTGAAATAAAAAAAGTCCCCACGTTTGGTGGGGACTTTTGTGGCTTTTATTGTTACAACTTAGAGTGTTACAACTTCAGCAGCCTGCGGGCCTTTTGGGCCATCTTCGATTGTGAATTCAACAGCCTGGCCTTCGACCAGTTTGCGGAAACCGCTGGTTTGAATAGCGGAGTAGTGGACGAACACGTCAGGACCACTTTCGCGAGCGATGAATCCATAACCTTTGGTCTCGTTGAACCATTTGACGGTTCCTTGAATACGTTCAGACATTTTTTTGCCTCCAAAAAAAGAATAGTACTTTGAAGCGAGTAGTTTTGGTCTGAAGCGAACTGGAATATTGCGTATGGGGTACGAGACCCGCAGTCAGATATTCATTTGTTACTTCTTCTAAAAAAACTGAATTGCTTCTTACAATAGGATAAATATATCAGTAGGTTTTCGGATTGTCAATATTTTCTAAAAATAGACTATAATCGGCTTCATGAATCTTCCATCTCAACCCAAAATTCCCTCTGCAAATCAAAAAATTGCCCGTGCCGCTGGCACGGTTATGGCAGCTTATATTGTGGTCAGCATCGTCAACTTGTTGCGGAACGTGGTTATTCTGCGTACGTTTGGTGCCGGGTTGGAGATGGACGCCTTTACTGCTGCCAACCGGGTAGCAGATACCTTATTTAATATCATTGCTGGCGGTGCGTTGGCATCCGCATTTGTTCCTACTTTTACCGGTTTATTAACAAAAAAGAAACAACAAGCAGCCTGGAAATTGGCTTCCGCAATTATTAATTGGGTTTTTATTATCGCGGCGGTGGTAAGTCTATTGGCGGTTTTATTCGCTCCACAAATTGTGCGGCATGTATTGGCGCCCGGATTTGTGAATGATCCGGTTAAATTTGATCTGACCGTTCATTTGATGTATATTAACTTGATTTCCGTAGTCATTTTTGCGATTTCCGGTTTGATGATGGGTATCTTAAATGCCCATCAAAGTTTTTTATTCCCCGCATTGGCGCCTGCCATGTATTCTCTTGGACAAATCTTCGGTGTCCTCGTTTTGGCACCAACATTGGGTATCTTTGGTTTAGCCTGGGGTGTAGTGATTGGAGCAGCATTCCATTTATTGATCCAGGTTCCCAAACTGCTGCGTTTGGGCGGCAGTTATTCTTTGGAGCTGGGTGTTAAGAATCCCCATGTGCGCGAAGTGGGTTGGTTGATGCTGCCACGCTTGGTTGGTGTTTCCATTGTTCAAATCAATTTTTGGGTGAACATTAACCTGGCATCGCGGTACACGGAAGGCAGTGCTACCGCAATTCAATATGGGTTTGCGTTAATGCTGTTGCCGCTTAATTTTATTGCTCAGGCCATTGCTACCGCTTCTTTACCCACTTTTTCGGAACAGTATGCCTTGGGAAAAACCGATGAAATGCGGAACTCAATTTCCTCTGCGATCCGCAGTATCCTGTTGTTATCCATTCCGGCATCCATTGGCTTAATCGTTTTGCGTTTTCCGATTATTCGATTTTTGTATGAAGGGGGCGGCGCCTTTACGTCACAAGACACCCAATTGGTGGCCTGGGCTTTGTTATGGTATGCCGCCGGGTTGGTTGGACACAGTGTATTAGAAATTGTGGTGCGTGCCTTTTATGCCCAGCATGATACCAAAACGCCGGTTTTAATTGGCGCTGGGGCGATGGCCTTAAATATTGGCTTAAGTGTTTTGTTGGCATGGTTCTTTAACCGGATCGGTTGGATGCCTCACGGCGGCCTGGCCCTGGCGAATAGTATTGCCACCGCATTGGAAGTCAGTATTTTGTTATGGTTGATGCGTAATCGTTTGAATGGCATTGGCGGGGGGAAAATCTGGTCCTCTTTGTGGCGCTCGTTGATTGCAGCGCTTGTCATGGGCGGTTTGCTGCTGTGGTTCTTAAATCTCGGACAGGGTTTTGGACCATTGGTTCAGTTGGTTGGCGGTTTGGTGATCGGTGTAGTGATCTATGGGGGATTGGCTTATTTATTAAAGATCGATGAATTAACGCTGGTGGTGGTTTTATTAAGACGCAAGGTGTTTGGGAAAAAGTAGGTTGGGCAAAGCCGGAATTATAGATGGTTTTTTTGCAAGATGAAACACAACATATTGAGAAAACGATAGCAATGTGCCCAACAAATTGATAATTACGCCTACAGAGAATTAACCACTGGTTAAACATTTATCATTTTTACCAATCACCTCTAAACAAGAATCACCATGATTTTGTTTCTTTTTCATTTTTCTTTCATGAGCACTCACGAAAACTCATACCCTTCCTGGGCACATAATTTGCGTGAATATTTTTCACTTGTGGGAGAAGCGCTAGTTGGAAAAAATCGATTGGCCGCGGATTCCAGAGTTTCATATACTATAATAGTGAAAGACCAATCATTTATTTAAAAAATCCGGGAGAAAAAAATGACAGCGGGTATTGGCAAAGAATTTATGCGTAAGACAAAACCTCAATTTTTAGAGGAGTCCTTACAAGACCAGGGGCAACCACAGCCGCCTTTGGAAAAAAATTACGACCCGGCAGCCAGTCTGATCCCTCTGCCGGAGGTAGACAACCTTCCGTCATACGGTTTGGATTTAAGACAGGCTATTGAACAGCGCAAAACCTTACGAAAATATCAGCAGCAAGCCTTGACTCTGGATGAATTAACTTTTTTGTTATGGACCACGCAGGGCGTTAAATCCGTCACCAAACGACCGGTCACATTACGCACAGTACCTTCTGCCGGAGCGCGTCACGCCTTTGAGACATACGTATTGGTTAACCGGGTGGAGGGGATTCAACCTGGTTTGTATCGTTATGTTGCTCTGGAACATGCCCTGCTGCCGGTTAATTTAAGTGAAGAAATTAATAGCCAGATCACCAGAGCCTGTTATGACCAGAGTCAGGTCTTTAACAGCGCGGTGACCTTTATCTGGGTCACTGTTTTGGAGCGTATGTATTGGCGCTATGGGGAACGCGGTTACCGCTACCTGCACCTGGATGCCGGGCATGTTTGCCAGAATCTATACCTGGCCGCTGAGGCCATTCAAAGCGGAGTGTGCGCGATTGCTGCCTTTAATGATGATGAAATCAACCAGGTGATGGGATTGGATGGGGAAAATCAGTTTGTAATTTATTTAGGAAGCGTTGGAAAGCGATAAAAAAAGGGCGAAGTAATGCTTCGCCCTTACAATGATTCTAACTTTCTGGCAGCGGATTTTGCTGTTCGTAAAGCGCCCAGTCGTTACCCAGGACGATGGTGATGTCCAATTGTCCGGTGAGATCGGTGCGGTTGTAAAGCCTTGGTTCGCTTAATCCAGCCTCCGCAAACAAGTCGTAAATTGCTTGAATGGTGTAGGGTTTGCCATTGTACAGGTAGATGGTGGTGATATCTGTGGCTTCGCCATTGGTTTCTTCTACGATGTTAAACTGCTTTTCGCGCAGGAAATTGGCAGTTTTTCCCGCCAGACCGGAAGCCCAACTGCCGTTTTGGACGGAGATACGGGCATTTTCGGTTTTCACCAGACTGTAAGGATCAGATATTAATTCATCCGAATACGCTGCCGGACCAACGGCACCACCGGATGTGAAGGCTTGATCACGCAGTAAGCGGATTTTATCCGGAATTGGTTTTAAGATATCTAAGCCATCGGGCGATGTGCCAAATTCGACGTATTCCGCGCCAATGACATAGGAATCGATATTATCTCGTTTGATGTCCAGGGCGAACATGGCTAGTTGAATCACTTTATTTAGATCCAGGTTGGTTTTAATCCCGGAGGCAATTTCTTTATATAAAACAGGGGCTTTGGCGATCAGGGTAGGCATCATGCTGAAATCTAAGATACGATCCCGAACGGCCAAAACCACTTGCTGTTGGCGCTGGGCGCGGTCAAAATCACCGCCATCGGTGTAACGTGCACGGGCATAGGCCAATGCCAGATCGCCGGGCAGGGTATAGGTTACACCAGCTTCCAGGTGTTCTTTTAATCCAACCCCAATCGGGTCAATGGTGATGTCTTCCTGAGCGGTAATTTTTACGCCCTGAATTTCATCGATAAACCGTACAAAGGCGGCAAAATCAATTTGAGCGTAGTAATTAATCGGTACGCCCAAAAATTCTTCTACAGTTTGTACTGCTAAACCAGGACCTCCACCGGGCAGATTGTAGAGTTCGCCATAATAATAGGCGGTGTTAATTTTGTTGTAATCAAAACCAGGGATGTTTACCCACATATCACGGGGAATGGACATCATGGAGGCTTTTTTGGTGATAGGATCCATGGAAATTAACATCATGGTATCGGTGCGCGGAATATCACCGGATTCCCAATCCCGGTAATCCAGACCCATTACCAGCATGGTCACACGGGATTTTCCATCCCATGGTTCAGCAGGTGGGCCGTCTGGGGCTTGTAAGGGGATATCCAAATCAACGCCGGGGTTTTCCCCAACGGTTTCTCCAGCGGAGCCCTGTGGTGCAACCGGAAGGCCGGCCATGTCCGTCATGGTCCAGGTTGAGATGATGTTTTTTGCTAAATTAAAGGTTAAGACCGCGGTTATGCTGCCTAACACGACAAAAGCCACCAGTAAGATGATGGTGATTTTGTCTAGTTTGGGGGAACGGCGGTTCCTTCTTGTTGTTGGTTTAGGTTGTGTCATAAAGTTCTTTTCATCCGTTAAAAATAAAATCCTGAATTGGCGTTCAGTGTGTTGCAAATACTATACCAATCCGGATGATTTTCGTAAAGGGGGGAAATACCTAGTCCATGGGTGGCGGCGGGACCGGTAAGTCGGTCTGTGCCGTGTTTACCCACTTATCACCTTCATCGATTAACATGACAGGGATATCATCAACCACAGGATATTTGCGGCCGCAGTCCTGACAAATTAACCAACTTTCTTGATAAAAATCTAAATTGCCATCTTTTTCCCGCACGCAGGCCGGGCATCTTAAAATGTCTAATAAATCTTGACTGACCATATTTTCCTCATTTAAAGGGTTTCTCTTTTGCCAATTTTACCATAAGCTGATAAAAGCGTTTTGAGTAGGGGGAAGACGTGCCGAAGCCGGGATTGTGATTAAAAGGGTATATGTTATGGGTGGACGGCTAGGGTACACACCGGACTTTTATACAAGGATCAAGCCCGGTTTCTGATCTTCAAAAAGCAAACCTCGGGCTAAATACTCGCAAACTGCGAAACTAACAGGCAAACTTTCTTTGCAAACGTGGGCTTTTGCGGATCATAATCCCGAGGTTTAGGGCATGGCGCTTGGGAAGGGCGCCGAAGCCGGGATTGTTGGGAAAAGGAAACTTGTTACGGAAGGGCGACTGATGTTCGGGCTGGGCTATTAAGCAAGAATCTAGCCCGGATTCTGATTTTCAAAGAGCACCTCGAGCTAAATCCCTGTAAAATGTTAAGTTGGCTGGCAAGGATTGCTTGCAAACTGGGTACCCTCGCGGATCAAAATCTCGAGGTTGGGGAGCCTGATTCTGATCTTCCCTTGTACGCATCCTGTTGAATCATGATAGAATGCGTGCATCGATTGTGATCGCTGCAGGATAACTATCCAATCTCCAAAAGGGCAAGGAGAGACGGTGTTTTTTCCACCATCGGGAGCGCACATGATAACAAAACTTCGCAGGGCTCGGAATGAATATCCCAACCAATTCTGGTTGATGGCGTTTGGCATGTTGATTGGAACGATGGGTTCCAGCATGATCTGGCCATTCTTAATGATTTATGTCAGCGAGACCCTTTCGGTTGGTTTAACCGTGGTGGCTTCGATGATGTCTATCAACGCTGCTATGAATTTGTTGTTTTCTTTTTTGGCGGGACCGGTTACTGACCGTATCGGGCGGAAATGGGTGATGGTCATCAGTCTGGCTGGCAATGGTTTGTGTTATGTCTTAATGAGTTTTGCGGGCAGCGTACCGGCTTTTGCCATTTTGATGGGCTTAAGAGGTGCATTTATGCCTTTATACCGGGTGGGTTCGGATGCCATGATGGCTGATATGATTCCACAGGAAAAACGAGCCGATGGGTATGCTGTGCTGCGGATGAGTAATAATTTGGGAATTGCGCTTGGCCCGGCCATTGGTGGTTTTATTACCTCCTCTTCGTATGCGATTGGTTTTTATATTGCCGCCATTGGGTTAATTACCTATAGTTTGTTATTGGTATTTTTAGCCAAAGAAACTTTACAAAAGGATTTATCGGTGGCGGCTGTAAAAGAACGTTTTGGCGGATATGGTCAAATTTTTCGCGATAAACCTTTTATCAACTTTAACCTCATCTTTACCCTGACAGCAGTAACAGCAGCCATGATCTGGGTGCTGCTGGCGGTGTATACCAAACAAAATTACGGTATCCCGGAGAAACTCTATGGTTTTATTCCTGCCACGAATGCCATCATGGTGGTGACGCTGCAAATTCTGATCACTCGTTTCACCAAACGGTACAACTCGGTGCGGATGGTAGCTTTGGGAGCTGGTTTTTACGTGCTTGCGAACCTGATCATTGGGGTGGGCTTCACTTTTTGGATGTTCTGGGGAGCGATGGTGGTGATGACTCTTGGGGAACTGATTATGGTTCCAACAGCCACGACGTACGTTGCAAACCTGGCACCACCGGATAAACGTGGGCGGTATATGAGCATCCACGGCATGACCAATGGTATATCAATGGGAATCGGCCCCTTATTGGGCGGTTTTTTAAGTGATTCAATTTCCCCGCATGCGCCTTGGTTTTTCGCGGCACTCATTGGTTCAATCAGCGTGGTTTTATATTTGTTTTTTACAAAACGAAGTGCTGGTGATAAAACGCAAAAAATTATCCCCGCTTAAGAACTATTAACCCCGCCGCGGATCTTAACAAGCCAAAGATAAATAGAGCCACTGGTAAACCTAACCAGGCTGCGATGAGTGGTCCAATGGAGTTACCCAATAAGATGGCCGCATTCACCCCTACCGTAAACCAGGCCATATAACCGGCACTTTTTTCGGAAGGAACGGCATCCAGTAGATAGTTAACCATAGCTGTACCGCCCAGTGCCCAGGCAAATCCAGCCAGAATCATGCTGACCATAAACATGGTAGGCCCCGTCGCGAGAGAAAGGGTAGTAGGATATAGACCCAACGCAATCATTCCAATGGCGGTTATCTTGTGGTTGCCGTACCGGCTGGTGAGTTTTGCCAGTTGGGTTGATCCGATAAACATAGTGACGTAAAAGAAGGCATTTCCAAGACTGATGACCTGGTCATTCAGGTTTAGATTATTTACCGTAAAGATGGGGAAGAGTGGAATGGAAAGGTAGTGGAAAAAATGATACAGTGTGAGCAGCAACAATACTTTTCCGAACTTTCCCTTTAAAGCTTCCGGATGATAGTGAGATGAAAAATAAATTAAAAACCTACGTATCGGTTGTTTAAAGGTGAATCCTTTTGAAGTGCGAGCAGCGGAAACCGGTTTGGGCTGCAGCACATAAGGTTTTACAAACCAGATATGGATTGCACTCATAACCCCTCCAATGGCACCCATCAAAAAGATGATTTGATAACCAGTAGGAAAGGGCATGGTGGTTAAGATTCGTCCACTTATAAGTGAAGTAAGGACTGTAACAACCGCGAACACAGCATTCCTTCGTCCCGCGACCATACCACGATAATTGGCTGGAACTGCTGCCGCAAACAAGACATTAAATCCGACCGCAATCACGGCACCGGGAATACTCATTACAAGCGTTAATACCGTAATAATCCAAATTTGTGTTTCGTCACTAATCAGCAGCAGTGGTAGAAGTGCAAATAAAAAGTAAAAAAAACGGTGAAAAATGGTACTTAAAAAAACGGATCGATCCAATTTCCGGTTTTCTAACCAACTGCCAATGGGTAAAGCTAAGGTCAAGCTGATGACGGCTGGTGTGGCGTTGATGAGACCAATCTGGCTGCCGCTAGCGCCCAAGCGGGCTGCGAAGATTGTTAAGAAGGAGATAGCACTACCATTTAACAAACCAAACCAGGCAATATCAAAATAAAGATGACGAAAATTCTTTTGAAGTTTTTCTGGCAAAATATTAGATTGCACCGGAAATAAATATGCTTTAAGCCGGCGAAATCGGGTTTGTAAAAGGATGTTCTTTTTCATAATACCAATTAAAAAATCTTACCATGAAGTAAGGTTAAACCAAAGTAATAATGTTTTTATCGATTAAGAAACCGAGCCAAAAGATTTAAAATCACGGTCAACAAAATACTGATCAAAATCGAACCTAAAATTGGAAAAATGCAGGTTAAGCCCCCACTTTGAAAGCGCAGTGTTCCTGGAAATTTTTCCCAGCCCGTTATACGGGCAATTAACCAGATTATCCCCCCAATCAAGGTGATGGTGATGCCAAGGATTAACAGCCAGCGGCCTAATGTTTCTAACGTAGGCGGTATCATTTTATTTCCGTGTTTTTTTATCTTGCCTGGGGTCCATATTGTTTTTGATTTGCGGTAAAGTTTTACTTAATCCGACCACACCAAACAATAATCCAACGATCATTAAAACATTGTGGTCGTTGGTATAACCAATGATGAGAAAGATCAATCCTAATGCTAATAAGGCAGGATAATTAGCCGGGTTTTCTGTCATTCGGCCTCCTTCCTTGATTATAGTAAATTCTGATTATTTTTGTTTGCCCTGGTGATTAACTGTATAACCTCTTATATGGGTTTGGTTGCGGACAATTTTTAGCAGTGGTAAACTAAAAAATGACACTATTGATTATTTAGGGAAAGTAGATTATGCCTCAAGTTTATCCATTTACTGCAATTGTTGGACAAGAACGCATGAAACGTGCGTTAATTTTAAATGCTGTTGATCCCCGGATTGGCGGCGTACTGATTCGCGGGGAACGCGGTACAGCAAAATCAACCGCGGCGCGTGCTCTGGCTGCTTTATTACCTCAGGTAGAAGTGGTCGTGGACTGTCGTTTCGGTTGTGATCCTCACAGTCCAAATACCTGGTGTACGGAATGTCAGGAACGCAGCTTAAATGGAGAAGTGCTGCCGGGTATGATCAAACCCACAGCTTTTATCAACCTGCCGGTTTCCGCTACGGAAGATCGTGTGGTTGGTACACTGGATATTGAAAAAGCGATCCAAAAAGGTGAACGCAGTTTTGAGCCGGGTGTTTTAGCAGCTGCTAACCGCGGTCTCTTATATATTGATGAAGTGAATTTGTTAGATGATCACGTGGTGGATGTTTTATTGGATTCCGCCGCGATGGGAATGAATATTGTGGAGAGGGAAGGAATTTCTTTTGTCCATCCTTCGCGTTTTATTTTGGTTGGCACCATGAATCCTGAAGAAGGGGATTTACGTCCTCAACTGTTAGACCGTTTTGCGTTATCAGTGGAAATCCACGGTATTTTGGGCGCTCGTGATCGGGTTTCGATTATGGAACGAAATATGATGTTTGAAGCCGATCCGGAAGGGTTTTGGGAAGATTGGTATCCAAAGGAAGCGGAGATCTCACAGCAGATCGAGCAAGGTCGAAACCTGGTTAAACAGGTCAAACACACCAGCCGGGATTTATTAACAATTGCTTCCCTGACAGCTTCTCTGGGTGTTGATGGACACCGGCCAGACCTGGTTATCTTAAAGACAGCACGTGCGCAGGCTGCACTCGAAGGCCGTACATCTTTGACCGAGTTGGACATCGCACGAGCTGCCGAGTTGGCTCTACCGCATCGTATGAAACGCGGTCCGTTTGATAAGGAAGTTGCTACAATGGAAGAATTACAAGAACGCATTGAGCAGCTTAGTGGTGGTCAATCTTCCGGCAAATCCGGCCAGGAAGAGGATGACGATCAATCCCAAGAAAAGACAACCGCGGAAAAAAAAATTTAACTGACGGAGCCAGCACCACAGAAATACCCGATATGGGTGATGCCGTTCCTGACCCTGGTGCAGTTTTTCAGGAAATGAATTCAAATTGGTGGGAAGGTGGTAAAAATGTGGAGGCTAAGTCCACATTTGAACCGCGCCGTTTAAACACACCACTGGATAAAATTATGCGGCAGCGTGCAGGACGGCGTTCCATTACCCGTACTGCCCGTAAACGCGGACGTTATGTCCAATCCAAACCAGCGGGCGGCAAAACGGATGACTTGGCATTGGATGCAACCATTCGGGCGGCTGCCCCTTTCCAACAACAGCGTGAAGAAGAGCGGAAACGAGTGGCGTTTGCGATTAAACGCCAGGATTTTATGCGTAAGGTGCGGGTACGACGAACCGCCAATCTCATTTTGTTTGTTGTCGATGCCTCATGGTCGATGGCGGTGGCAGAACGTATGGCTGCTGCAAAGGGTGCCATTTTATCCTTATTAAACGATGCCTATCAGCGCAGGGATCGGGTGGGTTTAATTGTATTTCAAAAAGACAAAGCAACCCTGGTACTGCGCCCCACAAATTCTGTACAATTGGCAGAGCGTGCCTTGCGGGATATCCCGGTCGGTGGAAAAACGCCGCTTTCTGCCGGTTTAAGAATGGCCTATGAAGTGCTGCAACGAGAACAGTATACCCATCCGGATATCATGCCTTTAATGGTGCTGCTCACCGACGGAGCTGGCAATGTTTCGGTTGGGAAAAAGTATTCTCCGTTGGAAGAATCCTACCAGACCGCCCGTTTATTTGCGGAAGAACATATCCCCAGTGTGGTGGTTAACCTGGAACATAAATCTTTTGACCGTGGTTTAGCCCAGAGTCTGGCAGATAATTTAATGGCACCTTGTTATGCGATTGATGATTTGCGTGCTGAAAGTTTGTATTATGCTGTGCGCCAGGAAATCGAGGTGTTACAACAAAATACAATTTCGACTGGTCGGTAATATACAAAAAACGTTTATTCGTTTGATTTGACAAAAATGAAAGAACAAATCAGAATCAATTAAAGATTCAGGTTTTGTAAAACAGAAGGATTTTGGAATAACGAACGAACAAAACAAATTTGACAATCTGTGTTCCTCAATTAAAAGTTTGTACTCTTATTCATGAGCGGATTGCTGCGGTGGACGACTGTCCTCCTTGCAATGACGAAATATATGAGGGTTTGCTTTTTAACTTCTTTTTTTACTGCTCTGATTCTTAATCGATACAAGCTGATTTAATAAATTTGTTCAGACCATAACTTGCAAAACCTGTATTTTAAGTGATATGATGACCATTATGGAAGGAATTCCACATGACTTTCAGAGCTGAACGGCGCTCCCGATTACGATCCATCTTAATTACCATTATTTTGGCATCCGTGGCTTGTTATTGTCTTGGTCTGGTTGTGTTTCAGGTTGGAAAACAAATTACCAAACCGACACCGACACCTACATTAACTTCAATCCCTACGGCTACTTTTACCAGCGCGCCACCTTTGCCGCTTCCTTCCGCAGTGGTTTTTCCAACGGCTACCCCCACAGTTACGCAAACTATGACGTGGACGCCAACATTATCTCCTACACCATTTTTGACTCCCACTCGAACAGCTACAGCAACAATAACTTTTACTCCGCAAGTTACCGATACGGAAGTACCGCCCACCAATACGAGCATCCCGCCAACCTTGACGAATACCCCCGTAATCCCTACGGCGACGGTACCTGCTGCCACAACGGCTGTTCCTACCCAGGCTTTACCAACACCGACCATTACATTTACAACACAACCTTAATTGATAATAGGAAACGTGTATGACAGATATTAAAAATTTTCTAAAGTCGTTGATCTCGATGCCCGGATTATCCGGATACGAGGCGCCGGTTCGTGATGTTATTCGCGAAACCTGGCAGCCGCTGGTTGATGAAATCAGCGAAAGCAGGCTGGGCAGTTTACATGCTTTACGCCGTGGCACCGGACCTGATCCCCGCCCCAGTATTCTTTTGGCCGCACATATGGATGCAATCGGTCTGATGGTTACCGGGCAGGAAGCAGGATTAATTCGTTTCACCGAAGTGGGTGGCGTTGATCCCCGTATTTTGCCAGGTCAGGAAGTGACAGTGCATGGGCGGGAATTACTGCCAGGGGTTGTCGTTCAGCCCCCGGACCATCTCTTGCCTGCTTCTCAGCAGGGAAAATCGGTTGCGATGGAATATTTATTTGTAGACACTGGTTTGCGGCAGGATGAATTAGCTGAAAAAGTGCGTATAGGGGATTTAATCTCTTTTGCCCAAACCCCAGTAGAATTAGCCGGAAATGTAATTGCCGGGCATAGTTTGGATAATCGGGCTTCCGTAGCAGCATTGACCTATTGTTTGCAGGATTTGCAGTTCATGAACCACGCTTGGGATGTCTGGACGGTTGCTACTGTCCAGGAAGAAGAAACATTGGGTGGTGGTTTTACCTCAGCTTTTGAACTTCAACCTCAAATTGCAGTGGCGATCGATGTAACCTTTGCTAAAGGTCCTGGAGCAAATGATTGGCGAACGGTAAACATGGCAAAAGGACCATCCATTGGTTGGGGTCCTAATATTCATCCCTATATTTATCAAAAATTTGTTGAAGTGGCAGAAAAATTAGATATTCCTCACCAGAAAGAATATATGCCCAAACATTCCGGTACGGATGCGTATGCTATGCAAGTAGCTGCAGCAGGGATGCCAACCATGGTGATTAGTATCCCCTTACGTTATATGCACACACCGGTGGAAGTGGTTTCCATGAATGACCTGGAACGTACTGGCAGGCTGTTGGCAGAATTTATTCGCCGCTTAGAGCCTGATTTTATCGAACAAATTAAGTGGGAAAATGAGGTGTCTGATGAATCAAAAGAATAAGTTCAGAGAACAAATTCCGCAGATTAGCGAAGAACAGATTACCTTGTTGGAACGTTTATCCAATGCTGTTTCCGTTTCCGGTGATGAAGGAGCTGTTCGGAAGATCGTCTTAGAGGAAGTAAAGCCGTTTGCGGATTCACTGGAAATTGATGCGATGGGAAATGTGTTGGTGACCCGGAAAACGGATGTGGAAAATCCGCTGCGAGTCATGGTTGCTGCTCACATGGACGAAGTTGGATTTATGTTGGTTAATGATGACGGTGATGGTTTGTACCGTTTTGAAATTGTTGGCGGGATTGATGAACGCCAGCTGGTTGGAAAATCGGTCCTGGTTGGTTCAGACCTGGTGCCCGGTGTAATTGGTGCTAAACCAATCCACTTCACCAATGCGGATGAACTTAAATCAAAAATCGGTTTGGATAGTTTGCGAATAGATATTGGTCCGGGTGGTTCTAAAAAAGTTAAAGTTGGTGATCGAGCTGGTTTTGCAACAAAGTTCAAACAAGTTGGTCCCAGTTTAATGGGTAAGGCACTGGATGATCGTTTGGGGGTTGCCACATTAATTGAATTTGTAAAAAATCCACCCAAAAATGTGGAATTATTGGCCGCCTTCACGGTGCAGGAAGAATTGGGCTTACGTGGTGCCAGAACCGCAGCGTACCGCCTGAAACCGGATGTAGCCTTTGTGATTGATTCGACCCCGGCAATGGATTTGCCGGTTTGGGATGAAGAAGAAAATGTACGTTATAACGTTCACACCGATGCGGGTCCAGCCATTTATATGATGGATGCCGCCACCTTATCCGACCCGCGTTTGATTCGTTTGTTGGTGGAAACCGGTGATTTATTGGAAATTCCTTATCAATTCCGCCAACCAGGACGCGGCGGAACCGATGCTGGTGCCATTCATAAACAACACGGTGGAATCCCTACGGTTTCAATCTCAATACCTGGTCGTTATGCACACTCAGCGGTGATGGTTGCGCGATTAGATGATTGGAAAAATGGGGTGGCGCTCGTCCATGCGGCCATTCAACGGCTGAATCGAGATCTTTTTACCCAGGAACGGTAATTGGAATGAGTGTAGCGCGAGAAGATCAGCTTATTAAACAAAGCGAGCGTCCGGTCACGATTGAATCGTTGGTCACGGATTTAACAAATCTAGGTTTAAAAGCCGGAGATGTGGTTTTGGTACATTCTTCCATGCACACCTTGGGTTGGGTTTGTGGAGGACCTGTGGCTGTGATCCAGGCATTGGAAACCGTTCTGGGTGAGAAGGGTACGTTGGTTATGCCAACCCACAGCGGTGAAAATTCTGATCCGGCAAATTGGTCGAATCCGCCGGTACCGGAAAGCTGGTGGCAAATCATTCGTGATTCGATGCCTGCATTTGACCCATTTATGACACCGACCCGCGGTATGGGCAAAATCCCCGAAACATTTCGCCGCCAAAAAGGTGTCGTTCGCAGCGATCATCCCCAACTTTCATTTGCGGCTTGGGGTCGCTACGCACAGCAAATCACAAGGGATCACCAATTACAGGTAGAAATGGGTGAAAATTCCCCATTGGATCGCATTTACCAATTGGATGGAAAAGTAATGCTGTTGGGGGTTGGATTTGGTAACAATACCTCGTTCCATCTGGCAGAACACCGGGCGGATTATCCCGCCAAAAAATGGACAAACACCGGCTGTGCGATGAAGGTGGATGGACAGCGAAAATGGGTCTCTTTTCAAGGATTTGATTATGACGATGAGGACTTCGTCAAAATCGGTGCTGCGTTTATGAAAGAGAATAGTCATTTTGTTAAAACCGGTAAAGTTGGCCAGGCTGATGCACTTTTAATACATCAAAAGCCGATGGTAGACTTTGCCGTTGATTGGATGAATACAAATCGTTTTTCTGAATCATAGTGGTTTTCAGGAGTTATGCATGAAGTCTTTAATTAAAAAATTAGTTGAAACTGTTGGACCTTCCGGATATGAATTAAAAGTGCGAGAAGTAGTGCGTACAGAAGTTGAATCGTTTGCCGATGAAATCCGCGTTGACGCGATGGGAAACCTGATCGTTCGCAAGGGAGAAAAGAAGGGAAAAGGAAAACGGATCATGCTTTCCGCCCATATGGATGAAATCGGTATTATGGTGACCCATGTGGATAAAAATGGTTTTGCCCGATTTACAACCATTGGTGGGGTTCATCCACGCACCTTATACGGCAGCCGGGTACGTTTTTTGGACGGTACGATTGGTGTGATCGGTGGAGAACGGCAGGATAATTCTGGTTCTTTATATAAAATGGAGCAGTTGTTTATTGATGTTGGGGCCGACAGTCCTGAAGACTGCCCTGTAAAAACCGGCGACGTGGCTGCTTTTGAGCGACCATTTGAGGATTTGGGTAATCGTCTGATCAGTAAAGCGATGGATGACCGGGTATGTGTCGCCATTTTGATTGAGGCGTTAAAACAAATGCAAGATAACGATCACGAGGTTTATTTTGTGTTCAGTACCCAGGAAGAAGTTGGCCTGCGGGGCGCCACTGCCGCTGCCTATTCGATTGATCCTGATTTGGGTATTTCCGTAGATGTGACCCTAACCGGAGATACCCCCCGTGGCGTAACGATGGATGTAGTCCTAGGAAAAGGCCCCGCCGTTAAAGTGCGGGATAGCGGCATGTTGGCAGATCCGCGTGTAATTGATTTGATGGTGCGTACAGCAAAAGCCAAAGATATTCCCCACCAAATGGAAATATTATTGGGTGGCAGCACGGATGCGAAAGCGATGCAGATCAGCCGGGCTGGTATGCCGGCCGGATGCGTTTCGGTGCCTTGCCGCTATGTGCATTCCCCATCGGAAATGGTGGATATTCGGGATGTGGAAAATGCGGTCAAATTGATTAAAGCGATTGTTTCAGGTCCGATAGATTTTTAATGAAAAAATTTCTTGGTGTTATCCGGTTGGGGCATCGGGTTTTGGTTTTTTTATTAATTACCATCATCTTTTTAAGCGGCTGTACATTTTCCGGTGATGCCCGCCAAATGATTGACCAGATATTGGATCAGGTAGCACCTTTGGCACCTGCCGTTACGGAAACGGTTGTTTCTACCCAAACTACGGTTAGTGAGGTGACTCCTCAACCAACCCTTTCTCCTACTCCGCAAGATTTGGGACCAACGGAGTTGATTGTTTGGGTGCCGCCTCAATTTGATCCGCAATTGGATACACCAGAAGCTGGCCTTATGCGTTCTCAGATTGCTGAATTTGAAGCGCAAAACCAGGATGTTTTTGTGCGAGTGCGGGTAAAAGCGGAAAGCGGCCCTACTGGACTTTTAGAATCTCTGACGATTACCAGTGCGGCAGCCACCGAGGCGGTTCCGGCATTAATTGCCTTACCCCGTTCTTTATTAGAAGAAGCGGTTACCCGACAATTGATCCACCCAATAGATTCGTTTTCTACCCGTATTGACGATGATGATTGGTATGATTATGCTCGCCGGTTAACGTTAATCGAAGGCAGTAACTACGGGTTACCCTTTGCTGGAGATGCGCTTTTACTGGTATATCGCCAAAATGTGGTGGGTACGGCACCGGTAACTTGGGAAGATATTCTTAAGCGCGGAGAGCCTTTATCTTTCCCGGCGGCAGATCCCCAGGCTTTGGTTACCCTCAATTTATACCTATCGGCCAAAGGCGGTTTTGAAGATGCACAGCGGCATTTGGAGTTAGATCAGGAAATATTAAATCAAGTGCTGACTTTGTATGAAAACGGAAGCAAATCCGGTGTTTTTCCTTTGTGGTTAACACAATTTCAAAAAAATGCGGATGCATGGACTGCATATAATGAACTGCGCAGTAATTTGACCATTGTGTGGGCATCCAATTATTTAAAATCAATGCCCCCGGATAGCAGTGCGGTTGCCGTTCCTTCATTTTCCGAAACACCATTTTCTCTGGCAGATGGCTGGGTATGGTGTTTGGCAGATCCCTACCCGGAGCGACATGCCCTAAGTGTCTCTCTGGCGGAGTTTTTGGTTCAGCCTGATTTTTTGGATAACTGGTCTGTTGAAGCCGGTGTATTTCCGGTACGTCCTTCCAGTTTACAGTCTTGGAATAATCCGCAATTAAGTGTATTATTAGGCCAGGTTGCTTTATCGGCTCAAATCCGGCCAAAAAATGAAGTGATTTTAACCGTGGGACCGGTTTTTGCTGATGGTGTGCTTCAGGTACTTTCTAGTAAAACCCCTGCTGCGGAAGCAGCCCAAAACATAATTGAAAAGATTGGAAATCCATAGATGATTAATAATCGAATCCACCGTTTGAGAGAGCGGACGCCAGCCTGGGTAAACCGTAGGGTGCTGCTGCTTTTCTTAATAGTTGTCGTCTTTACGATGGCAATGGCGTGGGGGGAACCAATTCCACAGGCAGCAGCCATGCAAATGGGAAATATTCAGAAAGCTGAGCGTGTTGTTGTTGTGCCTGCCGAATCGTTGGAAACGAATTTGTCACCTGATCTGATGGCAAATCGTGAACAAACCAACGGTGTTATTTCCGGAAGCATTGTTTTAACATTGATCATCATTGGTGCATCTGTGAGTGCGTTATACCAAAAAGCGCATGAACAACCGAGATAATAGGAAAAATAACAAAAAAACCTGGCTTAATAGATGCCAGGTTTTTTTATACAACTTTTTGGTAATTTTTGCGTATATTTTTAAAGCAGCATGTTATTATCGTTATGGAGGGTAGGATGCGTTTCAATCTTTTTAAGAAATTAAGTATTTTTTTGCTTCTTACAATTGTTTTGGTTGGATTGATGTTTACCGGTTTGGAAAGGGCACAGGCTTCCGGACCATATCCGAATGGTGTTTTTGATGTGGGTGAGGAAATATTTGATGACCTTTTCCTGGAAGGTTCCAATGTGCGTCTGGCTGGGACCGTACACGGAATGGTTTTTGCCTTTGGCGAAATAATTACAATTGAAAAAACCGCTGTTGTGGATGATGACGCTTTTTTGTTTGGTAACCAGATCATTGTGGAAGAAGGCGCCGTCCTAAAAGGCAACCTTGTCATTGGTGGACAAAATGCACAGGTCCTCACGACGGTTGACCGTAGTTTATTTGTTGGTGCTGCCACGTTGGAACTTAAAGATCAGGCAAAAGTAAGCCACAATTTGATGTTTGGCGGGTTTCATTTGGAAACAAGCACGGACAGCACCATCGGCCGGAACGTTTATGCCGGAAATTATCAATCCATTTTAAATGGGCAGGTTGGACAAAATGTTCGCATTGGCGCCGCAGCTGTTCGCCTGAATGGTTCTGTATGTGGCAATGTGGAACTCGATGTTGATTCTTCCGTTGAATCGGATAATGGGATGCAGTACTGGTATACCTATTTACAACAGGCGGGTATTCCTGAACCGATTGAATCCGGATTGGTTTTGGGTGATTCTGCAAAAATTGATGGACAGTTAACTTACACCAGCCCCAGTGTTGTTTTTGGTTTGGAAAATAGTAACATTGAGGGCGGTATCGTTTATCAAACGCCCCAACCGGAAAATATTGTGGAAGCAGAACGCCAACAGATCAATATTACCTATCGCAACCCATTATTAAAACGTTTGGGTAATATATTACGCAGCTTTATTTCCCTGATCCTAATCGGAGGGTTGGTTGTGTGGCTACTGCCAAAATTGTTAAAAGAAACAGCGGCAAAAGCAGCAGAAAAGCCTGTTAATTCCGCCGGCGTTGGTTTGGTCAGTATGATTGTGGTTTATATTGGCGGCGGCATGTTATTTGGCTTATTGGTATTTCTTTCGATCTTCTTTGGTCTACTTTCCTTAGGTGGATTGGGGCGGGCTGTATTCTTCTTTGGTTTTACTTCATTGGCCTGGTGTGTATCCTCATTTACCATTTTTATGGTCTTTATTTCCAAACTGGTCGTAGCCTATTGGTTGGGCAGCCTGGTTATGTCGAAAACAATGGCGTCCTCTCAATATAAAATGGCCATAACGTTATTAATTGGGATCACCATAGTGGTGCTCGTATCTGCCATTCCATTTGTGGGGTGGCTGGTCAGCTTGGCTGTCACACTGATTGGCCTTGGTGCAATGTGGTTTTATTATAAAGAAAGAAGATCACATCTTGCTGTGGTGGAAACCGAATAAATACTAATAAAAAATAGAGGTTGTGGTTTAACCACAACCTCTATTTTTTATAATTCCAGAGCAAAAAATGGCACCAACATTTCCTGCGGGGATAATCCGCCATGTCTTCCAAGCAGCGGGTTTTCCTTTTGCCACCACCACCATAAATAAGCGTCATTTTGGGGAATGAGTATCCAATCACCCAGACGGTCAGCTAACATGGGATGGTGTGTTCCTTTTCCAAACAAACCCTGTTGTATGGCATCTGCAGAACGAATAGGCAGGAAATCATCCCCATAAACCTTGTTAATGAGGGATAATAATTCATCTTCATGTCCGGTACGTGGGAAGAGATAAGGAAGTCGATTTTCTCCCGTCGGAACCATGGTCAGATGCTGGTTGATTTCAGGTCGTTTGGTGAGATCATAATGGTCCAAAATTGGTGTGTGAATATGTCCGTGGTCCGCGGTGAGAATGAATAATGTCTTTCCGTTCGATTGTTTTTGAATGGTGCGTAGGGTTTGAATTAAGCCTTGACTGAAGAGATCAAATTCCAATGTGTTGCGGACGTCATCCGGCCCATAAAGATGGGATAAGGAATCAATCAATTCCCAATAAACATAAGCATAGGTGCGCTGACCTTTGCGTTGTTCCAGCAGCTGCTGCAAATTAACCAGTAAATCAGCATTGGACCGGTAAGGCAGGATGTTTACATCGGGAAAGAGCATTTTCGAAAGGCCGGAATGGGCGATGGCGCTGTGCTGAATGGCATACGATTCAACGCCATGTTTTTTTAAATGGGGACCTAATGTAGGTACGGGTAAAAAGGTGGTTGGGTCAAATCCGGCACGTTTTAGGCCGCCTATATCACCTGCAAAGGTGAATGCTGAATGCAGGATCATATTGGCGATGACACCATATTCCCGCAGCCAAACCTCATAACCCAGGATGCCGTGTTCACTGGGGTGTGATCCTGTCCAGAGTGTGGTTAATGCTGCGGATGTAGTACTTGGGGTGATCGAAGTCAGCGGTGATAACAACCCGGGTGCAGCGAAATCAGCCCAGGGTTGGCGGGTGAGTGCTTCCCGGAAAAAATCGAACCGTAATCCATCTGCTAATAAAAACACGATGTGTTCGTAATTTTGATCCAGCTGAGAAATGATGTTTTGATGTAGGGCTGGAGCGCCAAAACCAGGGATGTTAAACAATTTACAAACCGAGCTTGGCAAGTTTACCAGGGAATAACCTTCATAATGTGGATGAATGGATGATGGACCAGTATCCAATCCCGGAATTTTATGAGTATGTAGAATGGGTAAAATCTGATCTTGCAGATTTAACATAATTTCCTCCTGAAGAATGAATGAATACATCTTACTATAAAAAATGTTCTCAAGCTACAAAGGGAATAATAAATCAGGGCTATTTGAAAAGATACTGTTGGCAAACCTGTGTGAAAATGGTAATGTAAAGAAGGCAGGAGGTGGAGATGAGTCTTCAAGTGCAAGAGCCGTGGGAAATACCAGAAG
>PABH01000072.1 GCA_002702705.1 Anaerolineaceae bacterium
CGATTAGTTCTTGGGTTGCGGTAAAATTATCTTGGTAGGTCATTCGGTTCTCCTTTTTAGGTTTTCGCAAACTTTAGGATACCTGACCTACCTCTTTTTGTTAAGGTCCATGAATTTACAGAAAGAATATTACACTACTATTTTTCCAACCATTGGCAAAAATAATCAATATATCAAATGACATCCATAACTTGACAAGCTTATCTTGGATTGATACGATTCAGTCTATCCCACCACCAAGAGAGACCTATGGAAACTTACATCAATTGGGTTGTAAACAACCCCCTCTTATCCGCTGCGATCCAATTCGCTATCTTAGGCACCTTGGGAGAAGTTATCTCCTTTAGTATCCAAATCAAAAGACCGGCTATCCCCTGCACCTGGTTGCAATTACTAGGCAAGGTTTTTGCCTGGGCGTTGTTGGGAATCATCATTAAATATGGCTTTGCCGGGATGAAGGGTTTCACCCAGGCTTTGTTGGATCATCAATTGATCCCGACCATCTTTGGTGCTGGTATTGGTTGGGCTTTTGCCGTATCCGTCTTTACCAATATCCTATTCGGTCCGCAGATGATGGCCTTCCACCGATTGGAAGATAACCTGATTCTGGGTAATAAAGGTTTCCAGGGCATCACCAAGGCCTGGTGGACGTTGATCTGGTTTTGGATTCCCGCCCATACCATCACCTTTATGCTCCCACCCAACTTTCAAATCGGTCTGGCTGCAGCCTGGTCGCTGGTGCTTGGTCTGATTATGGGTTTTACGAAAAAGAAGACAATATAAAAACGGTTGGAACCATTGATTTGGTTCCAACCGTTTTTTTATCATTCGATTTTTACCGGCTGTCCGGTTTTAACCGACTCATAAGCAGCCAAAACCACCTCTACTGCTTTAAATCCATCCAACCCAGTCACCCGTGACGAACGCCCTTCCTGAATTGATCCAATAAAATCCTCAATCATGCCCACATTGGGATCAGATCCCCAAAATGCCCAGCTTGGGCGCTGTAAAACATGGCTGTAAACAGTTAGGTTTTGTTTAAAGCCATCTACCAAAATCGCCCCACGGTCAGTGATCATTTCAAAATCCAAACCGCCCCAAGCAGGCCAATAATCCGGACGGCTCCAAGAGCAATCAATACTGGCATAAACCCCGTTATCAAAAGTCAGCATCACCATGCCGCCTGTTTCCACTTGCACTTCATCCGCATGAAAAATTTGGTTGGATTGTGCATAAACTTCAATCACTTCTGCCCCCAAATACCAGCGCATCACATCCACCAGATGTACAACATGATCAGCCAATGCTCCGCCGCCTGCCAATTCCGGGTCAACAAACCATTCCCGGTGTTTTTTGGGAAGTTCTCCTTGATTTGAGCCATTAAAACAATATACACGCCCCAATTCCCCGGAATCTAATCGCTGTTTCACTTCCATCAAAGGTGCGCTGTAGCGCATCGGAAAGGCGGTCATTAAGGGTACATTTTTCTCTTCACAAATACGCAGAATTTCGCGTCCATCCGGCTGACTAGTCGCCAATGGTTTTTCACATAATATCGATACACCAGCATCGGCTGCAAGTTTTATCATCGGTAAATGATTATTATTTTCAGAACAAATGATAACCCCATCCAGTTTTTGTTCAAGTAAGGCTTCGTAAGAGGTCCATAACTTTGTCTCAAATAATTTAGCAAATTTCTCTCCCCGTTGAGGATCATTATCAGCAAAGCCAACAAATTCAACACCCGGCAGGGTGCGACAAATTTGTAAATACCCTTCAGCGTGTAAATGGGCAAAACTCATAATACCGATCTTCATGCCAGCACCTCCGTTGTGAGATTGACTGCCTTACCCGTTCGGGCGGATTCTAAAGCCGCCAATGCAATTTGTAAGGCTGCCAAACCGTCCTCTGCATTTAAACGCACAGGGCTGTCTTTTTTGATACCCTCATAAAATTCCTTTATTTGTGTGGTGTAAGGACTTTCAATTACAGGGCTGGAAGGTAAACCAACATCCGGTGCTTCTCCGGGTTTACTCTGCAAATAATTTATGATTGGGGCAGTTGAATCCGAATCTGAATGGATCATCCCACCATCTCCTGAAATTTCCAAACCGGTACGAAATGTCGGCGGTGGATAAGCCCAGGCTCCACTAATATGCGAGATGGCTCCACTTTTATGAGTCAGAATCGCCATACCGTAATCCAGAACTGCGGTTGGATTCATTGAGGAGATTTTTTTTGCGAAAACCTGTACTACATCTCCCGCTACCCAACGAGCATAATCAAAATCATGGATCATTAAGTCCAACATCATCCCACCTGATTTTTTTTCATCCAAAAACCAGTTACCGTTTGCTTTTTTAGGACGAAATCCCCCCCGCCGAAGCCGCATAGTCGCCACTCGACCTATTGAGCCTTTTTGTACAGCTTGGTATGCACTGGCATATTCAGGAAAGTAACGTACCACATGCGCCACATAAAATTTAACATCAGCTTTTTTACAAGCTGTTACCATCTCCTGCCCCTGTGCGATTGTTAACGCCAGGGGTTTTTCACATATGACATGCTTTCCCGCCTTTGCAGCAGCTAAAACCATCTCATAATGCAAGTGAGTTGGTGTGCAAATATCCACAATATCCACATCAGGCAGCATCGCAGCCATGTTTTGGTAAACACTGCCACCAAACTGCTCCACCACTGGCCTTGCTTCCGCTTCGCTTTCAGCCGCAAAACCAACCAATTCAGCATCAGTTTTTTTCCAACCCATGGCGTGTGTCACGCCCATAAATCCTGTTCCTAAAATTCCTACACGCATAATACCTCTTTATTTAATCGCTCCAGCTGTAATACTCCGCACCATTTGTTTAGAGAAAAATAAATACAATATTAAGATCGGCACCATCGCCATGGTTAACGAGGCTAATACTGCATTCCAGTCGCTGACAAACTGACCCAAAAACTGCTGTACACCCAGGGTAATCGTGGCTGTTTTGGTACCAGGGGCTAAAATGAGCGGGAACCATAAATCATTCCAGATAGGAATCATTGTAAAAATACCGATTGCACCCAGAGCTGGTCTTACTAGCGGAATAACCAGACCAAAGATCTGATATTCGCTGGCACCATCCAACCTTGCTGCCGACTTTAATTCCACAGGCACCTGCTGGAAAAAATTGGATAAGATAAAAATCGTCATCGGCAGGTTCATCGCCACATACACCAGAATTAAGGACAACAACTGGTTTACCAGGCCAAAACGCACCATTAGCTGCAAAATACCCACTGTACCCAACCGAATTGGGATCATAATCCCAATAGCCATGTAAATCGATAAAAATGTGCTGCCTTTGAATTTATACTCAGTCAGGGCATAAGCCGCAGCCGCCCCGATCAACAGAGTAAATAGAAGGGAAGCTAATGTCACGATACTGCTGTTGAGAAAATAACGTTCAAAATCAGCACGCCCAAACACGGTCTCAAATCCAACCAGGCTGAACGTCTCTGCATTGGGAAGCGAGAATGGGCTGTTAAAAATAGATGCCCTGTTTTTAAAGGAATTGATGAGGATCAGCAAAATTGGGAATAATGCGATCACCATGTAGGTTATTAAGATCAAATGCGGTACAATACGCCCACCCTGATGTTTAATCTTTTTTAGTGTTCTGTTAGCTTTGGACATACTTCACCTCACATCTCATAATTCTGTACGCGGCGCTGCCAGAAGAAGACGTAAAACAGAACACCGGTTAAAATGATCAAAAACATTACGGCAGCCACAGTAGCCCCCATATTAATATTGCCTAACTGCAATTGCTGTCCAAAGAAAGTTCTATAAAAAAGAGTCCCCAAAATATCGGTGGCAAATTCCGGTCCGGCATTTGCCCCCTTCATCGTGTAAATCAAATCAAAGGCATTAAAATTTCCCACAAAGGTCAAAATCATCACCACTCCCACTGTCGGCAGCAGGAGCGGAAATTTAATCTTCCAAAAAGATTGCCATCCATTAGCACCATCAACATTGGCTGCTTCCATCAGTTCCTCAGGAATGCCAATCAGAGAAGCATATAAAAGGATCATCGGTATGCCCATAAACTGCCACACGGAGATGAGGGAAACTGTGATCAGGGCTGTATCCGGAAGACCTAACCACGGTTTAAATAGATACCCTAAATTGACTGCCTGTAATATAGACTCCGAGACACCCCATAACGGATTTAAGATCAAATTCCAAACAAAACCAATAATCACAAAAGATAAAACGGTTGGCATAAATATGACGGTTCGGTAAAAATTTCTTAACCTTCCCTTAGACGCAACCAAAGCAGCCAGTAATAAAGCAATCGCATTTTGGATAACCAGATGGATCAAAGAAAAAATAACATTATTTTTTAATGCTCCTAAAATGCGCGGCATATAAAAGCTATCGGTGAATAAGGTAACATAATTACTGAATCCAGCAAAAACGTATTGATTATCCGAAGTTCTGGAAAAAAAGCTCAAACCAAGCGATGCTAATAATGGGTAGATCATAATAATTGTATAAATGATAACGGCAGGGGCTAAAAAGACAACAATATAAAAGGGGAATTTTTTTCGCTGTTTGGTGACCATACCATGAACCTCCTCGATCAAAAAAATTGATGAGGGGTAAACAATATACCCCTCATCCGGTTGGTTAATTTAATTTATTTTGCAGGTTCGTACCAACTATCCAAACCAGCTTGAATTTCCGCGGCGGCTTCTTCAGGGGTCACAGAACCATTAATCACGGCAGCGCTTAAACGCCATAATTCATTTTCAAGGTTCGGTTCACCACGAGATAAAATCGCATAGGAATTACGGATGGTAGATTCACACTCATTTCGCCAGTTCATGAATTCCTGAGCCAAAGGATCGGTCAGACTGACATTGTGATCAGATAAAGTGAAGAACCCAGGCAAAGCATTACTGTAAAGGCTGGCAAATTCTTCGGTCGTCATCCATTCCAGGAAGGTTTTGACGGCTTCAGGATGCTGCGTGGCAGCATTCATACCCATTGCAATATCGGTATGGTCACTGATATAACAGGTATCGCCTGCGTTTTCTACTGGTGGTTTAAATACACCCAATTCAAAGGATGCATCTTTTTCAAAGGTGAAAATTTCCCAGGAACCCGTCGGATAAATAGCGGCCTTACCCAGTGTAAATAACTGCTGAGCATCGGGGTATTTCACAGCTTCAAAACCATCAGGCATAAAATCTCGCCACGCAGCAAGTTGTTTCCATGTTTCTACATAGGCATCATCTGTATACTTTTGATCACCAGCGATTAAAGCTGTACGGCCTTCTTCACCCTTCCAATAGTTGGGGCCGATATTCTGGAAACCCATAGTGGCGGCTTCCCAGGTATCAGCTGTTCCCATCGCCAACGGAATATAGGTGCCATCCGCTTTAATGGCTTCTAACACATCAAAGAACTCTTGAACAGTTTGCGGTTCTTCTACACCAACTTCATTAAATGCATCTTTGTTGTAGAAAAATCCATGAATCACAGATGCCATCGGTACACAAAATACTTCCTGTCCATCATCGGTTATCCAAGCACTTTTTGCCACATCACTGAAATTTGACAACCCTTCTATATCATTCAGATTTGCCAGGTATCCTTTTTCATACAGCGCTAATGATGCATCAAACGGACGGCAGGTAATCAAATCGCCCGCTGAGCCGCCTTCTAATTTGGTGTTTAACACGCCGTTATATTCCGCAGGGGTGCCGGGGGCAAATACGACATTGATGTTTGGATAGTGTGCTTCGAATGCCGGAATGATGGTATCCTGCCAAATGGTTAAGTCATCATTACGCCAACTTTCAATGGTGATCGTCACCTCTTCTCCAGCCGGAGCATCATCCATCGGGGCATCTTCTGCCGGAGCATTTGCAGGTGTATTCGCCGGTGTACAGGCTGCAAAAGCCAAAACCAACACCAACATTAAAGCAAAAACTTTGTACTTTCTCATTTCCTTCTCCTTATAAGAATCTGGTAAATTTGGTAAAACAATTTGTGTTATCACGTACTCTTTTTTGTTCTGCTCCACCTCCTATCATACAATTTTTTTATGTGGAATGAAATACCAAACAGGCAGCCCCAACTGCGCTGGATGTAAGTAAGGAAGGAACAATCTCTAAATCTTCCATTTGATAGGTATGCAAACGTTGTTTTAATTTTTGAGTTAACAACGGTCTTAACACATTCAAACTGGCTAAACCAATCCCACCACCGATAATTAATGCCTCAGGGTTAAGCCAGGTAATTCCGCTTGCCAAAACATCCGCCAAGACATCGACCATCTGTTCAAACACCACCACCGCCACCGGATCGTTTTGTTGAAGGGCGTGGATAATCAGGTGTGAATCAATCGATTCATGGTATTCAAAATAGGATGATTGTGCTCCGGCTTCTAATTTTCCAGTGACCATATTCACCAAACCTGGTCCCGACACAATCATCTCCGGACAATCCCGCAAACCACAGCTGCATAAAGCACCCATCGGATCCAAGGCATAATGACCAATAAAACCCACCAGACCATTTTTTCCTAAAACCAGTTGGCGATTGACCACCACTCCCGCCCCAAGACCGGTTCCAATGGACACGTAAATAAAATCTTTATAAGCCTTACCTGCCCCAAAATACAATTCACCTAATGCACTTGCATTCGTATCAACCAATAAATGAACCGGCATTTGGCAATCCAATCGTTTTTTTATTTCAGCGGTCAAGGGGACATCATACCAACCCAGGTTTACGGCATGCCTAACCATTCCAGAAGCGTACTTAATAAACCCTGGGGAACCAATACCAATCCCGGATACAGGCCGGTCAGTTGTTCGAATTAATTTGTTTATCTGCTCTACGATACGTTTTAAGACATCTTCTTGGCCATCTTCCGGGTTGGTATTTATCTTGTCGGCTTGAAGCACAGTGCCATTTTCCTGCACCAATGCCGTGGCAATTTTTGTTCCGCCCAGATCGACCCCTATCGCTAGTTTATCCATCATTAATCACCATATCCAAGATAGGGGTTAACATCTTTCCAAGATAAAAACAATTTTTCGTTGTGCTCTGCTGCCCCAGGCATGTTTAAACTGGCCAGAACAGGAACTTCCTCATCCATCGTTTTTTCAAGCTGGAGCGCGGTCTCTGCAACCAGTGCGTTCCAAATAATCGCGTTTACCACTGTAGAACTCGGGGCAACCTGCCAGGGTTGTTCTTTTAAGGAAATCAAGGCGTCACCTGGTTCACCACCATTATCGATCACAAAGTCCGCAACTTCATATAATTTTTTTCCAATGGCATTCGTTGGTGCTTTTGCTGCGTATTTTTTGGATAAAACCGCGATGACGGTCAACCCTTTTTCTTTGGCTAATAATGCCATCTCTACCGGTAGTTGGTTTACACCGCTGTTGGAATATACAAAGATCATTTCACCCGGTTGAGGTTGATGAAATTCTAATAAAGGTGCGGCTAAACCCGGTGTACGCTCTAACTTACCACTCATGATCGGGTTTTCATGCAGCATCAATGCCGCAGAAAAAATAGGAACCACAGCAGTTAACCCACCGGCCCGGTAAAACCCTTCCTCCACCATCATGTGCGAATGACCAGTTCCAAACAAAAAAATTCGTTTGTGCTGTTGCACGGTGTTTACCATACAGCTTGATATTGTTAATAACAAATCGTTTTGGTCTAAAACGACCTGGTTTGTTAATAATTGAATTTTTTCAAAATATCGTTGAATCCCATTTTTATCCAAGATTTTTCTCCCTGGTTATTAGTTTGATATTCCAAACACTTGCTGCAATGTCATCAGGCTGACACCCTTCAAGAAACTGTCATAACCCAATTGGGTCGGTACAACATTGATGGCCGGGTCAAATTTTTGATAATAACGCAAATATTCTCGAATGGATTCCAAAAACAGAGGCCCTAAATCGATGGAAGCTTCACCCCCAATCACGAAATTTTGAATGCCCATCGCCACACTGGTGTTTCGCATTGCAAATGCAAGATGATCAGCGGTCGTTCGGATCAATTCCATGGCAAAATTGCTGCCAGCCTCTGCCGCATGTGTAATATGTTGCAGGGATAAGGATCCCGAATCGCCATCAATTACTTCTTGTAAAATCGGATCGCGATTATTTTTCAGAATACGTTTGGCATTACTGATAATTGCGGGGCGATTGGCTACCGTCTCCAAACAACCGCGGTTTCCGCAAATACAAACTGGACCATTCCGGTCAACTATGATATGGCCGCTGCGGCCCGGTATACCGTTTTCTCCTTCATATAATTGCCCATTCAGATATATTCCAAACCCGATCCCATTGGAAACCAACAAATAAACAAAGCGATCAAAATCTTGGGCTGAGCCATAATATTTTTCCGCAATCGCGGCAACCGAAGTATCAGTTTGTATATTTACCGGCAAATGATATTTTTCTTCCAATATAGCTTGAAGTGGATAGTTACTTAAATGCAAATTGTACGCTTCTAACACCACGCCATTTTTGGCATCGATTACACCAGGAGTGCTTACCCCAATCCCCAAAATTTTTTGTCCCTGCATGCCGGATTGGCTTTGTAAGGAATCCAGCATAGAAAAAATTTGATCCGTTAAGGGCCCTGATCCCAAATCAGTAAAAGGAATCTGTTCCACAAATATCTCTTGATTAAACGCATTAAATACACCACCTCGTAAGGAGCTGCTGCTTAAATCGATGCTTAAAACCACTCCTGCATTTGGATTTGGCATAATCAATTTTGGCGTCCGCCCACCGGAAGATTTTCCCTTGCCCGCTTCAACAACCAAATCATTTTCTACCAATTGACGGATCAGACGTGTTACTGAAGAAACCGCCAAACCAGTCTTCTTTGCCAAATATGCTCGGCTGGTAGGTGCATTTTGCCAGATCGTCGATAATACAAGCGCCATATTGCTGCTGCGCAAACCAGCTAAATCCTGCCCCTTTTTATAAGTCGGATTTATTGAAAGTGGGACGTTTTGGGTTTTATTTTTCATAAAAACAACCTATGTAAAGATTAGTTAAAACCAAGCTGGATAAAAGATAATTCAATTATAGGAAATACCTGCATATTTTTCAAGTATCAGTTTTTATTTTTACTATATTTTCCGATACTTATTTCCAAACTGGTCTTAACTTTAGTTTTTTTAATCATTTGTTAACTATTTGACATATGTTTTTTCTTATCCCCCGTTTTATTTCTTTTAATTTGATACACGTTTTTTCAATGCATAATTAACCAATCGCAGTTAACTACACTTAATTAATAAATTAACAGGAACCAACCAATTTATCACAAGGGCAGGCATTTTTACAACGGTTATAATGCTTTTCTATGCCCATATTCCGAAATTTAGAGTAATGTAATGAAGATATAACCGGATCTAGTTTTCTTCAGAATTCTCCAAAAACCAGCCGTGAATTTTGAACGCCATCGGAGTGAGAAAAGCCGGTGCTTTTTCTTTGTTTGCTTTTCCTGTCATATCAAATTGATTGATCAATATATGGTTCTGGTCACATTCCATCGCTAATCCACTCACTCCATTCAGCCGTTCGATAACTCGGGTTGATAAAACCTGTCTGACTTCATCTTCTTGATCACTTATCACCGTATAACGTTCTTCAAAGGCTTCATCATTCCACTCTTTTATCACATTGCCAATTTTTGAGTAAACGGTTTCTAACAGGGTGTTGGTTAAATCACCCAATCGTCCTTGTAACGCCATTTTGGGGTAGATCGAAAACCTGGGTAAATTCATCTCACGAGAAACCAACAACACAGCGAGTTTGCCAAAAGGCATTTTTTCACTATCGGATCGATCAACAACATCTAATAAATATAATTTCCCGTCCGGAAAAGCTTTTTCAAATAAATTTTCAATCCGGATCGAAGCCGAATCCGGATCACGGCTTAACCCGCGCACAATACCAGTCACCAATTCCATATCACGTTCTGCACGAACAAAGCCCAATGCCGATAGAGTTTTTAATTGACTGATTTTGCGTAATTTTTGCTGGTTGATCAAAAAAAACACAATGGTTACAAGTGCACCAATCAGAAAAATAATAAATAATAAAATCCAATCTTGCATTGTTTACCTCATACCGGAAAAGGATGATTTCATTGTAACAAATTTCAGCCAAATATCACCCCATCAACTTACACAAAACATACACTTCTCACCGCTAGATTTAATGTATTTATACTGAGGAGTTTTTTTACCTTTTCTGTATAATTAATCCTATATGGAATCATTCTCACAGCCCAAAAAAGAATTTACCAAAATCGGTATGGTTGCCCGGTGGCAGCCAGTTCATTTAGGTCATTTTGCCATTCTTCAGGCAATGATTCGCAAAAGCGAACATATAATTATCGGTATTGGCAGTTCAAATACATATAACTACCGTTGCCCTTTCACTTTGGCAGAGCGGCAAACCATGTTGGAATTAGTCTTAAAACCCCACAAAAACTACACCATTATTCCGATACCCGATCTAAACGATGGACCACGCTGGAGAATAATGGTACGCCAATTATTTGGTGAGTTAGACTATTTTATTACAGCAAATCCTTATGTCGCCAATTTGATGAAAAATGATTATGCCCTTCTTCACCCGGTAGAATTGTTAGAGAATGAAGATAAAGTAAAAATTAATGGAGAGATGGTACGTAAAGCAATGGCGAAATGCGAAAAATGGGAAAACATGGTTCCAGAAGAAGTTCGTTTATTTATTCAGAATAACCACCTGGATGAACGATTTAGACTTACTTTCGGATTAGAAACCTTAGCATTAGACACAATTATTTAAAAGGAGTTGAATATGTATTCTTGGGATAGTGATACCAGTGGATGGTATGGAAAAGCCGATTATGCCTATGGGAAAAAAGGTGAAGCAAAACGAGCAGCCGCAGCAGAAAGGGCTAAAAAACAAGGTCCTCGATCGTATGAAAAAAAATCAGCACCCAATGAAAAGATTATAAACCCGACCAAACATATCACGACATCATCAAAAAATCCCTTAATCATCGCTATTGACGTAACCGGTTCGATGGCAAGTTGGCCATTTGAGATTTTTGACCGTTTACCGCTGTTATACAATACACTCTCGCAGTATCGGGATGACCTTGAAATCTGTTTTGCAGCCATTGGAGATACAAAGGTCGATCGTTGGCCTTTGCAGGTTACTTCATTTGCAAATGGATTTGACTTAGAACAACAACTCGGCTCACTTTTTGGAGAAGGTGGAGGCGGTGATGCTGCCGAAAGTTATGGCATCTTTGCCCACTGGGTCAATACGCATATTACGATCCCAAATGCGGAAGAAAAGCCTTTTTTAATTGTTTTTGGTGATATTTATATGCATGAAACCACTTCAGCCTCGGAAATTAATCATTTTTTGGGAGACCGCTTGACCCACGATGTTAATTCTTTGCAGGCTTGGAAAGAGGTTAGCCAAAAATGGAATACATGGTTCCTTCGCCGACCTACCGGAGAAAGAGGGGACAAGGTTGATCAACAATGGGGTGACGCCATTGGGGAACAAAAAATCTTTCATATTGAGGATGAACAACGGGCAGTTGACTATGCGATGGGTTTAATTGCACGTGCCTGGGGACACTTCGGTAATTTCCAGGATAATATGCGTGCCAGACAAAGCAGCGACAAAGTCGATCATGTCAGCAAGTTGGTGGAAATGATCTGCCCCAAATGCGGTGCACCAATCCCAGTTAATGCTGACGGCATGTTTACCTGTAAATATTGTGGAACAACCTTAAAAATTTAAGATGGAAATTAAAGCAATTGTTACCATTCCACCCTATACGGATTTTATTCGAGAGATAGCCGATCATCCATTGGTGGCTGGCTTTCGTTTAAATACCGTCATGCCAATTCACGAAACCCAGGTGGAAGTGCTTAAACGTATTAGCCAGTATGGGAAACCGGTGTGGGTGGATTTAAAAAGCCGCCAACTGCGAGTGGTGGGTGCGGCTATTCCACCTTTCACCGACGTTGAATTAAGCCACAAGATTGAAGTCAACACGCCGGTTAATGCTTTTTTTTCTGATGGAAATGAATGTGTCCGAATTATGTCAGTTAATGGAAACCGAATCATCCTTGAAGACGGGCCAAAACGATTAATCGGACCCGGAGAATCGGTTAATATTATTGATCCTTCATTAAAAATTGAAGGTACTTTAACCAGTACAGATCTTTCATATCTGGAAGCGATGCAAATAGCCGGATTAAATAAAATAATGTTATCCTATGTCGAATCGGCGGAGGATTTGCACCAAATCAAAAGATACTTACCTGATGCGCAGCTCATTCTTAAAATAGAAACAATCCGTGGATTAGCCTTTGTTAAGAAACACAAAAATCAATTGGGGCAATTGATGGCTGCTAGAGGAGATTTGTACGTTGAAGTAGTTCGTCCTCATCGGATTATTCATGCATTAAATACCATCATACAAGCCGATCCACAAGCGTTTGTCGCCAGCCGAATTTTTGATTCACTTGTTCATAACCCGGTACCATCCAGCGCAGATATAAGTGATGTCGCCTGGTTAATTTCAATGGGGTATCGCAACTTTTTATTTGGTGATTTGATATGCCTCCGAAAAGACACCATTCTGGAAGGGTTAAATCTATTAAATGCCGTCGCTGGTCAGGTTTTATGAAAATTGCCATTTGTCAGATTAATACGATTACTGCCGATTTGGAGGGAAATGTCCAGCGCTGTTTGGATGCAGTAAACCAAACAATCCGTGATAAACCGGATCTAATCGTACTCCCCGAAATGGCAGTCTGCGGTCCATTTGCAATGGATATTTTGTTAGATTCAAGCTTTGTGAGTGCTTTGCAAACTGCTAATTTGGATTTTGCCTGGTTGAATCGATTTAATCCGCCCATATTATTTGGCAGCCTGATCGCCTCAGAAAAATCAATATCCAATCATGGCAATTTATTAAATTCGGCCTTGTTAGCTTCCAATGGAACCAATGAGATTGTTGCACAACAAAAGGTTCTGTGGGATTTTGATATTCATCACGATTCCCGTTGGTTCTGTTCAGGAGAGATATCAAAAATTATCCGAATCAATAATACAAATATCCGACCTTTAATTGGTAAAGATGTAATGAACTATTCGGATCTGGTATTTCCGGAAAACGAAAAAGAACCCGATTTAATTATTGCTTTACACAATGCTGTTTTTGCAAACCAAGATATTCAAGAAAAAATCGAACACCTGATGAAAATCCCTTATCCAAGTATCGTGGTCAATCAGGTTGGCGGCCATGATGGTTTGATTTTTGAAGGCCAGAGTCTTTTTATTAACCCTCAAAAACAAAAATGTTCGGCATTAAAAAAATTCCAGACGGATACAAATTTTTTATCGTTCCCCAATACTGATTTTTTGCCAATCCAAAAAAATACACAGGAAGCAGATTGGTTAGAAGCAATCTGCCTTGGCATCAGAGATTTTGTTCACAAAAACAACCTGAAACACGTTTATTTGGGTCTATCCGGAGGAATTGACTCTGCTGTTACTACTGTTCTGGCATGTCAGGCTTTAGGGCCAGAAAATATGACGGTTTTAAGTTTACCAAGCCGATTTAATGACCCTCGTTCTACCATTTCAAGCCAGGAGTTATGTAATACACTCAACATAAATTTTCTCGAAATCAGTATAGAACCATTTTTTAATCTTTTTGAACATGAACTAAACACCCTTGCAAAAAATGAAAACGTTTTAGAAAATATTCAAGCCCGTTTACGTGCTGTTATCTTGATGGCCCATGTTAATTTTTACGGGGGATTGTTATTAAATACAAGCAACAAAACAGAACTAAGCCTTGGGTACGGTACATTATATGGAGATATGGCAGGAACCCTTTCTCCAATCGGAGATCTTACCAAACCGGAAGTATATCAATTGGCGAGGTGGATTAACCGCAGTCAGGAAATTATCCCGGAGTTTATTCTCAACCGAAAACCATCTGCGGAACTGCGATTAAACCAGGTTGATCCTTTTGATTATCCGATCATCAGTCCTCAGATCGAGAATTATGTTCAAAACAATCAAAGCCCTCCAAGCATGCGTGCATCCGAACATAAGCGGCACCAATTTGGTACTATTCTCAAATTGAGTCAGAAAACATTCGGTAATGGGCGTTTCATTCCGATTACAAGAAGGTAAACAATATTCCCACCTAATGGGCAGTTGCATCAAACTATAAACCCGATTAGAATTTAGAGTACAAACTATATTTTCGGAGTTTAAGATGAGTGAAAATACTGCCCCAAGTAACTTTATTGAAGAAGCCATTAAAGAAGACTTAGAAAATGGCCGGTTTGATTCGGTGGTAACCCGTTTTCCACCTGAACCCAACGGTTATTTGCATATCGGTCACGCCAAAGCGATTTGTATCGATTTTGGTACAGCAGAAGTATTTAATGGCAAATACAACCTGCGTTTTGACGATACCAACCCCGTCAAGGAAGAAACCGAATTTGTTGATTCGATCAAAGAAGATATTCGGTGGTTAGGCTTTGATTGGGAAGATCGAGAATATTACGCATCCGATTATTTTGATCAACTTTACCAGTGGGCAGTTCAATTGATCCAACAAGGTGATGCGTATGTCGATGACCTCAGTCCTGATGAAATTCGGGAATACCGCGGAAGTTTAACCGAACCAGGCAAAAACAGCCCTTACCGTGACCGATCGGTTGAAGAAAATCTGGATTTGTTTGAAAAAATGAAAAATGGAGACTTTCCGGATGGCAGCCGAGTTTTACGAGCAAAGATTGATATGAGTTCCGGTAATATCAACATGCGTGATCCGGTCATGTACCGCATTATGCATGCGCATCATCACCGCACTGGTGACAAATGGTGTATCTATCCCATGTATGATTATGCTCACGGCCAATCCGACTCGTTGGAAGGTGTTACCCATTCCTTATGTGACCTTGCTTATGAAGCCCATCGTCCTCTTTACGATTGGTTTATCGAAAAATTAGGTATCTTCCACACGCGTCAAATCGAGTTCGCTCGCTTAAAACTATCTTATACCATCTTAAGTAAACGTTTCCTCAAACAACTGGTTCATGAAAAACACGTTAATGGTTGGGACGATCCCCGTATGCCAACCCTTTCCGGAATGCGCCGTCGAGGTTATCCACACCAGGCTGTGCGTGATTTTATTGACCGGGTAGGTGTGGCCAAAAACGAAAGCATCGCAGATATTTCCCTACTGGAGTTCTGTGTGCGCGACATTTTAAACAAAGAAGCCAACCGGGTCATGGTCGTGCTTGATCCACTTAAATTGGTGATCACAAATTACCCTGAAGGAAAAACCGAAGAAATGGAAGCCGTTAATAATCCTGAGGATGAATCAGCAGGCACACGACTGGTACCATTTTCCCGCGAATTATATATTGAGCGAGAAGACTTTGAAGAAAACCCACCTCGCAAGTTTTTCCGACTCGCTCCCGGACAGGAAGTTCGTTTACGTTACGGCTATTATGTCAAATGTACGGATTTTGTTAAAGACGAAAACGGAACCATAACCGAAGTTCACTGCACTTACGACCCGGAAACCCGTGGCGGATATTCCCCGGATGGACGCAAAGTTAAGGGGACCATCCACTGGGTTTCCGCTGATCACGCTTTGACTGCCGAAATTCGGAATTATGACCGTTTGTTTAATGTCCCTGATCCGGGAAATGTACCTGAAGGTGAGACATTCCTACACCATATTAATCCAAATTCTTATGAGTTAAATTTGAATGCCAAATTAGAACCCAGCCTCAGAACCGCCAAACCAGGAGATCGTTTCCAGTTTGAAAGGAAAGGTTATTTTGCAGTTGATTCCGACAGCACACCGGACCATCTCGTGTTCAACCGTACCGTGACGCTCAGAGATACCTGGGAAAAAATGCAGAATAAGTAATATCACAAAACCAGAAGTTTTTCAGAAATAATAAAATTCACCGCATAGTTAACACTATACGGTGAATTTTTTAATCTGGCTTATTACAAGCATAATTTATTAAACTTGAAAACTGTTACCGGGCATACAATTAATCATGACCAAAATTATGCCAAAAAATAATCTAAAGCCAAGGCTCAAATGCTATACTTTCCTCACACAAGGATTGTCTACGGATAATTTTTTAACACCCAAATAAGGACCTGAAAAATGAAAATTATTACTGATACTGCATCCAATATTTCATTTGATGCAGCGAAAATATTAAATATTCATGTAGTGCCGTTCCACATTCACTTCATGGACCAAACCTATTTAGATGGCATTACTCTCACTCCCGATAAGTTATACCAACTCTACCAGGATAACCCCAACGAAATTTCGAAAACTTCACAACCATCGGTTGGAGATTTTGCTGATATTTACAATCAATATGACGAGGAAATTTTATCCATCCATTTATCCTCCGGTTTAAGCGGAGCATATTCTTCAGCTGTGAATGCAGCCAAATTGGTGGATGAAAAAAGAATCACCGTTATTGATACCAAAACGGTGGGACCCGCTTTGGGTTGGATTGTTGAAACAGCCGCGCGAGGGGTTCAGAAAAAATGGTCAAAAGAGAGAATACTTGAAGCAATTGAAGAGGTTAGAAAAAACACAATCACCATGGTTTCGTTTTCAGACCTAAAATACCTTATCAACAGTGGTAGGATCAGCCACTTACAAGGAATAATGGCCTCGGTATTAAAGATCAAACCAATTATTGGAATGAATGAATCCGATGGAAGGTATAGCAATTTAGGAAAAGAAATAACTGTCCAAAAAACAATTAATAAAATGAGCACCCTCGTAGCAAACCGGTTTGGCAATGTAAAAATCCGGATACAATTGATGCACGGGAACAATTTATCAAAAGCTGCTGATCTGCAAAAAACAATGCTCAGCATGATTGATGGCTTTGAAAACAAATTAATGACCATCACACCGGTTTTAGGAGCTCATGCTGGACCAACTGTGATTGGTGTTGCAGCCATGCCAGAATCTGTTTATGCCACTTATTTAACGGACTAATGTAAACGGTTTATCTGAATTTATTAAGTCAATTTGATAATAATAAATAATCCGGGCTTTTACTCTGCCTGTTTTTGATTTTGATAATACATACTTTTTAAACCCAACAAAGCCAGGTTGGGAACAATATCATCAACCACGCCAGTTTCCGGAGCAATTAATTTTGCTAACCCACCGGTAGCAACCACTTTGGGTAAGCCACCTAATTCCGCCTTCATTTTATTAACTACTTTTTCAACCAAACCCGCAAAACCAAATACAATCCCCGCTCGCATCGAATCCAACGTGTTTTTTCCAATGGATGTGGTGGGATGCGTTAACGCAACTTGTGGTAAGGCTGAAGCGGACTTAAACAAGGAATCTGAGCTGGAAACGACACCGGGTGCAATTGCCACACCTTCGAGGTCCCCCGCTGCTGATACAGCAACAAATGACGTGGCTGTTCCAAAACCAACGATGATGACAGGTGCACCATAAATTTCCCGGGCGGCATAGGCATTCATAATTAAATCATGACCAACTTCAGCTGGATAATCCGTATTAATCGATAAGCCAATATCTATTTTCGGATCAAACATAACTACATCGGTAGAAAAATATCTTTTAATTAAATCTTGGAATTCCTGAGTTAATGAAGGAACAACAGAAGATAAAGCACATCCTGTAACAACTTCTGCCTTTAACCCCACAGAAGAAAACAAATCGAGAATCAACATGGCATATTCATCCGCTAACTTTGCACGTGCAGTAGAAAAACGCCAGAAATGGATCATCTCGTCGCCATCAAATAATCCGATTTTAATATTTGTGTTGCCAATATCAATACATAAAAGCATGTCATTCTCCAGAAAAGATTTTACCCAGATTGGTTAATTTAGTTATACAAAAGTCTATCATATCTTGTATAACAACCCAAAATATCTGTTACAATCAGTTTTTAAATTACTGGTTTGATCTTATGACCGAGATATGACAATAATTGTGACAAAAGATACACCTGCATTTTTAAATCTGCTCTTATGCTAAAAAGAGAAGAATTAACAAACTTATTTAATTAAAGTGAGTGACTATGCCAGAAAAAATTGCAATCATAACCGACAGCACTTGTGATATTCCAGCCGAATGGCGGGAAAAATATGATATTTCGATCGTTCCATTAACCATCGTATGGGGTGAAGATCAATATTTGGAAGGGATTGATATAAGCCCTGAAGCCTTTTATGAACGACTGCCTAATGATCCGAACCATCCCACCACATCACAACCTACCCCAAAAGCTTTTTTGAATGCCTTTCAGGAAGCCGCTGATAAAGGGTATGATCAAATTCTAGCGATTGTCATTAGTGGGGCCATGAGTGGTACTATTCTTTCAGCCCAACAAGCAGCGGAGCAATCCCCAATCCCTACAACTATCGTTGATAGTAAAAATAATTCAATGGGTTTGGGGTGGCAGGTCATCGCAGCCGCTCGAGAAAGAGAGCAGGGAGGCAATTTGGAATCCATGTTAAAAGAGGTGGAAAATGTTCGCCAAAATGTCCACTACTTTATCTCACTTGATACGATGAAATATCTTAACCGGGGGGGGCGCATTGGGGATGCAGTTAAATTTCTTAGTTCCGTGCTGAATATCAAACCACTGATTTATGTTAATCATGACAGCGGGACAGTAGGCGCGTCTATTCCTGGACGGTCACGATCCAGCGCAATTAATGGCATGTACAAACAGTTTTTCAAAAACATAGACACCACCAAACCCATGCATATCACCGTTTTACACAATGCCGCATTGGAAGAAGCAAAGAATTTGGCAGAAAGAATTAAGCAGGAATATAATCCAAAAGAACTTTTTATTTCGATCGTTTCCCCCGTTTTAGGTGTTCACACCGGACCAAAAGCCATCGCGATTTGCGGCTATAACGAATAGATATTGTTTCAAATATGGTCTATTAACATAAACGAATGGTGTTTTTGATCCGCCATTCGTTTATTTATTTAATTAATCCATTTTTCATAAGATCACCCAAATCTTGTATTAACTTTGGGTTATATTGGATTCTCTGTTGTAATTGGGGATTTGTAAAAATATCCATAAATGCGAAAAAATATATTGTAAAAACCTCATCAGAAATATCAGATTTTATTTTTCCTTGGGCTTTCCCTTCTTGGATCAAATCTATTATTATCTTAGTCATTCGTTTTTTGGCATTATCCTGGATTTGTTTAATTTCCCTGTCAGACTGAAGATCAATGCTGCTGGCAAACACAGAACGGTCCATATTGGGGTGATTTCTATCTTCAATGGCACCGGAAATAAATTGAATAATCGCTGTTATTTTTTCTTCAAAAGGAATGGGCGGAGCTAATAAATTCTCAACATCGTTCACCAATTGATCTACTGTTGTTTTCACAAAATCACGGGTAAGTGCTTCTTTGCTTCCAAAATTATTATATATCGTTGCCTGAGAGACGCCTGCTTTTTTTGCAATATCCGCAATACTTACCTTCTCTCCCCCAAATTGGCTAAAAAGCTCTGATGCGGCTTTTCGGATATTTTCTTTACTTTGTTCTTTTCGCCGCTCAAAACCATCCAAGTTCTTCATTGCCATCATTTAATAATTCCTTATCCGATCACTAATCTTGGTGCTAATGAGAATTATACCCAAATCCATTGACAATCACAAAATTTACCATATAATAATTTTGTAATTATTATACTATTATTCTCTAAAATTTATAGTTTACATGGAGCATAGACATGAATTTAATGGTCAATTTTTCATCGGAAGAGTCCCCTTCTGTAAAAGAGGTCGGCAGCAAGGCTTTTTCTTTAATTGAAATGCACAATAATGGTTTTCCTGTCCCTCCAGGTTTTGTTTTAACAATTTATTTTTTTGAACCTTGGATGGAAATTATAAAAACCAGGCCAGAATGGAAAGCTGTAATGAATGCAACCGAAGAAACATTAAATCAATCAACCACAGCTCTCAAGACACTTTGTCTGTCGTTATCATTTCTTCCCGAGCAAAATGAAATAATTAAAAATGGACTGACGCTTCTAAATTATGCTCCCAATAGTCTATTTGCGGTTCGGTCTTCTTCTCCGGAAGAGGATTTAGAAGGTGCTTCTTTCGCAGGGGAATATGAGACTACCTTAGGTGTATCAGACAATATATTGGAGGATGCAATCCGTCGCTCTTTTGCTTCAGCCTTTGACGAAAGAGTTTTTTTATATAAGATTGAACATGGAGTTCCAACGGAAAATCCAAAAATCGCAGTTATCGTTCAACAACAAATTGCATCAGATAGCGCCGGGGTGGCTTTTTCTGTAAACCCAATCAACAATTGTTATGATGAGGCGGTTATCAATGCAAATTATGGATTAGGAGAATCCGTTGTATCCGGGGTGGTAGAACCTGATCTATTTGTGGTGAATAAACTTAACAAACAAATAATGGAATCAAAAATTGGCCAAAAAGAGGTCATGTTTCAACTTAAACCGGATGGAGGTGTAACCGAGTTCAAGCCTGATTTTAACCAGGATTTCAGCATAACCCCTGATCAAGTTAATCAAATTACTGAGTTGTTGAGCAAAATCGAGAAAATCTATCAATATCCGGTAGACATTGAGTGGGCATTTTCAAATGAAAAATTATATTTACTGCAAGTCCGCCCCATTACAACCTACCTCCCACTTCCTGAAGAGATGATTACGTCTCCAGGTGAGCAAAAAACACTATACGCTGATTCCACACTCATTGAACAAGGAATTCAAAAACCATTATCCGTATTGGGAACAGATTTTCTTGGATATATTTTGAATGAAATGACCCGACCAATGGAAGGAGAGGTTTCCGGAATGGATGGGGGCGCTTTCACAGCAGGCGGACGATATTATTTGAATTTATCTCAAACACTGAGGATGAATGGGATTGTTGGACCGTTGGCACCAGGCAGTATTGGAGATGAAAGTATTTTGGGTATTCTCGATCATATTGATCTTGGTCCATATCTCCCGAAAAAACCTTCACGAAATGAAATGGTCAAAAAACTCAAAGGTCCAATAAAAATGATTCCTTTGATATTACCAGCACTTAAGGCGCTACGAAATCCGGATTGGATATTAAAGAAATATCATCAGGCCCTTCCGGAACAGATTCAGAAAATTGATCAAGCAATCAATGATAAGTTATCGCTGCACCAACAAGCGGTGGAATTAACCGCTTTCCTCAATTTTTTCTTTTATAAATATGGGATCCCGCTCATATTTGCACCGCAAATAGCAATGATGCGAATTAAGAAAATATTTAAAGATGAAGAAAACATTAAAGAGCATCTTTTAGGACTTGGTATCTCTCTACCTGGAAATAAAACAGCAGAAATGGGTGCAGCAATGGTTGAACTTGCATCAATGGATACGATAACTTCTTGTTCATCGGTGGAAGAATTTATGAAAAAATTTGAGGAAAACAAACTTCATCCGGAATTTTTGATGAAATGGAAAACGTTTGTTACTGAGTTTGGTTCCAGGTGTCCTCGAGAAATTGACGTAGCAACACCACGAATCAATGAATCTCCTGCATTGTTATATGAGCAGCTTAAAAACATGGCAACAGAGAATGTTTTAACTTTTGAGTTGGCAAAACAAAAACGTGAAGCAGCTTATAAAACCCTTTATCAAATAGCCTTACAAAAGGGAGAGCGCCATGCTAACACCTTTAAAAAACTGTACAATACATGGCTCACACTGGGTGGTTATCGTGAAACACCCAAACATTATGTTATTAAAATCGTAGATTTGTACCGAAAAAGAGTGTTAAGGGTTGCTGAATCGTTTGTAAAAGACGGCCGCCTCGACGATCCAAATCAAATCTTCGATCTGACCATTAAAGATATTGATTATGCCCTAACCGACTTGTCACTGGATTTACGATCACTGGCAGTGGAGCGAACGGCTTTGATTAATAAAATAAATCGAAGCCATTTGGTTGCTCGGGTTATTGATTCACGTGGAAAAATCTTTTATCCCCCCCGCAAAGAGGCAGCCGATGGTGAATTTGCCGGATTCCCAATCTCACCAGGTATCGTGCAAGGGAGAGTCAAAGTTTTTCAAACCGCAAATGAAAAGAAATTGCTGCCAGGGGAGATTCTAGTAACGAGAGCAACTGACCCGGGATGGACACCATTGTTTATTAATGCCGGTGGAATCATCCTGGAAATTGGAGGTGCTTTGCAACACGGCGCAGTCGTAGCTAGAGAGTATGGAATTCCTTGTGTATCCGGAGTAGAAAACGCCACAAATTACCTCAAAGATGGCCAATTGGTTGAGGTAGACGGTATCAATGGTATTGTTCGGGTGTTAGACGAAGAAAAACCAAAATCCAAATCTCCATCTAAAGCGGAAATAAAAAAACAGCATGAGATAACCAGCCGTAAGGAATCCTCAAAATCAAAACAAAGCGAAATCCAAAAGCTTTTGCGTATTTTACCGCTATTGATAATTCCATTTTTGGCAATTTTTCTTGTTGCCTTTGGTTATATGATTGTTAAATTAATAATGGGTAATTCTTTAGAACAGGCAACCAATCAGCTTTTAAACCTTTGGGATATCAGCAGCCCCTACTTAATTGCATCCACCCAAATTATTGCTGTACCTATAGTCCTGACAGTCCTGTGGAAAAACCGGAAAGGGTTAAAAAACAAATTGCAAAACCTAGTCATAAAAATCAAAAAGTAGTCAGAGTTTAAGGACAATAGATAAACAAGGTCGGAGGCAGCATGAGGTTTTCACAACACTTCAAAGGTTTAGAAGCATTTTATGCCATGCTTATAGGCCAATTAATCTCTACTATTGGCTCAGGCATGACCAGATTTGGATTAGGAGTTTGGGTATTATCCGAAACAGGGAATACAACAGACTATACAACCATGCTTTTTTTCGCAGTCTTTCCAGCGGGTATAGGGTCTTTATTTTCTGGACCGTTCATTGACCGGTGGGACCGCAAAAAAGTAATGATATTCGCAAATATTATTGCCAGCTTAAGCACCCTATTGATTGTGATCCTTTATTTCATGGATATCTTATTAATCTGGCATCTCTACATTGCTTTATCTGTAAACGGCATTGCAAATGCGTTCATTTCCCCTTCCCTCCAATCAAGTACCCGTCTCCTTGTTCCAAAAAACCAATTAAATAAAGCCTCAGGGTTAGCCCAATTGTTACGTCCAATGGAAACAATTATCGCCCCCGGCTTAGCAGGTTTCATAGTTGGCGTTTTTGGTTTAGGTGTGATTTTCATCATCGACTTTGTGACGTTTGTTGTAAGTGTCAGTTTGTTGCTGATGACAATCATTCCTCTGCCAAAACGGTCAGATGATTTTTCCGGGAAAATGAATTTCTGGTCAGAGTTCATCTCAGGAATTCGCTATATAAAAGAACGGCCGGCTTTCATTTTCTTGATGGTGCTTTTTACAGTTACAATGTTCCTCTTACCCGGAATGGCTTACTCGCTGGTTACTCCGATGGTTCTAAGTTTTCAAACTGAAAGGGTATTGGGGTTGATATTATCAGCCTATGGGCTTGGTTCGATCATTGGAGGTGTTTTATTAACATTGTGGAGTGAAACACGCTCTAGAATGAGTGGTATTTTAACAGCCATGACTTTTTCAGGAATTGCAGCAATCATTATAGGTCTTTGGGAAAATCCTTGGACAATTGGTTTTGGCTTTTTCCTCACCGGGATGAGTTTTATTTTTGTTATTGGGCTCAATCGCGTCATCTGGCAAATAAAAAGTGCACCTGAAGTCCAAGGTCGCATTTTTTCTCTTATGACGACACTGGGTGTCGCTGGGCAAGCGTTAGGGATCTTAGCCGCAGGACCTTTGGTCAGTAGAGTATTTGGACCGATGTTGGAAACTGGTGGAAAATTAACAAACTCTGTGGGATTATTGATCGGAGTCGGACCCAGCCGCGGAATGGCTTTACTCTTCATACTTCTGGGTTTTCTTGTTTTGGGCATTGTGCTCATTTCGAGCGTTATTCCTTCATTTCGGAATCTAGAAAGCCATATTCCCGATTATGACGCAATAAATCCAAACACCAATGGATTGTAATCTCCCATTGTTTTTAAACTTTTTGTGGAACGATCAAAGGCACTTTTTGTTTTGTCACACCAAATAGTCTCATCGACAAAACAGCGCAGATAATAATCAAGCTGCCCAACATTTGGGGGCCATTCAACATTTCACCCAAGAAAAAATAGGCTGTGATCACAGTAAACACTGGTTCCATAGTCGCGACCAGATTCGCGATGCTGGAGGGAAGGTACTGCATACTGGCATTATATAAACCAAAACCAAGCACAGTTGGGATAGCACCTAAAGAGAATAGAACGAGCCATCCAGTTAAGGAGTCGCCTAACCATAAATAACCTGATAAAGTAGGCACGGTACCTGGCAAAATATCTCCACCGATAAAATTAAACATGAATAAATAAACGGAAGCACATCCAAACGTATATAACATAGATGTCCAGATATTTACTTTTCGGTTTGCAAAACTTCTACCGACCAGACTGTACACAGCATATCCCAAGCCGGAAGCCAATCCCATTAGAATTCCAAAACCGGACTGATTCCACATTCTGAGTTCATACGCCCCTGAAACCAAGACACAGCCTATTAAACTTGCAATAACTGCTAAAATTTTAATAATACTGAGCGATTCTTTTAATAATATCCAACCCAGAACAGCTGTAAACGCCGCTGAGGTATAAACCAAAACGGTTGCAACAGAAGCCCCATTTTGTTCCACTGAAAACGTCCAAAAAATATTAAACCCAGCCAAAACCAACCCATAATATAAATATTTAGGCAGTTCGCCCTTTGTTGCTTTTAATAGGGATCGGTTGGTAATGGATAAAACAACAAATAAAGTAACTACTACAAAAATATCTCTCCAAAAAGCCAAAACAAATGCCGGAATTTGAAAATTTACAGTTAAGTAACGGATAAATATTGCCGTAGTAGCCAAAAAAAATGTACTGATAAAAGCCAATAAATAACCACGTGAAGTTGACTGCATTTCTACCTCCATACTGGAATAATTGTATTGTATAATAACAATGGCATACTGAAAAGATCCGATTCCATCAATTTTTATATAGGCCAATTTTCCCTCAAGATTAATAGAAAGAGAAGCAAGATTAATGCGCTTAAATCTAAACAAAAAAACGAACATCCCTATTTACAAACAAATTGTGAATTTTTATAAAAAAGCGATCCAATCCGGACAAATCCCACCTGGAACACAACTTCCAGCAACACGGCGTTTAGCCAACGAATTGGGAATTAATCGATTAACCGTTGATCATGCATATGAAAATCTCAAAATTGATGGCTTAATTGAAACGATTATTGGCAGTGGTACATTTACCTTAACTCCACCTGCCGAACAGAGCACATGCACATCAAATCAGATTTTCCACGAATGGAATAATGATTTACAAAATCAGAATCATTTATACAATTTAACATCCTATCCTCCGTTTGATGGGATTAACTTTTCAAGCGGCAGCGGTGATCCCGCGTTATTTCCCTACGAGAGTTTCCGGAAAACACTTCAAACATTAATGCGAAAACAAGGATACGAACCATTAACCTACGGGGACCCACAAGGATATTTGCCATTACGCCAATCGATTGGGCAAATTCTTACCAGCCAGGGGATTAGCACGGAACCGAACAAAATTCTGATTACTTCGGGTTCACAACAAGCAATAGCCCTATGTGCTCAGGTTTATCTTCAACCAGGTGACACAGTCTTTGTCGAAAGGCCTACCTATGCAGCTGCTTTAAACCTATTTCAAAGTATGTCCTTAAATATTGAGTCCATAAAAATGGATGCGGAAGGTATGGTCGTAGATGAATTAGAAGAAAAAATAAAAATTAAACTTCCAAAATTGATTTACACAGTCCCTACCTACCACAATCCAACCGGTACATGTTTATCTACTGTTAGAAGGTATCAATTAATTAATCTGGCAGCTCACTATAATATACCGATTATCGAAGATGATTATGTAGGAGATTTACATTATGATGGTCACACACGACCTACCTTAAAATCATTAGACCAGCATGAATTGGTTATTTTTATTGGCACATTTTCCAAAATGTTAATGCCAGGTATCCGAGTTGGTTATGTAACCGGGCACGAAAATTTAATAAAAAAATTAACCAGACAAAAATATCTTACCGACCTGGCCAGTAACAATCTCCTACAACATGCCCTGTATGCCTACGTAACAATTGGACGCTACCAGCAGCATCTCAATCGTGCCTGCCGAGTATACAAAAAACGCCGGGACATAATCCACTTTTCTCTTAAACAACACCTTGCCAACGAATGTGAATGGGTTTTTCCAAATGGTGGGTTTTATATTTGGTTAAAAATCCCATCCGAATTGAACACGCAGCACTTATTATCACAATGCAAACAAAATGGTCTAAATTTTGCCCCTGGTTATTTGTTTTTTGATCAAGCGCTGTCAGAACAATCCTATATTCGGTTAAATTTTGCAGCGGTCCATGAAGATGATATTCCAAATGGAATTCAAAAATTAGCAGAATTAATCAAAAACCACAAACCTAACCTTAACACCAGGGCTTTTTCCGGTTGATTATTTGTTGTTTTCAGGGTAAAATAAGATTATCATTTGTACAATCATGAACGATTGTAATACCCTATGTAATTTTACAAAAAATTTAATAACCAGGATGTATCATGCCAAAAATATTTATAACGGATCGTGACATTGAAAACCAAGCCAATCAGGGTATTACAACCATAACCATTGATGAAAATACCGTTATCACAGATCTCGCTTATGAAAAAGCATACAAACTGGGCGTAAAATTGATCCAACCCGGAACAGACAAACCACCTGCAGCACCGGAAAGACCATACCTAAGTTCTATCCTTAAAGATTCCCTTAAAAAAGAAATCGAAGATCACATTAACCAGCCTGAAACCACCTTCGAAAACCGGGATATTTTGGATTTTGATCAAGAAACCGATGAAAACAGTTTACGAGCTGCAATCATCGAAGTTGGCAGACTCCTTTATCAACAAGGTTTAATGATGTCCAATGACGGCAATATCTCCGTCCGAATGAAAAATGGCAATATCTTAATCACCCCATCTGGTGTAGGTAAAGGTAGAATTTCCACAGATGATTTATTGTTGATTGATATTAATGGAAACATTATTAAATCTGCCAAAAACCCCTCTTTAAAACCCACATCCGAACAGCCCATGCATCTTGAAGTCTATCGTAAAAGACCGGATATTTTTGCAATCATCCACACCCATTTAATTTATGCCAATGCATTAGCAATATCTCACGGCAAAGTGCGGATGGACATCATTCCCGAAGCAGCTATTGCCTTTGGTGAAATACCGATTACCGAGTTTTCAATGCCTTCATCCCCCCAAAATGCGGAAGCCATTCGCAATTTAATTGAACATCATGATGTTTTGCTCATTCGTAATCACGGCAGTTTAACAATTGGCAAAAACTTAAACGAAGCCCTCATTAATTTGGAAAGGCTTGAACATGTTTCCAAAACGTTAACCTTTGCCGAGTTGTTAGGTGATCCGAATAAAATACCCCAAGATATGCTGGATGCCATCGCAGAATTGGTTAAAAAAGATCCTAAAAAAACTCAGTAGAAAATAAATGAACATTTAAATTAAGTTATAATATTTAAGTTATTAATAATTAATCACCCAGGAGAATTAAATAGCAGAATGGCAGATAACAACCAAGATGATTTAATGGTCATTGCTTCATGGCTATATTACCAAGAACGGTTAACCCACGAAGAAATTGCCGAACGCTTACAAATGTCCCGGGTTAGCATCACACGTTTATTACAAAGAGCAAGAGCTGAAGGGATTGTTCAGTTTACCATCACAAAGCCCCTTCCGGAACAATATAAGCTTGAAAATAGAATTAAAGAAAAATTTGGAATAAAATCTGTCACAATCTCAAAAACAATGGCCGACCCAATCGACACCATCCGAGAGGTTTGCCGATCTGCAGCTTTTTCCTTAAATAAATTATTATTTCCTGGTTGCCGTTTAGGGCTGGCATTCAGTTCCACACTCAGTTATATCGTTGATTTTTTAGACAGCACATCGGCACCCAAAAATATCATCATCCAAGAGTTAGCAGGCACTTATTTATCCCCAAATGCTCCTTATGGAATCAGCTGGCGCATCGCTGAAAAACTTAATGCCCACATTAACTCTTTGCCGGTTCCCGTTGTAGTACAAAGTGAAGAAATGCGAAACGGTTTGCTAAATGAACCCAGTATCCGGGAAGCTATGCAGGGAATACCACTGGTAGATTTAGCTATGGTCGGTTTAGGTCGTATTGGACATGATTCAACACTGGTTAAAACGGGGCATTTCACACCAGAGATTATGAAATCATTAAAAGAAAAGGGAGCTGTCGGTGACATCCTGCTCCATTTTTACGACCAGGATGGTAACTATGTCAGCAATCCAATTGAGAATCGAATGATCATCTTAAAATGGGATGAAGTGGTCCGTATTCCAAATGTAATCGGTGTCGCAACGGGTCAGAATAAAGTGGAAGCTATCAAAGGTGCTTTACGTACCGGAACTATTCATCATCTGGTAACGGATATGGATACAGCCCTTGGTGTCGTACAAGATTAATAAACAAACCATTTTTACATTTATTCGTTATTGATAAATTTACTAAAAAACACCGGCCTTTTCAAGACCGGTGTTTTTAAGGAGAATTGAAAACCAATAAAAAGAAATGCTGATTAAGCGTTTTCTTGCGCTTTTTTATCCATTATTTGTTTTAAAGTAATATCAAACGGGGGTCTCGCAATTCCAAACTCCGTAATAATGGCAGTGACGTACTTGGCATCCGAAACATCAAAGGCTGGATTGAAGAATTTAACCCCTTCTTCCGGCGCCATTGGTTTGGCATACCATTTTTTATAAACTTCCTCCGGATTTCTTTGTTCAATTTCAATATCCGCTCCGGTTGGGCAGTTCATATCAATGGTTGAGGTGGGAGCACATACATAAAAAGGAATGCCATATTCATGCGCTAAGATGGCAACCCCTGATGTACCTATTTTATTGGCTACATCACCATTAGCAGCTACGCGATCACAACCAACGAACACCGCCTGCACCCAACCATTTTTCATCACGGTGGATGCCATATTGTCGGCGATTAATGTGACATCAATTCCTGCCTGTGCTAATTCAAAGGTTGTAATCCGTGCCCCCTGCAATAGTGGCCGGGTTTCATCTGCAAACACTTTAAAGTTATAACCACGTTCATGCCCCAAATACATTGGTGCTGTGGCAGTACCATATTTTCCGGTTGCCAATGAACCAGCATTACAATGGGTTAATAATCCGGTATTTGGCTGCACCAAAGAGAGACCATATTCACCAATTGCTTTGTTGGTACGAACATCTTCGGCTTTAATTTCTTCGGATTGCTGGTGTAATGCTTCAATGATTTCAGGAATACTTCTATTTTTGTTCTTTTTTACACAGGCGTCCATCTTATCTAATGCCCAGAATAAATTAACTGCGGTCGGGCGAGAGGAAGCCAGATAGTCTTTAACTTTCTTAAATTCTTGATAAAAACTTTCGTAATCTTGTGCTTTGGAAGCTTTCACACCAAGATATGCGCCATATCCAGCTGTTATTCCAATAGCCGGTGCACCCCGCACACGAAGTTCATAAATTGCTTCCCAGATATCTTCCTGCTCGGTGAGATGCAAATACTTCACTTCGATAGGAATAAGTGTCTGATCAATTATAACCAGTGCATTGTTTTCATCATCGAGGTAGACGGTTTCTAAATCAAATGTTTTTTTATTATCCATTTTTTTATCCTTAATCACGCGGAAAAGCCGTTACAGCGTCCTTTAGGGTCTGTAAGAAATCAGAACCCGTTTGATAAGTTTCACGGTTCTTGATAAACTTTTTAGCAGCGGTTAAACAAATTCTCTCTGCACGTAAACGTGCTTTTTCATCGGCAATCGTAGTAAGATCTTTTACCTGCGCCAAACCAACCGTTCGACGAGAAAGTTCCAAGCCTGTCACACCCGCTGTATCTCGTAGTACGGTACCTAAATACCATTCTTTAAAACCAGGCTGTTTTGCTAAAATTTCTGTCACGTGCTGGTCCCATGCCACGCTGAATTTTTCATTAAACAGATCAATCACTTCCACGATCGTTTTTTCAACCCAACTACAATAGGCTTCTCGTTCACCTAAATCTTTTATTTCAGCATCCCCATTCGCCCAAGCAAAAATCAAATTTGCAATCACATTGCCAATGTCATAACCCATCGGGCCAAAAAATGCAAATTCGGGATCAATTACTTTGGTGGACTCTTGCGTAATAAATATCGAACCGGTATGCAAATCCCCATGTAGCAGTGCCTGGGCATTGGTTAAAAATTCAAATTTCAGCTTTCCAACTTCCAATAATAAATCGGGATCATTATAAAGTTCTTTTGTGACCCACTCTAAATTAGGAGGAAAAACCAGATTACGCCCGTTGTAATCATTAAAAGGTTCAGTATAAACCAGATCCTCTGTGATCTCACATAATTCAGGATTGATAAAACTTTTCACCATTGCCTTTTTCTGTTTATGTTCAAGAACAACATCGGTGGTTAATAACAGGGTATTCACCATAAATGTTGAGATATGGTCCGCAAACAGAGGGAAGGTTTCATGTTTTAAAAGCGCTGTGCGCATAATGGTATGATCTGAAAGATCCTCCATTGAACACGTATTCATCACATCATCGTACTTATAAACAACAGGCACTAAGCCTGGAGCCAGGTCATATTCCATCTGTAAAATTTCAGCTTCAATGCGGGTTCGATCCGTTGATAAAACAAAATCCTCGGAGATTCTTGCCGTTGGACCAGCTTGTTTTACAATGACAGATTTGTCACTGTTTTTATCCCAAACTTTGAAAATATAATTAATATTTCCATCACCGATTTCTTTACACTCTAAAGCTGCACCATTATCAAATATGTCCAACTTTTCTTTTACATATTCCGCTACTTCTGCGGGTTTCATCAGGAAATAGGTATCAAACTTAGACATGTAGGCTAACCTCCAACTAGAATTTGTTATTTTTTCTTAAAATATGTCAAAGCAAGTGCCAAAATTAATACAGAGCCTTTTACAATATTCATGGAGTAATACGGAACGGACATCATCACCAATCCATTTTCCAAAAGACCCACCAATACAGCGCCTGCAAATGTGCCAATAGCGTTCGGTCGGCCAGCGCCAGCCACGGAAAGCCCAATAAACGCAGCCGCAACTGCCGGCATCAAATATCCAGCACCCGCATTAATTTGGGCTGAGCCGATCCGCGATGCCAGCATAATGCCACCAATCGTTGCCAATGTGGCTGATAATAAATATGCCAAAGCGCGGTATCGTTCAACGGGAATACCAGACAAACGAGCTGCTTCTTTGTTCCCACCTACCACGTACATATAACGGCCGTATTTTGTGTAATTAAGGAAGATGTGTACCAATGCAACAACAATCACCATAATAATAATGATATACGGAGCTGAACCAATCAATTTAAAGAATGGTGGAATTACACCAAAGGTTGGTGTACCATCCAAACGAGGCATTCCCTGGCTGATCGAACCACCACCGGCATATGTCATGGCGACACCTTCAAAGATAAACAAACCTGAAAGGGTAACCAACATATCCGGAATTCTCACTTTGACAATTAAAAACGCATTAAATGCACCCACCAATAAAGCCACAGCCAGAGTGACTAAAATAGCAGGTAATGTGGGCAAACTATGCCAAACAAACATGGAAATGACCAATGTATCTGCAAATGTTGCCATCGAGCCAACCGAAAGATCAAATCCATCCACTGTTAATGATACGGTAATACCAATTGCAATCACGGTAACAATGGAAATACTTCGCAAAATGGAGATCATGTTGGAAGTCGTTAAAAATATATCTGGCATTCGTAAAGAGAAAAACGCGAATATGATAAAAATTGCCAGAACACTTCCCCATTTCGTCACAAAATTCATACTTTGTGTTCCAAACTTAGCTTTTTTGGTTTTAGCTGGTATAGAAACCTGCATGGATTACTTACCTCCGGTTGAATAAAAAAGTAATTGTTCTTCTGTAATATTCTTTGTTTCCAGTTCTTGCACGATCGTCCCATCATACATGACGTAGGTGCGATCCGTAATTCCTAAAATTTCTGTGAATTCACAAGAGGCATAAATTACACCCTTGCCTTGCTCTGCTAACCGTCCAATTAATTCAAAGATGTCATGTTTTGCACCGACATCCACCCCTTTTGTCGGTTCATCAAAAATATAAATATCGGCATCTGCAATTAACCATTTACCAACGGCAACTTTTTGTTGGTTTCCTCCAGAAAGAAAAGCCACTTTTTGAGCATCGTGTGGTGTTTTAATTCCGAGGTCTGTTATCACCTTTTTCGCATTCAATCGTTCCGCAGCTGCTTTGATAAAACCTAACGGAGTACTGAATTTTGATAAGGTAGCAGAAGATAAATTGGAGTAAACAGGCTCTTCAACCAATACCCCTTCTCTACGCCGTTCTTCCGGAACCAAAGCTAAACCCTGAGTCACAGCAGAATAAGGAGAGGTCACCTTAAGCTTCTTTCCTTTTAATACAACCTCACCATCAATCGTTTTAAGTGCACCAAATAGAGTTTTACAGAACTCTGTTTTTCCAGCGCCAACCAGTCCGGCAATACCCACAATTTCACCAGCACGAACATTCATATTGGCGTGATGGACCAATCCTTCTTCTTCCGTTAAATTGTTTACTTCCAGCAAAACATCACCAAGGTGAACATGTCTTTTGGGAAAGGTTTCAGACAATTTCTGACCCAGCATATGCTCAACGACTTTATTAACGGTAAGTCCTTCCAATGTTTGGTTTGTAACAACTTTACCATCTTTCATAATGGTAATATCTTCACAGATTTCAAAAACTTCTGGAAGACGATGTGAAATAAAAACCACACCAACCTGATGGTTCTTCACCAAATCACGTACCAGGCGGAAAAGCTCATCTGTTTCGGTATTACTTAATGGGGCAGTCGGTTCATCCAGAATTAAAAAACGGCAATCTTCAGCGATTGCTCGAGCAATTAAAACCATCTGTTTTTGCGCCAATTTCAGCTCATCAACAATCGTGTTTGTATCCAATTCAATATTCAAACGACTGAGAATTTGACGGGCAGCCTTATGAATTTGTGGCCAACGGACAAAAACCTTTTTATCCATTTTATTTACCAGCACATTTAACATAATATTTTCAGCTACAGTCAAATAGGGTACTAGTGCCGTATCAACTTCCTGGTAAACAATTTCTATACCCAAATTTTTTGCATCACGGGGTGTTCTGATAGAAACTTCTTCACCATTAAAGTAAATACTTCCCGTGTAATGATCATACGCCCCTGCCATAACTTTCATCAATGTTGATTTTCCAGCGCCATTCGCACCAACCAAAGCGTACACTTTACCGCTTTCGACTTGAAAATCCACATTTGAAAGCGCTTTTACCCCAGGGAATTCAATTGAGATATCTCTCATTTCAAACTTCTGCGTATTTTGTGTGATGATGACACACCTCCATGCCGATGGTAAAAAAATATAATAATACCAAATAATTACTTAATTTATGAATTTTCTGATTAGATTACCATTAACCTGCCTGGAAAAAAACGGTGCGAAGAATTTTTGAATGTTGTTCCCAGGCAGGTTTTTTTACTTATTTCGAGGGTGGAAAATTTTACACAACCAATTAATTAAATGTTTTTCAAAAAGGAAGAACTATTTTGCGTAGTAGGCTCGCAGGGTATCCATCCAAGCTTCATTAAAGGCATCGGATTTTCCCCAGCCATCAATAACGTCTTTGAGGGTTTCCATGTTTGTGTCAGCTTTGAGATCAGTTTTCTTGATCAATTTAGCTTCTAAGTCATAATTTGCCGGGACTTCTTCACCAGCGAATTTTTTGGCTAACAAACGCATGTCAACAATACCAATCAAACGTGGGTCTACAGCTGCGGTGGAATACCAAACGCTGTTTTCTTCACGCATCAGGTTCATATCTTGATTGGAAATATCGATAGAAATCAATGCAATGTCGGTACGACCAGCATCAACTAAAGCGCGATAAGCACCTTTTGCCATTTCATCCCAGGAACCCCAGATTGCATCCACGGTACCTTCAGGGTATTTGGCTAAAATTGCGGAAACTTTGTTAGCGATGTCACCTTGTACATCCTGGAAGTTGCTTGGTCCAATGGTTTCCAAAGTTTCAAGTTTGCCTGCTGCTAAGAAATCTTGATAAATGGTTTCGCGGCGATCCAACGGAGGAACACCAGGACCCCACCACAATTTAATGACTTTGGCAGGTGTACCCTCGGGGGTGAGGGCAGCAATCTCGGTTAAGGAAAGTTCGGCTAAAGCAAAATCATCCTGGAAGGTTGTCGTAATCTCAGGTAAATTCGCGCCGTCTTTATCAATGACGGTGTCAAAGGTCACAACTTTGATGCCTTTGTCAACTGCTGGTTTCAGCATATCGTATGAATAATCTGCTTTACCATGGGAAATGATTAAGCCATCATAACCTTTTTGAATGGCCTGATCGACCAATTCCTGGAATTTTGCATCGTCATTATCTGCAATGAAGGTATCAACGACGAAACCAAAGGATTCACCTTCAGTCCGAGCGCCATCCAAGAATTGTTTGGTATGGTCGTCTGATGGCAGGTTACGAATAACAGCAATCTTCAAACCAGGTGTAATACCTTCCGGAACACCCTCGAGACTAGTTTCTGCCGGCGCATCGACCGGAGCTGCCGGCGTTGCAGCGGAACTACAAGCGCTCAGTAAAAATACAGCAACGAGGATTAAGCCAAAGATCTTTCTCATCTTCACACTCCTATTTTGTGTTTGTTTGGGGAAATTAGAGAGACTTGATGTATTGTGGTTGTGCTTCCACTCGAAGATCATTATAAACGAAAACAAAAAAAGTTCAATGGTGAACAATTGTTAATCAACTGAGTACAATGCTTTTTTCGCTTCGTTCACAAGTGATCCAATCAGTTGGAAACATTATAGACTATTTTTTATAATTGTTCAAGACTGAACAATTGTTTTTAATATTAATATTTACACTTTACGTAGTGCCTCATACCTGCAGTGATATAATTTCTTTATGTATCAAAAAAGGTACCGCCATATTTTATGGTTTTTTGCGAAGATCATTCTCTCATTTATTTGGTGGGAATTAATCCTTTCCCGAATCGGTTTTCGCAAGTTTGTTTCATTATCCAGAGAAAAACGCTTTCGTGCCTATGCGATCAAATTCAGGCAAGAAGCCATAAAAATGGGTGGGGTAATGATCAAAGTCGGGCAGTTTCTATCCGCAAGATTGGATGTACTGCCCTCTTTTATTACAGATGAACTATCAGGATTACAAGATGAAGTATTACCTGAAAAGTTTGAAGACCTGTTAAAAGTAGCCCAGGCCGAATTTGATTTACCATTTAATGAAAAATTTGAATATGTTGATCCTACCCCTCTTGCGGCTGCCTCAATTGGTCAAGTGCACCTCGCCCGCTTGCAAAAATCTTCATGCGCTGAAGAAAATGACTTTTGTGATGTAATCGTAAAAATCCAACGCCCTAATATTGAAGAAATTGTTAATACCGATCTCTCTGCCTTAGCCATCGTCGCACGTTGGTTAATGATCTATCCTCCCATTCGAAAACGTGCAAATATTCCGGATTTATTAAACGAATTACGACAATCTACTCTGGAAGAATTAGATTATCTTCGGGAAGGCAAAAACGCAGAACAGTTTTCTGAAAATTTTGCCACTGATCCGATCATCCTTGTACCCAAAGTAGTATGGAGCCACACATCACGCCATGTGCTGACATTAGAATATATCAATGCAATCAAAATTATCGATTACAAAAAATTGGATCAGGCTGAAATTAATCGAGCTGCTGTAGCCGATAAATTATTCGATACCTATTTGCAGCAGATCTTTGAGGATCGCTTTTTTCATGCAGACCCGCATCCGGGCAATTTGTTTGTTTTACCATTAGATGAACAGGAAGCAGCCAAAATTGGACAAAATTGGCGATTAGTGTTTATTGATTTTGGTATGACGGGTTCCATATCTGAAAAATTAATGTATTCCTTAAGAGAAATTCTTATCGCAGTCGGAACCCAGGATGCAAGAAGAATTATTGAAGCCTATAAAACCTTAGGCGTTTTACTGCCCAGTGCGGATGTTGATTTACTGGAAAGAGCCACCAACAAAGTATTTGAGAGATTTTGGGGTAAGACTGCTCCTGAATTGCGAGATATGCACCAAAGTGAGGCAGTTGCCTTTGTTCAAGAATTTGGTTCATTAATCTACGAAATGCCCTTTCAAATCCCGCAAAATATTATGCTGTTAGCCCGCTCATTAGGTATCCTGTCTGGAATCTGTACCGGATTATATGAACCTTTTAATGTTTGGGAAAATATCACACCTTATGTCCAAAAATTGGTCACAGCAGAAGATGACGGCGGATGGCAATTTTGGTTAAAAGAAATTGGCAACATCGTTACGCTGATTGCCGGTTTACCCAGAAAAACAGATACCCTCCTCAATCGAATTGAGCAGGGGAAATTAATTTTTCGTGTCCCCGAAACGGATCAAAAGATTACAGCCCTTAATTTAAGTATTAAAAAACTAACGGCAGCCGTACTTTTAACTGGTTTCCTGATGGTTGCTGCACAATTATTTAATAATCAAGAGCTTGTTATTGCAGCGGTTTTTACAGGTGCTGCAATGATATCGTTAGGTTATATCCTTCTTGCACGATAAAAAGACTTAATCTTTTTTTTCAACATGTTCTATGGCAGCATCCACCATTTTCCGCATTCCCATTAAAAATTCTTTCTGAGCGGAGCGTTGATTTTCGCGTACCCCTTCCGGGATGATTGCCTCCACAGTTTTGTACATTGCTTTTCGGGCTGCTTTAAAATGTTCACGAGCTTCGTGAATATTGGGATTTTTTGTTTTTTCTTGTGTATTTTCTGACATTAAAAACCTCCAGTGATTAATATCATTATAGAGAGTCTAAAGTAACACGTCAATCAGAATTCTCATCTTAGATTTCAGTTGACTTTTTTATCAGGGATGGTTACAATTTGAATAAATGTACATTCTTGTACTTTTGTATCACGACTTCAAGGCATTTCCGCACCAAATTTTCTAATACTATTCATCTGGAGAATTTTATGCTCATCGCAAAAGTTATCGGAACAACCGTTTCCACGATAAAAGATGAAAAACTCGTGGGTTATAAATTATTGATCGTACGCCAAACCGATGAGTTAGGCCAGGTGTTTGGCAAGCCATTTGTCGCCGTGGACACTGTCGATGCCGGAATCGGAGATTTGGTGCTTACGTGTTCCGGTTCTTCTGCACGCCAAACAGAACAAACCAAAGATAAACCGGTTGATGCGGTAATTATGTCTATTATTGATTCTTTGGATGTTGAAGGTAAAACCGTTTTTCAAAAAACTGCTTAACAATTGAGAAAGAAAGTATATACGTATGGACAAAGATCTCGCCTCTGTGCAAGAAGCTCGTGAACGCATTTCAAAAGCCCATGAAGCCTGGCAAATTTGGAGTAAAGCCACTCAGGCTGAAGTGGATCGGGTTTGTGAAGCAATGGCTGATGCCGCATTTCAAGCATCAGAGCGTCTGGGTTTAATGGCACATGAAGAAACTGGTTACGGTGTCCCTGAACACAAAAAACTAAAAAATGTTGTTGGCTCAAAAATGGTATGGGAAAGCATCCGCGCAGAAAAAACCGTTGGCGTTATCAACTTTGACAGAGAAAAACGCATCAGTGAGATCGCCTGGCCAATGGGCGTCATTGTGGCACTTGTCCCATCAACCAATCCAACTTCAACTGCTTTCTTTAAATCATTAATTTCAGTAAAAGCGAGAAACGCAATTGTCGTTTCACCTCACCCTTCGGCTGCCCGCTGCACGTATGAAGCAGTTTTTGTTATGGCTCAGGCTGCTGAAAAAGCAGGCGCACCTCAAGGACTGATCAGCTGTATGCAGCAAGTTTCATTAGAAGGCACGAACGAACTAATGTCCCATCGCAAAACAGCATTAATTTTGGCAACGGGTGGAACACCAATGGTACGTGCAGCACATTCAACCGGAAAACCGGCTTACGGAGTTGGACCGGGAAATGTGCCTGTTTATGTCGACCGCTCAGCGGATCTTCAAAAAGCTGCCAAATATATTGTTGCCAGCAAAGCATTTGATTGCTCCACCATTTGTGCTACGGAACAAGCCGTCGTAGCAGACCGCCCAATCGCAAAACAATTGGCTGATCTGATGTATTCAGAAGGTGCTTATTTTTGTAATGAAAAAGAAACTGATCTCTTAAGAAAAACTGTTTTTAATCCGAACGGCAGCATGAATGTAAATGTTGTAGGGAAACCAGCTCAATTTGTTGCATCCTTTGCTGGTTTTTCCGTTCCGGATACAGCCAGAATTCTGGTAACTCCGCTGGTGGATATCGGTCGAAACGAACCTCTTTCCCACGAAAAATTAACTACGGTTTTAGGCTGGTATGAAGTTGATGGCTGGGAACAAGGCTGTGACGTCTCGATGGCATTAATCGCATCCGGTGGAACGGGTCACACTCAAATTATCCATGCCCAAAATGAGGATGTAATTTTAAAATTTGGTCTTGAAAAACCAGTATTTCGAATATTGGTAAACACAATGGGAACCGTCGGTGCAGTGGGTTTAACTTCTGGTCTGACACCTTCCTTTACTCTTGGTTCTGGCGGAATTGGTGGAGCCATTACCGGTGATAACATAACTGCCCGGCATTTAATTAACATAAAACGGCTGGCTTATGAATTATATGAACCACCTGCTGAAATACTAACTCCGGTATCAATTCCAAATTTAACATCATTAAGTGAATTAGAACCTTTTGTGGAAAAAACCTTGCAAGAAATATTAAATCTGTAAATAACCATCGAAACTGGATGGTTTTTTAACCTAAATTCAAACGTGTTATAACGAACAGAAAGGAAAGTAACGTTGGATACTTCATTAATCGCTTTAGGAATGGTCGAAACCCAGGGTCTGGTTGGTGCAATTGAAGCCGCAGATGCCATGGTGAAAGCTGCCAATGTTGAGTTAATCGGCTCAGAATATATTGGTGGAGGCTTCGTAACCGTAATGGTGCGTGGTGATGTTGGTGCAGTTAAAGCAGCTACAGATGCCGGTGCAGCTGCTGCGAAACGCGTTGGCGAATTAGCCTCAGTCCATGTTATTCCCCGCCCCCATTCAGATATCGAAATGATCCTTCCACAACGCTCTAAGGGTCAGTTCGGTGGACGTGGAAAAGAGTAATAAATCATAATGGCTCAGGATTTTTCACTTCGCTGTTATTGCTATATAGACCGGATGCAAGCGCAATATGCTGCTTTTGTTGGCTCAGTCACCCAAGGTGACCTGCCCACAGAGGGTATGGCGGCTCTGTATGTTGAAATGGCGCCAGGAAACGAAGTGTTTCGGATCGTTGATGTTGCAGTAAAAGCAACCGAAGCCCGCCCTGGTGCACAAATTGTGGAACGTGAGTTTGGCATGTTTGAAATTCACTCCACAAGTCAATCTGCTGTTTTGGAAGCTGGTCAGGTCGTTTTAGACCGATTAGGTTTATCCATCAATGATCGCATTCGCCCAAGTGTTGTTTCCACTCAAGTCATCACTCGCATTGACCCGTACCAGTCTCAATTGATTAACCGCTTCCGAAGAGGAAGTATGTTGGTACCAGGTGAAACTTTACTTGTCTTGGAATGTGCGCCAGCAGCTTATATTAATTATGCTGTTAACGAAGCGGAAAAATCAGCCAGCATCAAGGTCATTCATGTTTCTTCCGTTGGACGATTTGGCAGAATGTGGTTAAGTGGTTCTGAGTCAGAAATTATCACTGCCCGAGATGCCGCCATTCGTGCGATGGAAAGTTTAGAAGGCCAGCCAGAATAGGTAACGTCGATTTCGGAGGTGTTTCATCGGTAAAACATTTTATACAGATCACGATATTGAAGATTTGGTTAAACGCGGCACGATGTCTCTCACATTAAATGACAATATCGTCCTGACCGATCTTGCCTATGAAAAAGCAAGGCTGCTGGGAATGAGTTTGATTACAGCCAAATACAACAGCCCACCTGCTGCACCAGTACGTCCTTATCTCTCAAAAGAGCAAAACAACAAATCTTTGCCTTTAAAACCCGCTGGAGCGCTTCCCTTTTTTTCTGGCGAGTCAATTAGTTATTCTCCAAATCAAGTTGTTTACAATACCAAACCAACTGCCCCAATAGAAAATCTCCAACCCGGGTTAACCCCATTAGCAAAAACAACGTCCGTAGCAGATGGTTTTCCACCCGGATATCCAGTTGCGTTTTCAGGTCACAAACCAGATAAAAACCAAATTCGCCAGCAAATAATTGAAAAAGTAAATCTTCGTTACGGAAAAATTGATCAAAATTTATTAGACAAGATCATTCAAAGAGCACTCTCCAATGCAGGGATAGAATAAAATGTTGCTTGGAATTGTAAAAGGAAATGCTGTTTGCACCATCAAATACCCCGGTATGGAAGGGTTAAAACTATTGGTAGTCCAACCGGTAAACCGCCATTTGGAATCGGTTGGACTACTGCAAGTTGCTGCTGATGCAACCTTTGCAGGTGAGGGAGATTTATGTGTTATGGTGCGTTCCAGAGAAGCCACATTGGCCTTACATGAACCGAGACCTTTACCGGTTGATTTGGCATTGGTCGGCATCGTAGATCAATTATTTGTAAAACCTGACGAAGAATTTGATCTCATCCTAAAAAAAGGGTTTAACCCCTATTCGTAAACCAGGAGTTTTATGGAGTTAGGCAAAGTAGTTGGTACAGTGGTAACCAGCGTGGGTCACGACCATTATAAAAACCGGCGGATATTAATAGTTCGCCCATTATCCTTACAATCGGAATCTACTTCGGATGATTTTATTGCTTTGGATAATTCGCAGGCTGGTATCGGTGACACCGTTTTGGTTTTACGCGAGGGAACTGGCGCCCGGCAAGTTTTGGAAAACCCTCAAGGAAGCATTATTTCTGTCATCGTAGGCATTATCGATTCCGTATATCTGGAATCAATCGATTAACCAATTTTTTTCTCTGTTCATCTTTTAAATTAGTCAACCCAGCAGATGGGTAACTTTCATAAAAATTGCTACTTGAAACGAGCAAAACGAAATAGGTTTGACAATCAAGTAACCTTCTAAGATTTTTTGTTTGCTTGCCATTGTTTAATAAAGTTGTTAGCAAATAACCATTATCCATTTTTAATTAATTGACTAGGTTTAATAAACATGTTATTATCTGAACTAAAGTTCTTAATGATACAATTGTTCTTAAATTATTTTTTCGTAAATGGAGTAAATGATTATGTCCCTTGATGCTAAAACTGATACACACTCCACCTGGCAAAAAGAAACCCAAAAAATTGCAGACAATATTCGTTTACGGGTTCTTGAACACACCTTAAACAATAATGGTGGGTATATGAGTCAGGCATGTTCTTCAGCTGAATTATTCGCGGCTTTATATACAAAAATATTAAATATTGGTCCGAGTGAAGCACCGATGGTTCCCCCACCCTTTTTAGGGGTTCCAGCAAATGACAACCCCCACTACCAAACCGGACGAGGTTATAACGGTCCCATTCAGCCGGATTTAGACCGTTTCATCTTTTCCCCTGCTCACTATGCATTGGTTTTATACACTGCTTTAATAGAAGTCGGCCGTATGTCACCGGAAGGATTAAAACAATTTAATCAAGATGGCAGCTCCGTAGAAATGATTGGCGCAGAACATTCACCAGGATGTGAATTAACCAACGGTTCATTAGCACAAGCTGTCAGCCAGGCTGTAGGCATTGCGTTAGCACGTCGATTTAAAGGTGATACGGGACGGGTTGTTGTAATGATGTCCGATGGAGAATTTCATGAGGGTCAGGTTTGGGAAGCCGTTGAATCCATGTCTTTTTATAAACTTGATTCGATGATTGTTTACGTGGATGTAAATGGGCAATGTTGTGATGGAAAAATGTGTGATGTAATGGATGTTGAGCCCCTCCAATCTCGATTAGAAGCATTTGGTGCTCGTGTTTTCAGCGTGGATGCCCACGATTTGGATGCCCTTTTAGCTCCTTCCCAGGTCGAACCTGATGGACGGCCAATTTTTGTTTTATGTTATTCCAACCCAACCAAAGGCCTCGACCTGTTGGAAACTCGGGCTCCTAAATTGCATTACCTTCGATTTACAAGTGAAGAGGAACGAGAAACCTACCGGTTAGAATATCAAAAAATGCTAAAAGAGCGTGCCAATTAGCGCAGGAAGGATCGCAAAATAATGGAAATATTAACAAAAGTACATGCACACAATTTGGTAGCTTGGGCAAAAGACAAACCACAAGTGTTGGCCTTATCCGCCGATCTAACCAGCTCTACCGAGATTGATTTATTCAAAAATGTCTATCCGGAAAGATTTATTTCATTTGGTTTGGCAGAACAAAACATGATGAGTGCTGCAGGAGGCTTGGCAAGAGAAGGCTTTTTACCCTTTATCCACACCTTTGCCGTTTTCATTTACAGGCGCGCTTTTGACCAATTGATTGATTCCGTTGCTTATCCCAATCTGCCCGTCCGGATGGTTGGTTTTTTGCCTGGCATCACCACCCCAGGCGGCATCACCCACCAGGCCATTGAAGATGTCGCTTTATTACGAGCGGTTCCTAATATGACCATTTTGGAAGTAGGGGATGTCACAGATATTGAAAGCGTTTTAAAGGTATCTGAAAACATTCCAGGACCAATCTATTTCCGTATGCTGCGTGGAGAAGTCCCCCGATTATTTGCTAAAGACGAACCATTTATTTTTAACCAGGCACGTGTCCTTTGTGAAGGAACCGATATTACCTTGATTTCTAGCGGCATCTGTACCGAAGAAGCGATCCGTGCCACCGCTGTTTTGAAACGTATGGGTGTTTCCATTCAGCATATGCATGTTTCCACTTTAAAACCCTTTACTGATCCACAAATCCCAGCTGCTTGTGCCAAAGCAAAAATTGGCGTCATAACGATGGAAAATCACACCATCGTGGGTGGTGTTGGTTCCGCTGTAGCAGAGATCATGGCGGAAAATGCAATTGCTAAACCACTGAAACGAATTGGATTAAAAGATACCTTTGCCCATGGAGCAAGCCGTCCTTATTTAATGCGCGAATACGAACTCGATGCCCTGGCGTTGGTTAAAACAGTCGAAAAATTGCTGGGACACGAACTTGATATCACCGAAACAGACTTAAAAGCCGTACGCTTGGAAGCCGTGCACAGTACCGCAAAAGCGGAGGCACTCTAATGTACACCATTTCTCCAAAGTTATCGGGAGAACGTTTCCAGGTCACCTACCGGTTTACCAGCACAAAACAGGAAGCTGAACAAAAAGCAATGGATGCTTGCCTGGAACAGACCGTTGAATTTCCAGCTGATTTATTACCTCCTGGTGATATTCCCGATTTTATTGTTGGTCAAGTTGAAAGTTTTTCATCTTCATCCGATTCAACACACCTGGTCACGCTCAGTTATCCTGTCGAAAACGCAGGATTTGACCTAGTTCAATTATTAAATATGATTTTTGGTAATTCCAGTATCAAACCGGGTGTTCGGGTTGAAAAATTAGACTTACCTCAAAGCATATTAGGTCAATTTAAAGGTCCCCGCTTCGGTCAAAACGGTTTACGAGAGCGATTAGATGCCCCGATCCGCCCCATGTTGTGCAGCGCGATCAAACCTATGGGTATGTCCCCAAAAGATCTGGCAAATCAGGCTTATCAATTTGCATTGGGGGGAATTGATATCATTAAAGATGATCACGGTCTTGCTGATCAGGTTTTTTCTCCATTTGAAGAACGGGTGGCATTATGCGCTGAAGCCGTAGCCAAGGCTAATGCTCAAACGGGTTACAAATCAATTTACATGCCCAGTTTAGGCGCTAGAGCCGATCAAATTCAAGAGAAAGCCCATTATGCAAAACAAAATGGGGCTGGTGGCTTTCTGGTACCCCCGGGTTTGGTTGGTTTTGATATGATGCGGCTTTTAGCAGAGGACGATACGCTTGCTTTACCCATTATGGCTCATCCAGCTTTCATTGGCAGTTTTGTTACCAGTCCAGATAATGGGGTTTCGCATTATGCCTTGTTTGGTCAAATTACACGCCTTTCTGGCGCGGATGCAACCGTCTTTCCAAATTGGGGTGGTCGGTTTTCATTCAGCAAGGAAGAGTGTATCTCCATCATGGAAGGCGCTGAAGTATCAATGGGGCATATAAAACCAATTTTCCCCACACCAGGTGGCGGTATGACAATTGATCGTATTCCGGAAATGTTAGAAGTTTATGGACGTGATTTGATCTTCTTGATGGGTGGCGGTTTACACCGCATAAAACCTACGCTTGTTGAAAGCAGTCAATATTTCCGTGATTTAGTGGAGAAAATGTGATGAAAAATAGAATCATTGGTCCTGATGATCCAGCGCTTGCTGTCCTTCAGCAGCAGTTACTCGATCATCCTGAATGGGAAACCGAATTAATCATCTTTCCTTGGGCAGAATATCAGCCCATGATGGAGTCATCATTAAAGGAAGAGACTAGCTCTTATCAAGCTGTATGTGTACCAGGACATATCTGGCTGCCTGGTTTGGTAAGCAATAACTGGTTGGCTGATTTTGACACATTACTACCTGAACTCGACCCTATCGCGCGCCAAACATATCAACCAGAAGACATCATTTTGTCCGTAGCAAACGAATGTAAGCTTAATGGCAAACAATATATCCTGCCTTTGTTTACCGATGGGCACTTGGTTTTTTATCGAAAAGACCTGTTAAATTTAACCAGTGCGGTTGATGTGCCGATCATTAATCCACTTGACCTGCCGCAAATCTTGGAAAAAAGTACAAAAAATGATGATATATTCCCTTTTGCATTAAAAGCTCATCCCAGTGAAATACTTTTAGATTGGCTCCCTTATTTATGGGCTGCAGGTGGAAAAGTTTGGGATTCACAAAAACAACAACCCTTGTTTAACAGTCCGGAAGCGGTTAAGGCTCTCGAATTTTATGTCTCTTTAAAATCATTTTGCCCGGAGAATACGCATACTTTTGGCAATCAAGAAATTAGCGATCTTCTAAAATCTGGTAAAGTAATGATGGCAACAAGTTGGGGTGGTCAAGCAGCTCTAATTTTGGATGATGGAAACCCTTATCGGGATTTATTTGGCACTGCCTTATTTACATCACCTTGGAATGCTACCTGGGGTATCAGCATCCCGCAGAACCAAGCCATGGAACGAAAAGTAGAAATCTTATCCACCTTATTTAAAGCGGCTTCTCCACAACAAGACCGGGAAGTAACTCGTGTGGCGGGAAGTCCTGTTCGTTATAGTAGCTATTCCGACAATCAATTATCACGTTATTCCTGGCTTGAAGCCCAACAACAAATGTTGAACCGATGCCAGATGCTGCCAACAGACCCGAAATTCAGTAAATATTTAGGGCCTCTATATGAAGCTGTGTATCAGGTCTTTATGGGTGAAATTACCCCAACAGAGGCCCTCGAGAAGGCAGCACAGTCTTAATCAAATCCGATCTCTCCCCCGGAAAAAGCCCTGGTGATTATTATCCAGGGCTTTTTAGAATTATCGTTCACTCACTTACGGGAATGGCGAATTATTTAAGATAATAATTAACAAAGTTCTGTAAAACACAAACACATCCGAAACTTCATGGTAGACAGAACTTATTGGACTATCACTGCGAATCTCTGGTTCTACACTGGCATAATGCCCAGGAGAAACAGGTGGTAATTTTACTTCAATTATTAGATTACATTCCTCGCCAGATGGAATGGTTATCCCTTCAGCATAAAGACTTGTATTCCCATAAACGGAAGATCCGACTCCGCAAATATCATCTTGCCGATCACTTACCATTTGTAAACCAGGAATAATTTTGTTTAAGTCTAATTGCAAATCAAAATTTATCTCATTTGGTGTAATATTTCGCATTCGATAATTAAATTGAATCGGATCAAAAACATCAATTGGATTACCTGTAAATTCAATAACGAGTCCATAAACTTCAAATGAATCGGTTACATCAGTCTGATTGAATTCATAACCGTCAATAATTCCGCGAATTGTGGTTGTTGCACTCTCAATAAGCGTATTACTTCCAATGTCGCTGGGTATATGAATAGACAAAGAAAATGTACAGCTATCCCCAGGAAGAAGCGATCCTCCCGAAAGGTAAATCTGGTTTTCATTTTCGATAAGGAACGAACCTCCGCCACATACGCCAGAAGATGGAAAACTCTCAATAGACAGACCACTTAATGCATCATCAAAATCTTCATCAAATCGGATATCGGTTAAAACTTTTGATGGATGATTATTCGAGATTGTATAACGAACCTCAATCGTGCTGTCCGGAGCAGTTATCTCTGACAAAAATTGTTTTGTTAGTGTAAATGGGAAACCGATAGAAATGTTTTCCGATAAAGGAAGCAACTGGAGGTTTACTCCATTGAGCAAAAAAGAAAAAGCTGAGGAAGATCCATTATAGTCACTTATAGCAGCATTTATTGGAATCGACAGTGGAATTAAAAACTCACAAGCCTCCCCACTTTGTAATGAAATTCCCGATACCTCCAATTCATCTTCATCATCACCGCTAAGAATGACTTGTGACCCAATACCACACATATCAGCGATTGGTAATCCAACAGGTTGTAAACCACTTATCCAGTTATTTATATTGATAGAAAACGAGCCATTCGTCATGCTATATTGGGTATTATTCTGAAAAGAAAAAGAAAGATCAATGGTATCACCAGGGTAAACCGCTGAAGATGAAATATTCATCTCATAACTAATTCCACCCACCTTTAATCCAGCACCATCTATTTTGTCAGAAAGTGTGCGGTTATCCACCTGAAAATTTACATTTGTAATTAACAATCTACCATACTCACCTGGGTAAGCTGAATCGGGGATTTTAAGATATACACTGAATTGGCAAGATTCTCCTGGTGCCAATGAACCATTCTCAAAAAGAACGTTGTTTGTGCCTGAAATTCTGGAACTGCCGCCGCAAATTCCTTCCTGTTGTGGGATAGATGAAATAACCAAGCCATCGATGAAAGAAGTTAAATTTTCATTAAAATTTATTGAATCAACGTCCACCCCACTCCCAGGATTCTCACCTGTTAAACTTTCGTTTGAAATTCGATAAACAACCTCTACGATATCTCCGGGAATTTTGTTTTCATCCAAAAAATCTCTGGATACATTTAGAGGTAAGGATTGTATCTGTAAAGTGTCAATCGCTGTAGATCCAACGTAATTATTTTCGTTAAATGTGTATATTAAATTTCCGCTTTCACTGACATAATTCGTACTGGAAATTCCTGAAGGCACGGTAAAATTAATTGAAAATTCGCAAACCCCGCCGGGTTCGATGGAAATATTCATAAATTCCAAAGTGGTCGTACCGCCTATTATATAGCTAATAGACAATGAACCAGCACCACAATAATTTGAATTCGGGAGAGTTATCGAGTTATCTCCAAGAAACTCCGACAAATTATCAGTAAATTCAATATTTGAAAGCGAATCAATACTCGAAAAATTTTCAATACGGTAAATTAACTCAACTTGATCACCAGGATAAATTGGTTCAGCATCGGCTTGAAAAGTTTTTGTAAATATCGGAACAGGCTCAATAAACAATCTTAAATAATTCGGCAAGCCATCATAACGAACCCCATTGATTTCCCAAGATATATTGCTAGAAATAAACTCGTAATCGCCATAATCTGCATCATTTGGGATGGATAGAGAAATAATAAATTCACAAGACGATTCCGCTTGTAAGTTGCCACCAGAAAAATATATCGTGTCATTTCCCGTAACAGTAAGTTCTGAACCAACTCCACATACATCTTGGGTTAATAAATTGGTAACAACAACTCCCGGTAGTAACACACCGAAATTTTCATGAAATTCGATATTTTTCATTTCCTCATCACGAGATAGGTTCTGAATACGATAATGAATGTCGACCATATCCCCAGGACGAGCCCAATAATTTTCCGTATTTTTTTCAAAAGAGATAGCTGTATCAAAATCTACGGTTAAAGCAGTGTTTGCTTTTCCGGCTGAGATATTAAAACCTATGCCTGGTGATGAAAACAACAATTCACTTTGATTAATTATAAAATCTTCTCTAGCCACAGCTTTTACATCAACTTCTACCGTACATGAAGTTCCAGCGTTTAGGAGTTGGCTGGAACCAACATTTGTAAAATTAATAATACTCCCATTCGGTACTGCGTTAATTTGACCACCTGGACATGTCGTACTGGCATTCGGGTTATCTGCAACAACAAGGCCGTTAGGAAGAATATTATTGAACTGCATGTTATAGATATTTGTAGAATTATTTGTATTATCAATTGTATAGGTAACCCTGGCAGTCTGGTTGATAACTACTCCTGACGGGAAAATTTCCATTAAAAAACCCGGGAAACCCGAAGAAATCGTTAAATCCGGGATGGTTAAGAAGTTATTTCCATTAGCATAGGTGACAAGGATATTATCGGTGAAGGAATAAACACCAACTTCCGAAGAAGAAACATCAATCTCAATCATACAACTACTATCACGATTAACCAGCCCTTGAGAGAAAGTTATTTCACGACCACCATAAGCTGCATCGACTACCCCAATTTCACAGGTTGTTCGATTGATCGATGGATTCATCACATAAACATTCTCAGGCAGTGTGAAATTAAATGAAATTTGATCAACCACATAATCGTTTAAATTCTCCATATTTATCCGCAGTGTGGATACAGAACCGGGTCCAATTCTAGAAGGCGACCAAGAGGCAATTAGATTTAGTGGAAGATCAGCACTTTGTGCTGCTGAAAGAACTGGAGTGATTTGTAATGGTGAAAATAAACCAATGAATAAAATAATTATTAATATTGTCACATGGAAAATTGTTTTTACTCTTTTATAATAATTGGCGATTTGATTGATCATGAAATACACCTTTCTTACCACAATCTAAAAATGAAATATTCTCGAATTTTTCAATATATTGGCATTATGAAATTATAAACAATCATGAAATTTATTATGTTCATAAATACATTAAATTCAAGTAAAATAATTCGACTTGTTTTTTGAAACATTAACCTTACAAAGTTAGAAATTTTACAAGCAGTTCAATTAAACTACCTTGAGAACAAAGCAATAAACCATTATAATTCAGTGGCTGAATATTATATGTAGCAAAAATTTGCTGTTCTTCCTGAAAGGTTATTCATTTGAAAACAATTTTTATTTATCTCGATCATGGACTTGGGGTTAGTTATTTTTTTGAGACCGGACTATTGGAAAAGTTGTTAAACCAAGATCTTCGTTTGGTATTCCTTTTACAAAAAGCTGAATTGGAAAGAAAAAAATCTGAAATTTCCCATCCGAACGTTGTTTTTGAATCAATGCGGGAGGATGAAACCCTAAAGTACCAAAAATCCTATTATGCTGGGATTCAGGAATTGTTTGAATACGTTCGTCGAACAGTTGCCTCACCCAAAATCCCGTTAACTTATGTGAATACACGACAGCGAAACAAAGAATTTGAAGCCAAGGGTCGTCGAAAATTAGTTCTTAAATTATTAAGACCTCTCATTTCCACCTTGCGTCATACAAAATTAGGCAGAACTTTATTCAGAAAACTTCAGGCGAGTTTATTTACACCAAACATCTACCCTGATCTTTTTGACAAATATAAACCATCCTTAATTATTTCCTGTGCTGCAGGCTGGCGGCTTGATCAATATCTTCTTCGAGAAGCAAAACAGCGGAATATTCGAACGGCTACCACAATTATAGGTTGGGATAACCCTGGTTCAGCTGGTCTACCTGGTGCAGATATGGATTATGTAAATGTATGGTCAAAAACCCATGAATGGGAAATCGCAGAAGGTGTAGACTGGAACCGAAAAAATATTTATATTGGCGGCATGCCACTTTATGATCGTTATCTCAACAAAACCTGGTTACTGCCACGCGAAGAATATTTTTCTCAACATCATTTGGATCCTGATAAAAAACTAATCTCCTTTGCCGCAACTGCATTAAGCGCAACCCCTAACCTACCAACAATAAAAATATTAGCTGATATTGTAAACAACCAAGAATTAAACCAACCAGTTCAACTTTTAGTACGGCTTCATCCCACCCACTTTAAATCCGATCCTGCTTATAAAGAAGAGGCGGATCAAATATTTGAACTTGTTGAACAATGCCAAAATGTACATATCGTTGAGCCGAAAGAAGCACCAGAAGGTTTGGAACGGTATTCAGGCGAAGATTTCCCAGAAAAAGCCAGTATGCTCGAATACTCCGATATCCTAGTCACCATTTATTCTACAATGGTAGTAGAAGGTGCGCTGCATGATACCCCGTGCATAAACACGGTTATTCCCAATGAAAATGGTTGGAAAAACAAGTTTTGGGTACCTATGGAGGAAATTCCAAGTTGGCCTACACCAGTTCGAATTGATGGATTTAACGCCGGAAAACGCGTTACCAGTAAACACGAGTTGATACAAGCCTTAAATGAATACTTGGATAACCCAGCTTTGGACAAGGAAGGTAGACGGGCACTTGCTGAAAGCGAAGTTACCTTCTTAGATGGAACAGCTACCCAAAGAACTGCTGAAAATTTAATTAACATCATAAATCTTTGTTCTTAATTTAAAAACACGACAAATAAAATAACACCGTATGTTTAAAGAGGCTCCTTATGTTTTTGTGGATGCGTAAGAATCAAAACGTAATTAATATTATTGTATTGATTGTAATCGCTTTGATTTGTTTTTTGCCATTAAGCAACCAAACAGGCTATTATTTAAATGATTGGCATCCATTAGCAGGGAAACTAACGAATAAAAGCGTATATAGTTTGTGGTCGTTTGAAAGAAAAGGGGTAGGTTTCCTGTTTTCAATTACCTACCCAATCATACAAGATAACCATTTTATGTGGCAATTGTTTACAATTTCTTTGAGGCTATTGGGAGCAATAGGATTTTACTGGTTATTAAATTTGGTCTGGAAAAAAAATTCCTACTTTAATTTATCTGCAGCCATAATCTTTCTGGTTTATCCAGGCTTTATGCAGCAACCGATTGCCCTTACTTTTTCAAACCATTATATAGGATATGATCTTGCAATTTTTTCGCTTATATTCTCAATATTAGCTATTAAATCTCGTCCTTTACTCATCAAAATCATATTGATCGTCGTGGCTCTATTTTTACAACTGGGCTATTTATTCGATTACGAATATATGTTGGGGTTTGAAATCGTTCGATTAGTGCTGTTTTTATTTTTATTTGATTCTCCACGGTTACTCGCAATAAAGAACTTAAAAAAAGTTTTGCTAAATGGAGCTTTATATATTATTGGTCTATGTGCCTTTTTGTATTGGCGATTGTTTATTTTTGTTAGCTCTCGTCCTGCGACGAATATTGATTTACTCAAGGATAGATACATCAATAGTCCCATTGATATGGGAATTAAAATCAGTATAGAAATTATTCGTGACTTTATAGAAACAGTTTGGCAAAGTTGGAGTGTACCATTTTACCAAACAGCCTCAAACACAGATCCTAAACATTTTATTATCTCCGTGTCGTTAGCCGTTGTGGCTGTAATTATTTTTATTTTAACAATTAAATTTCTTAACCTTGAAAACAATAGTTCACCGATTACTGCAAATGAAAATAATAAAATACACTATAACGAATTTATTTGGGTTGGATTAATTGCGATTTTTGCAGCAATAATACCGGTAATTTTATCGAATCGAGAAGTAAAGTACAACTTACAAATGGACCGGTATACGCTACACGCAACATTGGGGGTAGCGTTATTCATTACGGGATTGATTTTTAAATGGATTAACTTACACTCAAGAAAATATATTTTATTATTCTTATTGTTTCTTTCCGTAATTTCTCATTACAACAATTCCCTAACATATGTTGAATGGTGGGAAAATCAAAGGACACTTTGGTGGCAATTATCTTGGCGAGCGCCGGACATAAAGGATGGTACTCAAATTTTACCCTTATTACCTTTTGGAAGTCGGCTTCAAGAAGGCGCTGAAGCATGGGCACCGGTTAATGCAATATATAATCCCGAACCTTCGGAGGTTCCATTAATTACTGCAGATGTATTAAACGCCGAAAACATGGTTAATATCTATTTAAAAAACAAATCCATCGTCACATTTCGCGGTATTCAATATACCAATGATTTTTCTTTACCTTTGTTAATTTCATACCCAGCAGGCGGTTCTTGTGCACATATTATTGATGGTGACCGAATGGAACTTTCCTATTATGATGAGGAAATCATTTACCGCGCAGCTCCTTTTTCTCAAATCCAGAGAATTGATGTAAGTGCTTCACCACACATACCTCCTGCTAGCATTTTTGGAAAAGAACCGGAACATGACTGGTGTTATTATTATCAGAAAGCCAGTTTACTTCGCCAACAGGAAAACTGGACAGAAGCAAGCCAACTAGGTGATTATGTTCTTGAGCAAAACATCTTTCCCGTTGATCAATCAGAATGGTTGCCATTCCTGGAAACCTATCTCATATTGAATAATGCAGAAAAAGCAGATCTGATCATCGCAAAAATAAAATCTGACACACCCACACTAGAAAATTTATGTGGTGTATGGAAGTATGAAAAACCTCACCTTAACCCTGATGTGATGAATAGTCTATGTGCAGAATTACCTAATTATTAATCAAGGTTATATTTAAAGTGGATATACAAAAAATTACTATTCACAGCTCATAAAAAATAATTTATAACCGCTACGCCGTCTTTCATTAATACTTAGCAGGAAACTCTGAATTATTATTATCAACTAGACAGATTCACCTCAAAAAGTGTATACTTGTTTGGTAATATCTATACACTTTTTAATATAAATGGAGAGATTATGTCGAAAAAAATTCTTGTTTGTATTAGTATTTTAGTCCTATCTGTATTAATTTTTTCAGCTTGTACACCTACCACTGCTGTGGTTAACGAGCCCGAAGTTGTGGTTGATGAACCAGTCATTAACGATGGAGGAAATGGTTCTGGTGGTGGAAACGGATCAGGAAATGGTAATGGTTCGGGTGACGAAGTTGCAGAAGAAACCATGACCGCTGAAAAGGAAAATGCCGCTTTAAGTGTAACTGGAAATGTTGAAAATGAACTTAGTTGGTCAGAAGAAGATGTTAAAGCGTTAAACACGTTGGATGTGGAATCAACCAATAGCAAAGGGGAGACAGAAACTTATACTGGTGTTCTTATTTCTGACCTTTTAAGTTTGGCTGCTCTAAAACCAGACGCAGAAACACTGGTATTTGTGGCAGATGACGGTTATACTGCTGAAATCGCATTGGCTGACATTATGGATTGTGATAATTGTATACTCTCCTTCCGCTCAAAAGGTGGCTTCAGTTCTGTAATTCCGGGTGCGGAAAAAAATCTTCAGGTAAAAGGCGTTGTTGAACTTCAAGTAAAATAAATAATAGCTAGGATCGAATAAAAATGATTGTTTATATTGGTATTGATGACACAGATAATAAGACTTCAAGAGGCACCGGTCATTTAGCAAGAAAGATTGCTGAACATTTATCGGCTAATTATCATCTTGAAGGTATTACCCGACATCAACTATTATTCGATCCGCGGGTACCATATACTGCAAAAAACAGTTGTGCTGCCATCATCCTAAAATCACAAAATGAACCTAATCTATATGATTTATTTCGTCATGTGGAAAATCTGATGATGGCAGACTTTCAACAAGGTAGTGATCCCGGACTTTGTGTTACCTCATATGTACCTGATTCTATTATTGACTTTGGCAATAAGGTAAAAAAAGATTTAGTAAGTCAAACAGAAGCCCGGGGTTTAGCAGAAAAACACAAGATTTTATTAACCGGTTTAGGGGGAACACAAGATGGTGTCATTGGTGCTTTGGCTGCTGTGGGATTGGTTCATTCCGGAAATGACGGCCGGTATGTACAGATAGGCCAGATTAGGGAAATAAGCGGTTTACAACCTTTTCAAACAATAATAAACGCTGGCGTAAAACAAATTCGAACAATGGAAAATGATCCAATAACAGAAGGTTTGATTCAGGCTGATAAATTACGTCCGGCTCGTCGGGAAAGCCAACCCATTTTATATGTAAATTATGATAACGGTTATTGGTTACCACAAAAACTCGATTAATCCAACCACCAATTCATGTTAACCACTCTTCAAGCAAATCAAGTAGCCTTCAATTATCCTCAAAACAATTGTGGTCTGGAACCTGTAACTTTAACTTTAAAAAAAAACCAGGGGTTATTTATCAGTGGCGATTCTGGAAGCGGAAAAAGCACACTCACAAGGTGTTTATCTGGCCTAATACCACATTTATATCGGGGTGAATTTTATGGCGAGATTTTAATTGATAAAACCTCCACCAGAGATTTATCCATGTGGGAGATCGCTAATAAAGTGGGTTTAGTATTTCAAAATCCAGCACATCAAATTCTAGCACCAACCGTGGAAAGTGAAATACTTTTCGGACTGGAAAATTTAGGACTTTCCCGCTCTGATATGAAATTCCGCTTAGAAAACACACTGACGCAGTTTGAGCTGATTCAGTTCAGAAACCGATCCCCTCATACCTTATCTGGTGGTGAACAACAAAAACTAGCACTCGCTTCCATAACCGCCCGTCAACCTCAGACTTATATTTTTGATGAACCACTTTCAATGCTGGACACAACTTCAGCTGTGGAGTTTGTCAAATTGCTAGAAAAATTAATTACACAAGGAAACGCAGCCATTATTTGCGAACACCGAGAAAAATATCTGCAACAGTCCAAAAATATCTCTAAATTCTTACTGCATGGAAAACACCGAAATATCATTCACATCCCTGAAAAATATCAAACATACCCTTCCACTAACGATCCATTTTTATTACAAGTGAGCAACTTATCCGTTGAAAAGAGCGGAAAAAAGATCATTCAAAACATAAATTTCGAGCTGCAAGCAGGACAAATCGTTGCTATTGTAGGCAGAAATGGGGCGGGTAAAACTACTTTACTTCGCTCATTAGCCGGACTGCAAAAATTTTCTGGAAAAACTGTGATCCATGATGGCAAGTGCAATCAAAAACCTTTATTTAATATGGTGTTTCAAAACCCAGATATCCAATTATTTAACCCATCTGTAAAAGAAGAAATTTTGTATCATATTGAAAATCCAGACTTTGATCGGTATCGTTGGTTAATGGATATGCTTGATCTACAACGTTATGAAGATACGCCGCCACTTTTGTTAAGCGAAGGAGAAAAAAGGAGGGTTGCATTAGCGACTGCTTTAATGCGTTATTCCTCACACGGCATATTATTAGACGAACCTGCTTTAGGACAGGACGAGTCACATAAACAAATTTTAGTTCGTTTAATGAAAAAATTAGCCGATGCTGGTTTCTTAATTATATATACAACTCATGATCTTGAATTAGCTGCTCATGCGGACCAATTAATTTTGTTAAATAAAAACGGAATTGTTTCTCAAGGAAAAACCAGCGATGTAATTAACCTTGAAGCTGCCTGGCATAAAATTGGCTTGATTAAACCTGAATGGATGGCATTAAATGTTTAACTTAAGCCAAAGTGGAAAAACAAAAACCATTCAACTAAATCAAAGTTCACCATTAAGGAATTTGGATCCTCGTACTAAACTATGGATGTGTCTCACCATTTCATTAGCGGTAATGGTGCCTTTAGATCGATTGACTCTATTTTTTTCTGGTTACATTTTGTTTGTTCTTTGGGCAAGATTGTTGCCAGAAATGGTACGGCAGGTTTGGCGGTTAAAATGGATCCTCATCGTCTTATTTTTTGTTGATTGGTGGTTGGTCAGTTTAGAGCTCGCCATCATTATTACCTTGCGTTTAACTTTATTATCAGGAGTGTTTGCCTTGTTTTTTTCTACCACAGCAACAACTGAATTAGGCCTGGCACTCGAAAGCCTTGGAATCCCTTATCGGTACGCTTTCTCTATTAATCTGGCTTTTCAGAGTATTGGCTTACTTCAGGAAGAATGGCATGCGATTCGGGAAGCTCAGCAAAGCCGTGGAATTTTTATAAAGTTTGAAGGAATACGACAATTAGTCAAACAATTAAATGATCTGATTGCATTAACGGTTCCGGCAATTGTTTTGACTACCCGTCGCGCTTGGGCTATTACGGAAGCAGCATACACTCGTGGATTTGATTCACCGAATAGACAGTCATACAACGAAATAAAAATGAAGGCTCTCGATTGGTTTGTGATCGTGTCTTTTCTGGTTGTGATTAGCCTTTTTATTTTTTGGAGGTAATATGAGTCAAAAAAATCGAATTTTTGTCGCTATAGGTTTATTAATTTTATTAATCTTGTCAGTAATTGGGATTGAATACTTCAGGGGGAAAAGTCTTGCGAAGCAAATTGATGCATCTCTTGAACCAGGCGATATTCCGGTTTACTGGAACGGGACGCTAAAGGGTGCCTTTTCTCCATTGGATCTCGAATCATTAACCACCACCACATTCATCGATGCAGAAGAAGGCAAAACCCAAGAAGGTTGGTTATTAAAAGACGCATTGTTAACACAATTTAACCAGAATTTATTTTCGGACAATACAATCATAAAAATCATCAGCACAAGTAGAGAAAAATCCATCGAGCTTACATGGGCAGAAGTAAAATATCCTGATAATATGGTAATGTTTGATCTATCCGGCAGAGGAACATTAAAATTAGTTTCTCTTTTAGAACAGTTGGATATCCGTGATGAATGGATTCAAGACGTTGATAAGATTGAGATCAAAACCCGATGAAAGAACGATATTTTTCAACCTTTCAATTATTTTTGTTAACCTTATTTGCTGTTTTGATTGTGGTTGCTAAAATTGCACTACGATTACCACTACAACTTTCCGGACATTCTGGTGTATTTTAGATGGCGATTATCATTGTAGCGTCAAAAGTTGTACCCAAACGAGGTTCAGCCAGCCTCGTAGGATTATTGTCAGGTGTAATTGCTGCTTTTATGGGGTTGGGAGATTTCGGAGCGCTTAATACGTTTATTTCTTATACAATTATAGGCATTGGGACCGATTTGGCCTTGTTTCTTCTGGGTAATCCTGAAAACTTATTTGTTGCAGGATTTGTGGGAGCCTTCGGACATTTTTGTAAGTTTTTAGTAAAGTGGGCTTTTGGCGCAATCACTGGAGCTCCAGTAGGTTTTGTGGCTTTGGGGTTAGCCAAAGCCATTGTAGGTTACCTTATTTTTGGAGCGATTGGGGGTGTTTTGGGCGGATTAACATTAAGAGCATTAAAAAAAGCCGGATATTTTAAATATCTGGCAGAGAAAAAATAAATTGTTATTGAAGTGTATTTTGTAGACCTTTTATTAAAGTCTGTTTCTCCGCTTCTGTCAAATTCGCTTCTGGATGTAAAGGGAGGTAAAATGGAGGTGGCATCTCTCCTTCTTGAATTACCTCATAAATTTCGTCTGTCTCCCTAAGTTGTTCACTCCCATTTACCCACTCAGAAAAATTCAGTTTTGACCGACCTTCCATTGTGTCACGTTGAACTAACCAGGATACCGGAGCAATATTGCTGTACCAAGGCCAAACAGTTTCATTACTATGACAATCAAAACATGCACGTTTCGCAAGATCACGGGTGGTTTGACTATCCCAGTTTGGTTCTTGCATAACAGGTGGGTTGGAATGATTACGTCCATAAGGAACAAGCTGGATTAATAAAGCCAAGGCAACAGCAACCCCAATCACAAAAAATATTATTTTTTTATTCATTACCTCTCCCATTCAACAAATTGACACAACTTCACTAATTAATTGGATCAAAAAACACTTTTATATCTTAACTTTTGTAATTCTTTTTTGCATCTCCTTGTCAATACTTACTTAAAATGTACACTTGTTTAGGATTTCAATCTATTAATAAACAAAGCATCTTCAAAGAAGGGAGAAACAGGGTATTTTGATTTTATAAAAAATCTTGTTTATGGGCTTTGTATCTTTGCTTTTCCTGCTATAGTTAATTAAATTGAATTTTTACAACTTTTTCAATTTTTTGGAGGTTTATATGCCATTTAGCCTAGGAGAAACAGCAGATATGAATGAAATCGAATGCCCTCGCTGTGGTGAGATATTTCATTTCGATTATTCACGATGCCCAAATTGTGGTTTAAACCTTTACGAACCCAATTCAGAATTTGAACCATTGGAAAAAATAGAGTCAAACTTCTTATCACCAAAAAAACTCAGCTTTTTCTCTCGCCTTAAAAACTATTTAAAACAAATAACAGGTCAAAAATACACAGCGGAAGAAGTATTTGGAGCATCGTTGGATCAGGCTTTTTTATTTAATGATTTATTACAAAGAGTTGGGGGAGATCGTCAAACAGTTAATCGGTTAATTCAATATGAATACAGCCTGAAACCGAAAGCCACCCGACGTCAATGTATTCAATCGGCAATTGAACGATTAGAACAGGACCAACGCTCTAACAAATAATCAGTAAAATTGTTTCTAATTATTCGCCAGCATCCACAAATGATTCACTAACAATTTCTTGGGCTTCAGCCTGAATTTTCCTAAGATGTTCCATTCCAAGGAAGCTTTCAGCATAAATTTTATAAATATCTTCCGTGCCAGAGGGGCGCGCAGCAAACCATCCATTTTTGGTAGTCACTTTCAAACCACCAATATCTGCTCCATTTCCTGGTGCACGTGTTAATTTCGCTGTGATTTTTTCACCAGCTAAGTTTTGCGTTTTTATACTCTCTGGATTGAGTTGTTTTAATATCTTTTTTTGCCGGTCATTTGCCGGGGCGTCTACACGTTGATAAATTGGATCGCCATGTTTGGTTACCAATTCTTGATAAATCTCTCCTGGGTTTTTGCCAGTTTTTGCCAAAATCTCCGCAGCTAACAAATTCAAGATAATACCATCTTTATCGGTGGTCCATACTGTACCATCAAACCGTAAAAATGAGGCACCCGCACTTTCTTCTCCACCAAATCCAAACGCTCCAGAAAGCAAGCCATCCACAAACCATTTAAACCCAACTGGCACTTCGACCAACTTTCGCCCTAAATCTGATGCTACTCGGTCAATCATTGAACTGGAAACTAAAGTCTTACCAATGCCAGTTGTATCAGGCCAGCCAGGACGATGTTGGAACAGATAATAAATAGCAACAGCTAAATAGTGATTCGGGTTCATCAGACCGCTTGTTCTGGTAACAATTCCATGCCGGTCAACATCCGGATCATTACCAAAAGCAATATCGAACTTATCCTTCAATTGGATCAAGTTTGCCATCGCATACGGTGAAGAACAATCCATTCTGATTTTTCCATCATGATCTGCAGTCATAAATGAGAACGTCGGATCCACCACTTTATTCACAACCGTAATGTCCAAACCATACATTTTTGCGATTTCTTCCCAATAATATACTGCTGCGCCACCCATTGGGTCAATACCGATCTTAATCCCCGCTTCTTTAATTCGTTTCAGATCAACCACATTGTTAAGGTCATGAATGTATGGCTGCATAAAATCGTACGCTTTTACATTTTCCAGTTTTAGTGCGTGCTCAAATGGAACTCGTTTTACATCAAACAATCCATTTAATAGTATCTCATTTGCCCGAGCTTGAATTATATTGGTAATCTCTGTCCCGGCGGGACCACCACTCGGTGGATTGTACTTAAAACCACCATCTTGAGGTGGGTTGTGCGAAGGAGTGATAACAATCCCATCCGCCAGATCCGTTTTTTTATCTTTGTTTCTTGTTAAAATAGCGTGAGAGATCACCGGGGTTGGTGTAAATGTTAAATTGGACTGATAAAAAACAGTCACCTGATTGGCAGCCAATACCTCAATTGCTGTTTTTAAGGCTGGTAAGGACAAGGCATGGGTATCCATCCCTATAAACAGCGTACCGGTAATCCCCTTATCTTTCCGATACTCACATAAAGCCTGGGTTACAGCCAAAATATGATCTTCATTAAAACTACGATCAAGTGATGTACCGCGATGACCAGATGTACCGAAGTTAATTAGTTGGCTTTTTATCTTTGGATCAGGTTTCTGAAAATATTCACTGATTAATTTTTTCACATCAACCAATTGATCTTTGGTCGCAGGTTTTCCAGCATTTGGGTCTATCATGATCCTCACCTCATTTTCTAAGTACTTTAACTTAATTATAGACGATGTTTCCAAGAAAAAAAGTTTAACCTGTTCCTCATCAAAGAGATTCTAGGGTAATTCCCTATACCAAAATCCATCGTTAACCATTGACAAGAACCAACAAATGTCTGAAAATCGATTATAGACGCTTCTGCTATCGGGGAAATTATAGGAATAGAAACCTCGTCCCCACAACAAAATTCAATAGCAGATTTATTGAGTACTGTTTTCTTAAAAAGGAGAACCTGATGAAAATCAATAAATTAATAATCATTTCTATTTTAGGAATAACCATTTTAGCAGCTTGCTCATCTCCGGCGGTACCAACCCCCGAAGTAATTATTGCCACAGATAATCCTGCCGAACAAACCGCTGTATTTGAAAGGCTTAAAGAAGAAGCCATTCAAACTGTTCAGGCAGAACAAACAATGGAAGCACTGGCAAATCCGACTGCTACCCCCACTACTGAGGTTATTGTTGTTGAACCAACTGCTACTACAGCGGTAGCAACGGCAATTCCGACCATTGCACAGCCCACGACTGCTCCAACAGTTGTAAATACAACCGCTCCAGTCATCACAAACACCCCAACGGTAGTTGTTAATGCCGATTACAACTGTAAAATTGAATCCACTTCCCCACAACTTGGACAGAAATATCCGCCAGCCGGTGATTTTGATGGTCATTGGGTTGTTTCTAATACAGGGAACAAAAGTTGGGATTTAGGAAGTGTAGATTTTATTTATATCAGCGGTGAAAAGATGCACACCGGTGCTGATAGCCAAGACATTTCCAAAACAGTTGCCAAAGGCGAAAAAATTGATTTAATTCTGGATATGCTTGCTCCTAGGAATGCAGGTACATACCAAACCACTTGGGCACTAAAATCCGGGAATGTAACCTATTGTTACGTATCCGTATCCATTGTGGTTGAATAATTTAATACCTTATTTTCAAAAAAAGCCTCCGAAATTGGAGGCTTTTTTTGAATCACAATGTCTTTATAAAACAGCGACGACGTTTATGTTGTCGTTTTTCATAATATTTCCACTGACCCTGAACATCGGTGTTCGTTTCTAATTCTGCATTCGTCTCAACAATTGTTATGCCTTTATTAATAAAAACTTGATTAATCTTATCCATCAAAACCGCATTGATCCCCTTCCCCTGATACTCGGATTTAACTGCAATCAAGTACAAATCTGCTCGATCATTCTTTTTTAAAGCACGTAATAAATAATACCACCCTAAGGGAAACAACTTCCCTTTTGATTTTTGAAGAGCAATTGATAATGAAGGCATCACGATCCCAAAAGCAATCATCTTATTATTTTCGTCTAAAACAACAGGTACAAATTCTGGTGAAATAAAACCAAAATACTGGTTAATATATGTTTCCATTTGTTTTTCAGATAGCGGTACAGTCCCAAACAAATGGCTATATTCATCATCTAGTAAATAAAATAATTCCTTGGAATATCTTAATAAATCTTTTTTATGATTAACTTCCAAAATATGTAAATTGTTTCTTTTTAAAACAATTTCAGCAGCCTTACTAATTTTTTCAATCGGCTTTTCGGGCACATGAATTTCATATTCCAGCCAGTCAATCTCTTTTTCATAACCAAGCTTCTTTAGATGTTCTGGATAGTATTCATAATTATAAATCAATGCCAAAGTGCCCAACTCTTCAAAACCTTCAATAAGCATACCTTCCGGATCAAGATCAGTGAATCCCAAAGGACCATGAACAGCCTCCATATTCAATGTGCGTGCCCAATCCTCAACTGTTTTTAATAAAGCTGCAGATACTTCTTCATCATTAATAAAATCAATCCAACCAAACCGAACATTTTTTTTACCCCATTTTTGAACATATTTTGGATTATAAATACCTGCAATCCTACCAACAACTTGATTTCCACGATACGCAAGCCAATACCGTGCTTGAGCATCTTCAAAGGCGGGGTTTTTATCCCAATCTAATGTATTAAGTTCATCAAAATATAGGGGTGGCACCCAATATGGATTTTTATCATAAAGTTTTAGCGAAAAATCAATGAAAGTTCTTAATTGTTTCTTAGTGGTTACTTCTCTTATAATTACTGCCATCATGGTAACCTTTCAAAAAATGGGGTCAAAAGTTCAGTCCCTTATTATAGCAGTCTTCCAAGGATTTATTAAATCCGCTTGAATTCATCTGCTCCTTTTGTTATAGTTACCCAATACAAAAGGAGAAAAAATGGCAAAAGATAAACCATTGGGTTTCCGTGGAATTGAAGTACAAGCAGAAGCAAGCTCGCTTGAAAAATGGAAAAAATTAGTTATGGCAGGGCAACCAGAAACAGGTCAGGTTTTTTCGCTGGTAAGTGACGAGGGCGCTTACATGCCCGGTGGTGAGGGCACAGCGCCTACGCCGTTAACTTATTTTGTATCCGGAATGGCCCTTTGACTAATCTCTCATCTTTCGCAGGTAGCGAAAAAAAGGAAATTATCCATTCAAAATGAAAAAGTATTGGTTAAAGCTCGTTTTCACGAAAAAGGTTCTGTATTAAAAGGAGATGCGGAAGGTTTCTGTGATGGTTTTGAAATTCAAATTTATATTGATTCTGAAGAAGAACAATCTGCGATTTCAGAATTGATTCGGTTAGCCAGACAGATGTGTTTTACTGAAAAAGCACTTTTGGGAAACACACCAGTTGAAGTAAACGAGTTTATCAATCAGGGAAAGGATTAAATTTAATAAGCCCTTTCATAATATTTTGAAACCTGAATTGAGGATCCTAATTTTTTAGCAGCCTTTATTGGCCAATATGGATTTCGCAACAGTTCTCTTCCTAATAGAACCATATCCGCCTGCCCTAATCGAATAATGGTATCAGCTTGTGCTGGAGCGGTAATTAAACCTACGGCAGCTGTTTTTATTTTTGCTTCAGCTTTCACCTTGTCAGATATAAACACTTGAAACCCTGAACCAACCGGAATATCTGCTTTGGGAACCATACCACCGGAAGAACAATCAATTAAATCTACACCTGCTTCTTTTAATGTTATTGCAAGTTGAACAGAATCAAAAACAGTCCACCCACCTTCCACCCAATCAGTCCCGGAAATACGGACTGTTAATGGCAAATTTTCTGGCCAGACAATTTTTATTGATTCAATAACTTCAAGCAAAAGACGAATCCGGTTTTCAAAACTCCCCCCATATTCATCATCTCGATGGTTTGATAAAGGCGATAAAAAACTATGTAACAAGTATCCGTGCGCAGCATGAACCTCCAACCACTGAAAACCCGCTGTTAATGCCCGTACCGCAGCTGCTTTAAATGAGTTTTTAATGATTAATAGATCTTCCAGGGTTAAGCAAACCGGTTTCTGATGAAGCTCGGAAAAAGGTATATCGCTTGGAGCAACTGCCTGCCACCATAAAAAATTATCATTGGAGATAGGCTTGCCCCCATTAAAAGGAGGCATTGTGCATGCTTTTCTGCCGGCATGTGCTAGCTGAATCCCTGCCACAGCTCCTTGTTGATTTATAAAATCCACTACACTTTTTAATGGCGCTATTTGTTCATCACGCCAAATTCCCAGGTCAAATGGTGAAATTCTTCCTCGAGCTTCCACAGCGGTTGCTTCTGTTAAGATCAATCCTACGCCCCCAACAGCTCGAGCTCCTAAATGTACTTTTAACCAATCGTTTGCCATGCCATCCTGATATGCATATTGACACATAGGTGACATTCCAATTCTATTTTTAATGGTTATATCTTTAATTTTTAATGGCTCAAATAAATTCAGCATCAATTCTCCTTACAAGAAAGTTCTGCGTTTTTTGTAATAAACTTATCTTTTTATATCGTCATTAAAAATAATTTTATTTTCTCTTAACCAATTTCGTGAAAATTTCGCAAGTTCTTCTTTCTTGTATTCCTGCCAATCATTTTCTAATCCGTTTTCAATTAATTTATTCCTGAATCGTTGAAATGCACCCTTACCCTGTATTGTGTGATGAAACTCATCTTGTAATATCAAATTTTGAATTGTACTAATAAAATCTTCCATCATTCTGTATTCATGGAGATCAAATTTACTAGGAATTTTTATAAATGATGGATCACTTTTTACTTTTTCAACTTTTTTAATGGCATCATATTCCCATTGTGAATAGTTACCCCAACCATTTGTTTTAATATGTTCAAACATTTCACTCGCTTCAACCGATATTTCAATCAGTTCACCAGTTTGTTTGTGAATATATGTGGATGAAAATTCATCACCAATCGCGAGAGCCATAATAAATTTACTCAATAAAAGTGTTTTGTTCATTACTCTCCACTCAAGACTATATACATTCGGGATAAAAATCTATTACTCTATTTAGATTATAGCAAATTCTAATTAAGAAAGTATTCCAAAAGACTTGATCAGGTTGGATTTTTTTTGATTAAATAACAATCAAATTGTGAATTTTAATTGCTTATTTATAAATAGTCAGAGATAATTAAACAAATTAATTAATTAATGGAGGTTCGTTTGACAATTATCCAAACATTGAAAAAAGAAATCGTACCGTTAAAAAGTCGTATTTGGGTATCTGCTGCTGATGGTGCAACTGCAACACTGAATGGATTAGTTACAGGAGGAATATTAACATATTATTTTACAAGATGGCGAGGGTTGGAAGGAGATATGGCCGCCTTAGTCTGGCTTTTGTTTGGAATTTGGAATGCTGTTAATGATCCCTTATTTGGATTTATCAGCGACCGGACAAAAAACAAATTGGGTCGCCGAATTCCCTATATTCGTTATGGGGCACCAATATATAGTTTGGCATTTATTTGTTTATGGATCAATTGGGGTGGACAATCCACATCCCAAATGGGTCTATTTTTTCAACTTCTATTTTTTCTATTTGTTTTTGATACATTATATACGGCTATTGCAACAAGTATTTATATTATGCCCTTTGAAATGGCCATTTCAAATAAAGCAAGATCATCCATTTTAATATGGAAAATATTATTTAATGTGTTCGCTACAGCAATACCACTAATTTTGGGGCCAATCATACTTCCTGGACCAGGAGAAGAAGCTGCAAGTTTTAGAATCATCATGATTTCAATGGGGCTTGCTATGGGAGCCATTGTTTTTATCTCTACCTTTTATTATAAAGAGAAACATTTTATTCAAGAAGAAGAACAATTTCCATTTTTTAAATCTCTTATCGCATGTTTTAAAAATCCTTCCTTTCTCGTTTTTGAATCAATTAGTTTCACAATCATCTACGTTCAAACCGGATTAATGCAAGGCGTATTGTACTATTTTGATGAAATTAAAATTCCAGGAATACCAATTTATTTAGCTCTTGCGGCCGGAATCGTAATTGGTGTTTTATTATGGCTCAACAGAAGGGATAAATGGGGAGTCAAAACCAGTATGCAAGTTATGACAGCCATGTTCGCGGCTGGTTGTTTTATCATGTTATTTGGTGGACGTTTATTGCCATTCGCAATGTTCAGCTTTTTCCTGGTTGGAACGGGTTTTGCAGGTGGAATGTATTTGATTCCATTAATGAACGGTGATGTGATTGACATGGATGAACATAAAACAGGTCTACGCCGAGAAGGAATGTATGCTGGTATTAATTCCTTTATCACCAAACCAGCAATTAGTTTGGCACAAGCTGCATTTTTACAGATATTGGTTTGGTATGGATATGACCAAACTTTGGCAAAAGGGTTACAAAACACAAATGCACAAACTGGTATTTTGACAGCATGGATGTTAATACCCGGAATATTATTATTTGCATGTACACTAATTCTGTCTCTCTATCCCCTTCATGGTAAAGAATGGGAAAATATTAAAAACGCGATTGCAAAATCACATCAGGAAAAAGAAAAAAAATATCTTATGGATCAAGGCATTCAGTGGGTTGATTAATAATTAAAAGTATAAAAAACACCTTTTTGATTCTCTAATGGAGTTATCGAAAAAGGTGTTTTTTTAATTAACCCTTATTTTCAGCAGGGTCAATGCTTCTGGTAAAATCATTTAATCGTTGATAAATATTTTCATAAGGAGTCATCTATGACGGCAAAATACCGTGTTGTAATCCAGGGAGCTGGTGCAATGGGGGCAGCTTATGCCAGTAAATTTTTTGAACATGATCCAGACTCAATTGCATTCATCGCTTCTGGTGACCGGTACGAGCGTTTAAGAAATGACGGGCTAATCATAAACAAAAAACAAGTTTTTATCCCTGTTTATTCCCCAGAAGATAAACCTGCTAGCCCTGATTTAATCATCGTTGCCTTAAAACATCAACACTTAAAAGGAGCCTTGCCTGATCTCCAAAATTTAGTTGGTCCGAATACGACAATCCTTTCCGTTATGAATGGTTTGGATAGCGAAAAAATAATTGGTGAAGTTTATGGAATGGAAAAAATGGTTTTCGCCATCTCTGTAGGTATCGATGCCCAACGATTTAACAACTATATCCGTTTTGATCATATCGGCACTATCTTTTTTGGTGAAAAAACCAATCAGATTTTAAGTTCACGCGTTCTACATCTTCAATCAATCTTTACCACTGCGGGCATTCCCTTTAAAACGCCGGAAGATATGGTTCGAATAATGTGGTGGAAATTTATGATTAACGTCGGCACAAATCAACCTTCTGCGATTTTATCTGCACCCTATGGTGTTTTCCAAACTTCTGAACATGCACAACACATCATGGAAGCGGCTATGAACGAAGTAATCACAATTGCCCAAGCCGCTAAAGTGAATTTGGTAAAGAAGGATATTCAAGACTGGTATACATTTCTTTTAAGTTTAAATCCTAAAGGAAAAACATCGATGCTGCAAGATATTGAAGCAGGACGAGAAACCGAAGTTGAAATTTTTGCAGGGAAAATGATTGAGCTCGGTAAAACTTACCAAATAGAAACTCCTGTAAATGAAATCTTATACCATGCGATTAAGGTATTACAACAAAGTTCAAATACAAGAAAATAAAACACTTGTTTAGGATTTTTTGGGATAATTTATGCTTCAAGTATTATTCCAAAAATTCCCTTTCTTCAATTATCCATAGAAAAGGTAGCGTATCAAATTTAATTCATTTGGCATTTTGTAATTAATAGCCCTATCCAAATAATAAAAAAGATAGCAGGCAGTAGCATATCCACTTTGATTCTTGTTAAACGCCAATTGGTTGTGAGGTCAGCTTCCTTGTTCATAGCCTTCCGACATTTTTTATTGTGAATATAAATATGTTCATTTTCACAAAAATTTTTTAAATTAGAAAAGTCGTGATCTAATTGAATTTTATAATAATCAACTATCAGAGCCCTTGCCCTGACGACCGGAATCCATATATAAACAATAATACCCCCGCTAATTATTGCCATCACCACCATCATCCACGTTTGTAATGACTTATCAAGTAGTAAAACTCCAATCGCCAACAAAAAAGACTGTGACCCAATAAAAGTGGAACGATAACCCTGTAACAATCCTTCATTGGTTGCCCAGGCATTTTCAAGATCTCTTTCTTTTTTATCCATAACTCCCTCGCAATTTCATTTCAATCAAACAATTCTAATTTTTACAATTTCCCCTTTTTATACAATACCACATTTAAATTAAAAACAATTAATTCCAACATTGAAATGATTAAGTAGCAGGTGAAAAATGGTAAAGCTAACTCAAGTTTGTTTTAATAACCCGCTTTTAATTTTATAACTTCACAAATACAAACGCTATCCATAATAAACTGTATATGATAGGTAATCCTAAATCTAATTTTAGCCGTGTCTTTCTCCAGTTTCTGGTTAAACCAGCAGCTTTATTCATCAATTTTCTTTTTTTGATATTAAGTTCATATATTGATACAGTTTCACAAAAATCATGATGATTTGAAAAATCATACATTAATTGGATTTTGTAATAATCTACAACCAGCGCTCTTGATCGAACGGTTCTGAACCAGATATACCAAATAATAACCAGGTTAATTACAGCAACACCAATCATCAACCATAAAGGTACATACGGTGGTAGTAATAAAACTCCCACAACAAGGAAAATCGATTGTGAAATCATAAAAGTCGAACGATATGACTGCAACAAACTTTCATTCATTTTCCAGGCATTTTTAATATCTTTCAATTGAATCACCTCACGATTATTATACAGCAGACTTAGCCAACATAACTTCTTTTTAGAAGAAATAATGTTCTGTCCTCTTAATTTGCTACTTCAGATGCTGTTTTCTGATAAAAGTAGGTTTATGGAAAAAATTTCGATTTCCTTCATCGTAAGCAAACCATGCCCCCAGAATACTTCTTAAAAATATCGATGCCTACGAAGATGATTTAACACTTCAGCCTCTTTTCGGGTCACTTTCATTCGAAATACATTTTTTGTTGCCCCGTCCATGCTAAATCCCAAAAAGATTATCAATCCACAACCCCCAACACCCAATAGTATATAAATAATACGATTTAGAAATCGAAAATCAGGTTTCGGTTTAATTGGATCAATCTCTTCCTCAGGAAGTTGCGTTGCAGGAAGGCTTGGTAGATCAAAATTTCCAGTGAGATTGGTTAATATCGCTTTGGAATTTTCATCCAAGCGATCCCACAACCCTAAATCGATTAATTGGTTTCGGACGTAGGTGATATTCTGGTTGATTTTCTCAATTTCGTTTTGTGCTGTTTGCAAATCAATATTAGATTCTCTTAAAGTATTCTCAAGTGTCTGTTTTTCCTGGCCCAAAATGTCGATTTGCTGAATTAATTCATGAATCTCCGATTCAAGTGTTTTTGTGTTGCTGGTCACATCCCAGGAATAATAACCTAATATGCCTAAAAAAATAAACCCCAATAAAACAACAATGATTGCCCCGCTGTTATTATTCTGCATCCAAAACCTCCAATATTTTGAGCCCCTGCCCCTATAATAATGTAATAATTTGATGCAAGAATTTAGCCAGTCATTTTTTAATTATTAAATCTCATCATACCGTTTATCTAAAAAACTTTCTGCCAGTTTCACTAATGCATACACATCTTCAAAATTGGAAACTAGTCCTACAGAAACACGAACGGCACCTGTGCTTTTATCTACCAGACAAGACCGAAAATCCTGATATTCCATGCGCGGTTTTGAGTTAAAACAAGAATTTAACTCGCCAGCTGAAAGACCTAATGCCATCTCTCCATCACCTGGATTACAAAAACAACCTGTACGAATAGAGATATTTTGATCATTTGCACGGGCTTCTACTCGCAAATGATCAATAAAATGACCAGTTGGGTCATAAAAATTCATTGCCAGTGTGCCCCCTCGTTTTTCCATATCAAGCGGTCCGTAAATACGAATTAAATGTTCCCCATTCGAATGACGCAAATTATGCAATTTATGCATTAACCAGGCTGTTAAAGTTGTCACTCTTGTTTTTATACAAGGATAACCAATTTCCTGAATATGATGCAATCCAATTTCAACAGCAGGTAAAGTTAAGTAGTTTAAAGTACCATCTTCAAAACCTTCAGGTCCTTGATGTAAAAAATGGCGGTCTCCTTGCACAGAGGCAACCGTTATGGTTCCACCTGCAAACCAGGGTCTTTGAAGCTTAGCCAGTGCTGAACGACGCGCTACCAAAGCGCCAACACCTGTTGGGTATCCAAACATTTTATAAAATGAAAGTGTCACAAAATCAGGATGGTGTTGAGAAAGATCCAATGTGTTGGTTGGTAAAAAAGCAGCTGCATCCAAAAGCACATCCCAACCCAATGCCTGCGCTTTTTCGATCCAGTCTAAATCATGTTGAACACCGGAAAAATTGGACTGTCCCGGAAATGCAAACAGGTTATTTACTGTTTGATCGACTTGTTCCAATTGACATATCAACTCCTCTTCATTCATACGAAGATCCGGCAGCATTACTGGCACGTAATGAATCTCTGCTCCATGCCTTCTTGCAAACTCTCGAATACCATTTACAGAGTTGTGATTGTCATAGGTTAATAAATACCTTCCACCTTGGCAAAACGGATAAGATTCTCCAACAAGTTTTAAAGCGCCACTGGCATTCTGAGTGAAAATGCATACATACTCATTGGGGTCAGCATGAAAAAAAGTTAAAACATACGCTCTTGCAGATTCCACCAATTGAGTCATTGCTTGAGATGTGGGATTAGTAGAATGGGGGTTGCCAAAAATTTGTGATGATAATAAATCATAATGAGCTCTCAATTGAGAAGCTGCATAGAGTCCCCCACCCGTATAATCCAGATAAACATGGCCAAGGCGATCCAAACTTTCATATTCTCGACTTCTTAATTCATCAATGATACTGGTTTCTTTAAATGAGGGGTATCGAGTTAAGAATTGTTGTTTTTCTGTAATAACATCCATTAATCTTGTTTGATAACAATGCTCAGTTGGTTTGCTAACCGATTTATTCAACATCATGATCCTCCATCATCGTTAAAAATCAACCGGAAAAGCTGTGTTAGCAAAGCCGACCGGTGCCATGTTTATTTGATATTGTTTTAACGCTTCAAAAATCCGTTCTTGTGAAGTTACGATTTCATTCCGAATTATTTTCTCAACCAATTCGGCATCACGCTTATTAAGCGCATCACTAATTCGAATATGATCCATTCGCATTTCATCTGCACTATCACGAACATCAAGTCCCAAATGAAAAACACGATGAAGTTCATCCATAATTTTTCGAATCTGGTAAATTAATCTTGAATTGCCACTGGTCGAGGCAATCAGAATATGAAAGTCAGCATTGTGTCGTAAAAAATTGATATAGCTATCTCTTTTTTTATACTCGTAGGTAAAATTTGCTGCTTCGGTTATTTTCTTAAGTTGTTCGGATGTAGCACGCTCGGAGGCAAAACGTACAGCGGCACTTTCAAGGACTAATCTGAGTTCGAAAATTTCCTGGATATCTTGAAACGTAATTGGAGAAACCTGGTACCCTAACCGTGGCACAGCAATAACAAACCCTTCCAAACCAAGTCTTCGCAGCGCTTCTCGAACTGGCGTTACACCAACACCGTACATCTCCGCCAAATCAGACTGCACGATTAATTGTCCTGGCGACAATTCACAGGTTACGATCGCTTCTTTAATTAAATGATAAGCTTGGGTGGATAAAAACTGCTTTTCCTTATTTTTCATCATTTTACCTTTGTAATATATTACTAATATATTACATTTCACGCCAATTTTCAAGGTGCTTATAAAAAAGAAATTTTCAAAAACAATCTCTTAATTAAAAGAGTATCTTTAGCTATTTGATAATCATAGGTAAGAATACTTTTTTTATAGTGTTTCGTTAATGAAACACCTTTTTTGTTTCCTAACAGGTTACTAACTTTTATATAGGTTACAGGCCTTCAAATTAGCAATTTTGTAAACTTCTTCACTATTCAGCCAAAATCATGCTATATATTGTTATATTCCTTAGGATTTTTACGAAACAAATTAATCATCCAAGGAAATGGCGTAGAGAAAATTATCTCTAGCTTGCCATTGAATAAAAATTCCTCTGCTTTTCAGAGTGTCTAAAATGAGTGTGCAAAAAAGGAAGATTTTAAATTGAAGAAAAATATTTTTAAATTTACAAACCTGTTTTTATTATTGCTTGTAAGTTGCAGTTTGATGGGCTCATCCCCCCACACGCCAACTCCACAAGAAGAACAACCAAATAAAGTTTATTTACCAACTATCGTTAATAGCACCAATACAGCACAAACATCTACTGATTTTTGTTATTCGACACCAAAAGCTGATCCTGTTATTCCCGATTTTGTTAAAAACCTGACTTCAAATAACTATCGATCAGAATTTTATGTGACCACAAGCGGAAGCCCTAACGGAGACGGGAGTTTAAACCATCCCTGGGATCTTGACAGCGCTTTACTTGATTCTGGAAATGTTCGCGGTGGAGACATTATTTGGATTAAGGGGGGAACATATCACCCAAATATTGAGCCAAGCAAATATAATGTAAAAATCAGCGGTGACGATAATAACCCTGTTATTGTGCGAGCTTTCCCCGGTGAGCGAGTTTCAATTGATGGTGGAATACAAGTTTATTCACCCAATGTGGTCATTTGGGGTTTAGAAATTTTCAGTTCGAATACTGATCGGGTCGCATCAGAATCAGGTTCTAACCCAAGTGATCTTGACCGTCCTGGTGGTCTTGCCGTTTACAATAAAAACGTCGCCTTAATTAATAATGTTGTTCATGATGGTGGTCATGGTATCACAGACCAAAACCCAGCTGGAAATAACATCATTTATGGTAATTTGAGTTATAACACTGGCTGGTTAGGACCAGATCGGGGTCATGGCCATGGTTATTATGGTCAAAATGAATTTGATACAAAATTCATCTACGAAAATATTATGTTTAATAATTTTAGTAATTACAGTTACCATATTTATGGAGAAAGTGGGCCATTACAGAATTTTGTCTTTTCGGGAAATGTAGCTATTAATGATACCTTTTTGATAGGTGGATATGAACCTGCAGTCAACATGACTTTAACGGAAAATTACACATTCAACGCCACAACCAAATTAGGTTATCGTTCAGAACAAAATGACTCCGTGAACTTTAATCAAAATAGACTTTGGAATCCGAATTCCCTGGCGTTGGAAATACAAGGTTGGAAAAACGCAAATATTTCTAATAATTGTATTTCATCTGATAATAATTTTCTGGCAGAGCTCGACCAACCTTCGGATGCAGGTTCTTATGTGTGGGATAATAATCTCTATTTTTCCGAAATTTCAAACCCATTTAATTTAGAAAACTCAACACTCTCATGGTCAAAATGGCAAAGTTCAACCGGGTTTGATAAAAGCAGCAACTACAACACGAAATTATCAACAAATTATGACATTGTTGTTCGCCCAAATTATTTTGAAAATAAACGTGGAAATGTCATTGTGTATAACTGGCAAAAAGCCAATTCCGTAACGGTAGATATTTCCGCTTTAGGGCTTCAAAATGGAGACCGGTATATCATTCATAATGCACAAGATTTTTATAAGGGTACAATCGATGGTGTTTATACTGGACAACCTATAACAATTCCGATGACCGGATGGAGTACAACGATTCCCATCGGATGGGATGAAGCTTTGGGAGAAAGTTCATTCCCGGATTTTGGTGTTTTTGTCATCACAACACAACCTTAGTAGCAAAAACGCATTCTAATTAATTTCGAAAAAAATCATAACCACCCGTAAAACGGGTGGTTTGCTCTGAGGCTAAAAGCCTCTGTTACCGGCCAGCGCCTAAAGACGCTGGC